>CALJEN010000013.1 GCA_938073905.1 uncultured Sulfolobales archaeon | reverse complement strand
AAAGGGGAACGTGAGCTGGGTTTAGACCGTCGTGAGACAGGTCGGACTCTACCCACGGGGGGTGCGGGCCGCCTGAGGGGAAGGCGCCCCTAGTACGAGAGGAACGGGGCGTCGCGGCCTCTGGTCTACCGGCTGTCCGGTAGGGCACAGCCGGGCAGCTACGCCGTGGGGGGTAACCGCTGAAAGCATCTAAGCGGGAAACCCTCCCCGAAAAGAGGCGGCCGTCTCCTCCCGGGCTTCCGGGAGGGGCGAGGGCACCCGTAGAAGACGGGTTCGATGGGGCGGGGGTGTACGCCTGCCGCTCCCAATAGCCCGAGGCCGACTGCTCGGGTGGGTGGTGCCGCGTTTTGGGGCCTGTGCGCGGCGCATGCTTATATACTCTTCTCTCCAACCCCTTCCGAGGGATAGTTGAAAGTATTCAGGAGGGCGTACCTGTCCCTCGTCAAGTACCTGGAGGCAGCGCTAGACTTCATCTCCGAGAGCGAGCTCGAGACCTTCCTCAAGCTGCTGGAGTCAGCGCACCGAGACGGGAGGAGGATATTCGTGGTGGGCGTCGGCAGGTCGGGACTCATCGGCAGGGCCTTCGCTATGAGGCTCATGCACCTGGGCTTCCACGCCTACGTGGTGGGCGAGACCGTGACCCCGGCAGCCAGGGCCGGTGACGTGCTGATAGCCATATCCGGGTCTGGGCGCTCGGCAGCTGTCGTAGCCGCGGCCGAGATAGCCAGGAGCTTGGGCGTGAAGGTGGTGGCTCTCACGTCGTACCCGGACTCCCCCTTGGCGAAGATAGCAGACATGGTCGTGAGCATACCGGGGAGGACCAAGGTGAGCCACGAGGACAGGTGGGAGGTCAGGCAGCTCCTCGGGCTCCACGAGCCGCTGGCGCCCCTCGGGACCCAGTTCGAGCTCGTCGCCCAGGTCGTGCTGGACTCCGTGATATTCGAGCTCATGAGCAGGCTCGGAGTGGAAGAGGAGGATATGCTGGAGCTCCACGCCAATGTGGAGGTCTGACCTTCTTTACTACCTCTGCTACCCGAGCTTCAGCCGGAGCTGCGCGGAGGAGAGGGCCTCCGAGCTGGCCGGCCTGGGTGTTCTGGGCGCGACCAGGCTCCTGGGGAAGGGACACTCGTCCACGGTCCTCGAGGTCTCGCTGGCGGGCGGGGGCAGGGCCGCTCTGAAGGTGCTGAGGACCGACTCGAAGAGGTCCGACCTGCTCGCCGAGTGCGAAGTCCTCGGGAGGGCCTACCCCGTGTCGCCGAGGGTCGCGAGCTGCGGGAGGTACTACATACTGATGGAGCTCGTCGAGGGAGTGCCGGTGGTGGAGGCCCTGAGCCGCGCCGAGAGCAAGCTCCCCCTAGTCCTCAAGGTCATCTCGGCGGGGAGGGGGCTGGACATCCTCGGGGTCGACCACAGGGAGCTCAGCAGAGCGCAGAAGCACGTGTTTCTAACGGTCGACGGGAGGGTCAAGATACTGGACTACGAGAGCGCCTCCCCGTCCGAGAGGCCCAGGAACGTGTGCAGGCTCACCTCGTGGCTTCTGAGCAGGGTGCTACACCTAGAGCGGGAGCTGCGGGAGCTGGCGGGGCTCCTGAGGGAGTACAAGAGAGCGGATGAGGGGGAGAGAAGGGATGTGTTCCGAGAGCTCGTGGAGCGCGTAGCGATGGTCGTCGAGCTCCCGCCGGGCCCGGCTCGGAACCTGTCCTGAGGGCCTACCCGGAGCCTCGCTCCACACCTCCACGGGTAAAGGCTTAAAACTCGGAAGAGGGCTGCAGAAGCGGTGGGCCGGTAGCTCAGCCTGGAAGAGCGCCGCCCTCGCACGGCGGAGGTCCCGGGTTCAAGTCCCGGCCGGTCCACCACGCCTTCCCGGTTATCGCAGAACCGACTGCCCTGGCGCGGACTCCCTCGCAAGACCTCCCGTCCTTGGCCATAGGAGCCCACGGCCCAGCTAGGCGGCCCGGACTCGAGAGGAGCGTGGGGTTCACGAGCAAGGAGCGGGGTCTTCGGCGGCCGCTCATCGCGCGACAACAGTATATACTCTCTGTTCGCAAGAGTTGTTGTGGGGGAAGTGAGGCTACTCCCGGCGGCACTGCTCCTGGCTCTCGTCGCTCTGGCGTCTTACTCGTACAGTGAGACCATAGTGGTCGAGGTGACCGGGACGATCGACGGCGGGACCGCGTCTCTGGTGCGCAGAGCGATCGACAGGGTGCCTCCCGGGGGACTGCTGGTCCTCCAGGTGAACAGCTACGGGGGCTACCTGGCCCCCGCCGACAGCATAGCTGAGCTCATAATCTCCAGCGGCGCCGGCTGCGCGGTCTACGTACCTCCCGGGGGGAAGGCCGCGTCGGCCGCCGCGCTCGTAGCGGTAGCCTGCGGCAGGATCTACATGGCTCAGGGCTCCGTGATAGGCGCGGCGAGGCCCTACCCGGACGACCCCAAGACCGTGAGCTACGTGAGCTCCCGCTTCAGGTCGCTCGCCCAGAGGGCCTACGGGGACGAGAGGATCGTCGAGACCGTGGTGAGGTTCGTCACGGAGGCCCTGACACTGTCGGACGAGGAGGCCGTAGCCCTCGGGATAGCCAGAAGGGCCCACTCCCTGGACGACGTGCTCAGAGACCTCGGGGCTCCCGGGCCCAGAGCCGTGCTCACCAAGGACTTGTTCGACCAGCTCCTCTCGGTGATATCAGACCCCCTGGTCTCCTCGCTGGCGCTCGCACTGGGGCTCTGGCTGATCCTGGCCGAGATCTTCGTGAGCGGCTTCCAGGGGTACGTCGTAGCGGGCGTGCTGCTGATCTCGGTGGCCCTCTACGGCATGCACGTCATACCGCCAGAGCTGCTGACCCTGGCCCTGATGCTCTCGGGCAGCGTGCTGATAGTCGTGGAGTTCATGAGTCCAGGGCTCCAGGGCTTCGGGATAGCTGGCCTCGCACTGCTCGCGCTGGGGACGTACATGAACCTGAGGGGCAGGCCTATCCCGACGGTGGAGCTGCCCGTCCTGGGGGCTCTCGCGGCGCTCGGCATTCTGGGAGGGCTCCTGGGCTTCGTGATGTTCAAGGCGGCCCAGGCGGTGAGGCTGAGGAGGCCTAGCCCGAAAGAGGCCCTGGTTGGCTCCGTCGGGGTGGCCAAGACGGACATAGGGCCCGCGGTTCCCGGGGTCGTGCACGTCTCGGGAGAGGAGTGGTCGGCCTACTCCCTGTCCGGCTCGATACCGGCGGGCAGCTCCGTCGTCGTCAGGGAGGTCAGGGGCCTCTTTCTATACGTGGAGAAGTTTCCCGAGGAATCGAAGAGTTCGGAGGGCTGAGAGGGACGCTCTCGGGACATACTCTAAGAAGAGATCGAGAGCGGGGACTGTGCGCCTCCGGGCTGCGCTGCGGAACTCGCTCCCACTAAAAGCCCGACCCTTCACCGCTCCGAACCCCACCATCGCACTGCGGACAGCGGGGAACTCTGAGGACCAGTCCTCGCGGCGGGTCGGTACCGAGAGGTGTTAGCTCCTCCGTCTTCAGCTTCACCGGCCCCCGCTCCCGGGGGACCGGCATCTCGGCGCTGCTAAAGCATATATTATCCGCCTCGCATTGGCGCGGTGCGGGTGAGCTGTTGGATCCGGCCACTCTAATCGTAGTACTAATAGCAGTATTGATAGTCGTCCTGATAGTGGCCAGACACGTTAGGGTAGTCCCGGAGTACGAGAGGTTGGTTGTCTTTAGACTGGGGAGGATGATAGGGGTCAGGGGACCCGGGCTCGTAGTCCTCGTGCCCATCATAGACAGGGCCATAAAGGTGGACCTAAGGGAGTTCGTGCTGGACATACCTCCCCAGACCTGCATCACCAAGGACAACGCCCCGGTAGACATAGACCTGCTGGTCTACCTCAAGGTCTTCGACCCGATGCTCGCTGTGACCTCGGTCAGCAACTACGTCATGGCCTCGACGGGCATAGCGATGACCACGCTCAGGGCCGTGGTCGGAGACCTGCTGCTGGACGACGTGCTGGCCAAGAGGGAGTACATAAACAGCACCCTGAGGGCCAAGCTGGACGAGGTCACGGACAGGTGGGGCATAAAGGTCACCTCGGTCGAGATCAAGGAGATAAGGCCGCCGCGGGACGTGCAGGAGGCCATGATAAAGCAGATGGCGGCCGAGAGGAACAGGAGAGCCATGATCCTGGAGGCGGACGGGAAGAAGCAGGCGGCGATACTGGAGGCCGAGGGGTACCGGGAGTCCCAGATAAAGAAGGCCGAGGGAGACAAGCAGGCGGCGATACTCAGGGCCGAGGGCATATCCAGGTCGCTGGAGCTCGTCAACGAGGCTGCGTCGAGGGTGAGCTCCAACACCCTGTTCCTCCAGTACCTGGAGGCGATAACCAAGGTGGCCGAGAGCCCGGCGACCAAGATAGTGCTGCCGATGGAGCTCGTGACCGGTCTGACGTCCCTGGTGCGCTCGATAGGGCTCGGCAGGAGCTCCGAGGAGAAGGCCTAGGCGGAGGGCGCAGGTGCTCCTAGGGTGCTCCTCAGAGAGCACGTTGTGTGTGACTTCCTCAAGGTGGTGGTGGTCTGCTCCGAGGAGCCCCACGCGGTCGGCGACCTCCCGGGCCTGCCCTACTGCTTCGGTTGTGAGAGGAGCCTCTCCATCGGCGGCGATAGGCTGTGCTACTCGGACGAAATGCCCTTGCCGTCCGGGAGGAGGGTGGTCATCGAGGGCACCGAGGTCCTCGGAGAGCTGAGGTCTGTGTCGTACGTAGTTAGGGGAGTGAACTGCTCGGTAGACCCCCGGGAGCTGTACGAGGAGGTCTCGGCTCTCGTGTTAAGTGCTTGCCGAGAACCCCGGGAGGGCTCCGCGAGGGCCTCAGAGTAACACTGACAAGGCACCGCTGCCTACTTGCCGGGTACACATCATCGGCTCCGCCAATAGATTTTATTTCCATAGCTTTTAACCTGTGCCCCGGCACAGAAAGGGGGTGAACATGCTCAGGGTCACTAGGGAGGCTGTGTACAGGTTCAGGAAAGGGGGCATCGAGGGCGTGTGCGAGGTGGTGTCCTCACCCCTGGGCAGATTCGTGGTGGTTCACGGTCTGCTTAGAGGTAGCTACGAGCTCGGAGACAAGGAGGAGAGCTGGGACCTGCTAGAGCACCAGTCCTTCAAGGACGTGAAGGACATCGTGGTAGAGTACAAGGACTTGCCCCTCGACGTTAGGAGGGCCCTGTCCAGGGTGGCGTAGGGTCGTCCGGGAGCTGGTCGTCCCCAAACACTTGGTGGAGCTCGTCTGCGAGCTAGCCGGGATCTATGGGAAGGAGCTCGCGGGCCTCGGCATAGGGTTCATGGAAGAGGGGTCGGCGGTGGTGGAAGACATAGTCGTGGGCGAGAACCTATCCGAGGAGAGGGATAGGTTCTACCTAGACCCGGTAGCTATAATCGAGGGACACAGGCTCTCGGAAATGGCGGGGCTCGAGGTCGTTGCTCTCGTGCATACCCACAGAACCGGGGCCACACCCAGCCCTCTCGATGCCGAGGGGATGCTCCTGTGGCCTATTCCGTGGGTAATAGTCGACGAAGCGGACTGCTCGGTGAGAGCGTGGGTCGTGGAGGGAAAAAGCCTGAGGGAACTGAGCGTGAGGGTCTTATCTGCCTGCGCGTCTGACGGCAGCGGCTACCCGAACCCGGGCGATCGCACCGAGGTTACGCCTCTGTTGACGAGGTTCGGTGGGACTCTCCCCTCGTAGAAGGCCACCAGGTTCTCGGCGACGGCCTCGGCCATGGCGTGCCTGGCTTCGTAGGTCGCGCTGCCTATGTGGGGTGCCAGGACGACGTTCCTGAACTGGGTCAGTGGGTGGTCCGCCGGTATGGGCTCCCCCTCGAAGACGTCTATCCCGGCCCCGGCTATCCAGCCCTCCCTGAGGGCCCTCACGAGG
>CALJEN010000012.1 GCA_938073905.1 uncultured Sulfolobales archaeon | reverse complement strand
CTGAAGGAGACGCGCCCGTAGGCGAGGTACGGGTAGTCCTTCCTGACGTCCCTGTGGAGGCCCGAGGCCCTCGCGACGGGACCCACGACGCTCAGAGACCTGGCCTCGCTCCTCGTCAGGACCCCGGTGCCGGAGGCCCTCGACCTGATCTGCGGCACGGACAGCATGGCCTCGGCGAGCTTCCCGAACTCCTCCCTCACCCGCGCTATGGTCTTGAGGGTCTTGTCTATCTTGTCCGAGTTCACGTCCCTCCTCACGCCCCCGATCACGTTGATCCCGTACGTCTTCCTCGACCCGGTGAGGTACTCGGCCAAGACCATGGTGTGCTCGCGGATCCTCCACGAGTGCATGAAGCCGGCGTCGTACCCGAGCAGGTGGGCCGCTACGCCCAGCCACAGGAGGTGACTGTGGAGCCTCTCCACCTCGAGGACTATAGACCTGATGAACTCTGCCCTCTCCGGCACCTCTATACCCGCAGCCTTCTCGACGGCCATGACGTAGCAGGTCGAGTGGACGAAGCCGCATATACCGCATATCCTCTCGGCGAGGAACGGCACCTGCTTGTAGGTGAACCTCGGCGACTCCGCCAGCTTCTCTATCCCCCTGTGTACGTGGAAGCCCCTGTAGACCAAGTCGACCACCTTCTCGCCCTCCACGTAGAGCTCGAAGTACTCCGGCTCGTGGAGAGCCGGGTGGTAGGGGCCGACCGGAACGCCGGGCTCCTCCGGCAGCTCCTCCCTGGAGACCCTCGGCGGCCTCTCGTCGTGTCTGAACTCCCTCCTGAGGGGGTGAACTCCCTCCGGCCAGTCCTCGGGGAGCACGAGCCTCCTGACGAGCCTCCCCCTGAACTCTATCCCGAGGAGGTCCCTGGCCTCGAGCTCGCACCAGTCCGCCGCGGGGACCTCCGGCACTATCGAGTTCGTCCAGGGGCTGTCCTGCTCGGGAGCCACGACTCTGAGGACGACGTCGGTTCCCCTCTCGTCGAGCCCGAATATGTAGTAGAGCGAGAACGCCCCGGCGAGCTCCCTCTCGTCGACGCCGACGCACGTCCTCAGGTAGGCCCCCGCGTCGTAGAGGACCTTCGCCGCGCTCCTGACGTCCTCCCTAGGAACCCTCACGTAGACCTCGGAGGCCTTCACCTCCTCGACTACTCCTCCGAGCCCCTTCAGGGACTCGACCACGTCCCTCCGGTCCTCACTCACAGTCCCAACCCCAGTGCGACGATGAGTATGGAGGAGAGGAAGAAGAGGGTGCCGTAGAGGAACCTCATGGCTAGGTCTACCCTGCTCCTCCCGAGCAGGACGCTCACGACCGTGTGCGCCACCCAGACCACCGGTGTGGAGAGGGAGACGGCGGCCAGGGACGCTACGCCGCTCAGCCCGGCGAGAGAGGCTATGGCCAGGGCGGTGAGGGCGGCCGAGACGAACTTCCTCAGGACCGTGGACACGGTCACCGCGCCCAGCAGGGGTCCCGCGAGCTCTATGTTGACTCCGGAGGCCAGCTCCGGCTCCGCCTCGGCTATGTCGTAGGGTACCCTGCCGCTGGCGACGTAGGACGCGAGCACCAGGATCGCCACCGCAACGCTCCTCGAGGCCAGGGTCCCGGTTCCGGAGGCCAGCACCAGGAGCGAGAAGACCGTGAAGGGCTCCGCGGAGAGCGCGAGGAAGAACTCCCTGAAGCCTCCGAGGACCGAGAACACGTTGCTCTGCGACGCAGCCCTCAGGATCGTGAGGGCCGTCGAGACGCTCAGCAGCACCGCGAGCACCACTACCTCGAGGAGGGCTCCGGGAGCCAGAGCGTGGCCGGAGACGTAGACGAGGGCCGCGGACGCCGCAGCGAACGTGAACGCCTCGAGGGTAGTCACCAGCGCGCTCCAGGAGCCTCCGGAGGGTATCACGACCTCCTTGCTGAACAGCTTGAGGATGTCGTACCACGTCTGGAGCAGCGGGGGCCCGATCCTGCTGTGGATCGCTGCTCTGACCTTCCTCTCGACCCCGTCGTAGACGGGGGCCAGCAGGAGAGACAGGGCCGCCACCGCTAGGCTATGGAGCACCCCTCAGCACCACGAGCGCGAGCATGGCTACGGTGGTCAGCACCCCGGCGAGCAGGGACGAGAGGGTCACGGAGGTCTCGAGAGACTTTCTGAACAGCTCGAGGTGCCCTGCGGCGGCCCTAACGTACTTCGTGAGGTCGAACTCTACGAGCGCGAAGTACTGCGGGAGGTTGACCACGGACGCCATGAGCTTCACCAGCGCTTTGCTGACCCTCGACGTCCTCTGCTCCGAGACGGGCCCGCTCAGCCTTACCACGCCGTCGAAGAGCGCGGAGCTGTCCACGAACACCAGCTTCCTGACGTACTCCTCGATCTTCCTCACCGCGGCGGACCTGACGTGGCTCACGGTCTCGCACCCCCGAGCCAGGCCTCGTCCCTTCTCCCGTGCTTGAGCATAGCGTACGTTATCCACCCCACCACGCCTAAGAGAACTCCGAAGATCCCGAGCAGCATCAATACTTGCGGTACCAGGTCGGCCAGAGGGACGAAGGTGGCGCTCCCCACGACGTAGAAGACCAGGGCGAGGGACGATGAGGATAGGGCGAGCACGTAGGGCGACAGCCTACCACTGGACGGGTCGAGCTCCTCGTACCTGTACACGGGGCTCCCCACGTGAGCTAGGAGGTACCTCACGCTGTAGCCCACCGAGAGCGCCACCTCGAAGACGACCACCAGCGTGGCGGCCAGGTAGACCCAGGACTCCGCGATGTGCCCCGCCAGAGACATGAACACCGCGAGCTTGCTCAGAAAGCCGAGGGTCGGTGGCACCCCGAGCAGCGAGAGCACCGAGATGAGCGCGGACAGGGTCTCGCCCGGGAGCACTCTAGACACGTAGCCCAGCCTCTCGAGGGACCTAGTGTGGGTCAGCACCTCCACTACCCCGGAGTCCATGAAGAGGGAGGCCTTGTATACGGCGTGGGCGGCCGCGTATACCGTCGCGGCTGTCAGGAACTCCGCGGACCCCGACATCTTGTAGAGCCCGAGGAGGAGGGTCATGGTGCTCGTGTGGGAAATGGTGCTGTAGGCCAGGATCCTCTTGATGTCCGACTGGACGAGAGCCTGGAGACCCCCGTATATCGCGGTCAGAGACCCGAAGACGAGGCACAGGACCACCGCCGCGTCGGCGTTCAGAGAGCCCAGCGTCACCAGCCTCACCAGCCCGTAGATCCCCATCTTGACCATGAGGCCTGACAGTACGGCCGAGCCAGGCGAGGGCGCTATGGAGTGGGCGTCGGGCAGCCAGAAGTGGAGCGGTGCCACCGCTGCTTTGGCCATGAACCCCAGCATGGCCACTACCGCTATCACCGGCGAGCTCAGGTCCAGCTCGAGCGCGGGAATCGGGGTACTCAGGGAGGCTCTCAGGCCGGCCAGAGCTAGCAGGACCATCAGGGAGAGGTCTGCCGGAACCATGGAGACCACGAGGTACCTGAGCCCGGCCGGCCAGGCCCTGGGGTTCGCCCCCGTCATCGCGTCGTAGACCACGACGAAGAACCCAAGTATCTCGGCTATCAGCCACACGGCGACCAGCTCTATGAGGTACCTGGACGTGAACACGAGGGCTACCGAGAGGGTGAAGAAGTCCACCAGAGGCTGCAGGGTTCCGGCACCGTACTTCCTGACCGAGTAGCCAGCGGTGTAGAGCGTGACCAGGCTGCCCGTGACTGCGGAGACCAGCAGGAGGATCGCCGGGAACGCCTCCAGGTACCAGCCGTAGAGCAGCAGCAGCGGCGTAGCGAAGCCGAGGACTCTCAGAGCGGACCCGAGTCTGCTCAGCCTTAGGGGCCCGACGTTGCCCGCCAGTACCAGAGCTATTGAGGCGGTGTAGACCGCGTATCTTAGGGTGTCGTTCACCCGCTCTCACCCAGGCTCAGCTGCACCACTTTCGCCAGAGCGCGCCTCTTGACCTCGTCCCCGACGGCCCTGGGCTGCCCGAGCACTATCGCTCTGCTGGGGCACATGGCTACGCAGGCCGGCGTCAGACCGTCGCCCCTCAGGTCTCTGCAGAGGTCGCACTTCACGGAAGTCCTCGTGACCTCGCTGAGCTCCGGTATGCCGAAGGGGCACGCGTGGAGGCAGGCCATGCAGCCTATGCACCTCGAGAACTCTACGTAGACGGCTCCCTGGGGATCCCTCCTCATGGCCCCGGTCGGACAGGCCTCGATGCAGGGGGCCTTGCTGCAGTGGAAGCACGAGATGGGCCTCTTGACCCCTCCCCAGAGCTCGTAGAGCCTTATGAAGGGGCCGAGCTCGTGGACGAACTCGCAGACCACCTCGCAGGTCTCGCAGCCCATGCACTTGGAGTAGTCCACGACCCTGAGGAGCGTTCCGAGGTCCGGCACTCCCATCACCTCGCAACAAGGGCTCTCAGGGACAGGAGCTTGTCCACCTCCTTGGCGGCCAACAGCCCCTGCCTCACTGCCCGACCTATCTTCGAGGGCCCGGTCACCACGTCGCCCGCCGCGAAGATGTTGGTGCCAGGCACGCGGAGGCCCTTGTCTACCAGTATCCTCCCGTCCTTCCCGACGTACTTGCCCAGACCCCCACAATCGGAGGCGATCGGAGGCGTGGGGATCTCTCCTACGGCTGCTACGACGAGGTCCGCCTCCACCATGAACTCGCTGCCCGGGATCGGGACCGGCCTCGGCCTACCGGACTCGTCCGGCTCCCCGAGCTTCATCCTCTGGAAGACCACCCCCCTGGCCGCACCGTTCTCCACGACCACGCTCTGGGGCGCCGCTAGCTCCACCCAGTTGACCCCGAGCCTGATGAGCCTCCTCACCTCGTACTCCCCAGCCGGGGCCTCCCTTATGGTCCTCCTGTAGACCAGGTAGACCTCGCTGGCCCCCTTCAGCAGGCTCTCCTCGGCGGCGTCGATGGCGCTCAGACCTCCTCCGATGACGACGACCTTCTTGAACCCGCGCGCGTGGCCTCCCCCCAGACCGAGCTCCTCGCGGTGTAGGTCTAGAAGGAACTCCAGCGCGGAGACCACGTTCTTAGCGTCGTCTCCCGGTATCCCCAGCCTCCTCGAGCGCCACGTCCCCGTAGCTATCAGCACGGCGTTGTAGCCCTCGACCAGCTTGAGCAAGTCCGCGGAGCTCCCGACCAGCTCGTCCCCCTCGTCGTGCCTCTCACCGCACACCACCTTGGTGGACGTGTAGAGCTTCACGCCGAACCTGTCCCTCAGCTCCTCGACTCCCTCCATGATGCTGTCGAGCGGTATCCTATACCTGGGTATGGCGAAGCTCATCATGCCCCCGGGGATCGGGAGCTTCTCGTAGATGTCCACCTCGTACCCCCTGCAAACAAGGTAGCCCGTGGCCGAGAGCCCCGCCGGGCCGGCTCCCACGACGGCCACCCTGTAGTGGGAGGCGCCCGGCCTCTCCCGGCACATGAAGGTGAACCTCATAGGTTCCCCACCTTGGGTGTTCTGAACCTTTTTAAACCTAACTCTGCTATACTTATACTATATAAACTGGGGAGCACTTTCACCACCCGATGACGGCCTTGACGTAGCTTGCGTAGTCCATGGCCGAGGCTCCGACCTCCCTTATCGCTCTGCCCACCTCGGGCACGGCTACCACGGCGATCCCCAGGGCCACCAGCGCCAGGGTGGTCAGCGCTACCACGAGCACCGGCACCAGGGTGCTCCTGAGCCTCGGGTCTTCCCTGGGCCCCGGCGTCGACCTAGCGAGGTAGTTTATGAGCTTCACGTAGCCCACGCCGGAGATCCCCGTCGACGCCATCAGGACTACCGCACTGGCCAGGTAGCCCACTTCGAGGAAGGCCATGAACATGAAGAGCTTGCTCCAGAAGCCCACGAACACGGGGACGACGCCGAACAGGTTCAGGAGCCCCACGACGAAGGCCGCCGAGGCCACCTTGCTCCTCCTGAGGAAGCCCACCCCCTCCACAGACCTGCCGACGGCCACGATAGCTACGCCGGCCGCGTAGAAGAGCAGGGCCTCGCTCAGGGAGTTGGAGATCAGCTGAAGCGTGGCGGCCGAGACCCCGCTCTCAGTCCCCGTGGTCGCGGCCATGAATGCCAGCCCCATGTGGCTTATGGTGCTGTAGGCTATGAACTTCTTGACGTCCGTCTGGACGACGAGCAGCATGGCTCCCACGAGGGCCGAGAGGGCACCCAGCACGTGGAGCACCAGGAGGATGTCGTGCCTCAGGACTCCCACCGCGCTCCCCTCGCCGAAGAGCGTGTAGAGGAACCTGATGACTCCGTAGGCACCGATCAGGTCAATCACCGCCACGAAGAGGGCCGAGACTGGGGTCGGGGCCTCGGGGTTCGCGTCCGGGAGCCAGAAGTGGTTGGGAAACACGGCGGCCTTGAAGGTGAACGTCCACGCGGAGAGGGCTATGGCTATGGCCGAGGACAGGACCACGTCGCCGAATACCCAGCCGCTGTAGGGAGTCCACGCTGCCGGGTTCCTCGCCTTGAGGGCTATGTCGGCCATGTTCAGGGTGCCGTAGGAGCCGTAGAGCACGAAGGACGCGAGCAGGTAGAGTGATGTGGCGACCATCCCCACGAAGGCGTACCTGATCGACGCCTCGACGGCCCTCGGGTTGTCTCTGTAGAAGGAGACGAGAGCGTAGGCCGAGAGCGAGAGGACCTCGAGCATGACGAAGAGGTTGAACACGTCCCCGGTGTAGAGGCAGCCCAGCGACCCCGCTCCGAGTGAGAGCATTAGGGTGTAGTAGAGGTACTCACCGCGCGACCTCACCATCCAGGTGCTGTAGACCACCGACATGGTCAGCACGAACGCGGACAGGAGCCCCAGGGTGGCCCCCAGGGCGTCGACGGTGTAGACTATGCCGAGAGGCGGTCTGAAGCCGCCGAACCGGTAGGCGACCACGCCCCTCTCGCGCGTCTCCAGGAACACTGCGAGAGCCATGGCGAGCCCCACTAGGGAGACCGCCGTCGCGTAGACCCTGTAGAACCTCGGGCTCTTGACGACCAGCGAGAGCGCGGGTATTGTGAACGCCGCGCCCATCAGGAACAGTGGTAGTAGACCTGCGACCAGCATCCGGCTCACCCGAAGATCCTCTGCGCGAACCTCTCGAACTCCGCAGAGATCTCCTCCCTAGCCCTGTCCGGCTCGAAGGCCTTGGCGTACAGCCAGTGGACGTAGAAGCGCCTCCTCTCCGGGTCTACCTGGACCACGACAGTTCCCGGAGTGTTGGTGATCGAACCGGCCACGAGCGTCATCCCGTAGGAGGTCTTCACGTGGTAGGGGACCTCCACGATCGCCGGGGAGATGTCCATCCTCCTGCCGAAGACCGTCCTCGCTATCGCTACGTGCGCCCTGACCTCGGCCACGACCATGTAGTACAGGTAGTAGACCGCGAGGTAGGCCAGACGCGCGATGTCGGACACCCTCGGCTCCCCCGAGACCACGAGAGGCTTGACCACGACCGACACCACCGCGGACGCCAGTGCCCCCAGCACCAGGCTGAACACCGAGGTGGCTCCGGTGAAGACGACGTAGAACGCGTAGGTCATCGCGAAGACCGTCAGGTAGCCCAGGAGCCTGCCCACAGCGACCACCCGGCTACACCATGCGGGTCGTCCTGTAGTGCCTGTGGTACAGCATTATCAGGCCCGCCAGGAACATGTAGACGGCTAGACCGATCACGATGGCCGTCAGCACTAGGGCCTGGGGTAGTGGGTCGACGGCCGAGCCCGCGAAGGCCAACAGCTCGTCCGGGTCCTCCGGCACGGAGCTCAGCACGGCCGCGGAGGGGTACGGGCCGACCACGCGCCTGAAGCCTATGGCTATCGCGAAGCTGTTGAGGGTATCCGAGAATATCGTCAGGGATATGAACTTCTTAACCAGGGACGGCCTCGTGAAGACCCCGTAGAGCGATATCCCCGTGTTGGCGACCAGGGAGAGGACGACGACCGCGAAGAGGAACGTAGTGGGGTCACTCATGCCACTCACCCGCTGCCATGGCTTCCCCGACCTCCTCCTCTCTGAGCGAGAGGACGAGGAACGCCAGCGCGAGACCCGCTGCGACGGCCAGGGCCTCGAACACGTTGAAGAAGAGCAGAGTGCCCCCGGTCGGGCGGTCGAGGAGCCACTGGGGCATCGAGAGCTCGGAGCCCTCCCTGACCATGTTCTGGAATATGTAAGCGTCGATACCGAGAGCGAGGCCGACCGCGAGCAGGGCTACCGAGGTGGCCAGCACTCCGAGCAGCCCCGCTGACCTCAGGGCGAGGAGCCTGCCGCTCGCCAGCCCCCTCTCCACGAGGAAGTCCAGAGAGAAGACGACCGTCGCTAGCACCAGGAGCACGGCTATGAAGGAGCCTCCCTGGAACCCTCCGCCGGGCGTCAGGTGGCCGTGCAGAGCTATCGAGACGCCGGCGACGAGTATCAGGGGGAGGAGGACTCTCGTGGAGGTCTTGACTATCTCCGAGAGACCCCTCCCGCCGATGCCCGGCCTCTCGCGGTAGCCTCTGAAGATTAGCGAGACCCCCACGATGGACGCGAACAGCACCGAGGTCTCGAAGAACGTGTCGATGCCCCTGTAGTCCCACACTATAGCGGTAACGGCCTCGAGAGAGAGGGAGCTCTGGGTCACGTTCCACGGGTTGTAAGCGTTGGCGAGGTACGACCTGGCGAGCTCCCTGAGTTCGCGGGGAGCCAGGGGGCCGAGCCCTCCGGCGCTCACCACGTAGGCCAGGAGCAAGACCATGAGGGCTACGGATACCGCTACCACGACCTCCCGGAGCCTCATTCCTCATACCTCTCGGTCTTCTTTACGAGCATCACAGTGACCGCTGGCAGTATTCCCACGGAGACGGGGATGTACACGAGGGCTATGTCCGGAGCCATGAGGACGTAGTATATCAGGGCGTACGCGGTGCTCTGAACTGCCGAGAAGACCACCGCGGCTAGCAGGTCTCTAGACCTCACGGCCAGGTAGGTGGCCACGATGGACAGGAGGGCCGCTATCGCAGCGATGGAGATCGGGACGACCTCCACTACTCACCACCCCCCTTCTCGAGGGCGTCGTAGAGTATCGGCTCTCTAGGGGCCTCGCCGGACAGGTAGGCGGCCCTAGCTATGGCGTGGGAGCCCGCCTGAGCGAGGATCATGAGGAGCAGGCCGCTCGCGAAGGCGGCTCCGGCGAGGAAGAACCTGGGGGGACCGAGGTACTCGGCACCGAGGGCCACGAGGGAGGCACCGATCATGGGCACGACGGCGCCACCTATGGCGCCCGCCGTAGCCGCGTGGAGCCTGGTGAAGAAGTTCGGGAGCCTGAGCAGACCCACGGCGCCGACGAAGTCGTAGAAGACCCCGATGGCGATGAGGGTCAGTCCCGCGGCGACGAGGACTAGCTCGATCAACTCAACCACCCATCTCCCTAGCCTCCAGGTACTTCGCTACGTAGATGTCGAAGGCGTAGACCCAGAGGACGAGGGCCAGCCCGCAGACCACCATGAGCGGAGACCTCAGGAGTATCGACAGCACCACCATGAACGCCGCGAGGTCGTACCCCAGCGAGTCCACGGCCAGCACCCTGTCGGGGATGGTGGGCCCCTTGACCACACGAACGGCGTAGAGAACGAAGGACGCTACGTAGGCGGGGATGAGCGCTGTGAGTGCAGAGGATATCAAAACCTCCAGGTCCATGATCAGCTCACCTCGGTTACTTGAGCGGGACTATAAATAAGCTTTAGCGTTAGTATCGATAGCCTTATGGTGTTGCTGAAGCTATTTTGCTCCACCGCGAGCCAACTCGAGGGGGAGCGGCGTCCAGAGTAGTGGAGGTCTACACCTTCGGCTACGTCGAGAGGGACGTCTTGGAATCTGTAGCCGGCTCCGCCTCGAGAGTCCTCGGCTTCGAGGTCCGCCGCGCCGGCACCCTCTCGTTGCCCGCGGAGGCTTTCGATAGGGCTCGTGGGCAGTACGTGGCCGAGGAGATCGCGAGGCTGCTCGCGCACACCAAGAGCGGGCACTCCGTGGGCCTCCTCCTAGCGGACGCGGACGCCTACGTCCCGGGGCTCAACTTCGTCTTCGGGCTGGCGGATCCCGAGCTCGGCGTAGCGTCGGTGTACCTCGCGAGGCTCAGGCTGTGGACCGATAGGGGGAACTACGTGGCGAGGGTGGTGAAGGAGGTGCTCCACGAGCTCGGACACGTCCTCGGACTGAGGCACTGCCGGAGCAGGGGATGCGTCATGAACTTCAGCAACAACGTCTTCGACGTCGATAGAAAGCTCGGGGCCTTCTGCGCCAGCTGCGCGCGTGCGCTACGCAGAGCCGGCGTGGAGGTCCCGAGGGAGTACATCATCTAGCGGGCTCCAGCTCCAGGGGGGAGCCGCAGCGGGGGCACTCCCCGGGAGCGCTCGCCCTGTGACCGCACGCCCTGCACCTGTACGAGTACCTGCCCGGCCTCCTCCTCTCCGCGTACTTGATCCCGCGGACTCGGACTCCCAGGGACAGAGCGACGTCCTGGACCGCCCTGTCGTCAGTGTAGAGGGTCGAGCTCCCGCACACGCTCTTGACGTAGCTCGCCAGGGCCAGCACTTCCAAGTCTGTCCCCGTGAGCTCCCCCAACAGCCCCAGCTCCCCGGCCCTCGCTCTCGCGAGCTCCAAGTGCTCTCTGGGTGGGGAGAGCACGACCAGCTTCCCGGAGGCCTGCGCGAACTCCAGCCTCATCCTGCTCTCGTTGTCCCGCACTTCTCCCAGCACACTCTCGGTGGTGTAGAAGGGGCCGTAGCTCAGCTCGATGCCGGCGAACATGGCTGCCGCGTCCAGGACTATGCTGCTCCTCCGGCAGTCTACAGGCACCTCTCGAACACCCGCGAGTAGTAGTCCTCGGCAAAGAACCTGACGAACCTGGCCGGCCTCGGGGCCCTGGTCACGATGACCGAGGAGCCCGGCCCTAGTTCCGAGAAGGGGGCTCCGTCAACGTACAGCTCGACCGGAACGGAGTCCCCGCTCACCTCGACGACAACCCTCGCGCTGCTCGGCAGAACCACGGGCCTCGAGCAGAGGGAGATCGGTGCCAGGGGAGTGACCACTATGGCCTCCATGAGCGGGTCCAGGATGGGTCCCCCGGCCGCGAGGCTGTAGGCCGTAGAGCCGAGTGGCGTCGATACTATGACGCCGTCGCCCACGACGCTGAGCACCCTCTCGGGCGCGCCCTCCCGCGAGTGCTTCAGCACCCTCAGCCTGCTCACCTTCCCCCTGAACCCGGATGCCGTGATGACCGCGGCTTCGTTGAGGGCGTAGGGGAGGCCGCCCACTCCCGCGACTTCGACTCCCAACCTCATGTACTCGTGCAAAGAGTAGGAGCCGCTCAGCAGCCTGTCGATCGCTAGGGCGTAGTCGTGGGGCGGAACGTCGGCCAGGAAGCCCCTCCTCCCGTGTCTTATCGTCAGCACGGGCACGTCGGAGTCCCCGAGCATGTGCACGGTTCTCAGGATGGTGCCGTCCCCGCCTATCACGGCTATAGCGTCCACCCTCTCTACCCCCGGGGTGAAGTAGCTGTGCCACTCCACGAGTCCCCTGGCTCGGGAGTCCACGAAGACTCTCAGACCCCTCTGCTCGGCGTACCGAGCCACCCTAAGGGCCAGTCCGAGGGCCTCCGGGCTGCCGAGCTTCGGCACCACACCTAGGGACTTCACCTCGAGCTCACCCGCGGCTGGGTCGACCGTCGTCCACCACCCCTTCACTTGCCCGCTCGCGCGGAGAGGTCGGGGAGGGCTAGGGAGAGCTCCCCGAGCGCGCGAAGGGGCTCGAGCCGGAGCGAGGCCATGAGTAGCTTCCCGTCGATGTCCTTACCCCGGACACGTTTGCGCAGGACTTTATAGGTGCGCACGGTGTCGCGGGGAGAGCGGTCCGGTGGAGCCGCCGCTCCAAAGAAATAAGCTCCCGAGGTGGGACCTGCGTGCGTGGAGGGGACGCCGTGCTCCCCGAGACAAGCGTCGTGGCCGAGTGCGTGGAGGTCGAGAGGGTCTTCGCGAAGAGGGTCATAGAGGTCCTGCGCGGCTCCGGACTGCTCCTGCCCAGGTCCAGGGCCAAGAGCAATAGGGTCCGCGGTACGGTGAGGATCCCAGTGGCGGCGGGCTCGGCGGCCGCCGAGCTCCTCGAGACCCTCGGCATCCCCTCCGAGCTCTGCGCGGATACCTTCGAGGTGGGCTCCAGGGGGCTCAGGCTGGTAGACCTGCTGCGGGGGTCTCTGCCAGACGAGGCCCTGAGCAGAGTCCCGAGGTCTTACCAGGTCGTGGGGAACATAGCCCTGGTCCACCTCCCGGAAGACCTCCTCGAGCACGGACCGGCGATAGGCGAGGCCATAGCCAGAGTGTCGGCCGGCGTGAGGGCCGTCTACTCCTCGACCTCCACGGAGGGAGAGTTCAGGGTCAGGAGGCTCGTGAGGCTGTGGGGCGAGGACGCGACCGAGACCGTCCACACCGAGCACGGGGTCAGGATAGCCCTGGACATCGGCAAGGTCTACTTCAACCCGACCCTCTCCTACGAGCACTGGAGGGTCTCGGAGGAGGTGGTCGACGGCGAGAGAGTCCTCGACCTCTTCTCGGGAGTCGGGCCCTTCTCCCTCCACATAGCCTCGAAGAGGGAAGCCACCTGCTTCGCGGTCGACTCCAACCCCTGGGCCGTGGTCTACATGCTCAGGTCGATTGCTCTGAACAGGCTGAGGGGGAGGATAGTCCCGGTGCTGTCCAGCGTCGAGGAGTTCCTCGAGGCGGTCGGGGAGGGCTCCTTCACCAGGGCCATAGTCGACCTCCCGCACAGGTCTCTCGAGTACGTGGACTCCGTGCTCGGGAAGCTGGTCTGCGGAGGCGTAGTCCACGTCTACGCTCTCGGCGGAGAGGAGCCCCCGACGGTGGCAGTGGGCGGAGCCAGGCTCGTCGAGACCAGGAGAGTCCTCGACTACGCTCCGAGGAAGTACGTCTACGGCCTCAAGCTGGTGAGGGTCTGCCCGGAGGAGTGAGACGGAAAAAGCCCTAGTATCGGACCGGAGCGCGGACCCGCGGCCTACGCCGTGAGGAAGTCGAGAGCCCTCTTGAACCTCCTTATATCCTCGACTCTCTCCTTCAGGTACTCGAGCCCGTACTCGGTTGCGCTGTACAGCTTCCTGGCAGCACCCCTCTCACCGGTCTCCCACTTGGAGGTCACCATGCCCTTCTCCTCGAGCCCCGCCAGTATCGCGTACACGGCGGAGGCGGGCACGTCGATGTCGAGCCTGCTCCTGAGGGCCTCCCGTATCTCGCTCCCGTAGAGCGGCTTCTCCTCCAGCAGCCTCAGGATCAGCAGGTGCAGCAGACCCCTCAGGGGCAGGTACCTGTGGCGCCAGTAGTGCCAGCCTCGGTGCCAGCAACCGCACTCGTGGCCGTGGTGTCCGTGCTCCTCCTCCTCGAACACGTGTCGCACGTGCTCACCCAGTCTAGTAACTTACTGGAGTTTATAAGTTTTTCTATCGGGAGCCGCTCCCGAGAGGACCCTCCCCGGTAGCGCGGTAGAGAACGGGTCGAGACGCCGCGGGCTTATTTCCCCGAGCGAGGTGGAATCCGGGGTGCGGTGGGTGGGGCTGACCAGGGCGTCCGAGTTCTCGCCCAGCGAGGGGCTGATCAGGATAGCCGACAGGACTATCAGGGTCGGGGGACCGGTCCCGAAGCTCAAGAGCGGGGAGAGGCTGGTCAGGTACACGAACTCCGTGTGCCCCTACTGCGGAGCCCTCCTCCCGGCTGCCGTGGTCGAGAGGGAGGGGAGGTGGCTCATAAGGAAGGTGTGCCCCGAGCACGGAGAGATAGAGGACGTGTACCAGGGGGACGCCGAGTTCGCCAGGAAGCTCGAGAGGTTCTTCGTCGAGGGCAGGGGGCCACGCCACGTGTACACGGAGCTCACCGCTCCCTGCCCCTACAGCTGCGGGCTCTGCCCCCTCCACATGAGCCACACTGCCATAGCCAACCTGGTCGCGACGAACAGGTGCGACCTGGACTGCTGGTACTGCTTCTTCTACGCCGAGAAGAGCGGCTTCGTCTACGAGCCCAGCCTGGAGCAGATAAAGTCCATGGTCGAGCAGCTCCTGAAGCAGGGGGTCGTCCCGGTAGTCCAGATAACGGGAGGGGAGCCCACGGTCAGGGAAGACCTCCCCGAGATAGTCAGCCTCCTCAAGAGCATGGGGGTTAGGCACGTCCAGCTCAACACCCACGCGATAAAGTTCGTGAGGCTCTACCTGGAGGAGGGGCTAGAGGCGGCCGCCGCCTACGCCCGAGACCTCAGGTCTAGGGGGGTCAACACGGTCTACATGAGCTTCGACGGAGTCACCCCCAGGGCGAACCCCAAGAACCACTGGGAGGCCCCATACGCGCTCGAGGTGTTCAGGGCCGGCGGCGTGACGAGCGTAGTCCTAGTCCCGGTCATAATAAGGGGGGTGAACGAGGGCGAGCTGGGGGACATAATCAGGTTCGCGGCTCTCAACCAGGACGTAGTCCGCGGAGTGAACTTCCAGCCGGTCTCGCTCACCGGGATGATCAGGAGGGCCGAGAGGGAGAAGCTGAGGGTGACCATATCGGACGCCGTGAAGCTCATCGAGGAGCAGACGGGGGGTCAGATAAGGAGGGACGACTGGTTCCCGGTGCCGGCCTCTGTCCCCATCTCGGAGTTCATGGAGGGGCTCTCGGGGGAGTTCAAGTTCGAGATGGCCAACCACCCGCTCTGCGGGGTGGCCACCTACGCCTACGCCAGGGTCCTCGACAGGGACGCCGGCGAGGTGGAGCTCGTGCCCGTGACCAGGTTCATAGACGTCTACGGTCTCCTCGACTACCTGGTCGAGAAGTCCGGGGAGCTGAAGAGCGGCAGGACGAGGCCTATCGTGGGGCTCAAGCTCGTGACGAACCTGGTGCTCAAGTACGTGAGGTGGGGCGAAGTCCCCGAGGAGCTCAGGCCCGTCCTCCCGAAGATATTGATGAACATGTTCGTCAAGAGGTCCTACGAGGCCCTCGGGGACTGGCACTACAGGCTCCTCTTCCTAGGGATGATGCACTTCATGGACCTCTACAACTACGACGTCGAGAGGGTGATGAGGTGCAACGTCCACTACCTGATGCCCGACGGGAGGGTCATACCGTTCTGCACCTTCAACGTGATGAGCGACGTCTACAGGGACTACACGCAGAGGAAGTACATGCTGTCCCTGGAGGAGTGGATGGAGAGGATGGGCAGGGAGTCCCTCGAGTCGATAAAGTACAGGAGGACGCAGGAGCTCATAGTGAAGCTGACGACCGGCGAGCCCTACCTCAGAGCGTACAGGCCCTGGCTCCGGAGGTGGGCAGACCTCTACCCGTGGATAAAGGAGAGGCAGCTAGCCTGAGCTCCGCTCCACGGGACCGGCCCTCCTCTTTCCGAGCAGCTCCTCCAGCCTCCCGAGCTCCTCGGGCTTCATGGTGAAGTAGTGGGCCCTCTCCGGGAAGGCTCCGGACCTGACCTCCTCCGCGTAGGACGCCAGGGCCCTCCTGAAGACCTCGTAGCCCTCCGCGTACCTCTTGACGAACGGGGGCGGGCTGACGTTGAGGCCCACCAGGTCGTGGAACACCAGTATCTGACCGTCGCATTGCGGTCCTGAGCCTATGCAGATGGTGGGGACCCTGAGCGCCCTCGTGACCTCGGCTGCCACCTCGGCCGTCGTGAACTCTATCACCACCGAGAAGACTCCCGCCTCCTCGAGGGCCTTCGCGTCCTCGAAGACCCTCAGGCCGTCCTCCGCGGTCTTTCCCCTGACCCTCATGCCGAGCACCAGGTACCTCTGGGGGTTGAGCCCCACGTGCCCCATCACCGGTATGCCGGCCTTGACCATGGCCTCCACCTTGTCCACCACCTCCGCACCCCCCTCGATCTTCACGGCGTCGGCCCCCATCTTCACGTACCTCCCGGCGTTCCTAATGGCCTCCTCGCGGCTCACCTCGTAGGTCAGGAAGGGCATGTCGGCCACGACCAGAGCCCTGGGGCTGGCCGAGAGGACGGCCCTGAGGTGGTGGGCCACCTCGCGGAAGGTGACCGGGAGGGTAGACCTGTAGCCCATCACGACCATCCCCAGAGAGTCTCCCACGAGGATCCCGTCTACGCCAGCCTCGTCCGCCAGCTTCGCGTGGACGTGCTCGTAAGCGGTGACCATGACTATCCTCTTCCCCTCCCTCTTGAGCTTTAGGAAGTGGTACGGGGTCACCTTTTCCCTAGACACTCCGGACACCCCGGCACGCTCTCTCTAACGCTTTGACCAAAAGATAGAGCAGCTCGTTGTAGGGGGTCGGCACGCCGAGCCTCCTGCCGAGCTCGGCCACTGCCCCGTTTATGTAGTCCACCTCAGTCCTCCTGCACTCCCTGACGTCGGCCAACATCGACGATACGTTGCTCCCGGTCCTCTCCGCTACCCTCAGGGCCTCCTCGACGGGGTCGGCGGGGAGTGCCACGCCCGCCCTCTCCGCGACCGCGGTCACCTCCCGAGCGACCCTGCCGACCGCGTCCGAGAGCTCCGGAACCCTGACCAGGTAGCCGTTCGGGACTCCGAGGAGGGCCGTCAGCGCGTTTATGGAGGCGTTGACGGCCAGCTTGAGCCACCTGTAGGGCTCCACGTCCGGGACGACCACCGCGTCCAGGGCCCTCAGGTAGCCGGCTAGCTCGTAGAGGCCCTCGGCGGGCTCTCCCCTCGATCCAAGGTAGCTAGTCGTCCCCCCTACCCACACGAACTCCCGGGAGCCCCCGTCGTAGAAGACCCCGTGGTTCAGGACCAGCTGGGCCACCCTCTCCCTCCCCAGGGCCTCCTCGGCAGCCTCGAGGATCCCGAGCCCGTTCTGGACGAAGACCGCTAGCCCGAAGTCGACGCGGCGCAGCCTCTCCAATGCCTCCGGAGCGTCGTAGGCCTTGGTCGCGACGACCGCGTAGTCCCAGCGTCCACCGACGCTGTCCCAGGTGGTGAACTCCGCCTCGAGCTCGGCGATGACTCCGCTCGGAGTCCTCAGCCTCGCGCTCCTGGGCCCAGACCTGCAGACGACCGAGGGCCTGAGGCCGGCTAGGTTGAGGGAGTACGCGATGAGAGTCCCGACGGCTCCCGGGCCCACGACCATCACTGACGGGGTTACGAGCCCCTCACCGACCCGAGGTCCCACCGTGGATAAAAACTGCGCTGTTAAAACCAGTTAAAACGGTTCTGGAGCCAGCTCCCTCTAGACGCGCACGGTCTTCGGGCTCCTGGCTCTGCTCCCCGCTACCCTGCTCAGGGCCGCCACCGGTCCCTCGGGAGCGATGGGCATTCCACCCTCCAGGTCGGCACCGGAGTAGGCCTCCGCCGCGGTGCTGCCGTTCCTGAGGAAGAGCGCGGCCTTCCTCGCTAGCTCCAGGGCCTTCCTGGCCTTGCCGATGAAGTCGGAGTACTTGTCTCCGTAGCCCAGGGCCCTCTTGTACACTCCGACGATCTTGGAGAGGTCTTCGAACACTATCTCCTTGAGCCTTCTCTCGTCCGCCGGGGTCAGCCTCTCCTTGCCCAGTATGCTGGCGAGCTCGGCCACGACCCTGTCGACGTCGACCACGGCTATCTGGATGGAGAGCAGCTCCTCCTCGGGGTCTCCCTGGTCTCTCTCCTCCTCTAGCCCCAGCTTCAGGGAGTAGGGGTCTACGAAGACCCACCACCTCTGGTTCGAGGACCTGTAGACGGTCTTGATGAGCCTGTACTCCCTCTCCAGGACTCTCAGGAGGTTCGAGGGGCTGTACTCCACCCCCCAGGACTTCAGCTTGAGGACCAGGGACCTGTAGTCGAAGTCTCCCAGCTTCGCTAGCCCCAGCCTCCTGTTCTCCTCTGCTACCTCAAGGGCCGCCTTCAGCACATAGTACGCTCTACCCCCATACCTGGCTAGCACGTCCCTGATGACGCTCATGAGCTAAGCACTGCCGGAGCGGTAGCGGCCCGGCGGTTAAATGGGCCGAGCTCCTGACCCCTCCAAGACGCTCCGGAGCGTAGCGGTATTACCTGGACCGCGCAGACACCGCGCTATCTCCGCGACCGGTGCTCCCTCATCCTCAGCGTATGAAGAGCTCTCGGGCGGAGACCCCCGGGACACTCCGAGCTCCCCTCTCGCGGTACTGCCGGTCCCGCTAGCCACGCTGAGCAGAATCGCCACCTACCCGTCCGCTGCGGACGACAGTTTCGTGCCATGAGGTTTAAGCATCGGCGCGCGTGGACGAGTACCTATGGAGAGCGGGGAGCCGGGGGCTGTGGACCCAGGAGGCCAGGTACCGGTCCCACACGTTTAAGCCCAGAACCCGGCAGTCCACGGTCGAGGAGCATAAAAGCCCCCGGTCGTGTCCTCCGGGGGTTCGCATGAGCTCCTTGCGAACTCAGGTGTGGATGCTCGTCGACTACTCTCTGTGCACCGGCTGCAGGCTCTGCGAGATAGCCTGCAGCCTCAAGCACGAGGGCCTCGTTTGGCCCGCGGCCTCGAGGATAGCCGTGTACGAGCACTACCCCGGTGCGCCGGTGCCCCACTACTGCGTCCAGTGCCCGGACTACCCGTGCGTCGGCGCCTGCCCGACGAGGGCCCTGAGGGTGGACGAGGGCACGGGTGCCGTGCTGGTGGAACCGTCTCTGTGCGTCCTCTGCGCGAGGTGCGTGGAGGCCTGTCCGGGAAGGGTGCCGAAGATAGTCAGGGGGAAGCCCCACGTCCTGATATGCGACCTCTGCGGGGGCGACCCGGCGTGCGCGAAGGAGTGCGCCAGAGCGGGCTACAACGCTCTGAAAGTCGTGAGCAGACCCGCCAACACGGCCGTGAAGCACTACTCGAGACCTCCCGACCTGGTAGCCGAGGAGCTCGGGAGGAGGCACTTCTCGTAGGGGGGTGGAGACCGTGGTCAACACGTGCGGGCTCTGGGGCAGGCTCCTGTCCGTAGACCTCAGCTCCGGCAGGGTGTCCACCGAGAGCGTGGACGCGACCGCGTACAGGATGTACGTCGGGGGCAGGGGGCTCGCGGCCTACCTCCTCTGGAGGGAGCTCGGGAGGAAGTGGAGGGAGGTAGACCCTCTGGGACCGGAGAACCTCCTCCTAATCCTCACGGGACCCCTGACCGGCTACTACCCCGGAGTGAAGCTCGTGGTCTCGGGCAAGAGCCCGCAGAGCTGCGGAGTGATCGGGTCGGCCATCAGCAGCCACGTGGCCTACGCGATAAAGGCGGCCGGGTACGACGGGATAGTGGTGAGGGGGGCCTCCAGAGACCCCGTGTACCTCTACGTGAGGGACGACTCCGTCGAGGTGCGCGACGCGAGCAGGCTCTGGGGTCTCGGAGGCTTCAAGCTTCTCGAGGCCCTGAGGAGGGAGGTCGGCGGGGACGCTCCCTCGCTCTACGTGGGTCCCGCGGGCGAGAACAGAGTGAGGACGGCAGCGGTCATGTCCAGGTGGTTCCACGCGGCCGGCTACGGAGGCTACGGAGCCGTCATGGGGTCCAAGAAGCTCAAGGCGATAGTGGTAGAGGGCACGGGACCCCTGCCGCCCGTGGCAGACCGGGACGAGTTCCTGAAGCTGAGGCACGAGGTCATAGACAGAGTGGCCTCGAGGACCACGTTCAGGATGTGGGGGACGACCTCCGGGATCTGGAGAGTGGGCCACGACACGAGCTCGGAGCCCGTCAGGAACTGGCAGGAGGAGTGGCACGACAGGGAGGAGTTCAGTCACGTAGTCCTGCAGAGGAGGCACTGGGTCAAGAACCCGTGGGCCGACTGGGGCTGTCCCCTGGCATGCATGAAGGTCAGCAGGGCCGTCGTCGACGGGGTCTCCTACGCGACGGACGGCCCCGACTACGAGATGGGGGCCTACCTGGGCTCCAACCTGGGGCTGTTCGAGGTCGACAAGGTGGTGGCCCTGACCTCCCTGGCCGACGACCTGGGGCTCTGCGGGATCCAGACGGGGAACGTCCTCGGGCTCGCGGTCGAGCTCTACGAGAGGGGGATACTCACCAGAGAGGACGTGGGGTACGAGCTCGCCTGGGGAGACTTCGAGAGCCTCAAGAGGCTCCTCGAGGACGTGGCCTACAGGAGGGGACTGGGGTCGGTGCTGGCCGAGGGGACATACAGAGCCGCTCTCGAGATAGCCAGGAGGAAGGGGCTGCCGACCGAGGACGTCCTGAGGTACGCGGTCCAGGTCAAGGGCGTGGGGCTCGGGGCCCACGGGATAAGGAGCAGGAGGGACTACCCCCAGCCGATAGCATACGCGGCCTCCGTCCAGTGCGGAGACCACACGTCCGTCGCCGGCCTCCCGGTGGACAGCGAGGAGTCCGAGGTCTCGTCGGTCTTCGCGGACAGCGCCGTGGTCTGCATGTTCACGGCCGTGGAGGAGAACACCATGCTCAGGTTCCTGAACGCTGTCACCGGATGGGGGGTCACTAGGGAGGAGCTCTACGGGACCATAGGGCCGAGGATCCTAGCTCTCCAGAGGATCCTCCTGCTGCTCGGGGGACCCGACGTCAGGTGGGACCCGAGAGTCCACGACGACAACCCGCCGAGGTTCTACGAGCCTCTCCCCTCGGGGCCCTACGCCGGGTCCTCCGCGAGCAGGGAGGAGGTGTCGAGGAGCCTCGCCGAGTACTACGGGCAGCTGGGCTGGGACGAGCTCGGCGTGCCGACCGAGGAGACCCTGAGGAGGCTGGGCCTCGAGGACGCGGTGGAGGTCGCGAGAGAGATAAGGAGGGAGCTGGGGACGGGCTAGTGTTCTGCCTGAGGTTCTTCGGCAACCTGGCCGCCACGGTGGGCCCAACGGTCTGCCTCGAGGAGGGGGAGTGCGTGGACGTCGGGAGGCTCGTGGAGGAGCTTCTGAGGTCTAGGGGCGAGGCCCTCTCGCTCGAGGAGGTGCTCGTGACCCTCCCCGACGGGAGCCCCCTGCCGCCCGGGACTACGACGTGCGACACGAGCGAGATCCGGGTCCTGAGGCTGCTGAGGGGCGGCTGACCTTATTAGCCTTGCGGAGACTCCCGCGGTCGGTGATGAGAGTTTCGCGCGGGCCTCCGGTGGCCGAATCCCGCATTGCTGAGCCCGGGGATCGGGAGGCTGCTGTTCGGGTGGCGCGGTTGAGGGAGGAGGCCCTCAGGCTGCTCCAGCGGCTCCTCGAGGACTACGAGAGCTTCTTCGACAGCCGGGGGTACCTGAACTCGGAGGGGAGGAAGGTCTTCGAGAGGGCCGCCAGGCTCCTCCTGAGAGACGAGGAGTGGCTCAAGGAGAGGGTGTCCAGGGTCAGGAGGAGGGGCTCGTACGGAGACGTGGTCAGGCTCCTCGAGCTACTGAGGGAGTCTGAGACCGCCTAGCGCGTCCTCGACGAACGGGTTCGCTCTCAGCTCCCTCCTCAGCGTGGTCTGGGGACCGTGACCGGGGTAGACCGCGGTGTCCAGGGGGACTCTCGCGTATATCTTCCTTATGCTCTCCGCGAGGTCCTCCTCTGACCCTCCGGGCAGGTCCGTCCTCCCGACGGTCCCCGAGAACAGGGTGTCGCCGGAGAACAGGGCCCCTACCGAGGGCGCGTAGACGGACACGGACCCGGGACTGTGACCGGGAGCGTGGAGGACTTCGAGCTCCAGGCCCCCGAGCTCGAGCCTCGCGTCCCCCTCGAGCAGTACGTCGAACTCGGGAGGCTCCGCGCTCTCGCCCCAGTGCCTCGAGTACCACCCGACGCTCAGCTCGACTATCTCTAGGTCTCTCCTGTGGATGTACGCGGGAGGCCTGGCCCTCCCGAGCCTCGGTATCCCGAGGACGTGGTCGAAGTGTCCGTGGGTCGCGAGCACGGCCCTCAGGCTGAGGCCGAGCCTCGAGACCCACTCCAGGGCCTCCGAGGGGTCTCCCCCGACGTCTACCAGGACGGCGTCGCGGGTCTCTCTGTCGTAGAGGAGGTACATGTTTGTGTCGAGCACCCCCACCACGAACCTGAGGACGAAGACCCTGCTCCCCGCCACTGGGAGGGCACCGCCGCGGCCCTAGACCCTGTAAGCGGCGTCGACCGCCGAGGCCAGCATGGCCAGCACCCTCATGACTCTGTAGCCCTCGACTATGTCTCTGGCCCCGTACCTCAGCGTGTAGGCGTCGACCCTCTCGATCCCCGGGACGTCCTCGGCCGCGTCCGCGTACTCGGACCTCCTCATCCTGAACTCCATGACCGCGGGACCCTCGAGCCTGAGGGGCCTCGCGGCACCCTCCCCGAGCCTCCCGACGGCCTCCGCCACCCCGGTCCTCAGCTCCTCGGCGACCGCGCTCATGGACTTCATTACTGCCGAGAACCTCGACACGGACTCCTTGATGGTCACGTAGACCGCCCAGGGGGCCTTCTCGAGGACGTCCTCCCTCAGCTTGTCGTCGCCCGCGACTAGCACCACGGGGACTCCGTAGTGGCCCGCCACGAGGGCGTTTATGTAGAACTCGCTAGCCCTGACCCCGTTGACCCTGACCTCGTAGAACGCCAGGCCGCTGTACGTGTGCTCGGCGACGCTCCTGGGGGTACCCGCGGCGCTGTGGTAGCCCAGGAAGATTGCCGCGTCGAACCCCCTCTCTATCCCGTAGACCATGGAGACGGGCCTGAGGGAGCCCCTGACCAGGTAGACGCCGTCGGGGACTTCGAGGTACGGGATGCTGCCCATGAACCCGTGGCTGTCCGCAACCCAGACCTCGGAGAAGCCGTGCCTCCGGAGCTCCTCCGCGACCACCCTCACGACCCTGACCACCACGTCCCTGAGCTCGGGGAACAGTCTGCCCTCGGGGACTAGGTGGGACGGGTGGAAGACTCCGGGCAGGCCCTCCGCGTCCACCGACACGTACGCGCGCGGCAACGCGCTCACCGCGGAGAGAGGGAGCGGGAGCAAATAACCTGTTGGCGAAGGGAGCGAGGCCGCTCCAGGAAGAAAGGGAGCTCGTTCCGGGTCTCGACCGCACCGCCTTGGGGAAAATCGTCGGACTTAGGTGCCCGGGGACACGACCACGCTGATCGTGTGGACTCCGGACCTCTCGAAGTATATCCTGAGCACCAGCGCGTCGCCGGGCGAGACGCCCCTTACGGGCTCCACGGTGGTGAGCCTCATCCAGCCTCTGTAGCCTGCGGGGATGATGCTGGTCTCGGGGACGGCTTCGAAAGTCCTTCCCCCGTGCATCGCGTACGCCCTGACTATCTTGTCGCTGCCGGCCCCCGCGTTGACCACGTAGAGCTCGAACGCCACTTTGCCGTCTCTTTCCGTTCTCGCTATCGCGCTGGGTATCGCTATCTGTGGCTGGCCGGACACGGTCTCCAGGTAGAGCCTCGCGCGGAACCTCCCGCTGCCCCGGGCGCTCCACTCCAGCGCGAGGGTCGCTCTGTAGGTGCCTCCCTCCACCGGCATGGACTCGTCGTACCCGGGTATGACGATCATGACCCTGTAGCAGGGCTCTCCGATGGCGATCGCGCAGGGCATCGGGATCTCGTACCTCCTCTCCCCGGACTCCAGCCTCAGCACTCCGCTGCTCACGACGCTGAAGTTGCCCTCGTAGCCCACCAGCTCGAGCCTGACCCGCAGCATCCCCCCGGGCACCTCCACCTCGCCCAGGTCGAAGGTCTCCGAGCCGCGCTCCCTGTCCACGGTCAGCCTGAGGTCCAAGACCCTCACACTCGGCACCTCCACGACCCCCTCGATCCGCACCTCGAGGAGCACGGATAGGGTCAGCGCCAGGGCCACGGCGGCCGCGGCCACGAGGCCCGCCAGCGCGGCCAGGTAGAGCCTGCGCACAACCGCCCCCGACAACCTACCGGTAGTGACGAATATAACGTCGGCTCCGAGAATGCCTGAGCGCGGCCGAGAACCCGGTTTAGGGGAAAAGGAGAAAAAGAGTGTTGATCTTACCCACCGGTACCGTCTCCGGTTTGTCCGCTCTAAGAGCCTTGGGGTGTGGAAGTTGAAGCAGCCCCTGTCACGACCACGTTGATCGTGTGGGTCCCGGACCTCTCGAAGTATATCTTGAGCACCAGCGAGTCGCCCGGCGAGACGCCCGTCACGCTCGCACTAAATTTTATCCAGTCCCTGAAGTTCGCTTGGACGATGTAGCCTTCAATGCCGTCGTCGGCCTTGTAGGACGACCCTCCGTAGATAACCTCCGCTTTGAGTATCTTGTCGCTGCCGGCCCCCGCGTTGACCACGTAGAGCTCGAACGCCACTTTGCCGTCTCTTTCCGTTCTCGCTATCGCGTTGGGTATCGATATCTGCGGAGTGCCCCCCATGAGTCCTCCGAACAGCCCCATCAGGAAGCCGACAACCACGAAGGCCAGCACCAGAGCCACGGCCACCAGTATCACGACGGCGATTATCGGCTCTATGCCCCTGCGCATGGACATTTTCTCCGCCGAGGGCG
>CALJEN010000011.1 GCA_938073905.1 uncultured Sulfolobales archaeon | reverse complement strand
TCCAGCTTCTCCATGTCAGACCTCTTCACCCTCCTGACGGCCAGCACGCCCTTCTTGGCCAGGAAGTGCTGGGCCACGTCGTCGATGCCCTTCTGGCAGACGACCACGTTGGCGCCGATGGAGACTATCTTGTCGACCATGTCCTTCAGCAGCCTGGTCTCCTCGTCGAGGAAGCTCTTTATCTGGTCGGGGGACGTGATGTTTATCTTCGCGGTTATGTCGGGCTTCTCTATCTCCAGCGGCGCGTCGAGGAGGGCTATCCTGGCGTTCTCCACCCTCCTCGGCATCCCCGGGTGGACGACCTCCTTGTCTAGGACTATCCCCTTGACCAGGCGGGTCTCGGCCAGGGAGGCCCCCTTCTTCTTCTCGATCTTGATGTTGTCCGACCTCACCGTGTAGCCTCCCTCGGGCCTCTTCTCGGCAACCGTGGTCACGGCATCGATCACCACGTTGATGAAGTGGTCTATGACGTCGGGGGACGCTATGTACTTGCTCGCCAGAGCGGCGTACGCGAGCTCCCTGAGCACGGGTCTCGACTTCTCCACGCCCTCGGGAGTCTCCAGGTCTATGCCCACCCTATCGGCCATCTCCTCCAGAAACTCCACGGCCTTCTCGGAGGCCTTCTTGTACCCCTCTATGACGATGGTCGGGTGTATGTTCTGGTCGAGCAGGTTCTCGGCCTTGGACAGCAGCGTACCGGCTAGGACAACTGCCGAGGTGGTTCCGTCGCCCACCTCAGCGTCGACGGCCTTCGCCGTCTCCACGAGCAGCTTGGCCGCCGGGTGCTGGACCTCCATCTCCTTGACTATCGTGGCACCGTCGTTCGTCACCGTTATGTCGCCGAAGCTGTCGACGAGCATCTTGTCCAGACCCTTGGGACCGAGAGAGGACATCAGGACCTCTGCCAGGGCTCTCGCTGCCATGATGTTGTTTCTCAGAGCCTCGCGACCGTAAGCTCTGCTCGTGCCCTCCTTCAGTACCAGGACGGGGATACCGTAGACTGACACGTGCCACACCCCATTAGGATTACATTAAAGACTTCTATTTAAGCTTTCATCAAACTCCGCGAAGCCGACCTCGCGAGAAGGGCTTCGACCAGCTACGGCGCAGATGGGGGGCCCGCCGGGAGGCTGCTCACACCACGCTAACCTCCCTTATGCCTAGCTTCCCCGAGAGATAGGCGGCGAACTCCTCCGCACCGTTGCTGCGAGCTCTCACGACGTAGACCCTCCTAGGCCTGACCTGGCTCACGTAGTAGACCAGTCCCCGGAAGTCGGAGTGGTCGCTGAAGGCTACGTGCCATGTCCTCGGAGCCAGCCTCCTGAGAGGCCTCTCGAACTCCCACCCACTCAGGATAACGGAGCTCGCGTGGTGCCGCGCTCTGTATCCGGACCTGCTCACGTGGTCTAGGTACACGTACCACCCGCTCTTCATCACCTCCTCCGCCTCACGGCTCCCGGCCAAGAGGTAGTCGCCCACTCTGCTCCCCAGGCTCTCCGCTCTCCTGGTCATCATGTAGACTTTGGGCGGGAGGACAAACGGCGCACTCGTCCCCCCACTCCTGAGGATCTCCATGACCTCGTTGATCTTCCCGTAGTACCCGTGTATGTGGACTCCGCCCTCGGAGAGCAGCTGCTTCACCAGGTCCACGAGGATCTCCTCGATCTCGTCGTCGAACTCCCTCACGTAAGAGGGTCTACCGTAGACCGCGTCTATGACCAGCGCGTCCGCCTCGACGATCGGGGTCGACTCGCCGGGCTTCTTGAAATCGCTGCTGTACAGGACTCTGCTCCCGTCGGCGCACTCGACGAGGACCTGGGCCGTGCCGGGTATGTGGCGGCTCCTGACCAGCTCGACGAGCACGTCGCCCACCCTAGCCCTCGACCCGTAGTCTAGTGGTGCGGAGAGGTTGTCCACCGAGTACCCGAGAACCGAGAGCCAGCTCAGCGTGAGGTGAGTCCCGATCATCCTGTAGGAGCTCCCTATACTCGTCCCCAGGTTGACTATGTGGTCGCTGTGGATGTGGGTGACGACCCTGACCCTCGTCGGGACGCTGCTGTGCCCGTCTATAACGACACTCCCCGAGACTACTATGGCTCCGTCCCTCTCGACCCTTACCGGGCGCTCGCTCAAAGCTCACCAACTCCCGGCCCTGTTTTACTCCAACCAGCAGCTACCCAGAGATTTTTAAAACCCCAGGACGCGTTCTCCAGCCCGGTCCGCCTTGAGCATGAGAAGGCCAGCCGAACTACGTCCAACCTTCGCAGGCTATCCTCTCGCAGTTCTCTAGAAGCCATCGGCACAAGGCTCTGAACGCCATCCCCCTGTGGGAAACAGCGTTCTTCTCCTCGATGCCCATCTCGGCGAAGGTAGTGGTGTAACCCTCCGGTACGAATATCGGGTCGAAGCCGAACCCCCCGGTTCCCCTGGGCTCCTCGGCTATCCTTCCCCGGACAGACCCTCTGAAGGTCTTCACGCCATCGAGAGTGGGGGCAGCGAGGGCTATGACGGACTCGAAGAAGGCCTCCCTGTCTTCCACTCCCTCCATTAGCTTCAGCACCCCCCGTACGCCTATGGTCTTGTAGACATAGCTGCTCAGCGCTCCAGGAAACATGTTCAGGCTCTTTACGAAGAGCCCTGAGTCCTCGACTATGAGTGGCCTTTTGACGGAGAGGTGGGCTACGGTCGCCGAGTAGAGGGCTACCTCAACGAGGATCTCCGACTGTATCTCGACCTTGGGTATGTCTATGGGAACAAGCTCGATCCCGCAAGCCTTGGCCAAGTGGGCCAGCTCCTCCACCTTCTTCGGGTTCCTGGATACCAGGTAGAGCCTCACCCGGATCGCCACCGACTGCGGAATCGGGGGATCGCAAATATGCTAAGCACCCGGTCTTCGGGTTCCACCAACCGGTGGGCGGGTCGCTATGCGGTGGCTCCTGCCCTACCCCGGTCTCCCAAGCTCGGTTGAAACGCTTTTAAGTAACGTGAGCAGGTTATTGGGGGGGGCGTGTTTGAAGAGAAGAGAGGCCGGCGAGCCGAACCAAAGCGCGAAAGGTTCGGTTGACCTGAACTTCAAAGTGGTCTACGAAGACCAGGAGGTCCTCGTCATCAGGGCCCCCACAGAGGACGAGCTCGTGGAGATAATCGTCAAGCTCCTGAGCAGGAAGCCTATGAACATCAAGGAGATACACCAGTACCTCCCCGGGATCGCAAGCGAGGACAAGATAAGAAAGACCCTGATCAGGCTCATCAACGAAGGGAAAGTATACGTCCTCGAGGACGGGCGCTTCATAGTCGTCGGGTAAGCGGAAAGTCACGAGGGCACGACCCTTGTCCGACCAGCGAACCCCTTCCCAGGATTCTCAACCGGGACAGCTGATGGAGAAGCCCAAGTGGATCGAGAAAATGGTGAAGTCCGCCAAGCAGACCTACAAGCTCTGTCCCTACTTCGATAAGAAGATGAACTCCTGCTTTATCAAGATGATGAAGTCCCAAAAGAAGACCAAGTGCGATAGGGAGGGCAAGTTCGATACCTGCCCCACCTTCATGGACTTCATGGGAGAGCAGTACGACAAGCTGGTGGGGTCTTGGAAGGCACTGCCGCAGGACTTCCGCGACCTCCAGCTCATTCTCTAGCGCGGGCCAGGTCCCGACGGAGGGACCCTCCGGCTTATAACCTCGGGAAGCGAGTGAAAAACGCTGGAGTGCGTGATGAGAAGAGGGTCTGGTGACCAATGAACGCTGCTGGAAATGCTGATCCGGGCAACTCGGTCTCCGCACAGCTCGTCTTGACGCTGGCCGCCTGGTTGGCGCTCTCCTGCGCTCTCATCGGCCTCGCCAGGTTCCTCAGGGGGCCCCTCGATGCCGCCGCCTTCAGCTCCCTGGTCGTGTTCCTAGCGGCCCTCGTCGCGGCGGGCGCGTTCAGGGCGAGCGCGAGGCCGACGCTGCTAGCGTCCTCGCTCCTGCTAGTGACCACGTACTACGCGAGGCTATTCCACATACTGTCGACCGGGAACGGCCACGCTCTGCCGCTGCCCCTGGTCACCATACTGCTGTTCGAGGAGAGGGGTCTGAGCGTGGTGACCTTGGACTTGGGCCAGCTCGGCATCTATGCCCTGATCTACCTCCTGGTCACCAGCCCTGGGTTCCGGCGCTTCATCTCCGGGATCCGCTCTCCGCGCTCGTCCTCGGGCACCGCTACGCTAAGCGGTGAACCCGGCGGCAATCCCTAGACCCTAGAGAGCCGGCCTTGCGCGTTCGCTCGTCCCCGGGCTCGCCACAATTCCTAGACTTCTACCCGCGATGACGTAGGCTGTACGCGGGTTTACGAGTGGCTCTCGAACTCGGCTATCCGAGGCGGCTGAAGCATCCCTCCCTGAGGGGACATCCCGGGCAGCGAGGACTCCTAGGTCCGCAGACTTTCGAACCCAAATCGATCAGGGCTACGTTTATGGAGAGGAGGTCTCTGCCGGTAAAGGCCTCTTCCAGAATCCGAGCGGCCTCCGAGCCATTCAACAGCCTGCCGGAGAACCTCGAGAGGATTCGAACGACGTTCGAGTCCGCGAAAGCCGCGTGCTTCCCGCATACCCTGGACAGCAAGACTCTGGCTATGTAGTCTCCCACTCCGGGTAGCCTCCTCAGCTCGCCATAGTCGCACGGGATCTCGCCGCCGTACCTTTCCAGGACCGCACAGACCGTTCCGATCAGCCTCTCGGCCCTGGAGGGGAGCCCGAGCTTCCTGAAATGGTCGAGAACCCTCTGGGGGCTCGAGGAGCAGAGAGCCTCCGGTTCCGGAAACTCGAGCATGAACTCGCGAAAGGCCCTCTCGGCGACCTCGGATCTAGTCCTAACCAGCATGAACTCCGCGACGAGGACGCCGTACCAGCCGACCTCGCCCCTCCAAGGAAACCTCCTACCGTGTCTACCGAACCACCTCAGAAGCTCGTCGCGCACTCTCACGAGCCTACCGATAACGTCCGCGGAGCTGGGGGAGGTCAAGGTCTACCGCCTGGGTCTAGAGCTTCCCCGGTAGCTGCGACCGAAGGCGCTCTCCGCGCACGTCTGCCCCCAGCGAGGTCGGCGTCCCGAGGTATCGCTACCACGCCGCAGGTTGCGAGGTGTCCCGATTCCGGACGCGCTCTCCGCCATCTCTCTCGAGCATTCGTGCTCTGTACCCAAATTTGCATCTCTGCGCCGAACGCGCTCCGGCTCCAGGCTGTCTCGGTGTGACGACGCACTCGCAGTGCGCGGAGCGGAGACCCCGGAACAGAATGGCCCACGCAGTCCTAGGTGGGCCCGCGGGGATTCGAACCCCGGACCTCCGCCGCGTGAGGGCGGCGTCCTAGCCGCTAGACGACGGGCCCCCAGGATTCTCCACACCCTCTCCTTAAAAGTCTTAGCCGGAGAGCCGGCACAGGATCGCGCAACGGCGGGCTACGGGGGCGGACCGAGAGAAGTGAAGCCCCTGCTACTAGAGCCCCCCTGGGACATATCCCACTTCCCAGAGGAGTGCACTCCTGATAGCTCCCAACGCCCGGTCGCAAGCCTCGAGGGTGCCGGCAGAGTGTATATAGGCTCCCCTCCAGACTATCCTGGGCTAGCAGGTTGGAGAAGATCGCCTACGTCTACGACGAGCTTCACGGATACGTCAAGCTCGCCGGAGTCTTTAAGGACATAGTGTCCACCAAGGTCTTCCAGAGACTGAGGAGGATCAGGCAGCTCCCCTTCGCGTGGTACGTCTACCCGGGCGCTACGCACACCAGGTTCTCGCACTCCCTCGGGTCCATGTACATAGCAGACCTGATCGCCAGGAGGCTTAGCGAGGAGGGCTTCATATCCAAGGACGACGTGCTGCTGGTCAAAGTGAGCGCACTGCTCCACGACGTAGCCCACGCACCTTACTCCCACTCCCTGGAGCCCCTCCTCATGGAGTGGTGGGGCAGGGAGTGGGGAGACCTCCTCGAGGCCGTGATAACCCAGGATCCCGAGCTGAGGGAGGTTATGGAGAAGCACGGGGTCGATCCCAGCGGGATCGTCTCCGTCCTCCGGGGGAGGAGCAGTTGCGGCCTGCTGAACGACATGGTCTCCAGCGACATAGACGTCGACAGGCTCGACTACCTGCCGAGGGACGCGTACCACACCGGAGTAGCGTACGGGAGGATAGACCTCCACAGGCTGGTGGAGTTCCTGGTGCCCGGCAGCGCCGGGATGGTGGTGCCCCTCAAGGCCCTGAACGCTCTCGAGAGCTTCTACATAGCTCGGCTGCACATGTACAAGGCCGTGTACTACCACAAGACGATCACCGGGTACCAGATACTGCTCAGGAACGTGTACTCGGAGCTCGCGAAGTATCGGGAGCTGAGGGACGTCCTGGAGACTTACACGGACTTCGGCGGAGTCCTCAGAGCGATACGGGAGGGCGCGTACCACCTATGGGACGACTCGCTGGTGTCCGGGCTGCTGAACGCGGCGCTGGCGAGGAGGGTGCTCTCGCCCGCGACCGAGGACCTGGCGTCCAAGCTGCTCAGCAGGAGGGGGTACAAGGCGGTGGTGAACGAGGTAAAGATGTGCTGGAGCCACAGGGATGTCGCCGCGCGAGCTCGAGAGCTCGAGGCCTTCGTGGAGTCGGAGGCCTCGCTGGTGCCTCCCAGGGTCGCTCTCTTCGTAGAAACCGTGCCGGTCTACAGCACGGAGAGGCCGGCGAGGGTACTGGTGGAGGGCGAAGAGCGGAGCGTGATCGAGGTGGAGGAGAGCGTAATGAGACACGTGCCTCCCTACGTCTGCTTCATCAGGCTCTACGCTCTCCCGGAGTACGTGGAGGAGGTCAGGTCGGCTCTAGCCAAGTTCCTTAAGCATTAGGTAGGCGTCCTCTCCGCTCGGGTAGTATTTGGGCAGGAGCCCGATCACCCTGTAGTTCAGCTTCCTATATAGAGAGATGGCTGCCTCGTTCTTGACCGAGACCTCGAGGACCACGCTCGAGGCTCCGGCCGCCTTGACTCTGGACTCGAACTCCGCGACGAGGGCTCTCCCCAACCCCCTGCCTCTGTAGGCTTCGTCCACAGCGATGGAGAGGAGGTGGCCTCGCTTGCCCCCCTCTACCACACCCACGGAGTACCCGACGACCCTGCCTCCGCACTCTACCACAAGGAAGAGACCCGGGGCGAGGTAGTGGTAGACGATGAACAGCTGGCACGGATAGGGGTCTCTGAACGACCTGAGCTCGATCTCGCACACCCTCTCGAGGTCCTCTACTCTGAACTCCCTTATCGAGCAGCCGGACATCGAGCGCCAGCGAACCGGTGGACTCGCGGGCTTAAAGTTTAAGAGACTCCTCAGCACCACCCTGTCGGTGGGGTGGATAAGCCACTGGGAGCTCTTCAGACCGGACGCGGTGACCGTGTGGAGGAGCAGGGTCGTCAGGGAGAAACTCTCCTGGTACTACAACGTGATGACGAACAAGGCCCCGGCCAAGTTCGTCCTGGCTAGGTACGTCGGCACCACGGGCGATCCGAGTGGGATGGGCCTGGAGGAGCTCTGGAAGCTCCACGAGAGCCTCTCGAGGGAGTTCGGCGAGCTGCTCGCCCGGGCCAAGGACTCGAAGGTGTCGATGGAGGAGCTCAGGAGGCTCGGCAGACCGGCGGTGAGCTACCTCGACGTCAAGGTAGAGATCGCGAGGAGGATCATGGAGAGCTGCCGCTTCTGCGAGTGGAGGTGCGGCGTCGACAGGCTGCGGGGAACCAGGGGCTTCTGCCGCCTCGCCGACGACACCTACGTCTCGTCCTACTTCCTCCACATCGGGGAGGAGCCCCCTCTGGTCCCGAGCGGGACGATATTCTACGGCTCCTGCAACTTCAGGTGCGTCTTCTGCCAGAACCACGACATCTCCCAGGAGCACCCGTTCAGCGGGATCAGGGTGACCCCCGAGGAGCTGGCCTCGATACAGGACTACCTGAGGTCCGAGGGAGCGAGGAACATAAACCACGTGGGCGGAGACCCCACGCCAAACATCTACACGATCCTCAGCTCCCTCAGACACGTGAGGAGCAACGTGCCCCAGCTCTGGAACAGCAACATGTACCTGTCCGAGGAGTCTATGAGCCTCCTCCTCGACGTCATCGACATATGGCTGCCGGACTTCAAGTACGGCAGCGACGGCTGCGCGGCCCGCCTCTCCCTGGTCAAGAACTACTTCAGCGTGGTCGCGAGGAACCTGAGGATGGTCTGCGAGAGGGGCGACCCCATAATAATAAGGCACCTGGTGCTACCGAACCACCTAGACTGCTGCACAGAGCCGGTTCTCAAGTGGATCTCCGAGAACTGCCCCACGGCGCTGGTCAACGTCATGGGGCAGTACAGGCCAGAGTACCTAGTCCTGAGGCATCCGGAGAAGTACCCGGACGTAGCGCGGAGACCCACCGGCGGGGAGCTCAGGAGGGCCTACGAGCTGGCCGGAAATCTGGGACTGGACTTCGAGGACGTAAGCTGACCGCCGGTACTCCGCCCAGCTCTTCGTGAATGCGTAGGCGGAGTCCGGACGCCGCAGCCCGGTTCCACGGGGAGGTTCCGGTGCCGTGGGCAGAAGGATGGCGGTGAAGCTCGAACTATCGCTACCGCGAGTAGAGGCGGTGTAGCGAAGGAGGGTGGGAAACCTCACGAAGATCTGCAAGTCTGAGGTGAAGCTGGTTAGGAAGGAGACGGCCATGATGCGACCCGATGTCGAGACCGGACGTGAACTTGAAGGGCGAGAGATCGATGGTATTTGGAGCTCTTTATCGGTCGACCCTTGAGGTAGACGGCCAGGGGTTGGTTGAAAGGTTTATAGGCTCAGACCAAGGAGGCGTCCCCAGGGTCCGTGGACTACCTGGACAGCAATTTGGAACGGGCGTATCTGGCTTGGCTAAGAACCCATCTGGAGCGTCACAATTTCACTCCATGCTGTGCTTCGCGAAGCGGCTATATACGCCCAACCGTCGGGGAGCTCTACCTTAGGGCCGTAAGACGAGCCCGGCAGGGATCCTCGCGGGGCCTCTCGTCCGCATCCCCTGGGGTCGAGTGGATGCCGCACCGGAAGGACCCCCAGTGACCTGGTGGTCGGAGCGAGGGGCCCGCAGTGCGAGCACAAAACTCCGTGAACATACCATCGAGGTGGCACAGCAGGTCCGGGGAAGCTGGGGCTGCCCTCGTTGCTCTCGTACTCCTGTCCGCTCTTTCACTCGCGCTCAACACCCTGCCAACGACGTCTTCACCTCGCAGGACTACTACATAACTGGGAGCCACAGCTACTACGACGCTACCTGGAGCCCGACGGTGAAGAGCGGCTCGGCTGACGACCCCTCGCTGCTACGCACACCAGCGGGGTGGGCTAACCGCGGAGGATCCCTAAAGTTCCGCCAAGAGGAATAGCGTCCCCGCGGCCCTATGGTCCTTAAGGCCACCACTCACAGAGGAACGGCCAAGAGGGCAGCACTTTGAATAGCAAAGCCACCTCCAGTTCGTGCGCCAAGGCAACCTGAAGAAGGTGTCGACGGCGGGTCTCAGCTTGAGGACTGCGCGCTCCTACCGCTGCTCGCGGGGCTCCGGAGTCCCGAAGAGGTACCCGTCCAGGATATCGCTGGGCACGGGCACGTACTTGAGCCCCGACCCGGTCAGCGGGACGACCACGCGCCCCCCGATGTCCCTAGCCACGTACTTCGCCGCCGCGTAGACCGCCGCGCTGGCCGGCTCCACCGGGAGCCCCATCGAGTAGAGCTCCCTGAGGGCCCGGCCTATGCTCTCGTCCCCCACCACGATTGCGTACGGTGAGACCCTCGCAGCCATCGACGCGATCTGGCGCAGCCTTGGCACTGCGGTCAGCCTGAGCGCGTCCGCTAGGAGGCTTTTACCTCCCTCCTCGCACGCTAGTTCGACGGTCTTCAGGTAGCCGGAGAGCTTGACGTACCCGCAGGCCTCGACGGGCACCATGGTCGGTACCCCGTCGGCCAGCCCCAGCCTGGCGAGCTCCTCGAACCCCTTGTAGAGCCCTAGGAACAGCGAGCCGGAGGCGACGGGTACGACTATCGCGTCGAACCTCTCTCCAGACCTCAGCAGCTCCAGGGCTACGTCCTTCATGCCCTCGATGAAGAGCGGCTCGACGACGTGCCCCACGTAGACCCCGCTCTTGTCCTCCAGGGCCGCTCTGTGAGCCTCGTCCCTAGTCTTGGCGGTCACGACCTCGGCCCCGAACGCCCTTATGAGCCTGAGCTTGCCCTGGGGCGCGTCGGCCGGTGCGTAGATCCTCGCCCTGATACCAGCCCTAGCGGCGTACGCGGCCACCGCTATGCCAGCGTTGCCCGAGGAGTCCTCGACGACGGCTCCCCAGCCGGCCAGCAGGGCCCTCGATATCGTGAGGGACGCTCCCCTGTCCTTGAACGAGCCGGTCGGGTTGAGGAACTCGAGCTTGAGCAGGAACTCTCCCCGTTCGATAAGCGGGGTCTCTCCCTCGCCGAGGCTCACTTTCTTCAGGCTCCTCGGCACGAGGCTCCTCGCACCCTCCCTGACTATCTCATCTGAGTCTACTTCCAGGAACAGGGGCTCTCCACACCTGGGGCAGGTGTTGATCGGGGACAGGGGCGAGACCTCCTGTCCGCACCCGGGACATCTGAGCACGCTCACGCGCTTCCCAGAGAGGGAGCAGCAAAGCTTTTAAAGTTCTAGCCTAAGAGTCCGGGGGTAAAGAGGGCATGGAGTACATATACGCCTCGCTACTCCTCCACTCGGCCGGGAAAGAGATAAGCGAGGAGTCCCTGAAGAGAGTGCTGGAGGCGGTCGGAATATCCGTAGACGAGGTCAGAGTTAAGATGATCGTGGCGGCCCTGAAGGAGATAAACATAAGCGACGTGATCCGCCAGGCCACGGTGTTCGCGCCGGCCGTAGCCATCCAGCCGGCTGCTGCAGCGGCGCCCGCCCAACCCGCGGCCGAGACCGCTAAGCCTCCCAAGGAGGAGGAAAAGAAGGAGGAGGTAACCGAGGAAACCATAGCCGAGGGGATCTCGGCGCTCTTCGGCTAGCTGACCTAGCGCGCGGCCTCGCACGGCAGAGTGAGCCGAGGTTGTTCCGTCGTTCTAGTGCGCTCTCAAGGTGCGGCAAGCAGGCGGGGACTCGGAACCATATGTGGATATCGGATACCTAGGTAGCATCCCTTGAATCCCTCGAGGAGCGCGAGTACGACGCTGCTTCATTCGAGCCCGGCAGAACGCGTTCTCCGTACCGAGGAAGCTCCGCGGGGAACCTCGACGAGAGGCTCACGGTGTCTAGCCAGCAGGGCCCCATGTACATATACCATCGAAGATCTCGTGGACCAGCCTGCTGACCTTGACGCCCGTAGAGAGAGTGTGTCGCTGGGACAGACATAGGAGATCGCGGCCCTCGAAGCCTCGCTTTTCAGCGTCCGTTAGAACGCTCCCGGCCGACAACAGTCTTGAAGAGAGCATTTTACGCGAGCCTCGCTAATCGCCGGGGCTACAGCGTGGAGCTCGGGAACCTGAAGGTGGTCAAGCTAGGAGGTTCCGTGATCACTGTCAAGGATCGGCCCAGGAGTCTCAGGAGGGACGTGATCCAGAGGCTCCTCCGGGAGCTCGGCAGGTATTACGGCGAGCGCGAGGGGAGGGATAGGATCGTGCTCGTGCACGGCGGGGGGAGCTACGGGCACCCCGTGGTCAAGGAGTGCGTCTCGAGGCTCGGCAGGATAGACGAGAGCTGCTTCGTCGAGACTGCCGACTCCATGGACACCCTCGACCACGTTCTGAGGAAGTACGCTGTAGCGGCCGGCCTGCCCGTGGTGTCCCTGCCCCCCAGGAGCTTCTGCACTATGGCCTCCGGGAGTCCCGTATGCCACACCGAGGCTCTCTCGACCCTCCTACACAGAGGGCTGGTACCGCTCGCGTACGGGGACGTCGTCGCGTCTGACAGAGGCTTCGAGGTCCTCTCGGGCGACGCGCTGGCCTGGCACGTAGCTCAGAAGCTCGGGGCGAGCGAGATCGTCTTCGTGACCGACGTCGACGCCCTCTACGACCGCGACCCGAAGGTCTACCCAGGAGCTAGGAGGATCGCGCGAGCACCGGTGGACGAGATACTCGGCTTCCTCTCCGAGAGCTCCTCCGAGGTGGACGTAACCGGGGGCATGTTTAGAAAGCTCTACGAGGGGAGGAGGCTGGGCCTGCGCGGCGTCAAGGTGAAGATCGTCAGCGGCTTCGTAGAGGGCGAGCTCTATAGGGCTCTCGCATCAGACGAGTTCGGGGGGTCGATAGTATGGTACTAGAGGGAGGCGGGAGCACCGCCAGGAGGAAGCTGGAGCACATAGAGATAGTGCTCGGCAAGCCCGTCGAGGGGCCTGGGACCACCTGGTTCGAGTACGTCTTCCTGTCGCAGAAGGCACTGCCGCCGGTGGAGCCGGACAGGGTGTCGACTAGGATGAGCTTCCTCGGGAAGGAGATAGCGTTCCCGGTCATGATAACGGGGATGACCGGAGGAGCCCCCGGAACTGAGGAGATAAACAGGTCTCTCGCCGAGGCTGCCTGCCGCTTCGGGATAGCGCTCGGTCTGGGCAGCCAGAGGGCCGCGCTGGAGTCCAGAGAGCTGGTGTACACCTACAGGGTAGCCAGGGAGGCCTGCTCGGAGGTGCCCCTAGTGGGCAACATAGGGATCAGCGAGCTGGTCAGGTACGGGCCTGGGGTAGTGGAGACCCTCGCGTCGATGATCGAGGCCGACGCCGTGGCGGTGCACCTCAACTACTTCCAAGAGGTAGTCCAGCCGGAGGGGGCTGCCGGTATCTCGAGAGGTCTGGAGGCTCTCTTCAAAGCTGTCGATGTGAGCCCCGTGCCCTTGGTCGTGAAGGAGGTGGGGTTCGGGATCAGCAGGGAGCTCGCTGCCGAGCTCTACTCGGGTGGAGTGAGGCACATCGACGTGGCCGGTGCTGGCGGCACCAACTGGGTCCTCGTAGAGCTGTACAGGGCCATGGCTTCGGGAGACCTGGTCAAGCGGTACGCTGCCGAGGGGATCAAGGACGTGGGGATCCCGACGGCCGCATCTATACTCGAGGTCAGGAGCGTCTCCGAGGATATCGTGGTCATCGGGAGCGGGGGCGTGAGGTCTCCCTACGATGCCGTGAAAGCACTAAGGCTGGGAGCCGATGTGGTCGGCCTCGCGAGGCCCGCGCTCGTGGCCTACTCGAAGAAGCAGCTCAGCGAGTTCCTGGAGGGGTTCCTCCTGGGGATGAAGGCTATACTGGCCTCCCTGGGAGCGAGCACCCTGAGTGAAGTGAGGAGGTCTCCCGTCGTGGTTACCGGCCTACTCAAGGACTGGGTCTCCTCAAGGGGGCTGTCTCTCGGTTGAGAGGAGCTCGCGGTCTCCCAGCTCCTAGGAGGCCCGGAAGGCTCGCCAGCTCCCTCCGGCAGCCTCGGCACTCCGAAGCTGTTCGCGGAAAGCAAATTAGTGACGAAACGGGAACGATGTAGAGAGGCTATGAGCGAGATATACGGCATGTTGCCGCGCAGGTACGCGGAGTCCCTGCTCTACGTGGATCTCGTCGACATACTTTCGGCGTACAGGAGGTTCTTCAAGCTGTCCTCCCTGAGCCAGGTCCTCGGAGTACCCGACTCCCACCTGAGCAGGTACGCGAACGGGAGGCTCAGACCGCGGATCGACAGGTGTCTGCACTTCGTCAAGCTTCTAACCGATATGAACCTCGTCAAGAGGATAGTCATGGGGTACCTGAGGAGCGGGAACCTATTAGACCTGCTGATCGACGCGACCTTCACAAAGCTCGTAGCCCTGTCTGCTCTCGGAAAGCTCGTCGGGGTGTTCCACGGGAGTCGCGTCGAGACCGTGATAACGTCTAGCGAGACTGTCCTCATAGCCTCGCACATCTCCCACAGGCTCAAGTCCTCGCTACTCGACATACGCCTCATGAAGAGCGGCTCTAAGATCAGGAAGCTGGGGAACTCCGTCGTGATACTAGTGATGGTGGACGATGACGCGATCGAGCTGCTCTCGAGGGCCAAGACCGAGAGCAGAAACGCGAACGTCAGGTACATATTGTCTATACTATGCTCGGATGAGATAGGGCAGCTGAAGTCCATGTTCCCTGACGCGGCCGTAGACTGCCTGGTTGGAGCGAGCACGTAGAACACCGGCTGGGTAGAGTGTTCACCAGAAGACCGATCTCCGGTCTCGCGCTCCGCGAGTTAGACCCTAGGCCTTTTAAGGTAACCCCCCTCAGTAGGGTTCTCGGGTGGCTCATGGCGGTCGACGTGGTTGTGGGTGTAGTCAACGACGAGGTCTCGGACGACCTAGTCAGGATAGTGTGGGAGGTGGCCCAGAGGATCTTCAGAAAGTACGGACTCGAGGTTTACGTGGTACCTGTCGCGGTAAACTCGGCGTTCCCATACATATCGGTCAACGGCGTGAGAGTGGTCGTGAAAAGCCCCCCGAGTGCTACCGAGCTCGAGGACCTCATACTTTCGGTGGCCATGTACTCGGAGGGCGCCGACGAGAGCGACGCGGACTTCCTAGCTTCACTAGAAGACCCTCTGATAGCGGACGCGGCCTTCGCCTACTACTGACACACGTCGCAGAGGGAAGCCTCCGACCACGTCCCGTATCTCCCGGCCAGGACAACACCGTAGCTCTCGAGGACCTTGCGAACGCCCTCGGTATCCCCCCTCATTATGAAGTACTTTACGAAGAGAGACCTCGCGAGCCTGAGGGGACCCTCGACGAGCTTGAGCCTCTTGAGCTCCGCTATGGCTCGGCTCTCGATCTCCGCTCTAAGGCGCTTCTCGACGAGAGGCACGAGAGCGTAGACCAGCCTGCCCGCTGCCGGGTGGCTGCCGTAGCTCGCGACGTAGCCCAGAGAGTAGCCCCCGTGGCCTACGAAGACCTTGGTGTAGTCCTTCAGGCGAGTCCCGGACGCCAGGGTGAGTACGTACGCGGGCACGTACTCCAGGCGCTCCCTCAGCTCGTTCAGGCGGCTCTTGAGCAGGAAGTAGTGGAGGGGTAGCGTGCTCACCAGCTCTTCGTACTCTACTTCGCAGTGGTATGTCCTCACGATCCTCGACCGCAGGTCTACCTCGGTGATGGGCGAGAAGACTCTGACCGCTCCCGGTCTCCTGAGGAGCTCTCTGTAGTACGCGCAGGCGGGGCGCGCCGGGACGAAGAGCCTCCCGCCGTAGCCTATGACGGAGGCACCCACGTCGCCGAGCTTCCTGGCGACCCCGGACTCCGGGCCCTCCACCACGACCTCCACGTCGACTTCCTTCAGAGAGCCGGAGAAGAGCCGGCAGCAGTCTCTTCGCAGAAATATCGGCACTCTGTCCAGGCACTCAGAGCCCAGGCTCCACCCGTAGAGGTCGCTCCCGCCCTCCCAGAAGTCGACGATCACGTCACCTTCTCTTGCTAGGAGGTTTGCTGTTAACGAATTTCCCAAGAGCACCCTCTTCGCTCTCTTCACTCACCTCCCTCACAGTGGGGACGCTTATTTTCTTATACCTTTTGGCGTGCCAGTGAGTCCTCATGTGGTTTATCATGTCCTCCGGGGACGCGAAGAGGGGCGCGTCGGTCAGCGGGATGCTGCCTTCGCGGTCTTCGGGGCAGAGCTCGTCGATACTAATGGTGCTGCAGATCGGGCAGAGGATCAGCGATGTGGTGGCGTCGTAGCACGTGAGGACGGAGATTCCGTGAGACCTGATCTCTCTTCTTACCCACCTAGGCTCCCAGTAGCTCACCTGCCTAGCCCTCCTAGACTCCTAAGCTTGTCCAGGACCTCGTCCAGCTTCCTGGGTTCTACGTCGTAGCCCAGGCTCTTCAGCTTGAGGGCTACCGCTAGCCTCAGCGCCTCGCTACGGCAGCTGACGACGCCCGCCTTTACTAGGTGATCTATAAGCTCCACAACGTTTCTGGGAAGCCTGACTGATACTAAAACGTCTGTCCTCACGGCAGCCCCTGGGCTCTATGTATAGGGGTATTTATTTTTAATTTTCACAGGCGCGTACGGCATCCGAAGCCCGGGAGTCCGTCCGACCCTAGCTCTTAGAGACCCCCAGAGACGCGAGCGCGTTGAGGTCTGAGTAAACCAAGCTGATGATATCTGTCAGGTCGATAGAGATGTCGTTACCTATAGTCATCCTGGCGCTCCTTATCTCGTCCCCGCTTTTGTGGATGTATATCCTGACCGAGTACTTCTTCAGTATCGAGGAGAGTAGGTCTCCGTTGCCGCGCTCGTAGAGAGTCCTTACGAGGGACAGCAGGCTGCGCGCTAGGTCCCGCTCGCAGCTCCTCAGCTCGCCGGCCTTCTCCAGCACCGCCAGCGTCAGGGCTACGGCCACGAAGTCCTTCGATTCCTTGGCGACGAAGACCGCGTCTTCCAGGTCTGAGCAGCTCACGTCTCCGGAGAGCACCTTGCCTAGGTCGCCGTCCGCGATGCTTCGGTAGCCGGGGTAGGCCCCCTGGGCTCGGAGGGCTTCTACGAGCCTCACCACGCCGACGGCGTACTCCGCCGGGAGAGAGCTGGCCGCGCTGATGGCTATCCTGGCGTTCTCCTCGGGATCCTTCTCTAGGAAGTCCAGGAGGACTCTGAACACTCTCACGAGGCACTCCTCCCGCCTCCTGCAGGAGTCCAAGACCTTCCTGAGTCTCTCTAGCAAGGTCTTCCTCTTCGCCGAGTGACTCAGGGCTGCGCTGAGGAAGTCTAGGAGCGCCACGCCCCCTCCCCTAGGGCCCGCTCCTCTTAACGGCTGCCCGCATGCACTCTGCCACGATTCTGTTCACGAGGTCTTTGTGCTCAAGCCTGATGTGTCTCTCGGGGTTCATCGTGATGGGCTTCTCGCACGCGGTGCAGTAGTAGCCCCTGGGGACTCTGACCACTATCGGGGACAGACCGCTGAGGTAGGTGTAGGAGGTCTTGACTATGTGCTGAGCCACCCTGTAGTTGCCGGCCTTCTCGAGCACTCTCTGTATGTACCCCCTCAGCTTGAACTTGCCTACCCTGTACTTGTGGCTCAGCACGGAGGGAGACTCCCCGTCGACCAGGTACTCCTTAAGGGAGTGGAGCGTGACGAAGTCTCCTGCCAGCACCTTGATGACTAGGTACCTCAGCGCTTCCGAGATGTTCTCTGTCAACTCCACATCCCCACCTCTCTTCGGGAGCCGCTTACTTTAAAGCGGCTAACCCTATCAGGTAGCCTCTCGGGGCTCTCAGCTAGGTGCTACCTCGATAGGCAGGCGTCTAGGAACAGGGCCGAGTACAGCAGGTACTTCTCCATAGCTCGGGCGTCGAGAGTTATCGCGTGACCGATGTCGGGTATGACGTGGAGCTCGAAGGGCTTTCCGAGCTCCATGAGCCTCTGCGCGAACCTCATTATAGGTCTCAGGGGGCACCTGGAGTCGTTCTGGGGGTGGATTATGCACAGCGGCGACCTCATGTTCTCTATATAGGTTATCGGAGATCTCTCCCGGAAGAGCTCTCTCCTGCCGGCGAACAGGATCTCGTCGTACCTCTTGAAGTACGCGTCCGCCAGCTCGTAGTCCTCCTCCCAGTCCGTCACGCCGGCGCCGGCCACTCCGCACCTCCAGAGCTCTGGATGCTTCACCATGGCCATGAAGCTCATGTATCCTCCGTAGCTGTAGCCGAACACGACCAGCCTCCCGCTGTCGGCTATGCCGCTCTTCACAGACCACTCGGCGGCTTTCACCACATCGGCGAGGTCTCCACCTCCCGGATCGCCGAGGTCGAGTCTCCTGAACTTCTCACCGTAGCCCGTAGACCCCCTGAAGTTGGGTGCCACCACGTGGTAGCCCAGTGCTACCAGTAGGGAGAGCACGGGAGACCACGAGTTCGATACCTCGGCCCAGGGGCCGCCGTGGGGGTAGACCACCGTCGGTCCGGGCTTGGGGCTCCTAGAGCTCACCAGAACGTACGTCGGAACCCTCACGCCTCCCTCGGAGGTCACCTCCGCGAAGATCACTTCGCTCAGCGCCTCCGAGATCTCGCGGGGGAGCTCCGATCCAGCGACCACCCGGTGCTCCGATGTAGAGAGGTTCACCTCGAGTATTCTGGCCGGCTCCCTGAACGATGTGTGGGTCACGTAGGCGTAGCCGTCGCTCACTTCAGCGTCCAGGATCATGCCCTCGGGAGTCCTGACCTCGCGGCCGTCCACGAACAGCCTCGAGGTCCCCCTCTTCTTCCCTATCGCCCACACCTTCCCGTCGGGAGTCCAGCCGTAGTCAACGAACTCCACGGGGCCGAACCCCTCCATGTCTCCGCGACCGGGGGAGACCCTCCCGAGCTCTCCCGTCTCCAGGTCTAGGACGTAGAGCCTGAACGTGTCCATGTCCTCGTAGTTGCTGGCGAAGAGGACTCTGGAGCCCAGGAGCCTGGGTTCGCGGTTGACGCTCCCCTCCCTGGGTGTGAAGACTCTCGATTGGCGGGTGTCCAGGTTCAGGACGAACAGCTCCGTGCTGAAGGGGTCCTCCCTGAGGTGCCCCCACCCGACTATGTACCTCTCGCTGACGTCGGAGACGTACTCCCTCCCCTTGACTTCGGTCACGAGCTCGGGCTGAGCGCGCTCGGAGACCGACGACATGTATATGAACGCCCTCGGACCGAGGGAGCCCGACCAGGCGACTCTTACGCCGTCGTAAGCCAGACCCGTTACCCTGTGGGGCTCGAGACCCTCGGATAGGCTGAAGCGCTCTCCGGTCTCGGAGTCTACGGCGTAGACAGCGACCCTCTCGTACCCCCCGCTCCTATCGATAGTGTACACCACGACGTCGGTGGTCCTGGACGTCCTCACTATCGGGTAAACGGGTTCGTCGACCAGCTTGCGGGTCTCCCCGGTCTCCGGCTCGATCGCGTAGAGCTTGTAGACCCCCTCCGTTGTAGAGCCGAAGACCACGCGGTTGCGCCTCGTGAGCCCCACTAAGTGGTACCTGGGGACGGAGGCCACTACTCCTATCAACCTAGCGATCTCGTCTATCCTCAAGCAGACACCGTGCTGTATGGTGGGGACAACAAATAAATAGAAACGAATTAGAGTACTCGGGTGACTCCGCTTGGTCGAGATATATCCCAGAGTTCTCGTCAACGGGTACGGCGTTATAGGCAAGAGGGTAGCTGACGCCGTCCTCCGGCAGCCGGACATGAAGCTGGTCGGAATAGCCGACGTGGTTGCCGACTGGAGAGTGAAGCTAGCCGCGGCCAGAGGGCTTCCGGTGTACGCGTCGCTCCCCGAGAGGGCTTCCGAGATGGCGAGGAGGGGCCTAAGAGTCGAGGGGACTCTAGAGGAGCTCCTGAGGAGCGGTGCCGTAGACGTTGTGGTGGACTGCGCTCCGGCCGGGATCGGGGCCAAGAACAGAGGGCTATACGAGAGGTACGGCGTCAAGGCCGTCTTCCAGGGGGGTGAGAAGCACGAGGTCGCCGGCGTCTCCTTCGTTGCTCAGAGGAACTACCAGGAGGCGCTGGAGAGACAGTTCGTCCGGGTGGTGAGCTGCAACACGACAGCCATATGCAGAGTCGTGGGGGCGATACACGAGAGGATCGGCGTGAAGAAGGCCAGAGTGGTGATCTTCAGGAGAGCCGTTGACGTGTGGGAGTCCAGCAGGACTGGGATCATGAACACGGCGGTTCCGGAGCTCAGAGTACCCTCGCACCACGGGCCCGACGCCCGGACGGTGGTGAAAGACCTGAACATAGTCACCATGGCCGCGAAGGGGAGCCACAACCTCTACCACCTGCACATGGCAATGCTCGAGACGAGGAGCAGAGCCGGTGTCGACGATATCTTGAGGGTCCTCGACGAGGAGCCCAGGGTCATCTTCGTGAGCGGCGAGGACGGTGTCGACGGGCTCAACGCTGTATTCGAGCTGTCCAGAGACCTCGGGAGGCCGCGCGGAGATCTCTACGAGATACCGATCTGGAGGGAGAGCGTCACCGTCTCGCAAGAGGGGGACGAGGTCTACCTCATGTGGGCTACCCCCAACGAGTCCAACGTCGTCCCAGAGAATATAGACGCGATAAGGGCGCTCACGGGGCTCGAGAGAGAGGCCAGAGCGTCGATCTCGAAGACAGACAAATACTTGGGAGTGATAAAGAGGGTCTATTAGCCGGCGGTTCGCGGTAGGTCGCTAGGCCGCGGTGAGCCTCTAGCCGACCCCTTTTACATTCTCTCGCGGTAGCTTCTTCGGGAGCGTGGAACCGAGCAGCTCCGCTCCGGTACTTAAGTCGATTACAGAGACCCTGCGGGCCACGCACTCTATGACCGCGTACGTAGCTCTCTCCGCTAGGTACCCCGATAGAGCCCCTGGGTTGAGCAGGTGGCTCGAGCGAAGCCTCTCCAGCCTGAACCTGTGCGTATGCCCGTACATAACGATATCGTAATGACCGTCTCGCGCCGCCCAGGTGGCCATCTTCTCCGTGAGCTCGGGGGACTTAAACCCGTGGAAAGCCAGCACCTTTAGGCCACAGAGCTCTAGCTCCTCCGGCTGGTCCACCACGTCCGAGATCCTGCTCAGGAGCACTTTGTCCGCATCGTTGTTCCCGAGAACGACCTTTAGGCCGAAGCCCTCCGGGAGTGACTCGGCTATGAGCTTCAGTGTGAACGGAGACACCACGTCTCCCAGGTGGACCAGGTAGGCGGGCCCCCTCACGGACTTTAGAGTATCGAGGAACTTCTCGAGCGTGCTCAGTCTGTCGTGGGTATCGGATACTACGAATACCTTCAAGGTACCATACCCGAGAGAGGGGTGCGGAGCCTAAAATGTGTGCTCAGCATTAAACCCGCAGTCCTGGTCGTCATAGGCCGGACCGAAGCCTCAAAGGGCCAGGTCGCTCTCTCCGAAGAGCGATCCGCTCGTCTAGCCTCACCTAGCGGAGCTCCTATGCGGCCCTCGATCCTGGCTTCATGGTAGGGCGGTAGCCCTCTTGGATACGGTCAGAGGGCCCAGCGCTCCCCGACAAAGCGCCTGCGGAGCCCCGGACAGCAAGCCAGGACGTGGGGTGCTTTGCCGTTGTCCCCGAAGGCCGCGAGGCCTCCAAGGTCGGGGTGGAACGCGCGGTCAACACTCCGTGTTGATGACTACGCAGCAACGGTTCGCGCTCCCGGCCACAGGGTCAAGGACAGCCTTGCTGAGAGCAGGGCAGCCTAGGGTGAGGCGGAATGCGAGCTACGGGTAGCTTTGGGAGGCCTCCTCGAGCACGTTCTGACCGGGTATCTACTCTGAGCCGGGGTCTACCACCAGAAGTACCTGGACTCCCTGCCGCTCCTATACTCACCGACTATATTGAGCCTGTGGCCACACTTGGGGCAAACGTTCCCGGGCTCCAGGTTCCACTCGACGATGTAGAAGCCGTACCTCCTCACGGCCAGATGCCCGCACCTGGGACAGTACGTGTGCTCGAGCCTGTGTCCGGGGACGTTGCCTATGTACACGTGCCCCAGACCCTCCTCTTTCGCCACCTGGGCGAGCCTCTCGAGGGTGGCTACGTCCGTCTGGGGTAGGTAGCTCAACCTGTAGTGCGGGTAGAACCTCAGGAGGTGGAACGGTGTCTCACTGCCCAGGTTCTCGGAAATCCACCTAGCCACTCTCCTGACGTCGGCCGGATCCTCCCCGTACTTCGGGACGACCAGGTTCGTTACCTCCACGAATATCTTCTTCCTGGCCATCTCGGCTATGGTGCCGAATATCGGCTCGGGGTCGTGGACCCCCATGAACTTGATGTAGAAGGTCTTGTTGCCACCCCCCTTGAAGTCGACGGTGGCCGCGTCCATGTACTTGGACAGCTCGTCCAGGGCCTCCTCGGCCATGTACCCGTTGGTGACCATGGTGTTGAAGAGCCCCTCTCTCTTCGCTATCTTAGCCACGTCGTACATGTACTCGTAGAATATCGTCGGCTCGTTGTAAGTGTAGCTTATCCCGTCGCTACCGGTCTTCCTGGCCATCCTGACGAGCTCCTCCGGGTCGACGTACTCACCGAATACCTCGTCTCTCCTAGACTGGGAGAGGGTCCAGTTCTGGCAGAAGGCGCACATGAAGTTGCAGCCGGCGGTGGAGATCGAGAAGACCGCAGACCCGGGGTGGAAGTGCATGAGCGGCTTCTTCTCTATGGGATCTACGTTGGCGGCTGTTAGCAGCCCGTAGACGAGAGTGTAGAGGGTTCCCCCCTCGTTGTACCTGACACCACAGGCCCCGAAACCTCCGTCAGCTATCGGGCAGCGCTTGTGGCACAGGTCGCACCTGACCTTGCCGCCCTCTAGCCTCCTCCAGAAGCGAGCTTCCCGGACCCAGGGTCTGTCCAGCCTCGGTCGCATGACTACCCGCTACCGCCTTGCTATGCCTTTCGGCGAGTCCTTAAGAGCTCTCAAGATGGTCTTCTTGGTGACCACTCCCGCGAGCTCCCCTTCACTGCTGACGACCGGCACCAAGTCGACGTTGTTCCGCACTATCACCTGGGCAGCCGTAGCCAGGTCCTCGTCTAGCCCTACTGTCACCAGCTCGGTGTCCATTATCTCGGACACCATAACCGCGGGGTAGACCTTTATGGAAGTCTCGAGCCCCCTCGGTGAGATCCCCCTGATCCTCAGGGGCTTCCTCGTGGCCGAAGCGGTTATGCTGAGGAACGCTACATCCCTCGCGGTGACCACCCCGACGACCTTATCCCCGTCGACAACGACTACTGGCTGACCCTCGGCAACCTTCTCTATGGCGTAGAAGACGGAGTGCTCGGGACTGCACGTCTGGAAGTCTCTCTCGGCGTAGTCGCCTACCTTAAACAGCCCCTCGTAGTTCTCGGAGTATGTCCTGACTAGGTCGGTCTTCGTCACTATTCCCGCTATCCTCATGGACGTCGTGTCCGTCACTACGACGAGAGAGCCTATCCCCCTCTCGAGCATCCTCCTCGCGGCGTAGGCAACGCTCCTGGTGGGCAGGATAGCGTAGACGGGCCTGGACATGATGTCGTGGGCTCTGATATCGGTTAGCGGCTTGGTGAGCCACTTCCTGTTGTACATGAGCTTGGCGAAGTCGCGCCTGCTGACCATTCCGCATGGTTTGTCCTCCACGACCACTACTATGTGACCGACCTTGTACCTCAGCATGAGGTTCCTGATCGTTGCTAGGCTGTCGGAGGGCTTCGCTACGATCACGGGGCGACTCATGTAGTGCCTGACCTCTATCTTCACAGTGCCCACCTCAGGGACCTACCACCGCGAACATCACGTCCCTCTCGGTCAGAATCCCCTGGAGCACCCCTCCCTCAGCCACCAGTGCGTAGTCGAGGTCTCTCTCGAACATCACCTTCAGCAGGCTTTCGAGAGGTGTCGTCGGCTCGACTACTATGACGTCTCTATCGACCAGCCTTAGCGCTTCGATTTCTAGCGCCTCGTCGATGCCACCGCTCCTGGAGACGCTGAATATTCCGTGGGACCCCACGAACTCCAGCACGCCTCTCCAGGTGACCACCCCTCTCAGCCTTCTGTCATCGGTGATCAGGGGGACCCTCCTGACCCCGGTAGACACCATCAGCCTGAGGACATCGCGGAGAGAGCTCCCCTCCCCTGCCGCGATGACGTTTCTCGTCATGAGATCGCTCGCGGGCCTCCTGCCGACTCTGCCGGAGTAAAACCTCACCACGCTTCCCTCAGTTACGGCACCGGCCAGCCGACCCTCTGGTCCTAGAACCGGGATGACACCGAACCCGGAGGCCACCATCGACTCCAGGACTTCGCCCAGGGTGTCGGTGATATCGGCGTAGACGATGTCCCTGCTCGCGAGCTCCTGCACCGGGATCGAGAGGGCCTTGTAGACGTTCCCCCCGTACCTCTCGGCGACGATCTTGTGCCTCTCGCCTCCACCCAGGTAGTCCGCGATGTCGTGGAACGCTAGGATGCCGAAGAGCTCCCCCGCCTTGACCACCACGGCCGCCCTGAACCTCAGCCTGTGCATCTCCTCGACGCACCTGAGGAGCGGGGTCTGCGGCGACGCTACCGGGAGCTCCGACACCAGCAGAGACCTCAGCTCGGGCTCTCTCCCGCGGATAGACGTCCTGAAGCTCGGCTTTCCGTCGCTCCTCACCCACCTGGTCCTCTCGTACATCCTCCTGGGGTTGGGCAGCTTCACGCTCTCACCTGCCTCGACTTCAGGTACGCTTTGCACACGTCGCTCCTATCCACTATGCCGACTATATAGTTCCTGGAGTCCACGACCGGCAGCCTACCGACGTTATTCCGGGCCATTACTTCCGTCGCCATGTAGACGTCGGAGTCCTCCGAGAGCGTTATAGCGGGGGTCGTCATGGCCTCCCTGACCTTCGTGGAGGACTTGGGTCCGGACTCGGACTCCAGCTCTATCCTCGTGTAGCCCTTCTTCAGCAGGTCGTGCTGCGTTATGATGCCGACGACTCGGCGGTCTCTATCGCCGCGCACCACCGGGAACCCGGCGTACCTTGTTCTGACCATCTTGCGCCACAGCTTGGCCACGGTGTCCTCCGGGGTGACGTACTCCACGTTCGTCGACATGTAGTCCCTCAGTGGACCCAGGCTCCTGCTCTCCGAGAACTCGGCCAGAGCGCACTTCATGAACCCGTCTATCTCCAGGACTCCCTCGTACCTGTTGCTGTCCGGCGATGCCACCGGCACGTACCACTCGTCTAGCTCCAGCATTATCTTCAGGGCCGTCCACAGGTCTTCCTCGGGGCTGAAGACGAGCCTGGGAAGCTCCATGACGTCCCTCACGAGAACGTTGGACCTGGTCGAGGTGATGAGCAGGGCGCTCTCCCTAGTCACGACCCCGACCACCCTCCCGCCGTCCAGGACTGGGAGCATCCTGAGGCCAAGGTCCCGCATCAGGGCCCTGGCGTGCGTGAGAAGCTGCTCCTTGCCGAGAGTAGGGTACCTCGCGTTCAGAATGCTCTTAACACGCATACGCGTACCGGGTGTATCTGGAGGCTCGAGGTTAATATCTTGTTTTTAGCGTCCGCACCCCGAGCCCTCTCGAGACCTCTCCCCGAACAGTGAAGTCGGCTACGCGAAGGGAGAGTGGCAACCAGGCGGAGGCTCCCTCCAAGCTGTTTGAGTGCCGAGAGTTCCCTAAAGGCTGCGGCTGCTATGTGACGAGAGCCGAAAAGTTATAACCTTCGCAGGAGAACCGTGTCCGGCGTGATGAGGCTCGAAAGGCCGGACACGTGAAGAGCTCACGCAGGTCTGAGAGGTGCGAATCTTCGGGAGGCGGGATGAAGAAGTCTGTCGTAGCCGACAGCTCTGGGACAGAAAGGCCTAGATATTGTAATGATAGATAGGTGCCGATGGGGAGCGAGGAGAGCCGCCCCCGGGTGCGGATGCGACAATAGAAACCTAAGGGGAGTGACCGGCACCGGGAGGAGTCCATTGGGACGCGGAGAACCTCAGAGCTCCCCCGAAGGGGGCCAAGCTCGATGAAGGCTGAAGGGCTGCGAGACCCAAGGGCTAGGCATCTATGCTTAGCCTCAGGACCCGCATCGTGAGGCAATGCCCAGAACTCCCGCGCCTGACCGCACGCCTCGTACGTTCTCGCGTTCTCGCGACATTCCGTCTCCTTATCACTTCGGCGATGCCTGCTCTCCTCTCATCGGGGGGCTCTCGCGGTGAGCAACAGGAGAGACCCCCAAGCTCTAGGTTGCGACGTGAGAGTGCTGGCACTGTGCAGTAGCTCGGTCGCAGGGCTTCCACCGCAGGACAGGCTATTTAATTTCACTCGACCCCAGCGGATCCCGGAGAGGCCCGGCTTGGATGAGTCGGTGGTTAGGAAGTACATCGAGGCAGGGAGGATAGCCGAGAGGGTCAAGGAGAGGGCGGAGAGGGAGGCCAGACCCGGGGCCAAGCTGCTCTCCCTGGTAGCGACTCTCGAGAACTACATAGTCGAACTCGGGGGCAGACCGGCCTTCCCCGTGAACGTGTCGATAGACTACGAGGCAGCCCACAGAACCGCCTACATAGACGATGAGAGCGTTCTCCCGGAGGACGGAGTCGTCAAAGTGGACGTGGGAGTCCACGTGGACGGCTACATAGCGGACACCGCGATAACGGTTTCCTTTTCAGAGAAGCACCAGAAGCTCGTCGACTCCGCGAGAGAGGCCCTCGAGGCGGCTCTGAGGCACGTCAAGCCAGGTGTCCGCGTCTCGGAAGTGGGGTCCGTGATCGAGAAGGTCATCCGAGGGAGGGGCTTTAAGGTCGTGAAGAACCTCAGCGGGCACAGCCTGGCGGAGTACATGATCCACGCGGGGGACACGATCCCGAACTACAGAGATCCTCTGAACTTCAGCCGCTTCAGGCCCGGTACCGCCTACGCCATAGAGCCGTTCGCGACGACGGGTCGCGGCGTAGTCGGGAGCGAGAGGAGAGTCGGCATATACTCCATTAAGCCCTCCCCCAATCGCGAGGGTGTTCCCGAGGAGCACATACTCTTGAACATATTCGAGAGGGTCAAGACCCTCCCATTCTCGGAGAGGTGGTTCCCCGAGATAGCGGCATCGCTTGGCGTGGAGAGGTTCCGCAGAGTCCTGGAGAGTCTGAGCAGGCGGGGCTATCTCATACCCTACCCTGTGCTAAGCGATGTCCCGGGCAGCTACGTGGCGCAGTTCGAGGAGACGGTACTGATACTAGACGACGGGTCCGTAATAGTAACGACCGACAGGAAGGTTCTCTAGCCGTTGACTAGCAGCGCGGGTTTCCGCGACGCAAGACCCCCTGCTCGCGTCGCGGGAGAGAGGAGTTCGGGACGAGCGGGTGAGAAGCCGGCATCTACACTCCTTTCATCGGCTCCGCCCCTCGGACACCCCCCTCGCACGCCCGGCAGAGGCCTGCACGGATCTTTAACGCTCTCCTAGACGGTTGTCGGCGGTGCGGAGAGGAGGTCGTGAAGCTTGAAGTACTCCGCGCTCATCAATCTCGTCGCGCGGCCTCGCGCGCTTCCCTCCTGGCGCGCCTGTTGAGGGCCGTGAAGAACTTGGGGAGGAGCGAGACCCCCACTACGGCAGGCTTCGCTTCGGAGAGGCAGCGCACCACCCAGTTCGCCCCTCCTCCGGCGATGCTGTACACCACCGGGACCCTCTCCGTAGCCCTCCTGAAGCTCTCGCAGATCTCCCGCGGGGACTCGGCCGATGTCGGCACGTAGACGAGGACCGCCGCGTCGTAGTAGCGGTCCAGGGTCTCGACCCCGAGAGCCTTCACCAAGTCGGCAGACCTGGCATCGCCCCCGAAGTCTACTGGGTTGCTCCCGCTGAACTCCTTGCCCACCTCCGACTCCACCCTCCTCTTTAGCTCTTCGTCCAGCTGGGGCAGTCCCACCCCGGCTCCCTCCAGGTGGGAGGCGGCCAGTATGCCGTAGCCTCCGGAGTTCGTCACCAGGAGAACCCTGGAGACCTCCCTCTCGGATCTGAACCTCCTCAGGAGCTCGAGTATGGGGACGGCCTCCTCGACCTCCTCCGCTAGCACCGCGCCGGATTGCCATACAGCAGCCTTAAAGACCTCGTAGGGGACGGCCATGCCTCCCGTGTGGGACGCGACCGCTCTGGAGCTGACCTCTCCCCATCCCCCCTTGACTACGACGACAGGCTTGGCTCTAGCCAAGTCCTGCAGCGACCTTCTGAACCTCCTCCCGTCCCCAACCCACTCGACGTAGAGCAATGCAGAGTCCGTGAACGGGTCCTCGGCTAGCCCCTCCAGTACCTCCTCGACCCCCACGTCCGCGCTGTTGCCGACGCTCACGAAGTAGCTAACGCCGGACCCGAGCCTCCGGAGCTCGTGCATCGCTACGCCGCCGACGGCACCGCTCTGCGAGACCACGGCCACCCTTCCGGGAGTCGGCAGCACCTCGATGCTCGCGTGGAGCCTGGCAGGGGTGGAGGTTATACCGGCCGAGTTGGGCCCTATCAGTCTCATCCCGCAGTCGCTAGCTCCGAGCTTCAGCTCCTCCTCCAGGTCTCTGCGCCCCCTCTCTCCGAAGCCGGACGAGATGACCACGGAGACCTCGGCGTCCTTTCTGCAGAGGTCCCTCACGACTCCGGGCACCTGGGGTGCCGGTATGGCTATGATCCCCACGTCGACCTTGTCCGGCACGTCTCTCACCGTTGCGTAGCACCTGAGCCCCAGGACCTCGCTGTACTTGGGGTTCACCGGGTATACCGTGCCCTCGAAGCCGAACTTGACGACGTTCTTCAGCAGCTCGAAGCCTATCCTCCCCTCGACCGGTGAGGCCCCGACGATCGCCACTGAGTCGACTCTCCGTAGCTTGCGAACTACGTTTCCCGATCCCATAAGGCCCCCTCCCTCTCTGTGGAGGGCCTAAAGCAAATATCGACCCGAGGCCAAAGCTTAAAAAGTGGCCGAGCAGCTAGTCACGGTGGCGATTACGGGAGGCGGCAAGGCCAAGAAGCCTCTGAGCGTGGTAGACAAGGAGGCTAGGAAGAGGGCCAAGGAGGTGGTGAAGAAGCCGGTCAAGGAGGAGAAGCAGGCTAAGAAGGCTCAGGTCGAGCCCAGGCTCACCGAACAACTAATGCCGAGAGCGAGCAAGGTGCTCTCCGACTCGAAGCTGGCGACCCCGTCCTCGCTGGCCTCGGCCCTGGGAATCAAAGTAAGCGTTGCGAGAGCCTTGTTGAGAGAGCTTGTGAGGTCCGGCGAAGCTGTGCTGGTAAACAAGCATAGAGGGTTTCTGATAGTCAAGTCCTCCAGCGGCTAGCTCTTTTCTGCGGTCTCCCCCCTCCGGCTATGCGGAGCGCGCTCCGCGGAGTATGCGTCCTCGGCTCTTCTTAAACAGGCTGTCCACCGGGAGGGATCCGCCCCGAACGCTGTCTGCGGCAGTTTTCAGGTCAGAGGGGTTCGCTATCGGCACGCCTGGACGAGCGCCGGTGGGAGACGACGGGGAGGTGTCCCGGGTTCGGGAGCGGAAGCCCCCGAGGGCTGGGCACAGGTGCCCAGCCCAGAACCCAGGCGCCACTACGGCTCTCTCCCCGCGAGGAAAGCTCGCGCGCGGACCCCCTCGATAGGTCTGGGATCCTCGGCTCCCGGGCCTGAGACTCTCAGACGTCACTGCGGGCCGAAGACGGATCGAGTCCACACAGTGGCTCTCTGAGCGCGGGGACCCGACTCCGTGGAGTTAGCGCCCTCTGGGGCTGGGGGTAATCGGGTAGGAGCAGCGCCGGCCGTACCTCCACGGCAGGGGAGGGCAGGCCTAGCGGGGACTCGCGTGAGCCTCTAGGAGCGCGGCGATCGAGGCCCTCACCCTGTTCCTCACTTCAGGGCCCAGGGGGGTGCCGGCGGCCCTCGCCGTAATCCTGCAGAACGCGCACGTGCCGCCCGAGGACGGCATTCCACACATGTCGCACCTCGAGACGCCCTCTGGGGAGACCCTCCCCCAGAGTCTGGTGAACCTCCTTATGAGCCCCAGCTTGAACCCGGGGGCCTCCCGCTCTATCCTGTCCAGCATGTCCCCCACGGCACCGGCTACGGAGTCCACGTGCTTGTGCGGACAGGTGTTCCCGACCGTCCGGATCCCCCTGATCCTGGCGTAAAGCTCCAGCTCAGACTCGTAGACCTCGTAGAGGGGCTTCACCCTCCGCGCCAGGAGCCCCGGTATCCCCTCAGCCACCGGGGAGAGCTTGAGCGCGGCCACGCTCCCGTCGACCAGTAACCCCTTTACGGCGAACCTCAGCAGGTCGTCCATGTGGTGACCGAAGGCGACGGCATCAGCGCCGAGCTCGACCGCGACCAGGTTGGCCAGGTACCTCTTGACGGTCCCGCAGACGCTGCAGGGAGGCCTCCCGGAGAGCTCCGAGAGCTCCGAGACCGAGAGCCCAGTCAGGGACTTCAGGTCGAGCACGAGGCACTTTACGCCCAGCTTGCGGCAGGCCTCCATCACCACTTCTTCGGACTCCGCGGAGTAGCTTCCGAGGCCGAGGTTTATGTGAAGCCCATAGACCTCCCCTACGCCGAGCCCCTCCTTCTGTCCGACGAGCACGTGCAGGAGCGAGAGGCTATCCTTGCCTCCCGAGAGGGCCACCACGACCCTCCCCACACCCCCGAAGAGCCTACGCCTCTTGGCGAAGCCGACGAACCTCCCCTCGACGTACTCGGCGAAGTGGTCCTCGCAGAGCTTCAGCCTCGCGTATCTAACGTGGACTGCCGCAGGCCTCCCACACCTGGTGCACCTGAACCCGCGCGCTACCGGTGAGCTCACACCGTACACCAGCTCCTCATTGGCTTTTAGAGTGATTTCCGCTGCGGAGGTGCGGAGCGCCAGTCCGGGGAAGCCGGTGGGGGGAAAGTGTTGGCCCAAAGCACACCAGGGCCCCGAAGGCCTCGAGGGATAGCACGCCACACCCCTCTCTCCTGTACCTCCTCAGCTCCTCCCCGGCTCGTTCGAGGAGTTCCATACCCAGGGAGCCCGCCCGCGGGATCCTGACTCTGCCGAAGCACGCGCCGCTGCCGATCACCTCTTCGACCAGCCGCTCGGCAGCGCGCCCGATTCCGTGAAGGCTGACGCACGAGACGATGTGGGTCACGTACTCGACAGCCGAGAGGTGGTAGCGGGAGAGCAGATCCCCCAGGGATTCGGGGGGCAGGGAGCTCTTGAACACGACAACCCCCGGGATGTCTGGCAGGAGAATCTCGAGATCTCCATCGTAGGGGTACACGGTATCGCCCAGCTCCAGGGAGGCTCTCTCCTCCTTGGAGTAGCGGGCCGTGGCTACGTAGGTATAACAACGTGCGGAGCAGAGGCCGGACGCCATGGTGTTCGGGAGGAGAACCGGGAGGTCTAACCGCTAGCGCAGAGCTCCTTCAGTACGACCCTCTCGTAGTACGTGGGCTGCGTCCACATGATCCACGCCGGCACCTTCTTGACGAACTCGTAGGCCTCCTCCCAACCGTCGATTCCCAAGTCCGCGGCCAGCTTCTCGAGGCTGTACTCCATACGTACGTACCTGTTCAGCAGCACTACCACGTCCTTGGTTAGGGCGATCTCCTTGCCGCTACCGAGCCTAACCACCGGGACGCACTCCCCCATGGTGCCTCCTCTAAACTGAAGCGGGCACCGCTTAAATACTCCGGGAGGGGAGCTTGCGAGAGTAGAGAGCTTAAAACTTCCACAGGAAAAAGACTCTCGGTGGAAATCTTGAAGCCGAAGGTCTTCATAACCAGGGAGCTCTTCGACGACGTGATCGAGAGGATCTCTCAGTTCTACGAGGTCGAGGTCTGGGACAGGTACGAGCACCCTCCCTACGAAGTCCTCCTGAGCAAGGTGAGGGACGCCGACGCGCTGGTCTC
>CALJEN010000010.1 GCA_938073905.1 uncultured Sulfolobales archaeon | reverse complement strand
AGGAGCAGGAGCGTGAACAGGCAGAACTCCAAGCACGACTTCGTCAAGCCCGGGGGCACCTCGAAGACCTGCTCCAGATGCGGGTACTACGACAAAGACCTAAGGGGAGCTGCCTTCGGGTGCCCGAGGTGCGGGCTCGTTGTGGACAGGCACAGGAACGCGTCGGTAAACATATGGGAGGAGTTCCTTAGGATGTGGGGAGCCCCGGGTTCCCCCCGAAAGGGGCCAAGCTCCGTGAGGCCCGTTGCGGTCGAGGGCGGTGAGGCCCAAGGGCTGGGCACGAGTCCCACACATATCCATGTCTAGCCCAGAACCCTCTTGGACAAGGAGGGGGACCTGGGGGCTCCCTTCTCCGGGAACCGCTCGAGGCGGAGCTGGGAGCGCAACGGTGAGATGTTATTGAAGGCCTAGGAGCGGAACGATGCGTCGAAAAGTCTAGTCTAGGAACTCAAAACACTTCCTCGGCTGCCGTTAGTCTCTCGGTCAGCTTGGCTCTCACCTTGAGGGCTATCACTATTACCGCGACGGCCACGATAGAGAGCGCGATGACGTGCACGAACCTGCCGATCACCGTCGTCAGGGTCGGGCTCAGTTGCAGCGTCAGGGTGACGTCCCTATCGAGATGGGAGCCTGCGACGCGCTCCTGGTATCCCCCTCTCGAAACCCTCACCACTATATGTCCCGCGGGTATGTTAGCTATCCTGGCCTCTCCGTACTCGTTCGTGTAGGTCGACGAGAGCTCCAGACCAGTAGTCGGGTCGATCACCTGGACGTGAGCGTTGACCACCCTCTCGTCTATGTCGTTCACGACGACGAGAGCTAGGGCGTAGAGCTTCCTGCTCAGCCTAACCGTGTGGTTGACGTCGGAGAACACGCTAACGGTCGTGGGTGACGGTGTCGCGTAGATCCTCTCGGAGGCCTCCACGGGCGTCACCGTCAGCACGTACCTGCCGTAGGGTACGGAGATGCTGACTCCGCGAGCTGCGGCGGAGCCGTCCACCAGGAGGCTCACGGTAGCGTTTAGAGAGACCCTGAACCGCCCCTCTAGGTACCCGCGCACACTAGCATCGACGAGCCTCAGGAACAGCGTGTAGTTTCGCCTCATGAGCTCTACCACGAGCTCGGTGTCCGACCTAAGGCTCAGGACTCTCTCCACGGGCGCGTAGCAGTCCCGGTGCTCCTCGACGGGCTCTACCCGGATCACGTAGTCCGCCGCTCTTAGGGAGAGCGTGAGCCTCGGCGTCGCCAGGGTGGAGTAGAGAGTCCCGTTCAGGAACACTCTCAGCGGCACGACCGGCTTCTCCGAGTATCTGTCTCTGAAGACCAGGTCGAGGGCGTAGACCCTCCTGAAGAGCCGTACGGACACCACCTTGTCTGAGTCCACAACTATCTCGTCTGTACCGCCTGAGAAGACGTCGGCGTGTCTCCCGAGGGGGCGTACCTCGATGGAATAGTGGGCGTAGGGGAGGCTCAGATCCGCAGGCAGAGCCCCCCTATACGCCTCCGTTCCGTTAATATAGACCGAGGCCTCGACGGGGACGCTAGTTCCCGTCAAATCGTCGATGGTCGATACCCTGAGCTTGTAGACGGCCCTCTCGACGACCACATCGACGACGGCGTTCCCGCTGACTAGTATAACGGTTGAGTATCTGCGGTATACGCGGCCTATCTCAGCTGAGGGGATCACCGTGATGTTGGTCGCACCGGAGGGGACGATCACCGATAGGGTGGAGCTCTGATCCGGGGAGTGCGCCGAGCCGTTTATGTAGACGAGGAGCCTGGGGTCTGCGGCCCTCCTCGTCAGCCCGTCGACGAACAGCAGGGTCAGGTTGTACCTCGACCTCCTCAGAGTCAGAGTGAACGCTGTATCCGACTCCACTCTTACCTGGACGGTGTGGACCGGGTAGTAGCCCTCGGGGGACTCCACTCGGATTTCGTGCTGGCCGTAGAGCAGCCTGAGGATGAGGCCTTCGGGTATCCTGTAGTTATAGACCTTGTCGCCCACGACTACCCTCGGGCTCCCGAGCGGCGGGGTCCCGAACTCGTCCTGGAGGATGAGCCTGAAAACGAAGTCCCTATAACCGAGCTGTGCGGGCAGTACGATGTCGCGGCAGACCTCTTCGCAGTAGGGGAAAACGATGCTCGTGGTGTAGTTGAGTATGTAGTCCTTTGGTGGGACCACCGTCACCGTGTACCTGAGACCCGGGACTACGTTCGTGAACGTTACGCTATCCCCGGTGAGCACCCTCGTCACCTCCCTCGTTCTACCGCCCACCTCATACCTCAGGGTCACCCTAGTCCCGTCGACCGGTTCCTGGGCTGCCGGTGGCAGCACTTTGACTACGAGCGACGGCGCGATGTATCTCGCGAGGTCCACCGGGACGGACTTGGCTATGAAGGACCCCAGGTTGGCGACCGCGTAGAGCTCGGTAGATGTCACCAGAGCGACGAGCTCGGCCCCCGGCGAGGACGATGCCGAGACGAGGCCCTCCACCGAGAACTCTGCTCGCGTGCCCGTTCTCAATATCGGTAGCTGGAAGGGGGTCAGAACGACCACCTGCACTCCCCTGGTAGAGAAGGTGAAGTACGAGGACTCGGTGAGCGGCAGCATCCTTACTAGAGAGCCGAGGGTCACTATCTCTTGGGCGAACTCGTACCTGTTCCTGAAGGCATCGAACCTGTAGTGCTTCACCCTGCCGTCGGAAAACCCTATGAGGAGGTTGTCCTTGGAGTGGGCTATCACGTCTACTATCGACACCGGCGCCGCGCCCAGGTACTCCAGGGCTACGGGAGTCGCCGGCTTAAGGCTGAAGGCGTAGTCGAGGTTGTAGACCTCTAGGGACGTCCTATTGATCGTCGCGACCAGGTAGCCCCCCCTGTAGTCGACGAAGTACGGGCGGGAGACCGTCGGGTAGAACGCCTTCTCGAGGGACTTCACAGTCCTGTAGCTGGCGGGAGCGTTGGTGAGGTCGAGGAAGTCTATGTAGTACTTAGCGAAGAACGGGGATCCGTAGACGTCCTCAGCGAGCTCCGTGGAGGCCCTCTCACCTATCACCGCCTCGATTCTGAACCTCCTGGCTATGGCCGAAGTATTGATGTTGGCCCGCAGCAGAAACCTCTGGGTGACGCCGATCGCGGTCACGTTGGCCAGATAGCCCCTGGGTATCGGGACTAGGGCCCTCCCCTCGGCATCGGCGTTCCAGCCGTAGACCCTTCTGACCCTGGTGACCGGGTCTAGGAGGGACACCTCGATTAGCGCGCCCGAGGCCGGTTCGACCGCTGTGGCATTGACCGGCTGGAAGAGGACGACCTCCGCGGTCACCGCATCCAGGTACGGCGCCCAGAAGAGCGCGACCGAGTCGGCCTTGTAGTAGTAGCCACCGGGGGTGTAGACCTTGGCTGGGATAGCGATCTGCGGGTAGACTCGCTTGTAGTAGGTCGTCGCCGTCGTGATGTTGTGCGGAGATATCACGAAGGCTCCCAGAACGTTCTCGTCGAACACGTACACGTAGCAGTTGTAGCAGGGGGTCACCGGCACTCCCTCGCTGACCGTCGCTATCAGCTTGTAGCCTCCAGCCGCTCTGGCTACGAAGAGCGCGACGACCCTGAAGTCGGCGCCCTGTATCAGGTGTAGCAACTCGTGGAGCCTACCCCCGTCTATCTTGAAAAGGTACACCTCGCCCCTGTCGCTGCCTACGGCGAACCGCGTGGGCGGGTAGCCGTCTACAGCCGTGACCGTTACCCTGCCGGCCAGGGGATAGGACTGGACGACCATGGGACCCCCCACGGGGTCTTCCAGGCTGAGGACGATGACGGCCGAGTGGTCTCCGTAGCTCAGGGCCAGGACTAGGTGCGCGGAGTCCAGGACTAGGACGTCGACTATAGTAAAGTTAAGCCCGTACTTCAGGACAAGCGGATGCGGGACGTCGGTGAACTCGAGGGCGGAGAGGTCTATGGATGAGAGAGCTGACAGGGAGATCACCAGGGCCAACAGCGCTATCGAGAGCCTCGAGCTCACAGCGTTGTGGCACCCCGCAGAGGTATCGAGAGAGTTTTTATTCGCACTAGACGAAAAAAGCCGGGCCACATTGAGTGAGGCTCCCTAGGCTCAGGATAAGGAAGAGGTCGCAAGAGGGAGCCGGTGGGAAAGATGCCGTGGACTCCCTGGTAGATATAGAGCCCGTCAAGCCGGTCGCGAGCCCGGAGAGGCTGAGGCTATCGGTGATTCGGGGGGACTCCAGGCTTCTCGAGAGCTACGCGCTCTACGAGCCCTGGGCCTATGCGTACATAGCGGAGGACGTGAAGACGGGTGTTATAAGCTACATTGTCTACGAGGTGGGTCTGACTCCCCAGGAGGAGTCCGTCTACAAGAGCATAGTTGACTACATAACGTGGGAGCTGGAGCCACCCAAGGTTCCCGTAGAGGACGTGAGAGAGTACATCTCTAGGTTCGCCAGGAGAGCCATAAGGCTCTTCCAGCTCAAGCTGGGGAGGACACCCGGTCTCTCCTGGAGCAAGATAGGGTACTATATAGAGAGGGACGTTATCGGGTACGGTCCCATAGACCCCCTGATGAGAGACCCCAACGTGGAGGACTTATCCTGCAACGGACCGGGAATCCCCGTCTACGTGTGGCACAGGAGGTACGAGTACGTTCCCACTTCGGTAGCCTTCGGAACCCCCCAGGAGCTTGATGAGTTCGTAGTGAAGCTGGCCCACCTCGCCGGCAAGCACATCTCGGTAGCTTACCCCGTTCTGGACGCCATACTGCCCGGCGGTCACAGAGTGGCAGCGACGTTCCAGAGGGAGGTCAGCACCAAGGGCTCGACCTTCACGATAAGAAAGTTCAGGGAGGACCCGATAACGATAGTGGACCTCATAAACTACGGCACCGTGTCGCCCGAGCTGGCGGCGTACTTCTGGCTAGCCATGGACTACAAGATGACAACACTCATCCTGGGCGTAACCGGCTCCGGCAAGACCTCGACCCTGAACTCTATAGCGAACCTCCTGAGGCCCACCTACAAGATCGTAACGATCGAGGACACTCCCGAACTCAGGCTTCCCCAGGAGAACTGGGTGCAGCTGACCAGCAGGCCCTCGTACCTCGTCTCGGGGGTCAGTGAGGTGAAGCTCTACGACCTGGTCAAGGTGTCGCTGAGGTACAGACCCGACGTCATAATCGTCGGCGAGGTCAGGGGCGAGGAGGCCTACGTGCTCTTCCAGGCGATAGCAACGGGGCACAGCGGCATAACCACTCTGCACGCAGAGGACATAGACGCGGCCGTCAAGAGGCTCACCTCACCGCCCATGAACATACCCGAGTCGTACGTGCCTCTAGTCAACGTGGCCCTGGTGATAAAGAGGGTGACCAAGCTGGACGAGCTCGGAAGACCTAGACCGGTTAGGAGGATCACGTCGGTGTGGGAGATAGAGGACTACGGGAAGTACAGAGAATTGTCCACGTGGGACCCACTGAGGGATAGGTTCGGAGTAGACCTCGAGGGGTCGCTCGTAGTTAAGAGAGTAGCGAAAATGAGGGGTGTTAGCGAGAGCGAGGTCGTAGACGACATCATGAAGAGGAAGGCCGTCATCAACTACCTGGCCGCCACCGGCAGGAGATCCTATAGAGAGATAGCGTCCTACGTCTACAACTACTACTACAGACCCAGAGAGGTGCTCAAGGAAGTTGGCTTCGAAGAGGGGTAGGCCCGCTTACGGCCTCTCGGAGGTCTACACAGCGCTAGCCCTTCTAGTCTTCGAAAGAGCCGCGAGGAGGATAGCGGAGTCACTCCAGCTAGAAACGGTCTTCAGGCGAGCCGCCATAACGTCGCATCCGGTGGTCTACTCGGCTAAGATGCTGCTAAACACCGCCACGTCCGCCGCGGTCGTGAGCTCTCCGCTGCTCGCCGCAGTCGCGACCACGAACTTGCCGCTGGCAGCGAAAGCGGTGCTCGTGCTGGTGGCCACCGTAGTCCCCCTACTCGTTCTCGCTCTCGGCCTCGCCTATCCGTACCTGAAGGCCTCTTCCAGAGGCTCCTCTGTCGCGAACGAGCTCCCCTTCTTCCTCGTCTACGCCGCGACCATGTCCAGAGGCGGGGTCGACCTCGGGAGGGTATTGGAGAGGGTAGCAAACCTCAAGCTTTTCGCCGGTGTAAGAGCCGAGGCCCAGAGGATCCTGTCCAGGTATAGGTTCTTCGGCGAGGACCCCGTCACGGCGATGGAGAAGATAGCGATGGACCACCCCAACACCAGGTTCAGAGACGTCATACTAGGCTATACCACTACTCTGAAAACGGGGGGAGACGTCCTCCACTATCTGATGATAAGGACGGAGGAGGCCCTCAGCAACAGGATGAACGACATCAGAGCCCTCATCGGGAGGCTGGCTTCCTACCTGGAGGCCTACATAGTCTTCGGCGTGGTGGTGTCCATGACGGTATTCATACTGTTCGCCTCCATGGGGGCCGTGGGGCTCGCCGCCGGGGGGTCTGCCCCGGTAGCCCTCCCGATAGGATTCACCATGGATTCCACCCTCCCAGCGCTCTACAACTTCGTGGTGGTTCCGACGGTGGGGACCCTCGTGCTGCTGGCCATATACTCTACGATGCCGAGAGCACCTATAGGCGTGAGAGAACCCCTGCTGATCCTCCCGGTATCTATGCCGGTGGGATCGGTGATCGGGGTTCTGGTGGCGCTGACCCTATCTCCCAAGCTTCCTAGCGGCATAGCTAGCGCGAGAGAGCTCGTGGCCCTGCTCGCAGGTCTGACAGCCTTCACAGTAGTGGCGTTCACTCCACCGGCCGTGGTATACTCGAGGATATCCAGGAGGCAGAGGGGGCTGGTGAGGAACACGGCGTCGTTCCTGAGGGACCTAAGCGAAGTGCGCAAGACCGGCCTGAGCCCGGAGAGGTGCATCATAAGCCTCTCTGCGAGGCCCTACGGAACTCTATCCGGCGTTGTCAGGAGAGCGGCCGCCGCTCTGTACTCCGGGACTCCCGTAGACGTCGCGGTTAGGAGGGCTCTGGCTGGGGTCCGCGAGTGGTTCACCCTCATAGTATTCAGGTTCCTGGTTGACTCGATAACGGTCGGAGGAGGGTCCCCGGAGATAATAGACTCCCTAGCCAGGTTCACGATGGTCCTCGCGGAGTCCGAGGTGGAGCTCAGGAGGAGGTTGAGGACGTACCTGCTTCTGCCCTACTTCGGAGCAGCGATGCTCGCCTCCGCGCCTCTCATAATACTGTGGATGCTCACGTCTCTCGCTGGTGAGGTGCGAGTGGAGGGCATGATCTCTCTCGTAGCTTCCCTCACCGTGGGCTCCTACATAAACTCGGCTATCATGGGTCTGATAGCTGGCGTATCCTCCGAGCAGTCCATATACGCGGGCTTCAAGCACGTAATAATCATGACCCTAGTGACGACGCTATCCGCCCTAGCCACCCTCTACTCGATAGGTGTCATGTGACGTGGGCAGCGGAGCTCGCACCGGAGTGTATCCGGGACTACCGAGGGGCGCTGTCGGCAGGAGGACGTTTAAGCGCGGGCTTTACCCCCTCGTCGCGAAACTCATGCTGGTCGCGCTGATGCTGATAGCCGTGATAGCGATGGTGACGTACGTACACAGCCTGGTCACCTCGACCAGGGAGTACTTCGAGCTCGGGCCGCGACTCTACGCCTCGCACGTCGGACTGAGCCCCACTCCAACGCTCGTTATATACGTCCGCAACGAGGGGGCCAGGTCCGAGACCATCCTCAGGATCGAGATCGTAGCCGGGGGCGGAAGGTATGTATGCGGGAATGAGATAGTTATCGAGGCCGGCTTTCGGGGTTTCGTGGTAGTGGGAGACGAGGCCTCGCTCTCGCACGGGGTCGCCGGCGATAAGGTGGTTCCGTGTGAGTGGGAGGTCGAAGGGACTCCAGAGATAGTCGGAGGTCATAGCTACCTAGTAAGACTCTACACGGCCCAGCATGGATTAATGGCCTTCGTCATACGGTGCGAAGAGCTTTGAGCTCCGCTCCCGCGGAGAGGGTCGAGACTCGTACCGTTTTCGTAGGGCCTTGAGGGTCGAACGTATTTAAGTTTCTCAAGAGCTTAGACTACTCCGGTGCGTCGATGAGCTCTGGGAGCGCGCTGACAGAGCTCTTGTGGGCCGAGAAGTACAGGCCTAGGTCCCTCCAGGAGATGGTGAACCAGGAGGACATCGTCAAGAGGCTCCAGGTGTTTGTCAAGGAGAGGAACATGCCGCACCTTCTCTTCGCCGGACCCCCGGGAACCGGCAAGACCACCGCCGCGCACGCTCTGGCGCACGACCTCTACGGGGAGGACTACAGGCTGTACATGCTGGAGCTGAACGCTTCGGACGAGCGCGGCATAGACGTCATAAGGACCAAGGTGAAGGAGTTCGCGAGAAGCAAGCTGCCGGCGAAAGCCCCGTTCAAGCTGATCCTGTTGGATGAGGCCGACAACATGACGGCGGACGCTCAGCAGGCCCTGAGGAGGCTCATGGAGATGTACGTGGACGTGACGAGGTTCGTGCTTATCGCGAACTACCCCAGCAAGATAATAGAGCCCATTCAGTCCAGGTGTGCGGTCTTCAGGTTCGCGTCCCTCAAGAGGGAGGACGTCGTGGCGAGGCTGAAGTGGATATGCCAGCGGGAGGGGGTGACCTGCGACGACGGGGGGCTGGAGTCCATATACGAGGTGTCCGGGGGCGACATGAGGAGAGCCATAAACGTGCTCCAGGCCGCAGCAGCCCTCGGCGAGGTGAGCGTGTCCAACGTGTACAAGGTCGTCGGGCTGGCCACGCCGGCCGAGGTTAGGGCCCTCCTGAAGACGGCCCTCTTTGAGGGGGACTTCCTCAAGTCCAGGGACGCTCTCAGGAAGCTCATGGTCACCTACGGTCTGTCCGGTGTAGACATAGTGAAGCAGCTGCACAGAGAGGTTTTCAGCTCCGAGGTGGCGATACCCGAGGACATGAGGGTAGAGATAGCCGACTACCTAGGCGAGATACAGTACAGGCTCGTCGAGGGAGCGGACGACGAGATACAGTTGAGCGCTCTCTTGGCCAAGCTCGTTCTCCTCGGCAGACCCCTGAGGCAGCAGCCCCAGCCGCCTAAGCCGGTCAAGCGGTGAATAGATGTCACTCGCGAGGAAGATCCCCTGGACGGTCAAGTACAGACCGAGGAGAGTCGACGAGGTAGCAGACCAGGAGGAAGCGAAGGAGCTCTTCATCAAGTGGATCGACTCCTGGCTCCGCGGGAGGCCGGAGAAGAGAGCGGCTCTCCTCTACGGACCCCCGGGGTCGGGCAAGAACTCCCTCGTCGAGGCCGTGGCGAACGAGCGGGGGCTCGAGCTCCTCGAGATGAACGCTAGCGACTACCGGAGGTCTTCGGATATCGAGAGGGTAGCCAAGCTCTCCGCTAGGGGGGGCAGCCTGACGAGGGCGCGCGGGAAGATAGTAGTGCTGGACGAGGTGGACGGCATATCGACCGCTGCCGACCTGGGGGCTCTGGAGTCGATCCTGGACCTGGTCAGGAGCTCCTCGCACCCCGTCGTGCTGATAGCGAACGACCCCTGGGACCCCAAGCTCAGAGACCTGCGAGACGCGTGCCTGATGATAGAGTTCAGGAGGCTGACCAAGACCGTCGTGAAGAGAGTCCTCGGTGCCATCTGCTCGAGCGAGAAGCTCGTGTGCGAGGACGACGCACTGGACTTCATCGCCGAGAGGTCCGAGGGTGACCTGAGGTCTGCCATCAACGACCTGGAGGCTGTCGGAGAGGGCTTCGGCAGGGTCACGCTCTCCTCGGCCAAGGCTCTCCTCAGGGCTAGGGACAGAGACCTCAACATCTTCGAGGTGGTCAGGAAGATACTGATGTCCAAGTACGCGTGGCAGGCCAGGGAGGCCTCTACCCAGACGGACGCGTCCCCCGACGAGCTGCTCAGGTGGATCCACGAGAACCTGCCCAGGCAGGCCCAGGACCCCGAGGACCTGTGGAGGGCCTACGAGGCCCTGTCGAGGGCGGACGTGTACCTCTCCAGGATAGTCAAGAGCGGCAGCTGGGACCTCCTGGCCTACGCTGTCGACCTGATGACGGCGGGCGTAGCTCTCTCGATCAAGAACTACCAGTACAAGTTCAAGTGGGTCAAGTACTCATTCCCCGAGACCCTCAGGCTCGTGGCGAGGACTAGAGAGGCCAGGCAGGTGAGAGAGGACCTGGCCAAGCTGATCGCGTCTCACCTGAAGTGCTCCACCTCGACGGCCAAGTCGGAGGTCATACCGCTGATGAAAGTGATATTCGATAGCAACCCCCGGTACTCGGCTAGGCTAGCTCTCGGGCTCAACATGAGCGAGTCCATGGTCAGGTACCTCTCCGAGCGCAACGGCGACGCGATAGTGAAGCTCGTGGAGGAGCTTAGGCGGGAGTTAGCGAAGACCGGGGCGGAGCGGAGGGGGAGCGCGACGGTCCCGGGGGCTCAACAGGCCCCTGTGCTCTCCAAGAAGCCGGCCAGGGGGAAGCCCGGAGGCTCTGCCTCCAGGGGACTAGACAGCTTCTCTAAATCGTCTAGGGGGTGAACAGGTCCCTTATAGCCCTGGCCGCTGGGCTAGAGTAGTTCAGCTTGTAAACCTTGACCCTCCCCAGGTCTACCTCGTGGACTATGCCCCGCTCGACTAGGTAGTCCAGGTTCTCCTTGACTATCTTGTGGTTTAGCCTGGTCTCCCTCACTATGGCCGATATGTTCATGGACCCCCTCTCAACCAGGAGCTTCAGCACCTTGACTCTGACCTTACTGGACATTACCTCGGCGACGAGGTCTCCCAGGCTACTCACCGACCTCACGCCTCACGGCTATGGCTCTCTCGAGAGCGCTCAGCAGGCTGTCCAGGGGGGCGGCGCCGAAGCTCACGTAGCTGCTCCTGCCCCTCCTCCCCTTCATGCTCTTCCTCGTCATTACGATCCCCCGGCTCGCGAGCTCCGTCACGTAGTAGTAGACCTGGGTGTGTCTCCTCGGCTCGAGGCCCATTCCGCGGCAGAGCCTCCTGTAGATCTCCTCCACGTAGCCTATGTTCACGTAGTCTCCCCCGGTCTCCCTCAGACCTAGAGCCACGGCCTTCAGTAGCAGCAGGTGGTGTAGACCGAGGTAGTTCAGGGAGTCCAGGACGTGGACTAGGCTCATGTCCTCGCTAGCCGAGACGGCGCGGACGTGCTCCACGAGGACTCTCGAGGCTCTGCCCTCCTCGATCTCCCTCTCCGCCAGCTTGCCCGCCGCGTAGAGTATCGCCAGGGCCTTCCTGGCGCTGCCGTCGCCACCGGTGTCGTAGCCCACCAGGTTGGCTATGTACCCGAAGACGTCGTCCCCGACGACGCCCGGGTAGAAGGCCCCCTCGGCCCTGTACCTGAGTATGTCGTAGAGCTCCCCGGATTTGTAGGGGCTGAATACTATGGTGTTCCTCATCATGTAGCCCTCCGAGACCTCGTCGAGAGTCCTGATGACCTCGGAGGGCCTCATCCTGCTCACGTATATGAAGTTGAGCCTCAGCTTCTCCGCGTGGAATATGTCGTAGAATCTGATGAGCGAGTACCTCTCCTCCTTCCTGAAGCTGTAGAGAACTGAGTCGAACTCGTCGAGGGTCGCTATGGCGTATAGGTCCTCGGAGTCCATCTCCTTGAGCAGCGCCTGGGCGAACTCCGAGAAGCTCAGCCCCCTGTCCGGCACGCTCAGTCCGAGCTGGTTCTTGATCTCCCTCAGCACCGAGAGGGCGGACTTGGCGCCCGCGCAGTTCACGTGCACGTACCTCAGCTTCACGCCCCTCTCGGCTGCCAGCCTCGCGATCACCCTCCCGAAGGACATGGCCGTAGCCGTCTTGCCCGTCCCGAGGGGCCCGTAGAGGATCACCCTGGCGGAGGAGGAGCCGGGCATCACTACGACGTGCTTGAAGAGCTTGGTCAGCTGCTTGAACTGCTCCTCCCTATGTGGCAGGACGTCGGGGACGTACTCCGGGTAGAGCCTCGTCTCGTCGAGGAACACGCCGGGCTTCTTGAGCACGCTCTCGGCGATCTCCCTGAAGTTAAGCATACTTTCACTCGTCGTACGGATACTTACACCCCGATTGAATAAAAACACTTAAACCGTTCCCGAGCTGCCCGCGCCCGAGCCCTCCTCGTAGAGCCTCTTCTTCTCCTCGTACTCCCTCCTCGTCATAACGGGTCTGGCCGGGACTCCGGCGACGACGGACTCGGGCTCGACGTCTCTCGTGACGACGGCTCCGGCGGCCACCACGGCCCCCCTCCCGATCCTGATTCCAGCTATGATCGTCGAGTTCGCCCCCACTACGGCGTCGTCCTCCACCACGGTCTCGACTATCCTCCTGCTGGGGGGATACCTGTCGTTCGTTATGACCGCTCTGGGACCTATGAAGACCCTGCTGCCTATCCTGGTTCCCGGCGGTATGTAGACCCCGGACTGCACGTTGGCCTCGTCCCCGATGACCGCGCGGCCATCTACTACGGTACCGCTCCCCAGTCTAGCCCTCCTGCCCACCACCGTGGCCTCTCTCACCAAGACGCCGTGGCCCAGCTCGACTCCCTCTCCCAGCTCGACTCCCTCGTAGATCACGCAGTGCGACCTGACGATCACCCGAGCCCCCAGCTTGCTGCCAGAGCTCAGCCCGTCCAGCTCCTCCAGGGTGAGGCGGCCCGTCCCGGCAGCTTCCAGCAGCTTCCCCCTTACCGGGAAGCCCAGGAGCGTGAAGCTGAAGAGAGTGGAGCCCGGTCCTACGGTCGTGGGGCCTAGGATCGCGAGGGGCGGCACGATGTGGACACCGTGGCTCAGAACGGCCCTCCTCGAGACGAAGTGGGGGACTCCGCCCACCCATGACACCGCACCACTCCAGTACGCGACGCTATATAAGGCCGGGGAGAGGTGGGTGAAGACCTCGGACCTGGTGGAGTTCGTCAGGCAGACGACCCTCGCGGTCATGAGCGTGGCGTGGTTCGTGTTCCTGGTGACGTGGGCCGTAGGCTGGGCGCTGAGGGGCTCTCCCATACCCTTCAGGAGCCTGAAGAGGGCGGGGCAGAGCCTCATAGAGGACTCCGTGCTCGCGGCCTTCTGGCTCGCGCTGGGGACGACTATCTTCGCACTGATATCCTACGTGGCCTCCTCCGTATCCCTCCCGATGCCGCCTCCACCATCTCCCTAACTGCGTGTCGCCCATGGAGATACTCCCGCTAGCGTACTCTCTCTCCCTCCTAACCTACAGTCTGGGGGCCCTCCTCTACGGCTCCCCCCTGCCGGTCAAGTCCGTGAAGAAGTGGGGGGTCTTAATGATGTACGACGGTCTGGCTTCCGCGGTGCTCGTGTCCTCCTACAGCCTGCTGCTGAGGCTGGGGGAGCACCTCCTCGGGGCCCTGGGCGCTAGCTGGCCCTCCTTCATAGACTGGCTGACCAGCAGGACGGCCGTCCTGGTCACGGCGTACCTGGCCGCGCAGTCCCTGGCGACCAGCCTGAAGCTCTCGGGAGCCGACGTACTGCTCGAGCTCCTGAAGCACGTCGCGAGCCTCATAGCGGCGTCTCTCACCGCCATAAAGATGATCTACCTGATATCGATAGTGGTCTACAGCCTCAGGGACAGGATACTGGCCGTCGGAGTCCTCCTCTACGCCATCCCACTGAGGGTCGGGAAGGGAGTCGGGGCAGCGATGATAGCCCTCTCGCTGATATACTACGTGGGGCTCCCTCTCATGCCCGCCTTCGCTCACGCGTTCGAGTCCCCCCAGCTCCCGGCGGTGGGCGAGAGGTACGGGAGCATCTCCGGCAAAGTGGTGGACGTCCTGGAGCGCCCCGTTCCCCACCCCATAGTCTCCCTCTACAGAGACTCCGGAGACCCCACCGCGACGAGAGTCGGGGACGCCGAGGGCAGGTTCCACTTCGGGCCTCCCCAAGACCTCATGCCCTTGGGAGAGGGGTTCGACGCGGAGGTAGTCTTCATGGGGTACAGACTGAGGCCCGACCCGGCGAGGCTCAGCGTCCCGTGGACCGGAGTCCTGAGGATCGGCAACCTTCTCTACGCGGGGGGAGGACTGGCCATCATCTTCGTGGGAGTGCTCGAGCTGAGAGACTTCAACCTCTCGACGGGGTCGGTGGTGCTGGAGATAAACGTTCTGAGCTCCGGGGCGACGCTGTTCCTCCTGAAGCTGGCACCCGTCCAGGTGAACGAGATAGCGGTAAACGGAGAGAGGGTCGAGTGCTCCTGGAGCTCGTTCAGCTGGAGGGGTCTCGCGATCGAGGAGTGCCGCATCGCGCTGGAGGCCGGTGAGAGCTCTGTCCAGATCAGCTACTCCGGAGACGGGTACCCGAGGCCCGACGCCGAGGCGAAGCACTACGTCAACGTGGGGGACGTGGTGGACTACCTCAACATCCTCCTGACCACGGCCGCGTCCTACCTGTACTCCTACCTGCTGCTCCCCTCGGCGTACCTCGCGATCCTCTCGGCCTCCTCCTACGCTCTGTCGAGGTTCCTCGGAGGTGGGCTCCGATTAAGAGTGGTCTGAGGAGCTTCTACAAGCCCCTGGCCCTGACACTCCTCATGCTGCTGGGCTTCGCGCTTAACCTGTCGGAAGACCCCGCGCTGAGGCTAGTCCAAGCGTTCTCGCTAGCCGCGGCGGTGCTCGTCCTCTGGCTGCTCTCGCTCAGAGGCTCCGCCTAAGCGTCTCGCTACAGCGCTCAGCATGTCGTCGAGCCCCTCCCCCCTCAGAGCGCTTATCGCTACGACCTCGGCTCCCGGCAGCACCCCGGCCACGGCTCTCGAGACCTCCTCCACCCTCTCCCTGCTCACCCTGTCTACCTTGTTGACCACTACTATCACGTCCGCCTTGACCCACCTCCTCAGCGACCCGAGGAGGTTGAGCTGGCTCTCCAGGCCGTAGTAGAAGCCCTCCGAGGGATCTATCACGAAGAGGACTAGGTCAGCGGTCTCGGTCACGGCTATGAAGGCCTTCCGCTCGATCTCGTTCATCTCCTCCGGGAGTCTGTCGAGGATTCCCGGGAGGTCTAGTATCTGGAACCGCGCGAGCCCCAGGGTCACGTGCCCCATGACTATCTCCTTGGTGGTGAAGGGGAAGGGCGAGGACCTGGGCTTCGCCGTCGATATGGCGGAGACCAGGGTGGACTTCCCCACCTGGGGAAGCCCGGCGACCGCGACGACCGGGAGCTCCGGGTCTACGCAGGGAGTCCTCCTGAGCTCGGCTATGGCCCTGTTGGCTAGCTCTATGTAGTCCGCCTGCCTCCTGACGATAGACATGACCCTCCCGACGTACTCTCTGTAGAGCTCTCCGGCCTCCACCGCGTCGAAGCTTGCGGAGATCCTCAGCCTGTACTCTCTCGAGAGCTTCTCGACCACCCCCAGCTTGCCGAGCAGCCTTCCGACCACCTCCTTCGCCGACACTCCCTCCGGCAGGGCGTTGGAAGCTATCCTCTCGTAGAAGCTGACCCCGAGGACGTTCCTCAGAGTCCGGAGGGGTTCCAGCACGTTCCTCGCGATGTAGCCGTGTACCCTCTCCACCTTGATGCGGTGCCTGAGCAAGCCCTTTCTGCCGGCGGACTTCGGGAGCACCACCGGCTCTCTGCTCACCCTCAGCACGTACTCCCTTATCTCCTCGTAGCTCGGCAGCCTCCTCAGAACCTCGTCGGGGCACTCCGGCTCCTTCTCCAAACGGTCTCACCACCCACTCTTACTTCCACCACGCGGTGCAGGGGTATTTGGGTATCGGAGTCCGGCAGGACTACGCGGTCCTTCATCAGTACCGCATCGCCGGGGAGCTTGACGGTCCCGAGCCCCTCCGGCGCGGACCTGTCGACCACCACCAGCTCCACAGCGGACGCCTCTAGCTGTCCCGACCTCATCATCCAGAAGAGCCTCTTCAGCACCTCGTACGACTCGAGTCGACCCACTACGTACTCCGCGCTCTCTACGGACAGCGCTTTAAAATCTACGGGGAGGAGCTAACCCAGCGCACCCGACCGGCTCGCGCTTTCGCGAGAGGAGGGTCTCGCGAAGAGGCCTCGCCCACCGTTGTCGCGTAGTATCGTTTTGTAGCTACGCGTTCCGCCTCGACATCAGAGGCCTCGGGAGCAACCCTCTGGGAACCGCTGCCCTATCCATTAAAATCCCGCGAGTCACTGCTCCCTAGGGGGTACGCGAGTGCAGGGATTCACCATCAGACCCCTGGCTTCCGAGGAGGAGCTGAGGAGGGTGATCGAGATCAACATGGTGACTCTGCCGGAGCACTACCCCTACTTCTTCTGGCTCGAACACTTCAGCCTGTGGAGGGACATATTCCTCGCAGCCCTCGTGGGGGAGGAGATTGTGGGGTACAACATGTGCAGGATAGAGTACGGCATTGGACACGTCAGGAAGGGCATAGTGAAGCAGGGGCACGTGGTCAGCATCGCCGTCCTACCGGAGTTCAGGCGGCGGGGGATAGCGTCGGCGCTGATGCTGAAGGCCATGGAGGTCATGAAGGAGAAGTACGGGGCAGGCGAGGTCTACCTCGAGGTGAGGGTCAGCAACGAGCCGGCGATAAGGCTCTACGAGAAGCTCGACTTCAAGAAGGTCAAGGTGTTGAAGAGGTACTACCTCGACGGTGAGGACGCGTACCTGATGGCCAGGGAGCTCTAGGCCGGCTCGGCTAGGCGCTCGCCGCGAGGAGAAGCCCCGCGGCCACCCAGAAGTAGACGGACGCCGCGGCTATGTCTCCTATAGTGGTTATCAGAGGTGCCGAGGCTATGGCCGGGTCCACGTTCAGCTTGGCTAGCAGGAGGGGCAGGAACGCTCCGACCAAGTCCGACACGTAGCATGACGCGACGAGGGCTATCACTACTACGAGAGACACCCTCAGCGCCATAGCGGTGGAGGCCGTGGTGAACCAGACGACGCCGAACGCTATAGCGAGCGCCATGGGACCGAGTATGAGCGCCATGAGCGAGCTCACCACCATCTCCTTTAGGAGCACCCTGAGCACGTCGGCCCTCGAGAGCCTCACCTCCCCCAACGCCATGCTCCTCAGGATCAGAGTCGAGGCCTGGGCGCCGATGTTTCCCGAGTTGTCCGCTAGCATTGGTAGGAAGGCCGCGAGAATCGCTATCCTCTCTATGGTACCAGCGAAGGATGCTACTATCGACCCAGTGATGGCGTTCATCGCGTACAGATAGAGCAGCATCGGTGCTCTCCTGGTGGCAAGCTTGAGCGGAGGCGAGGCTATGTAGCTCCCCCTGACCGCCTCGATGAAGCCTCCGAACTTCAGCAGGTCCTCCGAGTACTCGGTCACGAGCACGTCGAGGATGTCGTCCAGTGTCACCGCGCCCAAGAACTTACCGTTGTGGTCGACCACGGGGACCTCGAGGAGGTCGTAGTCGACCGCGAGCTTGGCCGCGTACTCCCTGTCCCTCGAGACCTCGACGACCACCGGGGGCTTCTGGGCGCAGGCCTTGAGGGCGGCGTCCTTGGGCTTCGTGAGGAAGGTTTTCACGTCTATCCACCCGAAGAGCTTGCCACCGTCGTCCACTACATAGATGTAGTGGTGCCTATCGTAGAGACCCAGCTTATCCCTAGACGCGTAGACCGAGATGGCGTCGCCGACCTTGGTGTTCCAGTTGAACACGGGAACCTGGGGGGTCATGACGCTCCCGACGCTCTCCGGTGGGTACCTCAGTATCCTGGAGACCTCGTCCGAGAGGTCCTTGGGCATGACCTCCACGAGCTTCGACCTGTACCTCGGCGGTAGCTTCTCCAGGACGTCCACCACCTCGTCGAGAGGTAGGGAGCGCAGGATCCTCAATACCTCGTCCACTCCCTTGACTACCAGGATCTCGTACAATACCTCGTCCGGCAGTCTGGCTAGGACCTCCGCCAGGCTACTGAGGGACGTCCTGGTGAACAGCTTGTACCTCTCGTCGCTGCTCAGCCTGACCACGACCGCGTAGGCGGAGGGGGGTTCGAGCGAGTCGAAGATCTCGACGGCCTCATCGATTCTGCCCGCTTCCAGCAGCTCCCTTATCTTCGCGTAGTGCACCTCCTCCAGGTTCTCAGCACCATTCTCCGTCTCCATACCTATCTCTACCGCCAAGCCTTAGCAGGGATCTACCTTAAAAGGAGAGGAGACTCGGCTTATCACCGGGAACCGTTGTCGCGTAGTATCGTTTTGTAGCTACGCGTTCCGCCTCGACATCAGAGGCCTCGGGAGCAACCCTCTGGGAACAGCGGTCGGAACTCTTCGTGGATGCTCCGACAGCCCTTCGCTAAGAGCAGTGATCGGCGTTCGACCCTCCGAGACCCGGATCCAGGCCCTGTCGAACTTTTATGGGCTTGGCGCACATCACACTCGCGATGAGCGGCCAGCAGTCTGAGGAGAGGAGGAACGTCGCGGGCACGGCCGTCTTCAACGTATTCAGAGGCCTAGCGGCCAGCGGTTTCACCGCGCTATTCTCGGCCTACATGGGCAGGCTGGGGTACTCCCTAGAGGAAATAGGCATCGTGGTCACTCTCTCGAACGTTCTCGGAGCACTCTTCTCGCCCGTGGTCGGTCATCTGCTAGAGATCTACAGTAGCAGGGTCATCACGACCCTCACGGGCTTCATGATATGCGCCGCCCTTGCCGCTGCCGCTTTCTCGGAGAGCATGGTCGTGTTGGCTCTCAGCTACGCACTCTTCCACCTCTCCATCTACTTTGCTCAGCCGGCCAGGATGGTCTTCCTGGCCAAGGTGGTGGACAGGGGGAGACTCGGGACGGTCGTCGGTCTGACCACGTCGGCCTTCACGGCCGCCAGAGCGGTCGGCCCGACGCTGGGCGGACTCATGGTCGCGAGCTACGGATACCCGAAGACCTTCCTGGCGTTCGCCGCGGTCGCCGCTGCCGGCTCGCTCACCTTCCTAGCCCTCTCCACGGAGCCGGGGAGAATCGAGGGGTCCGGCAGAGCGAGCCTCGCTGAGTCCTTCAGAAGAGTCTTCCTGCCCGACAGGAAGCTCGGCTTCCTCTACCTCTTCGTGTCGCTAGACCGCGCCGCGTGGTACCTCTGGTACCCGATGCTCGGCGCTCACCTCCTGAGCCGCGGGTACGACGAAGTGGGCATAGGCATGCTGTTCTCCGTCTCGAACGTGGTCGAGGCCGTGGGAACCCCCATAGCCGGCAGGCTCGTGGACAAATTGGGGTGCTCCGTCGCACTGGTCTTCTCTGAGGCTTCTGCAGCGCTAGCGGCTGCGCTCCTTGCCCTTCCAGTCGCGCGCGAGTTCTCCGTCGCAGCCATGCTCTTCATCGGAATCAGCCTAAGCCTCTGGATACCCGGCTACAACGTCTACGTAGTCAAGGTGTTCGGGAACGTGGGGGAGGTCTTCGCCTCCACGAACGCCGTCAGGAGCGTCACTAGCATACCGGCACCGTATCTGGGTGGATTCCTCTACGGATCCCTTTCGCCCCTCGCCCCCTTCGCTCTCTCGGCTTCTATGCTTCTCGCGGCCACGGCCGTCGCTTCGGGGAGCCTGAGAAACTTCGAGCTCCCCGAAACCGGAAAGCGAGAGCGGCCGGCTGTGGGCACGCGGTAGAGATGCGGTAGAGATCCCGGCGTGCCCAGCCCGGAGCCTACCCCTATTAACCCCGTGAGGGCTTAGTATACGGGACAGGGGCCTTCGATGCCGGAGCACAGAGTGGTACCGGGAGCTACTAGGATATACTTGAGGGTCGCCGAGGACAGGCTAGGGGTTTTAATAGGGAGGAACGGTGAGGTGCTTAAGGACATGGAGGCGCGGCTGGGCGTCAGGATAACCGTCAACTCCGTGGACGGGTCGGTGGTCATAGAGCCGGCCAGCGCCTACACCCCGGCGACGAACCTACTGAAGTGCCAGGAGCTGGTCAAGGCCATAGACTACTGCTTCTCCTACGAGAGGGCCTCGAGGCTCTACGACGACGACGCCGTGCTGGTCGTGGTGGACTTGAAGGACTTCGCGGGGTCTAGCGAGAACCACCTCCAGAGGATCAAGGGCAGGATCATAGGGGAGGGCGGTAGGACGAGGCTGGTGCTGGAGGAGGTGACTGGGACATACATCAGTGTCTGCCGGGACTACGTGGCTATAATAGGCGAGTACGGCAGGGCGGAGCTGGCGAGGCAGGCCGTGGAGATGCTGGCGCAGGGACGCCAGCACTCCACCGTCTACAAGTTCCTCGACCGGGCCGTCAGAGAGTTAAAGAGGAAGGAGATAGTAGATCTATGGAAGAGGCCGTGATGCACTCTCACTCCTGACTAGTGATGAGGGGCCAAAGCTCTGAGCCGTTGCCGCGGTCGCCGGAGCCTCGCAGTCCCCGCGCTCCTTCGCTTCGGCCTCGGGTCGCGCTCGGGGCTCGGACTCTCAACCCGGGGAGGAGAGCAGTATGATGGTGTACTCCTGGATCTCGTTTATCCTCTTCGTGCACCTGTACTCTCCGGAGGCTACCTCAACGCACTTGAACCCCTTGCGGGTCATGTCGACCACGTGGGAGAGCACCGTGCTCTGAGCAGTCTTTACTATCTTGACGGGCACTTCTAGCACCTCAGGCGTCTGGGTGTCGGTGCTTAACTCAACGAGGCAGCTTCGGAATGGCGCTGCGGTTTTAAAAGAAAGTAATACCACCAGGCTCAGGGCCACAAGGAGCGCGCACATCGCGATCTAGAGGCTCGGCTGAAATACCACCGCCTCGGCGACCTCCGAGTCGGACACGACAACACTCTAGGCCTTCCGCGTTTCAAAACGGAAAGGGCTCGAACGTCGGCGCGCGTTGGCGAGCAACTATGGAGAGCGAGAGGGCTGTGAGCCCCCGGAGCTAGGGCACCGGTGCCTAGTCCAGAACCCGTTTATTAGGATGCTCCCCGGAAACCGTGAGCGGAGAGCTCGAGTGCGGGAGAACATATTGGACAAAAGGTTCGAGGGGAAGGCCGTAAAGCTGTACATCCTCGGTGCCGAGGAGCCCCTGGAGGGGGTAGCGGACGAGGTATCCAGGTACGAGATAGGGGTCAGGACTCCGAAGGGCCCGGTCGTGGTATTCAGGCACTCGATAGCCTATGCTGAGGTGTCCCAGACGGACATCCACGGCTTCTCAAGCGAAGAGCTAGAGGAAGTCGTCATAACACCAGACATGACTGGCGCGGAGGTCACGGTGGTCCTCCAGGACGGCACCAGGATCTCCGGGAAGCTCTCGAAGGTATCTAAGTACGAGATAGGGGTCAGGGTTGGCGACCGAGCGCTCATAGTCCCCAAGTCCAGCATCTCCTACGTATCGTTCCAGGAGTTCGAGAGGTAGCGCCCGGCCGCCGAGCACCACACGAGAAGCTGAGCAGCACCTCGAACCGACCCGAGAACCCTGGGTGGACCCCGAGGCGACCGGCAGAATCTCGACCGTTAGACGAGCCTGGCGTCCTCTATGATGAAGTACCCAGAGTACTCGCTCGGACGCAAGACCATCCTCGCTCTGCTTATCGCGACGCCCCTGCCCCCGAAGAGGGGAGACCCTATGACGTAGGTCTCGAACTCTCCGCCCTCCCCCACGAGGCTCACACCGCACTCCTCGTGAGCCTTGGTGAGGTAGCGGAGCAGCTCCGGGCCCGACGGAGTCCCGAGCACGCGAAGGTTGAGGCAGTAGGCCTGGACGGCGGTCACGACGAAGCTCAGCTCCTCGATCTCCTTCTTCAGGAGCTCGACCTCGTCCTGGGCCCAGAGGGGGGCGTAGAGCCTCAGTCCCAGCTCCTCCGAGATGGCCTTGAACCTCTCCAGCTGGTACCTGGACTTGACCGCGCCCACCACCAGGTAGTCCGCGCTCCGGTGCTTCTCGAGCACCCGGCGCAGATGGCTCTCGAGCTCGACCACCTCCGCGTCCCTGACGCCGCTCACTGGGACCGAGTAGACCGGAAGGCCCAGCGCCTCCCCGTGGAGCGAGCTCCAGTGGGCGTTTACCGAGTGGAAGAGCCAGGAGTCCTCCCGAGCGGGGAGGGCTACGACCAGTGCCTCCGCGGCTATCCCCTGGCGGTAGGAGTAGAGGACGGAGTAGTGGGAGTCTTTGCCACCGCTGTACAGGGCTACGGCTCTCTTCAACGCGAGCAGCTCCCCGACCGGGATACCCGCGCTCGCTGCCTATATCTCCACCGGAGGCGGTTCCCGGAGTTTTCGCGCGCCGCTCGATGCGACCGCAGACCTCGTCGGTGAGCCCGCAGAGTCGTCGTCCGAGACCTGTCCCCGGCCGCTGTCGGGGCCCTTATATTTTGGTCGCGTCCAGGAGAGCGGGGAGAGCGACGAGATGAAATGTCCGAGGTGCGGCAGCGAGTCTCGGCCCCTGAAGACCTGGCACCTAACCTCACCGCTCCCCGACGCTGAAGGAAGGGTTACCATAACGATAATGGGTTCCTTTAGGTGTCCCGAGTGCGGACACAGCTGGAGGGGGAGGGTCAGCGTACTGAAGGTCGGCGGAGGACATGACGTAGAGGTGGGCGAGAGAAGGAGGAGGTCCGTAGAGGGGAAGGCGGCTTCGGAGAACAGGGGAAAGGTAATAGAGCTGGACGTGAGTAACCTTCTGTCCGGAGAGGAGGAGTAGATGAGTGCTGCCGGAGTCCGGAAGGCGGTCGCCATAGCAGTAGAGGTGCTAACCGCCGTAACGGTGCTCTCCCTGATAGTCCTAGTCATGCTCGGCCACATAGCCCTCGCGGTCGTCGACGGGAGGTCTATGGAGCCGACGCTCCAGCCCGGAGACCTGGTCGTAGTCGTCAGGAAAATCTCCTTGGAAGACGTGAGTGTGGGCGACGTGGTGGTCTACCGCCGGGGCGGGACCCTGATAATACACAGAGTAATCAGGGTAGAGGGCGATACCCTGATCACCAAGGGGGATAACAACTTGCTACATGACCCTCCCGTGAGGTTCCAGGCGGTGCTGGGGAAGGTCCTGGAACTGGGGGACAGCCCACTCAAGGTCCCGCTCGTCGGCTACCTCACACTATTCCTCAGGTACGCAACGACCTCCTTCACGAGCCTCCCGAGCTTCGGCAGCCTGGATAGGGTCTCTAGGTACTCCTCGAACCCCACGCCAGTGCCCTCTCTCCAGGCTGCGTAAGCCTCCTTGAGGTTCCTATAGGCCCTGAGATGGAGTTGGCAGAGGGGAACTCCGTCCTCCTCCCCGACAGAGTCTCTCCCGCACACCCGGCAGCGGAGGCCCGCCGAGAGGCCGAGCCTTCTCTTCAGCTCCTCCGCCTCGCTATCGCTCAGCACCCGCTTCACCTCCTCCAGCTTGGGGCGGAGCTTCGAGACCGCTTCCTCTATGACGCTCTCCCTCCTCACCTTACCGAACGCTATCTCCCGGAGCTTCCTCTCGAGCTCCCTGGTCAGCTCCACCTCGGTTATCTCCTTGAACAGCGTGCCCAGTATCTGCGCCACCTCCAAGCCCAGCTCCGTGGCGTTTATGCTGCTCCCCCTCACGTAGCCCCTCTCGAAGAGCTTCTCTATTATCTCGGCCCTGGTCGCCTCGGTCCCTATGTTGACGGACTCCATCCACCTGAGGATGGTGGCCTTCGTGTAGAGAGGGGGCGGGCGCGTGTACAGCTTGACCACCTCGACGGATGTCACCGGCACCTCCTCGCCAGTGCGCAGTGCCGGAAGCTCGAGCGCGGTGACCTTCCTGTAGTGGTATACCCTGAGCCACTCCTGGGACACGACCCTCCTGCCCGCGAGCCTGAACTCCGTACCCGTCTCCGGCTCCACGATCGTGTAGACGAGCTCCTCCACCGTGGAGCTGGGGTAGAAGGAGGCTAGGTACCTCCTGACCACCAGCTCGTAGACGTTCGACTCCTCCCGGCCGAGCTCCCTAGTGGGCAGGTACCCGGTAGGGTGTATGGCGGGGTGTGCCGGGTCTTCGCCCGGGCCCTCTCTCGGGACCAGCAGCCCCCGCCGCAAGAGCTCCGAGGCGTAGGCACCGACCTCGGGTAGGCCCGTGAGCCTCTGCAGTATCTGAGAGTTATCGACCGTAGGCGGGATCTTCTCGGAGTTAGTCCTCGGGTAGCTTATGAGAGACCTGAGGTAAAGTTCCTCCGCTATCTCCAGCGTCCTAGCCGGGGAGTAGCCGAAGACCCTGGCAGCCTCGAGCTGGAGCTCCGTGAGGTTGAAGGGGGGTGGCGGCGCTAGGCTGACCACCCTCTTTTCAGCACTCTTCACGACCAGCTTCTTCGATCTCAAGACCTTCGCGAGCCTCCTCGCATCCTCCTGCCTCCTGAAGGGGTCGAAGCCGTTGGTAAGGGTGAACTCCTTGCCGCCGCAGAGGACCTTCACCGAGACCGTGAAGAGGGGCGTCGGGACGAAGGCTTCCCTCTCCACGTACCTCTCCACCAGCTCTATCAGCGTGGGCGACTGGACCCTCCCGGCGCTGAGCGTTGCGCGCTCTCCGGAGAGCTTCTGGTATATTCTCGTCAGGGCCCTGCTCACGTTGATGCCCCATATCCAGTCGAGGACGTGGCGCGCCAGACCTGACTCTATGTTTCCCCAGTCGAGCGGTTGCGGGTCCTCGAACGCTTTCCGGATGTCCTCCTTGGTCAGGGCCGAGAACTTGACCCTGCTGGCCCTCGTGACGTCGCCGAGGTGCCGTATTATGTTGTAGCCTATGACCGAGCCCTCTATGTCGTAGTCGCACGCGTTGATGTAGTGCTCGGCGTTGGGGGAGAGCCTCCTGAGAGCATCGTAGAACTTTGCCAGGTGCTTGGATCCAGGCTCGTAGACCCACCTGGGACCCCAGGAGTAGTTGAACACCGGGAAGCCCTTCTCGTCCGTGTGCAGAGTGAAGAGGTGCCCGGCGGTGGGAGCTATCACGAAGTCTCTGCCGCGGAACCTCCCTATCCACACCGGTATCCCCCCGATCGTCAGCTTCGAGCCGGCACCCAGCGCCTCGGCTATCTTGGCCGCGGCTCTGGGCTTCTCCGCTATCACCAGGACGTACCTCTTCGGCAGGGACAAGCTCTCAGACCTCAGAGCGGTGCTGGCGCTGTCAGGAGCAGCAGTGCCAGGTACGCGGCTAGCACGTAGACCCTGTCCCTCGGGGACAGCTCCGAGGCCTGGTTCGAGTAGCCCACGTGGGGTCTGAAACCGCTTATGAGCAGTGCGAGGATGGAGAAGAACCCGAGCCACCCGTAGGAGGCTGGTAGGAGGAGCGCCAGCAGTACGAGGAGCATCGGGACTGCCAGGCTCACCGCTCTGTGCAGCTCCATGCTGCTCAGCGACCTGACCACGTGCCCTCCGTCCAGCTGGCCTATCGGTAGCAGGTTGGCAAAGTGTATCAGGAGCAGCAGCATGGAGGCTAGGGCGGCCGGGTGCAGGAGGATGATCTCGTTCTCGGCCAGCGGCACCGCTCCCAGAGCCAGCAGCAGGTAAGCGGATATGGGGATGAAGCGTATGGGCATGACCTCGCAGACCAGCTCCTCAGGTCTCACCACTGGGGACAGCCTCAGCGTGGCTACCATCAGCAGGAGAGACGCGGCCACCCCCGCCAGGGGGCCCGAGAGTCCTAGGAACGCCAGAGACCTCCTGTCTCGGGGCAGGAACCTCGTCGTAATCACGGCCCCGAATGTGCCCAGAGGCGACACGAGGGGGGCCGGGATGAACATGGGCAGCGGGGTCGGGATTCCCATCCTCTTGGACACCTGGAAGTGCCCCCATTCATGGAGGGACAGTGGGACCAGCACCGCTAGCACGAAGGCGAGGATCGACCCGACGATAGGGTCTCCGCCTCCTCCCAGGCACTCGTGGAAGGAGAGCGTCGAGAAGTAGCCCGACACCGCCACTGCCGCCAGGGTCGCCAGGGCGAGAGCGTAGGCCATCGTTCTCCTGGCCTCCCTCACCTCCACTCTGAAGACGCGCAGCACCTCCTGCCCCGACCTCATGATCAGCAGGGGCTGGTAACCCAGCCCGACCAGCTCCCTGAAGACGTCGTCGAAGCTCCTCCCGATGCTACCGCTAGTCACAACATACTCGAGGAAGAAGGGCGCCTCGTAGGTCAGCTCGACGCTCGCGTACCTCGAGAGCACTCTCTCGATCTCCTCCCTCAAAGCTCCACTCCACCGAAGAGCTTTCTCTCGGACTCTATGAGGAGAGGGACCGGTATGAGCTCCCTGACGCCGCTCGGGAGCCTTCTGACTATGGTGAACGGGAGGACGCCCCTAACGAGCTCCTCCCTGGCTATGCGGACGAAGTCCTTCTCCCGAACCTCGCTGAGGTCTAGGAGGGGTCTAGCACCCATGGCCAGCTGCAGGGCCCTGGCCCCGATGATCCTGGCTTTCTCGAACCTGGTCAGCCTCGGTAACCACACGCGGACACCGGCACCCGGAGCCTCATCTGCTAGCGAAGCCACGCCTACCACCAGGCTCTCAATCTTTCTACGTCGAGGCTATTAAACAGTCGCGCTCTCGAGAGTGCCATCGAGGTGATAAAGCTCTCAGGATCCCGGCTCAAATCACCTTTCATAGCTTTCAACCCTCATCATTCACTCCACGCGGGTCGCCGGAGCGCGAGGCAGGCTGTTGCTCTCAAGAGAGTTCTCCTCCCTCGGCTAATATGCTCACCACCGTCTCGCCAACAAACTCTCTCGACCGCCGCAGACTACGATCCCCAGAAGGAGCTCGGGCTCTGCGGGGCTCTCCGAGAACCCGGAGGGAGCCGAGGGAGGCGGGGCTCGAGGGCTAGGCGTCTGTGCCTAGCCAAGAGCCCTGCGCCTAGGTGTATCGAACTTCGTCCTGAGGAGGTACGCGTCCACGCGGTCCCTGACTCTCTCCCTCCTCTCCTGAAACTCTCGCAGGAACGCCTGGACTCTGGAGGCCAGCTCCGCCTTGCAGTCTCCGCATATCAGGGCCCCGGTGCGGCAGCTTAGGTACCTCTCCCTGAGCCTTTCGTCGTCCTCCTCGAACACCATCTCGTACATCTTGTAGACGGAGCAGCGGTCTGGGTTGCCACCGAGCCTCCTCTGCATCTCCACCGTAGGCTGTCCGCCGGTGAAGGCCCTCATGACCTTCTGAGCCCCCACCTCCGGGGGGTCTGTCGTGTAGACGGCCGTCTCGGGTTTGGAGGACGACATCTTCCCCTCGGGACCCAGTCCCGGGAGCAGCTTGTTGTGTATCTGCGCTGGCTTGGGGTAGCCGAGACTCCGGGCCAGGTCTCTGGCTATCCTCCAGTAGGGGTCCTGGTCTATGCCCGCCGGTATCAGGACGTAGGTCTCCTCTCCGTACAGCTCGGTCGGGAGGAACGAGACGGCCATCTGGAGGACCGGGTAGAATATCAGCCCCACGTTCGTCGAGTCGTCGAACCCGAAGGTGGCCCTCTGCACCGAGTACGTGACCTTCTTGGCGATCCTCACAGCTATCGGGTACAGGTAGCCTATGTCCTCGGTATCCACTATTATGTGAGTCTTCCTGTGGTCGAATCCCAGGGCTATGAGGTCTAGGGAGTTCTCGTACGCGTAGCTGTTGCTCTCGGAGAGCTCCAGTCTCTCCTCGTGCAGGAACTTCTCGTCGTCGGTCATCTGGAAGAAGAGCTCCAGGCCCAGCTTCTCCTGCAGCCACCTGGCGAATATCCAGGGCAGGATGTGGCCCAGGTGCGTGGAGCCCGAGGGCCCCCTGCCGGTATACAGGGCGCACCTGTGCCCACTCTCGCGCATGTCCAGGAACACGTCCAGGTCTCTGTGAGAGTAGAACACCCTCCTCCTCAGCATGAGATGGGACTCCCCGGCCAATCTCTCCAGGCGGCCGGCCTCGACATCGGTCAGAGGCTTTGCTCCGAAGACCTTGAGCAACTTATCGTAGTCCACGAAGGCCTCGGCGGCCCAGGGGCCTACCCGAACCGGCTCTTCCACAATACGGGACACCGACGTTACGTGGCGACAGGGCCTTTTAAGCAGATAGGCGCGCAGAGAGCTCGGGACTCCCGGGGTCGTGCTGGAGAGGAGGTGTTAAACACGTCCGGCGCGACTCGCTGCGACTACGATGTCCGCAGCTTGCCGAGGGTGCTACTATCCAGGACGGCATAGCCCCCTTCGGTCTTTGAGCCGGAGAGCCCGACCCTCTGGGCTCGGGAGAGTGACTGCAGCGGTGCGTAGTACTTCCCCGCTACCCTGTAGACCACGACCGAGTTCTCCTCGATGAGTCTGAGCCCCCTTAGCACTTTCGTTAGGACTGTCCCGGAAGCCTTCGGGTCGCACTCCAGTACGTAGAACGGGCCCTCACGCACGGACCTCTTCTCTAGGAACGCGTCTACGCACTCGCGCAGGTGAACCACGGACTCCCTGAACCTCCTCACGGCCCAGAGGAAGTAGCCGTAGTTCAGCGGCATGGAGGCCGCGTATTCCGGGCCCTCGACGTCCACCGCGTGCTCTATGACATAGGCAGCCTCGTAGAGATCCAGCACGCCCGCGTCGTAGTTGGGCACGTACGTCCTGTCCTCGAGCTCCTTGAGGGATTCGACCCCCAGCTCCCTAGCCACCTCGCTCTCGGCCACCCTAGCAGTGGGTCTCCCGAAGTATCTCAGGAGGCATGCGTCGACGCTGTATCGGACTACCTCCTCTAGGGGCATCGACCCCCAGCCGATCAGCCTGGGCGCTACCACCTCCCTCACTATCCCCGAGGAGACCATGTCTCTCGCCAGCTCCTTGACTTCCTCGCTGAGGGCTCCACGGAGAGACCTGGGCGTGTACTTCGCCAGAGCCGACGAGAGCAGGAGGACGTACTCCTCTTTGGAGGGGGAGACATCCTCCCGCAGTAGGTCTAGAACCGCACGGAAGACGTGCTGGGAAGGCTTCCTCGGCCTCGGCTCTGCCAGCTCTAGGCACGTCGCACAGTTCTCGAGATGAGCGTCGACCCCAACGACCCTACCCTTCAGCTGACCGAAGTCCACGGGGTCTATCGACAGGTAGAACTCGAAGTCCACCCCCAGAGTCCTCAGCGCGCGCAGGATAATACCGCTGGAGATCAGGGACTCCGCGCCGACGTCCCCGACGACCACCAGGAGCTCTCCTTCTCGGACTAGCTCAGACAGGCTCCTGGCGCCGCGCCTCTCCCTCCTCTGCTGCAGCGGCCCCAAGAAACCCCCTACGCGCCGCCCTCTATCCTGTAGAGGGGCTGGGACGCCAGCAGGGACGCCGCGTCGGGCCTGTAAGCCCAGTCCTTGGGGAGCCTCCCGATCCTCCTGTAGTACTTCGCCAGTCTGTGTATCCTAGACTCGATCTCTATCAGCCCCCTCTGGCTGTGCGTGTCCTTTGGGTGGACCGCGAGGTGGTTCCTGAGGTTGACGGCCCTCCTGATCAGGTTGTAGAGGTCTTCCGGCACCACCGGCTTTATGTTGTGCTTCTCGAGGATCTTCGCGATTTTCTGCCCAGCGATGGTCCTGGTCAGCGGGATCCCATACTGGTCCCTCAGGATCACCCCGATCATAGACGGTGGGTACCCCTTCTTGGCCAGCTCCACTACGATAGCTTCGACTTCCTCGGGAGTGAACTGGACCCACCTAGGGGCTATGCCGGTGGGAGGCCTGGTCGAGTGCGACTGCCCCTTCTTCCTCTTGCCCAATCCGACCTCGCACCCCAAAAACCTAGAGCAAGAGCCTAAAAAGCTGGAGAGGGTGACCGGCTGCGGAACGCTGCGTGCAGGGGTTCGTGCCGAGGACAAAGCGGTCTCAGCGAAGGGCGGTGCCGCGGGGGCCGAGGCGTTCGCTCTAGAGAGTCGCCTCTTCTCCGGGCTTGAGGACTACCACCTCGACCTCGAGCCCCCTCTTCCTGACCTCGTCCACGAACTCCTGGGGAGTTCCCCAGAGCACCGGGAATGTTCCGTAGTGCATCGGGATCGCATACCTGGGCCTGAGGAGCTCCACCGCTAGGGCTGCCTCTCTGGGACCCATCGTGAAGTGTCCGCCGATGGGCAACAGTGCCACCTTGGGTCTGTAGAGTTCTCCCACGAGCTTCATGTCATAGGAGACTCCCGTGTCGCCCGCGTGGTACAGGGATTCTTCCCCGGCCATTATCACCGCGCCCGTGGGTGCCCCCCTGGACGCCGAGTGGTGGGCCGGCGTGAGCACCACTGTCAGCCCGCTCCCGAGCTTTATCGGTCCCCCGATGTTCGCTCCCACGACCCTGTCCCTGCCGACCTTCTCCCCCACGTACGCCGCGATCTCGTAGATGGCTACAGCCCTAGCCTTCGGTGCCGCCCTCAGGACCTCGATCGCGTCCCCCAGGTGGTCGCCGTGGTCATGCGTTACCACCACGTAGTCCACACCGGAGAAGTCCTCCGGCTTGCTCGCGTAGACCGGATTGCCTAGCCAGGGGTCTATCAGGAACCTCGCACCACCCATTTCTACGTAGAAGGCCGCGTGGCCCAGCCATCTGACCCTCATAGGCTCCGCCGAGTACCTATAGGGTGAGGGCTTTTAGCTCTTCGCCTTCCCTGACAGCGCCTCGAGGATCTTCGCCACGGAGCTCCGCACGCTGTTGGCGACGGCCACCCTGCCCCTCCCGAGCTCCCCGCTCACCTCGTTCCACGTCCTCCCCTGGAGCACCCTGGCTATCAGAGCCCGGGCGCTCTCCTGGTCTAGCTCCTTCATCCTGCCCTCGAAGACGAACTTCTTCGCGGCGGCCAGCGCCGCGTCGAACACTATCTCCAGCGTGAACACGCCAGCTACGTACAGCTCGAGCCTCTCCAGCTGGGTCTCCCTCAGGACTACCTCCTCGGACACTCTGAGAGGCCTCTCGATCGAGCAGAGGACCAGGTAGGCTGCGTCGGACTCGAAGTCCCTGTACACCGCCGGCAGGGACTCGACGAACTTTATCGCGAAGTCCTCGAGGGAGCTATCCACGGCCTCCCTCCAGGAGTCCGTGAGCGGATGTATGACGAGGGCCGTGTACTCCCCGCTCACCGGGTTCCTCTCGGGAGACACGTGGAGGACCTTGAACCCGTTCTTGAGCCAGAAGTTCAGGAGCTCGTAGGTCACCCCGAACCCGGCACCGACCCAGTCGTAGCCCCTAGACTTGGCCTCCTCGATTATCCTCCTGAGGAGTTGAGATCCCATCCCCATGCCCTGGGCGTCTACGTGAACGGCTATCCTGACTATCCTCCACCCGACGCCCCTCCCGAACACCCTCCTCCTTAGGTGCTTGAGGAGCCTGTCGGGTATTATGTTGCCGGGTATCTTGCCTCCTCTGAGCAGCTCGTCTACGTACTCCTCCGCGAGGCCACCCTCCTCCGCGAGCTGGGCGGCCGCGACCACCTTCCCGTTCTTCAGCACCATAGCCCTCACGGAGTGGTGTGGGGCGTCCGCTATCATCCCGAGGTCGTCCGGCTCGTTTCTGTAGTGAGCCAGGACGTAGATGCCGAAGAGCTGCCTGAGGGTCTCCTCGTTCTCGGGCTTGAAGAGCTCCTCCGGGTCGTAGGCGACGTAGGTGTACTCGCCCCTCCTTATGGCCTCGAGATCCTCGTCTGCGAGCTCCGCCGGCTCGGCGTTCAGGAGCAGCACGTTGAACTGGAACTCCTCCACCGGGTCGTCAGCGGAGTACCTTATCGGCTCGCTCATCTCGATCGTGGTCAGTCTGGTCTTCCTGTCCTCCCTCACCCTCTTGAGGAAGCGAACGGAGAAGCCCCTCCCCGCCCCCTCGTAGCCGTGAATCGTCGTGGAGAATATCGTTCGCCTGAACCCCCTCCAGATCTTGTGGAGGAGGGGGACCGGGATGCCCGCCGCCTCGTCGACTACGACGACGTCCACGTTGAGCCTCAAGACCTCCAGAGGAGGCCAGTACTCTATGCTGAACCTATCGCCCTTTATCTCCACTACGAGACCCTTCTTCTCAACTACCCTGAACTCCTTTCCGATAGCCTCCAGGGCCCTAGCCGCGAGGGCCATCATCGACTGCACGGAGCCGGGCTCGTTGGCCGTCACGGCGACCCTGACCCTGTTCTTGAACTTGAGGAGCTCCCGTATCAGCCCCACGATGCCTATCCCGACGGCACAGGACTTCCCCCTCCCCCTGTCTGCCGTCACGACGATCACCTGGTGCTTGAAGCCCCTGAACCTCTCGACCATGTCCTTCTCTATGGACTCTATAACCCTGACCTGGTCCTGGGTTAGAGCTAGCCTGTAGAGCTCCTCGGGGAAGAGCCTCTCCCGAGGCACCTCCGGCCTCCTCCTGGGGCGCTCCTCGACCCGCTCCTCCCCGACGTCCCTCTTGAGGAGCCTGCCATTCTCGACGTCGTAGACTAGGAACCCCCTGTGCCCGTAGAGGTGGCGGAGGAACCACCGTATAAAGACGTGCCTGGGCTCCGGGTGGTTCGGGACCGCCAGGCTCTGCTTGAAGAGGGTCTTGCGCTCGGGCCACGAGTCGTGAGGTGGCGTGAGGAGCACCACCACGCCGCCCCCCTCGACTATCCCGAGGAGCCTGCCGACGTCGTTCGGCCTGAGGTCGTCCACGAGGTCTAGCACGAGGACCTGGACTGTGGTCCCCAGGTACTCGGCGCTCCTCTCGTAGACCGCGAACTCTAGCTCCACGGGCTTCTCCGAGGACTTCCTGAAGTGCTCCAGGACCCTCCTCACCACCTCCATCCTGGCCAGGGCTCCGGGCAGCTCGTCGTGGTAGAAGTAGAGCACCTTGACGCCCCTCCCGCTGGTGGGGCGCCTAGACGCCCTGAGGTACCTTATCACGAGCTCCGCCGCCAGCCCGGCCAGCTTGAGGTCGTCCTCCCCGCAGAGAACTACGACCCTCCTCTGGTTGAGGGCCCGGGCCGCTCTGACGCTACTCCTAAAGGCGCGCAGCAGCTCGCGGTAGTCCTCCCCCAGGGCGAGCTCCCGGAGTCTGTCCCTGAGCTCCCCGAACGGAACCTTCAACTCAGGCACCGAACTTCTCGACCCTCCCGGCGTAGTCCATCAGAGTCCCGAAGAGCTCTACGTTCCTCAGCCTCCCGAGCGATCCTTTCCTGGCATCCCTCTCGGTGAGTCTGGAGGAGCCGTCGGTGAGGATCCCGGGAGCGTAGACCATCACCGGCACGGGGTCCGAGGTGTGGTCCCTCACGGTCACCGGGGTCGCGTGGTCTCCCAGGAACGCCACCACGACCTCCCCCAGGTCTACGTTGTCGACTATGTGCGACAGGGCCCTCAGAGTCCTCTCGATCATCTCTACCTTAGCGTGCGGCTTTCCGTCGTGGGAGGCCGCGTCGGTGCCCTTGATGTGGACGTAGACGAGGTCGTAGTCCCTCCTGTAGAGCTCCACGGCCGCGCGAGCCTTGGACATCAGGTCGCTGTCCACCCCTCCGGTGGCTCCCTCGGGGGTCAGGACCTCGAAGCCCAGGAGTGCGCAGACCCCCTTCACCAGAGCCGTTGCCGAGACCGCCGCCGCTCTCTCCACGCTTAGCTCTCCCCTCTCGGAGAACCTCGGGTACTTCACCATCTTGCCGGCTCCTCTGAGCAGTATAGCGTTGGCGGGTGGCTCACCCCTCTCCACTCTCCTGGAGTTCAGGGGACACTCACCCAGGAGCCTAGTGACCCTCTCGGTGAAGGAGTTCACGAGCCTGGCGGTCTTGCGCGCGGCCTCGTCGTCGGCCAGAGGCCTTGACTCCGAGATTCGCACGCCCTCGGCGTGCGGATCGGTGTCGCTGACCGCGTCGGACAGACCGGGGCCCCTGAACACCACGGCCACCCTGTGTTCGGTGGCGTGGTAGATCTCTACCCTTACCCCCTCTATCTCACCTACGTTCCGGTTCAGGTACTCGACCAGCTCCTTCGCCTCCGGTATTCTCCTGCCCGCTCTCCTGTCGAGGATCACCGCGCCGTCGCTCACTGTAGCGAAGTTCCCCCGGAACGCTACGTCTCCCGGGTTCAGGACAGCGCCGGCACCTATGGCCTCGAAGGGCCCCCTGCCGGGGTAGTTGTTCGTAGGGTCTATCCCGAAGAGAGCCAAGTGCGCGGTATCGCTCCCGGGCCTCACACCGGGCCGTATGGGATCCCAGAGGCCCAGAGCAGACCTGGAGAGCAGGTCGGCCACCGGACTGAAGTCTACTAGCTCCAGCGGTGTCCTCATCCCGAGCTCAGGAACCGGCCTATCCCCCAGGCCGTCCGCGACCACCAGTACCACTTTCAGCCTTCTCAACTCCGGTCCCCGAGGTTTATGCTCCGAGGCTTAAGGACTTTACGCACGTTCCGAAGCCCTCTCGGGGCCCGGAAGAGCTGGCCGCCTAGGGAGGAGCGGTGACCCCAACAGAGAGCTCTGGGGCTAGGATACCATGCGCTGTCTCGGCTAGCCTCCCCAGAGCCGGTTCAGGAGATCGCCGGGGGGCGGGACGTCGAGACCCCGCTTCCTGAAGAACCTGGCGATGTTCGTTAGGTCTCGGAGAAGGTAGTCCCGCGCGTTCGGGTGGTCTAGGGTCACCGCCTGGCTCACGTCTATTATGTAGTGCCTCCCCTCCCAGACCATGATGTTGTACTCGCTGAGGTCTCCGTGGACTAGCCTGGCTCTCGAGACCATCCTACCCAGGTCCTCCACCACGCCCTCGAACAGAGCCTTCAGCTTCTCTGGGCCCAGGTCGAGGTCCTTCAGGAGCGGTGCTGGGACTCCCTCGGTTCCCACGAAGTCCATTACGAGTATGTTCTCGTACACGGCTATCGGCCTAGGCACGGATACTCCCGCTCTGTACATCCTCGAGTAGTTGCCGTACTCCTTCTTGGCCCACAGGGAGTAGAGCTTCCTCGTAGACCCCGGGACTCTCCCGGAGAACCTCGGGTCCGCCTCCAGGTACCTGGCTATCCCCCTCCTGAACTCCGCCGACGAGGTCAGGAAGATCTTCAGAGCTATGTCCCTCCTACCGAAGTCCTTGCCCCAGTACACCCTAGCCTCCTTCCCGGCGCTCACGACCCCCTTTACCTCGTAGACCACCCTCCTGCGGACGAGCTCCAGGAGGGCCCTCAGCGTGGCCGCGTCGAATACCTCCTCGACGGTCTCGAAGAGGTCTTTATCTGCCCTGCGGGGCTCCCTCGAGGTGAGCCTGTAGTACTCGTCGAGGAACCTTTCGACATCTCTGCTCACTACGAGGCACCGGAGGCATACTCTATGAGCTTGGGGTCGAGGTATCCGTACTCCACGAGCTTCTTCCTCTCGTCCTTGGAGTACTTGTAGAGTATGTCGCCCCTGTCGCTTATCTCGGCCCAGAGCTCGACCAGGACCACGTCGAGCGGAGATACCCACACTCTCTTCCTGAGCTTCCCGGGTATCCTGGCGATCCTCGTCTGCTCGTCGGCGCAGACCACTTTGACGTAGTTCGCACCGACGAGCTGGCTGACTACGCAGATGACCTGCGTCCTGCTCTCCGGTACAGGCACGTCCCTCGGCTTCGACTGGCCCAGCTTCTCCACCACTAGAGGTACGCCCCGCGCCATAATAATTATTCGAGCCCTGGGAGCCGCACGCGCTCCGCTCAGAAGCTTGGGACTCGTGCGCTGCGGTTTCCCCGAGACCGGGAGCCGCTCGGAGGATAGGGCAGCAGCTCCTAGATGACCGACCTTATATGCTCCTTGTGGAGGGGCCGCCGGCGTGCCCGGAGTGTGGTGAAGAGAATGACACCAAACGAGCGCACGGAGGAGAGCCCGGGACGCGGGGCCCTGCCGTCGTCCCCGGAGGCCACCGAGGCCTCCAGGGCCGGGGGGTGGAACGCGCAACTGCCAAGTGGTAGCTACGCGACAACGGCTACGGCTGGGCCGAGCCTCGGGCTCTCTCGCGGATGGTAGGACTGCGCCTCCAGAAGCTGCCGAGGTCGAGGCTGAAGACGTCGCCGGTTCCCGGGTTGCGGAGGACTACCGCGCGCGGGCTGACCTCGACCACCTCGTAGATGCCCCCCGGCAGCTCGACCGCGTCCCCCCTCTCTACAGCGTAGACCCTGACCGAGAAGACGGCTCTGGGCCTCCTCTGAGCGTACTTGAACCCCTCCCACGTGGACACGACCCTGGTGACGTAGCTAGCCTTCAGTCTCCCGACGATCCGCGCAGCCGCGGACTTCTCCACCACGTACACGTCTACGCCGTCCCCCTCCCTCTTGATCTCTACGACTCCCGGCTGGCCCTCGAGCTCTCCGGCTATCCTCGAGACGAGCCGCGCTGCCCTCGGGTTGCCGGGCCTCAGCTGCACCAGGGCCCCGAAGCTCCCCGCCTTGCGCATGAAGCACTCGGGACAAGTGGTCTCCTCGACGGTCAACCGCACCCTCAGGTTCTGGCGGAGGACGGTCCCGGCTGCCTCCCCGACGACCCCGACCAGGGCCTCCTCCTCCCGCAGCTCGATTCCGCTCACAGTAGCCCGCTCGACGCCCTCCGCTAGCCTGCCCTTAGCGACGCACTCCTCGACTATTCCCCGCACGTAGTCCTCCGCGTCGATGCGGGAGAACCTGCCCCCGCGCGTCCTCACAGCACCGCAGACGCGGCACCTGACCACCTCGATCCTCTCGGGCACCTCCACTAGCCTCCTGGTGCTCACGAAGCACTCGGGGCAGAGCCCACCTACCAGAGGACTGCCCGGAGCCTCCCCGCGACCGCACCTAGCGCAGAACCTGCCCAAGGCTAGTACCTAAGTATGAGTGCGTAGGGTACTCCGGCTATCCTGCTGACCGAGAGCGGGTGGACGAGCCCCGCCTCTACTAGCCTCCTCACCACGACCTCTCCCACCGCCATGACGTTGTCCGAGGATTCCACTATGGCCACGGCCTCGTCGAGCTCGACGAGGTGCCCCCCGAAGAACTCCTCGTTCACCTCGAGGACCAAGTCCCCCTCGCGGAACACCTTGCCTAGGAGCTCCCCATCGCAGACCCCCGCGACCCTCCTGACGACTCCTCCCTCGCTCACCTCGACGACCTTCACGTACACGGACGCTCCGCGCTCCGCCGACCCTCCTTCCTCCATCACGAGCAGACCTGCGAGAGACGCGCTACCACGCGGGCCTCACCGTCGTCTCGGCCCCGCAGCCCAGACACTTCAAGACCCATATCCTCCCCCTCCTGATGAGCTCGCTCTGGTAGGAATGGCACGTGGGGCACCTGACGTACATCTCGACGAACTTCTCGAACAGCTTGTTGAGGGAGGCCCTGCTGACGTTCTGGTGTATGACAGCGTTCCCGTCGCTGTCGAGGCTTCCCTTGGCTCCCATGCTCTTCAGCAGGTACCTCAGGACGAGCCTGGGGTCTCTGCCTATGATCTCGCACACCAGCTTGAAGTTCTTGATCTTCGTGTGGTTCCCCGCGGTCTCGACCTCGAGCGGCGGTATCTCGATCCGTGCTTCGACTCCCTTAGTCGGCATCCTGGAGTACAGCCTATCGAGCAACTCGTCGTAGCCGAGGCTCAGCACCTCGCCCGGCACCCTCACTCACCCCCGACTATTCGCAGCAGAGGCAATATAATCCGCCCCGCGAGTAGCCCTCGAGAGACATCCCGGTGACTGGGGGCCCAGATTAGTAGCGGTAGCGGAGATAGTGGGGAGCGCGAGTGAGGACCTCCCTACTCTTCCTCGGCACCGGTGCCCCGGACGCCGGTTCCGACGACATGCCAGCCGTCGCCCTCAAGACGGGCTCCACCCTGCTGCTCCTAGACTCCGGAGAGGGAGTCCAGCACAAGCTGGTCGGCTCCGGGCTCGGGCTCAGCAGGGTGGCGGCCGTCCTGGTGACGCACCTCCATGGAGACCACGTCCTGGGGCTAGTCCCCCTCGTGCAGACGAGGTCTCTGCTCTTCAGGCCGGCACCGCCGCTCTCGGTCGTCGGGCCTCCGGGGCTCAGGAGGTACCTCTTCGAGAGCTTCAGCTCCCTGCACTTCGATCCGGGGGACTCCCTAGAAGTCCACGAGGTTCGGGGATCCGAGGAGCTCAGGCTTCGCGGTGCCGCGGTGAGCACGGTCCCGCTGGACCACACCGTGGAGACCCTCGGCTACGCTATCGGCCTAGGCGGGGACACCAACGTCTGCTACCTGACCGATACGAGGCCCCTGAACCCAGAGGGGTTCGGGTTCCGGTGCCACGTCCTAGTCCACGACTCTACGTTCTCGTGGACAGACTTCGAGAGGGCCGTGGAGTTCAGGCACTCGACAGCTCTCGAGGCAGCATCCTTCGCCTCCTCCGTCGGAAGCAGGCTGCTCTTCCTCTTCCACATCTCGTCCAGGTACAGGGACAGGAGCGTCTTGGAGAGGGAGGCGAGGAGGCTCCACCCACACTCCTACGCCGCGGAGAAGTACATGCGTCTGAGCCTAGTGCTGTAGGTCGGCTACCCCAAACCGCATCACGGCTCAGAGGGCATGACTCTCCTCATCCCCGAGCCGCAGACCGAGCTTGCAGGAGGAGCAGAGCTTATAAAGTGCCGGCGGAGTCCGCGGAGCCCCCGGCCGGAGGGATTCCGGGCGCCGAGCGGCAGTACTCTGCCAGCAGCTCCCCGAGCTTCTCCCCGGGAGAGCCGACATGGCTCAGGTACTGGTCGGAGGGTATCGAGAGGTGCTCCTCTCCGTCCACGACTACCAGCCTCCACCCGAGCTTCTCCTCCAGGTACTCGAAGAGCCTCTCCCCGCCGAGGACTCCGAGGGCGTCTTCGAGTCGCGGGAGCTCGGTCGTCCCCTCGTAGTGGAGGTGTATAGCTCGTAGGGCGACCTTCACGTCCGGCTGCCCGGTGATCCCGAGGTAGGCCGCTACCATGGGACCCCTCCTCCTGAAGTAGTGCTCGAGCGCCGCGAGGAGCCTCTCGGCCGCCTCGGGACAGCCGGGCACCCCCGTCACCTCAGCATATGACCTAGCGGCAGCGATACGAAGACCTCTATGAGGGCGGCTACCGTCAGGAAGAGGAGGACGAGGGCGAGCTTGCGCAGCGCCTCCCCGTACTCCCGGAGGACCGAGCGGGGAGACCTCTTCCCCGAGAGCCTCAGGGCGAGCGAGGCCAGGGTCAGCGCCCCGGTCTTGACCCCGAGGTAGCTCGAGTAGACGATCGCAGGGAGCTCGAAGATCCCGTGGGGCAGAAGGGCCAGCGAGCCGTAGCCCACGTGGCTCACGACGGATCCAAGCATGTAGCCGTTGGCGTAGAGCACGTAGAGGGGGAAGGCCAGAGTAAAGCCCAGGGTCACGCACCTGACCGCGACCCCGACGTTGTTGTAGAGTATCACGCTGAGCAGACCGGTCACCAGACCGGCGGGGTCTCTAGTCCTCGCGACGGGTCCTACCACGGTAGAGACCTGCTCCTCTATGCTCTCGACGGGCAGGGGGTAGACCAACCCCACCGAGACGGCCGCGAGAAACACCGAGACGGCCAGCACCAGCGACGCGACGTCCAGCGCCTTCACGGCCCTCCGCAGCCTCGCGCTCGGAGCTTAAATAGCCGAGCACTCTCGGGATTTTTTGGCCCGCGCACTAGTCCTCTTGGGAGCGGCGTGAAGGCCGCCATCATCGCCGGGGGGTTCGGGAAGAGGCTCAGGCCCCTGACCGACGACAGGCCCAAGCCGATGGTGGAGGTCTCCGGGAGACCCATAATCGAGTGGCAGATCGAGTGGCTGAAGAGCTGCGGGGTCGACAGCTTCGTCGTCCTCGCAGGCTACCACAAGGAGAAGCTGATAGAGTTCCTGGGCTCCGGCTCCAGGTTCGGCGTCCGGGTGGCCTACGTGGTCGAGGACGAGCCTCTTGGGACGGGCGGTGCGATAAAGAACGCCGAGAGCCTCATCGGCGCGGAGACCTTCGTGGCCGTGAACGGGGACGTGGTGACGAACATACCCGTGGGGGAGCTCGCGGAGTACCTGGAGGGATTTCCGGAGGCCGTGGCGGCCATAGCTCTAGTCCCCCTGAGGTCTCCATACGGGATCGTCGAGCTAGACGGGTCCGGGAGGGTGACATCTTTCAGGGAGAAGCCGGTGCTCCACGAGTACCTGATAAACGCGGGAGTCTACGTCATGAGGCCGGAGGTCTTCAGGTACCTGCCGCCCAGGGGGGACTTGGAGAGGGACACTTTCCCGAGGCTCGCCGCGGAGGGCAGGCTCGTCGGGAAGGTGTTCAGGGGGTGCTACTGGAGGTCGATAGACACCCTCAAGGACGTGGAGGAGGCGTCCCAGGAGGCCCCGAGGCACCTAAGCTTCCAGACCGTGGTCACGCGAGCTCCCCGAGGTACTGGCGAAGCTCCCTCCTGAGCCCCTCTCTGGAGGTCACGAGGAGCTCCACTCCGTACCTGAGGACTCTGAGGGCCTGGGAGACGTCGTTGACGAGCCAGGCGTAGACCTCCAGTCCCCTGCTCGCGCACTCTCTGACCACCCTCGGTCTCAGAGCGGGGGCCGGCATGGCCAGGCCGACCAGCCCCTCCCTGGTCAGGAGGGGGACGTTGGGGTACGGGTTGCCCAGCCTGAGGACTGCCCCCACCCGCTCCGACGCGCTCCTCGCCACCCTAGCGTGGAGCAGGTCGTCGAAGACTAGGCGGGTCCTGCTGGTGGCACCGGAGGTCTCCACGGCTCTCGCCGCGGAGTCCGCGACCTGTGGGCTCCTGACGTAGAGGAGCAGGCTCGCTCCGGTGCCCCCCAAGACCTCGCTCAGTTCGGGCAGGCCGAGCTCGACCCGCGTCCCGCTCAGGTCGCCGGGCTCTCCGGTCGGGCAGACCACGGGCACCCGGTCTCTCGTGGAGCAGACTTCCAGGACCAGCCCGTCGGCACCGGGCTCGAGCTTCAGGAGGTCGGCAGTGCCGAGCGCGGGCTCGAATCTCCTCAGGAGGTAGACCCTGACCGCCTCCGACACCCGGCTGGGTACGGCGGGGAGCTAAAATGGCTTGCGCGGATCCGGGAAGTCGGGGAAACAGGAGAAAAACTGTACTAGGCTTGGCAAAACGAGTGCTACTTCGGGGCTCCGGTCACCTTCCTTATGGTCAGGAACGCTAGCGTGGCCATTATGAAGGCCAGCAGAGCGAAGACCAGAGATACCGTGGAGACCGTGGTCGTTGTGTCTATCCTGCCCGGTATCGCGTCTACGCTCGTCTTGACCGCTGCCACGTCGGACTTCGCTGCGGCTACCTCGGATCTTACTGTGGCCACGTCGGACTTGACCGCCGCGATGTCGGTCTTAAGCCCTGCCACGTCGGTCTTTATGCCCTTTATGTCCGCTACGTCAGACTTCACTGTGTTTACGTCGGCCTTTATCGAGCTCACGTCGGTCTTTATGGTGCCGATGTCCTTGGTCACCGCGCTCAGGCTGTCGGTCACGGCCTTCAGGTTCGTAGATATGGTGTCGACCTTGGTGATCACCGTGTCGACCTTGGAGGTTACCGTGACCACGGCATTGCTGAGAGCCTCGGAGACCTCAGCCACGGCGGCGGCCACCTCGTCAATCTTGGAGGATATGGTCCCTACGGCAGCGTCAATCTTGGAGCTGAGGCTGGCCGTCGAGCTGTCAATCTTGGAGGATATGGTCCCTACGGCAGCGTCAATCTTGGAGGATAGCTCGTCCGTCGAGCTGTCAATCTTGGAGGATATGGCAGCTAGGGCCTCGTCAATCTTGGAGGATATGGCAGCTAGGGCCTCGTCAATCTTGGAGGATAGCTCGTCCGTCGAGCTGTCAATCTTGGAGGATATGGCCCCTACGGCAGCGTCGATCCTAGACCTCAGGTCGGCCACGGCAGCATCAATCTTGGAGGATATGGCAGCTAGGGCCTCGGAGGTCGAGGTCTCGACTATCGTCTCGATCACGGTCTTGGTAGGCATGACGCTGAGGTTGTTTATCACGAAGACGTGTCCGGCCACCGTCTCCACGATGGTACCGTCGGGCATCGCGTAGGCCAGGCTGATCGCGTAGGCCCCGGGCTCGAGGGCCGGCACGTAGATGCCGAGCACCCTCGTGACCGGGGACACCAGTATGCCGTTCTCGCTGCTGGCCCACCTGCTCACGTGGGCGTTGAGAGCGTAGGCCGCGTCAGTCCCGTTGAAGAGCACCGCGTATACGGAGACCCCCACCGGGAACCCAGACCCGATGATCCTGACGAACCCTGGCCCCACCAGCACCGGCACTACGTTGCGGCTCAGGTCGAGCACTAGCACCTTGGGCACCACTACGGGCGAGGCCGTGACGAACTTGGTGGTGTTGAAGAAGTCGGTCACCGCGATGGTTCCCGATGTCGTCCCGACGACGGTTATCGTGTAGGTCCCGGCGGGCACCGAGGGAACCACGAAGGACAGCTCCTCCACGCTCTTGTTGGCCTTGGCCGTCAGGACTAGCCTCCCGTCGAAGTACACTCTAAGAGTCTCTCCGGGAGAGACGCCGGACACCACGACCCTTATCACGTCGCCCAGGTAGTCGCACTTGGCCAGGTACGTGGCGCACAGAGCGCAGTACTTCTCACCCCTCACGCCGAGGCTCTCGGGGCACGGGCAGACCTCGAACCTCTTGTCCTCGTAGCCGGCCCAGACCTCGGGCCTCACCTTGCCGGTGTACCAGTAAGCCCTGGCTCCGACTACTATCGCCAGCGAGTACTCGTAGCCCCAGAGGTCGACGCCCCATATGTAGTGGACTCCGAACGTAGCGTCGTCCGGTATCTTGACCCTGAACGTCAGGTTGCCGTCCTTGCCGAGGGTGAACGTGCCGAGCAGTTGTATCTTCTCCCAGTACACCCTGAGGGTGTTGAAGCCTGGGTAGCCCCAGGCGGCGCCGGGCCCGTAGCCGTAGGCGGCTATGGTGACCGTCATGCCGGGAGTTATCGCGCCCGGGGTCAGCAGGACGAGCAGAGGCCTGACTATGTAGTAGACGTTCCTGAACTCGAAGGACGGGCCGACCAGGGGCTCGCCCGTGACTGTGAGGTAGGCAGTCGTGGTCGGCACGTCGTAGTGCCACCCGATGGTCCACCTTATGCGAGCAGCATCATCGGTAAAGGTCAGCGGGGATATGGTGAGCCTGTAGTCAACGATGCTCATGTTCTTCGGGTACTCGTAGTACCTGGTGACGGTCGTGCCAGTGTCCCTGTTCGTGTAGGTTATCGTGAGGTTGGCCTTCGCCACGACCAGGCTCCACTCCCTGAGCACCAGCAGTATCTGGTTCTGGTACTCGTAGAAGGTCGCCCAGAACCTGTATACTCCTGGTGTCGGCGGAGGCGTAAGCGTGTAGTCCGGTGGCATTACTATGTTGAACGACACGTGGTAGACGAAGGCGCCCAGAGTGGCGTTGTAAGTCCCGGTGGTCGTGTCGGTGAACATGGTCACGAACGGCACAGTGGTCGTGTTGAAGAGGGAGAAGCGCACTGTCCCGGAGGTTCCTGCCGTGAAGTTGCTCGGTGTTACCAGGTTGGCCGCCAGCTGGTACCTCTTGCCGGCGTACGCTATGTCTATCCTGAGGACCTCGGCTAGCGTGTACGCCATGGCGGAGGCCTTCATCACGTAGGCCAGCGACGCGTCGACGTAGGAGGTGGCCCTGACCGAGGCCCTGGTGCCCAGGGCCGCCAGTATCGCCGACTCCGATACCACGACGGTGCCGACCGTCCTGAGCGGTATCGTCGATGTGTTCGTGCGGGTGACCGGCAGCGGGGCCTCGTAGACTATCGGTATGTAGAGCCCGGCGGTCATGTTGGTTCCCTTGCCTCCGGCTATGTACTGCTTGAGGTTCGAGACCGCGAAGTAGCCCTGGAGGTCCGTCTTCACAGCCGGCGGGAAGCTGAACCTGTACACGACGTTCGTGAAGTTGATGTTGAAGAGGTCTATCCTGAGTATCCTCACGTCCCTCGCGAACCCGTAGCCCCTTATTGTGATAGCCGTGAGCTCGCAGAATGTGGTATCACATCTCCCGTTGCCCTCCTTGGGCGTTATCACTACCTGGGGTTTGACCTCGAAGTCTCCGCGCTTCGCGTAGGTCGTGTTGGTCGCGCCGGTAGACGAGACTCCCAGGACCTTGTAGTTGCCCCTGGGTATGCCCCTGTTACCCGGCGAGTGATCGAGGAGGTTGACAGTGGTCTCGTTAGTTCCGTCAGTCCCTATGGTCACTTCCGTGAAGCCGCTGAACACGAACGTGTCGAACGTCACTGTGCTGATCGTGTCGTACGGTACGTAGCCGAGGAACCTGACCTTGATCGTGACGCCGGTTCCGGCCGAGTCTACTATGGTAGACGAGGAGGGCGTCACCACGACCTTCGGGTACACGTCACCGTACCAGTAATCTACGTCGGTCCCCATGATCTCCAGGGCGACCCAGAGGTCTATCAGGCCGTCTCCATCACCATCAACCGCACCTGGAAGCTTCTCCGGCAGGGTCAGCAGGTATGTCCCGGACGCGGACCCGGTCCTGGAGGCCCAGACCACATCGCAGCCGGCGTTGCAGAGCTTCACTTTGAAGGAGAGCGCCGTGACGACCTCCACGGTCACGGCCACGGGTTCTCCTGGGTATATCCTATCAGCGATGACCGGCTTCACTTCGACTATCCTGCCCAGCTGCAGCTGGGCAAGCGCTACCAGCGGCACCGACGAGGCTAGGCTTATGACCAGTAGGCCTAGCAGTACTGCCGAGCTTAGGGATCTGGAGTCCATAGGTTTACCCTCACAGATCACCTAAAGGGTTACGCATTTAAGGGATGCGTGTCAACCTGTACACACTCCTGTGCGCAAGTGTGCGCTGCTGCTCGGTGAGTGAAGGGCTCTCAGGTGGGCCCGCGGGGATTCGAACCCCGGACCTCCGCCTCTCGCAGGGTTCCACGGTGCTCGTAAGGGCGGCGTCCTAGCCGCTAGACGACGGGCCCCGGAGTCGCTCCCCGCGGGGCTTAAAAGCTCTCCGTCGCCGCACAGCTGCCGCTTGGCGACCGCGACCTCCACCTCGGCGGTCTCGGGGGAATCAGAAGCCCCTGCTCGGGAACCGCCGCTACACCCTGACGGGCTTCACGACGTGTCCCCGGTACACCAGCACCACGTCGGCGCAGGTGGTGTTGTAGAGGCGCGCCCCAGGGGCCACCTCGACCTCCTCGTACTCCCCGGTGTCGGCGCAGAGGAGCCCCACCCTGTAGGTGGAATCCCCCCAGTTCGCTAGGATCACCGTGCCGCCTACCCTGTAGGCCGAGAGCCTGGGCGGGGGCTCGACCTCCCTCAGGGAGCCCGCTATCCCGGAGGCCGCGTGCACCAGGGCCGCTCCGACCCCCAGGACCACCGCCAGGAGCATGAGCTCCGCGTATAGCTGGGCGACGCCCCTCGTGCCCGCTCCCGGAGCTCCGGGTGGTTAAAAAGAGTCGCGAGGCTGTGTTAGAGTGTGCACACTTATATACCATCGGCCAACTAGCGGTCGGTCGGTGGCAGCGTGTCGTCCAGGAGGTTCGTAGCTCTTCCCGAGGGGCTCCTCGTCGACGCGATAAGGGTCGCCGAGAGGCTCGGGATCCCCTACACCGCCCTCATAGAGAGGATACTGGCGGAAGTCCTCAGGATACTCAAGTACAGGAGGGACTTCCTAGAGACCCTGTCCATGGTCGACGCCCTCGCCGACGTGAGGAGGCTCGGCGGAGTCTACCTCCCGGAGAGGTCGGTCAGGGAGCTCCTGGCCCGCGCGGGCCCTGACGGGCTCTCGGGGGTGTGCTCGGAGGTGTCCAGGGCGGCCTCCTGGTACGCCGAGCTCGGCAGGGTCAAGAGGTCTCTGACCGTCGGGGAGGTCAAGAACTCCCTGGAGCTCTGGGTCCCCAGCGCCAGGGTAGACCTGGTCAAGGAGGGCGAGGGGGCGTACAAGTACGTGGTAAGCTTCGCGGAGGCTCCGGGAGAGCTCCTCGAGCTATTGAGGTGCGTAGCGGAGGGGCTAGCGAGGGGTTACGGTCTCGAGAGCTACGAGATCTCCGTCGGGTCCTCCGTCCTCGTGCTCAGGGTGAGCGGTCTTGGTGAGGAGTAGGAGGACTGTCGGTCTAGACCTCGAGCTAGTGGAGGAGCTCAAGTCGATCGCCGGGTCGAGGGGGATGAGCCTGACCGGCTACCTGAGGAGGCTCCTCGGGGAGGTCGCCGAGGTGGAGAGGATGGGCTACTTCGCTCCCGACGTCCTGAGGGAGAAGAGGGTGGAGCTCGTCCTCTCGAGGCTCGGGTTCGCCTACGTGCCCCTAGACCTCCTGGGAGGGCAGTCCCCGTCTCCCGAGGCCGCCGAGGCGTACGGCGAGAGGCTCGGGGCTACCCTGAGGGAGCTGGGCGTCAGCTGCGGGGAGCTCGTCGAGAGGCTGTCGCTGAGCAACGGGATCGGAGTCCCCAGGGAGGACTCCATAATCCTGGTCCCGTCCTCCGGACCCAAGGAAGTCCTGAGGCGCTTCCTCGCCGGCCTGGCCAGGGGGGCCTCCCTGGGGGTGTCCGCGGTCGGAGACCTGGTCGTAGTGAGGGTCCCGCGCTACGGACTGCCCCCGGGCACCTTGAGAACCCAGGTCTGAGGCGACCGAGGCCAAGCCCGCCCGAGGCCTCCCCCGGGGTCTCGGTCACTTATTATCGTCCGGACTTTCGCTAGACCGGGAGCTCTACGGTGATCAGGATAGAGCACGGAGCCGGGGGCTCCGAGATGGCCGACTTCGTGCTGAAGCACATAGTCTCGAAGATCCCGCCCGAGCTCCGCAGTACTCCCGGAGGCTACGGGCTCGACTACATGGACGACGGTGCCGTGGTCGAGGTCTCGCCAGGTCTCTACATGGCTTTCACCATAGACTCCTACACCGTGAAGCCCCCGAAGTTCCCGGGCGGCGACATAGGGAAGCTGGCGGCCTCGGGCACCATAAACGACCTCCTGATGATGGGTGCCAGGCCGGTGGCCCTCGTCGACGCGATAGTGGTCGAGGAGGGCGCGGAGGAGCAGCTCGTCGAGGAGGTGGTGGAGTCGTTCGCGGCGACGGCGGCCCTGGCAGGAGTCCGGGTGGTGGGCGGGGACTTCAAGGTGATGCCCAGGGGCACCATAGACGGGATCGTCGTCACATCCTCCGGGATAGGGTTCACCGAGACCCCGATAGTCGACAGGAGGATAGAGGTCGGTGACGTGGTGATAGTCTCGGGCCCCGTGGGAGACCACGGCGCCGTCATATCGGCTGCCCAGCTGGGGCTCCTGGACAGGATCGCGGGGATCTCGAGCGACGTGAGGCCCCTCCACGACCTCATGATCCCGCTGATAGAGAGGTTCGGCAGCTCCATCCACGCGGCCAGGGACCCGACCCGCGGTGGGCTGGCCTCGGTCCTCTACGAGTGGGCGAGGGCCTCCGGCCTCTCAATAATGGTCTACAGGGACTCCGTGCCAGTCCGGGAGGCCACGAGGAGGTTCCTCGAGCTGCTGGGCATCGACCCCCTGAACTCAGCGTCCGAGGGCGTGGCCGTGATAGCAGTCCCTAGGGAGCTCTACCCGGAGGTCCTCGAGCTCGCGCGCAAGCTGGGCTACGAGGAGGCGACCCCGGTGGGCGAGGTCGTGGAGCCTCCGCTGGAGTTCCTCCGGGGCAAGGTGATCGCGAAGACCGAGGTCGGTGGCTATACGCTGGTCGAGCCCTCTCCGCTCCTGACCCCCAGGATATGCTGAAGAGCTCTCGAGAGCCCCCCACTGCTCCTGACGCTGGACACCACGTGCTCCAGAGCCTCCGCGTCCCCCCTCCTGACCATCTCGCGCGCGAAGTCGCAGAGCTCCCACGGAAAGACTATCCAGGAGTCGGTCACCTCCGCGTAGAAGTCCGGGATCACTATAGACCTGGGCTTGAGGAAGACCACCGCGGTCTTGATAGTCCTGGCCCCGCGTAGCCTGAGCTCGGCCGCGAGAGTCTCGAGGGTTCTGCCGCTATCCGCCACGTCGTCGACGACTAGAGCGTCCCTGCCCCTGACGTCGTCGACCAGCGGGACCGTCACGAGGGGCCTCTCGCTCGTCTCGCCGATCCCCCTGTAGAACTTCACGCCGACGATCCCGAGCTCTTCAACTCCGAGAACGTCCGAGAGGATCCTCGCGATTATGTAGCCGCCCCTGAGCACCCCCACGATGACTTGGGGCGAGTAGCTCTCACCCACGGCCAGGGCTAGCCTAGCCACCAGGTCGTGGAGGGTCTCCCAGTCCACGTACCTGTACTTCCCGGACACTCCAACCACCTCGGCTTAGCCGAGAATGCGCGTGCTAACAATTAAGCCTCAGGCCGCGCCCGGGGCGGCTCGCAACCGGATCGGAGCCCCCAGGTCTCCTCCGGAGGGGCTCTGCGGGGCTAGAGGGGGCCTCCCAGTTAGTCTGGGGACGCGGGAGATTTCGAGGCAGGCGATGCCGCTCGGCGATGTGCTTGGCTAGGGGTCGTACAGCTTCAGCACCGCGTTCAGCAGAGCCCTGGCGCACCTGCCGCGGTCGCCGTGGCAGATCGATATGGCTAGCACGTCCCCCTCACCGCACCTCTCGGAGGCTAGGTCCTTCAGCACCCCCTCGGCTCTCTCGAGGCCCCCGCTGACCGGCATCAGGGGGACGTCGCCGCAGTAGACTATGATGGCTCCCTCGGCTCCCTCGCGGACTATCTCGTCCCGCAGCCTCAGGTACCCCACTCTCTCGTCCAGGACCCTCCTGAAGCCCTTCACGACGACCCCGTAGGCCTCGCAGCTTCCGCAGACGGAGCTGAGGTCGAGCTGGCCGAGGACCTCCAGGACTCTCTCGAGCTCCTCGGCCAGCTCCAGTCCCTCTCTAGTCAGAAAGACCCCCGCGGCCCTGTCCACGTCGACTAGCCCCTCCTTCCTCATCCTCTTGACGAGAGTCTTGACGGAGGCCCCTCCCAGAGAGAGGGCTCTGGCGAGGGCCAGCCTGCCGACAGGGGCCTCCCTGCGCAGGCTCGCGAGAGCCATGTACGCGTGGTACACGTCGAAGGAGGGCTTCACGCCACCGGCGGGCTCGGAGAGCCTCTTCAGCCTCGCCAGCCGGTCCATCTCAAGACCTCCCGCTCGTGGGGATCAGCCTAGGCCTGGGAGTCGCGGTTACGTAGGTGACGCCCCTCCTGGCCGGAAGCGACACGTTGTAGACCTTGGTGAGCCCCACCACGGCCTCCGTCGTGGTGGCGTTGTGAGCGTGGGCGTGGATCGCCAGGTCGGGCTTGGCCTCCTTGAGGACGTCCTCGAGCCGCTTGCAGCCCATGTACGGGTATATCTTCTCGGGCTCCCCCCTGACGGTCAGGTAGGTGGGAGCGTAGTGGGTCAGGAGGACCGTGATGTCCGAGACCCTGGAGACCTCCTCGAGCAGCCTCCGCAGGACTCCGACCCTCCTCCTGTAGACCGTCTCCAGCTGAGGCATGTTCTTCCTCTGCCAGTGGGTGAGCTTGTCGAGAACGCCCCTGCTGCCCACCACTCCCACCGTGACCTCCCCCAGCTTCAGGACGGCGACGGAGTCGTTCAGCCATATGACGTAGCCGAACTCCTTGATCAAGCGGTCCTCCACCTCGTGGTACTCGTCGTTCCCGAACACCGAGACTACCGGAGTATCCCTGAACCTAGCCGTCACCTCCCTTAGGACGGGGCCCATGCCGCTGACGTCGCCCCTGTCTATCACGTCACCCGCCATGAGTATCGCGTTGGGCTCCTCGGGCGGTACGCTCCTCAGGGACGCTCTCAGCAGGCTCAGGTACTGCAGCCCGTGGACGTCGCCGAAGGCCAGCAATCTCACGATCGAAGCCATCCCCCTCCGGGAACCGTCGCAAAGCTTAAAAACATCCCGCGGAGTCCTCGAGGGTGCCAGGTCTGGTCAAGCTCGTGGGGTCCAACGCGGGCGGTCACGTCGGGTGGGCGACCAAGAAGTGCAGAGTGTGTGGCAGGGGGCTCCTGGTGGGCGAGGCTACCGTATACCGCTGCCCCAGCTGTTCGACCAGGTACGAGGCTCACTTCTGCTCCAGCGACGCGAGAGTCCTCCACTACAGGTGCCCCTACTGCGGGCAGCCTCTGGAGCCCCTCCTCTAGCCGTCCGGCCGGAAAGTGGGGGAATCCGGGGAGGACTGGTCTTCCTCCTCGTACTTCAGGAGGAGCTCGTAGAACCTCGCGAGCCTCCTCTTTCCCTCCAGCAGGGCCTCGTTGGCGGCCCGCACGACCTCTTCGACGTCGCTGACCGCGAAGCCCCCGGCTCTCAGCAGGGTCGCTAGCCTCACGCCCGTCCTGAGCTCCAGGTACACCCCTCTCCTGCTTATCGAGAGCACGCCGCTGTGCTTCATGCCGGCCTCGCGGGCTATCCTGAGGACCGAGAGGGCCTCCCGAAGCGTGAGAGCCGATACGTGGAATATGGGGCCCGTGACGACGAGCCAGAGCCTGCTCAGGGGAGAGGAGCCCCGGACCAGCGAGAGGACCTCGCTCTCCCCGACCGGGCTATGCTTCTTGAACAGCACGGTCGAGCCTCTCCTACTCCAGGGCATCGGCGCGTCGACTACGGTGACTCTGCCGCTGCATGAGCTAACCGGGAAGGACTCCCTCCTCCTGAAGAGGGCGGCTAGGACGTGGTAGATGTCTGGGTCTAGGTAGCCGACCTCTAGGTCTTCGCGCATCCTCCTGAACTTCTCATCCCTCTCCCTCAGCCACAGGCTCTTGTCGACTATCCCCACCGAGCGCCCGTGGGGGGAGAGTCCGGCTCGGTAAAGAGCTTTAAGTGCGCTTTTAAGTAGTCGGTATCTACGAGTCTCAGGTGACGAGGGTGGGGCTCCTAGAGAAGGTGACGCCTCAGAGTGAGGGCCAGAGGAGGCTACTCGAGGCGCTGCGGAACGATGCGTTCACGATAGTCGGGGTCTTCGGGCCGACCGGGAGCGGCAAGTCCCTCTTCTCCCTGGCCTACGGCATAGACGCGGTGAGCAGCGGCAGGTTCAAGAGGTTCCTGGTCTTCAAGCCCGTGGTCGACGTCGTCACGGGGAGGGAGCTCACCCTGGCCGAGGCCGGGGAGGAGTACACGAAGCTAGCCGGAGAGTACCTGGTCGACGTCCTGGGGACGTTCGCCGACCCGGCGGGCATCGCCGAGCTTATGAACACCGGCAAGCTCGTCCTGACCGACGGTCACTACCTGAAGGGCAGGACGTTCGACGAGACCCTGATCCTGGTGGACGACGCTCAGCACGTCAGGCTCGAGATACTCCTGGAGGTCATAGTGAGGCTGGGGAGCAAGAGCAGGCTGGTGATAACTGCCGACCCCATATTCCAGGCGCTGAGGGGAGTCCACCAGGACCACGTGACCACCCTGAGGGAGATCCTCCTGAGCGAGCCGGGCGCCCACGTCGTGGACCTGGGGGTGGAGGACATAGTGAGGGAGGGAGCGAAGGCCGGGGTGAGGTTCCTGCTAGAGTACGCGCTGAGGTCTAGGCGGCTCAGCGACTCCGAGGTCAAGGCTCAGCAGGTGATAAAAATGCACTCCCCGGACGCCGACGTGATCACCGTGGTGGACGTGGAGGAGGTGGCCAAGAGGCACGGCGTCTCGGCCGAACACATGCCGAGGTACCTGGTGGTGGTCAAGCCCGGACATCTCGGGCGCCTGGTGGGCAAGGGCGGGGAGAGGGTGTCGGTCATAGAGAAGGAGCTCGGTGGCAGGGTCAGGGGGATGGAGCTAGACCTCGACCTGACCAGCTACATAAGGTCCGTCCACCCGGTCTCGTGGATTTGGAAGAGGACCAGGGTGGAACTGTTGGGCTCCTACCTCGCGATAAAAGTGGAGAGCGAGAACCTCGGCCCGCTGATAGGTCAGAGGGGGTCATACATCAGGTTCCTGGAGGAGGTCACGATGAAGCTCATGGGTCTGGGAGTCCGGGTGATACCTGTCTCGGAGAGGGTGACGCAGGAGGGGACCAGGAGGGCTGCCAAGAGGAGGGCAGCTGAAGGGACTAAAAGGGCGACCAAGTCTTCCCGACCACCTAAGGCTTCCTGACCCTGAGGTCTAGGACTACCTGGTAGTAGCGGGGGCCGACGGACCTGACCACTCGCGATCCCTCGACCTCCGCCCATACACCGAGAGTCTCGCACTTCTCGAGGTACCTGCTGCGGGCCGCGAGGACCGCCTCGTCCTCCTCCCTAGCCGACACGAAGTCGTAGACGTGCACGACGCCCACCATCTTCAGGGAGTGGACGGCGTCCGCGAAGTACTCGTAGGCCAGCTCCGGGAGGGGCATCAGGACCCTGTCGAAGCAGCCGGGGCACGACCTCGCCACCTCCCTAGCGTCGCCGAGCACCGGGAAGACCACGTCCGACACCCCGTTCAGCCTCACGTTCTCCACCATGTACCGGTAGGCCTCCGGGTTCACGTCGACCGACACTACTCTCCTGGGCCTCGCGCGCTTGGCTATTATGATCGAGAACAGCCCTGCTCCAGCGAACATGTTCAGGACCTCCTCGCCCGGCCCGACGAGCCCAGCGACCCTGGCGTGCTCGTAGTTCAGAGCGGGTGACACGTAGACCTTCGTTATGTCGAGTCTGAACGAGCACCCGTGCTCTCTGTACACGGTCTCGCTCCGGCGTTCCCCGGCTAGGTGCGCGAACTCCCTGAGCCTGTAGGAGCTCCCGACGGGGCTCACCGCGAGCCAGGCGGACCTGACGTACGGAAGCCTCCTCATCAGCTCCTCCGCGAGCCTCCTGTACACCTCGACGTCGAGCTCGAGGTCCGGATGCTTCCTGAGAACGGCTATATCACCCACTATCTCCACTCTCTTCCACACCCTACTGGCTAGAGGCTCTCCGAGGACCGACCGAGCTATGTCCCTGAGTAGCCGGCCCATTCTACCCGGGTTCGACTACAGCTTCTGGGTAAACTTTATATGCACCTCCCCAACACCAACGCGATGGGGTCTCCACCTCTCGTATCGGACATACCTGTGGAGAGGAGCTGAAGACTCCCGGGAAAAGCTTAAAAGACCGCGCAGCTACTCTAGGAGGCGACGATAGGGGGATGAGGATGAGCAGGAAGCCGCCCCACGTGAGGTTCGACGTACCGCCCGAGATCGCGGAGAAGGCCTACGAGGCCCTCAAAAAGGCCAGGGACAGTGGAGGCGTGGTCAGGAAGGGGACCAACGAGGTGACCAAGGCGGTAGAGAGGGGACAGGCGAAAATCGTTGTGATCGCGGTCGACGTCGATCCTCCAGAGGTAGTCCTCCACCTACCCTACCTCTGCGAGGAGAAGAAAGTCCCCTACATCTACGTGCCCAGCAAGAAGAGGCTCGGCGAGGCGGCCGGAATCCAGGTTGCGGCGGCGTCGGCCGTAGTGATAGACCCCGGAGGTGCTAGAGACCTAGTCGAGGAGCTCACCAAGGCGTACCAGGAGCTTAGGGCGAGAACCGCTTAGCCACTCCGACTTCTCCCGCGCGACGGCTCACTAATTTTTTAGGAAAGCTGGGGGCATGTGTAGCGAGAGCTTCGCGGGCAGCAGAGGGGTGGACGCTCGATGTTCGGGTCAGCTAGAGATCCTGCGACCGGGGAGGGCTTGCAGTACCACATACACCTGAAGCCGGGAGACGTGCCGAGGTACGTCCTCCTTCCGGGAGACCCCGGAAGGGTCCCCCTGATCGCCAGAACTTGGGAGAGGAGCAGGCTCGTAGCCGAGCACAGGGGGTTCGTGACCTACGTCGGTACGTACAAGGGCGTCGAGCTCGCCGCGACCTCGACGGGCATAGGGGGGCCCTCCACGGCCATAGTCCTCGAGGAGCTGCTCAGAGTCGGTGCCGACACCTTCATAAGGGTCGGCACGACCGGAGCCCTCCAGGAGCACGTAAAGCTGGGAGACCTGGTGATATCGTCGGCGGCCGTGAGGCTGGACGGGACCAGCAAGGTGTACGTAGATCCAGAGTACCCGGCCGTCGCGAGCTACGACGTCCTGCTGGCCCTGGTGGAGGCCGCCGAGAGCCTGGGGGTCAGGTACCACGTGGGGATAACGGCGAGCAGCGACAGCTTCTACGTGGGACAGGGCAGGCCCGGCTTCGGGGGCTACCTACCGGAGAGGTGGAGGGGGGTGGAGCGTAGGCTCGCCGAGCTGGGAGTCCTGAACTTCGAGATGGAGGCCTCGACGATCTTCGTCCTAGCCAGCATCTACGGTGCTAGAGCAGGTGCCGTGTGCGCGGCTATAGCCAACAGGGTAACGGACGAGTTCGACCCCGGGGCCGGCATATCGGACATGGTGAGGGTGGCCAACGAGGCCGTTAGGATACTGCGCGAGTGGGACGAGCTCAGGAGGCTCAGGGGCAGGAGGCACCTCTCGGTAGGGCTGGTCTCCGGAAGACTTTGACCGCGAGGTAGGGCAGGACCCATGGTCAAGATACTCGTGGACGGAGCGTCGGTCTTGGCGATAGACGACGAGGTCAGGTACGTTAGCAAGGGCTACGTGTACCTGGACGGCGGTCGCGTCAGGTCTCTGGGCCAGAGCCCTCCTCCCGAGGAGTTCCTCTACCCCGAGCTCCTCCTCAGCGGCTCGGGCAGGCTGGTGACCAAGGGGTTCGCGTCCGGCTTCACCGTCCTGAGCCTCTACCCCCTCAGATACGGGCTGGACCACGTCGACTGGTTCCTCGCGAGAGAGCTCCTCAAGGCCATCAGGAGGGGGGACATGTACTACATCGCCGTGCTCTCGCTCGCCGAGCTGGTCAGCAAGGGGGTCACGGAGGCGCTGGTGGTCGACGCTTACCTGGACGACGTGGCTAGGGCCTCGAGAGACGTCGGCATAAGCGTGACCCTAGCGCCCCCTCTCAACTGCGGTCTGGACGACCGGCAGCAGCTGAACGAGCTGAAGCTCCTCCTCGGGAGGTGGCAGGGGAGGGTCGAAGGGATCAGGGTGGGGATAGCCGTCTGCCGGGAGCTGAGGGATGAGCACCTAGAGCTGGCCCGCGAAACGGGGCTGCCCCTGTATGCGCTGGAGCTGGAGAGGGAGCCGCCCGAGCGGCCGGAGGGGCTCAGGATCGTAGCCATAAACCCTCTGATCGACGTGAGCCTCCCGACCATATACTCGGGTGAGGCCGTCCGGAGGTGGAGGGAGGACGGGGGGCTCGGCATCGGGGTCAGGCCGTCCTACAGCGTTCGTGATGTGATGAAGGAGGCCCTCTGGTCTCGGGGCGCCGACCCCCTGAGCGTGCTGCTCTCGGGGACGAGGATCACATCGGAGCTCATCGACCAGCGCGAGAGCTCCACTCTCAGGGAGGGGAGCAGGAGCAGCGTGGTCGTGTACAACCTGTCGGAGCCTCCGGGCTGGCCCGTGCCGCGCTCGCTCCGCTCGGCCGTTAGAGCGGTCGTAGAGGGAGACCCGCCCATCGAGACCGTGGTGATAGGCGACGACGTGGTGCTGGATAGAGAGGGGCTCCTGACGGTGGGCTACGAGGTTTTCAAAAAAGCCGTCGGGAAGTTCGAGGAGCTCTACCCTACTCTTCCTCCGCTACTCTCTCGACTACAGCTGTAGGGACTACCCTCCTCTTTATGACCTCGTAGACTCTCCTGGCCTCCTCATCCGATACGTACCTAGCCGCGGTCGTCAGGATGCTTATGTTGTCCCTCAGGGCCTCCTCTATGGTCTTCCCGTTCAGAGGCACCCTCTGCCTCTCGACGATCGAGGGCGACGGCTCTACCACCGCGGCCTTCTTTATGAAGGCGAACTCCTGGTCTATGGGAGTGAGGACGAGGGCCCCGACCTCCCTATCTCCGAGCTTCAGGGCCACGACCACGTCCCCATCCTCGGTCTCACCGAGCCTCTCCACAGAGTACGCGACTATTCCGGTCATTATGGCCTCCGCTGCGGGTATTCGGGACTCGAGGACTCTCCTCACCTCCTCATCGGGGACTCTCCTGAACACCTCGATTCTGAGGGTCTCCAGCTTCCAGCTTATCCTGCCCGGGGACACCTCGTAGTCTACCATTATCCTGACGGCGTCGCCCTTGTCTATCCTGAGGTCCTCCACCAGCACCTCGTAGAGAAACCTGTTGAGCTGGGCGATCCAGTAGGCTACGTCGCTGCTCTTCAGAACCCCCTCTCTCACAGCGTCGCGCAGCTGGGCGAACGCCGTCTTTCTGAGCTTCTGAGCGTAGGCCCCCGCTATCACGAGCCCGGAGCTCAGCCTCGGCATCATTCCACCAACAAACAACGTTGCTATAGAGTTAAAATACCCCATCCCATTGGCTCTCTCGAACCGGCACCGAAGCCGCGTCCAGCCTAGGATCAGCGAAGGACGCTGGTGCTCGAAAGCGATATGCCGACAGAGCAGCGCCTCTGGTACAGTGACAGTTCCTATTTATACGCTCCCCACCGGCTTCACCGCTGTCTCCGAAAGCCTCTGAGGCCGAGGCGGAACGCGTGGCTATAAAACAAGCAGTAGCTATGCGACAACGGTAGCCGGTGGCGTCCGTATACTTCGAGACCTACGGGTGCGCACTGAACAGGGCCGACACGGCTCTGATGAAGTCCCTAGTAGCCGAGAGGGGCTACAGAGTCGTGGAACGGCTCGAGGAGGCCGACGTGGTGGTCGTGAACACCTGCACCGTGAGGCTGGACACCGAGCAGAGGGTGCTCAAGAGGCTCTCCGAGGTGCGCAGGACTCTCGGGGGCTCTAAGAGGGTGGTCGTGGCGGGCTGCATGGCCGCCGCCCAGCCGTACACCGTCAAGAGGCTTCTGCCGGAGGCCGCGCTCGTCTCCCCCCAGAACATCACGAGGCTCGTCGAGGCCATCGAGAGCGGGAGGGATCTCCTCCTCGGTGAGAGGGACACTTCCTACCTCAAGCCGTGCGTGGAGGGGGCCGTCGCGGCCATCCCGATAGCCGAGGGGTGCGCCGGCGACTGCTCCTTCTGCATCACCAAGCTGGCGAGGAGGAGGCTGCGGTCGTACAGTCCGCGCGCGGTGGTCGGGGCGGTCGAGGAGGCCGTGAAGCGGGGAGCTGTCGAGATCGAGCTAACGGCCCAGGACTCGTGCTCCTACGGTCTCGACCTGGGGAGCGTGCGCCTCCCGGACCTGGTGAGGGAGGTGCTAGACCGCGTTCCGGGGGACTACATGGTCAGGATCGGGATGACGAACCCCGACACGCTCGCCGGAGTGCTGGACGGGCTCGTCGACGTCCTCAGAGACCCGCGGGTCTACAAGTACCTCCACGTGCCGCTCCAGTCGGCCGACGACGGAGTCCTGAAGGTGATGAAGAGGAGGTACACCTACGACGAGTACCGGGGGCTCGTCAGGGAGCTCAGGAGGAAGGTCGCGGGGATCTCCATAGCCACCGACGTGATAGTGGGGCACCCCGGGGAGGACGAGGAGGCGTTCCGGAGGACAGTCGAGGCCGTGGTCGAGCTGCAGTTCGACAAGGTCCACGTAGCCCAGTACACCGTGAGGCCCCGCACGGAGTCCGCGGGGATGCCCCAGGTGCCCGAGGGCGTCAAGAAGCTGAGGTCCACCCACCTCAGCAGGGTGGTAGAGGAGGTCGGGGCTAGCGTAAACCGGGAGTACCTGGGCTCCCTAGCTCAGGTCGTCGTGACCCAGAGGAGCTTCCGGGGGAGCGTTGTGGGGAGGACTGCGAACTACAAGCCCGTGGTGCTCCTCGGCGAGGATTCGGGAGGGCTCCTCGGGACGAGGCAGACCGTGCTCGTCACTGCCGCGACCTTCTACGACCTGCGCGGACGCATCTTCTACCCTCGGTCTTAGCCCGGCGTAGTGCGCACCGCTCCGCACTCCCCGGCTATCACCGGGGTTCGGAGAATGCGAAGGCCGAGGCGTGGAGTATAAAAGCTCCGTAGTCCACGCCATGACGGTAGGAGTTCGTGGGAGCGGCGGCTGTTCTGTGGTTTGGCAAGCCCTTCCTGAAGAAGACCGTCGTTAAGTTCGCCATAGTCTTCACCGCGGTCACCGCGCTCCTCACTCCCCTCTTCGTGTTCGCACCCGTCCTCCTCGCGCTCTGGCTGCTCCTCTCCCTGGCGTTCTTCACACTATACTACTTCAACAAGAGGGCTTACACCTACTACATAACCGATAGGTCTGTCCGAATAGTGAAGTCCTGGGTCTTCGGTAACTACGCCAGGGAGCTGACGTTCGACCAGATCAGGGACGTCCACGTGTCGCAGGGCATCCTCGCGCGAGCCTTCAACTGCGGCTCGGTGTCGTTCGTGACTGCGGCGGGGCTCGAGGTGAGACACGTAGCCACCGGGGTGGCCGTGGGGAAGGGTGTGCTGATCGGTGGAGGAGGGGCTAGACCCGCTCTCCTCAAGGGAAGGGGGAACAACTTCTGGGACGTGCGCGACCCCCTGACTGTGAAGAGCGTCCTAGTGGGCAGGCTAGCCGAGTGGAGGGAGGTGTTTCAGCAGCAGAGGATAGCGGTCTCGGTAGAGCGGATCGCCGAGAGGACCTCTCCCCCGGCTCAGCAGCCGGCCGCCGAGACTCTCGTGGAGCAGCTGGAGAGGCTCAGGAAGCTGCTCGACTCCGGTGCGATAACTAGGGAGGAGTACGAGAAGGCGAAGAGGAAGCTGCTCGAGACCTAGCCCTCCTCCGCGCCTGCCGCGAGACGGCATCCGGGAGCGGAGACCACCGGAGCGCTAGCGCTCCGAGCCGCGGGGGTCCCAGTCGAGCTCGACGACGACCGGCTCGGTGAGCGAGGGAGCCTCCACCACGGCCTCGTCGAAGCCCAGCTTGCCTATCATCGAGGCCACCCTGGGGTCGAGGTTCATAGACCTGGAGACCGCGGCCATGTCCTCCGCGGACTTCAGGGCCTTCACTATCTTGACGTTCGTGTTGTTCATGACCTCGTAGTCGAGCCCCGCCGGGGACTGGGTCACCACCAGCAGACCTATCCCGAGCTTCCTCACCTCCGCCAGGTACTTCTGGAGGAACCTGCCCCTGGCCATCACGTTGTGGGCCTCCTCGACCACCACGAAGACGTCTTCCTCGAGCTCCCTCCGCTCCTTCAGGTACCTGACAGCGTTCAGAACCCCGAGGGCCACGAGCCTCCTGAGCTCGAGAGTCCTCAGGCTGCTGAGGTCGAACACAGTCAGCCTCCCTCTCGAGAACTCCTCCACCCTCCCCACCTCGCTGGGCTGGACGACCCTGAAGGCTCTGCCGTACCTCAGGAGCAGCGACACCTTCCTCGCGAGCGAGGCCTTCGTCTCCACCTCCCACCTGGCCTCGGGCTCGTACGCCTCCAGGAGGTCTACTATCCGCTCGAGGTCTCTCGGCTTCTTCAGCAGCTTGGCCAGCAGGTAGGACTGGGGAGGACTGAGCTCGAGGACCTCCTCCAGCAGGAACACGGCGTCCAGGGGGTCCTCTATGGGTATCGCCACGGGGTCTCCGGCCCCCACGCGGAGGATCCTGTCGCCGACGGACTGGTACTCCCCGTACCAGTCCAGGACGACCGCAGCACCGTAGCGCTTGAGCTCGCTGGCGATCCTCATGGCCAGGCTGGTCTTCCCCGACCCCGTAGTCCCGACGATCAGGCAGTGCCTGAGGAAGTCGCTGGGCTTCACGCGGACCGGGACCCTGAGGGGGGAGCTCACCCTCCCCAGCAGGATCCCCTCCGCTTGCTCCTCCAGGCCACCGCGGGTGGAGTATATCACCTCGGGGCTGCTGGTGCGACCGAGGCGTATCCTAAAGGGACGTCTCCGCACTCGGACGAGACTATCCTCGCGTCCTCACCGAGGATGTACCTGAGGAGGGGAGAGAGGTACTGGGAGCACGCCTCGCCCGAGACCACCTCCACGAAGACCCTCGTAGAGTTCCCGGAGAACTCCTCCACTACCCTGACCCTGTTCGGGCCGCAGGCTACGAGCGCCGCCCTTATGAGGTCGTCGGCCCTGACCTCGGCGGGCCTCCTCGTGAGGAGCCACAGGCTCTCGCAGATCATGGCATCCCATACTCTGGGCCGCCTTAAAAGGGGGTCGCGAAAGTCCCGGACAGCGATCGGCATCGGTCGGCCGCCGAACCGAGGGAGGGCCTAGTCGTGCGCGTAGACGGCCTTCACCTTCCTCTCCTTCGCGTAAACGTCCTCCAGCTTGACGAAGCCCACGCGCACGAGCTGGACGAGGGTCCCGGGTCCGAACCCCACTAGAGAGGCCTCGGCTAGCCCGCGGAGAGTCCTCAGCCCGAGCCCCTCGGGCTTCAGGACGTCCAGCCTGACGTGGTCTCTGACCGGGACCCACTGGACCAGCTTCAGCCCGGCCTTCCTCGCTATCTCCAGCTCGGTTCCGGTGAACCTGGTCTCAACACGGTCGCCGCTCTCGCTCTCGAGCGAGATGTTGCAGAACTCCATCAGCCTCAGTGCCCCTCTCTCCTTCAGCAGGTGGAGGTCCTCCCTGCTCACGAACAGTTCGACAGCCTCCTCCCGGCCGAGGTCGATTGTCCTCGAGCCCAGAGACGCGTTGGTCGGGTGGTAGTCGAGCCTCAGGGTCCTCAGGGAGGGGTCTCTGGGCACTCCCCGTATCACCACCCTCACCGGGTCGAACACGGCCATGATCCTGGGGGCCACCGGGTCCACCCTCCTCCTGTTCAGCGACGCTACGTTCTCCCAGCTGATCGTCGCGTCGGTCCCCTTGACCCCGACCTCCAACACTATCTCCCTCACCACCTCCGGGAGTATCCCCCTCCTTCTCAGAGACCTCAGCGTGCCGAACCTGGGGTCGTCGGTCCCGGCCCTCCTGCTCCTCCTGAGGACCTCCTTTATCTTGCTCTTGCTGAGGATCATCCCCTCCAGCCTCAGCCTCCCCAGGTTGATCACCTCTGGGTACTCCCACCCGAGGGCTCTGTAGACGTAGAGCTGCTTCAGAGTGTTCAGCGCGTGCTCCCTCCCCCTCAGTATGTGGGTGACCCCCATGAGCCTGTCGTCTACCCCCGCCGCGAAGTTGTAGGTGGGCCACACGACGTACCTGTCGCCGGTCAGCGGGTGTGGGTGCTTCGAGGTGTCCACCACCCTGAAAGCTACCCAGTCTATGAGAGACGGGTCGCTGAGGGCGAGGTCCGTCTTGACCCTGACGACCGCCTCCCCCTCCCCGAAGTGGCCGGAGAGCATCTTGTCGAAGAGCTCGAGGGACTCCTCGGGTCTCTGGTCTCTGTGGGGGCACCCCCTCCTCTCGAGCTTGAGCTTCCTGAACTCCTCGCGTCCGCAGAGGTCTACGTACGCTCCGCCCCTGGCGATGAGCTCCCTGGCGACCCCGTAGTAGAGCTCCATTCTCGCCGACTGGACGTACTCCTCGTCCCAGGAGATCCCGAGCCACTTCAGGTCTTCCTTGATTGCACCGTAGGCCTCCGGCAGAGGCCTCTTGATCCTGGGATCGGTGTCCTCGAACCTGAGGATGAAGACCCCCCTGTACTCCCTGGCGTACTCGTAGCTGAGCAGGGCCGGCCTCGCGTTTCCCAGGTGTATGTAGAAGTCGGGGTTCGGCGCGAACCTGGTCCTGACGACTCTGTACTTCTCTACGTTGGGCAGGGGCGGCAGAGCCCTCTCCACCGGTCTGGCCTCCTCGACCCCCTCGAGGAGCTCCGGGTACCTCTCCCTCGCGAGCCTCGTCTGCTCCTCCAGCGTGAGCGAGTTAACGAACCCCACCACCTCCCTCACCACCTCGATCACCTGCCTGGCGTGCTTCCTCAGCTCCGGCAGCTCCCCGAAGACCTTGCTGAGCACGGCACTCTCGAGGGCTCTCCCTCCGTGGTCTATGGAGTTCTTCAGCGCGTGCTTCAGAGCTACCTCTCTAAGCCTCTCGACCTCCACCCACCACCACACCCTCTCTGGCTATCACTATGTAGCACTTTAGGGGCCTGGACGCGGGGTCCTCGTGTATCAGCAGGACGTACCCCTCCACCTCCGACCTCACGCTCCTGAGCTCGCCCTTGCTAGTGATCCCGTAGGCCAGGAGGTCGGCGACCCCCACGCGGTCTCCGGAGTCCACCTGGGGGTACACCTCGGTGGCCGAGACCTCCACCACGGCGACCCTAGAGCCTCTAGCCAGGCTCAGGCAGACGTCCTTCCTCCTGTTGCAGACGGTGACGTCGTCCTCGGCGTACCCCCTCTCGATCAGTCCCAGGGCCAGCTCGTAGCACTCCACCCTAGCCCCTCCCCGGTAGCACTCCGTGGGCCTGTAGTACTTCACTATCTCCTCGAGGTCTCTCAGAACCTTGGCCGTGGCTTCTCCGAGCCTTCGCGACAAGAAGGGCGCACCGCTAGTAGAGTCTCCTGGTCACGTAGTAGGCCAGCTCCTTCAGCATCTCCCTGGAGTCCGGGTCTCTGGGGTTGGTGGAGTAGAGAGCCTCTATGCCCCTCCTCACGAACTCCTCGGCCAGCTTGTTGCTGTACTCGAGAGCCCCTAGCTCGGCTATAGTCTTGGCCACCTCCTCGAGCTCCTCCCGCGTGGCTCCCGGTCTGCCGAGGGAGCTCAGTATCTTCCTCCTCTGCCTCTCGTCCGCCCTCTCGAGGGCGTAGAGCACGAGCAGGGTCTTCTTGCCCTCCCTGAGGTCGCTGTACTTGGGCTTGCCCAAGACCTTCTCGTCCGCCACGAGCCCCAGCTCGTCGTCCCTTATCTGGAACGCTATGCCCACGTCCGTGGCGAACTCGGAGAGCTTTACCAGGTCCTCCTCGGGGGCCCCGGCGATGATCGAGCCTATCAGGATCGACGACTTGAAGAGCCCCGCGGTCTTCTTCCTGACCATCTCTATGTACTCCTCCACCGCGACCCTCTCCCGGGAGACGAACAGTATGTCCATGGCCTGTCCCTCGGCCACCGTCACGGCGGCCCAGGTCAGCTCCCTGATGGCCGAGGCGACCCTCTCGTGGCTCACACCGTAGTCAAGCAGCTTCAGGAGGGCCTCGTAGGACTTCGCGAAGAGCAGGTCTCCTGCCACTATCGCTAGCCCCTCGCCCCACACCTTGTGGACTGTCGGCACCCCCCTCCTGAAGTCGTCCCTGTCTATTATGTCGTCGTGGACGAGCGTGAAGTTGTGGAGTATCTCGACGGCCGCCGCGGCCCATGACGAGACCTCCGGGGATAGCCCGTACATCCTGGACGAGAGGACCACCAGGAGGGGCCTCAGCCTCTTGCCGCCCGCCCTAACCAGATGCATGGACGCCTCGTAGAGCTCCGCCGGCCGGCCCGATACCAGCTCCTCGATCCTCCTGTAGGTCAGGGCTCCGACGGAGCTTGCGAAGCTCGCGACTCGCTCCGAGAGTTCCATTCTCGTCCCAGCTACAGGCGGGGGGAGGCAATAAAGCTTTGAAGGTTCAGCTCCGGCCGGCCCGTAGCTCTCGGCTGCCGCGCATCGCCGCTTCCGTGCCGCGAGCTGGAGACACGCTTATTAAGTACTTCCAGGACACACTCTTGGGAGAGTTAAGTGAGCTACCCGAGCGCGGAGGTCAGCCTGGCAGAGTCCAATATAGTGGAGCAACTCATAGCCATCTACAGGCTCGTGTCCGACGAGGCCCGGGAGCTGAACAGCATGGTGAAGGAGGCCGACCTTACGCAGAGCGCGCTCGTCGAGAAGAGGTACGAGAGGGTCAGGAAGCTGAAGAACAGCGTCGAGGACTCGACCATGATCCTCATGGAGTACTTCATCAAGGTGTCCGAGTACGTCTCGTCGCGCGAGCTCTACATCGTGGTCATAGACGAGACCCTGAGGATAGCCGAAGACCTCGAGGCCGCAGCTTACAGGCTCTACCTGGTGAACAGACTCGGGGGCAGGATACCGGATAGGGTCTACGTGATAATCGGTGAGGTATCTAGGAGGCTGGTAACGCTCGTGGACTTGCTGGGAGACATGGCCAGGAACGTGGGCAACGACAAGGTCGTCAAGGAGGCGTTCTCCGAGGCCCTGAAGACAGAGGACTCTATCGACGAGCTCTACAGGGAGGGTGGGCTCGAGTGCTTGAGGATGTCGGGAGACTTCACCGGCGCGCCCATACTCAAGGAGGCCCTGGACAAGCTCGAGGACGCGGCCGATATAGCCAAGAGGGTGGCGACCTATATCTGGTTCCTCTCCTCATTTAAGTGAGCTCAAGTCCTGCGCCCCCGCTCTCGGGTACCTGGCCGGCTCCAAGGTCGTAGTCTTCGACCCAGAGAAGGCCAGGTGCCTCTTCGCCCACGGGTTCTACGGTAAGCCCATCGGGGTGAGGAAGCCCAAGGACACGAACATAGAGGTGCCCCTGGAGCTCTCCCTGCTGGAGGCGGTGTTCCTCTTCAGAAAGGGCATCCTGAAGGTGTTTTCCGGAGACAGGGAGCTGAGCGAGCAGGAGCTCCTCGAGGTGGTCGGTAGAGTCTTCGGCAACTTCGAGGAGCTCTACACGGTGTACGAGGACATGAGGTCCCAGGGGTTCGTCGTGAGGTCGGCCCTCAAGTACGGGGCGGACTTCGCCGTCTACAGGACGAGGCCGGGCCTCGAGCACGCTCCGTTCCTGGTGAAGCTGGTCGCGAGAGACCAGCCGCTCGACCCGGGCGACATAGTCGGCTGGGGGAGGATATCGCACAGCGTCAGGAAGACTCTGCTGCTGGCCATACCCGACGAGAGGAGGAGGGAGGTGAGCTACGTAGTGTTGAGATGGCTTAAGCCGTAGACCTCTGCTCCACGGCCGCCGCGCGCTCTTCAGCTCTCGGTACCGGAGAGGGTTCTGCTCGCGCTGCGCGCGAGGTGCGTACGAGAAATAAGCTCCCGTCCCGATATCGTGCTCGATGGTCCGAGTAGTGGTGCTCAGGCTGGGCCATAGGGTCCAAAGGGACAGGAGGGTCACGACGCACGTCGGGCTCGTGGCGAGGGCCTTCGGCGCCACAGGGATCGCCATAGCGGACACCAAGGACGAGAGCGTGGTCGAGAGCCTCAGGAGGGTGTGCGAGACCTGGGGTCGCAGAGACTTCGTGGTCGTGGACGGGGTCGACCCGCTGGAGTACGTGAGGAAGTGGAGGGAGTCGGGCGGACTGGTCGTCCACCTCACCATGTACGGTCTCCACATCGATGACCTGATAGACGAGATCAGGGCGTCCGGCAAGGACATCTTGGTTGTAGTTGGCGCCGCGAAAGTCCCCCGAGTATACTACGAGCTCGCGGACTACAACGTGGCCGTAGGTCACCAGCCGCACTCCGAGGTGGCTGCCCTGGCCATATTCCTGGACAGGCTCTACGGCGGAAAGGAGCTAAGACTTATCTACCCCGATGCGAAAATATACGTGGAGCCCTGCCCGAGAGGCAAGAGGGTGGTAGTGCGTGAGCGGCAACCTTAGGGACCTGCTGAGGTTCATCGAGGGCTACCTGGGAGAGGAGGGCGTGAAGGTGTTCCGCGTCCTCCTCGATAGCGATAAGGAGCTCAGCTACAGCGACATCATAGCCAAGACGGGTCTCGACGAGCAGTCCGTGAGGAGGGTTCTCTACGAGCTCAACGACCTGGGTATGGTGATCTACAAGAGGGTCCAGTCGCCCGAGGACGGCAGGTTCATCTACTACTGGTTCGTGAACTCCTACGGGATAAACCAGGCCCTCCTCAACAGGAAGAGGATGACCCTGGAGAAGCTCAAGGCGAGGCTGGACCACGAGATGTACGCCCTGTTCTTCGTCTGCCTGAACGACGGCATTAGGCTGTCCTTCGACGAGGCAGTGGAGCTGGACTTCAGGTGCCCCAAGTGCTCCTCCCTCCTCGTCCAGGAGGACAGGAACCCCTACATAGAGCCCCTGAGGAGGCTCGTCGAGAAGCTGGGAAAAGAGGTAGAGAATGAGCGGAGGTCCCTATCTGATTGACCTGTTCTCGGGAGCGGGCGGGTTCTCCCGGGGCTTTAGAGACTCGGGCTTCAGAGTGCTCCTGGCCATAGACAACGACGAGTCGGCAGCCAAGACCTTCAGCGCCAACTTCCCCGGCACCTCCGTCCTCAACGAGGACATAAGGGACGTGTCCTGCGACGACGTCCTCTACCTCGCCGGCAGGAGGACTGTGGACGTGGTCATAGGGTCGCCGCCCTGCGAGCCCTTCACGGCGGCCAACCCTCGGAGGCTCCGGGAGCCTCTCGATAGGCTCTACTCGGACCCCGTGGGGTCCCTCGTCCTAGAGTACGTCAGGATAGTCGAGTGCGCGAAGCCGAGGATCTTCGTGCTGGAGAACGTGCCGGGCATACTGGAGGGGGAGCTGAAGCAGGCTCTGAGGACGGAGTTCGCCAGAGCGGGGTACGGGACGCTGTTCTTCAACGTCTTGAGAGCCGAGGAGTTCGGGAACCCGTCTAGGAGGACTCGCGTCTTCGTGTCCAACGTGAGGATAGACCCGCCGAGGAGGGGTCCGAGGAGGACCGTGTGGGACGCTATAGGAGACCTGCCTAGCCCGTCCCGGGATCCCGCTATACCGAACCACGACCCTCCCCCCTCGATGAGCCTCAGGAGACTCAGGAGGGTCGCGAGACTGAGGTTCGGGACTGCGCTGGTGAAGTACAGGGGCTACGGGGGAAGGCTTTACCCGAACTTGATAAGGCTCGACCCGCGCAGGGAGGCCCCGACCGTCTTGGGCTCGTCGAGGTTCGTGCACCCCTACGAGCCGAGGCTGCTCACGGTCAGAGAGCAGGCAAGGCTCATGAGCTACCCCGACGATCACGTCTTCCTGGGAGGCAGGGACGAGCAGTACAACCAGGTCGGCGAGTCCGTCCCACCGGCGCTCTCGAGCGCTATAGCTATGTACCTGCTGGAGCTTCTGCCCGGGACACCTTGAAGTATACCTTGTCCATGAAGTCGAACCCGGAGAGCAGCTCCTGCCTCTCCGTCTCCACTATCACTATGTAGCCCCAGAGCGACATGACCATCTTGTGGGATGCATCGCCACGCTTCAGACTCAGGACGTAGCCCCACGCCACGTAGTCCACGCCCTTTCTGTAAGGAGGAGGGTCCCCGCTCACCGTTATCGTCACCTCGTCTCCGGGCTCGAGCCTCAGGAGCTTGTTGTTGGCATCGAACCTCACCCTCAAGTCCCCACACTCGACCCTGTACACGGTAACACCGGGTATCATGGACTTCACCACCTCGACCACTTTGCCCCTTGCCTCTAGGAACCCCCGCGACCGGCCCGCCTCCCCGCCGTTGCCTGGCGAGGCCACCGCGCTCCGCTCTTGGAAGTCCATGCCTCCTCAACATTAGATACGGATCTGCTTGAGTATATAAGCAATCAACTTCTCGATGGAAGAGAAGGGGCTTAGCTGAAAAGCTTATAAGCAGGCTAGCCCTCCCTAACAAAGGGGCGGTGGCCGAGCGGGAGAACCCCCGTGACCGGGGTTCGAATCCCCGCCCGGCTACCAATCACTCCGGGCCCTCGTGTCTCTCGACGTATATCGCCTTGACCACTAGGGGACCATCGCCCCTGGGACAGGCTCCGACCTCTTTGCCTACATAGCTCCCCCTTTCGTACTTCCTCGAGTACTCGTGACCGCACTTCGGGCAGCCGACGAGCTCCACGACCTCCTCTCTCACCGCCTTAGACCTAGACCTAGACAGCGAGAAGAGCCAGGGCATTAGAGCCATCAGCGATAGCATTATCAGGGCCGCGAGGAGGAGTATCAGCAGAGGGTTTACCTGCTGGACGAGCATCACCTGATCCCCACGGTGTTTCCTACACCTACGACTATCACGGTGCCTCCCTCTCTTACCTTCTCCACGATAGTCCTCCGGACTACCTCGTAGGCCTTCACGACGCCCTCGTGGATCTTCTTCGTGAGCGGGCCCAAGGCCTCGGCCTCGCTCATCTTCACCACCACCGCGTCGAGGGGAATGGAGTAGTTCCCGGCAACCCTCTCTATGGCTATCTTCTCGGGGCCCAGGTCGCCGATAGCTGCTCCGGTGCCGTAGGCCACCTCGCCCGTCTCCTCGCTCTCCAGCTTCAGGGCCGCGTCGACAGTTATTATCCTATCGACCGCACCCCCGAGCTCCCCGACGAGCTTCTCCAGAGCCTCGCCGGGCCAGCCGACGTTGGATCCGGGTCCAGAGGCCTTGATCGCGTAGACCTTCCTCCCCTCCACCTCCGCCTCGTAGAGGTCCGTCCCCTCGACTATCTCCCGCCGAGGCTCTCCCCACCCTACCAGCATCTTGGCGACCAGGGGGCCCGCGCCGTCGCCTATCGGCATGCCCGAGGTGAAGGCGTCCACGGAGTTCGCGTAGGCCTTGGCGATCTCCAGTATCTCCGGCATCTGGATGGCCAGCTGCATCACGAGGATCCAGTTGTTGTGCTTGAGCCCCAGCTCTAGGTAGTGCCTGACCAGCTTGTTGAGAAGCCTCAGCACGCTCACCACCTCCAGGACCGTCTCGACCGAGTACTGGACGCTCCTCTCGGCGGTGCCCAGCACCCTCCTCACGTAGTCCCGGACGGAGCTCTCCCGGGTTCTGATGAGGTGCCTGAGCCTCTTTATGATGTCCGTGGGCTCCATCTCCACGGGCCTGATGAGGAAGAAGTTGTCCACGAACCCGTCGAGGACTTTCGAGGCCTCCCTAATGCCCGCCGCGCTCAGGTAGGCCACGGCTTTCCTCCTAGCGTCGGACTCCATCTCCTCCAGAACGTACAGCTTCCTCCTTACGAACGAGGAGAACCTCTGCAGCTGTATCCTCTGCGGTATGTCGGTGAAGTTCATTAGTAGCGAGGTTAGGAAGAGCAGCACTATCAGGTACGACACTACCTCGCTGCCCCCGTTCACAGCTCGCACCACGTAAGTAGGAGTTGTCGCGTTTTAAACCCCCCCAGGGCGGTCATCCAGGGATGGAACAGCATCATCCCTCATCATTGGAGTCTCTAATCATCCCGAGTGCCGCCGCGGGGATTCGAACCCCGGATCTCCGGATCTCCCAGGCGACCGTATGAGTCCGGCGCTCTAACCCGGCTGAGCTACGGCGGCACCCTCCGAAAGCTATACGGTGTGCGAGAGATTAAATAGTTTTGCGCGTTGGAACACCGGGGGCTCCGCGGGCGCGTATGCCCCCGGGGACGAGACTCCTCTGCGGATACGCGGAGCGGGTCTAGCCGAGGCGCTCTCGGGGGCATCATACCGGTGACTCAACTCTCACCACGTCTAGCATGACTACGCTCATGCTCTTCCCGGTGACCTCGGAGAAGCTGGGGGTGGTCCTGCCACCGTCCCCCTCGACGAGCTCCTTAACGTAGAGACCTCCGTCCGTCTTAACGAGGACCTCCAGAAGGTGTCTGGAGATGGGGTTGACCTTCAGCTCGTAGACCCTCCTGCGGCGAACGGCGTCCTTCTTTCTCCCGAGCACTCTGGTGGGAGTCCTCTGGTAAACAACCGTGCCGCTGAGACCCAGTATCCTCTCGACGTCCTTCTCGGTGATTCCCTCCGGTACTACCACTACTACTCTGTACGTCTTCCTGGAGGGCCTCGTCTTCATGGTCCTAACGTACTCCCTCGTGGCTCTGCCCTCCACCACCGCTGTAACCCAGGGCACGGGTCCCGGGCTCTCGCACCGGAGACTGGGGACTGGAAGGCGTAGCCGGCTGGGGTCCTTGACCTCCACGACCAGGGGTCTCCCGTCTCCCAGCATCCTGGCGTCCGCGTCCTCGCGGCCGGCTGCGTGTATCACGAGCTTCCTGCCGCCGAAGAGCTTCAGAATGTTCTGGCACGCCTCGTAGACCGAGAGCTTGTACTTCCTCGCCCCGTCCCTCCTGATCCATGGCATCTGGGATATGTACCTCCCGACCTTCACGTACCTACCCCTTAGCAGCACCGGGAGGATCCTCAGCCTCACCTCCCTCCTCTCCAGGTCGACGAGCGCGATGACCTCCGGGTTACTGAAGCGGGGGGTGATCGACAGCTCCTCAGCTATCCGCTTGCCGACCAGCCTCTTGACCTCCCTGCGCACGCTCTCCCACGTGTCGAGCCCTAGCGAGCCGATCACCTCCTGCTCCCTCCTCTCGTACTCCGAGCCCGCCTCGACCCCGACGAGGAAGCTGCCCACTTCGCCGCGCATCTCTCTGAGAAGCCCGGCGGCCCTCTCCCCCAGCTCCGAGACCACCTCGCCGAGCCTCGAACCGCATACGTAGCAGGCCGCGGGAGCACCCGCTCCGAGCTCCGGGACGCTCCCCGGTGGCAACCCCCCGTTCGCCGCCAGGGTCCTCAGCTCCTCGTCGCTGAGCCGAAGCTCGTCGAGGAACATCGCGAGGAGGGTCTTGATGGCCCTCCCGCGCTCCGCGTTGTCCAGCCCTCTGCCGAGCCTAGCGAAGAGCCTGCCCAGGCAGCGATCGCAGAGGGGGTACCTGAGCAGGGCCCTCAGGGCAGCCTCCAGAACCCTGCCGACGCTCCCCAGTCCGCTAGCCAGCTTCTCCACCTAGCCTATCCAGGTCGAGCCCCTTTATCCGGAGCTTGCCCCTCCTCAGGTCTCTTATCATCTTGTTCAGCAGCTCGTGGTAGTTCAGGAGCTCCCTCACCTCACCGACCGTCCTGCCGGAGCCCAGGGCTATCCTCCTGAGCCTGCTCTTGTCTATCATGCCCGGGTTGTCGAGCTCCTCGTAAGTCATCGACTCTATTATGCTGACCCAGGAGTCTATCTTCTTCTCGCCCCCCTTGAGCGCGCCCTCACCCACCTTCAGCAGGGAGAACCCCGGCACGAGCTCGAGGACTTTCCTCAGGGGACCCAGCTTCCTTATCGACTTGAGCTGGTGGTACACGTCCCTCATGCTCATCCTCCCGAGGGCTACGGCTCTCTCGAGGCGCTTCCTGACCTCGTCGCTCTCCTCGATGGCCCTGAACTTGTCCAGGAGACTCTCTATGTCCCCCAGGCCGAGTATCCTGGCGGCGAACCTCCTAGGGCTGAAGACCTCGAAGTCCTCGAGCTTCTCCCCGTCTCCCACGAACTTTATCCTGGCCCCCGTCGCCGCCACGGCCGAGAGGGCTCCACCACCGCGAGCCGTCCCGTCGAGCTTGGTGACTACTATGGAGCCCACCGGAGTCCACTCGTGGAACCTCCTGGCCAGGTCGTACGCCTTCTGACCCATCGATGCGTCTATCACGAGGACTACCTCGGACGGCCTTATGGCCTCCGAGATCTCCCTCATCTCCCTCAGCAGCTCCTCCTCCCTCCCGTATCCGTGCCTGCCGGCCGTGTCCACTATAACTACGTCGCAGAGGTAGTCGTTCAGCAGCGCTCTGATAGCCCTCTTCGCTATCTCGACGGGGTCTCCCCGCTTCTCGCCGTAAAACGGGACCCCTATGGAGTCCGCTATCTGCTTGAGCTGGTCGTAGGCGGCCGGCCTGTAGACGTCGGTCGTCGTCAGCCCCACCCTGTACCCCCTCCTCTTGTAGTAGAGGGCCAGCTTCCCCGCCGTAGTGGTCTTGCCGCTGCCCTGGACTCCGACCAGCAGCACTACCCAAGGGAGGCTCTTGGGGGAGGGGTCTGGGGCCGCATCGCCTCCCAGGAGCTCCGCGATCTCGTCGTAGACCACCTTGAGGAACCACTCCTTCCTCAATATGCCCGGTGGCGGCTCCTCCTTGAGGGCCCTCTCCCTGATCCTGGAGCTGAGCTCCGTGACCACCTTGACGTTGACGTCGGACCTCAGCATCTCCTTCTGGAGCTCCTTGATGAAGCTGCTGACGGCCTCCTCGTAGCTCTCCTGAGACCTCAGGAAGGACGAGACCAGGTCTCTGAGCCTGCCGAAAACGCTGGACATGACCTCTTGAGACCCCTCAGGCCCTGAGCACGCGCATTATCTTCCTGACTCCCATTACCTCCCAGTACTCCACCTCGCTGCCCGCCCTGATCCTGCTCGCGACTTCCTTCTCCGGGAGGTCTACCTCGAACGTCTCGAACGTCTCGAGGTCCATGAGCTGCACCCTGTCGCCCAGGAGGGCCACGACCTGCGCGGTCTTCTTAGATATTATCGGGACCTCCACCCTCTGGTCGACCGGGGCGACCAGGGTCTTCCTCGAGCCGCTGAACACGCCTATGGCCACCACGTGGGCCTTGGCGCTGCCGTGCTTCCCCGTCTTGGCCCTCGATATCTCGACTATCCTGCAGGGCTCCCCGTCGATTACTATGTAGCTGCCCTCCCTGAGCTCGCCGAGCTCGGCGTACTCAACGCTCAACCGGTCCACCTCAACTGAGAACCCCTCTAAAGCTTTTAAAGTCTCCTAGGTCTCGTAGTAGACGGAGCCGCGGTAGTATAGCCCGGCCTAGTATGCGGGCCTGTCGAGCCCGTGACCCGGGTTCAAATCCCGGCCGCGGCGCCTCAAAACCCCTACGCGGGGTTTCGCGAACCGCCCTCCGAGCTCTCGAGAGCCGTTCCGCGGTGGACCCGCTCCGGCCTCCGCCCCCTTGATCGGACCTAGCCGCGGGCGGTGGCGGACACTATCTTGATGACGTCGCCATCGGACACCCTGTAGTCCGCGCCCACCCTCTTGTCCCTGTTCACTACGTAGGCCGCTATGAAGCCCTTGGCCAGCTCCGTGTGTATCATCTCGGAGAGCTCCAGCGCCGTCGTCCCCTCCCTGACGAGGTAGGCGTCCGGCAGCACGTTCCCGTGCCTGTCGCTGAGCTTCGAGGCGTTCTCGACCGGGTACACCACGACCATCCCGAGCACGTCGAGGACTGCCCTGTTCAGGGCCTCCTGGACGCCCGTCCCCCCGTGCTTCCTCATGAACTCCCGTATAACCTCCAGCGCCGACTTCTGCTTCGCCGTCAGCCTGGACTCGTCGACCACCCGAAAGTCCCCGTCCCCGGGTATGTAGCTGACAAGCCCGGACCTGGCGGCTCTCCTGAGAGCGAGCTCGTAGAGGGAGCTCACCGGCACGACGACCCTTCTGTCCTTCAGGATGCCGTAGACCCTCTTGAAGTTGTCCTCGGCCTCCGGGACGTCCATCTTGTTGGCCACCACCACCAGCGGCTTGGCCACCTCCCGCAGCCTCTTGGTGAAAAGCCTGAGCTCCTCCTCCCTCCACGAGCCCGGCCTCGTGCCCTCCAGCTTGGTCTCGCGCAGGGCCCTCACCACGTGCTCCCTCCTTATCGAAAGACCCGAGACCCTCCTGGCTATCCTGCTCACGACCTCGTCCCAGGGCAGCACGTCCAGCTCTCTGGAGAACCTAGTCCAGTCGCGCGATACCACCCCGTGGAACCACTCGTCTATCTCGCTCTCGATGGACTCTATCTCCTCGAGGGGGTCGTAGTACCCCGGCCTCACCGGGTTCCCCTCCTCGTCCGTCTCGCCCGCCATATCCACCACGTGGAGGAGCACGTCGGCCTGCCTCAGGTCGTCCATGAACTTGTTCCCCAGACCCCTCCCCCTGTGCGCACCCTTTATGAGGCCCGCGACGTCGTAGAGCTTCACTGGCACGAACCTGTAGCCGCCCAGGCATATGGAGTTCTTGGGGTCGCAGGAGGGGAGCCCCAGCTCGACGTGAGCGCACCTCTTCCTCACGTAAGCTACGCCGACGTTGGGGCTTATCGTTACGAAGGGTCTGTTCTCGATCTTCGCGTCGACCAGGGTGGCTGCGGTGAAGAACGTGGTCTTGCCGACGTTGGTCTTGCCCACGAGCCCTGCGAGCACCGTCGGTGGGGGCAATCTACCATCCAGTTCCTCTGGCGCAGCGGGCCTTATTTGTCGCTGCCCTCGAGCATATTTTTGTTCCAGGATAGCGGGCCTAGGTCTCAAGAGTGGGCGGGTTCGTGTTCATCAGGTCCTCCGGAGGGCTCGACGCGCTCGCACTCGCGAAGCTCTCCCTGAGCAGGATGGAGTTCCGCGGGAGGGACTGCAGCGGGGTGGCCTGGCTCGAGGGGGACGAGATAAGGGTAGTCAAGGACTCGTGCCCCGTCGGCGAGCTCTTCGCGAGGCACCACCTCGGCAGTAGGCCCACCGGCAGCGTCCTCGGCCACACGAGGTACTCCACGCACGGGAAGGCCGACCCCAGGAACGCTCACCCGCACGTGGACTGTGAAGGGATCGTGGCGGTAGCTGGCGACGGAGCTCTGAGGAACTACGAAGACCTCTACGCAGAGCTCCTGGAGAGGGGCCACAGGCTCGTCTCGAAGTCCGATTTCGAGCTCGTGCCGCACCTGGTGGAGGAGTCCGTGAGGAGGGGGTCGGACTACCTGGGAGCGTTCGCCGATGCGGTGGCGAGCCTGAGGGGGATCGTCGCCGTGGCCGCCCTCTTCAGGGACGGCTCCGCGGCTGCCTACACGTCCCACCAGCCGATCTACGTGGGAACCGGTGAGGGCGTCCTGGCGGTGTCCTCGACTCTCTCGGGCCTCTACGGCATAGCCACCAGGTTCTCCAGGGTCTCCAGAGGCGAGGTGGTCGCGGTGACGAGCGGGGGTGAGGTGGCGTTCTACGACCTGAGCGGGAGGAGGCTCTCGAAGGAGCTCCTCCCCTACGAGCTCGAGGAGCCCCTGGTGGAAGCGGACGGGTTCCCCCACCACATGCTGCGCGAGATATACGAAGTCCCCTACAGCATCCTGAGGACGGCCTCCGCGGTGCAGTCCAGGTACCTGGAGCTGGCCTCCAAGATAGTCCTCAGGAGCAACAGGGTCTTCGTGGTGGCGAACGGGACGAGCCTCCACGCCGGCATGGTGTTCTCCTACTACCTCTCGGAGATGTCCGGGACAGTTCCGGTAGTCGTCAGCGCCTCGGAGTTCCTCCTGTACCACCTGGACGGTCTGAGCGTCGGCGACACCGTGATAGCCGTTAGCCAGTCGGGAGAGACCTCGGAGGTCGTCAGGTCCGCCTACGAGGCGAGGCTCAGGGGCGCCACGGTGATCGGGGTCACCAACAACATCAACTCGAGGCTGACGAGGTTCTCGAACATATACCTGCCGGTGGCGGCCGGGCCCGAGCTGGCCGTCCCGGCCACCAAGACCTTCGCTTCGACCCTCACGCTTCTGTACGTTCTAGCGAAGTCTGCGGCTGCGATAACGAGCGCTCCGAGCTCTAGGACCCTAGCCGAGACCTGGGAGGAGTTCGAGAAGCTGCACTACGCGCTCCTCGGAGAGCTGGACGGGATCCGCGCGGAAGCGGATGAGGCCTCGAAGCTCATAGCCGGTTGCTCGAGCGGCTATGTGGTCTCGAGGGGCATAACCTACCCACTGGCCCTGGAGGGAGCCCTGAAGATCAAGGAGTCCGCCTACGTGCACGCCGAGGGCGTCGAGGGGGGAGAGCTGAGGCACGGACCCATCGCGATCCTCGACGAGGGCATGTTCGCGATCTTCATAGAGCCCCTAGAGCCTTCGGCTGCCGAGGATATGTTCGGCGTGATGGAGGAGGTGGTAGAGTGCGGAAGCCCGACGGTCGTCGTATCCCACAGCACTAGGGCTAAGGAGGTTCTCGGCGCCGGTGTGAGAGCGATAAGGGTGCCCAGGTTCGAGAGGCACTTCATGCCGATCAGCGTCGCCGTAGCCCTGCAGCTCCTGGCCTACTCTCTAGCTAACCGCAAGGGAGTAAACGTCGACAAGCCTAGGAGACTGACCAAGGTCGTGAGGACGTGAGCCGAGGCCTCGGACGCGAGTTCGCACCCGAGCCGGAAGCAGCTATCTAGGAACTGCCGCTAAACCAAGCGTGGCGCAGAACCCGCCTCGTCAGCTTTTAATACGACGTCCCCCGCTCTAGTCTAGGTGAGCTAGGTGGGATTGATGAAAGGAGCGAGGGCACTCCTCCTGGCACTCCTCCTGATAACGGCAGTAGCTTACGGGAGCAGCAGCACTCCAGAACCCGCTCTTGCCACCACCGGGTCTCCGAGGATAGACTTCACCGACCCCGAGGGAGACCCGTTCGGGCCGGGCAACTACAACTACAGCAAGGCCTTCGCTGACGCCTATAGGGCCGAGTTCTTCGACCTGAGAAGGTTTTCGGTAGGGTTAGAGGGGGACTACGTGAGACTGTCCGCGAGCTTTACCAACGTTAGCAACCCCCTCGGGTCGCCCCTGGGCTTCTCTCCGCAGGTGGTCCACGTCTACGTGGTGGGAGCGTGTGAGAGCGGCAGGACTGACACTCTCGGCCTCAACGCCAGGCTCAGGGCCGTGGACGCGTGGTGCGCCTGCGTGATCGTGGCTCCGAACCTGGGCAACTACGCGTCTAGGCTAGTCCTCGCCGACGGGAGAGTCCAAGCGGTAGAGAGGGTCTTCGTCGAGAACAACACTATCGTCGCCGAGGTGCCGCTCGCCGCGCTGGTCGAGGCGGCCGGTGCCAACGCGACGTCCTGGAGGTACTTCGTGGCCGTGACGGCCTACGACCCCGACTCCCCGGACGGACTCGTTAGGATATCGACCGAGGAGCGGGAGGCCCCGGTGGTCTACACCGGGGAGGACCGGGAGAGCCTGAGGTTCCTCCCCAGGGTGCTCGACATTCTCGCCGAGAGTTCCCAAGACCAATACCTGGTGCTGGGCACCTACTCGGCCGCTCACGGAGACATAGCCACGGTCGCCGCGTACCCGTACGCGGAGGGCACTGTCCTGCCCTTCGGGCCCCTGATTCTGACCAGGACAGTTACGACCTCCGTCACGGTAGCGGAGACCTACGTCAAGGTCTACACAGCGCCCGAAGCGACGGCTACGGTAACAGAGTACGTCCAGGTGCCCAAGTACGGGGTCGAGCTCTACGCCCTCGCGCTGACATCGGTAGTGCTCATAGTGCTGCTGGCACTGTCCCTGGACAGGAGGAGGTTCCTCGGAAAGTAGGGCGACCCCCCTTCTCGGGAGCGGAGTGTTTTCTGTGCTATGGCTGTCACCCCGAAGCAGCGCCCCTCTGTCTGCCGCGCGCTTAGAGCTCACCGGACCCGACGATGCGGAAGTGGCTCCACAGCACTGGAGTTCGGAGAGCGGGGCAGGAGTCCTCATGCCTTATTAGCAACCGCGCTTCATCTCCGGGGACCTTCCCTGGCAGCTAGAGTGTTTCACAGGTTGGCCACCGTAGACGAGGTCTTGAGAGAGCTGGAAGCCCACCTAAAGTCGAGGCGCCTAGACGTCGAGGAAGTGGAGCTCCACCATGCCCTAGGTCGAGTGTTGGCCGAGGACGTCCTCGCCCACAGCGACTACCCTCCCTTCGATAGGTCAGAGGTAGACGGCTTCGCAGTGAGATCTTCGGACATCGAGGGGGCCGACGAGGACCGCCCAGCAAAGCTGAGGGTCTTGGGCTCCGTCAGGATCGGTGAGGAACCAGTATACGTCGTGGAGCCGGGGACGTGCGTTGGGGTCGCTACGGGGTCTATGATCCCGCGCGGCGCGGACGCCGTCGTGCCGGTCGAGTACACGAAGAGCGTCGGAGACCACGTCTACGTGTACCGCAGCGTCGCTCCGGGCGACAACGTGGCCACGGCGGGCAGCGACGTGCTCTCCGGGGACGTGGTGGTCTCCGAGGGCACTCTGCTGGGACCGGCGGAGCTCGTGACGCTGGCCGGGAGCGGGGTAGCCAGGGTGAAGGTCTACAGGAGGCTCAGGGTCGGAGTAGTTTCCGTGGGCGACGAGCTGGTAGAGCCCGGCAAGAACCTGAGGCCCGGAGCGGTCTACGACGCCAACTCCTACTACCTGGAGGCAGCCCTCAGGGAGATGGGCGCCGAGGTCGTCTTCTACGGTATAGTGGGAGACAGAGAGGACGCACTGAGGGACGTCCTGCGGAGAGCTATCGAGGAGTGCGACGTAGTCCTCACTAGCGGAGGCACTTCGGCGGGCGTGGAGGACATCACGTACAGGGTCGTGGAGAGCCTCGGGAGGCCCGGGATAGTAGTCCACGGGCTCAAGGTGAGGCCGGGCAAGCCCACCTTCATCGCCCTCATCGGGGACAGGCTCCTCCTGGGGCTCCCGGGCTTCCCCCTGTCCATGATGATGGTGTTCAACATCCTCGCGAAGCCCCTGCTCGCGGCTCTGATGGGGCTTCGCGAGAACCCCTTCGCGTACTCCGAGGAGGCCGTGCTGGCGGAGAGGGTGATCGGGTACCTGGGTGTAGACAGAATGGTCCCGGTGGTCCTCAAGAGGAGACCCGGGGGCGTGGTCGCCTACCCTATCGGGTACCGCTCCGGCTCCGTGAACGTTCTGCAGCTGGCCGACGGGTTCGTGAGGATCAGAGCCGGTGCACCGTACGTGGAGGCCGGGACCAAGGTCTCGGTCTACAGGTTCAGCAGCCGCAGGGCACCGGACTTGCTGGTCATGGGGAGCCACGACTACCTGTTCGGGGATGCCCTCAGGGTCATCGGCCGGAGCCTCTCCGTCAAGTACGTCGTGGTCGGGTCCCTCGCCGGTCTCGACTCCGTAGCAAAGGGGGTGGCCGACGCGGCCGGCGTCCACATCCTCGACCGAGAGACGGGCACCTACAACGAGGCGGCCGTCAGGAGGCTCGGCTACGGGGATAGGGTCGCGCTCGTCGCAGGGTACCTGAGGGAGGTGGGACTCGTGACGCTCAAGGGCAACCCGAAGAGGATCGAGAGCCTCCGAGACCTCCTGCGGGACGACGTGGTCTTCGTAAACAGGAGCAGGTACACCGGGACGAGAGTGCTCGTGGACTCCATCCTCGAGGACATCGCCAGGGAGCTCGGAGTGCCGTTCGAGAAGCTCGTGGGCAGGATAAGGGGGTATTACTACGAAGCCAAGACGCATAGCGGGGTGGCGATAAGCGTGCTCACCGGCAGGGCGGACGTGGGCGTGACGCTGAGGTACGTAGCGGAGAAGTACGGCCTGGAGTTCATACCTCTAGCGCACGAGAGGTTCGACGTAGCGGTGGGGCTGGACGCTCTCGATACCCCGGGAGTGAGGCACTTAGTTGACTACCTGAAGTCCGAGGAGTTCAGGCGGCTGGCGTCCGCGTACCCCGGCTACAGGGTGCTCGACAACACGGGACAGGTGCTCCTTCTGAGGTAGCACCCGCCCGAGGTCTGCGGGCCAACGGCTCGGTCGGGCTAGCGGATATAATCGGCCGGAGGATATCGGCCGGGGAGTCTAGGAGTGTCGGTAGCCGAAGGTCTTCGCCAAGCGAGCGCGGCGCTCTGCGGAGATGCTCTGAGAGTGCCAGTCTCGAGGAGCCTCGGTGGTAGCAGTGCGGGAGCGGTATAGGGAGGGCCACCGCGGGGTGGAAGCCCGCCGAGGCACGGGGGTCAAGCTTCTCGCCTACCTAGAGATGGTGCGACCCCATAACGTGGCAGCGGCCGTCCTCTGCGTCGTCCTGGGGATCCTCGCGGGCTCCAAGGCGGTGGGGTGGTCACCGAGCCCCGCCGACGCGGGGGTGGCGAGCGCCGTCGTGGCCCTCGTCTCGGCTGGAGGGTACGTCGTCAACGACTACTTCGACTACAGGGTGGACTCCATCAACAAGCCCTACAGACCGATACCCTCCGGGAGGGTGGGGCTCAGGGAGGCCCTGTACCTCTCCCTAGCCCTGGGCGCTGCCGGCGTCGCCCTCTCGGCCTGGCTCGGTCTGCTATCGCTCGCGTTCGTGTTGCTGAACGCCCTGCTGGTGTACGGCTACTCGGCCAAGATAAAGGAGTGGGGGTTCGTGGGGAACGTGGTCGTCAGCCTGGAGGGGTGCGCCTCGATATTCTACGGATCCCTGGTAGTGTACGCTAGAACGGGGGAGCCCGGCTCCCTGAGCGCGGCCTCGACGCCCATGGCTATAGCCTTCGTCCTGTTGCTGGGGAGGGAGGTGGTCAAGACCGTCGAGGACTACTACGCGGACTCCGCGCGCGGCGTTAGGTCTCTCCCCAGAACGATAGGCCTGAAGAGGTCTGCCGCGGTGGCCTCGGCGATCCTCATGGCGGTCCCGGCACTGTCTGCTCTCCCCCTGTTCTCCGAGCTCTACAACGCTCTCGCGTACGCGCCCCTGGCCGCGGTCACGGTAGCCATAGTGGTGGCCTCGGCACTGAAAATCCTGAGGAGCCCCAACGTGGTCTCGGCCGCTATCAGGGTGAGGTCTGCTCTGAAGGTGGCGATCGTTACGGGGATACTCGCGCTTCTGCTATCCCTGGCTCTCTGAGAGCCCGAGCGCGGGGCGCGGGGGTAGGGCTCTCATTCCCGCAGGTAAGACCTGTCCGCTACCGTGTACTCAAAGCGCCTGGGGCCGAGGGCCCGGACTATGTGCTTGAAGGCCTCCTCGGGCTTCGAGTGCGTCCCGCACGAGTAGACGTCGACCGTAGCGAAGCCGTACTCGGGCCACGTGTGCAGGGCTATGTGAGACTCGAGGATCACCGCGAGCACGCTGACCCCGGGGTTTATGTGCCACGCCTTGACGTCGAGGAGGGTCATGTTGCCGACTTTGGCGGCCTCCACGACAACGTTCTTCAGAAGCTCGGGGTCGGCTAGCCGCTCGTACTCGCACCCGTAGAGGTTGCCGTACACGTGCTTCCCGTACACCAGGTGCTTTACCTCCCCCATCTCCCCCGGCGGGGTCTTTTGTCAGGAAATATAAGTGTATCCCCTCACTCCCACACCCCTTATAGTTTACGTACTTTATCTCAATGTATCACGGAGATGTCTTGAAAAGAGTTCAACAAAATATTTAAATTTTGTTTCAAATATAAGTTGCTCTGCGTCTCCGAGAGAGCGTATAGGAGGTCTTCGAGTGCGGCGGCCACGCGCATATGTTTATTAGTTGCCTAGCCAGAGCTCTCCCGGAACCGGGGGTGAGGCTGAAGTTTTACCTGCTCGACGTAAGCTACGAGATCCATGGTGGCATACCGATAATACTCCTCTGGGCGGTGTCCGAGGACGGCAGGAGAGTCCTCCTCGTGGACAAGAGCTTCAGGCCGTACTTCTACGCAGTCCTCCAGGACGGCGTAGACGAGCGCGAAGTGGCCGGCAGGGTCAGGCTCCTCTCGAGGGGGGACTCCCCCATAACCTCCGTGGAGCCCGGTCTCAGGAAGTACTACGGGAGACCCGTAAGGGTGCTCAGGATAGTCACGGTGAAGCCCGAGGCCGTCAGGGAGTACAGGGAGGCGGTCAAGAAGGTCAGGGGGGTCGACAGCGTAGTCGAGGCGGACATAAGGTTCAGCATGAGGTACATACTGGACAACGACTCCCCGCCGTGCCAGTGGTACGAGGCCGAGGTCGAGCCGCTCGAGGGGTTCGGTGACTACAGAGTCGGCGCGGTCTACAGGCTCGCGGGCAAGCTAAGGCCTCTGGAAGTGGCGGTCCCGCCCAAGCTCAGGGTCTTGGCCCTAGACATAGAGGTCTACAACCCGCGCGGTGCCGTAGACCCGTCGCGCGACCCGGTGATAGTGGTCTCCCTCGCTACGTCCGACGGCGACGTCGAGGTGCTCACGGCCTCCGAGGGAGACCCGCCCCAGGACAGGGACCTGCTGAAGGAGTTCGTCAACTACGTACTAGCGTACGACCCGGACATCGTGGTCGGGTACAACTCGAACAGGTTCGACCTCCCCTACCTCGTGGAGAGGGCCGGCAAGCTTGGTCTAGCGCTGGACATAGGGAGGGTCCGCGGCGGCGTCCCCAGGCCCTCGGTCCACGGACACTACTCGATACCCGGGAGGCTCCACGTAGACGTCTACAACTTCGCCGAGGAGGTCCCGGAGATCAAGATAAAGTCCCTGGACATCGTGGCGGACTACCTAGGCGTCATGAAGAGGAGCGAGAGGACTCTCATCCCGGGACACGAAATATACAAATACTGGGACGACAGGAGCAGAAGACCCCTCCTGCTCAGCTACTCGAGGGACGACGTCGTATCGACTCTCAGGCTCTCGGAGAAGTTCATCCCGTTCGCGATGCAGCTGGCCTCGCTGACGGGACTGCCGCTGGACCAGGTGGGCGCCGCCTCGGTGGGCTACAGGCTCGAGTGGTACCTCATGAGGTCTGCCGTGAAGATGGGAGAGCTCATACCGAACAGGGAGGAGAGGGAGTACGAGCCCTTCAGGGGGGCCATAGTCCTGGAGCCCGAGAAGGGGGTGCACAGCAACATCGCAGTCCTCGACTTCACCTCTATGTACCCGAACATCATGATAAAGTACAACATAGGCCCCGACACCTACGTGGAGGGGGAGTGCGGGGAGGGCTACAGGATCCCGGGCACCGAGCACTGCTTCAGGAGGGAGCCACCGGGGTTCTACAAGAGCGTCCTGGAGACTCTGATCAGGCTCAGGAAAGCGGCTAGGGAGGAGATGAAGAAGTACCCCCGCGACTCCCCCGAGTACCTAATCCTCGACGAGAGGCAGAGAGCCCTGAAGATCCTGGCCAACGCCTCCTACGGCTACATGGGGTGGGTGGGGGCCCGCTGGTACTTCAGACCGGGAGCGGAGGCCGTGACGGCCCTCGGGCGGGACATCATAAGAAAGGCCATAGACCTCGCGAAGAGCCTCGGCCTCGAGGTGGTCTACGGCGACACGGACTCCCTCTTCGTCTCCAACAAGCCCGAGGTCGAGAAGTTCGTGGAGGAGGTCATGAGGACGCTGGAGCTGGAGATAAAGGTGGACAAGGTCTACAAGAGGGTCTTCTTCACCGAGGCCAAGAAGAGGTACGTCGGGCTACTCGAAGACGGCAAGATAGACGTGGTGGGGTTCGAGGCCGTGAGGGGGGACTGGTCCGAGATAGCGAAGGAGGTGCAGGAGAGCGTGGCCAGGATAGTCCTGGAGACGGGCGACGTCAGGAAGGCCATAGACTACGTGAGGAGCGTCGTTGCGGAGCTGAGGCAGCTGGCGGTGCCTCTCGAGAAGCTCGTGATCTGGAAGACCCTGGCGAAGTCTTTGGATGAGTACGAGGTCAGCGCCCCCCACGTAGCCGCGGCGAAGAAGATGATGAGCGCGGGCTTCAGGGTCGAAAAGGGAGACAAGATAGGCTACGTGATAGTGAAGGGCCAGGGGCCCGTGTCCTCCAGAGTCCTTCCGTACTTCATGGTCAAGCCCGGTGCCGTAGACGTGGACTACTACGTTAGGCACCAGGTGATACCCGCTGCCATGAGGATCTTGGAGTACTTCGGCGTAACCGAGAAGCAGCTGGAGACCCTCTCGAGGGTCGGGAGGACTCTCTTCGACTTCGGGCAGAGAGGCACCGCGTAGCTCTTCCGCGGCTCTCCCGGAGCCGCCTGCTGCCGGAGCGCGTCTCCCCGTAGCACCCAGAGCGTCTAGGCTTGACGCTCTACTCTCGGCGGCCTACCAGTGCGGAAGCGGGAGCGGTGAGGTCTCTGGTCGCCCTCAGTAGGGTGTAGGCCAGGGCTATCGCGGGCAGGAACCCGAACCCGGACGCTACGTAGAGCCCCCGTGACAGCGCCGCTATCCCTAGAACTGCGGAGAGGGTCGCGACCGCGTACTCCTCCAGGTACTCTCGGTACCTCTCCCGGTCTTCCGGACCCTTGGGGGTCACCGGAGCCTTCGGGCGCCTGCCCAGAACGCCCAGGACCAGCCCCTTGACTACTACAGGTGCTACGGCGAGACCTATGGCCGAGGCCGTCCCGAGCCTTCTGAGCACTCCGAGAGCCCCGGTCCCGGAGGCCCTGAGGGTGCGGATCACGGCTACGACGTAGAGAGAGGGGAGCGCGCTGGCGGCGAGCACGGTGTAGTGGCCCAGGTCCCTCCCGGTTGCCAAGGCCAGAACGGGTACTACTACCGAGGCCACCAGGATCGAGAGCCCGGTGAAGTACTGGAGGACGTACAGCCTAGCCTCGGCCGATCTGAGAAAGCCAAGCCTCTTGTCGAGGTACCTGAAGCTGTACCTCAGGCTCTCCACCGACCCGTAGGCCCACTTCAGCTGCTGTATTCTGAAGGCCCTGTAGGAGGAGGGGACCAGGACTCTCAGGAGGGCTTTGCTCGAGTACCCGACCCTGTAGCCGGACCCCCAGAGCTTCATCCCTATGATAACATCGTCTTGTATCGTCCCCTCTTCCCAGCCCCCGACGGCCCTGAGGGACTCCGCATCGAAGGCCGTCCCGGAACCGAGGGGGAACACTAGCAGATTCAGCGCCTGCCTGCCCCTGTAGAGCGCCGCCGCGACCAACTCGGTCGAGAACGCCAGCGCCCTGGCTATCCTGGTGTCCCTAGCCCAGTACCCCACCCAGTGGCCTACGCACGCAGCCCGCCCCCAGGCGCACCTCAGCAGCTCCTCGAAGAACCCCTCTCCCGGCCTAGCGTCTACGTCGAGGACCACCAGGACGTCGCTCTTCACTAGGCTCCTGAGAGCGAAGTTCAGCGCTCCAACCCGACCTCCTCGACCGCTCCGTCTCACGACCTCGACCGGTACTGGTGGGTCCAGAGCGCTCAGCCTGCTCCTCAGAACCCCCACGTACTCCTCATCGTCGTCCGACACCACGTATATGCTCGCTCTGCCCCCGAGGCTCTCCACGCTCTTACACAGGTGCTCCACGCACTCGCAGACCAGGTCTATGGGCTCGCTCTTTACCGGCACGACGATGCTAACAGTCCTGCTCTCGTTAGGCTCCCGGGCGGGCGCGTCCCTGACCCTACCGCTCACCAGCAGGTACGCCGAGTGTAGGGAGAGGAGTAGCATCAGGGGGGAGAAGACGACCAGCAGGGCTACGTCTACGAGGCTCAACGGGGCTCCCTACTTCACCGCTAGGACGACTAGGTCGTTGACGTTCGTTCCCGTGGGGCCCGTGACTATGGCCCTGCCCAGCCTGCTGAGCAGACCGTAGGTGTCGTTGTCGCTCAGATAGCTGTGCGGGTCCAGGCCCATCCCCAGCGCCTCGTCCACCAGCATCCCGTCACATATCCCGCCGGCTGCCGGGCTGTTGCCGTCGATCCCGTCGGAGCCTATCGAAGCGAGCACCGCGTTGCTCAGACCCCTGGAGGCCAGGGAGAAGCCCACGCACAGCTCCTGGTTCCTGCCTCCGCGACCGCGCCCCCTAACAGTTACTGTGGTCTCGCCACCCAGAAGCACCATCGCTCTCTCGCCCGGTGCCTTGTACTTCGCGACGTGCCGCGCTACCCCGCCGAGGAACCTGCCGACCTCTCTAGCCTCGCCGACCATCATCGAGGTCAGCACCGCGGTCCTGTAGCCCAGCTCCCCGGCCCTCCTCTCCATCTCCCCGAGGGATATCATGTTGCTGGCGACTATGACGTTCCTGACCCTGCCGAGCAGGGGGTCTCCCGGTTTCGGGGTCTCGGGCACCCTACCCGACAGCCCGTCCAGGACGAGGCCCCTGACCCTCTCCGGGAGGGCGTCCCAAGCCCCCCTCCTCCGGAGCACCTCGTACGCGTCTCTGTACGTTGTGGTGTCCGCCTCGGTAGGGCCCGAGGCGATGAACTCCACGGGGTCTCCGACGACGTCCGAGATTATGAGGGAGAAGACCCTGTCGGCCCTCTCGAGGAACCTCAGGAGCCCTCCTCCCTTGACCAAGCTCAGGTGCTTGCGGACGGTGTTGAGCTCCACTATATCGGCCCCGGCCTTCATGAGGAGGTCCGTGGTGACGGCTACATCCTCCAGAGCCAGGGGAGGGCGCGGTATCTCGAAGAGGGCCGACCCCCCGCCCGAGATCAGGACTATGACTACATCCCCCTCCTTAAGGCTCTCACCGAGATACTCGACAAGCCTCCGGCTCGCCCTCAGGGTTTTCTCGCCGGGTATCGGGTGCTCGCCCTCGACTACCTCGATCCTCTCCGGCCTCCTCTGGGAGCTCAGAGAGGGGACTATGACGACTCCCCCCGCTATCAGGTCTCCGAGAGCGTCCTCGCACCCCAGGGACATGCCCAACCCCGCCTTGCCGAACCCGACGACGTGGACCCCGCGAGCAGCACTGACGCACTCGCCGAGCACGCACACCTCGTCTCCCCTTCTCGCGAGGACTCTCCGCACCGAGGACGCGGGGTCGGCTGCTCTGAGACCGGCCTCCAGCACTTCCAAGACGTCGCCGTGGAGCTCCGACCTAGCCAGGACGTCGCGGTTCTTTATGAAGCGAAGCGATGCTGTTTCACCGCGCATTTCTGCTCCCAGCCGACAGGGGGGCTCGAACTAAAAACCACGCCGGAGGGAGCTAGCTAATCTTTGGGATGAGGTTAAAGACAACTTTAAGAAGGTCTAGAGCGAGCCTCTCCGGCGGACAACAAAGGCTCTGCATAGCGCGTGTCTTTAGCTGTTGAGCCAGAAGCTCTGTTAACGGATGAGTCTACCTCAGCTCTCGACCCCATAGCAGCAAAAATGGAGGCTCTCATCAGAAAACTAGCTGAAGATCTACGATCGTGACCCACAACATACAGCAAGCAGCCAGGATTTCAGACTATGTAGCTTTCCTCTATCTCGGCGAGTTAATAGAGTATGGCCCGACTAAGCAAGTTTTGAGAATCCTAAACACGAGTTAACGGAGAAATGCCTAGCGGGAGAATTCGGTTGAGTGAAGAGAGTGGATAGACTCATAGATTCAGGTCTTGAAGAACTCTCAGCAGCTCCGTATGAGATGGGTGAACTAACATATCACGCGGCTTCCGCCACTCCTAGGGAACGTGTTAAGGGTGTAAGCGCCTATGACGAGATTCGTGAAGTTTCCAAGAATACTTAAAACCGCCCCCGTCTAACTTGATGAGGAGAAATGAATGGACATGAGCGAGCTGGAGTTTTCAAAAGCTTTGGAGCTTTTGAGATGCCCTAAATGCCATGGTGGTTTGGATATTAACTCCGTTGGCACTCTTCTAATCTGCAAAAAGGATCCTTCGCATCGTTTTCCAATAGTTGAAGGCATCCCAAGCTTTGTTAAACGAGAAGAGATTTCTCCTGAAGATTCAAAATGGGTTTTCGAATATGATGAAATGGCTGAGCGATACGACGAGGCTATTAAAGAATACGACAGCTGGTTAGGAGTGAACTTGCATGAAGAGTTCAGGAAGGTTATTGAGCGAATCCCCATAAAATCCTCTCAGCACGTTCTTGACGTCTCAACCGGAACGGGAGCTTTGTTAATTCTTATCAAAGAAGTATATCCAACCGTTGATCTGAAACTTGTCGGTGTCGACCTTTCTATGGGAATGCTGCGCGTCGCCCAAAGAAAACTTAGAAATGCTGGCATTGGGGCACTCCTTCTTCATGCACAAGTCAAAGAACTTCCTTTCAAAGACGAATCATTTGACGTAATCATCCACTCAGGTGGAATAAACACTTTCTCGGACATCCCAGCCACTCTCAAAGAATGGGTGCGCGTGCTCAAACCAGAGGGAACTCTGCTCATAGCTGATGAGGGGCTTTCTCCATGTGCACGAAAAACCCAAAGAGGCCTTCAAATAGTAAGAGAGAATAAGCTTTTTGGCCTCCATCCTCCCTTAGAGCATCTGCCCCCTCAACTAAAAAATGTCGAGTTAAGATGGGTTGCAAGAGACACATTCTATACGATAACATGTCAGAAGCTATCTCGAGAAGAGCTTAAACAACTTAAAACAGAGGGAACAGAACATATACTCATCAAAGAAATGGTCGAAAACATGCTAAAAAAGCTACGAACCAACGAAAGATGAGTGCGAAACTGGCACGTTGAAAGACAGAAGATAAATAAGGCCATCCTTGAAGGGCACGTACGTTTAATTAAAGTCTGCGGCTTCTTAATGCTGACGAAAGTTTGCCTTTTCTGGCAAAAGAAAAAGGAGGAATTAGGCTGCAATTGTCAGCTCCGACTCGACGGTTTCCAGCACTTTCTCTCAAATACTTCTAAGCAAATCGGGCTTATAGCAATGTCATAGGAAAATGCTCTGCGGAATCCGTTCCTCCAGCAAATCAATAACTTCTTCCAACATCTCATTTTCTCTCAGTGCCGTCGCAAGCAGTTTCCTCAAAATCCTTTCTTCCAACCCTCAACCCCGCCTTCTTAATAACTGACCTTAAACCGTTAGCCTTGACTTTAGGCTTCACCTTCGAAACATGTTACTAAAATCGTGACTAGGTAGCGAGGTACCCTACCTTCTTCAACACCTCTACGGCCCTCTCGATGCCCTCCTCGACGCTGTCGGCCCTGACGTTGACTATTACGTTGGTGCCCCTCACTTTGAACCTGTACCTCTTCTCGCCAGCGTAGACGTACTCTTCGATCAGCTCCAGCTCAACGACCTTCTTATCGCTCAGAGTGGTCACCGGAAGGTAGGGGGAGAGCGAGATTATTAGCGGCGAGAGAGGAGCCGCCGCTGCCCCTCCTCGAGGATTCCTCACGTTAAAACCCTCTGCTTGAAGTAGCTCCGGAGAACAGGCTCGGTTCGGGGTGCCGCCGAGTCCTCCTCGCTCGCAGCACATCGCTAAGACTTATTAGGTGCGAGCGGGAGTTCCCCCGGATTGAGGGAGCGCAGCTAGGCACCTCCAAGGGGCTAACTGATGGAACACGGTACCCCCACATGTCTTGGCGTAGACGTAGTCAAGCAGGGCAGCAGGCTTAGCGACTTCGTCTACTCTGTAGCGGTGGTGCGCGACGGGGTGCTGGTGAAGGTAGAGGACGTCTCGGCGAGTAGACTGGTGAGGATGATCTGGGAGCACAGGCCCGACGTGCTCGCGGTGGACAACGTCCTCGAGCTCGGGGGGTCCCTCAGGAACCTCCTGAGGCTCGCGAAGCTGCTGCCCCCGGGGCTCAGGCTAGTCCAGGTCAACCTAGACGAAGAGGGTCTGAGAGACCTGCGCGCCGTCGCTAGGGAGGCCGGCATCGAGCTACCGCACGGGAAGCCAGACTCTAGGCTCTCGGCCGCGCTCGCTGCCCTCCTGGCAAGCAGGGGGTTCGGCAGGGAGGTGGAGCTCTTCAGCAAGAAGGTGAAGATATACGTCTACCCCGGGAGGTCGGGCAGAGCGGGCGGCTCCAGCGCCGAGAGGTTTAAGCGCAGCCTCAGGTCGGCTGTCGCGCAGACCGTCAGGAAGGTCGAGGAGGCTCTAAGGTCCGCGTCAATAGACTACGACGTCGCCCTCAGGAGGAGCAGGGGCGGGATCAGCTCGGCCGTCTTCACGGCGTACTGCGATAGGGAGAGGCTCCGAGGACTAGTGAAGAGCTCCACCGGGCACGACGTGGTCGTGAGGATCAAGCCCGTGGTGAACCCCGCGTTCTTGAAGAGCCTGGTCTCGGCCCACCGAGACCAGAGGTACCTGGTGGTGGGGATCGACCCGGGGATCCAGGTGGGTCTCGCCGCGCTAGACATGGACGGGCGCATAGTCGCGCTGAAGTCCGCTCGGGGTCTAGACCGGGAGGACGTGGTCTCCCTGCTGCTGAGCCTGGGGAGGGTCGCGATAGTGGCTACGGATAGGCAGCAGCCTCCCGAGTTCGTGAGGAGGGTTGCAGCGGCACTGGGGGCTAGGCTGTACGCTCCCGAGCGGGACCTCTCCACCTACGAGAAGGAGGCCATAGCTAGGGAGTACGCAAAGCTCCACGGTGCCGAGATCAGAGACAGCCACGCGAGAGACTCCCTGGCCGCGGCCGTCGAGGCCCTCAGGTCTGTCGAGAGGAAGATGAGGGAGCTGGTGGAGAAGCTGGTGGAGATGGGGCTCGACAGATCGTCGCTCAGCCTGGACAGGTACAAGGCGAGGATAGCCGAGGGAGTCCCGGTGGCGTCCATAGTCGAGGAGGTGATAGCGGAGACCCTGAGCGGCGCGGAGCCCCCGGCGAGGGTCATCGAGGCCGTTCACGAAGCCAGGGCTCTAGCCGAAGAGAACGAAACCCTGAGGAGGAGGGTTGAGGAACTCGAGAGGTCTCTCGAGGTTCTCGATCTAGAAAAGAAGCAGCTGCTGGGCAGGGTGAGGAGCCTCGAGGATGAGATCTCCAGGCTGAGGTCGGTGATAGACTCGGAGCTCGCGAGCATCTCGAGGGACCTCATGAGGGACCGCAAGGTCTACGAGCTGGCCCAGAGGCTCGCCAACGCTATAAGGGACCTCGATAGCCTTAGGCTGGAGCACGAGAGGGTCAGGGAGCAGCACGCCAGGCTGGTCTACGCCCTGACGGGGATCGCCGAGGGCAGACTGATCGCGATAAGGAGCGTGCGGACCCCGGAGCAGGTGAGGGAGCTGAAGGATTTGAAGCAGGGAGATATGGTATTCGTAGAGAACCCGATCCCCGAGGGCTTAAGAGAGATCGAACCCCTGGTCGAGAGGCTGGGAGTGGGGCTCGTGCTCCCGGACAGCGTCCCGGACGACGTCCTGTCCGAGATCGTCGACGGGATGGCCGTCCCGGCCGTCAAGGAAGTCCTTCACTGCGCGCTAGAGGGGGTCGCCGTGGTGAGCTCGGACGCCCGCAAGAGGATGGAGGAAGTCATGGAGAAGGTCAGGAGGATCAGGGAGGAGAGGGAGGCGAGGAGGAGGGGGCTATCTCTCAGCGATCTCGAGGAGATGGTCAGGGAGTACAGGGAGATCAGGAGGAGGCTGGGCGAGGACGAGAGTGGAAAGGTAGCTCTATCCTAGGACGCGTGATGGAGCTTACGGCCCCTCTGGTGTTTCACTCGAGTTCTCAGAGCTGTCCTCCTTCAGCCTGACGCCGGCCTTCTCCACCGCCAGCGCGACTCCCACACTGGCGACCGAGAGACCGGGAAGAGCTTACCGGAAGCGGGTGCTCCCTTGAGCACCAGGCACTCCGCCGAAGGCATCGGAAAGGGCGAATAGAGCTGAGAGCTCGGCTCCCCTAAGTCCTGCGAGATCGCGTCGGCGCGACCGTGGCTGCGATTACGTTCTCATCCTCTTGCGCGTGAGGTAGTACGCGGGTATCCGTTCAACGCCAGCGGGGTCTCCGCTCCGGCGGAGACCGAGAGGTTCGAATGCTTGTGAAGACTGGAGCCGCCGGCGGGATTCGAACCCGCGGCCCCCGGCTTACGAGGCCGGCGCTCTACCGGGCTGAGCTACGGCGGCTCCGCGAGACTCCTTGACGATGTTCTTAATAAGCTCTGCGGTGGAGCGCAGATAAAACTCTCCGGCTCTACCCGGTAGTCCGGTGGCGACGGTGGAGGAGCAGAAGAGCATAGCGAGCGTCATTGAGAAGATGTGGGGCACCCCGGAGCTCCTCTCCGACTACAAGGAGGTCGGACCGGGCTGCCCCCACGGACTCTACATCTACGACAGGGAGAGGGACGTCTGGGTCTTGTTCTCTACGAAGTCCGGAGAGATCTTCGCCCCCAAGGCCGACGGCTACTACGTCATATACTTCGACAACGCGCGCTGTCCGGCGTGCAGGAAGTACGACCTCCACTGGTTCCCCTACGTGAGGCAGAACTCGGGCAGGCTCCCAGACCACTACTTCGTCATAGCGCTCTGCGAGTGGTTCGCCAGGGAGTGCAAGTCCGCGACCGCCAGCAACACGTTCACCTACTACGCTGTCCACGCGTCGCCGACCACGGTGCTTCTCTACGTCAAAAACGGGAAGGAGGTCTACAGGGAGGTGTACGACGGCTACCTGAAGACCGACGAGCTGGAGAAGGTCGTGGGGGAGTTCAGGTCGAGGGCCGAGGCCTACGAGAAGGGCATGAAGGTCACCAAGCCCATACAGGAGGAGCCGGACGTTATTAAGCTCCTTAAGCAGATCTTGAAGGGTGCCAGGGAGGGTGTTTGACCCGTACGAGGTCAGGAAGGACTTTCCGATACTGAACAGGACTATCAGAGGCAGGAGGCTGGTATACCTAGACAACGCGGCGACGACGCAGAAGCCGAGGCAGGTCGTAGCGGCCATAGCCAAGTACTACCTCTGGCACAACGCGAACGTCCACAGGGGTCTCCACACCCTCTCCCAGGAGGCCAGCCAGATGTACGAGGAGGCCCACGAGCACGTAGCGAAGTTCATCAACGCGAGGAGCTGGGACGAGGTGGTCTTCACCTACAACGTGACCGAGGCACTGAACCTAGTGGCATTCACGTGGGGCATGGTGAACGTCAACCCCGGTGACGAGATAGTCACCACGGTGATGGAGCACCACTCCAACATGCTCCCCTGGAGGAGGCTGGCCAGGCTGAGGGGCGCGAAGGTCGTCCACGTCGACGTGACCGACAGCGGTGAGCTTCTGTACGAGGAGTTCGAGAAAGTGGTGAACAGGAGGACGAGGGTCGTCGCGGTCACGCTGATGAGCAACGTCCTCGGGACCATAACCGCGGACGTCGTGAAGAGGGTGGCCAGGCTGGCCCACGAGTACGGAGCCATAGTCGTGGCCGACGGTGCCCAGTACGTGCCCCACGTGCCGACGGACGTCAGGGACCTGGGGGTGGACTTCCTCGGCTTCAGCGGGCACAAGATGCTCGGCCCCATGGGCATAGGCGTCCTGTGGGGCAGGAGGGAGATACTCGAGGAGCTGGAGCCCTTCAAGTCCGGCGGAGACACGATCAAGGACGTGACTCTGGAGAGCGTGGTCTGGCACGACCTCCCGTGGAGGTTCGAGGCCGGGACTCCGAACGTCGGCGGCGCCGTCGGACTGAGGGCCGCCGTGGAGTACCTCACGAGGCTGGGCATGGACGCCGTCAGGGACCACGAGAGGGAGCTGGTCAGGTACACCTTCAAGAGGTTCAACGAGGAGCTCGGCGACGAGGTCGAGGTCTACGGCCCCAAGGACCCCGAGGTCAGGGGCGGGGTCGTAGCGTTCAACGTCAGGGGCCTGAGCCACCACGCGGTCGGGATGGCCCTGGACATGTTCGGGATAGCCGTCAGAACCGGGAAGCACTGCGCCCACCCGCTCCACTACAGGCTGGGGGTCGAGGGCTCGGTCAGAGCGAGCTACTACGTCTACAACGTCAAGGAGGAGGTGGACGAGCTCGTGGCGAGCCTCAGGACTATAATTTCCCTGAAGGACAAGCTCCAGACCGGAGAGGTAGATGAGAGGGTATGCACAGGGACGTAGCGTCCAGGAGGACGTCCGGTCGAGAGAGGAGGCCATAAGGGACCTGGTCGAGAGGCTTCTTAGAGCGCTGGGGGAGGACCCGCAGAGGGAGGGGCTCAGGGAGACCCCGAGCAGGGTCTCCCGCATGTGGGTCGAGGAGCTGGCCGTCGGCTACTTCGTCGACCCCCTCTCGTACGTGAAGACCTTCGAGGTGGAGGAGTACGAGAGCCGCGAGGGTCTGATCGCGGTGACGAACATACCGACCAGGTCGATGTGCGAGCACCACCTCCTCCCCTTCTTCGGCTACACCCACGTGGTCTACGTCCCGTCGGGCAGAGTCCTGGGCTTCAGCAAGTTCGCTAGGGCGGTCAACGTCCTCTCGAGCAGGCTCCAGATCCAGGAGAGGCTGACCGAACAGGTGGCGGACTTCCTAGACGATGTGCTGAAACCCAGGGGGCTCGCGGTGGTCCAGGAGATGCTGCACACGTGCGCTCTGATAAGGGGGGTGAGGGAGGCCATGACCATGACGACCGTGGCCCTCAGGGGGGTCTTCAGGGAGCAGAGGGAGCTGACGAACCTGGCCCTCCAAGTGATAAGCTCCAGCAAGCTGCCGGTGCCCAGGCTCGAGGGTTTCTAGCGCTCACCGGTGGCTTCTAGGAGTCCGAGGGTCCGCTGGTCAGCGGTGCTCGGGGGGAGCTCGCGGCTGGGGCCTCTTCGGGAGCTCGCGAGCACCCGGCGCCCCGGGACAGGAGGACACAAAGCTTTTTAGATTTAGCTCTTCACGGTGTGGGGACGACATTGCGAGGCCGGATAGACTACTTCTTCTCCCCGAGAGCGGTGGCGGTGGTCGGGGCTTCGAGGAGGCCGGGCAAGGTAGGCTACGAGCTCCTCAGAAACCTGAAGGAGTCCTTCCGGGGAACCCTCTACGCCGTGAACCCCGAGGCCGAGGAGATACTCGGAGTGCCGTGCTACCCGAGCCTGCTCGACGTCCCGGGGGAGGTCGACGTGGTCGTGGTGGTCGTGCCGGCCGAGAGAGTTCCCGCGGTAGCCGAGGAGGCCGGCAGGAAGGGTGCCAAGGGCTTGATAGTGATCTCCGGAGGGTTCAAGGAGGTGGGTGAGGAGGGGGCCGAGAGGGAGAGGAGGCTAGTCGAAGCGGTCAGGAAGTACGGAATGAGGCTCGTGGGTCCCAACTGCGTCGGCGTCTACGTGCCGAAGACCGGCATGAACACGCTCTTCCTCTCGAGGGAGAGGCAGGGCTACCCCCAGCACGGCTTCATAGCGTTCGCGTCCCAGTCCGGCGCCTTCGGCTCCGCAGTGCTGGACTGGGCGGCTATGAAGGGGATAGGGATAAGCAAGTTCGTTAGCTACGGCAACAAGGCCGACGTAGACGAGGTCGACGTCCTCCTCTACCTCAAGGACGACGAGGACACGCGGGTGATAACTCTCTACGTAGAGGGCGTAGAGAGGGGGGCGGAGTTCTTCAGAGTCCTCAGAGAGGTCGCCAAGCATAAGCCGGTAGTCGTGCTCAAGTCCGGAAGAACTGAGGCCGGAGCCAGGGCGGCCTCCTCGCACACGGGGTCTCTAGCGGGCTCCGACGCGGTGTACGACGCCGTGTTCAGGCAGGCCGGAGCGGTCAGGGCCTTCAGCATGGAGGACCTGTTCGACCTGGCTGCGGGGCTGGCCCTCCAGCCCCCGGCAGCGGGAGACAGAGTCGTAGTCCTGACGGTCGGCGGGGGCTCAGGCGTTATGGCGGCGGACGCCCTCTCGGACCTGGGGCTGAGAGTCCCGAGGCTCTCCGACAGCACGGTCGAGAAGCTGAGGAGGGTCCTGCTCCCGTTCGCGTCCCCCTACAATCCCGTTGACGTGACGGGCTCCGCGGTCGACGAGCACCTGGTCGAGGCGATAGAGATAATACTCTCGAGCGGCGAGGCCGACGCCGTGATGTGGCTGCCCTACTATATGGTCCCCGGCATAACCCCGGAGCTCAACGGGAAGTTCGTGGAGAGGGTCAGGAGGGTGTTCAGGGAGACGGGCCGCGTGATCCCCATAGTCGGGGTCGCTACCGGCGGGTCGTACACCGCGGTCTACGCCAAGGAGGCGGAGTCCATGGGTATACCAATGTACGTATCCCCCGAGAGGGCCGCCAGGGTGATCAAGGCCCTCGTAGACTACGGCAGATGGCTGAAGAGAGTGGGGTACTTCGAGTACCACATTGAGAAGTTCCGCCGGTGGTTCCTGGCCTAAGGCTAGGTCTAGCCCGCCTGCGGTCTCAGGACGAGCCCCAGCTTCCTGGGTTCTCCCGGCTTTCCCGGGAGAGATGCTCAGAGACGCCTGCTCGACGCATGTGTCAGCCTCCTCTGCTAAGGAGCAGGCTACGCGATCCCTCCTAGGGGGACATGCACCAGGGAGCCGGCCCACAGAGAGCGCTCCCACGCGGTCTTCAGTCGATCCCTAGGACGGGGGTGGCGATCGGGGGTCGACTGAAGGGTTTATAAGCTCGGGCCTCTCGACCGCGACCTCCATGTCCGGTCGCCAGAGTACCTATAAGGGTTTGGAACTTAAGAAAATAGGCTCCAGAGCACCTCGGATTCCTCGAGGTTGAGCACGGAGACGCCGCAGGCTCTCGTCAGGACGGTCCCCCTGATCTGTAGGAGCGTTCCGACCGGCAGCTCAGCGAACCTCAGTCTGTGAGTGAACAGGTATAAGCTCTGGCCGACGGAGACCGACGATCTGACCACGTCCGCCCTCATGATCGCGGGAGTCCTGTAGTCGCTCTCGGCTATCCTGACAACCATCTCCGCACTCCTCGCGTCTACGTAGGGGCCTATGACCTCGCGCGCCCTCTCGCAGTTCACCACCCTGAAGGTCACCCTCCTCCCTCTGTACTTGCCCTGGAGGACTCTCCTCGCGATGAGCTCCGCATGTCTCCTCGGATCCAGGGACTCCGAGACTCCGGCCACCTCGAGGAGGGCCTCCCCGGGCTCCAGGTGCCCGAGCAGCCCGGAGGAGTAGAGCGAGGAGATCCTCTCGTAGGCATCCGGGGAGTCGAGGCAGTGGACGTCCACGTCGGAACCGGCGTCGCTGTAGCCTCCCAGGTGGGACCCGGCGATCCCGCACTCCAGCCCGAGGTCCTCGAGGGCTTTGAGCAGCTCCCTCAGGAGCTCTTCCCCGGGCCTCCGCCCCTCGCGGAGCCACCTGAGCACCACTAGGACATCCTTCAGCGGGACGGCGGGGACTTCCCTGCCTATCTCCGGGACGCTCCTCACGTAGTGGAGGTAGTACCTCCTGACGACCTCCATAGCCTCGGAGAGCCTCTTGAGCTTCGCACCGCCCACCACTCTGGGCACTGCGACGAGGGCTCCCGGGGGGTGCACGCAGCCCTTCACGACCCAGATGCTCCCGTCCACGTGCCTAATTATGTCTCCCTCGACCGCTAGGGGGTACGCGGAGTCTTCGCAGTGCCGCGGAGGGCTCTCAGACAAGGATAACACGCTCACGGGGTACCTCGCTCCGGCTCTTCCTCATCATCGACTCGCGGCCCGCCGAAAAGAAGTGGGATCTGGAGCGTAAAAAGTGCCTAGGGAGCTATGGACTCTACGAACTCCTTGATCTTCTCGACGCCCTCCTCGATGAGCTTGACGTCGACCGCGAAGCTGAGCCTTATAAAGTCCCTGCCGGCCTTGTCCGGGAACGCGGTACCCGGCAGCGTGACCACGTGCTTCGTCGCGAGCAGTCTCTCGACGAACTCCTCGACGGTGAGCCCCGTCGCATCGAGCACCCTCCTGACCCTCGGGAAGATGTAGAACGCGCCCGTGCTGGGCCAGGCCTCGAAGCCCTTCACCTCGTTCAGCTTCCTGGCTATCACGTCCCTGCGGTGCTGGAAGAGCCTGATCATCTCCTTAACCGGCTCCCACGGTCCCCTCAGCGCCGCTATGGCCGCTCTCTGAGCGAAGGACACCGTGCAAGACCAGATGTTGACCGCCAGCCTGGTGAGCTTTGTCGCCACCTCCTCCCTGACCACCAGGTAGCCGAGCCTCCACCCAGTCATCGAGAACGTCTTGGAGAAGCCGTTGATGTAGAGCACGCGGTCTCTCCAGTCACCGAAGCTCAGGAAAGACCTGAAGGGCTGGTTGTCGTAGACGAAGTTGTCGTATATCTCGTCCACCAGAAGCATCAGGTTGTGCTCCCTAGCTATCTCGTATATCCTCTCGACCTGAGTCGGCGTGAAGAGCGCTCCCGTGGGGTTATGCGGGTTGTTGATCGCGATCACCTTGGTTCTGGGGGTTATCGCTGCCTCGATCGCCTCGACGTCCAGGGCGAAGCCTCCGGCGGGCCCCAGCCACTTGAGGGGGACGAAGACCGGTCTGGCTCCGAGGAACCTGGCGACCTCGGGGTATGCCGGGTACGAGGGCTCCGGGACTATCACCTCGTCACCGGGTTCGAGGTACGCCGCCAGCGCGAGGAATATGGAGCCCTTGGCGCCCGGCGTCACTATCACTTCGGAGGGCTTAACGTCGGACCCGTACCTCCCGTTTAGGTACTCGACGATAGCCTCCCTGAGGTCCCTGATCCCCGGAGTCTCCGTGTAGCCCGTGAACTTGGAGTCGAGCGCCCTCTTGGCCTCATCGATTATGTGCTGGAAGGTCGGGATGTCCGGCTGGCCGACCCCGAAGCTTATAACCCTGTGGCCCGCTCTCTCGAGCTCCCGGGCCTTAGCTATGTAGACGAACGCCACCTCGCCCAGGAGCTCGGCTATTATGGGCTTCATGTTGAGGGTCGGGGCCCTCACTGTTTGCACCACATAGTAGTCCGCGGTTTTTAAATTATGAACTGCGAGGAAGCCGAGATCGAGTTTATTTGCGGAGCTTAGAGTAGCTTATGAGGTCCCATGAGGCCCAGGGTCTTCATAACCAGGGAGCTCTTCGACGACGTGATCGAGAGGATCTCTCAGTTCTACGAGGTCGAGGTCTGGGACAGGTACGAGCACCCTCCCTACGAAGTCCTCCTGAGCAAGGTGAGGGACGCCGACGCGCTGGTCTC
>CALJEN010000009.1 GCA_938073905.1 uncultured Sulfolobales archaeon | reverse complement strand
GCTCTCGTGAGGGACCTATGCGAGCACCTGGAGAGCGCCGGGGCGAGACCCTCGAGAGTGGGCTAGCTCTCCCGAGTGAAAACTTTTGAGTGAAAAACCTTATTTTATTCAAAGGCTGGGTAAACCGGGGTGTAGATTGCCGTACGAGAGGCCCTTGATCAGGGTCGAGCCGCCGGGACCGAAGGCCAGGGAGCTCATCAGGAGGCACCACGAGCTGATAATGACCTCCACCCACGACCCGGAGAACCTGCCGCTGGTGATAGAGAGGGGCGAGGGGGTGTGGCTGGTAGACGTCGACGGGAACGTCTACCTCGACTTCACGTCGGCCATAGCTGTCAACAACCTCGGGTACCCCACTCACCCGGAGGTCGCTAGGGTCGCTATCGAGCAGCTCTCCGTGCTCGCTCACGCGGCCGGCACGGACTTCTACAACCCGTACCAGATCCCCCTAGCCGAGGTGCTGATCTCGATAGCTCCCGGAGACTTCGGGAAGAAGGTCTTCTTCTCGAACAGCGGGACGGAGGCGAACGAGGCCGCCATAAAGATAGCCAGGTACTCGACGAACAGGAAGTACTTCGTATCGTTCATAGGGTCCTTCCACGGGAGGACCATGGGCTCTCTGAGCCTAACCGCGAGCAAGCCCGTGCACAAGAAGAGGTTCTACATGACCATGCCCGGGGTGATACACGTCCCGTACCCCAACCCCTACAGGAACCCGTGGGGCGTTGACGGCTACGAGCACCCGGACGAGCTCGTGAGCAGGGTCCTCGACTTCATCGAGTACTGGGTCTTCGAGCACCAGGTCCCGGCCGACGAGGTAGCGGCGGTGTTCTTCGAGCCTATCCAGGGCGAGGGAGGGTACGTCGTACCGCCGAAGACATTCTTCGTGGAGCTCAAGAAGCTGGCCGACAAGCACGGGATCCTGCTGGTGGACGACGAGGTCCAGATGGGGCTCGGTAGGACGGGGAGGATGCTAGCCGTGGAGCACTTCGGGATAGCCCCGGACATCGTAACGCTGGCCAAGGCTCTCGGTGCCGGGGTCGTGCCGCTCGGCGCTACGATATTCAGGAAAGACCTGGACCCCGAGCCGGGCGCTCACTCCAACACGTTCGGGGGACACGCTCTCGCCGCCGCGGTGGCCGCGAAGAACATCGAGGTGATAAAGTCCCTGCTGCCGCACGTCTCGGAGCTCGAGAAGCTGTTCATCGAGAGGCTCGCCGAGCTCAAGGAGAGGTATAGAGCGGTCGGCGACGTGAGGGGGCTCGGTCTAGCGTGGGGCGTCGAGTTCGTGAAGGACGGGAGGACCAAGGAGCACGACGCGAAGACCAGGAACAGGGTCCTCTACGAGGCCCTGAGGAGGGGGCTCGTCCTTCTGGGCTGCGGGAAGAGCGCCGTTAGGCTCATACCGCCGCTGATAATCACGGAGGAGCAGGCGAAGATAGGGCTCGACATATTCGAGGAGGCCGTCAAGGCCTCCCACTCGTAGCCAAGCTTATTTTCGCTCTTTCTCCCACTCACTTCGGCGGGGGTGCCCGAGCTAGGTCGAAGGGGTCGGGCTTAGGCCCCGATGGCGTAGGCCTGCGTGGGTTCGAATCCCACCCCCCGCACCATCCTCCGCGTCAGTAGACCACTCTCGTGCCTACGAACTCCCCGCCCTCGATGGCCTTTAAGATCTCCCCGGCCCTGAACGCGCTCACGAAGACTAGGTTGATCCTGCTCCTCCTCACAACGTTCAGCGCCACCCTGTCGAAGAGCTCGTAGCGACCAGCCATCTCCCTGTCCGAGAGCAGGGCCTCCAGGTCCTCGACCCTGACCTCCCTCAGGAGCCTGGCCCGCGGGTTGAGCCTGGGGTCCGAGTCGTACACTCCCTCGACGTCCGTAGCGTTGACCAGGAGGTCGGCGCCCACGAGCTCCGCTATCACGGCGGCTACGGCGTTCGTAGACTGGCCCGGCTGCAGCCCCCCGACGACCACTACCCTCCCCGAGGTCCAGGCCCTCATGAACTCGTCCACGCTCCTGGGGACGGGTAGGTAGGCCCTGTGGCCCAGGAGGGAGGCTAGCAGCAGCGCGTTCACCCTGCTCACCTCTATGCCTATCACGTCCAGGACGCCCTCGCTCAGACCGAGCCTCCTCCCGAGCTCGATGTACTCCCTGGCCCTCCTCCCCCCACCGACCACCAGAGCAAACCTGTAACCCTCATCGTGCTTCCTCCCGACGATATCGGCCAAGCTCAGGAGAGAGCCGGAGACCTCGTCGCTGTCGAACGCCTTGCCGGTTACCTTGATCACTACCTTCCTTATCTCTCCGCACCACGAGAAGGCTCCTGCGGCACTTAAAAGCCCGGGCGCTGCGGGGATGCTCTCCGAGCTCCAGCAAGGGTCCGGAGACCGGTTTTAAGCGCTCCGAGCGATGTCGGGAGGGGCCTTGAGTGGCGGGTCCCGCTCTGCCGAGACCCTCCGGCGCCGGGAGTGCCAGGGCTCCTAGCCCCGCGAAGGTCCTGATAACCGGTAGACCGGGTGTCGGAAAGTCTACGGTCTTCGCGAAGGTCGTGGAGGGGCTGGAGAGCAGGGGCTACAGGGTATGCGGCTTCTACTGCCCCGAGATCAGGATCGGGGGCGTCAGGCGGGGGTTCAGGATAGTTTCCATAGGTCTGCAGCTCGAGGGAGTGCTGTCCTACGTGTGCGGCGAGATGGAGGGCCTCAGCACTCTCTCGGTAGGCAAGTACTGCATCAAGGTCGACGACGCTGTGTCCGTGGGGGTCGGGTCCCTCGAGTACGCGGAGCGGGAGTGCGACTTCGTAGCTATGGACGAGGTGGGCCCGATGGAGCTGAAGGTCGAGAAGCTGAGGGACAAGATATGGAGCGTCCTCTACGGTCCCAAGCCCGTCCTAGCTGTAGTGCACGCCAGGCTAGCCGAGGAGGTGCGGGACTCTCTGAGGTCTAGGGCTTTCAGGACTCTGTACTTCGTCGTCACCGAGGGCAGCAGGGAGGGGCTCCCGCGGGAGATCCTCAGCAGGGTCCTCGGCGTCCTGGGACCTCAGCGCTCAGAGCGCTGAGGCCGGGCTGCTCCGGGCAGCTAATAAGGTCTAGAAGCCAAGACGGTCTGGAAGGTGTTCGGCGACCGTGCCGGCGTCCAGGCTCTCCGCGATCGAGGTCCTCGTAGTGATAGCCGTCGTGCTAGCCTACTGCTACCTCCAGCTTAGCTACGCTCTCTCCGTCGACGACTACGTATCTGACGAGATCTGGTACGTCAGCTCCTCCAGGAACTACCTGAACAGGGTCTTTGGAGTGCGCCCCAGGGTCTCAGAGCCGGGGTACAGGGTGACCCTCGAGCTTTCCGCCGCCGGTCGGAGCGACTACTTGGAGAAGGTCGGCAGGCTGAGCGCGGAGATCGAGAGGCTGGGCGGGAGGGTCGTGAAGTCCTCGGAGTACTACGGGAGCGGTAACAACCCCCTCTACGCTCTCTGCGCGGATGTCCCGGGGGAGGCCGTCGGAGAGCTGGTCTCGCACCCCTACGTCAGGAGGTACGGATTCGGGTACTGCTACCCGAACGCTGGCAACATACTCGACTACATGAACCTGGAGCACCCACCGCTGGGCAAGTACTTCGTAGCCATCTCGATGCTGGTCTGCGGCGACAGGCCCGTCTGCTGGAGGCTGCCGTCGATAGCCTCGGGAGCGGTGATCCTGGTTCTCCAGTACGCACTGCTCAGGAGCGTCCTGGGGGGGCTGTGGGGGAGCGTCCTAGCCGTCCTGGTGCCCGCGCTGACCCTGGTGGACAGGACGTTCAGGTCCTTGACCGTCGTGGCCATGCTCGACGCGCAGCTCTCTCTCTTCACCTACGCCGCCTTCTTCTACGCGTTCCGCGGGAGGGTCCTCAAGTCCTCGGCCCTCCTGTCTCTGGCCTTCTCCACGAAGTTCAGCGGAGCTTTCGCCGTCCCGGCTCTCTACCCGGACTACGCCAGGAGGAGGCCGCCGGCCTACGCCATCCTGCTGCTCATCTACGCTCCCCTCGCCACCTTCCTGGTCCTCTCGGTCCCCCTCATGGTCTTCAGGGGGGACCTCCTCCGGTGGTGGTCCGAGGCCGTCGAGGGAGCGGTCAGGTGGCACCTGACTACCAAGACGGAGCCCGGCAGGGGACCCCCCTCCGCCTCTCCCTGGGACTGGCTCGTGGGTGCCAACCCCTTCGTCCTGCGCTACAGGTGCGAGGAGGGTGCTGGGTGCGTGGCGGACCTGGTGGCCTCCGGGAACCCCGCGCTCTACGTGGCCGCAGCCCTCCTGAGCATCTACGCGATACCCCGCCTGAGGAGGCTACCGGACGGGGGCAGAGCGTGGACCTACACCTGGATCACCTGGCTGATGTACGTAGTCCTCTGGATCGCCGGGAACAGGAGCCAGTACAGCTTCTACATGGTCCAGCTGACGCCCCTCCTCTACACGACCCTCGGAGTCCTCGTCTACCATCTCTCGGACCCGAAGAACCTGAGGGAGGTTTCGAGGGCCTGGCTGGAGGCGCTCAGGAACGTGGTCAGGTACCTGCGCGGTGAGGTGGTCCTGAGGGTAAGGGTAGAGGTCGAGGCTCCGGAAGCTGGAGCGCGGCGCTGCTGGCCCGGGGGTTCAGAGGAGTCCGGGTCATCACGAGTCAGCTAGGATACCACTCCACACCCGGAGCCCTGCTCGCGAGCACCCCCTCTAGCTCGCGCACCGCTTTAAAGGCTTCGTGCCGTACGTGCACGGCATGCCGAGAGCCAGGGTCGTGAAGGTAGACCCCCTGAGGCCCGACGAGGGAGTGATAGAGGAGGCAGCCGGCGTACTCCGCAGCGGAGGGCTGGTCGCGTTCCCGACCGAGACCGTGTACGGTCTGGGGGCGGACGCCTTCAACACCGAGGCTGTATACAGGGTCTTCAGGGTCAAGAGGAGGCCCCTCGACAACCCGCTGATAGTCCACGTAAGCTCGCTGGAGATGCTCCACCGGGTCGCTACCGGCGTCCCGGACTGGGTGACCAGGGCCCTATCGGTGGCCTGGCCGGGCCCCCTGACCGTGGTGCTCAGGAGGAGCCCGTCCCTGCCGGCCGTGGTCAGCGGGGGGCTGGACACGGTCGCGGTCAGGTGCCCGGCCCACCCGGTGGCCCTGAGGCTCATAGAGGCCCTGGGCCGACCGGTGGCCGCTCCCTCGGCGAACATAGCGGGAAGGCCCTCCCCCACCCGCGCCGAGCACGTGGTCGAGGACCTGGGGGGCGAGGTGGACATGATCTTGGACGCCGGGGAGACCTTCTTCGGGATAGAGTCGACCGTGGTCGACGTGCTCTCCCCGAGACCGCGAGTGCTTAGGCCGGGACCTCTGGGTCCCGAGGAGCTGGAGAAGGTGTTCGGAACCCGGGTCGACGTGCCCCCCTACGCTAGAGGGGTGGAGAGCTTCGCGGAGAGGCCCCCGTCCCCCGGGTTGAAGTACAGGCACTACGCTCCGGGCAGGAGGCTGGTCCTGGTCGAGAGGGGCTCGTGCGACGACTCTTCTTACCTGGAATTCCTCGTGAGGGTGCTCGAGTCGCGCTCCCAGGAGACTCCAGCCCTCCTGGCCTCGAACGAGACGTCGGAAGAGGTCGAGAGGAGGCTGGGAGAAGCCGTCGTGTACCTGAAGATGGGCTCGCGAGAGAACCCCTTCGAGATCGCCAGGAACCTCTTCGGCTCTCTGAGGAGCCTCGACAGGTGCGACAGGGTCTCGATAGCCTTCTCGGAGGCTATCGAGGAGAGGGGGATAGGGCTGGCCGTCATGAACAGGCTGAGGAAGGCCTCGTCCGAGAGGGTCGTTTGCGCGTAGCTAGACCACGAAGGCGACAGCGCCGCGGGCGCGCCGGTGGAAAGCTTTCGGCTCGCTCCAGCGCCGTGTCATCTCGGGGGGTATTCTCTCGCGTACAAGCAGGCGGGGAATGCCGGGTTTCCAGTATATATGTCGAGGTGAAGCGCTACTCAGGGACACGTCTTGGCCCACCGCGAGAGATACGTCCTCCTGCCCGACAGGCTTTTCGACGGCAGGGGGGAATTCCTGGACAAGCCGGCGGTAATCGTAGAGGGGAAGCGCGTAGCCGATGTGACCACTCGCGGCTCGGTAGAGGTGGGAGAGCGGGCCACGATCGTCGAGCTGAAGGGGGTTACCCTGATGCCCGGGCTAGTGGACGCCCACGTACACTTCAGTGGTCTGAGGACGTACAACCCGGCGGAGGCGGTGGTGGTCCCACAGGAGCTCAGGACTCTGAGAGCAGCCCAGGACGCTCAGAAGGCCTTGCTCTCGGGCTTCACCACACTGCGGGACTGCGGCGGGACGATAGCCCTGGCCCTGAAGAGGGCCGTCGCCGAGGGAACAATCCAGGGCCCGCGGATCCTGGCCGCTGGCAGACCCATATGCCAGACCGGTGGCCACTGCGACGCGCACTACCTCCCACTCGAGGACGTAGTTAGGAGGGGTCACGTGCTCCTGTGCGACGGACCGTGGGAGTGCAGGAAGGCGGCGAGGATAGCGCTGAGGGAGGGGGCCGACCTCATCAAGGTCATGACGTCCGGGGGCGTCGGCTCCGAGAAGGACGATCCGAGACACCCGCAGATGAGCGTGGAGGAGGTGAGGTCCGTTACCGAGGAAGCCCACAGGGTAGGCAAGAGAGTCGCGTCTCACGCTCAGGGAGCCGAGGGGGTCAAGATAGCCGTCCTAGGTGGAGTGGACTCCATAGAGCACGGCTACTTCCTGGACGAGGAGTCCATAGGTCTGATGCTCGAGAGGGGGGTCTTCTACGTGCCGACCCTTTGCCTGGTCGAGGTCTACAAGAAGACCCTGGAGAGCCCGCCGCCGGGGATCCCCGAGTGGAGGCTGAGGAAGCAGGAGGAGTGCGTAGAGCACATGCCGCAGAGCTTCAGGGCCGCGTACAGAGCCGGAGTGAAGATAGCCACCGGGACGGACTACTACGGACCTCCCCTGAGAGCTTTCGGAGATCACGCGGACGAGCCCATAACCATGGTGAAGTACGGCATGAACCCTGTCGACGCGCTCGTGGCATCTACGAAGAACGCGGCGGAGTGCCTTGGGCTAAGCGATATCGGAACCGTGGAGAAGGGCAAGATCGCCGACCTGGTCGGGGTGCTGGGCGACCCCGCGACCGATATAGAGAGCCTGAGGAGGGTCGCGTTCGTGATGAAGGAGGGGACGATAGTTCTCAAGAGAAGCTGACCGGTATGGGCCGGATAAGGATCAGAGTGGCGCGCGTGATCGTCGAGGGCGGGGACATCGTCTTAGCCGGAACCGGGGAGGGCAGGATCCCATCGTCGTCCGTGCGCAGAGCGGGAATCGAGAAGAGGTACAGCAAAGCCCTCACCATCCTTGTTATCGTCACGGCACTCGTATCCCTCTACACGCAAGAGCTGCTCCACACGGTGCTCGTGCTGCTGATGCTGGGGGTAACGCTAGCCACCAGGGAGGAGGTGCTGATCGTGGAGACGAGCGATGGAAGAGTCCTGGAGATCTCCGTCAGGGACAGGGGATCCGTTAGGAGGGCCGCCAAGGAGCTGAACGAGCTGCTTACTCGCTGATTATCTCGACGTTAGCCCTCGGAACCACTACCACTCTCCCGTCCTGGAGGCGCACCTTGACGACCCTCACGGGGGACTCGGTCTCTATTTTGTGCAGCTCCACCGGCAGCTCGACGACGGTACCGATCTCACCGAAGTACGGATACCTTATGATCCTGACGACGCTCCCCACCTTCATCCTCCCCTCGCCCAGGGACCCTAGCTCTCCCGTTAAGGCCTTCTCCTCTCTGGGGATTATCACCTCGGGCCTTATGACGCCGGCCCTGACCTGCGTAGCTCCGTTGATCGCCGCCTCCCTCCCCTCGTTCTCTCTGAATATGCTGAAGGCCCTCTCGGACATCGGCAACCTCCCGAAGCCCTCGGTCAGAACTATCGTGAACCCTATATTCTCTCTACCGGTGATGGCGACCCCTATCCTGTAGCCCAGTATCCTCTCCAGATCGGTTATCTTCGCTCCCCCAGCGACTACACCAGCCACTCCCACCTTCCTGGCCTTCTCGAGAGCCTCGTACGTTACGAGGGAGCCTCCTACGATTATCCTGCCCGCGTGGTGTTCACCTATCTGGTCGGGAGTAACCACGTCCCGGTTGCTCGATGAGACTAGCTCTATCGCACCGTGCCTCTCCCCGCCGAACCCTATGATCCCCTGAACGAACGCGGCCGGCGTCCCAATGGTGACGGACTCCCCGGGGACTACCTTCAGAACCGCGCCCCGGATGTAAGCTCTCAGCTCTATCGCGCGCGGCGGGCTCCTTATCGTGAGGTGCCCGGTGAGCTCGCTGAAGCTCTCGACGACCCCCTCGATCGGGGACTCGACTGCCTTCTTAATGAGACCCAGGAAAGCCGTATAGCCGGCAAGCACGGCACCCTTTCTAACAGCATCTCCCACCCTGACCCTGAGGTACCTCGGCACCTCCTCCGGTTCTACCCCCAGAAGCTCCGCTACCTTGACTATGTACGGAGATCCCTCGAGGAAACACCTTCCTACAATCGTATCGAAGTCGACCCTCTGCCCCGGGCTTACGAGGGTCTCTCCCTTGATGGGTAGGGTCCTCTCCCGAGTTATGTAGGTGAGGGGCGTGACGGCAAGCCCGGGAGTGTAGGCAAAGCTCTCCTCACTCACGCGGGCCACCTACCCTAGCTTGTCGAGGAATTCCTTCGGGTAAGCCTCTATAGCTCTATACCAGGAGGTCAGCAGCTTCCTCCTCTCGCGCTCGTCCTGAGGCAGGTATAGAGGTCTACCCCTGCCGTCGAGCACTACACCCACCACTCCTCCCCTCACCCTCTTGCTGACCCTCTTGCCGAAGCCGGGTCCGAAGTCGAACTTCTTGGTGGGCTGGACGGTCACCGTCACCTCCTTGTGCTGGGACAGTGGAATCTTAACCACGCTCCCGAAGGTGAGCTCCACCTGTTCCTTCTCGCTCTCCGAGTACTCGATCGTTACGTCCGCCACCTTCTCCCCCACGGTCCCGACGCCCGCCGCCGCGATCAGAGTGCCGAGAGGCACTAGACACTCCTTCTCGAATATCTCGAGGGCTATGTCCCTGTATATCTTCGAGAGCACTCCGAGGTGGGGTATCATGAACACGCTGTCCTGCATTACGTATGTGAAGCCTATCGGCTGAAAGGCGTCCGCCAGTATTATCATGGACTGAGCCCTCCTGGGAGCTCTGGACAAAAGACCCCCGGTCCCTATTATGTAGTCCACCCTCCTCATGTCTATGTACGTCTCCTCAGCCCTCACCTCCTCGAATATGTCGGATATGGTTCTCTCCTTCTTCACTCCCTTGAGCTCCCTGGCCAAGTACTTGTGGTGGTTGAAGGCCATCCTTATGCTCTCCCGAGCTACCGCGTGCTCGACCGCTAGGTCCTCCAGCGTCATCGGTATCGTCGTGGGTCTGATCATCTTGTTGTATACGATGCCCATAAGCTCGTCGCTGGTTATGTCGAACGGTATCCACCTCCTGACGTTCTCCAGACCGGCCTCCTTCAGAACGTTGCCTATGCTGTAGCTCATCCCGAGGTTCGCGCTCACGGTCCTCAGGAACCTCCCGTCGAACACGGAATACACGTTCGTCGTGGCGCCACCCATCCCCACTCCGATCACGTTGACGCCCTTCATCTCGGCGAAGGTCCTCATCATCAGTCCCTCGGCGGCCGGCGTCGGCATTATGTCCGTTGAGGTGAGCCTCATAAGCTTCTCGTAGCCGGGCGCGTGGGCCATCACGTGCTCCATGAAGAGCTCGAGGATGGCGTTCCTGGCCGGCTCGACCCTCTCGACCTCTATCTGGGGCCTTATGTTGTCCACCACTCTGACGTCGAAGAAGTCCTCGGACAGCATCTTCCTCACGTCTCCCCTCGCGTCCCTGTTCCCGGCGTAGACGACCGGGAGCCTGTAAGATACTCCGAACCTCGGTCTGGGCTTGGAGACGGCTATCACCTCGGCCATCTCGAGGACGTGGGTCTTGTCTCCCCCGTCGGTCCCCCCGGCCAGCAGAATCATGTCCGGTCTCAGGAACCTCAGGGCGTTCACCTTTTCGTAGACCTCCCTGCCGTCGTCCACCGACAGGACGTCCATGACTATGGCTCCGGCGCCCAGAGCGGCCCTCTGGGCGCTCTCGGCGGTGATGCTCTTGACGACCCCAGAGACGAGCATCTGGAGGCCGCCGCCCGCGCTGCTAGTGGACACGTAGACGTCTATGCCGGTCTTGCCGCCGAGGTAGGGCATTATGAACCCGAGCTCCTCCGAGGAGTCGTCGAGGATCCTGTGCCCGGTGAGCTCCTCGACCTCCCTCACGGCGTTCCTGACCCCCTTAGTTACGTCCTCCACGGGCTTCTCGACGGTCGTGGGCGCTTCGCCGCTCGCCAGGAACCTCCACTCACCGTCCACCTTGCCGAAGAACCTGGCCTTGGTCGTTGTGCTGCCCACGTCGGTCGCTAGGATAAACCTAGGCTCCCTGGCGGTAGCTCCCGTGTTCGACACCAGCTATCTATGATGTTCTTGGCTAAAAAAGCTGGCTCCAGGCTGTTCGCGGCCTTGGGTTGCGCACCGAGTCGGGGCAGTTCATCGGGCATCGAAGAATCGAAGGAAAACGTCAGCGCTACAGTGGTTCATCAACTTCAGGCCGCCCGTCGATCGCATCATCCAGGCAGTAGGAGCGTTGAGGGCTAATATGCTGCTAGCTACGTAGCGGCTGCTCCAGCCCGGAACTGCCCGCCGACGCGGGTACCACCGCCCCATCGGGACTCTCGGGGCGGGCTAGGACCCCGCATCCGCCTCCCGCTATCCGCGCGCTTGGGCCTCCCACCCCGGATACCAGCTCCGACCTTCAACAGCCGTCCACGCGCGGAGTATATCGCTGAGCCTCGCGCCGGGCAGAGGCTGTTGCTGAACCTCCCCGTCCCGTAGCTCGCTACAAGGCGTGAGCTCTACGGGAGCCGGGCTCGCGGGGCCCTACCCGCTCAGGCTCTCGATCTTGCTTACGAGCTTCTCTACCTTCTCCGGGTCCTGGAGAACCGAGAGGAAGAGCTCCCCGTACTCCCCGAGCAGTATCAGGAAGGGCTGTAAGTAGAGCCTGGCGAGCTGGGCCCACACGCGCCCCATGGGACCGAAAGAGCTGAGGAAAAAGATTACTACGGTGTCCAGCTTCAGGTCGACTATCCTCCTCGCCAGCCTCTCCAGCAGCTCCTCTTCGCTCAGCGAGCTCAGCATGACTACCTCTTCCTTAAGATCCCTAGGATTATGGCTATAGCGGCTAGGATGGCCGCTACGGTCGCGGCCCAAGCCTCCGGCTGGATGTAGATCAGGTAGATCGATATCAGGAAGCCCACCCTGGTCATTATGGTGTTCGCGAACAGGGCTCCGAAGCCGACCATCATGCCGTATATGCCTATGTAGTAGAGGGACCTGTACACCCTGTACGTGGGCGAAGGCCTGGCTCCCTCCGCTACCCTCGGGAATATGGTGAAGAGGAAGTACGTTAGGCCGCCCAGCGTTATTAGGACCAGGATCCAGTTGTTGAGCACCTTAACGGGATCGGAGCCCCAGAGAGGTAGTATCGTAGCGGTGATCTGCCTGACTATGTTCGCTATGGGTACCGTTCTCAGGGCCAGTCCCGAGCCCACGGCTATGTTGACGGCGACTGCGTACCTGGCCAGCCAGTAGTACTTCCTGGAGTACTTGGCGAACAGGAGTATGCCGAGAGCTACCGGGACTAGGTAGTGCCACGAGGTGGTCCAGAAAGTCCCGGGGCTCCTAACGGCCGGGGACACTACTACCCTGTTCAGGCTGTCCAGAGCTAGAGCTATCGAGTAGCCAGCTGCCGTCCCGACGAACATGTGCTCAGCTAGCTTGTAGAGCGCGTTGTCCCGGTAGGCGAAGCTGTATATCCAGACCACCATGGCGGCGCAGAGCCACGCCCCGAGTACGTCCCAGCTGATCATCTCGACCCACCCCTCTTGGACGAAATCCTCCTGCGCCAGTAGATGGCGTTCCCTATTACTATGAAGGCTACTATCAGCATGTGCGACGTGCTCTGCGCGTCCATCGATGCTATGCCCAGTCCCAGCCTCCCCACTAGCACCTCGTACTCGGCCGCGCTCCTCTGACCTACCAGCATCCCGACGGCCTGCTTAGCTCCTACGAAGGGCTCTATGGACGGAGCTATGACGCTCAGGCACGCGAATAGTAGGGGGACACCGTAGGGAGTGTGCCACTGCCTCACGTAGTAGGCGAATATGTCGGTGCCCGACGAGACTATGACGACCAGGTCGAAGTCCGTAGCTTTATCCACCTCCTTCATCAGCGGGAGGTCCTCAAGCCTGTTGCCGTAGTTGTCCACGCTTATGGTCCCCTTGATGCTCCTGGCTAAGGAGGCTGTCGCCGCCTCGCCTCCCGCTATGTAGCCTAGGTAGACGTAGTCTCTTCCGTACTCCTTACCCTCCAAAACGTCGGCTGCCATAGACTTGAAGAGAGAGAAGGCGATTACTCCGAAGGCGGATAGGGATCCGTACACTATCCTGCAGCCCCTATCGAAGAGGTGCTTCGTCAGAGCTATGAGGTTGGGCTCGAGCTCTCCCCTGGCGGCGACCTCGTAGTAGACCTCGATGTAGACGCGGCAGCCCGGACGCAGGTTCGTCTCGATGTACTCGTATACGTCTATGGTCCTCCTCGATATCTCCACTGGAATCCCGAGAGGGTGTAGTATCGGTAGGATCACCGAGAGCAGTAGCAGCGTGTAGAGCAGCTCTTTGGAGCCTAGGATCTTCTCCAGAGAGCTGAGAGCGCTCATCTCACTCACGCCTCCCCATCCAGCTTATCTCCCTCCACGTCAGCAGCCTCAGGCCCAGGATTATGACCCCCAGGCCAGCGCCTATCGTGATCGGTCTGAAGGCCGCGGTGTTCGGCACGGTCATTATCCAGTCCCTCAGCGGCAGGAAGCCCGGCCATATCAGTCCACCTATGGTAGTGTTCCCGAACACCACGATTAGCGCCGTAATGAGGAGGAGCAGGGCCATCGGGTTCCTGACCCTGAAGGCTCTGTACGACGCCGAAGCTATGTAGAATACCAGAATGGAGTACACGGCAGCGTCCGCCGGTGCGTAGACGTTGAGGTACAGCCACCTAAACTGAGGCTGGGTGGTTATAGCTATGCCGGCCGCGGGGTCCGCGTAGCTGAGGTACCAGCCGTGCAGAGCGAAGACGACCATCAAGACGAGCAGAGCTATCGTAACCGTGCTGAACGGTGCCTGCCCCATCCCCTCCCTCCTTATCCTAGCGAGGTGGAACCTCAGTATGTCGATACCCCCGACGATGAGAGCGAAGCTCATGATTATCACTACCCAATCGCTCAGGGCCTTGTCGGCTGTGGTGAAGGTTCCCGCGATCTCTTTGCTGACGTAGAAGTAGTAGAACACTACGGTGAGCACTATTATTATCGAGACGATCGTCTGGGGGACGTACTTTCTGAGGACCAGACTCATCCTCTCACCCCACCTTCCACGCCCAGTTCAGAGCGTCGACCAGCTTGAGCCCGGCGAGGAGCGTCAACACCCCCAGGATCACTAGTACTATCGTTAGGAGCTTCCCGACGTCCTGACCCCTTATCGAGGCCAGAGTCTCTTTGTCCCCCGAGGCCAGAGCCCCGGCCGCGAATATCTCCTCGCCGATGAAGGAGTAGTCGGCGACCAGGACGAAGAACGGGATCTGGGTCTCTCTGGCGGTCCCCGCTATCTGGAAGGCGTTCACCATGTTGCCCGCCTCCATGAATATGAGGGACTCGGCCCAGAACGGGCCCACGACTATGTTAGCTCCGACGTTCTCTCTGATCAGTGTTGCCTGAACGGCCGACGCATACGCGAACTGCTGGTCCGTCAGGTACCTCACGTTGTACGTCGGGTCGAAGAGCTCTGGCCTACCGGCCGAGTAGTAGCCCTCCCTGATTATCTCCTCGGTCGTAGCTATGGCCTCGGGGACGCCCAGGGTAGCCACCAGCTTGGCTCCGTACTTGCCGCAGAGCCTCGCAACGTGGGACAGCACGCCGAGACCGGCTATGAACTGGGGCGCCATCGATGAAGATATCGTTCCGAAGCCGAAGGTCATGTGCACGGGCCTTCCCATCTCGACGGACCTGGCCACGGCTTCCTCCACGGCTTCGAACGCCGGTATCCTCCTGACCGGAACGCTCTTGCCCGCTCTGGCCTCGGTCATGAAGAAGTAGCCCGCCGTCAGCAGCCCTACGAGGATCAGAAATGCTGAGAAGGGGGTTTTCGGAGAGTAGAGCTGGATGCGCAGAGCCCAGCCCACGCCCGAGAGGATGGCCACCAGAGCTATAACGACCACGGGAATTAACAGACCCCGAGCCGTCTTCACTGTAACACCTCGAGGTTAAAACCGAGCCTGAAAATTTAAATCTTGCGTTACGAACTAGACAGCCCGCCAACACCATAGAGCCTCGAAGATTATCTCTCCTGGTTGGCCTGCGAGCGCCGCTGTGCCCGCTAGGCGCTCTCTCGCGTGAGAGCTTCCTTTCGCGCTCTCCCTAGAGTCTCACTCAAGTCTCGCGGGAGTACGTATTAGACGGCCATGCCAACAGGGATCGGAGGAGACCATGGATAGAAGGTCTGTCGCCATCCTGGCAGCCGGGCTAGCCCTAGCAGCCGTGCTCGCCGTAGGCGCTGCCCTAGCGTACGCGAAGAGCTCCGAGGAGGCGTTGTGGCGGCTTGGCTCCGCACGGGAGCCTCCGAAGCTCGGTGCGCTCGGAAAGCACGCAGCGTGGTGGAGGGCTGCGTGGGCCCCCGGCCCGCGGCTGGTGGTGAGCGAGGAGTACAGGGAGAGGGTCGTCCAGATAGCCCTGAGAGACCCCGACGTCTCCAGGCTGCTGGAGGAGGGCTACAACGTGACGAACGTGAAGCCCATAGTCAAGGCGTACGTGGAGGCCGACGGCTCGGTGAACTTGAGAGCTGACGAGGCCCTGATCGTGCTGCGCAAGGACGGGGGCGTTGCCGCGGTACTGGTTAGCTTGACTGAGGAGAGAGTGACCAAGGTAGTAGTCCACACAGTAGCAGTGATAGAGAAGTGAGAGCGTTAAGCTCGAACTCTTTTTCCCTATGCGAGCACCGAGTTATTAGCTTTCCTCCTATAGCACGCCTGCGGTATGCGCCTGGTTAGACCCTTCGACCCCTGGAGGTCGCCCCTCTGCACGTGTCCGGCAAAGTACGTACTGCACCCCTACACGGGCTGCGGGCACAGGTGCCTCTACTGCTACGCGAGCAGCTACATTCGGGACTTCTTCAGCCCCAGACCCAAGGAGGAGTTCTGGAGAAGGCTCTCCAGAGACCTGGAGCTCCTCCCCGCCGGCAGCCTCGTCGAGCTCTCGACGAGCAGCGACCCCTACACGCCACCCGAGGAAAGGCTCTCGCTAACCAGGCGGGCCCTCGCGGAGCTCCTGGGGAGGGGCTTCAGAGTCCTCGTGACTACGAAGAGCTCCCTAGTCCTCAGAGACCTCGACGTCCTGCTGAAGTACAGGGACAGGGTGGCCGTGACCGTCACGATCACGACGCTCGACGAGAGGGTCGCGGCGGCTCTGGAGCCCGGTGCCCCGGCGCCTGCCGAGAGGCTCAGGGCGGTCAGCGTCCTCAGCAGGTCCGGGGTGCCGACCCTCGTCAGGGTTGACCCGGTGGTGCCCCACGTCAACGACGACCCCTCGGCCCTAGAGAGGCTGGTGGAACAGGTCTCGAGGGCCGGCGCGCTCCAGGTCACCAGCTCTACGTACAAGGCCAGGCCCGACAGCCTCTCGAGGCTCCTCAGGGCCTTCCCGGAGGTGGCCCCGAGGATCGCGGAGGCCTACAGGTCTGGCGAGAGGGTGGGGGGCTACGCCTACCTGAGGAGGAGTGCGAGGTACGAGTACATGAAGACCGTGCGGGAGGCCTCCCTGAGGGCGGGTCTGGCGTTCAACACCTGCAGGGAGGGGTTCCCGGAGCTAGCGACCAGGGGCTTCAACTGCGACGGGTCCTCCCTCATCGGCCGCACCGGGTCTGCCGCCACGCTTTAGCGCCGCTCTGTACTCCTCGCTGAGAGCCTCGAGCCTCTCGAGGACTCCCGGGTTCTTCTCGAGGAGCTCGTCGACCAGACTGAGGTACCTGGCCACCCTCACGGCGTTCGGGGACACCCTCGCGAGCTCGCTCCCGTTCACCACGACGAAGTGCTCCTTGGCTAGCTTCTCGCCCAGTATGTACTCGGCCTCGTTCGCGCTCGCGTGGAGCGTGTAGCAGTGGGGGCTCCCGTCTATCGTCACCACGGTGATCCTCCTGGGTCTCGACGACCTGACCATGCTGGCTATCTTCCCGTAGTGGGTCGGGCTCTCGCGCTCGGGGCACGCTAGGAGAACCGTCCTGCCCTCCGCCAGCCTCCTGAAGAGCTCCGGGTTCACGACGGGCAGGCACGCGGAGGCTATGAGGAGGTCGGACTCCCTCAGTACCGGTGCCTTGACCCAGGTGCTCCAGAGCCACGGGCAGGCTCCGCACTCCAACCTACCACACCAGGGGGCTTCCCTCTCCGTACCTCTCCAGGAGCTCCTCCGCGCTGAGCTCTCGCTTGCCCGCGTACTTCGAGAGGAGGAGGAAGACGCAGTACTGACCGCACATGGTGCAGGAACCCAGGTCCTGCGGGAACCGCGTCCTCAGCCTCGCAGACCTCTCGGGGTCGGGAGACCTGGACACCTGGTAGTCCCAGTCCAGGAGGGCTCTCCTAATGCTCATCTCGACGTCCTCGCGAGCGGCCCGCTTGCCCAGCTTGACCAGGTCGCCGGCGTGAGCGGCTATCCTGGCCGCTATCAGTCCCTCCTTGACCTCCTCTACTCCGGGTAGACCGAGGTGCTCCGAGGGGGTGAGGTAGCATATGAGGTCGGCGCCCGCGGCAGCCGCCACGGCGGCCCCTATGGCCGAGGCTATATGGTCGTAGCCCACCGCGACGTCGGTCACGAGGGGGCCGAGCACGTAGTACGGCACGCCGCCGCTGAGGGACTTCATGAGCCTGACGTCCGCGACCACCCTGTCGAGCGTCATGTGTCCCGGTCCCTCTATCATGACCTGGACTCCCCTGCTCACGGCGTCCCTGGCCAGCCTGGAGTTGTTCAGGAGCTCCCCGATCTGGAGCTCGTCGTGAGCGTCGGCCGTGGCTCCGGGCCTCAGCGCGTCTCCGAGGCTTATCACCGCGTCGTACTCACCGAACAGCTCGAGCAGGTAGTCCCAGTGCTTCAGGTACGGGTTCTCCTCACCGCTCTCCAGCATCCACGTGGCCAGCATGGTCCCGCCCCTGCTGACCAGCGGAGCTATCCTGCGGCTCCTCACGGCCTTCTCGGCAAGCTCCCTCGTGATCCCGGCGTGTATCGTCATGAAGTCGACCCCGTCCCTCAGGTGCCTCTCCACCACGTCCAGGAACCACTCCGAGGGCATGCCGGTGCCTCCGTACCTCCTGACCCCCTCGATCCAGGCCTGGTACGTGGGCACCGTGCCGAAGGGGACTGTCTCCGCCACCTTCATCAGCCTCCTCCTGACCTCGTCGAGGTCTCCGCCGGTGCTCAGGTCCATGAGTGTGTCCGTTCCGAACCTCACTGCCGTCCTGACCTTCTCGAGCTCCAGCTCCACGTTCACCACGGTACCACTCGTCCCGACGTTCACGTTCACCTTAGTTCTCAGGCCCTCTCCCACGGCCGCGGGCCTGACCTTGGCCCTCCTGGCGTTCCTGACCACGATCACCCTGCCGAGGCTCACCCTCCTCCTGAGGACTTCGTAGTCTACGCCCTCCGACTTGGCTAAGTAGGCCAGCTCGTCCACGTGGCCACCGCTCCTGGCCTCGGATATCACGCCCACGGACTCTCAGCCCCGAGACACGCTTTCGAGAACCGCTTTTATTTCCCTCAGAGCCTCGCCGATCGGTTTTCAAGAGCGCTTTAAGCTTCGGTCTCCCCGAGTCGGGCCGCGGGAGGGGGCATTCGTAGAAAGCCCCGCCGCACAGCTTTTTTTATTAGCACCGTGGGAGAATAGCCCAGGTGTCTCGGCTGCTACCCGGTCTCGAGAACTACTTGAGCAACGATAGCACTGGCTACGCTGTGCTGAGTGTAGGCCCCCTGAGCCCGCACGCCTGCGTCTCGTTTGAGCGCCCGGCGAGGTACACGGTCTCGGTAAAGGGTAGCCCCGAGGTGTCCCTCCTATTGGTCGTCCTGAGGGGGAGAGACAGGGTGGAGGACATAAGCTGGAGGGTGTACCTCAACGAGGTGAAGGTGTCGAGAGAGTTCAAGCCGCAGCACATCCTCCCCCTCCGCGGTACTCTGCACTACGTGTACGTCGCCGACGTCACACCGGTCGCGAGAGGTGCCGAGACCGTGGAGCTTGCGATAAGGTGCCACGCCGGGGATACGTTCGTCGAGGCAGCGGGTCTCGTGAGCCTCCTCCCGGGAGAGCGGCCGGCTAGAGCCAGGGTCTACGCGGGAGTCTCCAGGATCGAGGGAGACCGCGACCTCAGAGTGGCCGACACCGGGTTCTCGGTGCTCAGCCTAGTCGGTCGGAGCGATGGCGGCGCCATCTCTGCCGGCGGCGTGCTCAGGAAGATCAGCGGCCTCTTCGAGTTCTCGGAGCTGCTCACCGACAACGCGGTGGACCTGAGGGGGCCTCTCAGCGTATACGCCGCGGTCTCCAACACGTTCGAGGGTAGGCCGCCCGAGGTCACGGTATCTGTAGCCCCCGCGGAGCCGAAGAGGCTCAAGCTCGTGCTGGCGAACCCCGGCGACTACCCGGCCGAGGGCGTCGACCTGAGGCTGCTGAGGGGTGCGCAGACCGTGGGCAGACTCGATCTCAGACGTCTCAAACCGCGGGAGAGCATCGACGTGGTCCTCGATGACCCCGCGTCGGAGGCCACCGCGGTCAAGGTCTCCTACGAGTTCTCCGGGCAGCAGTTCATGCGGATGCTGCGGCTGGTCCCCTACTAGCCGGACTTAGCGGGTGGGGAGGCGACCGAGCGCTCTCCCCAGGCTGGGCTACCGGCCCGTCGGTCTGGAACCGTCTTCTAGACCTCCACCTCGAGCCACACGCTCCAGGAGACCTCCTCGGGTGTCCTGATCAGAGGTCGTCCGAGTCCGGGTTTCTATCGACGCGCTAAGCCTACATCAATCTACCAGGAAGGCGTACTCGAGTATTGGTAGAGAAGCTCTGTATCTTTTTTCGTTGAACGGGTGTGTGATGTGAAGGGTGTTCTTCGCCCAGATCACTATCGTGTATATGCCCTTTCTCCCATCTGTAAAGTCTACTGGAAACTCCACACTGAAATACTGACCGCGAACCTCCCACTTCAGAGGACGGACCGTTTTGATTCCTGGGTAGTAGTATGGCTCCGGTACCACACCGGCTATCGGCTCTCCCACAGAGTAAGAGCTGCAAGTCATCAGTGTTTTTCGAAGCGGATCGGAGAATCTTAGGGTATTAGGTCTCGAGTAGTAGATTAAGATGGTCTCCAGCTTGGAGTCGTTCAAGAGAATCGTGCCCTCAGCGACGAAGACTCCGTTCCTTATCGTTGGCGGCCTTATCCACTCCACCCAGATCTTCATCATGTGTATGGCGAGGAACAGCCTTCTGTCGTCCCAGATAGCGTAGATGCTCGCGAAGTTGTTCGTGGGATCCAAGAGAGAGTCGCGGTGCCCCCAATTGCTCTCGGCATCATCGTATATCATCGCATTTACGTGTTCTAAAGCGGCGTCGACTGGCTTCAAACTCCCTCCCATTGCGAAGGAGTATCCTAGGTTCTCCTCAATTACGTAAGTTCCGCCTAACCTAGTGTAGTGGTAGTTCGGTGTCAGCCCGCTCAGGTCGCAGTGCCCGAAATAATTGTTGCTGTACATGTCCTCCGCTCTGAACCTCGCGGCGGCATCGTTGAAGAGGCTCACGGGCGGGACTCCGAACTTCTGCCTCTCCTCATTGATTTTGGCGAGAACCGCGTCGACTAGAGTCGAGACCGTCGGTGCTGCTACTATTTTCGTAGCCGTTACTGTCGTGGTCGTTGTTACCGTTTTCGTTACTGTCGTTGTTACCGTTGCGGTAATCGTTACCGTTTTCGTGGTCGTGTGCGAGGCGTAGGGAGTCAGAGTTGAGATCGGTGTTGGCGTTACTGTTACGGTTACCGTTGTCGTGGTCACGTGCGAAGTGTGGGGGAAGTAGTAGACACCTACCAGCAGTGCGAGAATCAGTAAGGCCAGCGCGTTGGCTTTGAGAAGCCTGCCCACGCTCTCACCTATGGGAGCGGGATATGCTGCATAGGCCTTATTAGTCCGTACTTGACTAACAGAGCGTAGGCGAGGTAGCCGATCCCGGCTAGGAGGATAGTCAGTGAAGCGTATCCTAGGACTCTCTTGATCGCCCCTCTCCTGTTCTTCACCGGGGCGCTGAGACCCGCAGCTCCAACGGGTGCGTGATGCGGGGCATGGGAGCCTGTCTCGAGTCTCGCACCGGGAGCTTCCTCCAACACTCTTGGAGGTCTGAGCTCGGGGTACCCTCGGGTCCTGGGCTGGGGGCCCGCGCCGGGAGCTTCTTCTAGTTCTAACACGCTCAGCGGAGGCCTGAGGATTTCAAGCTCCCTCTCGGATGGGGGCACCGCTCTAACGGCCTCGACTATGAGGTCTATGTAGGGCCTGAGCGACCTGTGACGGGGACCCGAGTTCACGAGGCTCCTAACGGCCTCTACGTAGTTCGCGAGGGGACTCAGCGCCTCTGCGACCTCAGCGCACGAAAGCACCTTCCTGAGGACTTCTCGTGGGTTGTAGTCAGCTGCCCGGAGGCCCCCAAGGTCTTCGATCTCGAAGACAAGCCCCCCGAGGAGTATGAGGTATCCGTCAACGCTGTGCGTAGTCTTCGCCTCCGCAACTAACCTACGTATGGCTTTCCTCAAAGGGAGCACGTCCCAATCAACGGGAGAGTCACCGAGGCAAGACATGGGGGGCGGCGTGGCTGGCACACCGTAAAAGAAAAACGAAGCGAACTTATAAGTAGTTAGTGAATAAAGTGAGGTTGTCCGGGCTTGATCGAATAGATTGTTTTCGGTTAACTTTGTCGACACTGTTTTGTCCCGTGATTCTTACGCGTAGCTTCTTTACTCAGAATAGGGAACTCATACGTGGTCATCCCTGTGTTTCATCTAAGTTCAGCGCTGTCCAGACAGAGTTTTGGTGGACCGGCCGGGATTTGAACCCGGGACCTCTCGGATGCCAACCGAGCGCTCTTCCAGGCTGAGCTACCGGCCCCGGTACGCTTAATATTTGCCGGTTTTAAGCTTTAGGTGCTGGAGGTCCGTGCCTTCCACGAAGGTGGTCTACACAGCGGTGAGAAAGAGGGAGTCCAGGCGGCTGGTAGAGTCCTTCTGCTCCTCCTATCCCGGAGTCTGCGCGAGTCTCCGGCTCGAGACCGCTTCAGAGGTCTACGAGGCGGTCTTCGACGACGAGGTGGTCTACGTGGTAGACGGGGTTCCGGTAGCCTTCGTGCGCGAGGGAGCTCTGCTGCCGACCCTAGTCTCGGTCAGGATGGCCGGCCTCGGAGCTCTCCGCCACGCCCTGGTGGACGAGGGTGCCGTGAGGCCCATACTCAACGGAGCGGACGTCATGGCTCCGGGGATCGTGGACTCGAGCGACTTCGAGGTCGGCGACGTCGTGGTCGTCTGGTCCGCGGACGGGAAGACCCCGCTGGCGATCGCGAGGGCTCTGATGGCCTCGGCCGAGGTGAAATCGAAGCGCAGGGGCAGAGCCCTGGAGAACCTGCACTACGCTGGGGACGCCCTCTGGAGAGCCTCTCTTGAAGTGCTGAAGAAGTTCGGGAGGCTATGATCCCGGCTAAGTTTATAAGCCCCACGTTGCGAGTCAGGAGGGTCTGCTATGAGCGACGCCGCCCAGCGTCTGCTAGGCGAGAACCTGGGGCAGGACGTGCTGGTCAAGCTCAGGTCGAACGAGATGATCAGGGGAAGGCTCAAGAGCTTCGACCAGCACCTGAACGTGGTCCTGGAGGACGCCTACGAGGTACTGAGCGACGAGCAGAGGAGGTTGGGCACGGTTGTGATCAGAGGGGAGAACATAGTCATGATATCGCCGGCCTCCAGGGGGTGAGCCGTGAAGGGAACTCCCTCGATGGGCAAGAGGAGCAAGGGTAAGACACACATCAGGTGCAGGAGGTGCGGGAGACACTCCTACAACGTGGCCAAGGGCTACTGCGCTGCCTGCGGCTTCGGGAGGAGCAGGAGGCTGAGGAGGTACGCCTGGTCATCGAAGAAGGTCAACCGGACTAGGGTGAGATAGGGAGGTGCCCCTCAAGAAGGTAGTTCTCGACGTGCTCAAGACGATAAGGGGCACGTCCCTGGTGGAGCTCGCCGAGATGATAGCCAGGCTCGACGGGGTCGGCAGGATCTCGATCAGAGTGAGCGAGGTCGACGTGGAGACCGTGACCCTCAACATCACCATAGAGGGTGAGAGGATAGACTTCGCTGAGGTGCGGGAGGTCATAGAGAAGGCCGGAGGGGTCATACACAGCATAGACCACGTGGTGGCCGAGAGGGACTGAGCGCGGGCTAGGCTCAGCGGCATGCTCTTAGAAGACCTGGCGCTAGTGCTCCTGCTCACCGGAGTATCTCACGTGGCCTCTCTCCCCCTCCTAGCTCTGAGGCTGCCCCCGATACCGGCCTACATAGCCACAGGGATCGCTCTGCGCCTCGCTGGGATCCGCTTCCCGGAGGCCCTGTGGGAGAACCTGGTCAACTTCTCTCTGGTCTTCGTAGGCTTTCACGCTGGCCTCTCATCGAGGATCGAGAGGGAGGACGCGAAGAGAGTCGCCCTAGCGTCCCTGATAAACGTACTCCTCTCGGCAGCGATCGTTTTCGTTCTCCTGCTGCCCCTAGCGGGCAGCTACGCGAAGGCCGTGCTGATGAGCCTGCTCCTGGCCAACACCGCCACAGAGGGGGTCCTGGGTCTGTCTGGGCACGCTAAGTACAAAGCGGACGCGGAGATAGCCCTGAAGATATCGATAGGAGACGACGTTCTCGTGCTCCTGCTCTTCACGGCAGCCCTGGCCATAGCCGGCGGGCAGGAAGTCTACGGCCTAGCAGCCGTACCGCTAGCTGCGGCCGGAGTAGCTGTCCTCCTGAGTCTGGCCCTAGCGAGGGGTCTCGACAGGAACCTGCTCAACGCGGTCGCCGTGGCGGCTCTGTTCGCCCTAGCCGGCCTGACCACCGGCAGCGTGGGGCCCCTGATCGGGGGGTACGTGGTCGGCTTGGTGCTCGGCTCCGCGACGTCCTCCGGCGACCCCCTCCTGAGGACGGCTAGGCACGTCGGGGCCCTCGCGGACGGACTGGAGCTCGTGAGCGGCCTAGCGTTCCTGCCGCTCGTATTCACGTACGTGGGGCTGAGGGCCAGCGTTGAGACCATCGACTACGGATTCGTGGCACTAGGCTTGTTGGGCGCGGTTTTGGGAAAGTGCGCGACCGTCGCGCTACTGAAGAGGCTGGGCCTCATACGCCCCTTCAGCACGCGCGAGGTGAGCGCTCTAGTCACCGTCAGAGGCTCCCTGGAGTCTCTGGTAGCCCTGACGGCGCTGAGGTTCGGCTTGCTGTCGAGCGGGGAGTTCTCTGTCCTGGTCTTCATCTCCCTCATGACCTATCCAGCCTCGACGGCGCTTCTGGTGCCTGCCAGGAAGTTAAGCAAGTAGGAGGCTAGGCCAGAGACCGCTCCGACCGTCGAGCCACATAGACAAGCGCGGTTCCAGGGAGACGGGGCCTCTGGTGCGGGGGGTGGGATTCGAACCCACGCAGGCCTACGCCATCGGGGTTCCCACTCTCAGGTCCTGAGCCCGACCCCTTCGACCTAGCTCGGGCACCCCCGCACCAGTAGTACTAGGTTGGGACAAGGCTATTAAGCTCGCACTCGGGACTGTCATCCAGGCTCCTGGCTTCCCACCCACTGATCCACAGACCCGTTTCAGCCCTCCCCTCTTACCGGGTTCTGGGCTGGACGCCCGTGCCCCGCCCTCGGGGTTCACCCGCTCCACTCCCTCGCGGACCCCTCCGTCCGAAGGCACAGGCTTATCTCGGAGTTCAGCTGTCTGCCTATACTCTGTTTCCCACCGATGGTTGTCTACGCATGTCGATATCAAACCCTTCCTGTTCTGAAGCTGTTGCGGGCAGCGAGCCTCCGGAACTCTAACGTTTTTAGGCACGCGGGGGGCGTAGCGTTAGGGTCCCCCCTTGAGCTCTAGGAGGCTCTTCGGGACGGACGGCGTGAGGGGTGTCGTTAACGTCGACCTGACTCCCGAGGTAGCCCTGAGGCTCGCACTGGCCATCGGGACTTACTTCGGGCGGGGCTCCCGGATCCTGGTCGGCTCCGATGTGAGGGCCGGCAACTCTTTTCTGACCAGCATAGTGATCGGTGGCCTGCTCTCCACGGGGGTGAAGGCCTTCGACGCCGGACTCGCACCGACTCCGGCCCTCCAGTACTACGTCAGGTCTCAGGGCTTCGACGGCGGAGTAGTGATAACGGCCTCCCACAACCCTCCCGAGTACAGCGGTGTGAAGGTGGTGATGCCGGACGGCGTGGAGGCGCCCCGCGATGTCGAGGAGGAGCTGGAGGAGGTGTACCACGAGAGCAGGTTCAGGAGGGTGGCGTGGCGGGACGTCCCGGGGAGCGTCGCTAGAGTCTACGACGTGGTCGACCGCTACCTGGACGGGGTGGTCTCCCTCGTTGACGCGGACAGAATACGCTCGCGCGACCTGAAGGTGGTCGCGGATCCGGCGAACAACGTGGGAGCCCTCTCCACGCCCAGGCTGCTGAGGTCTCTAGGGGTGAGGACTGTCGTCGTAAACGGAGACCTCAGCAGCGTGCCCTCGAGAAACCCAGAGCCGGTGCCGGAGAACCTGGGAGACCTGGTCTCCACAGTCAGAGCCTCCGGGGCCGACCTCGGTGTCGCGCACGACGGCGACGCGGACAGGGCCGTGTTCGTGACCGGTGACGGCCGCTACGTGCCCGGCGACTCCTCCGCGATACTGCTGTGCAAACACATAGTGGAGAACCGGGGCGAGAGGTCTCCCCCGAGGGTGGTCACGGCCGTCTCCAGCTCTCCGCTGGTCGGCAGAGTCCTCTCAACCTACGGGATCGAGGTGGTCTGGACGAGAGTCGGGAGCATACTCATATCGAGGACTATGATGAAGCTCGGAGCCATAGCGGGCTTCGAGGAGAACGGCGGCTTCATGTACCCCAAGCACCAACACGTCCGCGACGGTGCTATGAGCCTAGCCTTGATGCTCGAGCTGCTCAGCTACGAGAAGGTCTCCCTGTCGCAGCTCGTCGACGAGCTGCCGAGGAGGTGCGTCGTGAAGAGGAGGGTCTACGTGGACAGGGGGCTCCTGCCGAGAGTCTACGAGAGGCTGAGGGAGGCGTTCCCGGGGATGGAGTTCGCCGACATCGACGGGCTCAGGGGCGTATCGGAGAGGTACTGGTTCCTCGTGAGGCCTAGCGGCACCGAGCCCCTGGTTAGGGTGTTCGTCGAGGCGGAGACGGAGCAGCTGGTGAGCGAGGTATTAAAGGCTATACTCGACGTGTTCGCGGAGGTGTACGGCAGTGAGGTACGTGTTGCTTAACCTGCTCGCCTGCCCCGTGTGCAAGAGCTTCCCCCTCAGGTTGATCGCGTTCGACGAGGAGGTGATAGAAAAGAGGTTCAGCGTCAAGACTCCTTTCTGCGACCTCTACTGCGGACTGAGGGGCTCTTACGTGAAGGACCTCAAGGTCGAGGAGCTGGACTGCCCCGAGTGCGTCAGGCACGACGTAACTTGGGGCATACTCCACTGCTCCGGCTGCGGGAGATGGTACCCGGTGATCGACGGGATACCGTTCATGTACCCGGACGACCTGAGGACGAAGCCTAGGGTGAGGAGCAAGGAGGAGCTGTTCATAGAGAAGTACGCCGACAAGATACCCCCCGAGGTAGCCGAAAAAGACCCACTGAAATTGCTGAAGCCCGGTAAGGCCTAGAACTTGAACATCACTGCCCTGGGTATGCCGTCTACGTACACCACCCTTATCTTAGCGATGAGCTCGGCGCTCCCGAATACCTCGAGCTCCCTCCTCATGGCCTGCAGCGCGGTCAGCTTGTTGTTTAGGTTCTCTATAGCGACCTCGAGGACTGTCTGCTCCTGCTCGGCCGTAGGGTTGAATATTACTGTCAGACCCCTCAAGCTCACGGTATTGGAGGCGGCCTCGGACTTCATCCCCATCTTCGCCAGGAGCTCCCTGATCTTCTTCTCCTGGTCGGCCCTTATCCTGAGCTCTTCGAGTCTCTTGAGGAGCTCCCCCATCCTCTTCCTCAGCTCAGCTACGTCGTCGTCTATGTCCTTGATGAACTCCGCGAGGCTGTTGAACTCCTTGATCTCGGTGGAGACGGGCTCTCTGCGCGAGGACATGGCTGCGCCGACCGAGAGGGAGTCGCAGTAGAGCATTTATACGCTACAACTCCGGACTCGAGACATGTCCTGAAGCCGAACGCCCCTCGGGTTCCGCGAGCGAGTTAGCGGATATCCGTCAGGCCCTAGAGAAGCTTGAGCCTGCCCGTAATCCTGTCCACGAGCTGGTCCGGCGCCGGCCCTATTCCTACAGCGGTCAGGGTTCCGGGAGGCAGCTCGGTGAGGCCCGCGTCCTCTATCACGGCGACCGGCAGCCCGGCTCCCCGCGCCTCCTCGGCGTACCTCAGGAGCTCCTCCTTCGAGGAGACCTTCACGACCACCTTCTTCTGCCCCTCGCTGAGCCACCTCTCGAACCACTCCGGGCTCCTCCTCATGGCCTCCACCGCCGCGCTCACCGCGGCGTGTGCCACCTGGGCGGCGAGCTTGCCCCTGCTCATCCTCAAGTCCGACCTCACGACTATTACCTGCTTCATAGCGCACTACCCGCTCAGTGCCGCGACTAGCTTCTCGACGATGTTCTTGCTGCTGTCGCTCATGCACTTGCCGTAGCAGTGGGGGTTCAGCAGCCCGTTCCTGCCGCACCTCTCCCTGCAGGTGGCCTCGAAGGCGTAGGTGTCGAGCTCGAGGATGAAGTAGCTCGGGTTCTGGGGGAGGCCTCTCACCTTGATCAGAGACCTGAGGTCTCCCACCGCCTTGAGCGCCTCGGAGACCGGCTCCTGCTTGCTCCGGTCGAAGATGTAGAAGCCGTACCTCCTGAGCGCCTCGGCTATCTCAGGCCTCGCATCTCGAGAGGCCATACCTCTTCACCGGCAGCTTGAGGGAGTCCACCACACACTTGACGATCGCGTAGGCCAGGTCTCTGTCCACGCGACACTCGAGCAGCCTCACCTTGAGCTTCCTGTAGACTGCTCTGAGGAGGGCCGTGCCCGCGCGGTCGTAGACGACGATATCTCCCCTGACCCTCCTTCTAGGGTTCCTCCTCATGTCCAGGGAAACGAGGAGGCTGTCCGGAGGTACCTCCACGAGCACCTCGTAAGCCTCTCCCTTAGCGTAGGTCGGCTTCGCCGGGACCTTCTCGAGGACCTGGGGGGTCGCCCTAGAGCAGTCCCTCGTGATCGCGAGGAAGGTCGATAGCCTCATGTGCTGCCCGCTCCTGCTGACGGTCCTCTCGATCCTGACCCTAGTCCCCAACGCAGCGTACCCCGAGGACGCAGCTCCTCTGCTCGTAGCTCACGCTCCCGGACACCCGGATCACTACGGCTGCCTCGAACTCCGCGAAGGATACGTCTATCGAGCACCCATCGGCCTCTATCTTCACGTGCCTCACCGACGCCATGCTCTGCTCTCTCGTCACCATGCCCTTCTCGTCAAGCACCAGCAAGCTCGCGCTGCCTGTCTTGCCCACGTATAGCACAAGCGTGCTGCGATCCAAGACCGAGACCCGGAACCAGTCTCCCGGGCTTGTATAAAGCTTTAAGGCGCCCTTCCTCCCGGGGGACGGCCGGCTGGAAGCGTCCTACCTGCTAGTGCTCGAGGTCTGCAGCAAGCTGGAGCTGAGGGTGACCGGCAGAAGCCGGACCCTAGCGAGCGGGTACTACGCGTACGTGGGCTCGGCGAACATCTCGAGACCCTACCTGAGGGTTCTCAGACACTTCAAGCGGGCGAAGAGGAGTCGGTGGCACATAGACTACCTGACGTCGAGTAGTGAGGCCAGGGTGCTGGGGGGCATCGTGCTCTACGGGGTCTCCGAGGACTCCCTCTACGCGGCCGCCCTCGGAAGCGAGTCCCTAGAGGCAGCATTCCCCCGGTTCGGGTCCACGGACAGGAGGTCTCACGTCACGCACCTCTTCAGGATAAGGTCTCCAGACCCCCTCGACGCCTTCCGGAAGCTCTTGGAGCTGGCCCGGGGTCTCGAGCCGTTCTCGATAGAGCCGATAACGGCGACTGCTGACAGCTTCCCACTCGGCTGTGAGGGAGGGCGTCCTCTTGAAAGCCTAGGCTCCACATAAGCTTAAAAACTCTGCTGCGACCGCAACCCGACAAAACAACGGAGTTGGAACGTATGTCGGAAAATAGGTCAAAAGTAACGAACCTGAGACCGGGAATGGAGAGGGTCTCCGTTCTCGTAAGGGTAATAGATCCCGGAGAAGTGAGGAGGATAACTACGAGATCGGGCGAGAGGACGATCAGGGAAGCGACGGTCGGCGACGAGACCGGTCGAGTTAAGCTGGTGATGTGGGGCAGGTCTATCAAGTCCCTGAACAGGGGGGACGTGATCGAGGTCTTGGGAGCCTGGACTACAGCGTTCAGAGGCAAGGTCCAGCTGAACGTCGGCGGAACCGAGAACGTTAGGGTGGTCAAAGACTCCGGTGAGGTGCCTCCGGTCGAGAGGATACCGGAGGAGGAGCCGGTGGCGGAGGGCGCTGTTCCCAGGAGGCCCGGTGGCTTCCGCCAGAGGAGGGGTAGGTTCGGAAGGAGTAGGGAAGAAGAGTTCGAGTGAGAGGAGATGGCTTCCGGAGAGCCGGACTACTCGTCGGTGTACAACGAGATAGCGGACAGAAAGCCCCTCAAGCAGGGCACGGACGTGGGGCTCAGCGGCGAGGAGTACATAGTGAGCCTCGGAGAGGACAAGGTCTTCGCGCTGGCGCCGGCGGCCTACTACGTGTGGAGCCTCTGCGACGGCGTCAGGTCGGTCAGGGACATACTGGACAAGGTCAGGTCGGACCTAAAGGAGAGCGGCGAGGAGGAGCTGGAGGAAGGGGAGCTGAAGCAGATACTGGCTATGATACTCGCGGAGCTCGACAACGCAGGCTTAATCGGTTGGACTGAGTAGGCACGATGCGGAGGACCCGGTAGGGTCTCCCACTACCCGCGTTTTTGCTCGAACTCCCTCGGCTTCACCATCGGGAAGGGTATCACCTCCTTGATCGAGGCCACCCCGGCGTAGACCATCACTAGCCTGTCTATGCCGAGCCCCAGACCGCCGGTGGGGGGCATCCCGTGCTCCAGGGCCTCGACGAAGTCCCAGTCGAAGGGGTGGGCCTCGAGGTCTCCGAGCCTCCTCCTCTCTTCCTCCTCCCTGAAGTAGGAGGCCTGGAGCTCCGGGTCGTTCAGCTCCGTGTAGGCGTTGGCAAGCTCCATGCCGCCTACGTAGAGCTCGAACCTCTCCGCTAGGTCGGGCCTAGACCTGTGCGGCTTCGCTAGGGGTGATGAGGACCTGGGGAAGTCCGTGACGAAGGTCGGCTGTATGAGGTACTCTCTGCCGACGATTCTGTCGAAGAGCTTCACCACGGCTCTCCCCCTGTCGTAGCCACCGGTGAGCCTTATCGAGTACTTCCTCAAGTACTCCTTGACCTCGTCGTCGGGCATGCTCTCGACGTCGATCCCGGCGAACTCTCTGAACGCGTCGTACAGGGACGTCCTCCTGAAGGGCGGCGAGAGGTTTATCTTAACGGGTTCTCCTCCGGTCGGGAACTCGACCACGTCAGTCCCCAGGACCCTCCTGGCCACGGTGCCCACGAGCTCCTCGGTGAGCTTCATGATGTCGTTGTAGTCCGCGTAGGCCTCGTAGGACTCCATCATGGTGAACTCCGGGTTGTGCTCCACGTCGATGTCCTCGTTCCTGAAGTTCTTGCCGATCTCGAAGACCTTGCTGAACCCGGCCACGATGAACCTCTTCAGGTAGAGCTCGAGGCTTATCCTGAGGTACCACTCCTCGCCGAGGGCCTCCACGTAGGTCTTGAAGGGCCTCGCCGCGGCGCCGCCGTAGATGGGCTGGAGCACCGGGGTCTCGACCTCTACGTACCCCCTGTCCCACATGAACCTCCTTATCTCCTCGATAGTCCTGAACCGGATCTCGAAGATCCTCCTGACCTGCGGGGTCACCATGACGTCTAGGTACCTCTTCCTGTACCTGACCTCTGGGTCGACGATCCTGTGACCCCACTTGACGGGCGGGCTCCTCAAGGCCTTCGCCAGGAGCTGGAGGTCCGAGACGGCAATCGTCAGCTCCCCCCTCTTCGTGTAGTAGACCTGCCCAGCGACGTAGACGAAGTCGCCGACGTCCACGAACTTCTCGAAGAAATCGAAGAGGTCTCGGCTCACCTCCCCTCTGGATACGGAGCACTGTATCCTGTACCCGTCGTCGACCAGGTCGAAGAAGACCAGCCCACCGTGCCGCCTGATCCCGACGACCCTGCCGGCCACACTCGCGGCGCTCCCGGGGGAGGAAGCCCTCACCACCTCCCGCACTGGGGTGACGGCGCCCTTGGGTGCGTGCGGATAGGGGTCTATGCCCAGCTCGGCCAGTCTCCTCTTCACATCTCGCCTTAACTCCACCTCACTGGCCACTCCGGCCACCTCTAGGTTCTCGCACCAAGAGTCTGGCTACCTAGGGTATAACAGCAGTTCCTAAATAGCTAAGCGACAGCGGTGCTCTCCACGAGACCTCCCCAGCTCTAACCGAGCTCCGCGTCTATTGCATCGCAGCGAAGGGTCCTCACTCCTCGTTCGGACAAAATATTTAATCCTGCACCGCGTAAAGAGATCGGTGGAAATTTGAGCGAGCCCAGGAAGTACGAGTATAAACCGAAGGAGTATCCGGAGAGGCCGGAGATCAGGGGCATTGATGTGGGCAAGCTCGTCGACATGCTGCTGTCGGCTTTCGCTGACGAGGTTCTGGCCTGGTACCAGTACTACCTGAGCGCTTACGCCATCAGGGGACACGCGTCGACGGAGCTCGAGGACGTGTTCAAGGAGATAGCCGACGACGAGCTCGACGACCACGCCAAGAAGCTGGCCGACAGGCTCCAGGACTTCGACGTAGATCCCCCCGACTTCAGAGACCTGTGGCAGCTGTCGAGGTGCAGGCAGACGGAGCTGCCGAGCGACCCTCACGACGTCGACGGGTTCCTAGCGGCCAGCGTCAAGGCCGAGCGCTGCGCTCTGGAGCACTACAGGGAGATCTTCAGCTACGTGTTCGGGAAGGATCCCGTGACGGAGGAGATAATAGAGGACATAATAAAGGACGAGGCCGAGCACGAGACCATCTTCAGGAACCTGCTCTCGAAGGCCGGGCTAGAGCGCCTCTAGCGAGGGTCTTAGGCCCCAGGGGTCAGCGGGCCGAACAGGAGAGACGGACTCCATCGTATTTTTAGCGAGCTCCTGGAGTACCCCAGCTCTTACGTGGAGAGGCTCGGCCGGCGCTTCTGCCGGGCTCGCTTGTTGAGTGGGCCCGCGGGGATTCGAACCCCGGACCTCCGCCGCGTCAGGGCGGCGTCCTAGCCGCTAGACGACGGGCCCCTGCTGACTTGTAGGGGGGTCTAATAAGTCTTTAGATGCGCGCTTCCCTCGACGGCTCCCGAGGGTCGCTGGCCGAGCCCTCGGCAAAGGATGGGAGGGCACGCGCTCGGGCTCCGAAGAGAGCTTATCAACGGTCTAGAGACAAGTCCTCAGACTGGCGAGGTGGTGGACCCTGGGCGTCTCGGTAGTGTTCCACGGAGACTGCGACGGCGTTATAGCCGCCTACCTCTACATAAAGAAGTACCTGCGCGACCTCTACCCGAGTGGTCTGAACCTCGCGGTCACGCACCCCTGGAGGGCCCACGCGGATATCAGGAGAGTAGCGACTGGCGGGGACGAGCTGGTGATCCTCGATATAGCTCTGAGCGATAAGCTCGCAGAAGCTCTCGAGGTGGCCAGCGGCAGGTACAAGAGGATCGTGCTCCTAGACCACCACGCGACGTCCGAGGCTCTGATACATAAGCTCAATCCGAAGATCAGGGTGGTGTACTCGAAGGCTAGCTCCACTCCCAGGCTGCTCGCCCAGCTCATGGGAACACCCCTGAACCCCTACGAGGACGCCCTCGTGGAGGCGGCGGACATCTGCGAGGGGAGGCCGCCCCACGGCGGTATCGACGCGTCCGTGCTGAGCCTGGTCGACTCGATCAGGATGTCGGTGGCCCTGAACCCGGGAGATCTGGAGTTCATGAAGTACCTCATCGACCTGATGATGAAGTCCAAGAACCCCTCCCAAGACCCCCACGTCAAGGCTAGGGCTAGGAGAGCGAAGTCCCTCCTCGGGAACCTGCTGAGAATACTTTCCGAGGACTCCCTGGACGCCGGGGGGGTCAAGGTGACGTTCCTGAGCCTGCCGCTCTCGAGGGCCTTCGCTGGGCTCATAGGTGTTGCGGCCACCGAGCTCTCCAAAGCGTACAGGAAGAGCGTTATACTGGTAAGGGAGGAGCGGGACAAGATAGTCGTAACCGTAAGATCCGTGGAGAGGAACGCCCTAGAGCTCTCCCAGGCCATAGCTGACTCCCTCAAGGGGGTCTACGGGGGTCACGCCGAGGCCTCCTCGATAACCGTAGGCAAGAAGCCTCTAGGCGAGGTGATCAGCAGCATAGTCGATATCGTGCTGGGGCCTGGTCCCGGGTCCTAGTGATACCCCTTTGACGGGTGCCGATTCTAGAGCTCGCCCCCTTCTACGGGAGCGCGCTCCTCGGACAGCTCGACTACCGAGCGCCTACTCCGTAGGCTCCGGAAGATCTTCCTTTCGGAGGAGCTTGTGCGCGGCTAGAGACGCCTTCAGGAACCTGTATAGGACTCGGCACTCGGCCTTGGTCAGCAGAGCCTTGCTTACGATGCGCCTAAGAGCCGCGATCTCGTACTCGTTGAACTCGTAAGCTGTCCCCAGCTTCTCCAGGTACTTGGAGAGTATCCCCACGTAGTCCCCGGGACACCTCTCCCCGACGACCACCTCCTCGAAGCCGCGCCCGAGCAGTTCGTACAGATACAGGGCGACTGCGTGGGAGAGGTTGAGCACGTTGTAGTCCGACGGAGTCACCAGGGTCGAAACCAGGGAACACAGGGTCAGCTCGGACCTCGTCAGCCCGACGCTCTCGCGCCCGAAGACCAGGGCCACCCTCGAGCCCCGCGGGAGCAGCAGGGGTATCGCACGCGGTGCTACCGCTTGCCTCAGAGGGTCGTCCGGTGCCCCGGCTATAGACGTGGTGCAGACGGAGAAGTCCGTGCCCTCGAGGCACTCGGCCAGGCTGCTGGTCACCCTGACCCTGTCGACCAGGCTCGCGCCACCGGCCGCGAACCTGATCACCTCCTCGTCCCTTACGTCGAACCTCGGGTTGACCGCGCAGATGTCGTCCACGCCGAAGTTCCTGCAAAGCCTGAGGATTTGACCGAAGTTTACCTTGCCCTCGGGCTCCACCAGGACGAGCCTTACTTTCAAGCCCGATCGGCGCCCCCGGCTATCCCGTGCCGTAGAGCTTGCTTAGGTAGTCCAGGTAGACGGCCGTGGCGGCCCCCTTAGGGGGGTGGACGAAGAGGTAGTACCTCTCGGCACCCCTGAGCTCGCTCATAACCCTCTCGGTCAGTGCCCTCACCGGGTCGAATCCCTTGACCCTGTTCCTCACGTCGTTGTAGTCCTTGAACTCCTCGCGGGCCCTCTCCTCGAGCATTGTCCAGAGAGTCTTCTTGCCAACCCCCGGTATCAGCTCGAGTGTGTGGAGCTTTATGGTCAGCGGCGGAGCGGTGTTGAAGAACTTCGTGAACGCCGGCTCCAGCTCCGTGACGAGCTTCTGGACGGCGGAGGGCAGGTTGGACTTGGCTATGGCTGTCAGGTCGTCGTAGCTCACCGGCTCTCCCCACACGAAGGCCACCTTGTCCCTGAGCTCGCGCCTCGAGAAGCCTATGTAGACCCTCTCGTCGATGGAGAGGCTGACCCCCGGCCTCGGGTGGAACTCGATTAGCGTGAAGTAGGAGCAGCCAACCCCCTGGGCTATGGGGCGCTCTCTGTGAGACTGGTGGTGAGGGTCTGTAGGGTTGCCTCTGGGCATGAAGTCTAGGACTATCGCGTACTCCTCTCTGCTGACGAGCCTGAGCCAGTAGTCCTTCGCTCGAAAGCCCATGGTATCACTTGGCTACCTGCGGCAGTGGCTGGACACCAGGTCGATTATCCTGGAGACCACCTCGTCGCTCACGTCCTTGGGCTCGAAGCTCAGCAGCATCCTCACCTCGTCGCGATCCCTCGGTGCTATGTCCACGACCATCGACGCCGTCAGGTCGCTGAGCCCCAGCTTCACGAGCTCCTCGTAGAGGGCCTCCGGGTCGTCGCACTTCTTCAGGGCCTCCGCTAGCTCCATAGTCCTCCTGGCCAGTCCCTTCACTACGAGCCCCTTCTTCTCGCACTCCGAAAGCTTCTTGAGCACTAGGGCTAGAGGTATGTTCTTTACCTCGAGAATCTTCATAGCCTCCTCCTCTAGCCGCTTCCCTGAGCGGGTCTCAGGTGCTCGGGAACCGTTATCAGCACCTTCCTCTTCTCCCCCAGGAGCACCTCCACTAGGTAAGCCCTGCCCCTCCTCCCTATCACCGTCCCGGTCTTGCCCACGAACCTCCTGTGGGGGAGCGCGTCGTGAACCGCGGGGTTCGGCACTATGTGGACCTTGTCCCCCACCTTGTACTCGTGCATGACCAGGCTCAGCCTGGGTATCGCGCCCCTCTCCCTGACGCTCTTCCTGAAGAGCCTCCTGGTCCTGTGCCTTAGCCCCTGAGACGCCTTCACCACCTCAGCATCACCTGGACACGCTTTATCGCAGCAAACTTAAATATCCTTCATACCGCTACCTGCGCCTACGCCTCCTCTCCGCGGAGGACATCATGCTGAACAGGCTCTCCTCGGAGAGGACCCTCTGCTTCACCTCCTCGACGGCCTTCGAGAGCTCCTCCAGCTTCTCCCCCCACTCCGAGCCCAGCTTCTCCAGAACCTCCTTGCCCATCGACGTGAGGCGCAGCTTCCTCCCCCCGGTGACCTCTAGGAGGCCCAGGTAGAGGAGGATCCTCACGTCCTCGAGCAGCTCCCTGCTGTTCACCACCTTGCCGACCACTTGGAACGGGTACCCCACGTCCTTCCCCTTCTCGGTTTTCAGAATGTAGAGGCAGCTGACGAGGCCCCTCTCGCTGACCTCGTTCAGGCCGTTGACAACCGCCAGGATGCTCATCTTTTTGTCATCCCTTATCGCAGCATCGATCGTGACGACGGGTCTCGTCAGTATCTTCAACTCCTTGGAAACGCTCTTCTCGGCTTTCTGGGACACTTCAAGCACCTGTTTTGGTTTTCTCGAGAGCTTTTAAGCTACCAACTCCTAGGCCAGAGGTGCGCCGAGAACGGTCTATACCTCGACCTTGCTCGGACATAGTACGGAGTACGCGCAGTAGGCGCACTCCCAGCCGTACCTAGGGGCTCTCCTAGAGGTTATCCTCTCGACCACCTCGGTGGAGTCCATTCTATCCTCGACGTAGAACTGCGCGATCCTCCTCGGAGTTACGTAGAGCAGCAGGGTTCCGCTGAGGTCGGCCAGCCAGTTGTAGGCCCTGGCCTGGTCTACGTGGTGCCTCTGCGGTATGCCCCTGTCAGAGCGCGAGCTCTTTATCTCGACGGCTATCCTCTCGTGTCCCCTGCTGAGGAGCACGTCGAGCCTACCCTTGACCGTAGCCGTCGACCCGTCGCCGAGCATCACGTCCTTAGACCACTCGGTCTCGACCTCGACCTCGAACTCCTGGGCCATCTTCTTCAAGATGCCCTCGAGGCCGAGGTGGACCAGCGTCCCGGTTACCAGACTGGGCTTGAACATCTCCTGCAGGGAGAGCTCGGGGTAGAGCTCCTCGTAGAGCCTCTTCAGAGGGCACCTGACGAGGTCTGTGACCCACGCGACTCCCTTCTCCCTCTTGTGCTTCTCCCTCTCGGCCTTGGCGTAGGAGTAGATGAGGCTGACGAGGTCTGGCGGGCCGCGAACCGAGGACGCCACCCCTACCCGACCCCCGCATAGACCGATAGGTTGAAAATAACTTCCACCCCGCCCCTCTCTTCGAAGCCCCCCATCCTCCCGAGCCCGAGGACTAGGTAGGGAGCCACACCCCTCATGAACAGCTCAACCCCCATCCTCGCTCTCCCGACGGTTACGTACCTGGCAGGCTTCTGAGTCTTGATCCTCACCTCGACCAGCCTATAGCCGAGGTACCTCCCGGCTACGCGTCCCTCGTTCAGCAGGGTTCTAGACACCGCGTCGAGCTCCCTTCCGGCGCCGAGCATCTCTGCCAGCGGCGCGACGGCGAGCAGGGCCTCGTTCAGGTACTTCCTCCTCTCGTCGGCGACCCTCAGCCTCCTCGGGCTGCTGCGCAGAGCAATCTCGTGGAGCCTATAGGCCAGGTCTACCATGGAGGAGACCATGTCGCCGGTAGACCCGGGAGCGTGCGAGACCACCGAGTAGTCCGGGTCGGCGCAGGGGAGCTTCTCCTCCAGCGCTAGGCCGAACCTCCCCGCCACCTCCACGTGGCTCCTCCAGCCGAGCTTGTCGATGGCGAACCTGGGGACCCCCCTGAGGGCCTGGACGAGAAAAGCGTGGGGACTGTAGAGAGGCAGGACCCAGCGCAGGGAAGCGTAGAGACCCCTGAGCATCCCGAACACCTTGAGCGGGTCGCCTACGAGGGTCGCGTAATCCCTCTCCGAGAAGCTCCTCAGGACGTCCTCGCTCGTTTCGAGCATGCCGGTGTTCCTGAGGGACTCGTGAGCGAGTCTCTCGAGAAGCGTCAGCGAGTCCAGCCACTCCGACCTCCTGAAGGACAGCCTCGCGGAGCCGATAGCGCGCTCGAGGGGCACCCCTCTGGACACCATCTCCACCGCCTCGCCGCACCCCAGGCACTCTACACCCATGAGCTTCCTGAAGGCTTCCCGGATCTCCTTACTGCGCCCGACGGTGTCCCTCCCGATGACGCCCATGACGATCTTCACCGCCTCCGGAGACTCGGGAGAGCTCCTGAGCCTCTCTACAAGCCTCAGAAACCTGGAGGCCCTAGCCGCCACCTGGGCGACGTGGGACTCGAAGAACCTCCTCCAGCCCTCATGCCCGAGCCTCGCGGCGTTCCCTGCGAACTCCCCCCGCTTTCCCCGCTTACCCGCCACCGCACTACCCTGGTCTGTACTGCTACTCCTAGACGGTCGTCTCTTATATTCTCTAGACTGCGACGAACGCGGGAAAACCTAGGACGAGCGCCTTTTCCAGTGGATATTTGCGAAGTGCGACTACTCGACGGCTGCTCTCCTGGACATAGTTTATAAGCCTCCCTGCGAGTGCACAGACGAGCACCTGCCGCCGTAGCTCAGCCCGGGAGAGCGCCCGGCTGAAGGTTCCCGGAGACCGGGGTGTCGGGGGTTCAAATCCCCCCGGCGGCACTCCTTCTGCGCACGCACAGCACCTCCAGTCTGCCGACGCGCCCGAAGTTCTCGAAGCCGCTGGGACAGCCGGCCTCTCCCTCGGTGCACATGATTGTGACCACCGCCTCCTCCAGAGAGTCGGCGCCTACTCTCTCTAGGAGTGGTCCGGGGTCTCCATAATCGCAGGCGTAGAGGGTGAACGCGTAGAGGTGGGTGAACCCCGGCCTCTCCCTCAGGGGAGGGTGCTCCGAGTCGGCGGCCACCGCCTCGACGATCCCGGAGGCGCCGTGCCTGAGCCTCAGCTTCCTCAGGGACTCCGAGCTCACGTCTAGCCCGACGTAGATCTCGGGCTTCACGCCGAGACGCTCGTCTATGTAGTCGTAGAGGAGGCCGATGCCGCAGCCTACGTCGAGGACCCTCCCCCCGGGCCTGACGCGGACGGCCGCCGCGTACTTGGCCAGCTGCTCGCTGCCGTAGAGCTCCTCATAGGACTCGACTATAGTGTCGTAGTACTCTATCGCGTCGTACTTCCGAGAGGAGCCCTCGAGAGCTGAGGAGCTCGAACGAGCTTTCTCACGCACCGCGGATGCTCCGTAAACCCCGAGCGCCCATCCCTCTTATGCTTTTCCCACCGTCGTCGCGTAGCTGCCGAGCGGTAGCTACGCGCTCCGCCCCGGCGGACCTCGGGAGCAACGGTAAAGCACCCCTCCGGGCACCCGCTCGACCCGCCCACTTCGCCACATATCGGGCATACCGGCGGCGCTCCGCGGAACGGTGCTCCGAGTGGACTCGCTCCGTAGCGTCCCCGGGCAGCTCGCTGTCAGGCGCCCGCCTCGAAGACCTGAGAGAGTCCCTAAGGCTTGCTGAGCGCGGCGTACACCACGTTAAACGCCGCTATCCAGACTATGAACGCGACGGCGAGGTAGAGAAACACCCCCTCCTTGATGGAACACTTCGTGCCCGACAACCTGGAGGCTGGCAGATGCGCGAAGAAGGGGGAGGCGAGGTACGCGACAGCGGTGATGTAGTGGAGAACGTCCGAGGACTGGTACGTGGCCACCAGCGAGACCGCTCCCAGAGCGACCCCGACGACCGCTCCCACCAAGGCCTTAGAGTAGGCGCAGTCCAGGATCGGGCACCGCGAGAGGCTTTTGGGAGCAGCTATAAAGGCTTGATCCGCCTAGGACGCGGATCCCCTCGCTAGAACCCGTACAACGCGGCAGTCCGCTGCTCCGAGAGCCCTCGGGCTCCAGTCTAAAAACCCGGTGACCGGGGGGTGGTATCGCCTTCCGAACCCCGGGGGTTCCCGAGGTTGCGACCTTGCGGCTAGGAGTACTTCATCCTCAACAGGCTCAGCTGCGTATAGAGAGCCCTCAGAGCATCGTACGCTCTCCCTAGACTGACCGAGAGGCTTTCCAAGGCTTTGAGTTCCTCCTCGTCTCTCGATACTCTACTTTCCGCTATGGCCGACCTCAGGTCGTCCCTCAGCGCCTCCAGGTCCATTAACAGGGCCTCCACCTCCCTTATGACCTTATCCACCCTCCTCGGCTCCAACCTCACTTCCGCTCCCTCGCAGTCTTCGCCGCAGAACATTTTATTGGACATTTTATTTCGGGCTCCCGAACATTCCACCTCCTCTCAACAGCATCGGCCCGCTCGGGGCTTCAGAAGCCGCCAACCCCCTTGAGCTTCGCCAGCCCGTGGGCTGCCGACCTTCGAGCGGGGAGCGGAGAACGCTCGGGCTACTCGCGCACGGAGGGGTTTCGCGCCTCAAGTCGTGGAATGCTTATTTACCTCGGACCTCACAGCCCTATCCGGCAGCCGGGTCGTCTAGCGGCCAAGGATGCGGGGCTTTGGACCTCGGCCACCGCCCCCGCTCTCCCGTGGGAGCCGCGAGATCCCTACGGGGCTACTCTCTTCACTATCTCGTGGAACGTATTCCTCCTGCAGTTGGGGCACCAGTGGTAGAGCTGCTTGAGGCCGCCCAGGTGGTAACCGACCTTGAGCACCCTCTCCAGTCCGCAAGACCTGCACCTGACGATCCAGCCTCCCACCCTCCGCACCCGGCGTGAAGTCCGCCGGCCAGGTTAAATCGCCAGCAGCTTCCGGCGCTCTCACTAACCGCTTAAATATCTTCGTAGGACTCCTAGCTTGACGGTGCGGGCTTGGGCGTAAACATACGCGACATCATCCCTGGAGAGTGCGTCAAAACCGTGAGCGACCTGAGGGAGCTCAGGGGAAAGGTCGTCGCCGTAGACTCCTACAACGCTCTCTACCAGTTCCTGGCAGCGATCAGGCAGCCGGACGGCACCCCCCTCATGGACAGCAGGGGGCGGGTGACGAGCCACCTGAGCGGCCTCTTCTACAGGACGATAAACCTCCTGGAGGCGGGAGTGAAGCCCGTGTACGTGTTCGACGGGAAGCCTCCGGAGCTCAAGGCTAGAGAGCTCATGGAGAGGATGAGCGTTAGGGAGGAGGCCAGGAGGAGATACGAGGAGGCCGTCTCCGCCGGAGACCTCGAGGCGGCTAGAAGGTACGCGCAGATGTCGGCCCACCTCACGAGCGACATGGTGGAGGCCTCCAAGGAGCTCCTGAAGGCCATGGGGGTGCCCTGGGTCCAGGCACCGTCGGAGGGGGAGGCCCAGGCGGCCTTCATGGCTGCCCGCGGAGATGCCTGGGCCGTCGCGTCCCAGGACTACGACTCCCTCCTCTTCGGGTCTCCGAGGCTCGTCAGGAACCTCACGATCAGCGGCAGGAGGAAGCTCCCGAAGAAGGAGGTCTACGTCGAGATAAAGCCCGAGGTCGTAGAGCTGGACTCCCTCCTGAAGTCCCTGGGGATAACCAGGGACCAGCTGATAGACATAGCCATACTCGTCGGGACGGACTACAACCCGGAGGGGGTTAGGGGCGTCGGACCCAAGACGGCATACCAGCTGGTCAAGACCCACGGAAGCCTGGAGAGAGTCCTGAGGCTCTTTCCGGGGGCCGTGTTCCCGGTTCCACCCGAGGCGATAAGGGAGCTCTTCAAGAACCCCCCGGTGACTAGAGACTACGTGCTGGAGTGGAGAGAGCCCGAGACCGAGAGGATCAAGGAGATGCTGATAGGAGAGTACGAGTTCTCGGAGGACAGGGTCGTCAGCGCCCTCGAGAGGCTCGTCAAGGCTATCAAGGGACTCAGAAGACCCGAGTCAGGGTTGAGCAGGTGGTTCGTCACTAGGCCTAGCGGACCCCCCGGCTAGCAGCAACCGCCACGACTTACCGGACCGGCTCCATCCGCGGGGTCGATGGCGAGGCGCGTGGAGGCACCGGCTGCGCCTGGGTTTCACGGAGGTCGAGAGCAGAGGAGTTGAGATAAATAAAGCCGCCACACCAACTATGCGGTAGCTATGAGGATAGCGGTAGTCGGTGTTGCGGACTTCACTCAGAACCTCGTGCGTAGGCTCGTCGAGCAGGGGCACGAGGTCGTGGTGTTCGACGACGTGAAGGAGGGAATCGAGAGGCTCGAGGCGGAACTGGACGTAGCCGGGGCCGCCGTAGACCTCCTCGACTTCGACCAACTGGAGAGCTTCGGTTTCTCCAAGGCCGACGTCCTGCTACTGGCCCACAGAGACGAGTCGGTCAACGTGGCTCTCAGCGTCTACGCCAAGGTTGTCAACATACCGAGGGTCCTGGTGGTCTCGAGGAACCGGAGGGTGGCCGAGGTGCTGCTGAGGCTCGGCCTGGCGTCCAACGTGGTGGTCGCTGGAGACGTCGTGGAGAGGGCCACGTCCTCGGTCCTGCGCGGTGCGGAGGTCATCGAGCTCCCCGGAGACCACGCGGTGGCGGTCATCGATACGAGGGTGGTTAACCATCTCGTCGGCGCGTCCGCGGCGGACCTCAGAGAGAGGTACAGGGTGTCCGCCCTGAGGGTGGTGGACAGGGAGGGAGCCCTCAGGGAGCCTCCGGACGAGTATGTCATCAAGGAGGGAGACGTGCTCGTGCTGATAGCCGAGAAGAGCGCGCTCGAGGAGCTTCTGGCACCGTAGCGCGGTGCCGATACTTATTTTGCTTGCAACAAACCCGACCCGGAGCCGGGGTGGTGGTGGGCTGCTAGAGGAGGCCTGGGAGGCCTGGTCCCCCGTTCTCTACCTAGCGATCTCCGCAGTCATAATCTACGCCACCTACTATGTCGCAAGGATAGCGCTAGCCCGCCTCAGGCTCAGGGGGATAATAAGCAGGAAGTTCGAGGAGACCGTGAAGCTCGTCGTCCTGATCTTAACGGCGGCGATAGTCCTGCCGGCGGCCTTCTCGACCGTAGTCCCGCACCCCCTCGTCCCGACGGTGTCCCTAGCCGTGGTGCTCACGGTGGTAGCCGTGGTTCTCTTCTCGGTCATCGGGTACATATCGAACTCCCTCGCGTACCTCGTGGTAGCCCTCACGTCTATGGTGAGGGACGGAGAGTACGTCCGGGTGCTCATTGACGGCAAGGAGTTCGAGGGGAGGGTGCTCCTGGTCGAGGGGAACCACGTAGTCCTGAAGGCTGACCCCGGAACCTCCGTTTTCATACCCTACAGCCGCCTGCTAAGGTCCGTAATAGTGAAGATGTCGCGGCTCCCCCTGGTGCTCAGGGTGAGGGTAGCCAAGCCCGGGGGTAACATAGACGAGGTCATCGAGAAGGTCTACAGCGCGATAAGGAGGTCTAGACTGGTGGACAAGGCCAACATCTCGGTGAGGCCGCTGGGTGTCAGGGAGGACGAGGTAGTCCTGAGGGTGGAGGCCGAGGCTGTAAACCCCAAGAACGTCGACGACTGCCTAGAGGAGCTGGTCAGGCTCCTGCTCAACGAGCTACCGTACAAGATCTCCGTCGAGATCGTGAGCGGTCGCCGCGCGTAGATGCCGCGCCGGTTCCATCCAAGCCGAGAGCGGGAACCTCAGCTCTATATCCTCTCGACGACGTCTAGCCCCAGCAGCCTGAAGGCGTTCTCGATAGAGGTCTTGACCCCGTAGACCAGCATCAGCTTGAGGTTCCTCAGTGGCTCATCCGGCTCCGCTAGGACTGGATCGGAGTCGTACCACGGATTGAACACTTCGGCCAGCCTGTTCAGGTAGAAGACCATGTCCTCCGGGGTCAGCTCGGTCGCTACCTTCCTGAAGACCTCCGGGAACCTGGCTATCAGCAGCGCCAGCTCCCTCCTCCTGCCCGAGAGCCCGTCGGCCCCGGCTCTCGAGAAGTCCGGCGCTCTCCCGTATCTGCTCAGGATGCCGTTGGCCCTCGCGAGAGTGTACTGGAGGTAGGTGGCCGTACCGGCCTTGACCCCCACGGCCTGGTCTGGGTCGAACACGAGGGTCTTCCTCGGGGATACCGAGAGCATGACGTACTTCAGCGCGGACCTCGCTATCCTCAGGGCAGCGTCCTCCGTCAGCTCGACCCCGCGCTCCTCAGCCAGCTCACGCGCTCTGGTCACCAGGGCGTCCAGCACCTCGTCGACGGTCACGTACCTAGCTCTCCTCCCGCTCATCGCTAAGCCCTTGACGTTGACCATCTCGTACGCGTAGTGGATCAGGGACTTGGCCTCCCGCTCGTAACCCAGTGCGTAGAGGGCCAGCCTGAGCTGGGCTTGGGGTAGGGTCTGCTCCACGGCTACCACGTTGTAGCATAGGTCGGCCCCGGACTCCGAGAACTTCTTGAGAGTGTAGGCGATGTCCCTGGTCGTGTAGAGAGTAGTCCCGTCAGACCTCGCGAGGACTAGCGGCGGGACCTCCATGGTCTTGGGCACGGCTAGGGCCTCCCTGAGCTCGGGCCTCTCGGCGAGCTTCCCCACGTCCAGAGCCGGCGCGCCCCTGTGGTAGGTGAAGAACTCGGACTCGCGGGCCCTCCTCAACACCTCATCGACGAGCCCCGACTTCACCAGCTCGCTCTCGTAATCCCAACTGTCGAACGGTATGCCCAGCCTCTCGAGGGTCTCGCGGATGCCGGAGACTACCCTGCCAACCACTTCTCTGTGCACCTCGGAGAGGGGCGGGCCTCCGAGCTCGAGGGTCCTGCTCACCTCCCTCACCTCGCGCTCCAGGTCGCCGGACGCCTCGGCGAGCCTGAGCAGCTCGTCGACCACGCCGGGAACCCTCTCCCCGATTCTCAGGAGGTCTGCGAGGAGGGAGTCCAGGTCTCTCCTGAGCTCCCGCGCCTCGGCCTCGCCAGCGGTCTCCAGCCTCTTCCTCAGCATCGCTGCGTCCACAACCGTGTAAACGGCCGCGTAGAGTAGCCCCAGGAAGTGGTCGTCCTTCATGTGGGGAGGGCACCTCGGCCTCCCGAGCTTGGAGTAGCCGTAGACCAGGTAGGCCACCTGGAGCCCCAGGTCGTTCACGTAGTACCTCCTCTCGACTCTGTCCCCCATGAGCTCGTGAGCCCTCGCGATGAAGTCTCCGAGCACCGCGTTCCTGCCGGAGCCTATGTGGAGTGGGTGGATCGGGTTCGCGGAAACGAACTCCACCACGACCTTTAGCGGTCTGTCCTTCTTGGGTATACCGTAGGAGCTCCCGCACTCTGAGAGGGCCCTAGCCAGCAGCCCGACCAGGTAGCCGCTTCCGATCCAGAAGTTCATGTAGCTGCCGACGCACTGGACCCTCTCCACGCACTCCCTCCCGAAGCTCTCGACGAGCGGTGCTAGCTCCGCGCACCTCTCGGCTGCCTGCCTCGAGACCCTGGGGAGGGGCAGAGCGACGTCGCCGAACTCGAGCCTCGGAGGCTCCTGGAGTGCGGTGCGGACGGTCTTCGGGTCTAGCCCGATCCCCAGCTCCGAGGCGGCCCCGGCTACCGCAGCCGCGACACACCCCCTGATCTCGGCATATGGGTCACACACTCTCGAGAGCCTCAAGCTCTAACGGCTATGGACGCATAAAAAAGCCGGCTGTCAAGTTTATTAGTCCCGAAGGCCATTCTCTACTAGGCGAACACACGATGTCCTCCGGGGCTGAGGCTGCGGTCATCCCGGCCCTCGAGGAGATGAGATCGGGACTTCTCATAGCGCTCGTCGGCTGGATCCTCATGGGCATCGGGCTCGTCGCAATCATCTTCGGCCTCTTCACCGCAATGGGACCCGGAATGCCTTGGCTCTTTCCACTATCGCTCCTCGTCAGCATCGTGCTGGTGATCCTCGGAGACCTGGTATTGCTGATAGGCATCTACACCAGGTTCGTCCCGGGCGTGAGGACTCTGGCGCACGCTAGACCGGAGTTCGGTACCGCGTCCACGCTTGTCAGAGTGGGCTATGTGGGCGGGCTGATCCTGATCCTAGTAGGCGCCGTGCTATCGATAGTGTTGATAGGGATCCCGCTCTTCATTATCGGGCTGGTACTCCTGCTGCTGGGGCACATAGGTGTCGCGCTGCTGAGCTTCAAGATGCACGACGCCTACAGGAACTCCCTCTACCTGGTCGCCGGGATCCTGGTGCTGCTCTCCATAGTCTTCCCCATACTAGCCGTTATCACGTGTATACTCCTCTACGTGGCCCTGGGCGATACGATCAAGGAACTGAAGAGCCGGCCCGCGCCCTGAGAAGGTACTTTTTGAGGGATAGCTCTTTCCCACCGATAGCTCGGGGGAATGCTTAAAAGCCCCAGACCTAGCTCAGGCTGAGGGGTTGGAGCGGTGGGCGCTGCGTCATACCTGGACCTCTTCTCTGCTTTCTTGAAGATGGGGTTCATGCTGTTCGGGGGCCTCTACAGCGGTCCAGCCGTGTACTACAAGGTCCTGGTGGAGGAGAGGGGGTGGCTCAGTGGAGAGCAGCTCACGAGCCTCTTCGGCGCTGCCCACACCGTTCCCGGTCCCGTGCTGGTCAGCACCGCTGTGCAGATCGGCTACGCTCTGAGAGGGCTTCCGGGCTCGGTGGTGGCCGTCCTCGGGCTACTGACCCCGAACTTCACCCTGGCGCTGGGGCTCGCGGTCCTCCTGAGGTCGTACATGGACCACTGGGTAACGCGAGCGGCTCTCCGAGGCGTGAACGCTGCCGTCCTAGCCCTACTGCTCTACGCGATGCTCAGGCTGTCGGGGAGCATCCTGCTCAGGAGCGGAGCTCTCGACTACGTCTCACTGGCCCTCTTCGCTCTCATCTCGGTTCTCCTGATCGCGATGAAAGTGGAAGCCGCGATCCTCGTGGTCCTGGCCGCACTGGCGAGCGTACTGGTGAGGGCGGTTCTGGGGCTCTGACCTCATCCGGAGACAGCTCCCAAGTCGGACACTTTAGATAAAGACTATACGAAGGCATGACCTACGAACCGGCTTAGCGACCCTCTCCCGGTACCCGAAGTCCTCCGTTAGCAGCAGCGGCACCTCCACCTCGTCCTCCCTTATTAGCCTCTCGAGCTCGGGCTAAGGCAGCCCATCTCCACGAGGACGCGGAATTCCTCATCCCCTTGACCCTCTCCCCTGTCTCCCCAGGAGGCATCGGCAGCACGGGCTTGTCGAGGACTCTCTCAGCCGCGATGCCCGTCTCTATGAATTCGTCCAGGTCGACCGGGTCATGACGGAGGCGCCCTCCATGGGGACTCCCTCGATCTCGGTGCCTATCCCTAGCGGGAGGACGCCATCGTGCTTCCTCGCGACCTCCTCGAACTTGTCGGCGATAACCAGGTGCGTGGCGCAGTGCACTCCTTCGTCGACCCTCTTCGTCGTGGAGGCCGCGACAAAGCCAGGGTTGGTCCAGCTCTGGTTCGCGTCGTGCCGTAGCAAACGGTCTCAGAACGGGACAGCTTAGACATAGGTATACTGTAGATAGGTACCGGTTGAGAGCGAGGAGAGCCTCTCCAGATGCGTGTACTACGGCAGAGACCCGAGGGGAGCGGGCGGCGTCTTGGGGAGTTCCTTGGGATGCAGGAAGCGATGGGTTTCCCCGAAGGGGGTCAAGCCCGGGAAGCCCGGTGCGGCCGAGGGTGGTGAAGCTCGAGGGCTAGGCATGGGCTCCATACGCATCAATGCTTAGCCCAGGACCCGGTGCGAGGAACAGGGGAAGAACAGTTCTCCCAGTCTCAGTAGACCTCGAGGAGACACTGCGGCTGAGCGATGTGATCGCCGTAATGTACGAGGGCGGTTCCTGGCCGTGGGGAGGACGAGCGACTTCGCGCTCGAGGAGATGGGGGGCTCATGGATGGGGTGGTGCCAGAGAAGGCTCAAAGCGTCGAGCTCCGGTCGGAAGTTCAGACTCGGACTCGTGTGAGCCGTCCGGCGAGGCCTTCGCCGGAATTCTCCGCCGAGGAGCTCCTCGCGCTGCCGCACAGTCGGTGCGACCGAGGGGTTCCGGGAGCCGCTAGAGTAGGCCACCTCACAGAGTACTTTTGAGCCGGTGAGATCAGAGTACGGTGGTTTCGCTGACCGAAGCTCGGGAACTAGCGAGGAGGACAGCGACTCTGGCGGAGGAGCTCCACAGAGTCTACGGAGGCTGCGCCCAGATGACCCTCAAGGCCCTCCAGGAAGCCATCGGCGTCGAGGATCGGGGGTCCTTCAAGGCGGCCTCCGCCCTCTCGGGGGGTGTCGCCCTAGCTGGCGAGGTCTGCGGGGCTCTCCTGGGCGCCGTCATGGCTATAGGTCTGGCTCTGGGGCGCGAGAAGCTTGAGCCGACCTCCGGGTCGGCGGACTACGCCAGAGCAATGGAGGTCGCGGGGAGAGTGTTCGACGAGTTCAGGAAGGAGCTCGGAGCGGTTAGGTGCCGGGACCTCCACCTGAAGCTCTTCGGGAAGGTCTACGACCTGAGAAACCCGGACGAGTGGAGGGAGTTCGTGGAAAGCGGTGCCAGGCTCAAGTGCAGTAGGCTCTGCTCTATCGCCGCGAGGATCGCGGTTGAGGCTCTAGCCTCCTCCGGGCACCTCCGTGGAGTCTAGCGTCCACCGCACCAGCTCTGCTCTCCGCAGTTGGCTCTCATCATCCCGGAGATGGTCGGCTTCAACCTGCGCACGACGACATCGAGTACCACCGCCGGAAGGACTCCGGCAACCACCTCCACGACCCTGAGGCCGAGCCCCTCCGCCGGATGGCGCGGGCAGTAGTTTCAAAACGGAAAAGCTCAAACATCGGGTGCGCGTGGACGAGCATCTATGGAGAGCGGGGAGACCCGCTCCGAGCGCGGAGAGCAAGAGGGCTGTGAGCCCCGAGGGCTAGGCACCGATGCCTAGCCCAGAACCCGGCAGGCAGCTCCCGCGGTCCAGCTCCATCGGCTGTACACATGGAGTCCGGTCGAAGCTTAAAATTCTGTCTGTTAACGGTTTACCCGATGCTCAGCAGGTCCGAGGCCCTGGTACTCTCGATACTGAGGCGCGGCCCGGTCAGCGGTGAGTCCCTGGCCGCGGAGCTCGGAGTGACGAGGGCCTACGTCCACAAGGTGGTCGACGAGCTGAGGAGGTGGGGCGTACCGGTTGCGGCCGTGCCAGGCTCGGGCTACCGCATGCTCCTCGAGGACGACCTCTCGAGGACCGGGGAGCTGCTGACGCTCACCGGCGTGGGGGCGCCCGTGGTGTACTTCGAGAGGTGCTCCCGCTCTTCCCAGGACATAGCCAGGGACATCGCCGCCTCGGGAGCCACCAGCTGGACGACCGTCGTATGCGAGGAGATGGCCTCGGGCAGGGGGAGGATGGGGCGCGCGTGGTACGCACCGAAAGGGGGCCTTTGGTTCACCACGATACTGAGGCCCGGCTTCACCGGTCCCCTGCACCTCCTCAGCCTGGCGGCCGGGGTCTCGGTCGCCGAGACCCTGAGGGCCCTGCTGGACATCGACGCGCGGGTCAAATGGCCCAACGACGTCCTGGTCGGCGAGAGGAAGGTCTGCGGCGTGCTCGTCGAGGGGGAGGCCGAGGCGGACAGGGTGAGGGTGCTGTACCTCGGCGTGGGTGTGAACGCCAACAACGAGATCCCCGAGGAGGTCAGAGGAACGGCCGCGTCGCTGCGGGAGCTCGCGGGCGCCAGCGTGCCCAGAGCGACTCTCCTGGCGGTAGTGCTGTCGAGGCTGAGGACGTACTACGGACACCTCTCGTCAGGAAAGCCCGAGAGGGTCATAGAGTCCTGGACTAAGCTCTCCGGGACCATAGGTAGGATGGTACGGGTCGTGACCAGGGACGGCAGGGAGATCGTGGGGCGCGCTGTGGCTCTCGACAGGCTGGGAAGGCTTACGGTGGAGGTCTCCGGGGTCAGACACCACATCGAAGCCGGGGACGTACACCACCTGGAGCACTGAGGGCTACGACGGTGATCCGACCACCCTCCACCTCTCGACCGCTGTGCCGTCGGGCAGGAAGCGAGTCTCCTCGAGCTCGGCCTTCAGTCCACGCCTCTTGAGCGCCGCGAACATCAGGGACGTGGAGATGTGCGGGGGCACCATGCCCTCCCTCACCAGCTCCTCCGCTCCCCCCACTATGACCGGTCTACCCATGACATACTCGAACTCGTCTCCGGAGACCCTCCTCACCTCAGCCCGCTCTACGTAGCCCACGTCCTCGAGCCACCCGGCTATCCTAGATAGAACCTCCACGGGGTCCTCGATGGACTCCAGACCGAGGGCTCTCTCCAGCCTCTCGTAAAGGACCTCGCCAGCCCTCAGGACGAGGTCCCAAGTCCTCTCCACCCCCATTAGCTCGTTCGCAGCCCTATACACCGAGTACACCACGTGGTCTAGGAACTCCCCGCTCACGACCCGAGAGGCCCTCGGGAGCAGTGCGCCCAGAGCAGTATCCCGGAGACGGCTCTCCGAGCATGTTATTATGCTTTCCGGCTCGCCGAGCTCGCGTGCGGACTCTCCTCAAAGCTTTTAAAGCCCTTGGTGAGTCAGGACTAGAGCATGCGGGGGTCGGGGATGCCGATCGAAGTCAAGGACCCGGAGGAGTTCGTGAGGATAAGCGAGAAAGCTAAGGAGTGTAGGGTAATGAGGAGGTCGAAAGAGAACGTAGCCAAGGTCAAGGCGAGGACGAAGAGGTACCTCTACACGATCAAGGTCCCCCTAGACCAGCTAGACGATTTCCTGAAGAGACTCAAGTGCCAGAGTCTCAGGGACATAACTAAGGAGAAGGAGGGGGAGTAGCCCCGGGAACTCGGCGCGGCTACTTAATACCTCTCGAAGCCAGGACGCTCGTGTGAGAGAGGCCAGGTTCTACGAGCGCTCCGAGGGAGGCACTGTCAGGTGCCTCGTCTGCGAGAGGAGGTGCCTGATACTACCCGGGAGAAGGGGGGCCTGCGGCAACTACCTCAACGACGGCGGCAAGCTAGTCCACCTGGGCTACGGGAGGCTGAGCGCCCTCGAGAGCAGACCCATAGAGGTAAAGCCCCTCTTCCACTACTGGCCGAACAGCACCGCGCTCACGTACTCCACCTGGGGCTGCAACTTCTACTGTCCGTGGTGCCAGAACCACCACCTGAGCTTCGCCCACCCGCGCGCCGAAGACCCATACGTCAGTCCCGAGAGGCTGGTGGAGGTCGCCGCGCGGAGGGGTGACGAGGGCCTCTCGGCCAGCTTCAACGAGCCCGCGGTCAACCTGGACTACGTGATCGACGCTACGGAGCTCGCGGTGAAGCGCGGGCTGTACTCCATGGTCGTGACCAACATGTACTTCACCGAGGAGGCTCTGGGGGCACTTGCGAAGGCGGGCGTCGACGGGTTCTCCGCAGACATCAAGGGGTGCCCGTCCATGAGGAGGGCGCTGGTTGGGGTAGACCACGAGAAGGTCTTCCGGAACGCGAGGCTCGCTCTGGACGCGGGTGCCCACGTCGAGATGGTATACCTGGTGGTGGCGAACACCAACGACTCCGAGGAGTGCTACGAGTGGATAATAGACAAGCACCTCAGCTGCCTGGGGTCCTCGGTCCCCCTACACGTGAACAGGTACCACCCGGCGCACAGGTGGTCGGAGCCCCCGACTCCCCTGGGGAAGCTGCTAGAGATAAGGAGCGCCGCGGCGAGGGCCGGGATAGAGTACGTTTACGTGGGGAACGTGGGCGACCCGGAGTACGAGGCGACCAGGTGTCCGAGGTGCGGCAAAGTCCTCGTCCGGAGGTCGTGGTACAGGGTGACGTACTTCGGTCTAGACCGCACCGGGGACAGGCACAGGTGCCCGAGGTGCGGCCACGAGGTGCCCATCAGAGGCAGATACGTCCCGCGAAAGCTCTTGTAGACCCGCCGGTCTCTCCGGGGCTGACCACCTAGGGTGCGGAGCCCGTCCGGCCGCACACCGGGCAGTCGCTCCTCCTCTTCACATTGATCTTGGTGAACTCCATGCTGTTCAGGTCTACCACCATCAGCACCCCGGCGAGGACCGGGCGCTCCCCGAGCAGGAGCCTGATCGCCTCGGAGACCTCGAGGAGGCCGAGGATGGCCGGGGTGAACCCTATGACGGGGCAGATGAACGCGCCGGTGATCGGGCAGGCGACCTCCCCTCCTCCGCTCTCGGCGGCGCCGGGGGCCAGGCACCTGAGGCACGGCGTTTGACCGGGGATCACCGTGGTCACCTGACCGTACGTCCCCCAGACCCCGGCGTGGACGAGGGGCTTCGAGTACCTCACGGCCAGGTCGTTCAGTCTGAGCCTGGCGGGCCAGTTGTCGAGGCAGTCCACGACCACGTCGGTCGACGCCACGAGCTTCTCGAAGGAGTCGTCCATGACGTCCATGCTGTAGCCGGTCACGGTTATGGTGCTGTTGAGCCTCCTCAGCCTCTCCGCGGCCGCCTCCGCCTTGGGCTTCCCCAAGTCGTCCTCGTCGTACACTATCTGCCTGTTGAGGTCTGGCAGGTCGACGTAGCCCCTGTCCACCAAGACTATGTTCCCGACTCCGGCCGCCGCCAGGTAGAGGAGGACTGGGCTCCCGAGACCCCCGGCCCCCACCACGAGAACCGTCGAGCTAGAGAGCCTCTCCTGACCCTTGACCCCTATAAGCGGCAGCTGCCTGGAGTACCTAAGGATAGACCCTCTCTCCATCCACGTAGACCTCGACGACCCTGGTCTTCCTTATCTCCTCGGCATCCAGCTCGAGCGGGTCGCGGTCTAGCACGACGAGGTCTGCGTCGTAGCCCGGCTCGAGCCTCCCGATCCTGTCCTCGAGGCCGAGAGCGTAGGCGGAGCCCGAGGTGTAGTAGTGCAGGGCGTCGGCCACCGAGAGCCTCTGGTCTCTCGTGTGTTCGGCCAGCTCGATCCCCTCGTTTAGGCCTCTGGTGAGAGCTGCGTACAGGTTTTCCCACGGGTCTATAGGCTCCACCGGGCTATCGGTCGATAGGGCTATCGGGATGTGCCTTCCGAGGTCTCCGAATCTGTAGACCCACCTGGCCCTCCTCGCCCCGACCCTCCTGAGGACCCACCAGTCCGTCAAGATGAAGTGGGGCTGGACAACCCCCACCGCGCCGAGCTCTCCGAGCTTGACCAGCTGGTCGTCCCTGACGACCGATAGGTGCTCCACCCTGGCCCTTCCCCTGAAGCCCCTCAGTCCCTCTATGACCTCGTCCAGGGCCGCGTCCCCTATCGCGTGGACTGCTACCTGGAACCCTAGCCTCTCCGCCCGCGAGGCGACCTCGGCTATCTCTCTTCTGCCTAGAAGCTTTAGGCCGCGGGTCTCCGGTGCGTCGTCGTAAGGCTCGCTCAGGTAAGCCGTCCTGGCCCCGAGAGAGCCGTCTACGAAGAGCTTCACTCCCACGATTCCGACCCTCCTGCCGAAGAGCATCGGAGCCCGCTGACCTAGCCTCGAGAGCTCCCTGAACGCCTCGAGGCCTAGGTATACCATCACCTTAGTCGGGAGCCTCCCGCTCAGGGACAGTCCAGCGAGAGAGCTCACCGTCCTGAGAGAGGCCCCGGCCAGGCCGAGGGTCGTCACCCCGTACTGAACGGCGTGCCTCGCCGCGTCCAGCAGGTAGCGTTCCAGAGCCTCCTCGTCCACCCTGCTCCAGAACTGCCTCATGACCGCCTCGACCCCCTCCTCTACTACGAGACCCGTGAACTCCCCGCTCTCGTTTCTGACGAGCCTCTCCTTAGCCAGCTCTTCGACCCTAAGCTCCTCAGCGGCGGCCGTGTTCAGGAGGGCCATGTGTCCGCAGACCCTGACGAGTATGACGGGTCTGTCCCCGACGGCCTCGTCTACGTCCCAGCGGGTCGGGAACCTGCCCTCTCTGAACTTCTCCTGGTCCCAGCCTCGCCCGAAGACCCACCCGGGTCTCCCCGCGGACCACTCCCTCAGCGCGGTCTTCAGCTCTTCGATAGACCTAGTGCCCCTTAGGTCGACCGAGTTCAGCGCGAGCCCCAGGGACTCTAGGTGAGTGTGGGCGTCCACTAGACCGGGGACTACCGTCGAGTCGGGAAGCTCCAGGACGTCGCCTCCCAGTCTCTTCGCTATAGCGACTGCCTCCTCGCTGCTCCCGGAGTAGAGCACCCTTCCGCGGTGTACGACCAGACCCCGGACTACCCTCAGGGGCCTGAAGCTCGCGTAGATCCTCCCGGCGATCAGAGCGAGAGTCCCGCCCACGGCTTTCTCACGCGTTGGACAGAGAGGCTATCATCCGGGTGACGATGTCGAGGGCCTCGTCGACGCTTGCTTTAGACGGATCTGTGAACTCTATCTGCACCGATGTGGGAGAGGTCGAGATGCTGACTCTGTCCAGGACGTCCCTGGGTACGGAACCGACTACCCTGGCTATGCTCACGTTGTACCTAACGCATACCCTGATCTCGTGTACACCCGGGCTCGTCTCGTAGATGAGGAACGCTGGGCTCCTCTGGCGGCACGCGTGCGCGAGGATCTCCGAGGCGAAGGGCTTGAGGTAATCGATGTTCTGGACGACGAACTCGTCGCTGTGCTTGGAGGACAGCAGTGCCACCTTGTAGGGGCCTATCGTTACGAGCCTGTCGCTCTTGATCAGCTCGTCGACGAGCTTGAGGGACCTCTCGTACTCGTTGTAGAGGAGTTGCAGCTCGCTCGGGAGCTTTAGGTTCTTGGTCACGATGGAGTTGTAGACGTAGTTGTAGACCATGGTCCTGACGTTCTTGTCGTTGGACTTGAGCCTGTAGACGCCGTAGAGGACCCTTCCGACTTTGCTCAGCTTGTCCGGGCTCCCGTTGTTCAGGGCTATGATGTCGTCTAGGAGCTGCTTGGGCACCTCCACGTCGGCGCTGATCGTGCTCAGATACTCCCTCACGACCTCGGTCACGGAGCTCGCCGCGCGCAGCTTCATCAAGACCTCGCCGTTTCCGTTACCGTCGTACCTGAAGACGTAGCCCATCCCCTTGGCCTTGTTGTACACCATGGCGATGGAGTCGACCATGTTGACCCCGCCCTTCGGCTGTATCCCCACGGCGTAAGACCCCAGGATCCTCAGGTTGCTGAGCTCTTCCCTGATCGGGAGGTCTACGTACACTCTGTAGCCCTTCCTACCCAGAGCCGCGGCGAGGGCGGCAGCACCGACCACGTCGTCGAGGGCCAGACCGACGTATACCGTTGCTGTCTTAGGACCTCCTGAGTGGTTCAGCACCTTACCACCTGTTTTAGTCACGCGTCAACGCCCTCTCTACCCGAGGGTATATAAGCATTGACTCCCGAGGTCGGGGCGCTCGGAACACCTTATTTTGATAGCAGGGAGGACCGAGCCGGTGACAGCTTGGGGCAGGGTTCGAGGCTCGCGCTCAGGCTGAGACCCACGGCTAGGGTAGCTCCAGGAGAGCTCTTCGACGTGATAGTGGTAGGTGGAGGTCCGGCCGGGCTCTCCGCAGCGCTCTACGCCGCCAGGTTCGCCCTCAAGACGCTGCTGATCGCAGAGCAAGTCGGCGGGACTCTGAACAACGCTGGAGTGATAGACGACTACATCGGGATCCAGGACGTGCCCGGTCCCGAGCTCGCGAAGAGGTTCGAGTCCCACGTAGCGAAGTACGGAGTCCCGGTGCTCGCCGATAGAGTGGTGGAGGTCAGGAAAACCGGGGAGCACTTCGAGGTGGTCTCGCGGACATCGGGCGCCTTCAGGGCCCAGGCGGTCGTGATAGCCGTCGGCAGCCTGAGGAGGAAGCTCGGGGTTCCGGGAGAGGACAGGCTGGCGGGGCGAGGGGTGTCGTACTGCGCCCCGTGCGACGCGCCCCTGTTCAAGGACAAGGAGGTGGTGGTCGTCGGGGGCGGGAACGCCGCCCTCCAGGGGGCCCTGCTCACAGCCTCCTACGCCTCGAGGGTCTACCTCGTCCACAGGAGGGATAGCTTCAGGGCCTTCCCGGTATACGTCGACCTGATCGGGAGGAACCCGAAGATAGAGCCCGTCCTCAACTCCGTGGTCACCGAGATAGGCGGGACCGATAGGGTCGAGTGGGTCAGGGTGAGGAACGTCCTCACGGGTGAGGAGAGGGAGCTCAGGGTATCGGGGATAATCATCGAGATAGGGATGGAGCCTCCCGTCGAGTTCCTGAAGAGCATCGGCCTAGAGCTGGACGAGTACGGCTACGCCGTCGTGTGGCCCGGGCAGAGGACGAACGTAGAGGGTCTGTTCGCTGCGGGGGATTGCACCGGCGGTCCCCACAAGAAGAAGTTCGACCAGGTGGTGACGGCGGTCGCGGAGGGGGCCGTAGCGGCCTACTCGGCTTACGAGTACGTGATGAGCAAGCGGGGGAAGGAGGCACAGCTGGCCCGGTGAGCTCCGTCGGGCCCCAGCAGTAAAGCTATTAAGGTATAGGCTCGAGAGGTACCCGGTGGCAGAATGGCCGCACCCAGAGAGCTGATATATCGGGCCCTCGAGGAGGGGAGGAACAAGCTGCTCGAGCACGAGGCCTACGAGTTCCTCGAGGCCTACGAGCTCCCGGTCCCCAAGTTCTCCCTAGCCGCCAGCGAGGAGGAGGCGGTCAGCGCGGCGGAGAGGATAGGGTACCCGGTGGTTCTGAAGATCGTGAGCCCAGACATCGTCCACAAGTCCGACGTCGGCGGCGTCAAGGTGAACATATCCTCGGAGGAGGAGGTCCGCAAGTGGTTCGGCACCATAATGCTGAACGTGAAGTCCAGGGCTCCGACCGCGAGAGTCACCGGAATACTCGTCCAGGAGATGGTCCCCCAGGACCTGGAGGTGATCGTGGGGTCTACCAGAGACCCGCTCTTCGGACCGGTGGTGATGTTCGGCCTAGGGGGGATCTTCGTCGAGGTGCTCAGGGACGTCTCTCTGAGGATAACGCCGATCACGGAGTACGACGCTGAGGAGATGCTCCGGGAGATAAAGTCGGCGAGCATACTCCGAGGCTACAGGGGTGCGCCCCCCAGGGACAGGAGGGCGATAGTCGACATAATACTAAAGGTCGGGAAGCTCATGGAGGAGGTCCCGGAGGTCACCGACGTAGACCTGAACCCGATAATGGTCTTCCCCGAGGGCAAGGGAGCTAAGATAGCCGACGCGAGAATCCTGCTCAAGAGAGTGTGAGATTGGCCCAGCCCTCGTCCGAGGAGGAGCTGCTCTCGAGAATCGAGAGGACTCGGGAGAGGATAGCCGAGCTCAGGTCGGAGCGAGACAGACTGGTCGGCACCATTAGAGACCTGAAGACCAGGATCGCCGCGACGAGGAGCAGGCTCAGGGATCTGAAGAACGAGTACTTCGCGGTCAGGGACAGCCTGAGGTCTCTGATAGAGGAGCGCAGGAAGCTGATCGAGGAGAGGCGGAGGCACGTCGGCGAGCTCAGGAGGAAGAGGGAGAAGCTCTACGAGCTCCTCTCCAAGCTCGACGTCAGGGACGCGGGTAGGCTGCGGTCGAGAGCGGAGGCCTTGAGGGCGCGCATCGAGAAGCTCGAGTGGAGGATAATCACGGAGTCCCTGAGCCTCGAGGAGGAGAACAGGCTAGTCAAGGAGATAGCGGGACTCGAGGCGGAGCTGGAGAGGATCTACGAGAGCCTGAGGAGGTCTAGCGAGGCGGGCGAGCTCAGGGCCGAGATAACCGCGGCCAGGATAAACATAGAAGACCTCGGGAAGATGATAGACCAGCTGACCCGGGAGATATCGAGGCACAAGTCCAGAGCCGAGGAGCTCAGGTCGGAGATGGAGGAGCAGAGGAGAGCCCTAGACCAGCTGGTCGGGGAGCTGAGCTCGTCCGTGAGCAAGCTGCTCGAGATCAAGGGGGAGCTGCGGTCGCTGAGCGGCGAGCTCGGGAAGTTCATCGAGGAGCTCAGAGCGTTCAGGGAGAGCAGGTCGCGGCAGAGGGCTCTAGAGATCCTGGACAGGAAGAAGAGGGAGGCCGAGGAGAAAGCGAGGAAGGGCGGGAGGCTGAGCTTCGCCGAGGCCCGGGTATTATACGGCTCTTACGAAGATATAGTTGAAGAAGAGAGATGAGGAAGATACTAGTCCTGGCGGTGGACTACGACGACGACGTCTCCAAGGCTGGAGTGGAGACCCCCGTACTGGGCTACTCTCACCTGGTCAACGCGGCGCTGAAGTTCGGGAAGGTCTTCCCGGACGACTCGGACCTCAACGTCCTCTTCCACTCGCTCCACCTCTACGAGGAGCTCAGGGCTAGGGAGTACGAGCCCGAGGTAGCCCTGATCTCGGGCAGCAGTGAGAGCCACGTAGAGGCGGGCAGGAGGCTCAGGGACCAGCTGGCCCGCGTGCTCGACTCTACCGGGGTCGCCGACGTAGTCCTAGTCCTCGACAGCGTCGAGGACGAGCTCGTGATCCCCGTGGTGCAGGGGCAGGTGAACATAGTAGCCGTCGAGAGGGTCGTGGTCGAGCAGCTCAGGGGCGTCGAGGAGACCTACGTGCTGCTGGGCAGGTACCTGAGGAAGGCCGTGGAGGACCCGAGGTACTCGAGACTTTTCTTCGGGCTTCCGGGACTTCTCTTCATAGTCTACGCCCTAGTCAGCAGCTCGCCGTACCCCGAGTACGCGTGGGCCGTGACTCTGGGAGTCCTGGGAGCCTTCATGGTCGTGAGGGGCTTTCACATCCCCGAGCTGATAGCGAGGAAGTGGTACGCGTCCTCCATATACAGGGTCACCACGGTCCTCTCCCTGGCGTCTATTATCGCCGGTGCGGCATTCCTCGTCGGCGCGCTGGTGGCCCAGGAGTTCTCGATGTGCCCGAGGTCTCTGGGCATCTACCTGAAGACCCTCGTCCCGTTCCTAGCGCTATCGGTCGTAGTGCTCTACAGCGGAAAGCTGACGTCCAAGCTCCTCAGGAGGAGCCTGAGAGCGTGGCGGGACTCCCTCGCGATAGTCTTCACGATACTGATAGCGGTGTACGTGAACAGAGTCGCCGACATCGTGGTCAGCTACCCCGGGCTCGACATCATTGCGGTGCTCTACGACCTGGGTGTGGTCAGCACCTTCGCGGTCCTCTCGCTTTCCCTAGTAGCAGTCTACGTCATACTGAGCTACGTCGAGAGGCATGCTCTGGGCCCCTCGAGGAGAACCTGATGTAGAAGACCGCGTCCCTCCCGACCTCGCTCTCGATTTCCCTCCTCAGAGTCTCGAGCGACGAGCTATCGGACGCTGTCACCTCCAGCTCGGCGCCGAGCTCCCTGGCCAGCCTCAGAGCGTTGAGCACCTTCGCCTTGACGTACTTGACGGACCGCGTCCTCTCGAAGTCGACGTAGAACCTGAGGAAGCGGGAGCCCTCGGGAGGGACCTCCCTGACGATCAGGTCTACCGTGGTCTTGCGCAGGCTGTAGACCACCGGCCCGCAGCCGACCTCCCTGACGAAGCCCGGCTGGGCTCTCTCCTTCCTCCCGAATAGCCTCCTGAGGACTCTGTAGCCCACCGGCATTATCACGTTGGCATCATACTCCGCCACCAGCTTCTCCGCTTTCTCTATGCTTACCAGCCCCGGGCCCCTCAGGTAGCTCTCCACGCTCTTCCTGCTGAGGCCGAGGACGTCCGAGATCTCGGATAGCCTTAGGCTGCCCCTGGTTACCTCCCTCTCGATGTGCTCGACGTTCAGAGCCACGTAGAGCTCGTTGCGTCTGTAGAGGGCTATAAGCTCGCGCTCCCTGATCAGGTTCTCCAGAGTCCTCTCGTTGACGGCGAAGACGCTCCCGCGCTCGAAGACTATGTTGTCGTAGAGCCTCTCGTCGACGACGAGCGGGATGCCGTCTATGGCGTCGGCGAAGTCGACCAAGTCCTCCTCGGTCTCGGGGTTGACTCCGGAGCTCCTCCCGGGACCTACCTTGATTACTACGCCATCGGGCGGCCGCGCAGACCTCTCGCCGCCTCCGCCGAGGGTGGCCACGAAGTCTATGGACCTCTCCCTGTAGTTCACCGGGTAGCTGAGCTCGACTACCCTCTTCGCTGACTCGTTCAGCAAGTCCCTGACTCTCCTAGACGCCGAGCTCACGCCTACCCGAGTGCTATTCTTATGAGGTTATAAACGTGTTATCCTGTCCCGCCCCTGGATTTATTCGCTAGAGGACTCCGAGCGCGGGGGAGCGCGTGAGCGAAGCCCTGGAGGCCGCTAGGAGGGCCGCCGCTATGAGGGTCGCGGAGTACCTCGATGCCGCCAGGGTCGTGGGTCTGGGCACCGGGTCCACCGTCGAGGTGTTCCTGAAGACCGTCTACGACAAGCTGACCGACAAGACCCTCGTCGCCTCGTCCATAGACACCGCGCTGGCTGCCAAGTCCCTCGGACTGAGCCCCGTCGACCCGGTGACCGTCGAGCGCCTGGACATCTACATAGACTCTGCCGACGAGGTCGACCCGCTGGGGAGGATGATCAAGGGGGGAGGGGGGGCCATGACCATGGAGAAGGTGCTGGCGTCCGCGTCCGACCTGAGGGTGTTCATAGTAGACGAGCTGAAGGTGTTCCCGAGGGTTCCGCACGGCAGACCTATACCGGTCGAGGTCGTTCCCCAGGCGGTGAGCATAGTGAAGAGGAGGCTGGAGGACGCGGGCTTCGGGTGCCGCCTCAGAGTCCCCCAGGGCAAGAGGCTGCCGGTGATCACAGACCTCGGAGGAGCCGTAATCGACGTGGAGCCTCCGGAGCACATGGAGCTGGAGCGCGTGGCCGGCTTCCTCGAGAGGCTGCCCGGGGTGATCGGTCACGGGATCTTCATAGGGTATGCGGACGTGCTGGTGATAGGCAGGAGCGACGGCAGGGTTGAGGTGGTCACCTACAGGAGACCGCGGGAGGAGCGGGCGAGCCCAGGCTCCTAGGACCGCCTTCCCCCGAGCGGGGCACCGGGATCCGCGGGAGGGCTGTAGTAGTACACTATCTTGCCGTCTAGGTAGTCCCTTATTATAGCCTTCGACGCCTCGTACACGTTCGGCTCACCCCCTCTAACCCATCCCCTGAGCCTAGCCACTCCGGCGATTATCTCACCGGGGTCCTCCGCCTCGAGCCCGTACGCGTCGAGGAAGGCCCTCCCGTTGTACCTCAAGACCTTCCGGATCAGGTCCACCGCCACCCTCTCCGGGTTGGGGAGCTCGTCCACGGGTCTCGACCTTATGACGGCCTCCACGTCTCCCCCCTCGGGCGGCACTATGCCCGGGGTATCTATCATGTACAGTCTCCCGCCTATCCTGAGGAGCCTGGCCTTGACGGTGTAGCCGGGAGACCCAGGATAGGGGGAGGTCGGGACCGAGTGCCTCCCCTTGAGCGTGTTCACGAGAGTCGACTTCCCGACCTTGGGCAGGCCGAAGACGGATACGACCACCCTCTCCCCGCTCGCCCCGGATTCCCGAGCCACCCTCTCGACGGTCTTCCTCAGGATCCTCGTCCCGAGCCTCTCGCGAGCCGATACGTATACGGCCTCGAGGCCGAGCCTGCTCTTGAAGAACTCCCTCCACTCCTCGCATACGCTCTGGGGCACCAGGTCTGCCTTGTTCATCACTACCACGAGTGGCTTCCCGGCTCTAGATGCCATCCTCTCGAGCTTCGCGCTCCTCGTGTTCAGGGGGTCTCTAGAGTCCGTGAGCTCGAGGACTACGTCGGACAGCCTCAGAAGCTCCCCGACGAGCCTCCAGCTGGCGAACCTCATGGGCGCTTGGCCTAGGTGGAGGCCTCGGAGCGCTGTCTGTGCCTCAGCAGGGTCTCCTCGCTCACGATCCAGGCGCTCCCGGGAGCGCACCTGAAGTTGGCGAACTCCTCGTCGAAGCGCCTGCGCTCCAGCACGCACGTGAGGAAGCCGCGCTCGAAGTGGTCCAGAAGCTCCAGCCTGACCAGGTCTCCCGACTCCTGGACCCTGACCACCTTGGGGGTCCTGGTCAAGCCGCTCACTATCATGTAGTACCTCCTACCTCCCAGGACTACGGTCAGAAGGGCATCGTACCTGCCGTCCTGAGTCTTGATCACCATACGCACCTCGCCGCTCATACGCCCGCGCCCATACCTACGTTCCCGAGGCAGATTATAAAGAATTCAAGAAACCGCGCGAGTTCTCCATGGGGAATGCGGGTATATCGGCAGTTCCTAGATAGCTGACTTTATGTGCTACTTCCTAGCGCTACACGGTATCGCGAAGGCCGCCGGCGTGTCCGGTGTGGTGCGGAGCGAGCGGGCGCACTGCGAGGCGCCCGCCGCTCCCCGGAGGCCGTCGAGGTGGAACGCGCAGTTATAATAATGTTAACTACGCGACAACGGTTTCGCAGTAGAGGTGAGGTATGAGAAACCTCGACTACGACACGCGGCTGCTGGACGCGCTGCGGAGGGTTTACGGACAGAGCCTCGGTCTCTTCATCGAAAGCGTCGGGTCTCCCGGCAGGAGGTTGTACGTCAGGGTAAACACCCTCAGGGTGGAGCCCGGAGTCCTGCTGGACAGGCTGGCCGAGAGGGGGGTGGAGGCCCACCGGGACGAGGTGCTGCCCGAGGCCGTGTACTTCAGAGTGGAGGGACCCTTCAGGGTGGATCGCGGCGACAAGGTGGTCGTGGCGTCCAAGGAGGCCGCGGAGTCCGTAGCCCTCGGAGCGAACCTCTACGCTCCCGGAGTCGTGAAGTGTCCCGGCGACGTCAGGAGGGGTGACGAGGTGACCGTGGTCACCAGGTCGGGGCTGCCGGTGGGAGAGGGAGTCGCGGCGAGGGACTGCCGCGAGGTCATCGGGAGCCGCCGGGGGCTCGTGGTCGAGGTCTTCAGGTCTCTCTACAGGACGGTGAGGGTGAGGGAGCTGCCGGAGTTCGCCGAGGGCCTCGTGTACCCGCAGAGCCTGCCGGCCATGTACGTAGCCAGGCAGCTAGAGCCCGCGCCCGGTGAGCTGGTGGTGGACCTCTGCGCGGCGCCCGGGGGAAAGACGGGCCACGTCGTCGAGCTCTCGGGCGGCGGAGCCAGGGTCATAGCCTTCGACAGGTCCAGGGGGAAGGTCGAGAGGATGAGGGAGGAGCTCTCCAGGCTGGGCCACCTGCCCTCCGTGGAGGCCTGGGTCGCCGACTCTAGGTACGCGGACGAGGACTTCCCGTGGCTGAGGCCAGACAAGGTCATAGTAGACCCCCCGTGCTCCGCCCTCGGGGTGAGGCCCAAGCTGGAGGACCGCAAGAGCTACGGAGACGTCCTGGCGCTGATGAACTACCAGCTCCAGTTCCTGAGAGCGGCCTCCAGGATGGTGAAGCCGGGGGGAACCGTGGTCTACTCTACGTGCACCGTGACCGTAGAGGAGAACGAGGAGGTCATCGAGAGGATGCTGGAGGAGGATAGGTGCCTGGAGGTCGGCGAGGTCCGGGCGGACAGGGCCTCTAGGGGGGTGCACGGACAGTACCGGGAGCTCTTCGCCCGCTTCCATCCTCACGAGCACGATACCCCGGGCTACTTCATAGCCAAGCTGGTCAAGAAGCGGAGCTGCTAGGTGTCCCCGAGGCTACGGCACCGCCCCGGACCGCTCCAGATCTGCGGGACGTCCTGCGCAGCTTATAACCTCGGAGAGCAGAGCCTCTTGGATGGAGACAAACTGCCGTCTGAGGGCTGATGTGGGCTCGTGTTTCTGACCGCGCGCAAGCCCGGCGACCGCGGCTAGGCCTCTACTCCTCACTGGCTGCTCCGTAGAGCTCCCTCCGCCTGGCCTCGAGGAGGCTCGGCTCTCGACCCAGGAGCTCGGCCGCCGAGATGGGCCTCCTCCCGGAGAGCTCCGAGACCCTCTCCAGGAACACCGGGTAGTTCAGGTCTCTCATCAGGTGGTGGTCGACCACGAGGACTTCGACGCACTCCGACAGCCTGGCCAGGTTCCCGGCGGCTCTGGCCACGTCCTCGCTAGTGTAGGCCCTCCCTACTAGGTAGGTGGGGGGACCGTCGACTATGGCTATCCTGGAGCCGCACATGAAGTCGACGACCCTACCCTCCAGAGGTCCCTCGACGTCCGAAGAGTAGGCGACAGAGTCTCCACCCTCCCCGATCCTGAGCATGAGGACGTACCCCAGCTTGGTGGTGTTCCCGTGGGGAACGGGCTCCGAGAAAGCTATCTCGGTCTTCCCGACCAGGAATCTCTGCCCGTCCGCTACCCGGACTCTGGCCTCGGCAGCCTTCAGCACCTTCAGGAACCTCGATGCTCTGATCCTCTGAGACACGTTGATGTTCCTCAGGGGGTCCTTGACCAGCACGAGCTTGGAGGAGTACTTCTCCGCGGAGATCTTGAACCCCGGGTCGTGGTGGTCGTAGTGGTAGTGGGTGACCACCACGATGTCCGCGTCCTCCAGCTCGGACTCTATCCTAGAGATCGAGTCCTCCAGGGCCTCCAGCTCCAGCCTGTGCGGCGGCAGGCCGAACCTAACTGGAGCCAGGGCAGCGGAGGGGTCGAGGAGTATCCTAGCGTCCCGAGTCTCCACCAGGGTGGCCATAGACCTCACCCCCATGCTGTCGAAGGCTATCGGGACTACCTCGATGCCCCCGCGCAGCGCACATCCCACCCGACCTGGCGGCAACTTTTTAATCCAAGGGCCCCCAGCTAGCGGGGCCAGACCATGTACGAGATAACTAAGGAGGGGGTCTTCCAGCTGCTCAAGAAGCTCTCGGAGACCGTGGGCCCCTCAGGCTTCGAGGACTCCGTCCGGGACGCGGTCGTCGAGGAACTGAAGCCCTACGCGGACTCCCTCTGGATAGACGCCCTCGGTAACGTGATAGCGGTCAAGAGGGGCTCCAGGGGGAGCGGAAAGCTCATGCTCGCGGGCCACATGGACGAGATAGGACTGATAGTGAGCCACATAGACCAGAGGGGGTTCGTGAGGTTCCAGCCCATCGGGGGAGTGTCCGAGAGGGTCCTGCCGGGCCAGAGGGTACTGATCAAGACCCAGGGCGGGAGAGTCGTTAGGGGGGTCATAGGGAGCAAGCCTCCGCACATAATGAAGCCCGAGGAGCTCAAGCAGGTCCCGGAGATCAAGGACATGTACATCGACGTGGGCGTCTCGAGCAGGGAGGAGGCGGAGAAGCTCGGCTTGGCGGTCGGCTCCATAGCGGTGTTCGAGAGGGACCTCGCAGCCCTCGGCGGCTCGGAGGTGGTGACCGGGAAGGCGCTCGACGACAGGGTCGGTGTCGTGGCTCTCGTGGAGGGCTTCAAGGCCATCGAGGGGAACGAGGTGGACGTCTACGCCGTCGCCACGGTGCAGGAGGAGGTGGGGCTCAAGGGCGCTAGGGTAGCCGCCTACGCCATAGCCCCGGACGTAGCGATAGCCCTGGACGTCACGGTAGCGAGCGACGTAGCGGGAGTCCCCGAGCAGGAGTGGATAACCCAGCTCGGGAAGGGGCCGGCCATCAAGGTGGTCGACGGCAGGGCGGCCAGCGGGCTCATAGCCCACCCGGCCGTTAGGGACAAGCTGATAGAGATAGCCAGGCAGTACGACATACCGCACCAGGTCGAGGTGGCTCCGGGCGGTACCACGGACGCCTCCATAATCGCTCTGAACAAGGAGGGGGTGCCGGCCGCGACCGTATCGATACCGTCCAGGTACATACACTCTCCCGTCGAGGTAGTGCACCTGGTAGACCTCGTCAACGCCTCGAAGCTGACGGCCCTGTTCTCCTCCAAGATAACGTCGGAGTGGGCCCTGTCGATATCGAGGAGGGTCGTCAAGTGAGCGGGAGCAGTGCGGAGGTAACTTTCGAGGAGTTCTCGAGGGTCGACCTGAGAGTCGGCGTGGTCAGGAGGGCCGAGAGGATCCCCGGCACCAAGAAGCTGTTGAAGCTGACGGTCGACCTGGGGACAGCGGGAGGGGAGAGGGAGGTCGTAGCCGGGATAGCCGAGTGGTACAAGCCCGAGGAGCTCGTGGGCAAGTACGTCGTGGTGGTGGCCAACCTCAAGCCGAAGAGGATCGCTGGCCACGCTTCGCAGGGGATGATACTGGCAACGTGCGAAGGGGAGTCCAAGCCGGTCCTCGTGACGCTCTCGGAGCCCGCACCGCCTGGCTCGAAGATCTGCTGAGCCCTCGCGGAACCGGTCCGTCTGCTCAAGCAATTTTTTAGGTAAACCCTGAGCTGTGCCCTCGGGGTCCGCTTGGAAGCCGCGGCTCTGTACTCGGTGCTCGTCCTGCTCTCCACCGGGCTAGTCCCGGGTCTTAGCGTAGCGGCTACTGCGGTATGCTACGCCCAGGGCTCCCTAGCCGTAGTCTCGGTGAGCTTCTACGCGACGTCCGAGCACACAGAGCTCCCGGTCATCGGCAACCTCCTGGCCATAGCGAACGTCACCAGAGGAGCCTACGCTGGCTACCGCGACGGCCACGTAGAAGTCCTGGTCCTCGACCCGCCCCTCAACGTCACCGTGACCTACCTCACCGAGCTCTTCGAGCAGGAGGGAGGGGTGCTCGCAGCGTCGTTCTACAACCCCTACAGAGCCCTGGTGGTCTACCTGCCGCTCAGCGCCGCGATCGTGGAGGTCTCGAACCTGACGCGCTTCCGGAAGTCCGGAAACTACTACGAGCTCGAGTTCCCGGAGGGCTACGCGAGGCTCGCCTACGTCCTAGTGGATGCCGGAGCTGAGGACACCGGGAGGGTCGGCTGGGTCTGGGTGGGCGCTGCGGCGGGAGCAGCCGCGGGAGCGGTGGTGGGGTACGCGCTGCTCTCCAGGTGGAGGAGAGCCAGGGAGATCGAGGCTATGGACGAGAGGGACAGAGCCATAATCGAGGCCCTGAAGTCGGGACCGAAGACCCCCCAGGAGCTGATAGCCGCTACCGACATGTCCAAGGCTACCTTCTACAGGAGGGTGAAGAGGCTGGTATCCATGGGGTACGTCGAGCAGGTGAAGAGGGAGGGCAGGGTCTACTACAGGCTGAAGGAGCGGAGCTAGGGGTTTACCTCGAGAGCGCCTGGACTAGCCCCAGAGCCACCACGAGGGCCGTCAGCGCCAGCGTGGTCCACTGAATCGCACCGTCTAGCCTCTGCGCCCGGACCCTCTTGAGGAGCTCCGAGAGGAGCCTGCCTCCGTCCGTCACCAGCAGGGGGGCCGAGTTCACCACTGCCAGAGACACGTTTACTATGTAAAGCAGTTGGAGCTGGCAGCTGGCGTACAGCATGTAGGGGGGAGTCCTGCTCGAGAAGACGTAGGCTGCCGGTGCGACGGATATCCCGACCCTGTAGCCGTACCTCTCGGCGTCCTCCGCGGTCCTGACGACCAGGTACTCCTCGACGTCCTCCGAGGACGTGTAGTAGCCGCAGAGCCCGGTGCCTACCAGGGGTCTAACCCTGAACCTGAAGACCGCTGCCCCGTCCAGGCTGGCGTTCAGGACGCTCCTGAGCCTCTCCAGAGAGTCTATCGCGGTGCCGTTGATCTGCTCGAGCACCGCTGGCCACCTCAGACCCGAGCGGCCGGCCGGCATGTCCTGGTCTACCCCCACTATCAGAACGTGCGGGCCCTCCAGGTACGTCGAGAGGGGTTGGGCCACCGCCCCCACGAGGGAGAGCGAAAGCAGCCCCAGGACCAGGTTGGCCGCGACCCCGGCGCCCAGCACCGACGCCTTGACGAAGAGCCCGGACCTGGAGAAGACCTCCTCGCTCGTCCTCACGTAAGCTACAGGGAATATCAGCGCGAGGCCCACGCCCCAGCTCTCAACCGGGACGCCGTTCGCGACCGCCGCCAGCATGTGGGATGCCTCGTGGACCACCAGCCCGATGCCTATGGCTACGAGGAGTGGTGGGAGGATGTCCAGACTCAGGGTTATGCCTGGGACGATCGGCACGAGGGGGGACTGGGGCGCCTCGACACCCCTGCTCAGCGAGGCGAGAAGCTCCGCCACGTAGCCGAGAAGGATGCTGTAGAAGAGGTAGGCGGAGAGAGCGAGGCTCCCGAGGGAGAGCGCTAGGAGGGGGTACCTCACGGACTTGCCGACAGCTCGGGGACCGACTCTCCCACCCACGTCTAGCAGCAGGACACCGGGCTGGGAAGTCAGGCCGAGCCTGGTCAGCCTCTCCCTGAAGCTCTGGGAGGTCTTGGAGAGGTAGTAGACGAGCAGCTCGACGGCGACCAGAGACGCCATGAGCATTAGGGAGACTTCTCTCGACATGGGACCTCCCTACAGCAGGAAGCGTATGTCCTCGAGGCTGCCGACCACCACGTCGGCGGTGAGGTTTCGAGCCCTGACCCTCCTATCCCTCGCGACGAGGATGGAGAGCATCCCGACACTCTTGGCCGGGACGGTATCGTACTCCGTGTCGCCGACGACTGCGGCCTCCCGAAGTCCTACACCGGCCTTCTCCACCGCCCTGACGAATATGTCCGGGTGGGGCTTGCCCCTCACCACCTCGTCCCCTCCCACAGTGTAGTCGAAGAAGTCCAGGAGGCCGAGCCTCTCTAGGACGGGCACCAGGAGGTAGTTGGGGGTCGACGACGCTAGGCCCAGGAGGTAGCCGCGGCTCTTCAGGTAGCTCAGGCAGGGCACCGAGTCCGGGAAGGGCCTTACCGCACCGCCGAACACCTGCGATAGCAGGTGCCTGTCCTTCAGCTTCCTGATGCTGGCGTAGTGCCTGAGCCCCACCTCCCCAGCGATCTTCCCGACTATGGCATCTCCGGGGAGGCCTATCAGGTCGACCACGTCGTCCGCGCTCGCGTCGGCCAGACCGAGGCGCTCGATGGCGAAGGACCACCCCTCGGCGTGGGCCCGGACGCTGTCGATGAGAGTGCCGTCTAGGTCGAAGATCACCAGCCTGATCGCCAACCCCGCTCCCTACATCACCTCGCGATCGGTGTACTTAGGTCTCTCCTCCTCTTCCCCGCGGCCCATCATCTTGGCTATGACCGCCGCCACTCTCTGCTCCACGTGCGCCGCGTAGGCGTCGAGCTCCTCGAGCTCCACGTCGACTCCCAGGAACCTGGCCAGCACCTGGATCACGTGCTTGGCTGCCCTGAAGTCGGCCTCGTTAGCCTCGACCAGGGGGGCCCACGTCTCACCGAGGAGGACCGCCCCGGGGATCCCGAAGTACTTGCTCCAGCCGATCACCACCCCGTTCATCCCGCTTATCGTACCGCTCCGGAGCCTCAGGGCCCCGATGGAGGTGAAAGCCTCTATGGTATCCGGGTCCGTCCCGACCACGTAGACCCTCCTCATCACGTCTACGCTGGGCACTACGTAGGCGGCCGCTGCCACCACGAGTCTCACGCCTCTCTTGACCAGGACCTCGATGAGCTTCTTGGACAGGTGGTTCTGCCCCTCGTGGCTCTGCGGCTGTACGTCGGCCGTGAAGACCACGGCCTTCCCGACGTCGTATATCCTCCCGCTGTAGAGAGTTCCGAGCCCCTCGCTGTCCACCTCTAGCAGGGACGGGAAGTAGGTGGAATAAACCTCCCCGACGAGCTCTCCCCCGAGCTTCTCTACGAAGTAGTTGGCCGTCACGTACCCCACCCTGCCCATGCCCGGTAGCCCTACCAAGAGCACTCTGCCTCTCAGGGAGTCCCTCCTTAGCTTTACATACACCCCCATGGTTGACCCAGAGCTCTAAGCGCTCGCGTCATTAAAAACTCTCGGGCTCTCGTCGGGACGCTCCCGGCCATTCCGGGAACCGTCCTCACCACCTCCCGGCTGCGGTGGGAGGGGGACCGCGATGACGGTCGTGCCGTCCACCCGGACGGTCTCGATCCCCACCCCGTAGACCCTCTTCGCGACCTCCGACGAGAAGACATCTGCCGGTGGGCCGAGGGCCGCGATCCTGCCCCCGCTCATGAGAGCGACCGAATCGCAGTAGAGGGATGCCGTGAAGAGGTCGTGGAGGGCCACGACCACGGCAGCGTTCCGCTCTCTCGCGTACCTCCTGACGATCTCCATCACCTCGAAGCGGTTACGCACGTCGAGGAAGGCCGACGGCTCGTCCAGGAGCAGGACTCTGGGCCTCTTGGCCAGAGCCGCCGCTATCACCACCCTCTGCAGCTCACCGCTGCTGAGCTGGTCGAGCCTCCTCTCCAGCAGGTGCGCTATCCCGAGCTCCTCGGCCACGGACTCCACCACCCTCAGGTCTTCCTCGCTCTCGAAGTACTGGAGAGTCCTCTGGAACGGGTACCTGGAGGTCAGCACGAAGTCTATCGCGCGCATGGGGAGCGTTCTCGGGAGGTGGGGTTCGGAGAAGGAGAAGGCCCTGGCGATCTCGCCGGGTCTGTAGAGCCTAGCGTCCTTGCCGTTGACGTAGACGACCCCCCTGAGCGGCCTGACCAGCGACGCCACGAGCTTCAGGAGAGTCGTCTTGCCCGACCCGTTCGGTCCCACCAGACACATGACCTTCCCGCTCCAGATCTCGAGGGTCACTCCGTCGACGGCCTTGATGGAGCCGTAGCTGTAGACCACGCCGTCGAGCCTCACCGCTACGCGCTTCTCGGGCTCGGCTCCCGGAGCTCCGCCGGCATCGCCCTCCGCAGGCGGCGCGGTGCTCCGGTCGTGCCGCACGGCCTCTCACCCCCTCCCACTCCTAACGATGAGGTACGCGAGGAAGGGAGCTCCGACTATGCTCGTCACGACTCCCAGGGGCATCTCTCCCCTGGCCGAGAGCAGGGTGATGGCCCTAGCAACGGTATCCGAGAACACTGTCAGGGAGGAGCCCGCGAGTGCGGACAGGGGCAACGTGACCCTGTAGTCCGAGGTGCCGGAGAGCATCCGCGAAACGTGGGGAGCCGCGAGACCCACGAACCCGACTATCCCGACCACCGCGACTGAGGCCCCGGTCAGCAGGCAGGCGACGAACGCCGAGAGAGTGGTGACCAGCCTAACTCTGTACCCGAGCTGGGCCGCATACAGGTCTCCGAAGAGGTAGGCGTTGAGGGCCTTCGGGATCCCGAGCGCTAGGAGAGCGGCTGGAGAGAGCGCCAGCGGCACCGCTAGGTAGAGGATGTCCCTCTCCAGGACTCCGCTGGTGGAGCCCATTAACAGGTAGACGTATGGAGTCCTGAGCCTGTCCTGCAGCAGGTAGAGGAGGACGTGGGAGACGCCGGAGAAGAGCGCCGAGACCGCGACGCCGGAGAGTATCAGGGAGAGGCCCGCACCTCCGGCCACCATACTGATCGACGTGGCTAGGAAGTAGCCGAGCATGGCCCCGGCGAAGGCTATCGTGATGCTCAGGTGGCGGTGGGCTAGCACTCCGATGTCGAGGAGGGCCGCTGCCGAGAGAGCTGCCAGGGCTGTGGAAGACGATCCGAGGATGAAGGGATCCGCCAGCGGGTTCCTAGAGACCCCCTGCATCAGGGCTCCAGCCACGGCCAGCATGCCTCCGGCTAGGACCGCCACCGCAGTGCGCGTAGCCCTCAGGCTCAGTATGAGCCTGGTCGTATCACCACACCCTCCTCCGCTCAGACAGGAGAGAACCTCCGCTACCGGGATCATCGACGACCCGACGGAGAGCGAGGCGAGTGCGAGCAGGGCGAGTGCGAGCACCAGGGATGCGGTTAGGGTGAAAAACCTGAGCCTGCCGAGCTTTGCGACCCGGTACGCCATTGACGCGCCCTCAGGCTTCCAGAGTCGGGGTGCTGAGGGGGATGAGCGCCGCTCCCTGCCGAGCGAGGGCGCTGAGGGTCACCACGCCTCCACCTATCCTGTAGACCGTGGGGACTCTGGTCGGACCGAAGACCTCCGGGTACAGTATGGAGGCCGCGAGCCTCACGGCCAGGCCGAGCCTGGGCCCGGGTCTGACCAGGATATCGTTCGCCTCGAGGTCTACGAAGTACACTCTGCCGCTCTTGGCTGCGCTAGTCTCGGCCAGGGGTGTTGAGAGGACCTCCTCCGCCAGGGCCTCGTAGTCTGCTCCCATGGCGCTCACTATGATGACCTCGGGATCCTGAGAGAGCACAAACTCGTAGTCTAGCTGCGGCCAGCCGGTGAACCTCTCGGCCACGTTGAGGCCTCCCGCCGTCCTCAGGACCCAGCCTATGAATGTGTTGCCCCCGGCGCTCCAGAGGCCCCAGCTCGGCGGACCCAAGAGCACCAGGACCCTGGGCCGCCCGTCCTTCGAGACGGCCTCCTCCACCCTCCGCACCTCGTCCTCTATCTCTCCTATCACTCTCTCGGCAGCCTCGTCGGCACCGAAGACCCTGGCCAGAGTCCTCACGTCGCTGTACACCTGGTACTTGTCGCTCGCAGCGCTCCCGTAGACGTAGACGACCTTCACTCCCGCCTGTTCGAGGAGCTCCCTGAGCCTGAGATGGGGAGATGTGCCAGCGGAGCCCACCACGAGGTCGGGCCTGAGAGCGAGTATCTTCTCCACGTCCGGGTTCCAGAAGCCCCCTATCACCGCGATCCTCCCCTCCTCGACGAGCTTCGAGACCTCCGGCGGGTAGTTGCAGTGTCTCGTGACCCCCACCACCCTGTCCCCGAGACCGAGGGCGAACAGGGTCTCGGTTATCGAGGGAGCCAGGGAGACCACCCTCCTCGGAGGCTCGTCGAACACTACCGTTCTCCCGAGGGCGTCTACGACGCTTATCCTCTCCCTGACGACCGGCACCGTGACGGTCTCCGTGACTCTCTCGGGAGATGCTAAGGTCGCTGTGGTCGCTGCGGTAACCGTGACCGTGACTGTCCTAGGAGCCGCGGAGCCCGCGGCGAGCGCCCCCAAGACGCCACCTGCGACGAGCATCGCGAGGGCTACGGCGACCGTAAGCAGGGTCCTCTTCGCGGAGCTCTCGCTCACCACCGTTTGGACACCCTATCCAAACGTCGGGTCCGCAATATAAGCTTTTCAACCGCAGGCTCACAGAAGATCGGGCCCGACATACCCCGCCTCGGCCCGGCTCAAGCTTTTAAGTTCGGGGACCTCACGCTTCGAGGTGTCGGAGACGGGCAGGACTAAGGTAGTCGGCATAGCTGGCAGACTGGGAGCCAGGTACGGGTCGTCTCTCAGGAAGAAGTGGAGGGAGGTCATGGTGCGCAGGTACTCGAGGTACGTGTGCCCGCTCTGCGGCACCAAGGCGGTCTTCGAGAGGATCTCGGTCGGCCTCTGGAGGTGCCCCAAGTGCGGGAGGGTCTTCTCCGGAGGAGCCTACCAGCCCTACACCGAGGTGGGCAGAGCGATAACCGTGGCGGAAGCGGGGACGCGTCCCCGGGAAAGGTCTAGCTCCCCATGAGCAGGCTACTCGTGACCACCTCCAGAGAGCCCTCCAGGAGGGTTCGCAGCTTCACCAAGGACCTGTGCGCGTCCCTCCCCCACTCGGTGAGAGTCGTCAGGGGCAAGGCTACGTACGCGGAGCTCGCTGCCAGGGCCTCCTCCCTAGGTGCCTACGGCGTCCTGGTCGTTCTGGAGAGGAGGGGCAACCCCTCGGCCCTCCTGTTCATGAGGCTCGAAGGCTCGGAGCTCAGGAGGGGGTTCCTCCTCAAGCTAGGAGGAGTCGGCCTGCTCAGGGAGCTGCCGGGGGCTCAGGTCCCGCTCGGGATGCGGGAGCTCGTCATTGTCCCCAGGACCGTTCCCGGAGGCTTCCCCGAGACCGTGGCCTCGTACCTGCTGGAGTGCCTGAGGCCCAGGCTGGTCGATAGAGCCGAGGGCAGGGTCGTAGAGCTGAAGGTGCTCGGAGGAGAGGAGGGAGCCCTGGTCGCGTTCATCTGCGCAACGAGCGAGCGGGAGTGCGGACCCAGGTTCAGGGTAGTGCGAGTAGTCGACTACCTGAGGCAGACGAAAATCCCGCAGGGCTGAGAGATCCCGCGGTCCGCCGAAAGGCTGTGAAAAAGAGGGTGAATGCCCTCAGGACGCTCTGAAGTTCGGCACCGGGGGAACCCTTCTCGTCAGGGCCAGGTACAGGAGGACGAGCAGAGCTACTCCTAGCGGGAGCAGCACCAGAGGACTCGTCAGCCCGGCCAGCATCAGTGCGTAGAGGACCAAGCTCACGGAGGCCGCGAGCGTGCCGTACGGCAGCTGCGTCTTCACGTGGTCTACGTGGTCGCAGCCGCTGAACATCGAGGCCATTATCGTCGTGTCGCTTATCGGCGATACGTGGTCTCCGTAGATCCCCCCGCCGAAGACCGCACCTATGGAGGCCGCGGCGAGGACGTGGGCGAGGGTCGGGTCTCCGAACTGGACCAGCGCCAGCTTCCAAGCGAGGGGCACAGCTATGGGCATCATCACCCCAAAAGTGCCCCAGCTGGTGCCGGTGGTGTAGGATATGAACACGCAGACCAGGAAGATCAGCAGCGGAGCGGCGTGCGCCGGTATCCCCACGGTCACCGCGTGGCTCACCACGTAGTCGGCCGTGCCCAGCGCGTCGGTGGCCGTCTTGATGCTCCAGGCGTGCAGGAGTATCGCGTTGGCGTAGAGCATGGTGTACATGCCCTTCACAGTGTACTCCATGGCTCTGGAGAAGCTCAGGACCCGCCCCAGGAGGACCCACGCTAGAGCCACCAGGTACGCGGCGAAGCTCCCCCAGAGCAGGGCCGTCGCCGCGTCCGACTCCATCAGGGCCTCGGAGAACGGCACCGCCCACCACGGCATCCCGTAGGCCAGCCCCTCCTCGACCAGTCCCTCTATGACTACCAGGGCTCCCGTGTACCACATGCCCAGGAGGGTCACGGCTATCAGCACCAGGATCGAGGTTGCGAAGAGCAGGGGGAGGCCCTCCTCTCCTTAACCGGCTCCCCGAGGATCGTCTCCGTGGGCATCAGGGGCACCGCTCCGTCCCTGAGGACCTTGCCCTCGCTGTAGGCCCTCTCCTCGGCTCTCCTCATGGGGCCGAAGTGCCTCCTGAACACTACGACCAGGTAGACCATCAGCAGGGCCAGGATGGAGTAGAAGTGGTACGGGAGCGCGGAGAGCCACATAGCGTAGGGACCCACTGTGGGAGCTGCGGGCAGCAGCCCGGCCGCGGCCTCCTCCTGGAGGGTCTCGATGGCCGCCCTTATCAGCCCCACCTCGTAGCCTATCCACGTCGAGACCAGGAGCAGGCCCGCCACGGGAGCCGCCGTCGAGTCGACTACGTAGCTCAGGAGCTCCCTGCTCACCCTGAGCCTGTCGGCCAGCGGCCTCATGGCGTTCCCCACGATCACGGTGTTGGAGTAGTCGTCGAAGAAGACCACAGTCCCGAGGACAGTCGTGGCCAGGCCCGCCCCTCGAGAGCTCCTGACTCTCCTCGAGAGGGCCTCGGCCAGGCTGTGCATCGACCCCGATATGTAGAGCAGGCCGACGAAGGCGCCTATGACGAAGTCGAAGAGGAGTATCGTGGCGTTCCAGGGGTCCGTCGCGTTCTCGACGAGCCACCTGAGGGTGAGGGTGGTGCCCGAGAGGGGCTCGTAGGCCGAGACCATTAGGGCACCGACCCAGATCCCCAGGAAGAGGGCCGGCAGCACCTGGCCCGTGAGTATACAGAGGGTTATCGCTAGGAGCGGCGGGAGGAGCGGGAACGTGTAGTAGGGGAACCTCTTCTCCTCAGGCATGTACTCCGCGTTCGGCGGTGCCGCGAGCAGAAGGCCCACGACCAAGACCACGGCGATTGCGATGACTTTCACAAGGGTCTCTCGCCTCATAGAGTGCTACCAATAGCACCTCCGTCGCAGGTATAAAAGTTTTGCCGGTGGAAGGCCGGAGCATCTAAAAAACCCTGAGTGGAGAGCGCGGCGGCATGGTGGGAGTCCGCAAACGGGAGCTCGAGGAGCGCCTAACTTAAATTGCGCCGCAGCACGAAGAAGACCCAGAGGTGATACCGGTACGCACATCTGCAAGACCCTCGATCCGGATAGTGGGGGCTGAGGACTGGAGAGCGATAGCCCTCGACGAGGGCGGGGTGCTGAACGAGCTGGGTCTGGGATGGCCCGCCGGTGGAGACAGGTACTTCCTCGACATGGCCGAGATAACCTACCTCGTGTACAAGGACATCTGCGACGTGTACGTCGAGGACCGCAGGTTCGACCTAGCCTCCCTCTACTCGCACTTCCCCCGGGCGGACTACGCCTGGTCCAAGTTCGTCGTGCTGCTGGACCTGAGAGAGAGGGGGAGGAGGGCCAAGTCCGGCTTCTCCCCCAGGGAGCTGCTCTACACCAAGGGCAGCCAGAGGGTCCTAGTCCTAGTCCTCGAGGAGAACGCCCCGATCGAGGCCTCGAAGATAGCCGATTGGGTCAGGTCCGCGATAATGCGCGAGTTCGCCCCGGTGATAGCGGTCGTCGACGCGCACGGCGACGTGACCTACTACTCGGCAGGCCTGTCCCGAGCGCAAGACCTCGGCAGGGTGTACCTCGGTGAGAGTCCCGCTGGAGCCAGCGAGGGGGACTAGGGACATACTCCCCCCACTGTCCGAGTACTACCAGCAGATCACGACGAAGTTCTCGGAGGTAGCGGAGCTCTACGGCTACAGACTCGCTATAATCCCCACGATAGAGCACTTCGAGATCTACGAGGCGAAGTCGGGTCCCGGGATAAGCAAGAGCATGTACGTGTTCCAGGACAAGGCCGGCAGGACGATATGCCTGAGGCCGGAGTTCACGGCCAGCCTGGTCAGAGCCTACCTGAAGCACCTGACCGCCTGGCCGAAGCCGGTCAAGCTGTACTACTACGGGCAGGTCTTCAGGTACGAGGAGCCCCAGCTGGGCAGGTACAGGGAGTTCTACCAGGTCGGAGCTGAGTACATCGGGGAGCCCCGGGCGTTCGCCGACATCGAGCTCTTCCAGCTCATAAGGGACTTCTACAGGACAGTGGGCCTCTCGGGGTACGCCTTCAGGGTCAACGACATATCGATAGCCAGGGGGCTCCTGAGCAGGTGGGGGGTGCCCGAGGAGGTCCAGGACGACGTCCTCCACATGGTGGACAAGGGCGAGACCGGTAGAGCCCTCGAGGTCGTGAGGGGGTACGCGGGTCCCGAGGCCTCGCTGCTCGAGAGCCTGCTGGAGGTCAGGGCCGAGTCCCCCAGCGAGCTCAGGGCCGAGGTGGAGAGGCTCGGGCTGCCCCAGGAGCTCCTCTCGACCGGAGTGAGCAGGCTCCTCGAGATCTTCGAGGCCCTCCTGAGCCTCGGCCTCAGGGCCTACGTGGACTTCAGGCTCGTCAGAGGGCTCGCCTACTACACCGGGACTATATTCGAGGTGTCCGTCCCGGGCTTCAACCTCAGCATCGGAGGCGGGGGCAGGTACGACACCCTCTCCAGGATTCTGGGAGGTGCGGAGGTTCCCGCCGTCGGGTTCTCCCTGGGCGTGGAGAGGACTCTGATAGCTCTGGAGTCCGAGAAGGTCCTCGAAAGCCTCGCCAAGCCCAGGCCCAGGACGATGCTGATATCCCTGGTGAGAGACCTGGCCTTCGTAGACAGGGTGGCCACCAGGATGCGGGAGAGAGGGGTGGTCGTAGACGTGAGGTACTCCCAGAAGCGCAGGCTGTCCGACCTCGTGGGCCAGGCGTCGAGAGCGGGGTACGACTACGTAGCGATAGTGGGCGAAGCGGAGCTCGGGGAGGGGAAGGTGACGGTGAAGTGCCTGAAGACCGGGACCCAGAGGACGGTCGACGCGGACGCCCTCGGAGACCCGGGGGCGCTGTGCTAGGGAGACCGACTCTCTAGACAACCTCCCGCAGACCGCGGGCGGTTCTCAAAATTCTTGCGCGTAGACCCCACTGAGGGTGGTAGCCGACCGTGTGCGAAGAGCAAGTCCCGGTGGAGGACGTGAGGGTTAGGAAAGGGATGAGGGTGGGGGAGCTCCTAGAGGTCTACAGGAAGATGCACGGCTTCACGGCCGGCTCTCTCGCGCTGGCGGCCGAGATCCTGCGCGAGGGGATCGGGGAGTCCGATACCAGGTTCCTGGCGTTCACCGGCAACCTCGTGGCCACGGGCCTGAGGGGCGTGATAGCTCAGCTCGTGGAGCTGGGGCTGTTCAACGTCGTGATCACGACCTGCGGAGCCGTCGATCACGACATAGCCAGGAGTCTCGGGGGCAGGTACTACAGGGGAGGCTTCGACCTCGACGACGCGGAGCTGTACGAGAGGGGGATCCACAGGCTCGGGAACGTCCTCGTTCCGAGGGACAGCTACGGCCCCCCGATCGAGTCGTACGTCAGGCGCCTCGTCGAGAGGCTGGTGAGGGTCGGGCACGTGTGGGGCGTGAGGGAGGTGCTCTACGAAGTCGGGAGGGACCTCAAGGACGACCGTAACTCGATCCTCGGAGCTGCCTACAGATCCGGTGCGAGGGTCTACGTGCCGGGCATAATGGACGGCGCCTTCGGGACCAGCCTCTTCGTCTTCTCGCAGTTCCAGAAGATACAGCTAGACCTGTTCAGGGACGCGAAGGAGCTCTCGGACACCGTGTTCACCTCTAAGAAGAGCCTAGCCCTGGTGCTGGGCGGGGGGATAAGCAAGCACCACACCATCTGGTGGAACCAGTTCAGAGGGGGTCTGGACTACGCCGTCTACATAACCACGGCGGTCGAGTGGGACGGCTCCCTTAGCGGAGCCAGAACGAGGGAGGCCGTCTCCTGGGGCAAGATCAGCGCGAGGGGAAGGCACGTCACGGTCTACGGCGACGCGACGGTACTACTCCCGCTGCTGGCAGCGTATCTAGTCGATGTACTAGAGTAAGAGCTCTCACAGCGCACCGCAGCGCCCCGGCGAGCCGCGAGGCGGCAGTTAAGGCTCTCTCGAGCAAGCTAAGGTTTTTTAAGTGGTCCTAAGGCTAGTGGATTAAGTGGAAGTGCTAGTGATAACTAAGGAGGAGCTCGATGAAGCGTCGCTGGCCGTATACCTCAGGGCTTGTCCCAACTGCGGAGGTGCTATAAGCGACGAGAGGCTCCGCAGCGGTCTCCCGTGCAGCAAGTGCCTGCCGCCCGAGAGAGTCGGGGAGGCGGCGACCGACAGGAAGGCCCTGTTCCGCGTAGTAAAGAAGCTGGGCACCATAGACCGCTATAGAGAGCTGGAGAGAGAGGAGAGAGCATACGAGGAGCTCGTGAGCACCTTCAGGAAGGCCATGGGGAGCGAGCCCTGGGGGGTCCAGAAGCTCTGGCTCAAGCGGCTGAGCAAGGGGATGTCGTTCGCCATGCTCGCGCCGACCGGCGTCGGCAAGACGACCGCGGGGCTCCTAGCGGCGGTCTACTTCGCCGGGGGGAGGAGAAAGGGGAAGAGGAAGTGCTACGTCCTGGTGCCGACGACGGTCTTGGTCGAGCAGGCCGAGAGGATCGTGGAGAGGTTCCTCGAGAGGCTGGGCTCCAAGGTCTCGGTGGTCTCCGTGCACTCCAGGCTGAGCAAGGCCGAGAGGGCTAGGAGAGAGGAGGCCATCCAGAGAGGGGACTTCGATATACTGATCACCACCTCCAGGTACCTCATCAAGAACTTCGACAGGCTGAGGGGCCTCAGGTTCGGGTACGTCTTCGTGGACGACGTGGACGCCGTAATGCGCGGTTCCAGAGCCATAGAGCTCATCCTGCTGCTGATGGGGTTCTCGGAGAGGGACATAGCCTCGGGCATGGAGCTCGTGAGGCTGAGGAGGGAGGCCGCCTACCGCGGCCGCCAGGAGGACTTGGAGAAGAGGGTGGCCGAGCTGGAGAGGAGCCTGGGGGAGAGAGCGAGGAGGGTGAAGTCCGTGCTGGTGGTATCGTCGGCCACTGGCTCGCCCAGGGGCACGAGGTCCAGGCTCTTCAGGGAGCTCCTCGGGTTCGACGTCGGCGCGCGCCCCGAGCTCCTGAGGAACATAGAGGACGTCTACGCGCTCCCCTCCGGGAGGCTCGAGGACGCGGTAGTCGAGCTCGTGAAGAGCCTGGGAGAAGGGGGTCTAGTCTACGTGCCGGTCGACCGGGGTGTAGAGTACGCCGACAGCCTAGCGGGGTACCTGAAGGGCTCGGGGATAAGAGCCGAGGCTGTGCACAGCAAGAAGACCGGCGCACTGCGGCTCTTCGCCTCCGGCGAGGTGGACGTGCTCGTCGGAGTGGCGACGTACTACGGAGTGCTCGTGAGGGGGATAGACATGCCGGAGCGCATCAGGTACGCGGTCTTCGCGGGCATCCCGAGGCACAAGGTCGCGCTGCGAGTGGAGAGGCTCGACGCGTCCGACGTCCTCAGGCTCCTGCCGCTCCTGATAGGCTCGGTCAAGTCCGAGGAGACGCGCGGGAAGCTGGAGAGGTACTACACCAGGCTGAGGAGAACGGTGAGGAGGGCCGGGGCGCTGGCGCTCGAGCGGTTCAGAGAAGTCATGAGGGGGGTCAGAGAGCCCGAGACCCAGGTCGAGAGGGTCTTCGCGGAGGCCTTCAGTCTGGTCGGCGACCTGATCAGGGATCCCGAGGTCGTGGACTCCATAACCCGGAACCCGGAGGTCGCCGTAGTGAGGGAGGAGGGGGAGCTCTACGTGCTCATCCCGGACGCCCCCACGTACATACAGGCCAGCGGGAGGACTTCCAGGCTCTACCTGGGAGGCATCAGCAAGGGGGTCTCGGTAGTGCTGGCCGACGAGCCGAGGCTCCTGAGGGGGCTCGAGAGGAGGCTCTCCTTCATCATAGACGACTTCAGGTTCTCGGACTACTCGGCGAGGCTCCCGGACCTCCCGAAGATCATGGATGAAGTGGATAGGGATAGGGACATCATAAGGAAGATTCGCGAGGGCGTCTTGCCGGAGGAGGAGCTGGCGAAGCTGAAGGGGCTCGAGTTCAAGACCTCTCTCCTGGTCGTCGAGTCCCCGAACAAGGCAAGAACCATCGCTGGGTTCTTCGGGAGACCGAGCACGAAGATCTACGGGAGGCTGCGCGTCTACGAGGTGAGCCTCGGCAACCAGACCCTGCTCATAACGTCGTCCGGGGGCCACGTCTACGACCTGGTCACAGACCTCGCGGAGCCTCCCAGCCGATCAAAGAGGTCTTGGAGGACTTCGCGGTCCCGCTGGGAAATACGGCACGGTGTGGCCATCAAGAAGGGGAAGAGAGGGAGTGGGGCGAGGTATGTCCCGATATACGCTCCTATAAAGAGATGTCAGCTGTGCGGGGAGCAGTTCGCGGACGAGTCTGCGGGAGCCTGCCCCCGCCACGGCCAGGAGCGTATGGTGGACTCTCTGGACTTCGTCTCGGCGATCAGGGACGTGGCAAGAGAGGTAGACGAGGTTCTGATCGGCACGGACCCGGACACCGAGGGCGAGAAGATAGCGTACGACCTGGAGAGTCTAGTGGCTCCGTTCAACCGCAACATCAAAAGGATTGAGTTCCACGAGGTAACGAGGCGGGCCCTACTCAATGCTATCAAGAACCCTAGGGACGTTAACAGGAAGCTGGTCGAGGCTCAGCTAGTGAGGCGTATCGAGGACAGGTGGATAGGCTTCTCCCTCTCCAAAAAGCTCCAGGAGGACTTCTGGCCCAGGCTGTTCTGCAGTAAAGAGGAGCTCTCGACGATTAAGAACGCCAAGAGCAAGGAATACTACAGGACTCTCTGCAGGAACCACCCCAAAGTCTACAGGAACCTCTCGGCAGGCAGGGTGCAGACCCCGGTCCTCGGGTGGATAATAGATGCCGCCGGGGAGAGCTATAGGACCAGGAAGAGAGTCGTGGTCGCTGCCGTTGAAGGCTCGGACGTAGAGTTCGTCCACGACCTCCCGAGGGACCTGAAGAACGTTAAGCGCAATAGCATAGCCGCGGTCGAGGTAACCGTCGAGGAGGTGGCAGAGAGGAGCGTTACACTAGAGCCGGGACCGCCGTTCACCACGGACTCCGTGCTCTCCGAGCTGAACTCCAGGTACAGGATGTCCGCCGCAAGGGCCATGGAAATCCTCCAGGACCTCTTCGAGGCGGGCTTCATAACCTACCACAGGACGGACAGCACCAGGGTCTCGGACGCCGGCATCAGGGTGGCCGAGGAGTACCTGAGGCAGGTGGAGGGAGAGGGGTACAGGGAGGTGTTCAGACCGAGGACGTGGGGAGAGGGCGGTGCCCACGAGGCCATAAGGCCCACGAGGCCTATCGATGCCGAGACCCTGAGGAGGCTAGTGGAGGAGGGAGTGCTCGAGCCCGCTGTCAGGCTGCGGAGAGAGCACTACATAGTCTACGACGCGATATTCAGGAGGTTCATAGCTTCCCAGTCCGTCAACGCCGAGGTCACCGTTTCGCGGATCACGTACAAGATGGTGGTAAAGCTCAAGAGAGGCAGCGAGGTCAGGTTGGAAGAACCTAGAGCCCTCGAAATCTTCACGTCGGTAACCAGGGAGGGTTTCCTCAAGTACGACAGGAGGATCCGCATAAGGAGACCGACCGCGCCGGGCACCTACACCGCCTCCAAAGTCAGGCTGTCGCAGAGGAGCGATGTCCTCCCCCACACCGAGGCCTCCCTCATACGCAAGATGAAGGAGGCTGGGATAGGTAGGCCCAGCACGTACTCCAAGATAGTGGAGACGATCCTGAGGAGGGGCTACGCCTTCGAGCTGAGAGGCGTGGGCTTCGTGCTCCCGAAGCTCCTCGGCAAGAGGGTCTACGGGTACCTGGTAGAGAGGTTCGGGAGCCTAGTCAGCGAGGAGAGGACTAGAGACCTGGAGAAGAGGATGGACATGGTCGAGCAGGGCCTGGAGGACTACGGGAGGCTACTGACGACGCTGTACGACGACCTGGAGGAGTTGGGGTTGGTGTGAGTTGAGGTCTCGGGAGGCGATAACCCTGACGGTCTACAGGCTGGACTTGGGTGTCGGAGCCAGGGAGTTCGCCAAAGAGGTTTACAGACTCGCCGCCGAGGCGGGCCCCTCGGCCGCCTCCGTAGTCCCCCTGCCCACGAAGCCCCTGAGAGACCTCCTGGCCGGCAGGAAGGACTACAGCTCGTACAGGAGGGTGATCAAGGCTCTGACCGATAGGGTGTCCGCAGTGGTGGGCTCCGAGCGGGTCTACGTCGGCCCGGTGGCGGCTAGGTACGGCAGGAACACTTTCCTCTCCATGGTCGAGGCCACCTCGAAGAGCGAGGTATCGAGAAAGTTCGTGAGGTTCGGCCCGGAGTTCAGGGGCTACGTACCGAGGTCTCCGCTCGTGGACGTGCGCGGCGTGAGCACGTGCTTCCTCCTCCTAGACGACCTCTTCTACCCGGAGGTCTCGAGGTACTGCGTGGAGTCTGGGTGCTCGACGCTCATCAGCGTCGTGCCCCCGGTCGCCGAGCTCGACCCGGATCTCGTGACCCTCGCCGCTCGCGTGAGGGCCTACGAGAACTCCGTGGGTGTAGTGGTGGTCGGCGGCTACTCCAGAGAGCGTTCGACTCCAACGGTCGTCGTGAGGAGGGACGGGTCTCTCGCGGATGTGGTGGACGACTCTCGACCCGAGGTGCTGGAGATACAGCTGGCTAGAGACCGCACCGAGAGACCTCGGAGCGAGGTCGTGCGGAGCTACTACGCAAAAGCGATAAGGGTTCTGAACAACCTGAGGGAGCTCTCCTACTAGAACTACCCCCTCTTCTCGACGGGGCCTATCACGACGGACCCTGCTAGCTTGTTGATGTACTCCGCGTCCTCGTCCACCATCCTCTGTATAGCGTCGATCTCCTCCTTCGTCAGGTGAGCGAACCTCCCCTGGAGCTTCAGGTACTCGCTAACCGGGAGGCGCTTCGGCACGGGCGTCGTCACCCTGAAGGTCTCGCGCTCTATCTCGTAGTTCACCCATATGCCCGTCTGCACGACCATCCTGGCTAGCTTGACCGTCAGGTGAGGCTCGTACCTCCACCCGGGAACGCAGGGCGCGTACGCGTGTATGAAGGTCGGCCCCTCGATCTCGGCCGCCTTCCTGATCTTCGTGTAGAAGTCGGTTATGTAAGCGAAGTTCACCGTGGCCGCGTAGGGGATCCTGTGCGCTCTCACTATCCCGACTATGTCCTTCTTCTTCCTCCACTCGCCGCGCCACACCCTGCCCACGGGGGTGGTCGTGGTCCACGCGTAGAGCGGGGTGCCCCCGCTCCTCTGTATCCCGGTGTTCATGTAGGCCTCGTTGTCGTAGAGGACGTAGAGGACGTCGTGACCCCTCTCGAGCATCCCCGAGAGGGCCTGGAGCCCTATGTCGTAGGTGCCCCCGTCGCCGGCTATGGTCACAACCTTCACCCTCTTCTCCCTGCTCAGGGAGCCCTTCCTCTTCAGGGCCTTCACCGCGGCCTCGATGCCGGAGGCGACGGCGGCCGCGTTCTCGAACGCTACGTGGATCCAGGGCACTCTCCAGGCCGTCTCGGGGTACACGGACGTCGTGACCTCGACGCAACCGGTAGCGTGGGCTATGACCACGTCCTTGCCTAGAGCCTTCAGCAGGTGCCTCATCACTATGGCCGCTCCGCAGCCCTGGCACATCCTGTGGCCCGGTGCCAGGAGCTCCTCGCGAGGTATCGAGGCTATGGTGAACGAGCTCACTCTCTCACCCCGACGAAACTATAGTGGGTCTTGACGTCGCGCATCCTCTTCCCCACGAACCCGTAGGCGTGCTTCACCATGGCCTCGAAGTGGCTCTTCATCACAGCCCTACCTCCGAGACCGGTCACGTAGCTGAGTATCGGTACGTCCAGACCTCTCTTGAACGCGGTGACCGCCACGTCCGAGTACAGGGGTCCCACGGACGACGATCCAGGGTTGATGGCTCTGTCCACTACCGCGACCACCTTGGCTCCCTCCAGGTGCTTGAGCACCTCCTCCTCCGGGAACGGTCTGAAGAGCCTGACGTTCACCACACCCACCTTCAGCCCGGCCCTCCTGGCCTCCTCGGCGAAGGGCACCGCGCTGCCGACCGCGCTCCCCATCAAGACCAGGACGACGTCGGCGTCGTCCGTGTAGAGCCCGTCGACCTCCCTGTACTCCCTCCCGAAGTGCTGCTTGAACTCTCGGAGGGCCTCGGAGATCACCTCCCTCGATTTCTCGACAGCGTCCTGGAGCTGGACTCTGAACTCGAAGTACCAGTCGGGAGAGCCCAGGGAACCCATGGTCACGGGCCTCTCGGGGTCGAGCACATACCGGGCCACTCTCTTGGGGGCGTACCTCAGAGCCCCCTCCCTCTCGACGACGTGCACCGGCTCCACGGTGTGCGATACCCAGAAGCCGTCGTAGCCGACCGCCACCGGTAGGAGAGCCCTCGGGTCCTCGGCTATCCTATAGGCCGCTATGGTCAGGTCGTGAGCCTCCTGAGCGTTCACACCCATGAGCATGATCCAGCCGGCATCCGAGGAGGCCATGAAGTCGCTGTGGTCGCACCATATGTTTATGGGAGCCGATATCGCCCTGGTCGCTATGGTCATGACTATGGGCAGCCTCATCGTCGACGCTATGTGCATTATCTCGTACATCAGGAGCAGTCCCTGGGCCGACGTCGCCGTGAAGACCCTAGCGCCGGCGGCCGAGGCTCCGACCACCGCCGAGAGGGCGGAGTGCTCCGACTCTACGTGGATGAACTCGGCGTCGAGCTCCCCGTTGGCCACGAACTCGGAGAGCTTCTCCACCACGGCCGTCTGCGGCGTTATGGGGTAGGCCGCGATGACGTCGACGTCGGCGGCCTTGACCGCGTACGCTACGGCGTAGTTGCCCGACAGGGGGATAGGCTTGCCCACTCACCTCACCTCCTCGACCATGGTTATGGCCTTAACGGGACACTCCTCTGCGCAGAGGCCGCACCCCTTGCAGTAGTCGTAGTCTATCTCGTAGGTGACCTTGTACGTCCTCCCGGACTTCGCCGTGTAGGGCTTCTCCAGCTCCAGAATCGCGGGCTCCGGGCAGTAGGTCCAGCAGAGCCTGCACCTGATGCACTTCTCCTGGTCTATGACGGGCCTCAGTGTCCTCCAGCTGGCCGTCTTGTACTTGACCGAGGAGCCGGGCTCGAGTATGACGGCACCGGGTGGCAGAGTCCTCCAGCCGGACAGCGACGCCATCTACGCCACCTCCGTCGACTCGTACGCCCTCCTCACCGCCCTCTCGTTCAGCTCCGCGACCCTAGCGCTGAACCTGGCCCTGAGGGCCTCTATGAGGTGCTCGAGGTCCACGATCTTGGTCGCCGAGACCAGGGCCGCGCTCATGGCGGTGTTCACTATGGGCAGCTTGAGGGTGTCCAGGGCTATCCTCGTCGCGTCGACCGTAGCGTACCTGTACTCGTGCCCCAGGAGCTCGGAGAGCTCTCCGGGCTTCCTGGCAGTGTTGGCCACGACGAAGCCACCCCTCTTCAGGCCTCGGAGCGTCTCGCGCTTCACCATGGTGGGATCGAGTATGACTACGCAGTCCGGCTCGAGGACTGGCGACCTGTCGGAGATCGGCCTCTCGGAGACCCTGTTGTAGGCGGTCACCGGGGCACCCCTCCTCTCGGCACCGAACTCTGGGAAGGCTAGAGCGTAGTAGCCCTTGAGTATGGAGGAGTAGGCGAGCAGCTCGGCGGCCGTCACAACCCCCATCCCTCCTCTCCCATGCCATCTGACCTCCGTCAGCACGGAATGCTCCCAGCCAGTACCGGGAGGAGACTAAAAAAGCTCAGCCAGAGCCATAGGCAGCGGTTTCGAAGCAGATAGGCATCTATGGTGTCCCAAAGACCTGCCCGGACGCGGCAGAGACCCGAGGGAGGCGGTCGGCATCCGGAGAGGGTCCTCGAGATGCGGGGAGCCGCGGGCTCTCCCGAAAGGGAGCCGAGCTTGGTGTGACTCGAGGGCTAGGCATCAGTCCCATGCGGAGCTTATATGCTCCCCGGCCGTCCGCGAAAGAGTGAGAGGTTTGCCTGCCGGGAGAACTGCCGAGGCGTCGCCCAGAGCTCACCTAGAGCTGAGGGATATCCTCTCGATCTCCTCCTTCCTCGAGACGGCGTAGCTCCTCGGGTCTCCCTTGGCTGCCAGGATTATCTCGTCGGCGAGGCACTCGGCTATGTGCTTAGTAGACCTGAAGGCGGCCGCCCTAGCCCCCTCGGTTATGAACCTGAGGGCTAGGTCTATCCTCCTGAGGGGGGACACGTCCACAGCGACGTGGTATATTATTCCACCGTACATTATCCGGGTCGTCTCCTCCCTCGGCGCGCTGTTCTCTACGGCTCTGACCAGAACCTGGATGGGGTTCTCACCCGTCCTCTCGTGTATCAGGTCGAAGGCCAGCTTCACGATGTTGTACGCCAGGTGCTTCTTACCGGTGTTCCTCCCGGGCCTCATCAGCTTGTTCATCAGCCTCTCCACTATCGGGACCTCGGCCTTCCCGAACCTCCTGTGCTCGTGCCTCCCGCTCGTGTGGGGCACGTAGTAGGGCCTCAGGCATATGTACTTCTTCAGGCTGGGATCTCTAGTCTGGACGCTCGCGTAGCTCCACTTCCCGAAGAGCTTTATCTCCGCCGGAGCTACGGTCGCCGCTCCCTCACTCATGCTGTCGCCTCGCCTCAGAAGAGGATGGGGCTTTTAAGCTTCACAGCTTCACGCCGACGGACTTCGCGCACGGTGCCAGAGTCCTCAGGAGCTCGTCGGGCACCGCCATCACCTTGCTCAGCAGGGCTCCGTACGCTGCTGCGTTGTTGGCCAGGTCGGCCGGGTCCGTGTAGCGGATGCCCCGGCTCAGCCTCCCGAGCGAGACGGTGATCTCGTCGGGGCCCACCTCCACCGAGACGTTCCCGTAGGAGAGCCTGACGGAGCCGCGCTCCGGCGAGTAGGACACGGCTCTGAGGGGTCTGAGCTTCGAGAACACGACCTCGCTCTCGGACCTCGCTAGGAAGCCGCCGCAGACCCTCGAGCACGCCGAGTCTCGGCCCAGGGAGGACTCCAGCATCGACACTACCCTGACGGTCGAAGCGACCTTGTTCAGCAGCTCCTGTACCGAGTCCAGGACTGTGGCCCTGCTCCTGGGCAGGCTCCCCGCGGCCCTCTCCCTAAGCTCGCCGAAGCGCTCGAGCCGGCGCTCCACGAGCTCCAGAGCTCTCCCAAAGCTCATCCCGACCCACCCTCGGGTACCGCACTGTGTACGGGCAAGTGCTTTTAAGCCCGCCCTGCGTAGACTCTGATGCGGGCAGGTGGCTAAGTACGTCTTCGTGACCGGCGGGGTGCTGTCCGGGCTAGGCAAGGGCATCACCACCGCCTCCATAGGCTTGCTGCTCAAGAGCATGGGCATCTCGGTAACCGCCGTGAAGGTAGACCCCTACGTGAACGTCGACGCGGGGACCATGAACCCCTACATGCACGGAGAGGTCTTCGTCACGGAGGACGGGGGCGAGACAGACCTCGACCTGGGCCACTACGAGAGGTTCCTCGGCGTCGACCTCAGCAAGGACCACAACATCACGACCGGCAAGGTGTACCTCAAGGTCATAACCAAGGAGAGAATGGGCGAGTACCTTGGACAGACGGTACAGATAATCCCTCACGTGACCGACGAGATAAAGAGCGAGATCAGGGGCCTAGCGAAGAGGGAGTCCGCCGACGTAGTCCTCGTCGAGGTGGGGGGCACCGTCGGCGACATAGAGGGCCTTCCCTTCCTGGAGGCGGCGAGGCAGATGAGGCTGGAGGAGGGGCCGACCAGTGTCCTGTTCGTCCACGTGGTCCTCGTGCCGAGGCTCTCGACGACAGGGGAGTTCAAGACGAAGCCGGCGCAGCACAGCTTCCAGGAGCTCAGGAGGATAGGCATTCAGCCGGACGTGATAGTGGCCAGGTCCGAGAAGCCCGTGAGCCCCGAGGTCAAGGAGAAGCTGGCCCTCTTCGGCAACGTCGCGGCGGACGAGATCGTGAACAGCTACGACATCGACCCGGTCTACGACGTGCCCAGAGTTCTCGCGGAGCAGGGACTCGACAGAGTCCTCGCTCGCAAGCTGGGGCTCGAGCACAGACCACCCGACCTGGGCGGCTGGCTAGAGTTCGTCGAGAGGTACAGAAGAGTGTCGAGGACCGCTACCGTCGCGATGGTCGGGAAGTACACGAGCCTCCGGGACAGCTACCTCTCCATAATCGAGGCCCTGAAGCACGCGGGAGCGCACCTAGGGCTAAGGCCCAGGCTGGTGTGGGTGGAGTCGACTGACGTAGAGCTGGGCAAGCTCGACCCCGAGGGCATCGCGGACTCCGTCGACGGTGCCGTGATACTCCCCGGCTTCGGAGCGCGGGGAGCCGAGGGGAAGATAGCCACCATCAGGGCCCTGAGGGAGAGGGGGAGGCCCGTGCTCGGCATATGCTTCGGGCTCCAGCTGATGCTCGTGGAGTTCGCGAGGAACGTCCTGGGTCTGGGGAGAGCCCACACCACCGAGGTAGACCCGAACACCCCGCACCCGGTCGTAGACCTCCTGGAGGAGCAGAAGTCCGTGGAGGCGAAGGGAGGGTCTATGAGGCTTGGGGCCCTGCCGATAAGGGTCCTGAGGGGGACGCTGGCCCACAGGATATACGGGACCGAAGTAGTGTACGAGCGCCACAGACACAGGTACCACGTCAACCCGAAGTACCTGGACAGGTTCGAGTCCTCGGGGTACAGGGTGAGCGGCGTGAGCCCCGAGGGCTACGTAGAGATCATGGAGCTGGCGAGCCACAGGTTCTACTACGGCACCCAGGCCCACCCGGAGTTCAGGAGCAGGCCCCTCAGACCGTCCCCCGTGTTCCTCGAGTTCCTGAGAGTCCTCCAGCGGGACTAGAGCCCGGGTGGGCCGAGTGGTCGGCTGGTTCGTCGACGCCCACGCTCACGCGTCGGCGGTGGGCCTGGGCTACGAGGATGTAGTCAGGAGGTTCAGGGCTGCGGGCGGGAGGCTGATAGTGCTGGTGCAGCTCAACCCGGGCAGCTACGGGCTCTCCGAGAGCCTAGAGGGGGTAGCCAGGTCTCTGGAGGCCCACGTCAGTCTGTGCAACAGGGTCAAGAGGGAGTACGGAGGAGTCCTGTGCCTCGGGGGGCTCCACCCGGCGACCGTCGACAAGCTCCTCAGGGCATCGGGGAACCCGGTGGAGACCTACCGGAGGCTCGAGAGCGAGTACGTGGGGAGGCTCGAGAGCCTGCTGAGGGAGGGGCTCATCGACGGCCTCGGCGAGTTCGGGAGGCCCCACTTCCCCACGATGCCCGAGTCCTGGGCGGCGAACGAGCTCCTGCTCCTGAGGGCTCTGGAGGTGGCCAGGGACGCTAACGCCGTAGTCCACGTGCACAGTGAGAACGCCGGCCTCCTGACCCTCGAGAGCCTGAGGGTCTTCGTGGAGAGGGCCGGGGTGTCGCGCGAGAGGGTCCTGGTCCACCACGCACCGCCATCCCATGCCCACCTCTACGCCGAAGAGGGGTTCTACGTGAGCGTCGTGGGGAAGTCGCGGGCGGTCGGAGAGCTGGGCTCCGAGTGCTCCAACGTGCTGGTCGAGAGCGACTACCTGGACGACCCGAGGAGACCCGGAGCCGTCATGTACCCGTGGGACATAGAGCGCGAGGTCTCGAGAGCCGTAGAGGACGGGCTCCTCACGAGCAAGTGCGCGGAGAGGGTGCTCCGGGAGAACCCCTCGGTCTACTACGGGATCACCGCCTAGAGCTTATATGCTCGCGGCAGCTGCTCTGGGGGACTGAATATGGGGGTGACGACCGAGAGAAGTCCGGCGGTGGTAGACGCGTGCAACCCACCTGTCTGCAGCAGCTGCGGGAAGCTGGTGGAGCCCTACTCGAGGGCCGCCAGGTTCTACTGCCCGAACTGCGGGAGGGCCCTCATATGGCGCTGCGAGAAGTGCAGGAAGCTGGGAGCTCCCTATAGGTGCCCGTCCTGCGGGTTCGAGGGTCCCTAGGTGGTGGGGATGAGCAAGGTGATCCTGGCTGTCAGGGTGAACCCCGAGGGCAGCGAGGTAGACCTCGACGAGCTCCTCGCGAGGATCAGGGAGTCCCTGCCGCCCCACTACGAGCTTCTGAAGAGCGAGAGGTTCTACATAGCCTTCGGGCTCTACGGCCTGAGGCTCTACATAGCCATGCCCGAGGACTACGAGGGAGGGACCTACGAGCTGGAGAACGTACTGGGCGGTGTGAAGGGGGTCAGCTCCATAGACGTGGAGTACGTTACGAGGATGCCCATCTGAAGCCCGGAGCGCGCTTCTCGGCTAGCGCTCCTAGGAGAGACTCGAGCTCCGTTTCGGGGCTAGCCGTTGTCGCGTGGCTGTCGAGCGGTAGCTACGCGTTCCGCCTCGGCGGCTCCTTCGCATAAGGGTTTCTCCCGGATCTCTAGACCGGGATTTCGCGGGCCGCTGTCGCGCGGCACCGCGGTGTTGGGAAGGGGCATATAGAGTTTGCTGTCCAGGAGCTGCGGTCCCGCCCCGCTTTAAAGCGGGGCACAGCTCCCGCAGGGCTCGGCGACCACCCGTGAACCGGTGGGTCTCCGGGCCTGAACGCGGAGGTTCCTAGCCTCCGGACGCGAAGGGCCTCGAAGAGCGAGCATCTAGGGACGCGCGGAGTGCTTTATATGCCGTGGCCCGTTGCTCATGCGGGAGGAGCGTGGGCAGGATCGAGATCACCAGGTGGAGACCCGAGTACGAGCTGGAGCTTCTGAAGAGGTGGGAGGAGGAGGGGCTGTACAGGGAGGTGGTGGACCTCGCCGCTGACGAGAGCTACGTGGTAATAGACACTCCCCCACCGTACCCCTCGGGCGCCTGGGGGGTCGCTCAGGCGGCCCACTACGCTCAGATAGACATGGTGGCGAGAGCCCTCAGGCTGCTGGGCTACAAGGTCCTAGCACCGTTCTACGCCGACAGGAACGGCCTACCGGCCGAGGTGGCCACCGAGAAGGCCTTCGGCATAGTGGCGCACGAGATGGCCAAGACCCCGGAGGGCCGGGAGGCTTTCCTGAGGCTGGTCTCGGAGCTCCTGGACAAGAACGAGGAGGCGCTGGTGAGGGTGTGGAAGAGGCTCGGGTGCGCCTTCGACTACTGGCCCGACGGCACGGACTCCCCGAGGTACAGGGCCATGACTCAGGCCACCTTCATAGAGATGTGGAAGCGCGGCCTCGTCTACAGGGACGTCAAGCCCGTTCAGTGGTGCCCTAGGTGCAGGACTTCGCTGGCCGAGGCCGAGATAGACTTCGTGAAGGAGGTCGGGAGGCTCTACTACGTGAAGTTCAGAGTCCTCGAGACCGGAGAGGAGGTCACGATAGCCACGACGAGACCCGAGCTCCTGGCCGCGTGCGGTGCCGTCATCTACAACCCGAGGGACGATCGCTACAGGCACCTGGAGGGCAAACACGCCGTCGTCCCGGTCTACGGGCACAGCGTCCCGATACTGGCCCACGAGATGGCGAGACCCGAGTACGGCACCGGACTCGCGATGATGTGCTCCTACGGAGACGTCAGAGACCTCGTGTTCTTCAAGGAGCAGGGCCTGAAGCCGAGGGTGATAGTGGAGAAGGACGGCACTATGAACAGGCTCGCAGGACCCCTAGAGGGGCTGAAGGTGGAGGAGGCCAGGCGGAGGATCGTGGAGATGCTGAGGGGAGAGGGCCTCCTGGTCAATGAGGAGGAGATCGTCCACGAGGTCCCGGTCTGCTGGAGGTGCAAGACCCCCGTCGAGATAATCCACGTCGAGGAGTACTTCCTGAGGCAGCTCGACTTCAAGGACGACGTGCTGAGGGTCGCGGACTCGATGGAGTTCTACCCGGTCGAGCACAGGGAGAAGCTGGACATCTGGGTCAAGTCTCTGGCCATGGACTGGCCGATCTCCAGGACTAGGTACTACGGCACCGAGGTCCCGATATGGACGTGCACCAAGTGCAACCACGTCATACTCCCGGCGCCCGGGAAGTACGTCAGACCCTGGAGAGACCCGCCACCAGTCGACTCGTGCCCGTCCTGCGGAGCACCGAGGGACGCTATAGTCGGGGAGTCCAGGGTCTTCGACACGTGGTTCGACTCCTCGGTCTCGGTGCTCTACGTGGTGAACTGGCTCGAGAGGCCCGAGGTGGCCGCCAGGGCCCTCTCGAGGGCGCTGAGACCCCAGGGCTACGACATAATCAGGACGTGGCTCTACTACACGACCCTGAGGACTTGGCTGCTGACCGGGAGACCCCCGTTCAGGTGGGTCAGGATAACGGGCATGGGGCTGGACGAGAAGGGGAGGGCCATGCACAAGTCCCTGGGGAACGTCATATACCCGGAGCCGTACCTGGAGAAGTACGGAGCCGACGCGTTCAGGTTCTGGTCCGCGGTGGCCAGCAGGCTGGGGAGCGACTACAGGTGGTCCGAGGCCACCGTGAGGTCGGGGCTCCTGTTCGCCACCAAGATAGTGAACATAGCCAGGTTCGTCACCTCGTTCGAGGAGCCGAGGGGCGGAGCCTCCCTGAGACCCCTCGATAGGGCCATGATAGCCTACGCCGCGAGGACGGCTAGGGAGGTGGCCGAGGGCTACGGGAAGCTGGACGTCTACGAGCCCACCCTGAAGCTCTACCACCTCATCTGGGACGTCTTCGCTTCGAACTACGTAGAGATGGTGAAGCCCAGGGTCTACGGGAGGGCCGGGTTCAGCGAGGCCGAGGTGGCGGGGGCGGTCCACGCGCTCTACAGAGTCCTGAGGCTCTCGCTCAAGCTGCTCTCGCCGATAATGCCGTTCATCTGCGACTACATATGGAGAGCGGTGGAAGGGGGGACCGTAGCTAGGGAGAGGCTCACCGAGGATGACCTGAGGGACGAGGGCGGAGACCCGGGGCTTATGGAGAGGGTCGTCGAGCTCAACTCGGCCATCTGGAAGTGGAAGAAGGAGAGGGGGATGAGGCTGGGCGAGAGGGTCGAGGGAGTCCTCTACCTGCCCGAGGAGCTCAGAGACGTGGCCGAGGACGTCAAGCGCTTCCACAGAGTCCGGGAGGTAGCAGTGGGCAAGCCGGAAGCCTGGGACTTCGAGCTCATGCCGGGGGTGTACCTGGCGCTGGACCGGGGAACCGGGTAGAGGGAGCAAGGCTTCTCTGCGAAGGCTTCGAGACCCGAGGTCTCGAACTGGGCTCTGCTCCCGCAAAGCCGGGCCCTGTCCGGCCGCGGGTTCCCGCGGGCCCGGAGCCGGGCGCGAGCGCTCGCGCCCTCGGTCACCGCCGCATTCGGGCAGGGAGCCACCCGTAGAAACAGTATCAGCTTCGATTCGGAGATCCTTATTTTTTAATTCAAGGTACTACTCCTCGGTGAGAGACCTGGAGCGGAGAGAGCCCGCTAGGAGGAAGGTGCTGGTCGCCAAGCTGGGGCTCGACGGTCACGACAGGGGGGCCAAGGTCATCACCATGGCTTTGAGGGACGCCGGCTTCAGGGTAGTCTACATGGGGGTACACCAGTCTCCCGAGGACCTCGTGAGGACGGCCCTCGAGGAGGACGTCGAGGCCATAGGGATCTCGATACTATCGGGGAGCCACGAGGAGCTGGTCTCGGACCTGATCCGGCTGGCCAGAGGGAGGGGACTCGACGTGCCGGTGATCGTGGGGGGAGTGATACCGCCCGAGGACGTCCAGAAGCTGAAGGAGATGGGGGTCTTCGAGGTCCTGCTCCCCGGCACCCCGCTGGCCAAGGTAGTCGAGGTCTTCAAGAAGGCTCTGGGTGAGGAGGGGTGAGGCTGGACCACATAGGCATAGCCGTGAGGAACCTCGACGAGGCGGTCAAGTTCTACAGAGACGTCCTGGGGCTCGAGCTCGTCAGGGTCGAGGAGGTGCCCGAGGAGAGGGTGAGGATAGCCATGTTCAGGGTCGGCGAGGCGTACATAGAGCTCCTGGAGGGGACGGACCCCGAGTCCGCGATCAGCAAGTTCATCGAGAGGAGGGGCGAGGGCATACACCACATAGCCATACACGTGGACGACGTCGACGCGAAGACCGAGGAGCTGAAGTCCAGGGGCGTTGCGCTGGTCTACGAGAAGCCCAGGGAGGTGTCCCACGGCGAGAGGAGGATAAACTTCGTCCACCCCAAGAGCACCTTCGGAGTGCTGCTCGAGATAATGACCAGGGTGAAGTAGGCAGTGAGCGGGCTGGAGGAGCTGAAGCGGAGGCTGGAGGAGTGGGAGAGGGAGGTAGTGGCCCCGCTCCTCAAGAAGTTCCCCGAGAGGAAGAGGGCCTTCCTCACCGAGGAGGGGCTCGAGGTGGGGAGGCTCTACACGCCGCGAGACCTAGAGAAGTGGGACTACGTGGAGAAGCTGGGCTTCCCGGGAGCCTACCCGTTCACGAGGGGCATATACGCGACGATGTACAGGGGGAGGCCCTGGACCATAAGGCAGTACGCCGGCTACGGCTCGGCCGAGGACACCAACGAGAGGTACAGGTACCTGCTCGGCATAGGCCAGACGGGGCTGAGCATGGCGTTCGACCTCCCGACCCAGCTCGGCTACGACCCCGACCACCCGCTGGCCTGGTACGAGGTCGGGAAGGTGGGGGTCTCGATGCCCGCGGTGACCGAGATGGACATGGTCTTCAGGGACATACCGATGGACAAGATATCGACCTCGATGACCATAAACGCGACGGCGATAGAGGTGCTGTCCATGTACATAGCCGTCGCCGAGAGCAGGGGCGTCCCGAGGGCAGTCCTCGACGGGACGACCCAGAACGACATACTGAAGGAGTACATAGCCAGGAACAACTACATCTACCCGCCAGAGCCCTCGATGAGGTACTCGGTCGACCTCATACTCTACGCGGCTAGGGAGATGCCCAAGTGGAACGCCATAAGCATCAGCGGCTACCACATGGAGGAGGCCGGCGCCACCCCGGCCATGGAGATAGCCTTCACGTTCGCCGACGCCGTGGAGTACGTGAGGTGGGCCAGGGAGAGGGGCAAGCTCGACGTGGACGCGTTCGCGCCCAAGCTGACCTTCTTCTTCGCCGCGAGGACGAACCTCTTCGAGCAGGTGGCCAAGTTCAGGGCCGCCAGGAGGATGTGGGCGAAGATAATGAGGGACTGGTTCGGAGCCAGAGACCCGAGGTCGATGGTCCTGAGGTTCCACACCCAGACGGCCGGAGTCCTGCTGACGGCCCAGCAGCCCATGGTCAACATAATAAGGACTTCCCTCCAGGCCCTGGCCGCCGTCCTGGGGGGGACCCAGTCCCTCCACGTGAACTCCTACGACGAGGCCCTCTCCCTGCCGACCGAGGAGTCCGTGAAGCTCTCGATCAGAGTCCAGCAGGTCCTGCTCTACGAGTCCGGCGTCGCGGACACCGTAGACCCCCTCGGGGGCTCCTACTACGTCGAGTGGCTGACGGACCAGATAGAGGAGAGGGCCTGGAAGTACCTCGAGGAGATCGAGAAGATGGGAGGAATGCTGAGGGCCGTGAAGCTGGGCTACCCCCAGCGCGAGATAGCCAGAGCGGCCTACGAGTGGCAGCTCAAGGTGGAGAAAGGCGAGGTGCCGATAATCGGGGTCAACGTCTTCACAGAGCCCGAGATACCGAAGGTGAAGGTCTTGAAGGTCGACCCCGCGGCCAGGGAGAGGGTCGTCGGGAGGCTGAGGCAGCTCAGGGAGAGCAGGGACCAGGTGAGGGTGAGGACGGCGCTCGACAACCTGAGGAGGGCCGCCGAGCGCGAGGACGTCAGCATATTCGAGCCCATATTCGAGGCCGTGAAGGCGGGGGCCACCCTCGGCGAGGTCAGCGGAGTCCTGAGGGAAGTCTGGGGGGAGTGGAGGGCTCCGGAGGTCTTCTGAGGGCCACCAGCACCAGAGCCCCTTTTTCTCCCCTCCTCAGGGCCTCGACCACCGCCCTGCTTACGTCCCTAGCCGCCTTGCTCGACCTGATTCCTACCGTCGAGCCGTCCGCGTAGGTAGACCTCCTCACTATTATCTTCCTGGGGTCCTCGAACGTGAGCTTCTCGGACCCCTCGGCCACGAGGTAGTCGAAGTGGCCGCTGTCCGTCAGGACCACCGCCACCAGCGCGCCCCCGCTCCTCAGGACGTCCTTGACGCACTGGCTGAGGTCCGAGGCCCCCTTGTTGCTCCTGACCCCGATTATGCAGTCCCCCCTGGGGGTCAGGTGCTCGTCCTTCGTGACCTCCAGGGTGGTAGGGTGGGCGGCTCTCACGTTTCCGTGACCCTCGAAGAGCACGACGTCTACGCAGTACTCCGCGGCTCCCACCACTCCCCGTAGCGGGGAGAGGCTTATCTCTCCGCAACCGAGTAGACCTGGGTGGGGGGCGTTTTCGAGGAGGAGAGGAGGAGGGTGGTGAGGTCTCTGGTGGAGGAGGGCTACCTGAGCGACGAGCGCGTCATCAGCGCGATGCTGAGGGTCCCCAGGGAGGAGTTCGTCCCACCCGAGTACAGGAGGCTGAGCTACTACGACAGCCCCCTGCCGATAGGCTACGGCCAGACGATAAGTGCCCTCCACATGGTCGCGATAATGACTGAGAGGCTGTCGCCTATGCCCGGCCACAGAGTCCTGGAGGTGGGGACTGGGAGCGGCTACCAGGCGGCGGTCCTGGCCGAGATCGTGGGGCCGAGGGGCCACGTCTGGACCGTGGAGAGGATCCCGGGGCTGGCGGAGTTCGCCCTCTCCAACCTCTCGAGGGCGGGCTACCTGAACCGCGTGACGATCGCGGTCGGAGACGGGAGCGAGGGCTTCCCACCCGCCTCGCCGTTCGACGGGATAATAGTGACAGCGGCCGCTCCGGACGTGCCCGAGCCCCTCCTCGAGCAGCTCGGGGACGGCGGGAGGCTCGTCATCCCGGTGGGGAGCAGGTGGGTCCAGGTGCTGAGGGTGATAGTGAAGGAAGGCGGGAAGCTCAGGGTCGAGGAGGTCCTCCCCTGCGTCTTCGTGCCCCTGGTCGGGAAGTACGGGTTCAGAGCGTAGGCGTAGGAGCTGGGAACGCGCCGCGCCGAGCGAGAGCCCTCCCGATGACACCCAGGGAGGCCCCCACTGCGGTGGAGGCGTTCCGCGCGGGAGAGGGCTCCGAACGCCGGCCCCGGTACATAAGGGGAGCGCACCGGGACTCTGGGGAAAGCTCGTGGACCCCGGAAAGCTGAGGAGGACTCTCGAAAACGCAGTTGGCGACGTCTTTCCGGGAGCGTCCGTGGCTGTCTACAGGGACGGTGGGATCGTCTACGAGGAGGCCTTCGGCTACGCCGAGATTGTCCCCGCGAAGAGGAGCGCGTCGACCGAGACCCTCTACGACCTCGCCTCCCTGACGAAGCCCCTCGCCGCGTCCCTCGTGGTCGCCAGGCTCGTGGAGGAGGGTCTCCTCCACCTGAAGCAGAGGGTCTCGGAGGTGCTGCCCGAGTACTCCAGGACCCGCGCCGGGTACAACGAGCTCAAGGACAGGACGGAGGTGTGGATGCTGCTCTCCCACACGGCCGGTCTCCCGCCGTCGCTGCCCCTCTACAGGCTCGGCGGGAGGAGTAGGGAGGAGCTGCTGGAGGAGGCCGTGGGGTCGTTCGTCTGCTGTCCACCCGGGTCTAGGACGGTCTACAGCGACGTGGGCTACATAGTCCTCACGGCCCTAGTAGAGAGGGTCGCCGGCGAGAGGATGGACGAGCTCTTCGAGAAGCTAGTCGCGAAGCCCCTGGGTCTGAAAAGGACGGTCTACAACCCCCTGGAGCGCGGGTTCTCGGGAGACCAGATAGCCTCGACAGAGGCCGACCCCGAGACGGGCCTCCCGCTGAGGGGGGTGGTCCACGACGAGAACGCCAGGGCTCTCGGGGGAGTCTCGGGTCACGCGGGGCTCTTCTCGACGGCCAGGGAGGTCGCGCTGATGGGGGGCGAGCTCCTCCGGGCCTACCTGGGCGAGAGCGCCCTCTTGGTCAAGAGGCCCACGGCGGCGACAGTGCTCAGGCAGTGGTCCGACGGCGAGAACCCCTACGGGCTCGGGTGGCAGGTCTACAGGAAGGGAGTCACCCGGCACTTCGGCGACCTGCTCACGGACGGGAAGGCCTTCTGCCACACGGGCTTCACCGGGACCTCGGTATGCGTGGACGTCGAGCTGAGGCTCGTCGCAGTCCTCCTGAGCAACAGGGTCCACCCGAGTAGGGAGAACACCAAGATAGCGAGCTTCAGACCCGTCTTCCACAACGTCCTGGTCTCCTGCCTGTAGAGGCCTTTCCGGGCGTTCGCGCCGGCGAGCCCTCCGGTCGGTCGGGCGGATATATTGCGGGCGGCGACCCTAGTTCGTGACGGCAGTGCTTGTCGCCGTAGACGGGGGAGGCAGCGGGTCTAGGGCCCTGGTCTTCGAGAGGGACGGTCGCGCGCTGGCTCTCTTCGAGGGCCCTCCCCTCAACTACGCCGTCCTCGGTCCGGAGGTCTTCCTGGAGAACCTCCGGTCTCTCCTCAGACCAGCTCTCGGGGAGTTCGGGAGGAGCGTCCGCGGCTACGTCTTCAGCCTGGCCGGCGTCTCCGCGTACAGGGCGGAGGTGGAGGAGCTCCTGAAGAGGGAGCTCGGCCCGGCCGGGGTCTGGGTCCTCACGGACGTCGAGGCCTCGTACCTGGCGGCCGCGCGCGGCCGCGACGCGGTCCTGGTGTCATCCGGGACGGGCTCGTTCGCCTACGGTCGCAGGGGGAGCGCCGAGGCCAGGGTGGGCGGCTGGGGCTACCTGTTCGGCGACGAGGGGAGCGCCTACTGGATAGGCAGGGAGTTCGTCCGCAGGACGCTGATGCGCTACGACGGCAGGCTCGATGCCGGCGACGAGTCCCTCGGGCTCCTCCTGGAGGAGCTGGGGGTCGCCGACGTCGGCGAGGCCCTGGGCAGGCTGTACAGGGAGTACGCGGTGCCGAGCAGGGTCGCCGAGCTCGCCAGGCTGGCCTGCAGAGCTGCGGAGCTGGGGTGCCGGCTAGCTCTCGAGCTCGTTCGGGACGCGACCCGGGAGCTGGAGAGGATGGTCTCAACCGTGGAGAGGAGGCTGGGGTTCGAGAGCGGGGTCTCGGTCTACGGGACGGGCAGCGTGATCCTCGGCTGCAGGCCCCTCTCGGAGGCCCTGAGGCTCGAGGTGGAGTCGAGGAGGGGCAGGAGGTTCGAGGTGAGGCGGGCTCCTCCCCTCCTCGGCTGCGTGCTCTACTACCTGGGCTCGGTCGAGGGTCTCGGGAGCGGGGTTCTCGAGAAGGTCGAGGTCGAGGTGTCGGGAGAGCAGCTCCGCGGCAGTCCGCGCGCCCGGTGACCGGGATGGTCTGGAGAGAGAGGGTCAGGGTCGGGATCGAGAGCCGAGACCTCCCCAAGATTCTGGCCGGGAGGAGGCTCGGCATCGTCACGAACCAGACCGGCGTGTCGCCGGCTATGGAGCACCTGCTGGAGGTGGCCGGGAGGCTCGGGCGGGTGGAGGTCGTCTTCACCCCCGAGCACGGCCTCTGGGGTCACGCGGCGGCCGGAGAGCTCTTGGCAGGAGGGCTCGACTCGGGGTACGGAGCCAGGGTCTACAGCCTGTACGGGGAGGTCCTCGAGCCCCCGGTGGAGGAGGTCCGGAGGCTAGACCTCGTCGTCTACGACATCCAAGACCTGGGTCTGCGCTGGTACACCTACGCCACGACCCTCTACTACACCGTCGCCGCCTGCTCTAGAGCCGGGACGCCCCTCCTAGTCCTCGACAGACCCAGTCCCCTGACCGGTGCCGCGACCGAGGGGCCCGTCCTCGACCCCTCCCTCCGCTCCTTCACGGGAATCGCCAGCGTGCCGGCGCGCTACGGTCTGACCCCCGGGGAGCTCGCCCTCTACTACTCGAGGGTGGAGGGGCTGGGAGGCGAGGTGCTCGTGGCCAGGCTGGGGGGGTGGAGGAGGGAGATGTGGTTCGACGAGACGGGGCTCCCGTGGGTCCCCCCTTCTCCCAACATCCCGAACCTCGAGACGGCCCTCGTCTACGCGGGGGCCTGCCTCGTGGAGGCCACCAACCTCTCGGAGGGGAGGGGGACGGCCTCCCCGTTCCTCCAGATAGGGGCGCCGTGGATCAGAGCCAGGGAGCTCGCGGAGGCCCTGAACGGCCTGGGGCTGCCCGGAGTCCTCTTCAGACCGGTCAAGTTCGTCCCGTGGGCTAGCAAGTACAGGGGGGTCGAGGTGAGCGGGGTCTACGTCCACGTGACCGACAGGACATCCTTCAGGCCCTTCACTACGTTCGTCAGAGTCCTCAAGACCGTCAGGGAGCTCTACGGCGACAGGTTCTCCCTCCTGACCGAGGAGGACGAGGAGAGGGTCGAGTACCTCAAGGACTACCTGCGCTGGTCGGCGAGAGCCAGCCGCTACGCCATGGACTACCTGGCCGGGTCGGTGAGCGTCAGGGAGTGCGTCGAGGGACTGAGGGAGGTGGGGGAGGCCGAGGAGGAGTGGAGGAGGCAGAGGGAGGCCTACGTGGAGAGGGCTAGGAGAGTCCTCCTCTACGAGGGCGGGCTGAGCCCCTAGTGCCCCGCCCGCGCGACCCCTACGTCGAGTACAGCGGGATCCTCCTGAACCTCAGGTAGGCGATGAGCGGTGGGACGGCGATCCACGCGGCGATCGACAGGGCAGCGAGGAGGGGGTCTAGGACTCCCTGAGTCCCCAGGACACTCGTCTGGAGCCTCTCCGCGAAGAACGCCCCGGCTACCCTCGGGTTGAAGTAGACGCTCCTCGAGGCAAACTCGGAGATCTCCTGGTACCCCCTCGCCCCGAGGGAGAACCCTACGACGTACATGAGGGCGTCCCAGAACAGCATGAACACTACGTAGGCCGCCACCGCGACCGCCATGTAGAGGCCGGACCTGAGAGAGGAGGCCATCGAGTAGGAGAGGGACAGGAAGGCCGCCATGGTCAGGAAGGCCGCCGCGAAGACGTAGGCGAGGGACTCCGCGTCGAGCGAGACCCCGAGCAGCGCGCCGCAGAAGACCTGGAGGGCCAGCGCGAAGACCGCGGTCATCGCTGCGAAGGCCATGAGCTGGGCCGCGTACCTGCAGACGAAGAGGTCGACCCTCGTAACGGGCCCCGAGAGCACGAACTCCAGCTCTCCGGAAGACCTCGGCCTCGCCATCAGCTGGTTGGAGAGGTAGACCGCGGCTATGGCGAACACCTGGAGCACTACGCTTATCGAGCCGGACAGCGAGAGGGCCACCGCCCGGAGGGCCCTCGAGCTCCGGGTGAACACCGTCCCCGAGTAGTACTCGTATTCTCCGGGAGAGCCGACCCCGATGATCAGGAGGCGCGCACCGGCGCCTACCGCGAGCTCCTCCGGGACTCCGAGGTCGAGCCTGCCCCAGAAGCTCTCCAGGCTCCCGCGGCACGCCATAGTGGCGTTCGCCGGGACCTGCGGAGGATCGTAGACCTCGAGGAGAAGCCCGCCAGCCATGGCCACTAGCCCGGCGGAGATCGCGACACGGCTCACGTTGTAGCAGAGCGGCTGCCCGACGGCTCTCGGGCTCCCGCCGTCGAGCGAGAACCCGAAGACCACCGCCACGACCCTCCCGTCTCCGGTCTTCAGGACCGTCGAGTCCAGGTAGACCAGGGGGGCCTCTCCCAGGCTCCGCCGGTAGGCCTCCGGGCGGACTCCCAGGTCGAGAACGTGCGCGCTCACCCTCTTGAACGACACCACGCCTCTGGGACCGGGGAGCTCCCACCCCTCGGGAGTCGCGCTGGCGGTCAGGTTCACCGAGCCCCTGGTCAGGCGCAGAGCGGGCACGGGCAGGGCCGCGGGCTGGACGGCGACCGGGGCACCGGGGGCCGCCGCGGCCTCCTCCAGCAGCTTCCTGACGCTGACCTCGACCACCACGAGGCCCTCCCCGCTCGAGACCGCCTCCGCGACGACCCTCCCCATCACGAGGAGCTCCACCCTGATGCCCTCGAGGGGTCTCCCGTAGCTGTCGAAGGAGACCCCGACTAGGTAGGCCCTCCCCTCCGTCACGGCGAGGGCCCCCATGAAGTTCACGTCCTCCAGCGCCACGCCTCCCTGGAGGATCGATACCCTGAGCAGGTAGGTCATCCCCGCACCGGCCACGATGGCCAGCGCCAGGAGGACGAGGGTGGATACCCTCAGCACGGACCTCCTGAGGTCGTAGAGGACGGGGCCTGCCCTCACTGCCCGACACCCACGAGCTTGAAGAAGAACTCCTCGAGGGCCCTCTGGTCTCGCCCGACCCTGCTCCTAATCTCGTCGATGCTCATGTCAGCCACTATCCTCCCCCTGTGTATGAAGACTACCCTGTCGGCTATCTCCTCCACCTCGGACAGTATGTGGGAGGAGAAGAGGACTGCCTTGCCTGCCCTCCTGAACTCCGCGGCCATCTGCCTGAAGAACGCTATCCCCTGGGGGTCGAGGCCGTTCAGCACCTCGTCGAAGATGAAGTTGGGTGGGTCTCTTATCATGCTCAGCGCGAGCGCGAACCTCTTCCTCATCCCCTGGGAGTACTCCCCGAGCTTCCTGCGCACCGCGTCCCCGAGGCCGAACCTCGACATGAGCTCCCTCCCGAGCTCGACGGCCTCGCTCCTCGAGTACCCGTAGAAGCCGGCGACGTAGGCGAAGTAGTCGAGGGCCCTGAAGTCCCTCTCGAACATCGGGATCTCGGGCACCCACCCGACCCTCTCCGACGCCCTCCTCTTCTCCCTGGTCACCGAGTACCCGTCGATCAGGACGTCCCCCGAGTCCGGCGGCAAGACTCCGACGGCTATCCTTATGGTCGTCGTCTTGCCGGCTCCGTTGAGCCCCACGAAGCCGACGACCTCCCCGTTCCTGACCTCGAAGGAGACGCCGTCGAGGGCCCTCAGGCTCCCGAAAGACTTCGAGACCCCCTCTACCGATATCACGGAAACCGCCTCCTCTCCAGTCCCGGCAACGCGCTCGCGGAATATATGCTCGGTCCAAGAGCCCGAGAGGCGCCCGGCGCGAAGCCGCGGGCGCGCTGGTGGGCTTTTTTCCCGGTGCGGCCCTCAGCTCGGGAGGGCTCGGAGGTGCCGGAGACTGCCGGAGCAGCCCTCGGGGAACCGGGGTTCCGACCCCGAGCGGGAGGGAGGGATAGAGTGAGGAGGCTCGGACCCGCCTGGTCCAAGGCTCTCGTAGCCCTCGCCACCCTCGCGGTGGCCTACGCAGTGTCCTCGCTGCCGCCACCGGAGGGGCTAGACCAGAGGGGCATGGCGATGCTCGGCGTAACGGTCGTGGCGATAGTGTTCTGGGCCACCGAGTGCGTCCCCATACCCGTCACGGGTGTCGTCGTGATGCTCCTGACGACGCTCTACGGGGTGTTCCCCCTTGCCAGGTCGATCTCGTTTGTGGCGTCCAAGGTGAACGCGCTCGTCCTTGCGGGTCTCGTGATAGCCGCCGGGCTCTCCGCGCACCGCCTCGACAGGCTGATCGGCCTCAGGATAGCCTCTCTGGTCGGCGACAGGGCCGACAGGCTGATGCTGGGGACTATGCTGGCCACAGCGGCCCTCTCGATGTGGATACCGAACACCGCGGCGGCCGCCCTGATGGCCCCCGTGGCGGCGGGGATCCTGGAGCTCTCCGGAGCCGGGAAGGGTGGGAGCAACCTGGGCAAGGCGGTGATGATAGGAGTGGCCTACGCTGCCACCATAGGGGGCCTCGGGACTCCCGTGGGGACGCCCCCGGTGCCGATAGCCATAGACAACGTCGAGAGGGTCACCGGGACTAGGATAGGGTTCGCCGCGTGGATGGCCTGGGGAGTGCCGGTGGTGCTCGCCCTGACCCTGGCCACCTGGGGGCTCCTCCTGCTGCTCTACCCACCCGAGAGCAGGGTGATAGCCGGGGGCTCGGAGAGGATCAGGAGGGAGCTCGGCGCGCTCGGGAGGCTCACCGGCATCCAGAGGAGGGCCGTAGCTCTCTTCCTCCTGGTCGCGCTCCTGTGGCTCCTAGACCCCCTGGTCTCCTCGGCCTTCCGGGGCTCCTCCTGGGCGGCGGACTGGACCTACGTGGTCTCCCTGCTGGCCGTGGTGCTCTTCACGGCACCCGCGGTCGGGGTGCTGGACTGGAGGGAGCTGTCCAAGGAGGTCGACTGGGGCGTCCTCCTGCTGGTCGCGGGCGGACTGGCTCTTGGCGAGGGCCTCCGCGAGACGGGGGTCGTATCGTTCCTGAGCAGCGCGGTGGCGGCCCGCCTGGCCGGTGCGAACCCCTACGCGGCCGTGGCCGCCCTGGCGGCCGTGGCTGCTCTGAGCACGACCGTCTTCTGCAGCATAACGGCGACGGCGTCGGCCATGGTCCCGGTGGCTCTGGGGATAGCCTCGGCACTGGGGCTAGACCCCAGGGTCGCCGGAGTGGTCGCCGGCGTGGGGTCTTCCCTAGCTTTCGTCCTCCCGGCGAGCACTCCGCCGAACGCTATAGCGTACTCGTTCGGCTACTTCAGGAACTACGAGATGGCCAAGGCCGGTCTCCTGCTGATACCCCTGGCGGTGGCTCTGACGGTGCTGGTCTGCGCACCGATCGTGTCGGCCCTGGTCTAGGGAGTCGGGAGGGCTAGACCCTCCTCGCGAGCAGCGTCGCGGCGTTCAGGACGACGCTCACGTCGCTCAGCACCATGGCCAGCGCTGCCATCTCGGGCCTGATGAAGAGGCCGTGGCTCGGGTAGAGCAGGCCCGCCGCGATCGGGATCAGCACAGCGTTGTAGACGAAGGCCCACGCGATGTTCTCTGCGGACTTCCTCCTGACGGCCCCGCTCAGCTCGAGGAACGAGACCAGGTCGGTCAGCCTGCTTCTGGTCAGGACGACGTCTCCGGACTCCCTCGAGATCTCGGAGCCGCTGCCGACGGCCACTCCGAGGAACGAAGAGGATATTGCCGGTGCGTCGTTGACCCCGTCCCCGACGAACATGACCCTGAGCCCCCTGCCCTGCATCTCCTTCACCAGCTCCGCCTTGTCGTCGGGCTTCAGCTCCGAGAACGCGAAGTCGAGGCCCAGGAGCCTCGAGTAGTACCCCGCGCTGGCCTCCGTGTCCCCGCTCGCAAGGCCCACCTTCAGGCCCCTCGACTTGAGCTCCCCGACGACCTCCCGAGCCTCCGGCCTGAGCGTGTCCCCGACCTCGACGACGGCCGAGACCCTGCCCCCCACGGCCACGAGGACGGCGGTAGAGCCCCTGCTCCCGATCTCCCTGACCAGCTCCGCGACCCTGCTGTCGTACGCTGCTCCAGACCTCTCCGCGAGCTCCAGGTTCCCGACGGCCACCATTGTCCTGTTGACGACGCCCACGACCCCCATTCCCGGCATGTGGACGAACTCCGACGGGTCCTCCGCTCCGACGCCCCTCTCCGCGCAGTACTCCAGCAGGGCCCTCGAGATCGGGTGCTCGCTCCTGGACTCGACTCCGCAGGCGTACCTGAGCACCAGTCCCTCGTCGAGAGACCCGTCGACCAGGTGGAGCGCGCGGACCGAGGGCCTCCCGAGGGTCAGAGTCCCCGTCTTGTCGAGCACCACGGTTCCCACCTCGGTGGCCCTCTCGAAGGCGTCTCCGCGCCTCATCAGTATGCCGCTCCTGGCGGCCCTCAGGACGGCTATCGAGACGACCATCGGGACGGCTATCCCGAGAGCGCACGGGCACGCCACGGCCAGCACGGCCGCTGCGAAGGTCAGCGCGAGGGCTGGCTCTCCTGCTACGGCCCACCAGTAGACCAGCGTCAGAGAGGCCACCGCCACGACGGCCCACGTGAGGAGCCCCACGGTCTTGTCGGCGAGCCTCACGACCCTTGGCTTGTAGAACTGGGCCTCCCTGACGGTCTCGACGATGTAGTAGAGGGCGGTGTCTCTGGAGGCCCTCGTCGTCCTGACCCTCAGGTACCCGCTCGTCAGGACGCTGCCGGCCAGCACGGGGTCCCTCGTCTCGGCCCTCTTGAGCCTGGGGACGGGCTCTCCGGTGAAGCTGGACTCGTCCACGTAGCCCCAGCCCTCGACGACGACCCCGTCCACGGGCACGATCTCCCCGGCCTTGACCTCCACGATCTCCCCGGGCGACACGCTCGAGACGCTCTTCTCCCGCACCTCCCCGTTCTCGACCACCCTAGCCCTCCCGTAGAGCGTCCCTGCCAGCTCCTCGAGAGACCTGAAGGCCCTCCTCCTCAGCCTCTCCTCCAGGTACCTCCCGAGACCCACGAACCCTATCACTCCGGCCGAGGCCTCGAAGAAAGAGGCGCTGTGGAGACCCCCGCGCCACTCCACGAGCCCGAGGACTCCCGCGAGCCCCGCCGCGAGGGTCGTGGACACGGACAGCGCCACGAGGGAGTCCATGGTCGGGGAGAGCCTCGCCAGAGACCTGTAGCCCCTGACCACTATGTCCAGCCCCAGGGTCACGGCCGCGGCGGCCAGCGGAGCCAGGAGGAGCTCGCTCTCGCGGTGCGGGAGCAGCTCGTAGCGCATGCCGACCATAGCGTACGCGACCGCGAAGAGCCCTATAGAGAACGCCGCGAGCCTCCTCGGGAGCAGGAGCCTCTCCCCGAGCCTCCGGGAGGGGGCCTCCTCCGCGAGGCCGACCACCTCTATCCCGAGGCTCCCGATCCTCTCGACCAGCTCGTCCCCGCTGGTGGTGAGGGGGTTGTACGCGACGCTCGCGAGCTTCGTCACGGGGGACACACGGCACTCGAGCACTCCGGGGACCGCCGAGATCCTGGACTCGACCGCACCGACCTCGCTCTCGTCCAGGTCTCGGAGGGAGAGGAGAAGCCTCTCCTTGAGCACGTCGTAGCCGGCCTCCCTGATGGCCCTGTAGACGTCCCCGAGACCGCACTCCCCGCTCTCGTACTCCAGGACGGCCTCCCCGGAGGAGGGGTCTATCTCGGCGCTGCGGAGGCCCCTCAGCTTCCTCAGGCTCCCCTGGATCGAGTAGACGCAGGTGGGGCAGTCTATGCCCACTATCCTAATCCTCTCCCTCACTACGGTCACTGGGCACGCCCTCGGAACCCCGCTCCAGGTAGCGCTCGGGGTCCCTCTCGAAGAGGGTCTTGCAGTGCCTGCAGCAGAAGTAGTAGACCCTCCCCCCGTAGACCGTCTTGTGAGCGGTCTTCGCCGGGTCTACCCGCACCCCGCAGACGGGGTCCACCTCTTCTCGAGGAGCACCCATCGACTCGCCCGGCCGGTATTCCGCAGAGGGGCTAAAATATTAACGGCGTTAAACGCTGCGGAAGCCCCCATGGAGGTCCTCGCCCGACCGTCCCCCGCGCGACGTCAGTAGGTAATACCCTCGAGAAAACCCATGCGCACACGATGATCCACCTAGCTGAGCGCATCGAGCCTCCGCGAGCGCGGTGGCCTGGAGGCTCTCGTAGGAGAACGTGTTTAAATTCCCTCCTTCCAAACCGGGTCGGTAGGGAGTTCGTGATGCGTGCTCCCCCGGACCCCGGGCTCTCCCAGAACGACGACCCGGGTGGCGCTGTCCGCGACGTCCTAGCGAAGCACCTCGTGCCCGAGGCGATCGACGGCGAGGTGGTGGTGAAGTACGTGAGGAAAGCGGTGAGGCTCGGGGTCTGGAGGGGTCTAGCCCCCGAGACTAGGGCTCTCCTGCTGGTCTGCAGGAGGCTCCGGAGGCCCGCCAGGTCTCCGACTCTGCGCGGGATACTGTCGAGGATCATCCTGGAGATAGAGCTGGCGGGGCTCAGGGGCAAAGCCCTGCTCCTCGGGGCCCTCGAGTTCCTTAAGAGGGGCCTCGGCTCCCTGAGAGACCTCCTGTCCAACGCGGAGAAAGTGCTGTGCCTGGGCATATCGCGCCTGAACGACCCGCCGATCCTCCGGATATGAGCGGACCTGCGGAGCCGGGGCGGGTGCGCGCACATCGCTAGGCTGACAGCGTACCAGGGGTCAGGAGTAGCCCTGGCTGCGGCGTCCTCGACCCTAGCTTTGCTCAGCTACGCGCTCCTCGGGCTGACGCCCCTGGTCGCCCTGTGGGTGGGGCTGGCGATAGTCGGGGCCTCGATGGCCCTGACCCCGAGCAGGGGACCGAGGCCCAGCGCCGCCGTCCTCGAGCTCCTCGAGACCTTCTCCAGAAACGTCAGCTCGCTCCTCGAGTCTCTGAGGCTCGGCTCCGGGAACCTCTACGTATCGAGGGGCTCCGAGGTCTACGTGGTCGCCTCCCTCAGGCCCGTAGACCCCGAGGCCGACCTAGACCTGGACTCCGCCGTGAAGTCGTACGGGGACAACGTGGTGGTGGTCTTCAGGTCTCCCGTCAGCGGAGACCTGGTCGGCGAGGTCGGCGACGTATGCTCGTCGGTGGAGTACGTGACCGTTGACCTCCTGGGGATCGCCAGGGGGGTGAGGTGCGTGAGCGAGGGGAGGAGGACTGTCTTCGAGTTCGCCGGGGTCAAGGTGGGCTCCCCCTACAGGATGAGCAGGGTCATGGGCAGCATCTACGGCGTTATCGCTGCCTCGGTCAAGGCCCTGGCCGAGGGGAGGGCGGTGCTGCTCCTCGACGAGGAGCTGGGGAGCTCGAGGAGGGTGGTCGTCGAGGGGGTCGCCCGTCGAGAGGGAGCACCTGGCTAACACGATCCTCGCGGCGCTCGTGGCCCTGACGGTCTGGGCCCTCTGGTCCGTGGGGGAGGCTAGGCTAGACGCCTACGTGTCCCTCTTCACGGTCGAGTACCTGGCCGTCAAGTCCGCCCTGAGGCCGCGCAGGCTCCTCGGAGACCCCGTAGCGGTGGCCCTGGTCGCGGTCTTCTCCGCGATAGTCGCCGCCAGGGTGCTCGAGGTGCTGGGGGTTTGGTGAAGCCCTCCAGAGCCCTCCTGGCGCTCCCCCTGGTCGCCCTGGCCCTCTGCGCCACGGCGATAGCCTCGACCGTACCGAGGCACGTAGACCCCCTGACCATAGGGGAGTCCCCGCCGAACCCCGTGGAGGTGGTCAGGCTCTACTGGAGCATCGCCAGCTACCTGGCGGAGCTCGACCTCGGGTTCGCCTCGGCCAACCTGAGCGTCGTCAAGGCTCTGTACGTCCCCGAGAGGCTCAGGGCGGCGGTGCAGAGGCTCAACGAGCTGCTCGAGGAGTACGTGCTAAGGGTCAACGAGACCAAGACTCTCGCAGAGCTCTTGGCCGAGCTTGTGGAGAGGGGAGACTACGACTCGTCGCTGGCCCGCATTCCCTCGGCCTACGCTAGCCTCGCCGGGGCCGCCGTGGTCTACGACTCCCTCTCGGCAACCGTGAGGAGCCTCGAGGCTCTCGGGGTGCCGCGGAGGGAGGTCGAGAGGATCGCTATGTCGATGGGGGTCCCGCTGGAGCTGCTGAGGTCTCTGCTCGACGAGCTGAGGAGGGTGGCCCTGGAGTCGGCCGAGAGGGCCACCCGGACGGCCCTCACCGTGTGGGTCGGCAGGGAGAGGGTAAGGTACGGGGAGGTCGTCGAGGTCTTCGGTGTGCTGACCACGGTCGAGGGGGAGCCCCTGGGAGACCAGGTCGTCGAGGTCTTCTTCGGGCCGAGGAGGGCCTCGGCAGTCACCGGGCCCGGCGGCTCCTTCAGGACCGAGTTCGTGGCCGACGTCTACCTGCGCAGGGTCTCGGTGTACGCGGAGTTCAAGCCGAGGACTAGGGAGCTGACCTACTCCAGGTCGAACGAGGTCTCGGTGACCGTAGACTTCCGCACGCCAGTCCTCGAGCTGTCGCTGGCGAACGACACCGTCCTGCCGGGCCGGTCAACCCTCCTGACGGTGCGCACAGACGAGGACCTCGAGGTCGTCATCAAGACCCCCTTCTCGGGCCCGGCGAGGCTCAGGGTGCGCGGGGAGGCCGCCGTAGAGGTCAGGGTTCCGGAGTGGGCTCGGGAGGGGGTCTACGACGTGGTCGCCGAGAGCGTCCCCAGGGGCTACGTGGGGCCGGCCAGGGCCAGAGCCACCCTGAGGGTCGTTAAGCTCGATCCCGGAGTGGTCGTCGAGGCTCCGGGGTTCGCCATAGCCGGCCTCCCGCTGGTCGTCCGGGTCACGTCCGGCGTCGAATCGCGCATAGAGGCCTACACGGTCCCCCCGCTGGAGCTGGAGCTCGTCGGTAGCGATATCGTGGTGCGCCTGCCCCCGAGCTACCTGGAGCCGAGGGTCTCGGTGGTGGTCAGGGTAGTCCCCCTAGACCCGGCCTACAGGGTCGGGGAGCTCTCACTCGAGGTCCCCGCGTACAGCCCGGCCTCGGTGGCCGCCCCGGTCGCCGGTGCGGGAGCAGCCATCGCTGCGGTCGTGCCGAGGGTCCGGAGGAGGGATGGGCGCGGCACTGCCGTGGCACCCCCGGGGGTCTCCGGGGAGAGCGGGAGGGTCGGCACGGAGGGGCTCGCCGGGAGGCTCTTCTCGGAGCTCAGGAGCGTCCTCCTGGCCCTCACCGGCGTCCTCTTCGAGGCTCACCAGACGTTCAGGGAGTACCTGGAGGCGATAGGGGGCAGGGTCTCGGAGGCCGTCCGGGGAGTCCTGGGCAGGTACTTCGCCAAGCTCGAGGCCCTCCTGTACGGGCCACCCCCGGAGGCCGGGAGCAGGGAGGGCTTCGTCGCCGACCTCCTCAGAGACCTGATAGGCTGGCTCAGGGAGAGGAGGAGTGGCGGCTAGGTACGCCCTCTACGGGCTGCTCCTGGCCCTAGCGGTCTTCGCGGGTCTGGTGGCGGCCATACCGTCGACCGACGACTTCTCCCCCGACAACCCGCTGTGGAACGGGCTGAGCAGGCTCTCCGAGAGGTACGGGGCCACCCTGGTAGCGGCGGCCGAGGTCGGTGGACTGCCGAGCAACAGCACCGTGCTGGTGGTCGGTCCTAGCCTGGGGCTCGCGAAGGCGGAGGTGGAGTCGGTGAGGAGGTTCCTGGAGGGTGGCGGGAGGGTGGTCGTCGCGGACGACTTCGGGACGGCCAACGAGCTCCTGGCCGGCCTCGGGGTGGACGCCTCGCTCGCCGGCTCTCTTCTGTCCGACGACCTCCTGATGCACAGGTCGCCCAGGCTCCCGAGGGCCTGGGCCTACCTGGGGAGCAGGACGTACGAGCTCTACCTGAACTACGCTACGGTGGTGAACGCCGGCTCCCCGGAGGGTTGCGTGGCCTTCTCCTCCCCCTTCAGCTACCTCGACGCAGACCTCGACGGCTCGAGGAGCGAGGGAGAGCCCTACGGACCCTTCTGCGTCGCCTACGTGGCTAGGGTCGGCACGGGGGAGCTCGTCGTCCTCTCGGACTCCAGCGTCTTCGTGAACTCGATGGTAGACCTCGGCGACAACGGTGCCTTCGTCGAGGAGCTCCTCGGGAGCGGGAGGGTCTACGTGGTCGCCGACAAGTGGACCAGGGGGCTCTACGCAGCAGTCAGAAGCGGTCTCGTCGGAGCCGTGCTAGCGGCCTACACCTCGAACCTCAGGTACCTGACCCTGACCGTCACCTGCCTAGCCATGTACGTGGGTCTCGAGCACATCGGGAGGAGGCTGAGGGAGGAGAGAGGAGGGGCTCCCCTAGACGAGGTTATTAGGGGGATCCTCGAGAGGAACAGAGGCTGGAGCGAGGAAGTCCTCAGGAGACTGGCGAGGGATCTGGGACATGGGTAGCGGGAGAGCCCGGGAGGCCCTCGATAGGCTGAGAGAGGTCGAGGCCTTCCTGAAGAGGTACGTGGTGGGACTGGACGACCTAGTCAGACTGCTGATCGTCGCCCTCCTGACGGGCGGCCACATACTGATCGAGGGCCCCACGGGGACCGGCAAGACAGTTCTGGCCAGGCTCTTCTCGAGAGCCATAGGCGGGACCTTCAGGAGAGTCCAGATGACGCCGGACATCCTCCCCTCGGACATCCTCGGGACATACTACTTCGACGCGAGGAGGGGCGAGTGGGTCTTCAGAGAGGGTCCCGTCTTCGCCAACGTTCTCATGGTCGACGAGCTGAACAGGGCACCCCCGAGGACCCAGTCCGCGCTCCTGGAGGTCATGCAGGAGAGGCAGGTGACGATCGAGGGGAGGACTCACAGAGTCCCGGAGCCCTTCCTCGTCGTGGCCACCCAGATGGTGGTGGGATCGGAGGGGACGTACCCCCTGACCCCCGTCCTCGCCGACAGGTTCGCCTACTCCGCCAGGTCTAGGTACCCCTCGCCGGAGGCCGAGGTGGAGATAGTCAGGAGGGCCGACGAGATAGACGAGGCACTGGTCTCCGGAGACTTCGACCCGATACTCGGTCCCGCGGAGGTGGTCGAGCTGAGGAGGTCTCTGAGGGACGTCTACGTGTCGGACAGGGTGGCCAGGTACGCGGTAGACCTGGTCAGCACCCTCAGGTCCTACGAGGAGGTGCGGGCGGGACCCTCTCCGAGGGCCAGCATATGGATCCACAGGGGGGCCAGGGCCCTGGCCCTGCTGGAGGGTATGGGCTACGTGGTTCCTGACCACGTGAAGTACATCTCGAGGTTCGTGCTGCCCCACAGGATGACCGTGAAGCCGGAGCTCAGGGCCGACGGAGTGGAGCCCGAGACCCTCCTCGAGAGGGCCCTCAGGAGCGTCGAGGTCCCCAAGGTCTGATGAGGCTTAGCCTAAGGGGGCTCTGGGTCCTCGCCTCCGCAGCTCTAGCGGCCGCCCTCTCCCAAGCCCTCTCGGACGCCCTCCTAGCGGCAGCGGCCATGGCGCTCGCGGCGGTCTTCGCCGCAGACCTGGCCCTCTACTCCGTCCGCAGGGGAGCGTGCTCCTGCTCTCCAGAGGTCTCGGGGAGTCTCTGGGTATGGGAGACCAGGAGCTTCAGGCTGGAAGTGGAGTGCCCGGGAGCCAGGGAGGTCCGCGGACTGCCGGGGTGGCTGAGGCTGGTGGGCTCCTCGGTCAAGCCCGGGGGCCTGGAGCTCGAGCTGAAAACGGACTTCAGGTACTCGGGCAGGTACGAGCTGGGGGAGATCGAGATCGTAAGGTACAGCCCCCTCGGCCTCCTCTCAGGAGTCTCGAGAGTGAGGGCCGGGGTCTCCTTCAGAGTCCTCCCCAGGACTCTCTACTGGATCATCGAGGCCCTAGGAGTCCTCGGGCTGGGCAGGGGCGCGGGCTCCGAGTGGAGGGGCCTCTCCGATCTAGAGGCCTTCCTCGCCCCCCTGAGGAGCGAGGGAGGGGTCTACTACGCGACCAGGGAGTACGAACCCGGTGACTCGCTGAGGAGGGTCGACTGGAAGGCCACCGCGAGGACCGGGAGGCTGCACGTCAAGGAGATGAGGGAGCCCACCGAGGGGTCTGCCGTACTCATCCTAGACCTGAGGTGCGCCGGCAGGTACACGTGCGACGCGGTCGCCTCGGCTGCCCTCTCGGTGGCCGTCGCGTCGGCCAGGGGCCTGACCACACTGGGAGGGGTATACGACGCTGCCCGCGGGAGGCTAGTCTCGAGCCCAGACCCCAGGGCTCTCCTCTCCTTCGTTCTGAGGGGAGTCCTGGAGCCAGAGCTGGCCGAGGAGCTAGACCTCTACGAGCACGTAGACCCGCCGACCCTCGGAGAGCTCGGCGCGGCCCTCTCCAAGCTCGGTGCCGCGACCCGCGAAGTACACGGGAGCCTCCGGAGGCTCCCTGACTGGAGGGACGCCGTCGTCGTCTCGGCCCTCGTCCACGACGTGGGAGGAGTCCTGGACGTCGTGGAGGAGGCCGGGAGCCGGGGAGGAGAGGTCGTCCTGCTGGTCCCCTCTAGGCCCTGGCTCGACGCTGGCGACCTCGAGCTGGCCTACAGGGTCTACGCGAGCTACGAGAGGTCTCTGGAGAAGCTGAGGAGCCTGGGAGCCAGGGTAGTCCCGTGGAGCTAGCCCCCGGGCGCGACCCCGCGGAGCCCGTAAGCCCCGAGGAGGTCACGGTCGTCGTTCCGACACTCAACGAGGCCGAGGCCGTGGGCCTCGTGATCGACGAGCTCAGGGCACTCGGGTTCTCCAGGATACTGGTGGTCGACGGGCACTCGACCGACGGGACTCCCGAGATAGCGGCCTCCAGGGGGGCAAGGGTCGCGCTCCAGAGGGGGAGGGGCAAGGCGGACGCGGTAAGGACCGCTCTCGACTACGTGGACACCCCCTACGTGCTCGTGATCGACGGGGACTACACCTACGACCCCTCCTGCGCCCCCAGGATGCTGGAGCTGGCGCGGCGCTACGACGAGGTGATAGGGGCTAGGACCGAGGGGAGGGAGAACATGCCCCTCCTCCACAGGTTCGGGAACTGGGTCCTGACGCGGTTCTTCAACCTCCTCTTCGGGACGAGGCTGAGGGACGTCTGCTCCGGGATGTACCTGGTGAGGACGGACGTGGCCAGGAGGGTCTGGTTCGAGGGGAGGGGGTTCAGCGTCGAGGTCGAGCTGGCGGCCCACGTGGCGTCCACGACGAGGAGAGTGACCGACGTGGACGCTAGGTACAGGCCCAGGCTCGGGAGGCCCAAGCTCAGGTCCTGGCACGGGCTCCTGATAGCCGCGGACGCCGTGAGGCTAGCCTGGAGGTACAACCCGGTTTTCTTCATATTCGCCGTGGGGACCACGGCCCTCGCTCCGGCGGCGGCCATACTGGCCTGGGTGGCCCTGAAGCTCCTCCTGTTCGGGGTCAAGCACTACGTCTGGGCCCTGATAGGTGTGTCGCTGGGAGGTGTCGGCGTGGTGTCCCTCCTCCTGGCGGTCATGGCTCTATTCGTAAAGAGGGTCGAGTACAGGATCCTGGAGGTCCTCGAGGAGATCAGGAGGGGCGGGGGTTGAGCTGGGTACTCGATAGCGAGGTCCTCGCAGTCCTCGCCGCCATAGTTGTGGTCTCCTCGGTGTTCGCGGGCGTCCAGCTCCTCGCTGGGGACAGGGTCGTCGAGCCGTTCTCCGAGCTCGGCCTCCTGGGCCCCGAGGGGAGGATAGGCGGCTACCCGAGGAGCGTCCCGGCGGGAGTCCCGTTCAGGCTCAACGTCTACGTGGGGAACCGCGAGGGGAGGTCTATGTACTACAGGGTGCTGGTCAAGGTCGGGACAAGGGAGAAGGCGCCCAACGCTACCGCTCCCCTGGACGCCGAGCCTGTAGCCGAGGTCAGGGCGGTGCTGGTCCACGGATCCTCCAAGACCGTGCCCGTCGAGCTAGCCATCGCTGAGCCGGCCGCCAACACGAGGCTAGTCTTCGAGCTCTGGGCCTACGACGAGGAGGCAGGGGGCTTCAGGTACAGGGGGCTCTGGAACCAGCTCTGGATCAACGTGACCCCTCTCGAGGTCCCGGCCCCGCCCCCCGGGCCCGCCGCCGGGCTCCCGGCGGAGGTCGAGGAGGCCCTAGCGAGAGCCTACCTGGCCCTCAGGAGGGCCGAGAGGGCCGGTGGCAACACGACAACCATGGTGAAGCTCCTCGACGAGGCCGTGGGGCTGGCCCTCTCGGGCCGCTGGAGCGAGGCCCTGGGGCTGGCCGAGGCCGTGGTAGCCATGGAGCCCGAGGTAGCGAGAGCGGGCGAGGAGGCTAGGAGAGCGAGGCTCTACGCGACGGTCGGAGTCCTCGCGGCCGCCGCGGTAACGGGAGCCCTGGGCTACTGGGAGCTCAGGAGGAGGGTCTGGCTGTGGTGGGCCCGCCTGAACTCGGACAGAGCCGTCGTCTGGACGGGGCCCTCGGGAGACCTAAGGCCGGTCGAGCTGGCCGTCAGGAGGGCCCTCAACAATGGGAGTCTCACCCTCGGGGAGCTCCTCGCTAGGCTGAGGGGCTACCCGAGGCACGAGGTCGCCAGGGCAGTCCACGGGCTGGTCGCAAGGGGGTTCGCCAGGCTCGTCGACCCGAGGCCTCCGGTGAGCTTCGGGTCCTACCTGGCCTCGAGGTACGGGACCGGCCTGGCAGCGGCCTCCTCCCTCGTAGCCCTCTGCTACCTCTCCGTCTACCTGTCGGAGGGCTCCCCCGTGCTCGCCGCCCTCAGGATAGTCGTCGGCTCCCTCTTCGTCCTCTTCCTCCCCGGCTACTCCCTCGTCGAGGCGCTCTACCCGGGCGAGGGAGAGCTTAGCCCCCTCGAGAGGCTGGCGCTGTCGATAGGGCTCAGCCTGGCGCTGGTCCCCCTGGTAGGCCTCGTCCTCAACTACACCCCCTGGGGCATAAGGCTGGGCCCAGTGATGGCCTCCCTCTCGACCCTCTCGCTGGGGCTTCTCCTGGTGGCCCACTACAGGAAATACGGGCTCCTCAGGATGGCCTCGGCCGAGCCCAAGAGCAGAACATAGCCCCGAGCCGTGCTCGACCTACTCGCCCTAGCCCTGGCCGCCGTCCACTTCGGGGTCCCCCTGGCCTACTACCTCTACGCCACGAGGGTCTGGCTCCGGAGGCCCTGGGAGGTCAGGGTGGACGAGGGCTACAGACCGAGGGTCACGGTCGTCCTCCCGACCTACAACGAGGCCAAAATAATCCGGGAGAGGCTGGACAACATCTACTCCCAGGACTACCCGAGGGAGCTTCTGGAGCTCATCGTCGTAGACTCGAGCACCGACGGGACGGCGGAGATAGTGAAGGAGTGGGCCTCCGAGCACAGAGACCTGAAGCTCGTGCTGGTGAGGGAGCCGAGAAGGAGGGGGAAGGCCGTGGCTCTCAACGAGGCCCTCGGGATCGCGACCGGGGACGTCGTGGTCGTGGCCGACGCGGACGCTCTCTGGCCGCCTGACGCGCTGAGGAGGGCGGTGGCCTGGCTCGCGGACCCGAGAGTGGGGGCCGTCTCCTGCCTCAAGAGGCCGGCGGCTCCGGGGCCGGCGGGGGTCGAGGAGGGCTACAGGAGGTACTACAACGCCCTGAGGGTAGCGGAGAGCAGGGCCTTCTCGACCCCCGTGTTCCACGGTGAGCTGGCAGCGTTCAGGAGGGAGCTCCTTGAGAGGATCGGTGGGTTCCCAGCCGACGTGGGGGCGGACGACAGCCACGCGGCGACCAGGGTCGCGCTGATGGGCTACAGGGCGGTGATCCCGGAGGGTCTGTGGGTGGTGGAGGCGGTCCCGAGGAGGGGGTACTCCCGGTGGAGGGTCAGGAGGGCCCAGCACCTTGCCCAGCACTTCGCCAAGGCACTGAAGGCTGTCCGGAGGGCGCCGAGGGGGTACAGGGCCGTGCTGCTCGCGGAGTCCTTCTTACACCTCGCCAACCCGCTCCTTCTCGCCGCGTCAGCAGCGCTGCTGATAGCTAGCGCCCTGCTGGAGCGCTCCCCAGTAGCCCTCTCGGCCCTAGCCCTCGGCGCGGCCCTCCTGGGGCTCGGGGGGTACAGGGCGTGGGTAGTCCAGCAGGCCTACCTCCTGGCCGGGATGCTGAGGAACCTGTGGTCTAGGGAGATAGTCTGGAGCAAGCAGGCTAAATGGTAAACTATAGTACCCGCTTTCAGCTACAAGATGCTCATAAATGTTAGCGTGGCTCGCGGATGTTACACATTGATGGCAGCAAGACTCGTGAAGAGCGCTATGATTCTTGTCTCCGAGCCGGATCCTTTAGCTTTCAAGAACGCTTTTGGATGTGTCGAATTTGGCCGAAGGCCTAGCTGTACTTATCCCTAGCTACGATAGACCGGAGATATTAATTATCTCCCTACCTGGCTGGCTTAGGGCCGTTAACGTAGCCGAGGTCTTCATAGTGGCTGAAGCTTCGTCGCGAGACAAGCTGAGGAAGTATGAGGAGGTGCTCGAGAGATACGAGGAGAGCGGTAAGCTCGTCTACAGGCTTCACCACAAGAGGTTGGGCTCCGTTAGAGCGAGGAACACCCTCCTAGAGATGTTTGTCGACTCCGAGTGCGACTATGCTATAATGGCTGACGACGACTACCTTCTGGTCGATGAGAGATCGCTAGAGTTCATGGTCGAGGATTTCAAGCTCAGCGATGAAATAGGGATGGTTGGAGGCAGAGTGGTCATCGCAAGGAGGCGGAGGGAGGACCCCGACTTTTTCTTAAACTCACCCGCGGGCCTAGCCGACCTGTTGACGAGGCTCACAGGTTATGTATTTCTCGACGTAGAGCACGGTCCTAGGTACGCGGAGTTCCTGCCCCACTTTTTCGCAATAAGGAAGGACATCGTAAAGAGGGGGATAAGATACGACGCGAGTTTCGACACCCCGACCGGCTTTAGAGAGGAGAGCGACTTCCAGCAGCAGGTTAAGCGGCTTGGATACAAACTGCTGTTTGATCCTAGAGCATACGTCATCCATTTAGCCGTAGAAGAAGGTGGCGATAGGCCGAGTATAGGGATGAGCCGGAGGATCTACTGGAAAGCCAGAAACCATGCTGCCTTTATCCTTAAGTGGCACAAGTCACGTGTTAGGAGGCTCTGGTACTTAACCTTAGCGGGCTTGATGTTGGCGGTGTACAGACCGAAGTACTTTACACAAGTGTTTAGAGGCCTTAAGCATGGCGTCTGCTCCTTCTGGTACTTGTAATATTTCAGTAATACATACCCCACACTTGTCACGGGGCGCTAACGCAAGAGGGCAGGCTCTCTATCACACTTACTCAAGAATACCCCTCAAGTACGTGGAGGTCTGCAAGAAGCTATGCGCATAGTCCACGTTTATCACAGCTACTACCCGGTTATTGGAGGTATGGAGCGTGCCTTACGGAGGTTAGCCGAGGAGCAAACGAAGATGGGTCATGAAGTACACGTAATCACGAGCCGTGCGGTGACCCGAGAGAGTCCCGCCGAAGAGGTCATGAACGGTGTTTACGTGCACAGAGTTAGAGCCTGGAAGCTGCACTATCCCGACCTCACGGTAGCCCGGGAGTACATCGAGGAGCTACTCAGAGAGGCCGACGTCGTTCATGCTCATTCTCAGAACTCCCTCTTCAGCGTGATGGTAGCTAGGAGGGCTAAGAGTTTGGGTGCGGGGGTGGCCATCCACTTCATGGCTGTCGATGCGTTGGCGAACCACCCGAGCATCCCGGTCAGGACTCTGGGGAGCCTGTACGGGAGGATGATGACGGTATACGCCCTCAGGATAGCCGACCTGAAGCTCTCGAAGAGCCTGAGGGACGTGGAGATCCTCAAAAGCAGGTACGGGACCGAGGATCTACACTACGTGCCTGACGGGGTGGACAGGGAGCTGCTCGAGATGCCGAGCTTGGAGGAGGAGTTCAGATCCAGGTACGGGCTGCGCGACAACATAGTGCTCTTCATAGGAAGGCTCCACCCGCTGAAGGGAGTGGACGTGCTTTTGAGGGCCGCGCCCTACGTCCTCGAAGAGAGAAGGGACGTGAGGTTCGTCTTCGTGGGGCCCGGAAACGCCGAACCCTACGTAGAGACCGCGAGAAGATCGGGGGTGAGCGACAAGGTTGTGTTCTTGGGCTTCGTCGACGAGCGTACGAAAATAGGGGCTATAGACTCCTCGACGTGCTTGGTGCTCCCCAGCGTATGCGACTACGCTGAGGTCTACTCTCTGGTGATCTCCGAGGCGTGGGCTAGAGGTAAGCCGGTCGTGGCTTCCAGCGTCGGGGAAATACCGTATAGGGTTAAGCATATGGTCAACGGCATCCTGGTACCGCCCAGAAGTCCTAAAGCGTTGGCCAGAGCGATATTAATGCTGTTAGAAGACAAAACGCTGACTAAAGAGCTAGGCCTTAGAGGCAGGAGAGAACTAAAGACCTGGGACGAAATAGCGCGCATCTCGCTAGACCTCTACCGAAATATAACATGTCAGTGTCGGTGTGCGACGAGCAAGCCTTTAGATCAAATGTGGGCTACAGAACCGGTGATTTAATGTTTCCATCACGAATGGGCTTAAACCGTAGAAACGCTGAGAAGAGGGCTCTCGTGCCCGGCGGTGCTGGCTTCACAAATAGCCACATAGTCAATAAGCTGGTCTCCGAGGGCTGATGTGTCGGGGTAGTCGATAGCTCCAGCAGGGGGAGACCCGAGAACCCGACCCATCGCGGAGACTATCCGAGACTCGAGATCGTGGTCGAGGATCTTGAGGTCTCCCGGGTAGCCGAAGAGGTCCCTGGTCTCGGGGCTCGCCGGAGGTGTCGACGCAGTCCGCTGCTCCTCGAGGTACGAGGCGGAGCTCGTCCGCAGGGACTTCGGGGTCGAGGGGGTCGTGGTAGAGCACGGAGTCGAGAAGTGGCTCAGGAGCATAGAGTAGAGGCCAGAGGGCTACGCTCTCTACGCGGGAGGATCGAGCGGTACAAGAACGTCGACAGGCTCGCCAGGGTGGTGAAGGTGCTCAACGAGGAATACGGGATGGGGCTTAGGCTCAGGATCGTCGGGGACGGTACGTACAGGGGGAGGCTCGAGCGCTACCTGCACAGGCTCGGGGTAAACCACGAGGTCACGGGGTTCCTCCCCTACGAGGAGTACGTAACTGAGGTGCTCTCGAGGGCCCTCTTCCTGGCGAACCTCTCGAGCAGGGAGGCCTTCGGCCTGACGGTGAACGAAGCCAACGCCGTGGGGGTGCCGGTAGTCGTGGTCGAGCCGTGGGGCCTGAACTTCTCGGGGAGGAGCAGGACTCTGGTGACGAGGCTCGATAGGAGCGATAGGGAGATAGCGCGGGAGATAGCAGCGCTCCTGGAGGAGGCCGGGAGGCAACCCAGGCCGGAGGTCCCCAGCTGGAGCGCGGTGGTCGATACCTACGTCAAGGCTCTCTACAGCCAATAGTGAGACTGTATGAGAGCTCTTGCAACTGGAGACGCGACATATAATTACGTTACATGCCCCGTCCTTGATACACTTTCATCTCCCTCAACCGGTATTACGATAAGATATCCACGTGCTTGGATCAAAGAACTTCACGTGTGTGACAAAGAAGAACGACTTCTCTACTTCAAGAAGTTCTGAGAGAAATACGTCAAATGGAGGACACCTCCGCGAGGGCCGCAAAGTTCACTCTTCTCGCCGTTTCGGTCCTTAGCTTCATCTATTATGCTTACTCTCTATCGACTATTAGCGGTTACTACGGTGCCGACGACTACTTCGGTCCGCTCTCCGTCAGCCGTCAGGCGACCGTGTCTTTGTTCACCTTCATATCTGCGTCATTCCTGACCCTGGCCTTAGCTGCTGGGTCAGGCAGCCGTAGCCTTGCGCTTCTACTGATAGTTTCCCTGATACTCGCAAAGTACATGCTACCGAGCGCCGCCGACACCAACTACGCGACAAACTTCTACGACGCTCCCAGTCATTTGAGAAGGGGGATGTTCGTAACTGTTGCCGGGAGATCTGATCCGGGAGTTGATGGGTATTTCGATCTGCAGCCGGGCTTCTTCTGGACGACTGCTATCGTTCTCAACGTCCTCTTCGACAGCTCAGTCTTCGAAAACCCCCTCGAGAACCCGGTAACGACCTTCTTGCTGAAGTGGTTCCCAGCGCCGATCCTGCTCATATATGTGGTCATTTTCCACCTGCTATTCCGCGAGTACGGCCTCAGGAGCGGGCTTCCTCTCCGAGCGACGTTCATAGCTCTAGCGCTGGACTGTGGGCGACTCCACTACAGCGCACATGCTTACGGAATAGCCCTCTACTGGCTTCTCCTAGCCTTAATACCTAGGTGGGCGTTTACAAGGAGCCTTTCGCGCGTCGTCGCGCTCTCCGTAGTAATGGCGGCGATAGTGTTCGTACACCAAGGCATTGCCTTAGTCACGCTGGTAACCTTAGCAGCCCTCTACGCCTTTACCCAGGTCGTCGCGCGGCTCAAAGAAACCGCGATGCCTCTCGGCAGTGCGAGGGTAGCTTTAAGTTTGGGTCTATTCTCGGCCTTGTGGTTCTCGTACCTGCTCTACGTGTCCAGATATACGTTTTCGGATTTCGTGCAAACCCTAAACGATATCGTCACGAAGTACCTCCTCGAAGGCCTAGTGAGCGTAGTCGAGACCAGGGTAATTAGGGCATACAAGCCGTGGGCTGACATCGTCCTCTACAAGACCATCTACTTCGGCTCAATCTCGGCTCTCTCGGCGGTTCTCCTAGCTCTCAAAGCCGTGAAGAGTGCGGATCCGAGGCCTAAAATAGCCTCTTTCATAACGTTGTCGATCCTCTCGGTTATCGGCGCGATAGCGGTGCCCCTGGGAGCGGGCTACATAGAGAGGATCTCAATATGGCTCCTCCCGTTTACGAGCTACGCCTTCGCGACGCACATGGATTCTCAGGGATGTGCTCGACGAAAGGTTTTCGCACTAACGGCTGCTGTTGTAATGATGCTAGCCGGCACTGCCATCTACTTCAGTGGATGGAACTTCCAGTCGTTATGTTATAGCTCGATCGCGTACAGACTGTTCGTTTTAAACCATGACCCAGACAACGTGGCCTCCGTCTACAGCTCCATCCGAGTAATTCCCATACAGCAAATGCTTAGGCTCCTCACTCGCGGAGAGACTTTCCGCGGCTTTGTGTTTGTCGAAAGGCACTATCTTCTTGAGGCTCTTTACTATCTAGTGGGGGATAAAGAAGTGCTGGAAGGATATTTGAACGAACTCGTTTTGCGCGGGAGCATAATCTTCGGCTCACCCACCTCGATGCTCCTAGAACTCCACTAATGCTGAACGGCATGACGCGATCGATGCTACTAGCAGCTCCACTGAATCTCAAGGATGGAGGCCGCAAAGGCGGTTCGTGAGAATGACCAGGTTGCTCGTGGTTTCCGAGCATTGGTGGACCGAGGGCGGTGGCGGAGAGCTGGCTACGCACCTCATCACAGGACTGCTGAGGGAGTTCGCGAAGGTCACCGTGCTGACCGGCACGCAGAACCCCGCCAGGCTCCCGGGAGTGAGGTACCTCTACGACCCCTTACTGGGAGCGAAGACAAAGCCCGCGCTGTGGGCCAACCTGGTTAAGGGAGAGTTCTCCGGCAGGCTGGCTAAGCTCATTGAGAGAAGTGACGTGGTCTACGTACCCAGGTTCGCTTACCCGGTTATCCCGCTGGCCAAGAGGCTGGGCAGGAGGGTCGTAGTCCACCTCCACGGATACCAGCCGGTGTCGTACATTGCCGTGGTGCTCCACGGATCCGACAAAGGGGGTGCCCTCAGGAGCCTCAAGGAGACCGCGGAGCTCGAGCTCAGGGAGCATGGGAGTGTAGGCAGGGCCGTGTTAAGCTCGCTGGTGTCCCCACTGAACAGGCTAGTCAGGCTGTGGCTCTCCGAGGCCGACGCCGTCGTGTGCGTCTCCAGGAGGCAGGCCGAGATCGTGGGGAGGGTCGCTCCCGAGCTGGCGAGCAAGCTGACCGTTGTCTATAACCCTCTGCCCGAGATGCCCGCGGTCGAGAAGAGGCTGGGGGAGCCCTACTTCATGTACGTGGGCGGTGATAGCTACGTCAAGGGGTTCCACGTGTTCCTGAAAGCCTCCTGGAAGGTGGTCAAGAGAGGCTGCCCAGCAAGGTTCCTGCTCGCCGGGAACTTCAGGGAGAGGAGCAGGCTACTCTTCGAGGCGCTGAACAGGTGGTCCCAGGGGGCTTACATAATGCTCGGCCGCCTCGAGCACGGGGACGTCCTCAAGCTCCACTCTGCGAGCTGGGCCCTCCTATTTCCATCCATATGCGAGGAACCTCTGCCGTACGCGGTTACGGAGTCTATGCTCGCTGAGACTCTGCCGATAGCGTCGAGAGTTGGAGGCGTCCCCGAGGTGGTCCAAGGCACCTACGCTGAGAGGATGCTGTTCACTCCGAGGAGCGCGAGCGAGCTCGCCGAGAGAATCGAGGAGGTGCTCTCCATGTCGAGGGAGCAGCTCGTGGATATTGGGGCGGGCCTGAGGGAGGCTGTGGCCAGGAGGTTCGATGTTAAGGTCATCAAGGAACGGCTTATCAAGGTGTTTAAGTGAGACGCGCTTGTTCTCTAAAGCCCCCGCAGAAAGCCGCGCTGGAAAATCATTTGAACCGTGGACAGCGGCAGGTCGATTCATAATGGAATTTCTGCGGAGCTTCTCCTCAAGACGGGGTATGTAGTTCTCGTAAAAGAATACTTACTGGCAACGATAGTTGACTATCTCTATATCGCGAAAATAAACGCCATTCGCTTAAGGACGTCAAGCGATCGCCTCCTGCATCTAACCTGTGTCTAGAGGCTATCTACCCTCGTGTCGTCCGCCTTCATAATCCTGACGTCGGTGACCCCGCTGGGGGAGCGATGGAGCCTGCAGAAGACGCTCGATGAGAAAATCGAATATATCTTCGCGTAGCGAAGAATGCCCCCATGTTGGCAGTCTCTCTGTCGCGATATGTCGTTTTCATAGACACGTCGAATAGCGCTACTAAGGGGGTCAACCGCAGAATCAGAAGTCTTTCGGCCGAGCTGTTGAGCTTGTGAGGAGCATCGCCCTCGTAGTCCCCAGTAATGTTATTAGTGGCCCCATGACCGCTCTTCGCAAGCTACACAAAGGCCTTATGACTGAGGGGTTCCATGTCGACTTGGTTAGGCTCGGCGGAGGAAGGTTCCCAACGCTTTCGGCTCTTCGGGATGATATTCTAAATGCCAGACATTTGACGGACTACGACCTTGCTCTATATATAGGGAGCATCCCGTGGCCAAGCCACGCAGTAGCCAGGCTCTCAGGAGTCCCCATAGCGTTGTTTTTGCACGGCTTTGTCCGTCACGAGTTACTCCGCGAAGTGTTGCACGGGATAAAACTTAGGAGTAAGGTAGGAAGTCTCATCGCTTTAACGATGTTTCAGGGAGCCGTTTCCCTCAATAGCGTAAACTTGTACATCTGTCGTAGCCTAACCTCGTGTGAGGCCAATGGTGTTTTTGAGAACTTCGTTTTGTTACCTCAATGGGTATTTCCCGAGGAGCTGAAGGAGCCAATACCGCAAGCGTCAAGAAAAGGCGTGATCCGCATAATCGCTTACACCTCACATGTAGATTCTCCTAGACTCCTTAACGTGGCTCACCTAACCGCCCTGGTGCGAATCTTGAAGTGTATGGTTAGCCGGAGGTTCGAGCTAGTCTTAGTCGACCCGAGGGGGCGAGCCCGCTCTCTCGATTCAGTCAAGGTCGTAAGACCTATGTCGCGTGAAAGGTTCCTGTCTCTTCTAGCGTCGGCGGACCTCTACATAGAGCGGTGCATCGACGATGAGTTGGGATCAGCGTCCCTCGAGGCCATGGCAATGGGAACTCCGGTCGCTAAGCTGACGCACCCGAGGTACTGGGATAGACAAGACTATGGAGAGAAGGACTTGATAGTAGCCCGCTCATTTAGAGAATTAGCTGAAAAGATTGCCGAATACATTAATGAAATCGAGCATTACTACCATTATTATTCGAAACGCGGTAAAGAATTTGTGCTAACGAAGAGAACATGGGATGCTGTAAAAGGGCCGTTCTTGGCGGCATTGAGACACGTAGGTCGACGATGAATTATAAAATCGACGCTCTTACAGCAGTAAAGAACATAGTGAGCGCTATTTTGAAAGGCCGATTTAAAACGGTATCAGGCTATATGCGCTACTTTTTATACAATCTTGCTCCCAACACTCCCGAGGATTATTCGATTTTACTGCTATTATTACATGAATGCGGCTTGCCTCTCGACAGGCACACGCTCAGTTGTTTACTCGATAAAAGACCAACTATAGTTCGATTTGTTGATGGTACACGTTTTGTCGTTGTGGATTTAGAGGACTTCTATCATGCGTCCATGTGTTATGAGTCGAAAACTCTTGCATATGTCTTGAGACGCCTCACGAAGGGAGGAGTCTTCGTTGATGTGGGCGCTAACGTAGGTGGGTATGCAATTAGAGCCGCGAAAACCGCTCGTGTATATGCGCTTGAGCCGGAACCACGTAACTTTCATCTCCTTAAGCTTAATGTAAAACTTAACCAAAAATGCGATGTAGTAAGGGTATTTCAAGTAGCCGCGGGATCGAGTTCAGGCAAAGCCAAGCTCTTTATCTCCGACTATCACGGTCGACACTCGTTATTGCATTCACAGGCAAAGGCGTAATCAGCTATAGAAGTAGATGTAATGACGTTGGATTCGATCCTGGTAGATGAGAACTATGTTGATGTAATCAAGATCGATGTTGAAGGCGCCGAGCCGTTGGTGTTAAGAGGAGCAAAAGAAGTTCTCAAGAGAACCGATGTCGTTATTGTAGAAGCGACGTATTCGCAATCTTTTTATCAAGCTTCGAAGATCCTCGCCGAGTACTCCTTTAAGCCTGTAAGAAGACTCGAAGGCAATGTAATATTTGTCAGAGCCTGACTCATGCGCGATAAAGAGCTTGCTGGAGCCTCGTGAGGGTCCTGATCACTGGCGGCGCGGGGTTCATCGGTCACAACCTGGCTCTCCACCTGGTCAGGAAAGGGTACGACGTGGTGGTTGTCGACTCTCTGGAGAGGTCGAGCAGCTTCGCCCTGAGGAGGCTCGAAGAATCGGGTATACCCATCATCAAGGCCGACGTGAGGGGCTTCGGCGACTACGGGGGCTTCGACGCAGTAGTCCACGCGGCCGCCTACGTGAGCGTCGAGGAGTCCATCAGGGAGCCCCTCAAGTACATAGAGAACAACGTCCTGGGGACAGCCAGGGTCGGCTATGAGTGCGCCAGGAGGGGCATAGGGCTGGTCTACCTGAGCTCCGCAGCGGTCTACGGCGAGCCGCTGAGGCTGCCGATAGGTGAAGACCACCCCGTGAGACCCCAAACGCCCTACGGGCTGAGCAAGCTCCAGGGGGAGGAGGTGCTGAGGAGCTACGCGCTCGTCTACGGGCTGAGGCACGTCACCCTGAGGCTGTTCAACGTCTACGGCCCCGGGCAGAACCCCTCGTACGCTGGAGTCATAACCAGCTTTCTGGAGAGGGCCTTGAGGGGCGAGCCGCTGGTCATCTACGGTGACGGAGAGCAGACGAGAGACTTCGTATACGTTGAGGACGTAGCTAACGTAGTCGAGTTCTTCATTAGGGAGGACGTGTTCGACAACGAGACCTACAACGTGGGCTCCGGAGTACCCACGACGATCAAGGAACTTGCCAGAGCGGTCATCAGGCTGGTCGGTAGGGAGCTGCCGGTGGTACACGAGCCTCCGAGACCCGGAGACGTGAGGCACAGCGTAGCCGACGTAAGCAAGATAAAGAAACTTACCAGAATCGATCCAACACCTATCGAGGAAGGACTTAAGAAAGTCTTGAGCGAGTTGAAAGCCGGTTTTCCAAACAATACCTCCCCCAGAGCGGGAGGACGTCCCGTTTCCTGAGAAAGCGCGCTCCCCCAACCGCTTCGGACCCGCCGGTCGCGCCTCGCACTTATTAGCCCGCGCGGGGAGTCCCACCGGTGAGTCCACGTCAGGTAGAGCTGCGGCCGCGGTGCTCATTCTGCTGCTCGCGACCCTCGGTGCCCCGCCGCTGAGCCTCGGGAGCGGCAGGACTATCGTCGTGCCGAGAGACTACCCGGACATCCAGACCGCTGTAGACCGCGCGAGCGCGGGCGACGTGATCGCCGTGCTGCCCGGGGAGTACGGAGGGTTCAGGGTCTCGAAGCCCCTCACGGTCGTCGGGTCGGGACCAGGGGAGGTGGTCGTGAACGGCAAGGTCATCGTGTCGGCGGACGGCGTCAGGGTGGGCTCCATGAGGATAGTCTTCGGGAACCCCTCCAGCGGCTCCGACCCCGCCGTCGAGGTCGTCGGGAGGAGCGTCGTCCTAGCGAACGTGGTGATCGATAGCGAGGGGAGCGGGGTTAGGGTGGGGAGCGCGAGCTACACAGAGGGAGACCTAACGCTGGAGGACTCCTCGATAGTAGCCGGGAAGGACGAGTCCCTCAAGGGGTCTATCGGCATCTGGGGCTCCTGCAGGTCTCTGACGATCCGCAGGGTCAGCGTGTACGTCGCGCACGGATCCGGCGTGCGGGGCTGCGGGAGCACCGACGTATACGGAGCCAACGTGAGCTCCCTCTACGCGGGCATATCCTTCCACATCTTCATGGAGGCCGCCACGGTCAGGGACTCCCGGGTGAGCTCCCGGTCCGGTGCGGGCATAGAGGCCTACGGGTCCCGCATCACTATCGAGGGCTGCAGTGTGACCGGGACTACGGGGATAGACACCGATGCGGCCTCGCGCATGGTCGAGATCAGGAACAGCAGCATCGGGAGCTCCGGGACGGGAGTCAGGCTCGTTGGCAAGTCCTGCGTCGTCCGGGGGAACACCATCAGCGGGAACCGGGCTATAGAGCTCTACGGTGACGGCAACAGGATAGTCGGCAACGTCCTGAGGGGTGGGAGGGGCGTGCACGGTTACAGCGGGTACGGGAACGAGATAGCGTACAACGTGGTTTACAGGACGGGTAGCATAGGGATCTACATGTCCCAGTACACGTCGGACAACGTCGTCTACGGCAACGCGTTCTGGCTCTGCTACAACTACGAAGCGGTCGACGAGAGCGGGAGGAACGCGTGGTACAACGAGACGGCGCGCGTGGGCAACTACTGGTCGTCGCACAGGGGTCCCGACGCGGATGGCGACGGGATCGTGGACGTCCCGTACAGCGTAGCGACCACGACGGGCAAGGAGATCCTGGATAGGTACCCCCTCGTGAACCTCCCCGAAGCTCTCAGGTCGGTGATAGCCAGTCTCGAGGGCACTACCACGACAAGCCCCGCGACCCCGACCACCAGCCCGCCGACCACCGCGACCCCGCCGACCGAGACCTCCCCACCCTACAGCACTCCGCCGTACGAGACGACATGCCCCACCACCCCACCGGCCGAAGCGCCCGCCGACTACACTGCCTACGTCGTCCTGGGGTCGGTTATCGTAGTCGCCGCGGCACTCGCCAGTCTCTTCGCAAGGAAGGCCCGCAGTCGATGAGTCGCGAGTCAGTTTTTTCCTAGCTTCGGAGTGCGTAGCCACGGTTATCCGTTGAGATTCGCGTCTATTCGGACGCTCGCTAGAGTTCTCCACGCGTTTTCCGGCTTCTCCGCGCCCGACGATCGCTCCGGCTAGCCTGCGCACCGTCGGCTGGCCGGAGCTAGTCCGTTGTGTGATCAGTGCGTTGCCGCGGCCCGACCTACCCGGGGCCCGGCTTGAGGGGTTATATGCCGACGGGCTCCGGATTCCCGGTGGAGAGAGCTGAGTGGGGGCATCGGGAGGTTCCTCTCTAGGCACAGGCTCCTCCTCGGCCTCCTAGGGCTAGCCTCTCTAGTCCCGCCCCTGGTGGTCCCCCGGGGCGGCGACCCCCACTACCTCCTCGTTAGGCTCGACTACGCCCTCTGGGCATCGACCCTCCTGGTCCTCGCCTCGCTCTACTACGACCTCAGGGAGCACAGGAGGGCCAGCATCCTCTCGACCCTCCTCCTCGAAGTCTCCGGGTTCCTCCTCGTGGCCTCAGCCCGCGCGGCCTCGCTCGTCCACAGCCTCATGGTGGGCCCCGGCTACCTCTGCGTCGGCTGCGGGCTCGCGGACCCCGGGGTGGCCCTCTACGCTTACCCGCTCGCACTCGCCGGGGGAGTCCTCGGCGTGGCCTCCATGGCCCTCAGCAGGCTCCTCGGGGGGCCGCTCGTGTTCTCCACCGGTGCGACCCTGGACGACGTCCTCGGGGCCCTCTCGCCCCTGCTCTCCCCCCTCCTCGAGCGCCCCGAGCTGCTCGCGTTCGCCGCGGGCTTCGCGGTCAGGCTTCTCCCGGAGATCCACTGGTGGCCCAGGCTCGTCGGCTACGACACTGTAGAGTACGTGGCCCACCTGAAGGACTTCGCCGAGAGGCCCTCCGCTTTCGGGACCTACTTCTGGATGGTGGGGCCCAGGAACGTTCCACCTCTCCTGGACTGGCTACTCTACCCGCTCGCCCTCCTGGTGGACCCCTGGTACCTGTTCAAGCTCTTCCCGCCGGTAGCCTACGGGGTTCTGGTCTCTCTGGTGACAGCCCTCTCGAGGAGGGTCCTGGGCGTCGGCACGAGGCGCTCCCTCCTCGTGGCTCTGCTCGCTCCCTTCAGCGTCCCGCTCCTCAGGATGTCCTGGGACCTCCACAGGCAGCTCCTGGCCACCGTCCTCTTCCTAGCAGCTCTCCTGGTGCTGGACTCCGGCAGCGGCACCAGGAGGCACGCGACCGCAGCCTCTCTCCTCCTCCTGTCCTCGCTGGCGTCGGAGGTGGGAGCGGCCTACGCGATCATCCTGTCTGCCTACGCGATCGTCAGGGAGAGGAGGAGGCTTCGCGTCGTCTCGCTCTACGCCCTCCTGGCCTCGGCGTCGTACGCCCTGGTCGCTTGGTACACCGGGAGGCCGGCCGACCCCCACCCGGTCACGGGGCTGGCCCCACCGCTCGTCGGCGGTGGGCTGGGGTGGGAGCCGAGCGTCCTGGCCTACCTCCTCATCACCCTCGGGCCGCTGGCCCCCCTGCTCGCCGCGGGGCTCGAGAGGTGCTCGGGCAGGGCCAAGTACACCACCTACACGCTGGCCGCACTGCTCACCCTCTCGGTCCTCCCCTGGGTCGCTCCCCACCTGGCCGTACCGGGAGAGTGGGACAGGACCCTGATGGCCGCCACCGCCCTGGCCCTCCCGATAGCCCTCCCCCGGATCGCCGAGATCGGGCGGAGGGAGCTGGCCGCCGCGGTGGCCCTCCTCCTAGCCCTCCCGGGCTTCTGCGCGACCGCCCACCCCTCCCTCCACTACTACGTCCGAGACCTCTTCTCGCCCCTCAACAGGATGCCCTGGGGCTTGGTGCCCTCGCCCTACCCCGCCGAGCTCTTCGACGAGGCTCTCGAGGTGGCCGGTCTCGTCGGGGGGCTAGACCTGGCGGAGTCCCCGCTGGTGACCTGGGAGGTCTGGTGCAGGTTCCTCCACCTGGAGCTCAGGCACCCGAGGACCTCGGAGCTGGTCTGCGTTCCCCGAGAGCCGACACCCGAGGACCTCTGGAGAGTCCTCTCCGGGCTGAACAGGACTAGGGCCTACGTGCTGCTCGCGCTCACCACTCCCGAGAGGTTCGGCGAGAGCGTGGAGGCCTTCCTCTCCGGCGAGCATCCCCCGACCGAGGGGGTGCCGCCACCGCCGCGGGGCCTCGGGGTGGAGACCGCGGAGGTATACGGCGGCCGAGCGCTCTCCCTGCTCCGAGTGGAGGTGGTGGGAGCCCGGGAGGCCGAGCCCGCAGACCACCGGGGAGCGGGACAGCGGTAGCCGGGCTTCCGGGGGAACCCCCGGGGGCGGCCGTCTTCGGAGCTTTTTTGGGTGAGAGCCTTTCCGAGTTGGAGATGGTGTTGAGCAAGAAGTCCCGCAAGAAGAAGCGCTGGATCCGCTTCGAGGAGGCCCTCGCCGCGATTTTAGACCACATCTACAAGTCCGGGCGCCCCGACAAGTGCTACGACAGCGCCCTCCTGATCCTGCTCTACAACGGGCTCAGGCTCCCGGAGGCCGTCGAGGCCTACCTCGCGTGGGTGAGGACTGGTGAGCACTTCCTCGAGGTCAGGAGGACCGGGGGGCGGAGGAACCCCGCGAGACCCGTCTTCGTCAAGGGGATCGAGCACCACCTCGAGAGGTGCCCGGAGCTCCTCGAGGTGGAGCCGAGGGAGCTCGTCAGGGAGATCACGGCCTACTACCGCAGGACCTACGGGTTCAGCATCTACGCCCTCCGCGTGGCACTCGCGGCGTTCCTCATGAGGAGGGGCGCCACTCCGGACGAGGTGGCGGCCCTCCTCTCTCTCACCAACGCGGACACTCTCCTGTCCTACGCGTGGGTCAGGGCCGTGGAGGAGTTCATCGAGGACGTCTCCAGGGAGCCCGCAGAGCTCATCAGGAAGGCCGGGCTCAGGGGGCGCGGGAGGCGCCGCAAGTAGCCGCTGCCGCGGCCGAGCCTCCGCGAGGGGGGCTCCGCCCGCCCGGGATACCTGCGCTTATATTCGGACTCCGGTCTGCACCTCGGTGCCTCCATGAACAAGGACAGGGTCGTCGGAGGGGGCCTGATGCTCGCGTCCGCCGTCGTCATAGCCGTGTACCTGTGGCTCGTCTTCTTCCCGCCGCTCGACGGGGTGGACATCTTCGTCCTCAAGCTGACGGGTGCCGTCGCCGTCGCCGGGGTCTTCGGCATACTCGGCTGGATAGGCTACACGCTGGCCACGACGCCTCCGCCCAAGCCCATAGAGGAGATCGAGAAGGAGATAGAGAGGGAGCTGAAGAGCCTGGAGGGAGAGGCCGAGAAGAAGCAGTGAAGAGCCTCCCCGGAGCCGGGAGGCGGCCCCCCGTTCGAGGCTTTTCGGCCCCTCCGCTCACCGGTAGCGCGTCCGACCCCGGGCTACGCTGCGGAGCTCTCCTAGGTGAGGTAGCCCGGTCGCTGAAAACCGGTCGGTGCTCCTCCGCTAGACTAGCTTGTCGAGCCTCAGCGCGCTAGAGGTTCCCTCCGCGGTCCGTCCCTACGATCTTTTCCTGGCAAGCACGATCCCGACTAGGCCGACCGCTATCCCAGCCACAGCCAAGGCGGCGACGATGTAGAGGGTTAGCGCGAGCCTGTTCAGCTCTGCGAGCATTGCGTCTGTCAGGGCCTCGGAAGGCGGCCTACCCCTAACGGAGATCGTAAGCTCCTCCTCTATGTAGAAGCTGGAGTAGCCCATAGAGAGCCCCACGAGAGCCCACCTGAAGCCCCTGACGGAGACGCGGACGGTGTAGACTCCCGGCCTGAGGAACGTAGAGTTGAGAGCGAAGGTGTAGCTCAGCGAGCTCGCGTTGACCGCGTACACAGGCGACGTAAACGGGAAGGCAAGGTCCACGTTGGTTAGAGTGACGACGTGAGGCCTCCTCACAAGCGTTATGCCGGCCTCGAGGAACGAGACCGAGACCTCCTCTATCCCCTCGACCGCCGTGACTTGGTACCAGGCGGACGACTCGTTGACCCCTACCACGTCGATCCTCACGGCGAGCTGGATGACGTCTCCGAGAACGACCTCCCCCGGAGCGGATACCGAGACCCTGTAGACTCCCACCGGGACCGTGAGGTCGCCCGGCGGCCGCCCCTGTCCGTTGGCGACCATCGTTGAGGCGGACACCAGGACGGCGACCAAGAGCAAGACCAAGGCGGCATCCCGGATTCTCTCCACGGATCTCACGCTTACCGCTTTCGCCGCCTCCGCCTTTATATACAGCGGAACGCGCCGAGGCGGAAGGGCGTTGGTGTGCCTATAGGTCGCCTTCGCTACGGCGTCCGCGACTTCGGTCATAGCCTCGATCTCGGAGGACCGTCCCGGGTGGAGTACTGTGGGCACCAACGGGAGGCACGGGCTTTCCAAAGCCGTCGGAGCTCCTCAGCAGTAGCCGAAGGCAGTGCGGGTAAACCGACCCGGAACCTCGTAGGAGTCCATCCCGCACCGAGGAACCGCGACTCCCGAGTCGCTCACCTTCTTATTTCCCAGCTTTCCGGCGAGAGTCGGAGACCGCCCGTGTACGGATGGAGGGCTAGGATAGGGCTCATAGTGCCCTCCTCGAACACCGCCATGGAACCCGAGCTCTACAGGATGGCACCCCCGGGGGTGTCCGTGCACACCTCGAGAGTCCCCCTGGTGGAGGTAGTCCCGGGAGAGCTCCTGGAGATGGAGAGGCACGCGCTGAGGGCCGCGCGCGAGCTGGCCGACGCGGAGGTCGACATAGTGCTCTACGGGTGCACGACCGGCAGCCTGATCGGGGGCCCGGGCTTCGACAGGGCCCTGGAGGCCAGGATACGGGAGGCGACGGGGAGGCCCGCTCTCACCACGGCCACAGCGGTAGTCGAGGCCCTGAGGGCTCTGGGGCTCAGGAGGATCGCGGTCGCGACCCCCTACGTAGAGGAGGTCGACGAGGCCGAGAGGAGGTACCTCGAGGTCCAGGGGTTCGAGGTAGTGGAGATGAGGGGGATGGGGATCAGGAGGAACGCGGAGATAGGCAGGGTCACCCCCTACGAGGTCTACAGGTTCGCGAGGTCCGTCTACAGGGAGGGTGCCGAGGGGCTCTTCGTGAGCTGCACGAACCTCAGGACTCTGGAGGTGGTGGGGCTCCTGGAGAGAGACCTGGGGGTCCCGGTGGTCACCAGCAACCAGGCCTCGATGTGGGCTTCCCTCAGGAGGCTCGGGATCGGGGGGAGGGCGAGGGGTCCCGGAAGGCTCTTCGCGGTCTAGCTCCGGAGCCTCTGACCCGCGCTAGAGCTCCCTCCGGTGGCTCCACCTTCGGGGAGGCCTCCCGCGATGTCCCAGATAGCCCCTCCCTTTCGATCAGGTGCGTGGCAGTACCCGCCATGGGGCTCCTTAGGGTTAGTCCCGAGCGAGGAGCGAGCTTGAGGGCCCCGAGCCGCGAGGGCCGCTCCACGTCGCTGGCAGCCCGGCTCTCCGCGCGGAGACCCCACCTATCCTCTCAGCGGGTGTAGCCGCCCGTCCCTGAGCACGTAGTCTCTGGTCGTCGGGAGCCTCTCGCGGAGGTCCGTTGCCGTCATGAGCACGGCCACCCCCTCCTCCCTGCTCAGCCGGGCCAGGAGCTCCACCACGAGGGCGGCGCTCTCCTCGTCCAGGTTCGAGGTGGGCTCGTCGGCCAGGACGAGCCTCGGGCGGTTGGCCAGAGCCCTCGCGATCACGGCTCTCTGCATCTCCCCGGCGCTGAGCTCCCGGGGGAACCTCCGGGCGAGGCCTTCCACCCCCAGCTGCCCGAGGAGCTCCAGAGCCCTCTCCCTCCTCTCCCTCCTCCCTACTCCGGCCAGAGCCATGGGCAGCTCGACGTTCTCGAGGACTGTGAGGGTCGGTATGAGGCCGAAGACCTGGGGGACGAGCCCCACGTAGCGTAGCCTCAGCTCCGACCTCTCCCCGTCGCCCAGAGCCCCGACCTCCCTGCCCAGCAGTCTGACCTCTCCCCTGTCGGGGACCTCGAGGAGGCCGGCTATCCTGAGGAGGGTCGTCTTCCCGACCCCCGACCTTCCCCTGACCGAGACGAACTCTCCCTCCTCCACCCTCAGCTCGACGCCCTTCAGGACCTCGACGAGACCGTAGGACTTCCAGACCCCCGATATCTCTAGGACTGCCATCAGCCGGACCCCCGGTAGACCCAGACGTAGCCGCTCGAGTAAACTAGGTCTAGGCGGTCTAGCCTCGGCTCCCACCCCTCGGGGAGGTCCGCCCCGTAGCCGGGCGGGACTACGTAGCCGTTCCTGAGCACCTGGTCGTAGAGCACCAGAAGCCTCCCCCCGAGCCCGCTCCTCCCGGACAGGTAGAGGAGGCCCGCGAACTCGTCGACGCCGAGCCCGAAGTAGTGCTCCAGGAGGTAGGAGAACTTCGCGTCTCCGGCCACGACACCCCCGTACCTCTCCGAGAGCCAGAGACCCGCGTGGTAGTCCGGGGGCCTGTTCAGCCAGAAGTAGCCCGTGTAGCGCTCGAGCCCGTGGACGGTGGCGTAGAAGGCGTAGGCGTTGACCGCGAGGGCGGCGACGAGGACCGCTAGCGCGATGGCTCTAGCGGCGCTCCTCGGGGCCCCGCTCCGGCCCTCGAGGAGGCCGGCCAGGCCCAGGGCTCCCAGGATCGAGAGCGGCGGCACGAGGTGGTTCAGACCGCGGTAGGCCAGGAGGACTCCCACGCCCGGGGGAGCGTTGCCGAACACAGCGTAGGCCTCGAGCCCCAGGACCGGTGCGAGCCAGAGGACGGCCAGCGGGCGGAGACCCCCGCGGGCCCCGGAGACCTCTCCGTGCGCTAGGACTCCGAGGAGAGCGCAGAGGGCGAAGGGTGCCGCGTACACCAGGTAGTGCCTGGGCAGGATCGGCGCACCCAGGACCAGGGGCTCCTCCGAGGCCGCGAGCGCGAGGAGCGCGGCGGTCGAGGCGGCGACCGCCGAGGCGAGGACTGCTCCCGCGCCTCTGAGGGGCCTCCCGAGGGCTATGCCGAGGGCTAGAGCGAAGAAGAGGAGCTGGTAGGAGAGCGCCGACAGCACGTCGACGTGGGAGAGTAGGTCTAGGAGCTGACCGGCGTGGAGGAGGGAGTAGACTGACACCTGGAGCCCGAGGAGGGCCGGGAGCAGGAGGTCGGAGGCCCCGGGCTCCAGACCCCTCCTCCACCTGACCACCGCCATGCCGACCGCGGCGGAGGCCAGGGACGCGGTCACCAGCAGGGCCGTGTAGCAGTGGGCTAGAACGAGGGACGAGCCCAGCAGGGAGAACAGGAGGAGCCTGAGCGGCAGACCCAGCGACCCGCGCGCGAAGACCAGCACCAGGACTAGGGACTGGAAGCGCGCGTACGTCTCGCCCTTCACCCCGGCCGTCAGCAGGGCCTCGGTGAAGAACGCGGCTGAGAACAGGGACGCGGCCAGCGGGGCGACCCGCCCGCCGTACACCGCTCTGGTGAGAGCGTAGAGAGCCAGGGTCGAGGCGGCGCCCACGAGGGGTAGGAAGAAGCCCATGGTCGCTCCGGGATCCGCCCCCACGAGAACCGACGAGACGGCCCCGAAGAGGCAGTCCCCGAGCTTCTCGGTGCCCAGCCAGCCCGGGGATCCCCCCAGCAGCCTCTCCGCGCAGGCCACCGACGGCCAGGCGTCGACGGAGAACGGCAGCCCGCTCGCGAAGAACGGGTAGAGCCTCAGCGCCAGCGCCAGGGCTAGGGGCAGAGCCACCGCGATCCCCCTCCGCGAACCGCTGGGCTCGGGGCCCGCACCGGTGGGGGACGCTCGGGGGAGCGGCCGGAGAGCCTTCACGGCACGTCGCACCCCAGGACGCCGAGCGCCGCGAGGGCCACGGAGCAGGCCGTGCCGATGGCCACGACCGATGGGTCTAGCCGGAGCACCATCGCGTGGGAGAGGACCAGCAGCAGACCGAGGTCTCGGGCTAGGGTCAGGTAGAGGGAGGCCGCGAGAGCCCCCAGGAGCGACGAGGCCGCGGCCCACGGCAGCAGCCTGAGGAACATGTCGACCCTGAGCAGTCTCCTGGAGGCCCCCAGGGACCTCAGGACCGCCAGCTCGCTCCTGTGCTCCGAGACCAGAGCCCTCGAAGCCGCGACCACCGCTAGGCACGAGAAGAGCATGACGGCTACCGAGACCGTCAGGACGGCCTCCCTGGTCACGCCGTACCTGCCCACGTAGGCCTCCGCGAGCCTCCGAACCTCCTCCACGGCCGCGCGACCGTAGCGCACGGCCGCCCAGAGCACGAGGACCTCGAGGGGCGTGAGTCCCTCGGGCTCCGCGCTCGGCTCACCGAGCTGGAGGAGCTCCGACCTGACCGCCTCCGCGACAGCTGATGGATCCGCCCGGGGGTCGAGCCTGAGCCTGACCAGGTTCACCCTGCCGTAGCCGAGCCCACCGAGCCACTGCGCTACGTACAGCGGGACTAGGACCTCGCTGTCCAGAGCGGTCCCGGACTCGAAGATCCCCCTGACCCTCAGCTCCGCGTACCTCGGACTGAGGACTCCGAGGACTAGGACCGGGTCGCCGACGGCTAGCCCGAGCCTCCTGGCGGCCTCCCTGCCGACGAGGGCCGAGCCGGCGTCCGCGAAGCCTATGGGGTCCCCCTCGACGACCTCCAGCTCGTCGACCTTGGACAGCTCCTCCGGGACGACTCCCCTGACGAAGACCGCGCGGCCCCCGATCACGCACGGGACCACCACCTCGGGGCTGCTGGCCAGCACGCCCTCCACGCTCGCTAGCCTGGCCGCCAGCTGCGCCGGCACCGAGCCCGTGTACGGAGCCCTGCTCCCCGGATCGTAGACCACCAGCACCCCCTCGCTCCCGCCGAGGTGGGACTCGAGGGTCTCCCGGAGACCCACCAGCACGAGAGCGGAGGCCGAGAGCATCGCCGACGCCACGAAGAGGACTACGGCTAGGGCCAGCACGTAGCGCGCCCTCAGGTAGCCGTAGCCGAGCAGAGGGCTAGGGGCTCTCGTACCACAGCACCTCGCTGAACCGCTCGACCTCGCTCTCGCGGGTCGACCGGAGGATCGGGTGCAGGGAGCCGAGGAGGGAGGCCAGGGAGGACAGCAGGAGGATCCGCAGGGCCTGCTCGAGCCCGAGGAACGGGGAGAGCTCCACCCCCAGTCGAGCCCACCTCAGGACTGTCGAGACGACCTGGGCCGCCGAGAGCCCCGCTGCCACCCCGAGGGCGGAGCCCGCCAGGGAGATGAGTGCCACGGAGGCGGTCAGCGAGGCGGCGACCCGCATCCTGCTGGCCCCCAGGGCTCTGAGGGTCGATACCTCGCGCCTCGACTCGGCTACGAGCCTCGCCGAGACCGCGTAGGACGCGGCGGCTACGGCGGCGTACGCGAGGAGGGCCCAGACGCCCAGCAGGGCGAGGGTCTGGGAGCTCAGGTCTGCGACGAAGGCCTCGAGCTGCTGGACTCCGAGCACCTCCAGACCCTCCGGCAGAGCCCCGGCCAGGCGGGCTAGGACCTCGGCGCCCGATGCTCCGGGTTTCAGGGTGAACTCGACGAGCGAGAGCTCGGGGTCTCCGGCCTCCTCCAGAGGCACCAGGACCTCCGCGTCGAGGGCAGACCCCGTCGAGTGGACGCACACTATCCTCAGCTCGGTGCTCTTCACCCCGTCCGAGACCGTGACGACGTCGCCCACGCCGACGCCCGCAATCCTGGCCAGCACCTCGCCGACGCACGCCTCCCCCGTGCCGAGGGGCACGGAGCCCCGCGCAGAGCCCCCGTAGAGCCTCAGGTACCCACCGAGGTCTCCCACGGCTCTGACCCTCACCTCGCAGCTCCCCGAGGCCGCCTCCAGAACCGCGCTCGAGAGCCTCTGGGGGAAGACCCTCTCGACCCCCTCCACCCCCGCGACCAGCCCGGACACCCACGCCCCCACTCGGCTACCCGCAATGTCCGGGGAGCTGGCGTTCACGACTACGTAGGTGCGCCCGAGCCGGACTAGGCCCACCAGGGTCTCTACGTGCGAGCTCACGTAGTTGGCCACGGAGGTCAGGGAGGCTAGGGGGGCTACGAGGAGGGCGAGGGCCGCTACGGCCAGCCCGACCTCGGGTCTCCTGAGGAAGACCTGGTGGGACACGCAAACGCCCCGAGGAGTTGGGAAGCCGCGGACATATATCGCCGGAGGCCCGGTCTCCCCGGTGTCGCGCTCCGGCGCCCCGAGCTCCCGCTCGAGGGGCGCCCGAGTCCCTCTGCTTTAGTGAGCTCTCGGCATCTTCCGGTAAACACCTTAACTCGATCTTCAGATTTCTTCTCGGGGTCGGCGGTTTCCCGAGATCGACGCCAACCTCATTAGGCCCAGCTCCTCCATCCAGTCCCTCTTTCCACGGACTAAGCTCTTTAATTGAGCTCTGAAGACCCAGTATGCCGTGTCGTAACGTTTCATCCCTCTCAGTAGGGCAGCCGCATACCCAATTATAGTGAACAGGTTCCTAATGTCATGGAGCACGGACCCGATGACGTGGACCGGCTCGTAGCCAAGCCTGTACCTTTCCACTCCTCTGTCAAAGAAGTACCTCCACGAGTGGTGAGCGCCGCCCCTCCTTTTAAGCTTTGGCGGCAGCGCCCGGGGCTTTACACTGCGTCCTTCAATAAGAAGTTTCACTACTGTGTAGGTATCCTCAGCCCCCACTTCAGCGAAGCGACCGCCAAAAATTTTGATGAAAGAGTCCATTTTTAATAGCATGGTGCAACCTGACATACCAACACAATCGGCGTCCGCCTTCAAGTTCTCCTCTATAAATGATTCTGGCAATATTGTGTCTGCGTCTACTCTTAATAGATAATCGTACATCTCTAAGCGAACTTTGGAAAGGGCACGATTGAGCTTCGCGGCAACTCTTTTTCCGAGAGGGTCTCGAAGGTTTGGTTTAACGTAAACGAATTCGACGCGCTCTGCGGCGTGAGCGTATTTTTGAACGAGCTTTTGGTATAGCACCCTCGAACCCACCGCGACGAGGATTTTCGAAACCCCGACCGTCTGCCTCATTAAGCTCTCTATCGTCTCCGTGGGGTCGTCTGCTAGAGTCGGTATCACGGCCAAGATTCTCGGAGCCATAGTCCTCACGCGCTCTTCAATCACTCAACCCCCGATTTTGATGGGATAAGCCCTAAATTAGCTTTCCCAAATGCCCCAAACAGCAGGCTTACGTGGACAGCGTTTTCGTGCCAGCGCCTAACGTTCGCGTCTTTCAACGCATAGGAGTGGTTAGCCGCGTCCGTCAAAACGGCGAGGTTCCGAGCCCGGAGAGTGGCGGGCCCGCCGGGATTCGAACCCGGGACCTCCGGCTCCGAAGGCCGGCACCCTATCCTGGCTGGGCCACGGGCCCCAAGAGCTTCTAGGGCATCGACCAGTAAAATACTCCTCGCACGGGCTCCGGGCTACCCCGCTCCCCGGTAAGAGTAGAGGGCGTTGAAGAACGTCTTGAAGGTCCCGTGAGTCTGGGCCCTGAACACCGGTCTATAGGCGTACGCCACCGCCCTCCCCTTCCCCACTTCGATCTCCAGCAGCGCCGGCTTCCGGCTAAGGAAGCCCTCCCCGATCAGCCACCCGCTCTGCAGGACGTCCCGCTCCGGGAACCTGGCCACGACCCTGAACTTCTCGTTGGCGTGGGACGGGACCACCTCTAGCACCGGCCTATCCACGAACATGGCGAAAGCCTGCCTGGGCATCCCGAAGCCCAGCGGTTGGCTTGCGTCGACTAGGATCCTCAGTGTGGAGCCGGGGCAGAAGTACTGCCTCGGGTCCTTCAGGTCCTCGCTGACATCCCTCAGCGGTAGCCCGAACCCCTTGGTCAGGAGCTCGACCGACTCCCCCATGGTCACCACGGTACCGCCCCCCTCGGCGAAGCTCTTGAGCTTCTCTACGCCCTCCTTGCCGAAGCCGCTCCTGTACTCCGGCGGGTAGGGAGGCAGCTTCACGGGCCTCCCCCACCTCTTCGAAAGCTCCTCCTCGATGTTCTCGCCGGTTAGGAACGGCAGCGGGTCGGACGGGAACACGACCACGTCGACGAGCTCGTGGAGCTTCCCCGACTTCACCTGCTCGTCTCTCAGCTCGACGTAGGGGAAGCCGTACGCGTCTAGGACGTACCTCACCCAGCCGCCCTCCATGTTGCCGCCGTAATACCTCTCGTAGACGCCGATCCTCGCGATCTTGACCTCCGCCAGCTTGACCTGGGGCAGCTCGCCGAGCTCGAAGACCGGGACCCCCCTCTCGCCGGCTGCCTCCTTCAGGGCCTTCGCGGAGCTCTCGCTCCTGCGGACTACGAACGCTCCGGGGGGCAGGCGGGCTCCGCCGACCTCGAGGGGCTCGAAGGCTCTCAGCACTTCGCTACCGGTAGCGAGGACCCTGTTCACCGCGTAGTACGTGTCGTTGAGCCTCGGGTCCAGAACGTAGTACTCCGAGTCGCCGAAGCTGGGCGGGACCCGAAGTACCTCCTCGACCGGCCTCAGGCTCACCGCGAGGGGCTCGTCGATCCTCACTGCGGACACTCCCATGAACTCCGCCAGCGTGTCCGTGGCTATGTCGTATGGTCTTATGGGCTTGCCCTCCTTGTCGCGGGTGGTCTCGTCGTCCGGGTAGAGGAACCTGTCCAGCAGCTTCTTGACCAGAGCCCTCCTGGGCTGCGCCAGCGGGACTACGAACGCGCCCGCCGGGTAGGTCGCTACTCCCACCTTCACCGGCTCGGCGGCCTCGTACACCTTCACGCCGAGCTTCAGGAGTATATCAATGAGCTTCAGGAGCGTTAGCGGATCGTGCTGCTCCCTGGGGAGGAGGAAAGCGTGGGGAGGCTCGCTGAGGCCCCTCTCGACGCTCCTCCTCGCCTTTACGTACATGTTCCTCAGGAACTCGCGCCTGAGCTTGGCTACCGCTGAGAGAATGGCCATCGTAGACGAGAGCTGCTGTCTCACGATGTCGGACAGTCTCCACCATCCGCCCTTCCACGGGTTCGGGTAGTTCATGTAGGGCTTATCCGACAGCCTGCCCCTTCCATAGCCCTTGAGCTGGTGCGGGTCCACGAATATCGGGGTGGCTATCCTCGCCGAGGCGGACTCCGTCAGTATCCCCACGATGTTCATGGTGTAGGCGAGGGTCTGGAACGCGGATATGAAGTCCGGAGTGAAGGGAGCTCCGGTCTCGACGCCGCTCACTCCCTCCTTCTCGAGTCTCGCGGCCGCGAACATCCCGAGGAACTGAGTCTCCCTCCAGACGAGCGGATCGACCTCGGGGTATATAGGGTCCATCTCCGGGGACAAGAAGAACCTGGCCCCGTAGGAGCCCATCTGGTGGTGGTCTATGTACACCTGGGGGCACCACTCTCTGTAGACGATCTTGGCCATGTGCTGGCTCTCGACGAGGTTCAGAGCGTACGCGTCCCGGTTGTTGTCGTGACCGCAGTACTTGTGGTAGAGCCACGGCAGGCCGGTCCCCTCATGCTCCGTCCCCAGGGTCTTGTAGTACCAGTCGACGACCGCGATCTGCCCGTCCGGGTTCTGGGACGGTATCAGTACGATGACCACCTCCCTTAGAATCTCGAGCACCTCTGGGTCGTTCGAGGACGCGAGCCTGTAGAGGAGCTCGACGGACATCTGGGTACCTCCGACCTCCGTCGAGTGCATGCTGTTCGTCACCACGACGACGGCTCTCCCGGAATCGGCGAGCCTCTCAGCCTCCTCCGGACTGGGCAGGGAGTCGGGATTGGCCAGAGCGCACGAGATCCTCCTGATCTCCTCCAGCCTAGCCAGGTTCTCAGGGGACGAGACGTAGGCCACTATAAACGGATTGCCCTCGGTGGTCTTCCCGACCTCCTCGACCACGACTCTATCAGACTCGGATGCCACGACCCTGAAGTACTCCACGATTCTGTCCCAGCGCGCCAGCTTCCTGTCCTCGCCTATCCTGAACCCGGAGAACTCCTCGGGGGAAGTGATGCGCTTCACGAGTTGAGTCACCCCGAGGAGCCTTAAGCGAGGAGCAAAAAAGCCCGGGCGATCGGCCCTCGACCGGGTCCCCGCGGGTAAGCGTCGGCCGCTCGTCGAAGACCTCTAGACCCCGAGGTGCTTCACCAGGAAGGCGGACACGTCTGCCATCTCTCTGGCGAGCACGCTCGGGGACGAGCCGGCGTGGCCGGACGCCGTCTCGAGCCTGAGGCACACCTCGTTGCCGTACCTCGACATCCTCGCGTAGAACTTGAGAGCGTGCGCCGGGTGCACTCTATCGTCGTAGAGCCCGGTGAACACCATCGCCGGCGGGTACCTGACCCCCTCCCTGATGTTGTGGTAGGGAGAGTAGCCCAGAAGATATTCCCTGTCTCTCGGGTCGTCTGGATCTCCGTACTCGGTGATCCACGCGGCGCCTATGTACAGTTTGTGGAACTTGAGCATGTCCAGCACTGGGTAGCCTATAGCCGCTGCCCTGAGGAGGTCCGGCCTCATGGTGATCACGGCACCCACCAGGAGCCCGCCGTTGCTCCTCCCCAACCCAGCCACGTCGTAGCCCATGGACTTGAACAGTTCGGCCACCGCTATGTAGTCGCGGAAGACGTTGACCTTCCTCTCACGCATGCCGGCCCTGTGCCACTCCTCGCCGTACTCGGAGCCTCCCCTAAGGTTGACCACCACGACGTCTACACCCAGGTCCAGGAGGAGGGGGATCCACGGCCTAAACGAGGGAGTGAGAGCCACCGCGAAGCCCCCGTAGCCGTAGAGCACGGCGGCTCTGGCACCCCTAGGGCTCTTTATCCAGAAGTAGTGCACCCTGGTGCCATCGTAAGACTCGGCGAACCCCTCGTGGACCCGGGCCTCCGAGACTCTCGCGTGCTCCGCGTACTTCGCGAGCCCCAGCCTCCCGCCAAGCTCCCCGAGCTCCAGGATCTCGTAGGGCTTCGTGAAGTAGCTGACCTCCAAGAAGCCGCCGCTACCGTACGAGTACATCCTCGAGACGCTCGCGGGCTCCTCGAAGAGGATCTCCTCGGTCAGCCTACCGCCCAGGTCGAAGACCCTAATTAGCGACGACGCGTCCCTGAGGTAGGACGCCACGACGCGTCTGCTCACGAGCACCGCGTCCTGTAGGACCTCGTCCCGCTCGGGAACGAGCTCGACCGTCTCACCCCCGTCGGTGACGCGGACTATCCTCCCATAGCCCCGGAGGTCGTAAGCTACGACGAGGTAGTCCCCGTTTAGGGAGTCTATGAACGTCGCCCTAAAGCCCCCTTCTAGTATCCTACTCCATCTGCCGGGGTCCCCTATCGGGCCCGCGTAGAGGACGTCCCTCGTCCAGCCGTAGCTGACCCTCACCATCATCTTCCTGTAGTCCGTCGACGGCGCCAGCCCTACGAAGTAATTGCGCGGCAACCCGCTCCCGAAGACGAGCTCGTCCCCGCCTCCCTCCCTGTAGAACACGCGCTCGCAGGGGGGTTCCACTCCGTCCGGGCACCTCTCCTCCCTGAAGAGCCTGGAGTAGTAGAACGCCCCTCCCCCGAGGAACACCACGTCCGACACGCTCCCCCCGATCTTGTCGACGACCTCCATGCTCCCGAGGTCGAGAACGACGAGCTCCCCGACGTCGGCCCCCCTCTCAGTGTAGAAGTAGGCCAGGAACCTGCCGTCGCGGTCCGGATAGTAGTTGTGAATCACCGCTCCCTCGCCCAGGTCGCGACTGTCCACCAGCTTGCGAACCTCACCACCGGGGTCCAGGTATATAGCGTAGGAGAGATCTCTCTTCATGTAGAATACTCCAGCGGGGCTCCTCTTAACGTTGTAGACTATCGGGATGGAGTAGTAGGAGAGGGCCTTCTCGTATATGGCGTCACTGAGGGGCCTAAGGCTCTCCACGCACTTCCTGCTCTCCGACAGGGCCCACTCCACTACGCTAGGATCTTTGAGATCTTCCAGCTTCTCGAAGGGGTCTGGGCACACGCGCCTACCCTCGCACCCTCGCGGTAGAGGTTAAGAACTCGCATAGCACCGGGCCTCGGCGGGAGTTTCGGCGCTCTGGAGCGACCAGCGGAGTGTGCTTGTTTACCCACTCCCGATAGTACCTATGGTGTGAGAGTGCGGGAGTACCCGCCCTACGCGGTAGCAGCGGTCGCGGCGGTGCTATTGAAGGACGACAGGCTTCTCTTGATCAGAAGGGGCTGTCCGCCGGGAGCTGGGAAGTGGTCCCTCCCCGGGGGAGTGATAGAGCCGGGCGAGGGGCTTGCTGAGGCAGCGCGGAGGGAGCTCAGGGAAGAGACGGGGCTGGAGGCCGAGCCCCTGGGGATCCTCTGGGTGTTAAACAACATCGTGCTCGACGGGAGCGGGAGGGTCAGGTACCACTACCTCATAGTCGACGTGCTCTTCGACCAAAACTCCGTTCGCGGAACCCCTAGGGTCGGTGGTGACGCGTCCGGGATAGGCTGGTTCACGCTGGACGAGGTGAAGAGCAGGAACGACGTGTCCAGGACCGTCAAGAGGATGGTCTCGCATGTGGAGCGCCGCGGGCTTACATACATACCTTTAGACTCGGTCGACCACGTGTCGCGCGAGGCGGAGCAGCAGGGGTGCGCGAGCAGCGGGCTCTAGAAGCGTTCCCGGCTCCGGGAAGCTGGGCCGCACCCCTACCCGCTACCGGCGTTCTCGAGTAAGAGCTTCGTGAAGACTCCGGGCTGACCCATCGATTGCTCTATCCTCGCGAGGAGCTGTAGAGTCTCGCTCTTCACCTCTACGTTCTCATCGTCGACCACTATCACTGACACTCCCTCAAACGGGTTCGGCGGCGGGTCCGGCAGAGAGGGCTCAGGCTTCTCCTTGCCCAGGTACGCCCAGACCACCCTTCCCCTCTTTCTGGAGAGCCTGTACCAGTACCTCCCGAAGTAGACGTACTTCAGCTTCCTCCCGCTGCTGTCCTTCTTGTAGGTGACGTGCATAGGCTTTACGTAGTACCCGCTACTCCTTATCCTCTCGTTGTACTCCATTATCTTGAGCTTGTACCCCAGGTAGAGGTCTAGTAGGCTGCTGAGGCCACGCTCAATCAGAATCCTCTCCCTCTTCACCGACAGCACCGCACAGCGACGGCTCGTAGAGCAGGGAGAATCTCCCGAGGTCCGCCATCGTGTTCTCAACGATAGCCCTAACCCTCTCGGGTCTCACTCCCCTGGATGAGACCATCCTAAGCACCTCGGACTCCACCAGGGAGTACCTCTTCAGCTCCTCGTTGAGCCTCCTCCAGGGGATCCCCGCGAGAGCCCTCTCCACATCTGGGTCTCTGCGTAGGTACCCGAGCAACATCATTGCCGAGAGTATCGGGTAGCCCGCGTACCCTCTGTAGACCGTTCCGTTATCGGTGCTGCAGACCCGAAGCCTCCCGCCCCCCAAATCCTCGACGTATACTCTGTACGTCCGGGAACCGTCGGAGGAGACCACCCTGAAAAAGTTGCCTTGGGTCCTCTCGACTCTCTCGTCGGCGAGTGCTCCCAGGGCCTCCATGACCTTGATTCTCGGAGGCATGGATAGTCTGGGTAGGGCCATGAGCCTAGCCCGCTCCCTCTCTCTTCCTTATGTACTCCGCGTACTCGTCCGGGCTCATCAGCTTGGGCGGGGCCCCTCTTACCTTAAGCTTGACTATCCACCCCCTGCCGTAAGGGTCTCTGTTTATGGCGTCCGGAGTAGACGCGAGCTCCTCGTTTGCCTCCACCACGACCCCGTCGAAGGGAGCGTAGACGTCTGCTATCGCCTTGACGGACTCGAGAGTCGCCACCGCCTCCCCCTTCCTCACCTCTCTGCCCGGTTCCGGGAGCTCTACGCTCACTATGTGCTTGAGCTTCTTCTGCGCATAGTCCGTCACACCGATCACGGCTACGTCCTCGGTTACCCGAACCCACTCGTCCGTTTCCGTGTAGAGAAGGTCCTCCCTCACCAGGTACTCCCCGATCTTCGTCTTGACCGTCCTCACGTGGACCACCACCTATATGAACGGTGGCTCGACTATTTTAGCTTCGAAGAGCCTTCCACGGCTTCTTAGATACACCGTCCCGCCCACGTAGGCGTACCTAGTGGAGACGTAAGCCATAGCGATCGCCCTGTCTAGGTAGCTCGAGAACGCTCCGCTAGTCACGTGACCCACCTCCCTGTCCCCCAACACTATCGGGTCTCCGTGTCTCGGGATAAACCTCACGCCCTTCTTGAAGCGCAACCCGACCCTGATCCTATCGACCCCCTCTAGGTATCTCTTCTTCGCGGCCTCGGCCCCCACGAAGCCCTCCTTGTCCACGTCGTACGCCATCCAGTACCTGGCCTCCACGGGCGTCGTGCTCTCGTCGAAGTCCACTCCCGAGAGGAGGTATCCGGCCTCGAGCCTGAGCGCGTCCCTGGCTACGAGGCCGGCCGGCCTGACCCCCATCTCGATGAGCTTCTTGAAGAGCTTCACTCCCAGGTTGACCGAGCACCACACCTCGAACCCGTAGGACCTCAGCTCTTCACC
>CALJEN010000008.1 GCA_938073905.1 uncultured Sulfolobales archaeon | reverse complement strand
CCGCGTCCAGCTCCCTGGTGCTTACAGCTTTCACCGTAGCCCTCAGCCCTATGGCCTCGGCCTCGGTCTTGATGTACTGCGCTATCCACCAGTAGACGGGGGACGTGGCCTCGGGCAGCGACCAGATCTCGAGCTCCACTATCCTACCTCCCTCCCTCGGGTCGCACCAGGCCGGCCTCCCGTCGGGGCCGGTGCACTCAACGAACACCCTCCTCAGCAGCTCCCTGGCCTTCGCCGGGTCGTACGGGTAGAGCTTCTCGAAGTCGGCCTCCCAGTTGACCCACCTGCCGTGGGTGGGCGGCACTAGAGTAGTACACTTAACGGCTATGCCCCTGAGGGGTGACTCGGCTATCATCTTGTCCCTGTTCCACAGGTGGGCTAGGGCGGCCCTCAGCTCGTAGTACTTGAAGGGCCACAGCTGCGTGTTCATACGCAGCTGGCCGTGAGTGCCAATGCTCACGGTGAATATTATGTGGGCGTCGGGCCTGTTGGCTCTCACCCTGTCCAGGTGGGCCGCCAGGACTCCGGTCAGAGACAGCTCGCCGGCCTCGAACGCCAGGAGCCTCATAGTGTAGTCCTTCATTACGGGGTACGCTATCCTTTCTATGTACGGCCCGTACCTAACGTCTTCAATGTGCCCGTAGCCGAACGGACGCTCGATAACGTCAGGCGTGAGCCATACCTGAGGGTATGTGGCTCCCGCAGTGGCCGGGGAGCTTAGAGCTATCAGTCCCACCAAGGTTGCTACGAGTAGGTATGCCACCATGTTCCGCATAATTTACCCCAGGGACATTCCAGCCTGGTTTATATAGCTTTTTGGCCCGGAACTGGGTCTGAATGTAGACCTGGCAACGGACCGGGGAGCCTGCTCTCGGGGCCGGTGTCCGAGGCTACCCAGTTTAGCGACCACTAGCTCGGGCTGGAGGATGTGTCCGAGGGGACCGAATCCTAGACCGCATACCGCCCGATGCTTTTAACCCCCTCCTCCCGCTCGGTAGTGGAACCCCGAAAGGTGGTTGGTGTGCTCCCGAGGCTCCCCACAATGAAGGACGTAAGCCTGGAGAAGCTCAGAGTCCTCGTGAGGGTGGACTTCAACGTCCCCCTAGACCCCGAGGGGAGAGTCCTCGACGACTCGAGGATCAGAGCCCACCTCCCGACCGTGAAGAGCCTCCTCGACTCGGACTGCGCGGTCGTCCTCATGTCTCACCAGGGCAGACCAGGGGAGGAGGGGTTCTCCCAGCTCGGGCCCCACGCAGAGCTGCTCTCCAAGTACCTGGGGGTCGAGGTGAAGTTCGTCGAGGACGTGATGGGCCCCGCGGCGCTGTCCGAGATCGGGAAGCTGGGACGGGGCGAGGTGCTCCTCCTGGACAACGTCAGGTTCGTCTCCGAGGAGCTCGTGGAGGCTCCCCCCGAGGTCCACGCGAAGAGCTTCCTCGTCAGGAGGCTGGCCCCCCTCTTCGACCTCTTCGTCTTCGACGCGTTCGCCACGGCCCACAGGTCTCAGCCGTCCATAGTGGGGTTCCCCATGGTCCTCAGATCGGTCGTGGGGCTCGTCATGGAGAGGGAGGTGGAGGCCCTCAGGGAGATAGCCAGCGTGGAGCGCACGCCCAGGGTCTTCCTCCTCGGCGGAGCCAAGGTGGCCGACACCCTCAGGATCGTCGAGAACCTCACCAGGAACAGGCTCGCGGACAGGATACTCACCACGGGGCTCGTCGCCCTGGTGTTCCACGCTGCCCGCGGGGGGAGGATCTCCGAGCACCTCCTCAGAGTCCTGGAGGAGAGGGGCCTCATGACCCTCGTCCCGAGGGCGCGGAGGATCCTGCTGAGCGGCGCTCCTGTGGACGTTCCGCTGGACTACATAGTGGTGAGGGACGACGGGGTGGTCGACGAGTGTCCGGCGAGGGATATATGCGGGAGACCCGTGGACGTGGGCACGTACACTATACAGATGTACGCGGAGCTGATGAGGGAGGCTAAGCTCGTCGTCATGAGGGGACCTGCTGGGTACATCGAGGACCCCAGGTTCAGGAACGGCACCGAGGCCCTGATATCCTCGGCCCTGAGGAGCGGTGCCTTCCTCATCATAGGGGGCGGGCACCTGGGAGCCCTAGTGGGGGACGCACCCAGGGACAGGGTGCACGTGTCGACCGGTGGCGGGGCTCTCCTCGTCGCGCTGGCCGGCGAGGAGCTTCCCGCGATAAGGGCCCTGAGGGAGTCGGCCAGGAAGTTCCTCGGATGGAGCCTCTAGGGTCTCCTCCATCGCTGCGCGCTCCCTCCCCACCACACACCTAGACACTCCGAGCGCCGGACTACGGGAGGGCGCGGCCCGGAACCCCCTCTTTTATATCTCGGAGACCAGTACGGGGGTCGAGTCCTGCTGATCGCGAGCTTCGCTAGGCTATTGGCCTGGTCTAAACACGGAGTCCTAGTCGTGACCCACAGGAGCGCCGACGTGGATGCCACAGCCGCCGCGCTGGCCCTGAGCTACGCCCTGAGCTCCTACGGGAGCGGCACCTCCGAGGTCTGCTCCCCGGAGGGTGTCGACTCCGCCAGCAAGAGGGTCCTCTCGGCCCTGGGCTTTAGCGTCCCGGCTTACAGGAGGTGCGCTGCCGAGAGGGTGGTCCTCGTCGACGTGTCTTCACCGAGCCAGGTCGAGGGCGTGGAGTTCGCCGAGTGCTCTCTCGTAGACCACCACGCGGTGAACACCCTGCTGGAGAGGTGCCCCCTCCACATCTACGACCCGGAGGCGGGAGCCGCCTCGGCCCTCCTAGCCGAAGCCCTCATGCTGACCGGCTTCAGAGTCCCGAGAGACTACGCCACACTGCTGCTGGCCGGAGTGATGTTCGACACGAGGTTCCTGAAGATCCTCAGCCCCAAGCTGCTGAGGGTGGTGGAGTGGCTACTGGAAGTCGGTGCCGACTTCGACGAGGTCGTCCGCCTCCTGACCCAGAGGGAGGTCTCCTACGCGGAGCGGGTGGCTAGGCTCAGGGGCCTCTCGAGGATGGGCGTGTACTCGGTGGGGGAGGACTACCTCATGACGATCACCTGCGTGGGAGCGTACGAGTCGTCGCTCCTCAGGCACGCGGTGGAGGCGGGGTCGGACGTGGCGCTGGCCCTGGCCCCTCGCGGCGAGGAGATCCGGGTAGCGATAAGAGCTAGCGATAGGCTGGTCAGGGAGCTCGGGGTCTCCGCGGCCGAGCTGTCTAGGTGCTTGGCAGAGAGTCTCGGGGGGAGCGGGGGAGGCCACGAGGCGGCCGCTGGCGCCGTGATCCCCAGGAGCTCTCTCGGGAGCCTGGAGAGGGTCGTTACGGAGCTCCTCTCGGCGCGCGGTTTTAAGGTCCGGGTGCTAGAGAGAGGCAGATGGATGGAGGAGTGCGCCTAGATGGTCAAGATATACGCGGACTTCAGGGAGAGGGAGTCCGAGGTCCCCAAGTACCTCTCGGAGATGGGCGTGACCGTGGTCTTCAGGCAGCTAGACGTGGGGGATTACGTCATAGCCGAGGGGGTCGTCGCCGAGAGGAAGAGCGTCGGCGACCTGGCCAAGTCGGTCTTCGACGGGAGGTTCTTTGACCAGCTCTCCAGGCTAGCCAGGGTCGCGGACAAGTGTTTCCTGGTGGTGGAGGGAGACCTGGGGAGGCTCCGCTACCTGACGTCGAGGTACGGAGCCGTCCTGGCAGCCCTCTACTACTCCTCTATCGTTAGCAGAGTACCAGTGGTCTACACCGAGGGCCCGAGGCATACGGCCGAGCTGCTGAAGTACCTTTCCACCAAGCTCCTCGAGTCTTCGAGGACTCTCAGCGCTGCGAGCGTCCCGAGGGGCAAACCCCGGGGCATGAAGGTCGGTGAGTGGCAGATCTACGTAGTCTCGGCTCTCCCGGGGGTGGGCTCCAAGACCGCCGAGAAGCTGTTGAGGAGGTTCGGGAGTGTCAGGAGGGTGTTCGAGGCCTCCCCGGCCGAGCTGGCGAGCGTCGAGGGCGTGTCGGAGGAGAGGGCCGGCTTCATCTATAGAGTCCTCAACGAACCGTACGTCGGGAGGCGCACCAAGAGCTTGAGCGAGTTCACCGGGGGAGAACACCACCAAAAAGGGAGTGACCGCGAGGGGTCAGGCTGAGCGGTAGAGGAAGTGCTCTAGCCTAGCGTACCTCTTCGGCACCTCGGCCCTAATGCCCTTCATCGGGTCGACCACCTGGTTCACCCTCAGGTCTACCACGAGGCTCGAGAGCATGTACGCCTCCTCGAAGCTCAGGCCCTGAGCCCTCATGAGGACGGAGACGGCCTCCTCGGCTGCTCTGTAGGCGGCCTCGTCGAGGTCTCTTCCGAACGCTACTATCAGGTACCTGTCCCCGCTCTCGACTACCGGGTACCTGGGTCTCTTCCCCTTTATGAGCCCTACCCTTACCCGCACCTCGCCCGAGGCCTCCGCGGCCGCCACGCATATCTCCCCGTCCGCCTGGACCGCGTGGAGGTCTCCGAGAGCCAGCAGGGCTCCCTCGGCGAACACCGGCAGGTACACCCTGGTACCCGCGGTCAGCTGAGCCACGTCCATGTTTCCCCCGTGGAAGCCGGAGGTGCCCGTCGGGACATCGCCCTCCTCGGGGGCCACGCCCAGGACTCCCACCATGGGTTTCGCGTCCACCTCTATCCCCCCGAAGACCACCCTCCCGTTCACCACCCTCAGCACCTTGACCGACGGCCTGATGCTCTTGTCGGGCAGAGCGCCGGCACCGGGTATCGCGAGGATGAAGGCCTTCTCGTAGACCTCTATCTCCTCGATCTCGACGATCAGGGTGTCGCCGGGCCTAGACCCCTCCACGTAGAGAGGTCCAGTCGCGGGGTTCACCCTGCTCCAGTCTATTGACTCTAGAGTGGTCGTCTCGTCGACCACCTGGCCCCCGAGAGCGTCGACGGTCTCGAAGATGACCGAGTCTCCCGGAGCGGCGGTGAACCTCGCCGGGTGTCTCCTGGAGAAGCTGTAGACCACGTGGTCTCTGGGGATCCTGAGGACCAAGCTCTCACCGCGTGCTCAGTGCAGCTCCGCCGATTTAACTCTCACCGCCGCCCAGATCCCGGCTCCGCCGGGCTCCACCGATTCTGCTCAGAGACTCGGCGCTCGCGCCTCCGTACCTCGCCCAGATGTGACACGCTCCCTCCTGGGAGACCATGCAGGGCCCGTAGGGCCTGCTCGGAGTGCACGCCTTCATGAACATCGGACACTGGGTGGGCTTCGCTATCCCCAGCACCACCTCGCCGCACCTACACCCGGGGGGCAGGTCGGGGCTGTCGGTCGCCGCGGTGAGGACGTAGCCCTGCGGCCCGGGGGGTCTGAGGCCGTACTCCTCGTAGGCGTCGAACCTCCTGTACCTCTCCCTGAGCGCTAGCCCGCTCTTCGGCACGAAGCCTATCCCCCTCCAGGCGCTGTCCACCTCCTCGAACACCTCGCCGATGTACTTCCTCGCCACCGGGTTGCCGTCCCACCTGACCGCTCTCCTGTACTCGACGTAGAGCCCGGGAGACCCCTGCACCACCATCCGCACTATCTCGCCGAGGGACGCGAGGATGTCGACCCCCTCGAAGCCCGCCACCGCGGTCGCTATCCCGAACTCGCGGGGGAGGAAGAGCCACGCCGACGCCCCGATGACGGCCGACACGTGGCCGGGAGCTATCACCCCCCTTATCGGGAGGAGGCCTCTCTCTTTGTAGAGCTTGACCGTGTACCTCATGATGGGTGGTGTCAGCCTTAGAGCGCTCAGGAGCTTGAGGTTCTGCGGCACCCTGCCCTCGTGCAGAGGGATAGCGTAGGAGGGGGCCGTGGTCTCGAACCCTATGCCCAGGAAGACGGACTCTCTGGAGTCCCTCTTCGAGTCGAGGACGGCGTCGTAGAAGCTGTAGACTATCCTGACGTCGGCGCCCATCGCCTTGGCATCCGCTAGGCTACGCGGCGGACGGGGAGAGGTCGAGGGGGCCCTGAACGAGTCGCCGAAGGTGTAGACCCTGAGCCCCTCTAGAGCCAGCTTGACGGCCTGGTCTATCACCTCACCGGGCGTCACGCATACGGGGCACCCGGGACCCGCCACGAGCTCCACTCCCGAGGGGAGCAGAGACCTTATCCCATACCTCACGGTCGTCCACTCGTGGGTGCCGCAGAAGTTCATTACCTTCAGCGGGAGCAGTCCGGAGCCCTCGAGCTTGGCCGCGAGCTCCCAGACGAGCTTGAGAGCTAGCGACGCGATCTTGTCCGACCCGACGCGCCTCGCGAGCTCCTCTACCGCCATCCCTTGCTTCACACCGAGCGCGGGCGGAGTCGCCGTCTCCAGAACTGCACAGGCGGGCTTCGAACAAAAAAGCTCTCGGCCTCTCGAAGTGCCCGGCTTACCGTTGCCACGTAGTTACCAAGTGGCAACTGCGCGTTCCACCCCGACCTCAGAAGCCTCGGTGGCTTTCGGGGGCAACGGTAAAGCACCCCACATCGAACGCCTCATAGCGTGCCCATTCGGCTCGCTTGCTTCGCCACATCTCGGGCACGCCGGCGGCCCCTCCATTGCTGTGTAGGGCTGGGATGTCAAAAAATTATACTGTTTAGGAACTGCTGTTAAGCCCCCGCCGACTCCCGCCCGGAGGGCCTCTCGAGCACCCCCAGCTTCCTCAGCACGGTGGTGGTGCAGGCCACTAGCCACCTGTTTCCCGGAGACCTGCCCGTGACCAGCAGCTCGGCGGTCACCCTCCTCTGGACCGGGTCCAGCAGGAGCAGTCCCAGCAGGAACGCCGCCTCCTCCCTCGTCGGAGGCTTGCCCAGCTCACCCGGGAGCCTGGCTAGAGCCCTGCCCAGGTCGCTGAGGTCCCAGACGTCGTCGCCGGTCCTGGTGACCAGGGGGTTCCACTCCAGGAGCACCTGGCGGACCCACGAGCCCCTCGCTCTCAGCCTCGGGTAGATCTCGCGAAGCTTCTCTCCCACCTCCCTCCTCGTCCTGGGGCCCCCAACCAAGATCCTCGCTACGTCTCTGCACCTGATATCCAACAATGCCATTGCTCTGGCCAGGACTATGTTCTCTAAGGAGTTTTTATACGCTCGGCGACGCCCGGTGCGGCGATCCGGAACTCCGCGGAGGGGGCAAGCGCTGGGTATTACGGTATTACCTGCTCCACGGGGCCGGAGCCTGCCGTCGCAGAGTCCAGCCCTCACGTTGATAAATCTACCAATAGCGAATAGCTCGCGGGGCTGTAGTAGAGGAGAAGCTGGTCGGCGTCGTCGAGAAGGTCTTCGCGAGCCTCGGAATGGAAGTCCGCACGAACGTCTTCGTGGGAGGGCTGGAGCTGGACCTCGTCGCGCTGGAGGACTCGGGCGTCAGACCCCGCGTCTACGTGGTCGAGGCCAAGTCGAGACCCAAGCTGAAGCTGCTCCAGCAGCTGCTCAGCAGGGTGGAGCTGTCGGACTACGTCTACGCGGCCCTGCCGCTCAGGCACTACCCCTACCTCCTCGAGGTGCCGGAGCCTCTCGGCTCGCTGGCCGTGGACCCGGATAACCAGGCGGTCTACGAGGTCAGGAGGCCAGCCTATATCGGTAACGGGTGGAGGCTGCTCGGACTGCTGGGGTCTCGCCCCCTACGGGACAGCCGGTGAGACCGGACAGAGCCCGGGCACACCGGCCCGGAGTGAGAGGGGTCACCTCCCGCCCGGGTCAACATGCTCGAGCTTCGTTCGATCCCAACAGCTACCCTGTAAGGGCTGGCGCCCCCTAGTATCTAGGCGGGCGACCTAGTATACCTTTTCTGCCGTAATACATCCGGGACTTCTCCCTGGCCCTACTTAGGGGCGCACTATCAACCCCTCGGCGAACGTTTCGGGGGAGTGAGCGTGGATCTTATAAAATGCGGGGCGACCTGTCTCCAACCATCGCGGGTCGAAGCTCTCCGTGGGGCAGAGCACGCTGACGCCTCCGCCGCGCGCATCGCGCGGGTCGATCGCGCGAGCCCGTCGGTGTCCCCGCTTTCGGATCCTGATGGCGTTCGGAGCGCCGATCGAGCGGGGACTCCGCCTCGGGCTACTCGTCTCGCCCGCAGCGGCAACGCGTTTAGCATCGCCTCGTTTTCGGTGGTCCTCCTAGGCCCTCAGCTGAGACAGGTGAGATCACCGGTCACCAACGCTGAGCTCATCACCGACGGGCTCTGCCGCTTCCCGCAGCTCTGTCCCTCCGAGGCTTTATATAGATGTTGCCCTCTTCGGTCAGTGTCTTCCCGCACACCGCAGAGCAGCGAAGAGGTCAGTCCTCGGCGGAGCTACACCTCCTCGGACACCATCAGCTTCATGACGAAGTCCTCCAGGAGCCTCCTGGCCTCATCCGGAAGCTGCTCCGACTTCAGCATCTCCTCCACCCTGCGCTTGGTCGACTCGACCAGGTCTATCACCGACGTGTAGCCCTTGCCGAGGTATCTGAGGCCCTGGAGCAGCGTAGCTAGGTTGTCGCTGATCGCGACCAGGATGGACTCGAGGCTCTTGCCCTCGGCTAGCTCCCGCACGAGGTCCAGGTAGTCCTCCATGCCGAGCTCCCGCAGAGCCCCCTCCTCCAGCTCCCGCGAGCTCGAGATGGACTCCTTGACCGTTCTGACGATGTCCCCGACGACGCTCTCGGCTATGTCGTGGACGAGCGCGAGCCTGAGCACCTTGGACTCGTCCACGCCAACTCCGGCGCCCCGGAGGCGGTCCGCGAGGAGCATGGAGAGAAAGGCCACTTCGAAGGAGTGGGAGCCGACCGTCTCGGAGTCCGAGGGCGGAACACCCCGCATCATCCACCCTGACCTGGCTATGTTCTTCACCCTCATGGCAAGACCGTACTTGACCAACTCCCGAGCACCACTGAGAGCCCGCTAAGGCGGTTAAAAGTTCGCTGCGCGTCGGCGGGGACTCGCGGAGAGCGGCCCGGTCTCGCGGGCGGGCAGAGATCCGCACGTACTTAAACTGTTCGTACAGCGGCCAGACTCTATCGAACAGCTTTAAAACCCTCTCTCGATACGGCGCCTGAGGTGCGCATATGAGCGGTAGGGTGAGCTACCTCCAGTGGATGCTCCAGGTTCTCAGGAAATCCGTCGAGCTCGGTGGCTTCCCGGAGGAGGTCTACCAGGTGCTGAGTAGACCCGAGAGAGTCCTGATGGTGAGCGTACCCGTCAGGATGGACAGCGGCAAGATCGTAGTCTTCGAGGGGTACAGGGTGCAGCACAACAGCGCCCTGGGGCCGTACAAGGGCGGGATCAGGTTCCACCACGAGGTGGACCTCGAGACAGACATGGCCCTGGCCCTGGGGATGACCCTCAAGAACTCACTCAACGGTCTACCCTACGGTGGCGGCAAGGGGGCCGTCAAGGTGAACCCGAAGGAGCTCTCCCAGGGTGAGCTGGAGAGGCTCTCGCGAGGCTACGCCAGAGCCATCGCGCCCCTGATAGGAGACCTCGTGGACATACCGGCTCCCGACGTGGGCACGAACCCGCAGATAATGGCGTGGATGGTCGACGAGTACAGCAAGCTGAAGGGCTACAACGTCCCGGGAGTCTTCACGGCGAAGCCTCCGGACCTCTGGGGCAACCCTGTCAGGCTCTACTCCACCGGGTTCGGGACGGCCGTGGCCGGCAGGGTGGCCGCGGAGAAGTACCTGGGGACGTTCGAAGGCCTCAGGGTAGCGGTCCACGGGTTCGGGAACGTCGGACAGTACGCGGCCTACTTCTCGGCGAAGTTCGGTGCCAAGGTGGTCGCTGTGAGCGACACCTCCGGTACCGTGTACGACCCGGAGGGCATAGACGTGGAGCTCGCTATGAAGGTCAAGGAGAGCACCGGAAAGGTGGTGAACTACCCCAGAGGAGAGAAGATACCCGACCCGGACGCCTCTCTCTACGCGGACTGCGACGTGCTGATGCCGTCCGCCCTAGAGAACGTCATCAGGGAGGACAACGTCGCCAAGGTCAAGGCCAAGGTCATCTCGGAGGGGGCCAACGGTCCGACTACTCCGGGAGCCGAGAAGGTCCTCTACGAGAGGGGGGCCGTGATAGTCCCCGACATAGCGGCGAACGCCGGAGGAGTGATAATGTCGTACCTCGAGTGGGTGGAGAACCTGCAGTGGTACTGGTGGAGCGAGGAGGAGACGCTCCAGAGGATCAAGAGCATCATGGAGAACAACATCAAGAGGCTCATATCCAAGTACGAGTCCCTCAGGGGCGAGAAGGGAACCGTGACCATGAGAGACGCGGCGTTCGTCGTAGCCGTTGAGAGAGTATACAAAGCCATGAAGCTGAGGGGCTGGATATAGGGCCCCACCTAGGCTAGGGCCTCCCAATCTCGCGCTTTTTTGCTTCCGGCTCGACTTAACCTAGGTGATCAACCAGGTGATAGACGAGGGGCTGCTTGTAAGTGCCGTGGAGCTCGCCACTTCTCGGGGTGCCACCTACGCTGAAGCGAGGTACCAGGAGGACGTCTCCGACTTCGTGCTGATGAGGAACGGCAGAGTGCTCTCCCTGAGCACCTCCGTGGTCAGGGGAGTCGGCATCAGGGTTCTGGTGGGCGGTTCCCTGGGCTTCGCCGCAACGGACAGGCTCGACCGGGAGTCCGTGAACGCCGCGGTGGAGGAGGCCGTCAGCAGGGCGAGGGCCCTGGCTCCCCTCATGAAGAGGCCCATCGAGTTCGACGAGTCTAGGACGGGAAGGGCCAGCTACGAGGTCGTGCCCAAGGTGAGCCTCGAGGACCTCGGGGTAGAGGAGAGGGTCGGGCTGGGTAGGGAGGCCTACAAGGCCGTCGGCGGCGCCCTGAGGGAGGCCAGGCTGGCCGTCTTCGTCTTCGGCGTGAGGACTCACGTTCAGAGGAAGCTCATCGTCAGCAGCGACGGAGCCTACGTGAGGTCCGCGGTCCCGAGGATATCGGTGTGGGCGAACTTCGTCGAGCACCTCCCGGAGAGGGGGACGATCCAGAGATACGCAGACTTCGGTGCGTCCGGAGGAGCCGAGAGGCTGAAGGAGTGGAGGGTGGTGGAGGAGCTCGTCCAAGAGGCCCAGAGCCTCGAGAGGGTCCTAGCGAGCGGCGTCGAGCCCCCAAAGGAGGAGGTGGAGGTGATCGTCGGCTCCGAGATAATCGGTCTCGTGGTCCACGAGTCGGCGGGGCACCCGATGGAGGCCGACAGGATACTCGGGAGGGAGGCTGCCCAGGCGGGGGAGTCGTACGTGAAGCCCGAGATGATCGGGAAGTTCAGGGTGGGCAACGAGTACGCGACGGTTATCGAAGACCCCACGATACCCGGGAGCAGCGGCTTCTACCTCTACGACGACGAGGGAGTCCCCGCCAGGGCCAGGTACCTCTACAGGGAGGGCCTGCTTCACGAGCCGCTGCACAACAGGCACACAGCCAAGCTGTTCGGAACTCTCAGCAACGGTGCCGCGAGAGCCATGGACTACTCGCGCGAGCCCATCCCAAGGATGAGCAACACGTACCTGAAGCCGGGGGACATGAGCTTCGAGGAGCTTCTGGAGGGCGTAAAGCTGGGCGTGTACATGAAGTCCTACATGGAGTGGAACATAGACGACATTAGGTGGAACCAGAGGTACGTGGGACTGGAGTCCTACCTCATAGTCGACGGGGAGATCTCCAGGCCCGTTCGGAACCCGGTCCTGGAGCTGACGACCGGGGACTTCTACAGCAAGATAACCGGTGCCGGGAAGCAGCTCAGGTTCTACCCCGGGACCTGCGGGAAGGGAGAGCCCTCGCAGGGAGTCCCGGTCTGGTACGGGGGTCCGGACGTCAGGCTCTCGAAGATCAGGCTGGGTGTCGCGGCATGAACGCGCGAGACGTAGCCGAGAGGGTGCTCGGGGGCCTGAGGGAGAGGTTCGACAGCGTCGTAGTCAAGGTGGTCGACAGGAACGCCGCGATGCTCAAGATCTGGAACAGCCAGCCCGGAGTCCTGCAGATGTGGAGGGACATCAGCGTCTACCTGCTCCTGGGCAAGCAGAGGAGGCTCACCGTCTTGGAGTTCGAGGTGGGGTCGCCCGAGGAGGTTCTGGACGCCGTGAGGAGGATCGAGGACTACGTGACTAGGGTCGAGGAGTCCGAGCTATACGCGGAGCCGCCGGAGCCGAGGGAGCCGGCACCCCTCGAGGGAGGGTACGACAGGAGGGTCGTCGACCACCTCTCCGACCCGAAGCCTCTAGCGGAAGCCATGGTGAGCTCGGCGCTGAGCTCCGGGGCCGAGAGGGTCGCCGGGACGCTCGAGCTCGGCGAGGTCGAGGTCGCGGTGGCCACGAGCAGGGGCTTCGACAAGAGCTACCGCAAGACTGAGGTCGTGACCCACCTGAGGTCGCTGAGGGGCGAGCTCAGCGGCCACTGGGCCTGGGGGTCTACCCAGCTCGACGTCGGTGCCGTGGAGGACGTCGGGTCTAGGTCGGCAGGCTTCCTGGAGCTCGCCAAGACCAAGGCCCGCTTCACGCCCGGCAGGTACGACGTGATCCTCTCGCCCCTAGTAGTGGGGAACCTGCTGAACTACGTGGCCTCCATGGCCTCGGGCATGGCGGTGCTCCTCGGGATGTCCTTCCTGCTCGGGAAGAGCGCCGGAGACGCCGTAGCGTCGGAGGGCTTCACCCTGACGGACGCTCCCAGGGACGTCACGCTACCGGGCCTCGCACCCTTCGACGACGAGGGGGTGGAGACGTACAACAAGCCCATAATTAGAGCGGGGAGGCTGGCCTCGCTGCTCCACAACACCGCCACCTCCAGGATGTTCAAGACCACGAGCACGGGCAACGCGGGCTGGACCAACCCGAGGCCCTGGAACCTCGTGGTGGAGCCGGGCAGCAGCACCTTCGAGGAGATGGTGTCCGAGGTGAGGGAGGGCTACGCCATAATGAACAACTGGTACACCAGGCTTCAGAACTACGTGGAGGGACAGTTCTCCACCGTGGCTCGCGACCTCGTCCTCGCGATAAGGGGCGGGAGCGTGGAGGGCTACGTGGACAGGGTGAGGATAGCCGACAGGTTCGAGACGCTGCTCAAGTCCATCAAGGCCATGAGCAGGGAGGTCTACGACGTGAGCTGGTGGGAGGTCAGGATCCCGACGAGAGCTCCCTACGTGCTAGCGGAGAGCATCAACTTGACGAAACCCATGGCGTGAAGGCCCGCCCCTACTCCAAACGATATCGTAGATTTTCCTCGCTCCGCCGTATAACACGAATTCTGACGGAGGTGAGCGAGAGCCATTTATTTCGAGCAAGCCCCCTGAACAGCGAGGGAGGTCTAGGTATGGAGGATGAGGACGCCCCCTCCAGGCGGCCACCCTTCTCCACGGACATGACGCTTCTCGCGGAGAGCTCTACCGAGATAAAGCATAGAACGCGTTCCAGTAGCTCGCGCTCAGTCGGTGAGTGGCTGTGGAGGCGAGGATGAGGCTGAAGTGCGAGGACCCGGTGGCCTGCGGGGAGCTCGCGGAGTTCATCTCCGGCTCCAGGGGAGTACGCCCGTCCCAGATGACCTATAGGATACGGGGGGACGTCCTCGAGGTGACCATCTCCGGACCTCCGAGTGCAGTCTCCCGGGCCAAGAGGGCCCTGATGGATGCCTACAGGAAGTGGAGGGAGGTCAGGGGGTTCAAGTCCGGGAGGTCGCGCGAGCTTCGCCTAGAGGCGTTGCCCCTCCTCACTGGAAAGCCGACGGCTCTCCGCATCTTGGTACCGCTGCTGAGAGCCCAGGGCTACGAGGCCGAGGTGCGCGAAGGCAGGCTGGTCTCGAGCGCTCCCCCGGACGTCGTGGTCGAGCTGGCCCGCAGGGTGACCGAGGAGATCGAGAGGGTGTCCAGGGACTACCCCAGAGCCTCCCGCAGCCTGAAGGCCCTCCTGGCGGCCCTGTCCGCACTCGGCTACGACGCCGAGAGCGTTCTCGAAGAGCTGAAGCGGGCGGGGCTCGTCGAGGAGAACCACAGGCTCAGGCTGAACGCGGAGTGGAGCAGCTTATTAGCTAAAATACACACCTCGGGACTAGGTGCCGCTGGGGGTGAAGCTGGAGGTCAGGAAGGCTGACGAGAGGGAGCTCATAGTCAAGGTCTTTGGAGAGACACACACCCTGGGCAACCTCCTCGCCAAGTCCGCCCTCAAGCACCCGAACGTGAGGCTGGCCGCGTACAGCATAGAGCACCCGCTGGAGGAGGCCTTCGTCCTGAGGATAGTGACCGACGGCAGCAAGCCGGCCGCCGAAGTGCTCAGGGAGGTGGTCGAGGGGCTCATAAGCCTGAGCGACGAGCTCGCGGAGAAGCTCGCGGAAGCTCTGGGGGTCCCTCCGGAGGGCTAGCAGTTGGGACATCGCACCGCTACCGCTAGATCTCTCGCGGGTGGAGGAGTCTCCGGCGACCGCCGCAGAGCCGGTGCTCCCGGGAACAAGAAGGAGGCCAGGATCGCTCTGATCAAGAGGTCGAGGTCCCTAGGTCTAGCCGTAGTCCTGATACTTCGGGGCGCGAAGGGTCTGGAGAAGGTTTTCGTAGTGGACGGCGAGGACGAGCTGAACAGGGTGCTGAAGCAGTTCTCGGCTATAGCAGTAGAGGTGGACGAACCGGAGCCGGAGTCCTCGCTCGAGCTGCCGGGGCAGTTGAGGGAGGCGGTCGCGAGCTTCAAGGAGCTCCTGGAGCGCTTATCTGAGGAGCTCGCCTCACTAGTGGGGTGGTAGGAGAGGATGGAGTTCTGCCCGAAGTGCGGGTCGCTGATGCTCCCGAGGAGGGAGAATGACGAGGTCGTGCTCGCCTGTCCAAGGTGCGGGTACTCGAAGAAAGCCAGGTCGGACTACAGGCACTCCCAGGTGGTGACCAAGAGGAAGGAGGGGAGAACGGTGATAGTCGATGAGGGCGCTAGCCGGATCGGGCTGCCCATAGCGCGAGGGGTCAAGTGCCCGAAGTGCGGCAACGAGGAGGCCTACTACGAGGTGCTCCAGACGCGGAGAGCGGACGAGCCTCCCACGAGGATCTACAAGTGCACCAAGTGTGGGTACGTCTGGAGGGAATACGAGTAGCATAGCTCCACCCTGTGCCCGGTATGTGGTGGGAGGCTAGCACCGAATGGGCGCAGGGTCTCGAGGTGCGGGAGGTGCGGATACGAGAGCGATAGGGATGTGGTCGCCACCGCCTCGTAGCACCTAGTCCTGAGGCACTCGGCGACCAGAGTCCTGACGCATGCTCTCCGCGAGACCCCCCACCTCTCGGCGAGAGCGTCTACCCTCCCGATAGTCTCCCTGGACAGGTGCGCGCTGAGCCCCACGATCCACCTGGGCCTCGGCTCCGGGCACTGTTATCGAGTTTCTGAGAGTTTCGGGGTTTGTAAACTTTCGCTATCGTTGTCATATAGTGTCGGGAGGGGGTACACAAGGTTCACTGTCCAGGAACTGCATCCGAACCCGGGAGCTCTCTGAACGGCTAGGCGGCTCGCTCGAGCGCCGCGAGCTTGCGTATTAGGTAGATGCTGTGGTCGGCTATCCTCTCGAGGAAGACCACCGAGAGCAGGTCGAGCATCAGGCACTGGTCCGCCCGCCCGGAGGCCTCCATCAGGGCGGCTGAGAGAGTCTCGTCGACCTCCTTTTCGAGGGCCTCCGCGAAGCTCAGGGCGTCCTCAGTCCTAGCGGCGTGCGGAGAGCCTCGGTAGGTCGGGAGCAACCTGATGGACATGTTGACCAGCGTGAGGGCCGACTGAGACGCACTCGACGAGTACCTCAGGTCGCAGCTCGGCGCCTCGATGATCGACAGAGCTCTCACGAGGTCTAGCGCGTACCTGGAGAACCTGAAGAGGCCGTAGGACATCTCGTAGAACAGCACGAGGCTGTCGAGGTCGGACGCCGCGGGCTGAAAGCGGGCTATGGCCTCGATCACCTTCTCCCTCACCCTCTCCTTCAGCTCCCCGGCCTCGGCCGCTCTCCGCGCGTAGTACTCGAGGCTCCAGTTCTTGCTGACGAGGTTCACCAAGATATCCGAGACGATGCTGGAGAGCCCGTTCAGCTCCCTCCTTATGTCCTCGAGGGCTGCGTCTATGGGTCTCACGGTCTCACCCGAACTTCCCCGTTATGTACCTCTCCGTGAGCTTATGCGCGGGCCTGGTGAACACCCGCCCCGTCGGACCCACCTCCAGGATCTGCCCATCGTACATGAAGGCCACGTGATCCGCTACCCTGGATGCCTGGAACGAGTTGTGCGTCACCAGTATCACCGTGACGTCGCGCTTGAGCTCTATTATCAGCTTCTCTATCTCGGCCGTGGCGACGGCGTCCAGGTTGGACGTGGGCTCGTCCATCATCAAGACCCTGGGCTTCATGGCCAGGGCCCTCGCGATGCACAGCCTCTGCTGCTGGCCTCCCGAGAGCTTGGAGGCAGGCGCGTCGAGCCTGTCCTCGACCTCGTTCCACAGGTAGGCCTTCTCGAGCGCCCACCTGACCAGCTCGTCGAGCTCCTTCCTCGACCTGACCAGCTTGTTGATCTTGGGTCCCAGGGCTACGTTGTCGTATATGCTCAGGTTCGGTATGGGGTTCGGCATCTGGAACACCATACCCACCAGCCGCCTGACAGCGGGCGGGTCCGTCCTCGAGTCGTAGACGTCGATCCCCTCTACCACCACTCTCCCCCTCACAGACACCCCCTCGTAGAGGTCTAGGATCCTGTTGAGTGTCCTCAGGAGGGTCGACTTACCGCTCCCGGAGGGGCCCATTACGGCGAACACTACGTTGCGCGGCACCTCGAGGTTGACGCCCTTGAGTATCTCCCTACCGCCTATGCTGACCCACAGGTCCTTAACGTAGACCGCGTAGTCCACGCCTCTCACCCCGCAGAAGGAGCTTGGTCAGCCCAAAAAGGGTCAGGCAGAGCAGGAGGAGCATGAACGAGGCCGCCCAGCTCAGCTCGATCCAGTTCTCGTAGCCGGAGAGCCCGAACGTGTAGACCGCTAGGGTGAGGCTGCCCACGGGTCTGAAGAGGGAGTCGGTGTCGAGAGGGGGGTACACGTTGGACCCGAAAGCTGTAAAGAAGAGGGCCGCCGTCTCGCTCACCATCCTCGCCAGAGCTATGGATAGCGCGGCGTAGACCGTCGACTTCAGGTACCTCAGGAGGACGAGCGACGCCACGAACCTGCTGGCCCCCAGAGAGTATATGGCCTCCCTCACGTGCTGGGGAACGGACTTCAGCCCGTCCTCGATCTGCAGGTACATGTAGGGAGCCGCGACCAGGACGAGCGCCACCACGCCAGAGAGGAGGCTGAACGGCCTGAACCCGGGCACGAAAGCTCTCACGAAGGGTGTTATGGATGCCATGACCCCGTAGACGGCGAGACCTATCACTATGGTCGGGAACTCCAACATCATGTGGACCAGCAGTCTAGTCCACCTCCCGACCATCCTCTCCCACCTCCGAATAGCCTCGGCCGTGAACACGGCCGCCAGCAGGGATATCGGGACCCCGATGGCGAACGCTATAGAGGTGAGCAAGGCCGTGCCGAGGATGTGGGGCCCTATACCGCCCACCTGATGATCTCCGGGAGCGGCCGGGATGTCAAAGAGTATCGACGGGAAGTTTCTCACTACAACGGTGGCCCCCCTGTAGACCACGGTAGCCATCAGGTGCAGTATCGGCGCGACGGAGAGAGCGAAGGCTAGGGCCACCGCAGCCGTTAAGGCCGTCGACTTGACCGCTCTCGATGTGGGGAGCCTCATCTCGTCTCACCGTACCTCAGGAGCGCGAGGTTCACGGCGAGGCCTATGGCGAACATCACTAGGGCCGCGTAGAACAGTGCGGGGGCCATGTAGTAGTACGCCTCGGCGTTGGGGTACTGGTCTGCTATTAGGCTGGATATGGTGTACCCGGGGCTAAACACTCTGAAGAAGTTCGGGTTGACGGTGTTGCCCACCACCATGGCTACCGCCGCAGTCTCACCAACCGCGCGGCTGAAGGAGACCGCCATGGCTGTCAGCACGGACCTCCTGATGTACCTGAGCTCGATGAGGACCACCTCGGGCTTGGTGAGACCTAGGGAGTACAGCGCCTCCCGGACGTGCTGGGGCACCGCCAGGAGCCTCTCCCTGATTATCGCCGAAGCGAAGGGGGTAACCATTATGGCCAGAAGGATCGACGCCGAGAGGAGCGACGTCCCCGCCGGCGAGGGAGTCCCGAGGATCCCGGAGAGGCCGAGTGCCGAGAGAGGCTCCATCAGGTGGTTCCTCAGGAAGGGGGAGAGAACCCTCAATCCCCATAGCCCGTAGATCACGGAAGGCATGGAGGCTGCGAGGTCCATGAGGTTCCTCACCACTGGCCTCAGACTCGGGGGGACAAACTCCGCGTACATGACCGCTGACCCCACCGAGAGGGCGAGCGACAGCAGGAGGGCTAGGGAGGCCGTCACCAGAGTTCCCCCCAGTGCGAACAGGAAGCCGTACTCCTCCCTCGCGGGGTTCCAGACGCTGGTGACCAGAGGCCCGATCCCATCGCGGTATATCATAGGCAAGCTCTCGAGGAGGAGGACGGCTACCACCAGGGCCACGGACAGGATCAGGACCGCGTTAAACAACGAGTTGAGAGCGAAAAGATCCGCGGTGCGCTTGGTGCTGGCCCTCATCGCTCGCTCCCGTAGCCCTTCTCGCTACGTCCTCACGAGGCTCTCGAGGTACTGGAGCGCTCTCGCCCTGAGCTCCTCCGGCAGCGGCAGGAAGCCCTCGACGAGGTGCTCCCGCATCTGCCCCTTCGTCAGGACCCACTTGAGGAAGTCGTAGAGGGCTCTCGAGGTCTCCGCGGGAACGTCCAGGTACACGAAGGCCACCGGAGTCCCTACGATCGGGTACGACAGCCTGCCCTCTCTGTTCATATAGTGTCTGAGGGGCAGGTCTCCCCAGAACTCGTGGGGTCCCGGCAGCTCGAGCGCGGCCCTCTTCAGAGCCTCGGAAACCGTCGTCTCGTTGGGGAGCACGAAGTACCCGTCCCTGTTCCTCAGCGCGGCCACCGGGAGCTTCAGCTGTATGGCGTAGGCCGTCTCGACGTAGCCGATGGAGTAGGGAGTGTTCTGAACCTTGGCCGAGACCCCCTCGTTCCCCCTACCTCCCTCGCCAAGCCCGAGCGCGTCCCTCGGCCAGGTGACGGTGTATCCGTAGCCGATCTTCTCGGCCCACTCCCTCGAGACCAGCGTCAGGTACATCGTGAAGAGGGCCGTAGTCCCGCTGCCGTCGCTCCTGTGGACTCCGAATATCTCCTTGTCCGGGAGCCTTCCCCGGCACCTCTCCTCCTGGAGCTCGACGATCCTAGGGTCGGACCACTTGATTATGTTCCCCAGGTATGTGTCCGCTACCACCTCGCCGCTCAGCCTCAGAACGCACCCGGCCTCGGCGAACTCAGGCAAGTTGTAGACTATCGCCACACTGCCGGCCACCAGGGGCACCTGGATGAACTTCTTTCCGCTCGCGAGGAGCTTCTCGTAGCCGGCCTTGGATATGGCTATGTCGCTGACACCGAAGTCGAGGGCTCCCTCGAGCCACTTCGCCTCCCCGGCTCCACTGCCTATGGACTGGTAGTTCACCACCACTCTCCCACCGGTCTCTTCCATGTAGTCCCTGATCCACTTCTGCATCTGCGGGTTGATGAAGGTCGCTCCACCGCCCACTACGTAGACCTGGCGAGTCCCGGTAGCCGGTGTCTCGGTCACCGCTGCCGGTGCTCCGCTTCTCTCCTGCAGCAGTATCCAGACGGCGCCCAGTGCTACCACGACTAGCACCACCGCCACGATCACTCGCATCGTGCTCGTTTTCACGCGTCCCACCATCTAGCGACACTACGTAGAGCTATTAAGGTTTAATATTTCTACATATATATTACATGTGTTAATATATATTCAAACATGACAACGGTGCAGGTCTCGCCGGCCTCCGCAAGTGCCCGGATCCCCGCCTCCCTGGTGCAGGCGCTACGGATTCGGCGTCCCACTCTCCTGCCTTTGTCGGCTTTACCAACGCTCCGACAGGGCCGTCCCGAGCTCCTCCGAACTCGGCTGAGCGTAGCTCCCTAGGCCTGGCGGTAGAGACCGTCGACTATGACGTTCATCGTCACCTCCGCTATGTCGGTTATGTAGTCGTAGACTCTCATAACGTGGTAGGCCGCGAGCAGCCCGCCCTCCCTGCGGAGCCTGGGGACGACGCCGCGCCTGAAGGACTTCTTGTTCTCGATGAAGCTGGTCAGCCTCACGACGGAGTCGATGCTCCCCGCGCTCCCGCGAGACCTCACGGCGTCCTTGAACATCTCCGCAACCTCGTGGTATGCTGCCGAGAGGTCTCTGACCTGGAGGGGTAGGTCTGGCTGCTGGAGCCCTGCCTCGAGCACCTCCCGGACTAGCTGGACTAGGTGGTCCGAGATCCTCTCCAGGTACCTGGAGACCAGCAGGATCGGAACCGACAGCCTCATCTCGTGGAGCCTGGAGAGGGGCCTCTCGGCCACCTTGTATATGGTCCTCTCCACCTCGAGCCACGCTCTGTCGACCTCGGAGTCCAGCTCCTCGACCGCGTCGATGTACTCTTCCGGTACGGCGGGAGTCCTCTCGAGAGCCTCTATGGAGTACCTGAACACCGTGGAGACCCCGCTGAACTCTCTGAGGAGCGCCTCCGTAGGGTCCCTCGCTTCGCGGATTATGGCTACGTCGACGAAGTTCTCTCCCTCCTCCACTATCTCGTAGCCCGGAGTGTAGCTTAGTAATGAGAGGATGTACCTCCTCATGGACAAGCCTATCCTCTTCTTAGAGAGGAGCCTGACCCTGTCGAACCCCAGGATGTAGAGCGATATGAGGACGTACTTCAGGTTCCCCTCGAGGATCGCGTCCAGGTCTACGGAAGCCTCCCTCCTCTCGCCCTCGCCCGCCTCCACGATCAGAGTCTTTCCCCAGTACCTGAGCACGACCTTGGACCCCCTCCTTAGACCGTTCTCGTCGCACCAGTCCTTCGGCAGGTAGAGGGCCAGAGACCCGCCCAACTTCTGGAGGCTCCTGAGCGCCTGCCTCACCTCCATATATACCCCATAGTGTGAACATATTGAAGCTAATATTTCGTAGGTGCCCTCGCCGAGCCCGAAGGCACGACTCCGCTTGTTAGCCCAGCTTCCTCTTCGAGAGCGCTACGGCTATCAGCACCAGCAACGCCCCCATCAGAGCCCCAACCCCTACGTACATCGCGGTCGCTACGGGCGCGCTCTGCGCTTCGGTTATCGTGACCGTCTGGGTAACCGTTCCGACCCCACCCGCCCGATCCCCGCAGGCGGGAGCCGTCGCGTTCGCGGATGCTGGGGCGGTCGAGGTGGTCTCCCTCAGGGAGTCGACGTAGAACGAGGCCAGAGCCGAGACCCTCGCGAGGCTGTAGACCCTGGAGGTGGTGGCCTCGTCTCCCACTCTGGCGAGCTCCAGGTAGAGGACTAGGCTCGTCGGTAGGCACTCCCTAAGGAGCTCCGAGGCGAGCTCCGCGCTTATAGTCCTCTCCAGGGCCGTTATGGTGCTGTTCACGTCCTGAGAGAACGCCAAGACCAGGGTGGCGTACCCGTAAGCCAGGGCCTCGACGCCCAGCGAGAGCCTGTCCATGGGCTCCTCGGCCCCCGCCATGAGGTTCATCGTCGAGACCATCTCTTCGAAGACTTCAGTCGGTATGCTGACCTGACCCTCGAACGAGATTATGTAAGCGTATATGTTGCGCACGAGGTTCTCGACGACCAGGGCCGAGTCCTCTACGTACCCGGCGCTCAGGGAGCAGCAGCCTCCGTCTCCCGCGCGCCCCGTCTCCAGGAGGAGGCTCCAGAGCTCGGCGGTCGTAGCCCTGGAGTCTGCCAGCGCCAGGTAGTACGCTAACCTATCCACTCTGGACTCGGACGACGACTCGTTCAGGTACCTCAGGGCTTCGTAGGCCCTGCCCAGGACGGCTACGCGCACGTCCAGGTCCTGTAGGCACTGGGTCTCGCCCCCGTCCAGGGGCCTCCGAGCCGCCCGCAGCGCGCGCTCGATTCTCTCCATTATCTCACCTCTCGCGGAGTGCAGGGCCCCTGGATCCCGCAGACCCTCGAGCAAGTAGAGCCTCCAGAGAGAATAGATCGACGCTCGGAAGTACGTTGAGGCAGCGGAGTAGAGGTAGCCGCGCTGGTAGAGGTCGTCGGCCCGCGCTAGCAACGAGGAGACTCTGCTCTCTAGCTCTCCAACCAAGGCCTCCGCGGAAGCTCTGAGAGAGGGGGACAGGGAGCTCAGCGTCTCCGCCTTGATGGAGTCCCCCATGCTCGTAGATTCCAGAACCCTGACCCGGAGAGCCTCGGACCACGCCCTCACCTGCTGCTCGACCGCCGGGCTCGCGTACGCCACCTGCACACCGTCGCCCGCGGGCTCCGGTGCTCTATAGGCTCCGCCGGTGAGCACCTGCAGGGCCTCGTGAACGGTCGCGACCGGGACGACCTCGACCCCCAGACTCCTCCCGTAGTCCACCAGGTCCACGGTCACGGTCTTGGTAGTGTATACTACCACGGGCCCCACAGTCTGCGAGAATATCACAGTCTCGGTATACCTCGTCTGACCGTGGGGGACGAGGAAGAGCTTCGCGCCCGACCTGGCGGCAGCTTCCAGCTTCGCCCTCAGTCCCCCGACGGGGCCCACGCTGCCGTCCGGGAGCACCATGCCCGTGAGCACGGCGTCGGTGCGCAGGGGCAGACCCAGTAGCGCCGCAGCGAAGGCGACCGCGGTGGCGGCGCTAGCGCTGGGACCGCCGACGATTGGGGAGTCGGCCCTGACCGATGCCAGGAAGTCGCAGGAGGAGAGCCTGACGCCGGCGACCCTGCTCGCCACGATAGCCGCTATCCTGGTGGAGGCCTGGAGGTCCACCTGGCTGAGCGGCAGAGTCTCGACGTACACCCCACCGCTCCCGGGGCAGACCACTCGCACTCTCAGCTTGGCCGAGACTCCAATGTACGTGCCGTTGGACAGGGACGTCACGGCGACTATCGTCAGCTCCCTGACCTCGTGGACACCGTCGGAGTGGATTGCGGGAGAGAGGCCTAGAACGAGGATCGCTAGGACTAGCCAGCCGAGCCGCCTCACTCCCCGCACCGGAACCGGTAGGTGCACACCCATTATTAAAGACCGTGAGAGAGACTCTGGCGAGACCGGGGTCGGGGGCTGCGTGCTCCCTAATTAGGGGCGCGAGGATAGGCAACGGGGGACCGTATGAGGGTCTGCGTGGGCACCCGGAACCCCAGCAAGATCGCGGGAGTGGGGAGAGCGTTCAGAGAGGTCTTCGGGGAGCCCGACATCGTTTCGGTGGAAGCCTCTACGCGCATTCCCCCGCAGCCCATAGGCATGAGCGTGATCGTCGAGGGCGCCAGGCGCAGAGCCCTCGAGGCCCTCGGAAGGGCGCCGGGGTGCGACGTCGGCGTCGGTGTCGAGGCAGGTCTCTACCTCCTCGGGGACAGGGTCTTCGACGTGCAGGTGGTCTACCTCGTGGCGGCCGACGGCTCCGAGTCGCTCGGGCTGTCGCCCTCCTTCATGGTACCGGAGCCCTTCGCCAGGGCTCTAGCCCTCGGCGAGGCTAGGGAGCTCGAGGAGGTGGTCGACAGGCACTTCGGCACGAGCGACGTGGGGAGCAAGGGGGGACTGATAAAGCTGCTCACGCGGTCCCTGGTGACCAGGGAGGACTTGACGTACTACGCCACGCTGATGGCCCTCGTGCCACTGATGAACAGAGAACTCTACTCGGCAGGGGCGGACCGAAGCTCGCTAGCCTCCCGGAAGTATCCTCTTCAGTAGGTACTCCCTGTACCTCCTGTACCTGATCTGCGCTGCTATAGCGTGCGCGGCCCTCTCCGGGGTCGGGTAGGCCGGCACCTTCAGGTTGGTGAGGTACCTAATGGCCTCGTAGGCCTCTAGACCCCCTATGATCGCGACGGATATAGGCTTGCGAGCACCGGCCTCTCCGACAGCCCTGTGGATCGCCCTGGCTACCCCCATGGGGCTCGTGAGGGCCGTGTGGCAGTAGAGGACTAGGACCGCGTCTATCTCCCGGTTCTCGAGAGCCGTCTTGACGGACTTGTAGTACCAGTCCTCGGAGGCCATGCCGGTGAGGTCAACGGGGTTGGCCAGGGACGCGAAGGGCGGCACTATCTTCTTGACCTCCTCCACGAAGTCCTGCGGCGGCTTCTCGAGGTACAGGCCGTCGTCCGCTAGGGTGTCGCTCGCCTGGACTCCGGCCCCACCGCCGTTCGTTATGACCACCACCCTCTCACCGGAGGGCAGCGGGTTCCAGGACAGAGTCTTCACGAAGTCGAAGGCCTCCTCCACGCTCTTGACCGAGAGGACACCGCTCTGCCTGAAGGCCGTCTCGTACAGAGCGACGTTGCCCGCCAGGCTCCCCGTGTGGCTCGCGGCCGCCCTGGCACCGGCCTCGGTCCTGCCGGACTTGATCACCACCACCGGCTTCTTCATGGAGATCCTGGACGCGACGTTGACGAACCTCCTGCCGTCGTTCACTCCCTCCATGTAGATCAGAACGACCGAGGTGTTCGGGTCTTCGTCGAAGAACTCCAGGAGGTCGGCGTCGTCTATGTCGGCCTTGTTGCCGACGCTCACGAGAGCCGATATCCCTATGCCCTCGAGTATCGTCGAGCCCATCAGGGCTATACCCAGGGCCCCGCTCTGGGTGATGAAGGCCACGTTGCCAGGTATGACGTCTCTGGGTCCGAACGTGGCGTTGAGCTTGACGGGCGTGTAGACGTAGCCGAAGATGTTGGGCCCCAAGACCCTCATGCCGTGTTTCCTGGCCCTCCTCACGAGCTCGTTCTCCAGCTCTACGTTCCCCACCTCCTTGAAGCCCGCAGCTATGACGACCAAGTGCTTGGCTCCGGCCTTGCCGGCGTCGTCTACGACGTCGAGGACCTTGGCGCTCGGCACCGACACCACAACCACGTCCACGCCGCCCGAGATCGTCGAGACTGCCGGGTAGGCCTTGAGTCCCAGCACCTCGTCGGCCGCGGGGTTCACCGGGTAGATCTTCCCTCCGTAGCCGTACTCCACCACGTTCTTCAGGATCAGGTGACCGATCTTCGTCGGGTCCTTGGACGCCCCGACTACGGCTATGCCCCTAGGGCTGAACAGGTCTTTCAGCGAGCTCACGGCTTCTCACCCAGGATGACTCTTGCATCGACTATTAAAGCGCCTCTCCCTCGCTGATACAGTATGATCGGGTTCAGGTCCACGGCCTCTATGTCGTCCAGCTCGCTGAGCATCGACTCCAGTCCGAGGATCAGCTTCTTAAGAGACTCGAGGTCACGGGGCGGGGAGCCTCTGTAGCCCTCGAGGACTCTGTAGGCCCTTATCTCCCTGATCATGTCCTCCACGTCGGCCTCCGAGAGCGGCGCGACTCTGAAGCTCACGTCCTTGAGGACCTCGACGAAGATCCCGCCCAGCCCGAACATGACCACGGGCCCGAAGACTCTGTCCCTGATCCCGCCGACGATGACCTCCAGGTCTCGCTCGGCCATCTTCTGCACCAGGACCCCGGTGATCCTACTTCCCGGAGCCCTGGCCGGGACGTTGGTCACGATGTCCCTGTACGCCTTCCTGACGTCCTCCAAGGTCATGAGCCCGAGGACTACCCCACCGACGTCGGTCTTGTGGCTGATGTCGGGGCTGACGACCTTCAGAACTACCGGGAAGCCTATCTCCTTGGCCAGCGCGACGGCCTCGTCCTCGCTCGTCGCTAGACCGTACCTGGCCACCGGGAGTCCGTAGAGCTCGCAGAGCCGCAGGGACTCGTGTTCGAGCAGCTTCCTCCTCCCCTCAGACCTGGCTCTCTCCAACACCCGGTGAGCCTCGTCCAACGCGGACTCCAGAACTAGGAAAGCTCTCTGTTTAAAAGCTGGTGGTTCACACAGGTTGCTTATGGTCTAAATGGTTTTGAAGTCCGATGAGGGACGAGGTACGTCCGGCTCGAGAAGCTTCTAGAAAAACCGGAATTCTTTGACCTGACTCAAGCCTATTTGAGAAACTTCATGAGGGCTACGGCTAGCAGCAGCATAAGGGCTACCACTACCAAGCCTATCTGGAGAGTGTTCGAGATGTCCGATACCCTGGAGGCTAGCTCCTTCTGCGACTTGGACAGCTCGGCGACGTTCTCGTCTAGGGTTCTCACCTTGCCGGCCAGCTCGTCGAGAGCCGTCCTGGTCGTCTTCTCGTAGCCCTCGGCCAGGGACTTCATGGCGTTGTCGACGGAGTACGCGAGATTCGTGAGGCTCTCGTCCACCTTCTTGGAGTAGTCCTCGATCTGCTTGGCTAGGGTAGAGATCGCGTCTGCCGCCCACTCGGAGACCTTCTCCACCTCTCCTCTCAGGTCGCCGACAGACTTGGCCAGGTCTTTGGAGAGGGCCTCCACGCTCTCCACCGTCCTCTCTAGCGAGACCTCGAGGGAGGACAGCCTGCTCTCCACCGCTCCGTATCTTATCGCGAGGACGCTTATCACGCTGGCCTCCAGCGAGGCCAGCGAGGAGGTGGCCTCCTTGTATAGCGCCAGCGCCTCGTCCACCTCGCCGTAGATGTCCAGCCTCTCGGTGGCTTCGGCTATCGTGCTCTCTATAGTCGACAGCTTCTCAACGTACTCCGTGACGTCTATCCCCAGCGCCGAAGCAACCGTGACGACGGCCCGCACCCTCTCCAGGGCTGCCCGGACCTCGGTCTTGGCGTCTAGGATCGGCCTGTGGTCGACTATCTCTAGGACTACATCCTTCCTGAAGGAGAAGTCGACAGCGAAGTAGGGCACTCTGCCGGTTATCTCGATTCTCAGAAGGCCCTTGCCCGTGTAGGCGGCCTCGGGCACGTGGACTCTCACTATCACCAGCTCCTGGACCGGGTACTCCACGCCATCGACGACCACTACGGTGGGAGCCGTGAGCGTCACGCGGACCATCGACAGCTCTATCCTTATCCCGGCGTCGAGAGTCGCTGTGGCCTTAGTCAGGCTGACCGGCGGTATGTAGTCATCCTCTATACCCGTGTATATGTAGGCTATGACCTCTACCCACTGGTAGCCCCTGTAGACCGTGGTCCTGCTCACGTCGAGCTTTATCACTCCTATCTGTTGACTCTGAGCCGAGGCGGGCATGGCTAGCGCGGAGAGGACCACTAGTGCCAGAGCCGCGTAGGCCAGGTACTTGTACGTCAAGGTTGTCACCAGTTCTATCTCTAGCTGGAGTTTAAAAATTTGCGTTTCCCGTGCCTGGGAGAAACCACGGGTCCGCCCCGGAGACGTGACTCTGGGAGTGCAGGAGCCGGGGGCTCGAGCGGAGACATAGCCTTCGGGTACCGCTTCTGGATGGAGCGCCCGGTACCCGCTCGCCGGGGAGTATTGGGGAGAGCCGCGGAGGAGGCGTTATCCCCTCTTCCATATCCAATCCGGAAGCCTCCTCGGCTCTATGGATATCCCTAGCTCGTCCAGCTTCCCGTATAGAGTAGAGAGGGCCTCCTCGTCGCTCCTGGCGGGCTCCGGCGGGTGCTTGAAGTAGAAGGAGGACGCCCACCCCGGGCTCCCGCAGACCCCCCTCTCCGCGAGCGCCTTGGCCAGCCTCACGACGTCCACCAGCACGGCCGCGGCCATTGCCTTGTCGTCCACGGTCAGCTTCAGGTCTATCGTCACGGGCAGCCCCGCGAAGCCCGACGCCTTCACGTAGACGTAGGAGACCTTCGTGTTCCCGAGGAACGGTACGTAGCCGCTGGGTCCCGCGTATATCCTGTCCGCGGCTCTCTCCGGGGCGGGCTGAGTGGTCGCCACGGCCATGGTCTTGCTCACCCTCTTGCTGTCGAGCCTCCGCTGGTCGAGCATGTTCTTGAAGTCCGTGTTGCCCCCTACGTTGAGCTGGTAGGACTCCACCACCTCTCCACCCCTCATAGTTACCAGGCTCGCCAGGGCTCTGTGGACTGCCGTGGAGCCCAGCTGGCCCTTGATGTCGTCGCCCAGCACCAGAGCGCCGCGCTCCTCGAAGAGCCTCGGGTAGCGGGGGTCGCTGGCCACGAACTCCGGGATAGCGTTCACGAAGGCCACCCCGGCCCTCGCCGCGACCTCGGCGTAGAACCCGGTGGCCTCCCTGCTCCCCACGGGCAGCAGGTTAATGAGAACGTCGACGGAGTGGCTCCCGAGCTCCTCGGCTAGCTCCTCCAGCGCGGGCTGCCGCTCGTCCGAGGGGTCGAACTCCTCCACCATGTGCTCGGCGACCCCGTCGAGGACTCTGCCCATCCTCACGACGACCCCGGTCTCGGGCAGCTCGACCAGCCTGGGAACCATGTTGGGCTTCGCGAACAGGGCCTCGCTCAGGTCCCTGCCGACCTTGTGTCTCGAGACGTCTATCGCGTAGACGACCCTGATGTCCCTGACCTCGTAGCCGCCTATGTTGGCGTGTATGAGCCCCCCGGTGTACCCGGGAGACCTCCTGTAGAACTCCACGCCCTGCACGAACATGGACGCCACGTTCCCGACGCCCACGATCCCTACTCTAACCACTTTCATCCCCTCAAATATTTGTAGCCAAAAATATAAATTCGAATAAATGGCTCTCCGCGCACGCTCCGCGGTGCACACGGTGGCGAGGGGCGGAGCCTACGAACGCCTGGTCCGGAAGCTCACGGTCGAGGTGCTCTGGCTCTACGTAGCTAAAGTCCTCATGACGTCGGGCCCCCTCAGAGCGTACGAGGTGAAGAAGAGGATCGGCGAGACGTTCGGGATTAAGCCGAGGACCGTGACGACCTATACCGTGATCTACAGGATGTCGAGGGAGGGACTGCTGAAGCCGCAGAGGCTGGACGGGGACGTGGTGTACGCGCTGAGCGAGGAGGGGATAAAGGAGTTCAGGGAGGCTCTAGAGTTCCTCGAGAAGGTGCTTAACGTCCTCAAGAGCTAGCGCTCGCGAGTCGTCTGCTCGGACACGACGACCATAGCCCGGGCCCGAGGGTTCGAGGGCGGGTCGACTCCCTGGCTCGCTCACCGGATGCCGTCAGCTCTCGGTAGCGCGCGCTCTGCTGCTGACAGAGACCTTGCCTATTTAACTCGCGGTGCCGTAGTGTAGACGGTGCCGGAGATGGCGTCCGACGTCTCCAGGCTGGTCGCCCAGCTGAACTCCCTGAGCGAGTGGATCGAGATGCAGAAGGCCGCTATCGAGACCTTCAAGGAGATCAACAGCGGCATCGACGAGGCCGACAGGCTGACCCTGGTCCTGCTGATAAGGAAGGCCTTCGACCACGTCATGAAGACCGTCCGCGAGTTCGACAAGTGGCTCGAGAACCCGCTGGTCCTCAGCTACATAGACAGGGAGATGCTCAAGGAGGTCTGGAGCTCCGTATACAGACTTCTCGTGGAGCTGCTGGAGCTGGACATAAAGCACACCGCGATGGTCAGGGACAACGCCATAAAGATGCTGAAGTCGGGGAAGATACCGCCGATAATAATGGAGATAAAGAGGGCGAGGACCGAGGAGGAAACGAGGGAGGGCCTCAGGAGGCTCTAGGCTCCCAGGGGTACCTGTGGGCGCCGCCCTGGCGTTCGTGCCCGGAGAGAAGTTCGTAAGCCTCTCCATCACGGGTTCCTGGTGTGCTCTCAAGTGCTCCTTCTGCGGGGCCAGGTACCTCTACTCTATGGACTTCGCCGAGTCTCTCGAGAAGCTCCGAGACCTAATGCACTACTACTACAGAGCGGGAACCAGGGGCTTTCTGATCAGCGGCGGCTTCACCGAGGAGGGGTACCTGCCGGTGACAGGGGAGCTCCTGGACTTCCTGAGGGAGTTCAGGAGGGGGAGGGAGGTCTTCCTATCCGTACACCTCGGGCTGGCACCGAGAGACCTGGTAGACAAAGCCCTGGAGGTCTTCGACCTAGTCGACTTCGAAGTCCCCCCGAGTGAGGAGTACGTGAGGTCCGGCAGAGGGCTGAGCGCCTCGCTGGAGGACTACCTGAAGACCCTGGAGTACGTAACCGCGGAGTACGGCGAGGACAGGGTCGCTCCGCACGTAGTTCTGAACAGCCCCTTCGCCTCGTGGCAACAGGAGCTGGAGGTGCTGAGGAGGGTGGGTGCGGTCCACCGGAGGATCGCGGTCCTGCTCCTCTACGCGAGTGGAGCGGCTCCCGAGGAGGCCAGAGTCCTCGAGGCTGCCCGGGTCTCCAGAAGCCTCTTCGGAGAGGTGTCCCTGGGGTGCATGAGGCCGAGAGGGCGGTCGGCTCTCGTGGAGAGGCTCGTCAGCGGAGGCTACCTAGATAGGGTAGCGAACCCGGGCAGCGAGGTCGTCAAGAAGCTCGGCATGCGCGTGGTCCGCGCGTGCTGCAGCATCCCGAGGAGCGCGTTCGGGCTCTTCGAGTGAAGCCCGGACAGCACGCATTGCCGCGACCTCTCTCAATGCACCCGGGCGCGCTTTTATTAATCCATAGCCCAGAGGGCTCTGGTGTTGGTAGGTGAGCATATCCTTCGGGTCCGCGAGACTGCTGCGGTACGTCGTCGCCTCGGCAGCGAGGTTCAGCGAGGTAGCGGTGATCGACGTCGGAGAGAGGGAGCTCGCGCTCAAGTCCATGGACCCCTCGAAGACCGCCCTCCTGATCCTCACGGTGCCCAGGGAGTCCGCGGTCGCCTACGACGCCGGTCGCGGCGGGCAGCTGGTGGTGAACCTCGAAGACCTGGGCAAGGTGTTCAGGAGCGCCGAGAGGGACGACGCGGTGACTCTGAGCTGGACTCAGTCCTCCCTCTCGATAGCCTTCGAGAGGAGGGGGTACTCGAGAGTGTTTACTCTGCCCCTGTCCACCTCGGTTGAGGAGATACCGGAGATCGAGATAGACTACCCGAACACCTACGTGGTGCCCCCGACCCTGCTCTACGACGGCATAACCGGCATCGAGAGCGCTGGGGACGTCCTCAGGGTGGAGGGAGACGGGGACGAGCTCAGGCTGTCCGTCGAGAGCGAGCTGGGGGAGGCCGAGGTAGTCCTCAGCAAGGAGAGGGGAGGCATCGAGGAGTCCGACGTGGGGGAGCCCGGCTTCCGCGTCAGCTACTCGATAGAGTTCGTATCGAACGTCAAGCCCCTGATCAGGATAGCCGAGAGGGCGGTGATGAAGGTGGGCTCCGAGCTGCCCCTCTACCTAGAGCTCTCGTCGTACGGCAGTTCGATGAAGTATTACGTAGCTCCAAGGGCTGAGTAGTTGGTCTTGGGCAAGGAGGAGCTAAGGTTCGTCCGCGAGCTCTTCAGCAGCTACTACAGGGTCGCACCTCTCAGGCTGCCGAAGGACATCGGCATGCGGGAGTTCGCTTTCCAGGTCCTGGGCTCCGGTGCCTACGTAAGGCACATGAGCTTCGCGACGGAGAGTGAGCTCAGGGCCTACCTGGTGGTCAACGCGCCCAGGCAGTCCTACTACTCCACCGCGAAGTACCTGAACCCCGCGGCGCCCGACCTCTCCGAGGCCGGCTGGCAGGGCTCCGAGCTCATGTTCGACATAGACGCCGACAAGCTGCCGGGCTGCCGGACCCTGACCCTCGGAGAGGGAGTCGAGGTGGTAACGGACGAGTGCATCGAGGTGGCCAAGGAGCACCTCGAGAGGCTCGTCCGCATCCTGGAGGAGCACATGGGCTTCGGCGAGGGCGAGCTGATGGTGTACTTCTCGGGAAACAGGGGCTTCCACGCGGTCGTCGCGACGGAAGACCCGGAGTGGCTGAGGCTGGAGTCGCTGCACAGGCTAGAGATAGTAGACTATGTGACGGCGAGGGGCATAGACCTGAAGAGGCTCTTCGGGAGCAAGAGGGGAGTGCGGGCGGCTTCCCCCGACTCTCGGGACGGTGGCTGGAGGTCTCTCTTGGCCCTCTACTCGGGCGGAGAGGTCAGCGAGAGAGGGGTGAAGAGGGCCTCCGTAGCCGTCGACCCGCAGGTCACGCAGGACGTCTCGAGGCTCGTCAGGATCCCGAACTCCATAAACGGGAAGACGGGGCTCGCCGCTAGGCTGATCGGGGTGAGCGATCTAGAGACCTTCAGGCTGGACTGGTCTCTATCTCCCTTCGAGGGCTACGCGATAGTCAGGCCAGGCATCGACTTCGAGGGACAGCTCTTCGGCAGGAGTGTATCGATAACGCGGAACGTTGCGACCAAGGTGGACATCGATGTGGCCCTGTACCTGGTCCTAAACGGCCTAGCGAGAGTCACTAGGTTCGAGCTGAGCTCGGTCAAGAAGATGGGGGAGTACTACCGGTCACAGTAGCAGCTGCCAGGCAGAGAGCGCAGAGACGATAGCTTAAAAGGTTAGACCCGTCTAAACTCTGGAATGGTGCCGCTGAGCGAGGTGGGGCCTGGAGCGCAGGTCAGGGTCGTGGAGCTGTGGACCGGGAGGGGATTGAGGTACAGGCTCGAGCAGCTAGGGCTATTCCCCGGCTCCTCCGCAGAGGTGCTCGTCAACGACCGCGGACACGTCGTGGTTAGAGTCAGGAGCGCCCTCGTCTCGCTGAGCAGAGGAGTGGCCTCGAAGATACTCGTCGAGGAGGCGGGAGGTAAGCCAGAGGCCGCAAAGAGCTAGAGACCCTCCGGGAGCGCGGGTACGCGCAGGCCTTGCGAACCTTCTTGCCCGAAGAACCTCCCGCTAGCGGAACTGGCTCTGCCCGCGGTGTCGAGGATGGCGGGCCTCGCAAGCGGGTCTCCGACGCGGTTCGCGAGGGGACGTGGTCTCGGAAGAACCCCGCATTACCTCTCCCCGGTGTTGCGGGAAGGCGTGGTCTAAGTGCCATCGCGCACCTTCAGCGATCATCCCGGCGAGGGGCCCTCGCCTCGCACTATAAATAGTTTCAACCAGCAAATGGCGGGGACGCCGCAGTGAAGTGCAGAGGGACGGTGAGGGTTGAGCTCAGCAGGGACGTGACCCGGGACGACCTGGAAGCTCTGGAGAAGGCTCTAAAGGAGGTCGGTCTCGCCCTGGCGAAGGGGTTTAGAAGCCCGGAGGAGGGGGGCAGGGTCGTGAGCTGGGAACACGCTGGGCGAGTCCTCAGCCTGAACATCGAGACCGGGAGGCTCAGGATCGACGAGGCCTCGATGAGGGTGAAGAACTCCCTCGAGGCGTCCCTGGGGGCCAGGAGGATAGGCGTACGCGGCATTAGGCTAGAGGACGCACTGGTGGAGGTAGAGGGGGAGGTCAGAGTCGATACGAAGCTGCCCTACGTAGAGAGCATCGAGAAATCCCAGGGGCGCACGCTCATACGCTTGAAGAGCCTCGAGGAGAGAGACCTCAAGAGGCCGGTCCTCCTGAAGCTCCTCAGGCTGCTGGACGAGAAGGAGGCCAGGGCCAGGTGGGGAGGGAAGGCGGAGCACTGGCAGCTCCTCAAGAGGTCGAGAATCAAGTTCGACCCCCCGCTGTTCACCGGAGACCCCAACAAGGTCTTAGAGGAGGCGGGGCTCGTCAAGAGGTTCTCGATAGGCCAGTGGCTCTACACTCCCCTGGCCACGTACCTCCTCAACGCGATGAGGGAGCTGTTCCTAAGCGAGGTGGTGCTCCCACTGGGCTTCAGGGAGGCCATCTTCCCGAAGATGTACCCCCTCGAGATAGGGCTCAAGACGGGGCACCTGAGGGGCACCATAAACTCCATGGTCTTCTGCTCCCTCCCCAAGACGTACGAGATCAGTGAGTTCGAGGAGCTCACGGACTACATGTACGTCACCGACGAGGCCCCGCCCGAGGAGCTGGCCAGGTACCTGAGGCACCCCGAGTACTTCCTCTGCTACGCTCAGTGCGAGCCCTTCTACTGGTTCTTCGGGGGCGAGCTCCTCGACGACTCCTCCCTCCCGGTGAAGTGGTTCGACAGGAGCGGGCCCTCGTTCAGGTGGGAGTCCGGAGGCCTCTACGGTCTCGAGAGGGTGATCGAGTTCCACAGGGTCGAGGTCGTGTGGCTGGGGAAGCCCGAGCAGGTCGTGGAGACCAGGAACGAGCTGCTGAGGGCCTACGAGAGGTTCATGGACGAGATCCTAGACCTGGAGTGGAGGGCGGCGTGGGTGACTCCGTGGTACTACGAGCAGAGCGGTGCGGCCGAGAGGGTGGAGGAGTTCGACATCGACAAGCCCGGAACCATAGACTTCGAGCTGTGGGTTCCCTACAGGGGACCGCGCGAGGAGCAGAAGGCGTGGCTGGAGGTGGGCAACATATCCATACACGGAACCAAGTTCACGAGCCCCTTCAGGATAAGGCACAACAGGGGGGAGACCCTCTGGACGGGCTGCTCCGGCTTCGGGGCGCAGAGGTGGCTAGTGGCGTTCCTGGCCCAGAGGGGCTTCGACCCCGACAACTGGCCACCGGCCCTCAGAGACTTCCTGAGCAGGAACCCGCCGCCGGAGCCCGTGAGCGCGGTCACGTACCCGAAGACGCAGGCCGGTAGAGAGGAGCTGAGGAGACTCGTCGAGCTCCTGAAGAAGGTGTAGAGGGGCACCCGCCGGCTACTCCTCCTCGCGCTCCTCGAGCTCTCTCCTGAGGGACTCCTGCATCTCCCTGATCTTCTTCGCCTGCTCCAGCGCCCTGCTTATCCACTCCCTGCTCGACTCGATCCCCCTCCTAGCGAAGTAGGCGACGGCCTCGCTCCTGCTCCTGAATATCCCGGCCTCGACCAGCCGGTCTATCACCTCTAGGTCTCCCTCCCTCATCCTCAGCGAGACCACCTGCGCCAGCCTGTCGTAGGACCTTGCCACGCTCCTCTGCACAGACTCTATGAGTCTGCCGATGCTCTCGACCGCGTCCTCCACGGACTTGCCCACGCCCGCTACCACGCCCTCGACGACCCCTGTGAAGTCAGGGAGGTAGAACACGAGGCCGCGCCCCCAGCGGCCCCTGAGCCTGGACGACTCCGCCTCTATCTTGGAGAGGACCTCCCCGATCTCCCTCCTCAGGTACTCGAGGGACTCCTTGAGCTCGGACTCGGGTACCCTGAGCTCCCTGGTGTACGACTCGAGCCTCTTGAGAGACTCCCGCACTTCCCTGAGTATGCCGACGACTCCCTCCGCCCACGCCCTGTAGGCCCCTCGGACGTCCCCTTCGCCTACCATCTCGTCTACCCTTCTGACCAGGGCGTCTAGCTCCGACTTCATCTTCTCGACCACTCTCTCAAGCTCCCTGCGGAACTCCTCACCCACTCCGACTCCCGGATTACAGTGATACTCAGATTTAAAAGTTTTCAGTAACGCGTAGCTCTGTGTTACCGAAATACATGTAATAAGGGTGATGGGAAGCTTTCAAGGCGCGGTCAACGATCGGTACCTCGGGAGACCTGCCGACGCCCCAGGTGCCTGCTGGGCCTAGGTCAAGCCATGACCCCGAGGTCTGCGTGGGAGGCCGAGCCCGGGCGGATACGGACCGTGAGCGCGCCAGAGTGGAGACCTCTCGGCGGCGAGAGAGGGTCGGTGTTGGGAACCGGGTCTGAAACGGGGCAGCTAAGAGCCCCCGCTCTCGGGACTCTCGCCCGCCTCCGGTCGGGAACACGATGCGCCCCGGAAGAAGCTCTCGATATACGCCACCACCGTCTTCACACTAGACTCCACGAGGTTCAGCGGTACGCCGGGAGCTCCGTAGCCCACGAAGACAACGCTCCTCGTAGTGGTCGTTACGGGAGCCACGTCCGTGTTCCTGTAGGGAAGCACGTACACTATCCTCCCCAGCCCGTCCTCCAGGACGATCGCGCCCCGCCTAACGTACACCTCCCTCCCCCCGGAGTACCTGACGGTAGCGTCCCTCGTCAGGTACGCGAGCTTCAGGGGGAGGACTACCCTGCTAGCGTCGATGGGACTGATGGGCACCCTCGTCATGGCCGACACAGCGTTCACCAGGTCCAGGACGGAGTTGTAGCGAGGGAGCTTGCCCCTCATCAGGATCCCCCTGACTAGAACCTCGGGGTAGACTCCCGCTGCGGGCCTGCTCCCGCTTCTCCCGGCCAGAGCTCTGTACTTCGAGACAACAGGGTCTCTGTCGAGAGTCGACGCATCGGTAGAGCTCCTCACTCTCTCTACGATGCTCCTCACCTCGAAGAGCACGTCCGCTCTTAGGGCCGCGACCTCCAGATCGCGGCAGACGGAGTACACCACGGGCACATCGGGCAGTCCGCGAACCAGGCTCAACACCCACACCCCGCACGCGCAGAGCTGGCCGTGACCGACGCTGCCGACTTGCCGCAGAGCCTTCTGAGCCTCTCGCTCGGCACGTAGATCTTCGCGCCGGCTCCGCGCACCGGGTAGTCGCAGACGGAGCTAAGGGGACACGAGCCGCAGACCCCTGCGCGCAGCTCGACCTCGACTACGTAGCCCGAGCTCAGCAGGACACCGAGGACTCTCTGGACAGAGGAGTCGTCTAGACCGGCTATGCGCTTCAGAACTTCTCGGTCTACGACGCCGTACCTGCATATCGCTTCGATCGCGCGGCGCAGCTGACAGCTCTCCAAGGCCGAGCACGCTCCATTTAGGTGTCTCGTCCCAAATAGCGGTGGTCAGCTCGAATTTAACCAGAGGCAAGAGCTGTGGCTGTTCGCGCGCGGGACCCCCACCGAGTGGTCGGGCCTTTCGCAACGCCTCAGCCATTTTTTACCCTTCGTTCGAGCCCGGCGGGGACCGGCTGGCAGAGGATGAGCGGAGAGGACTACGCGATAAGGGTCGAAGACGTCCACAAGGCCTACGTAGCGGGCTCCGTGATCACCTGGGCTCTCCGGGGGGTCAGCCTAAGTGTGAGGAGGGGGGCCTTCGTGTCGATAATGGGACCCTCGGGGTCGGGCAAGACCACCCTCCTGAACATGGTGGGGCTCCTGGACAGACCCACCAGGGGGAGGGTGCTCATCGACGGGGTCGACACCTCGAGGCTGGGGGACAGAGAGCTCGCGGAGCTCAGGAACAGGAAGATAGGCTTCGTGTTCCAGGCCTTCAACCTCGTAAACAGGCTCACGGTCTTGGAGAACGTGGAGCTCCCCCTCGTAGCCAGGGGGATACCCAAGGAGGAGAGGAGAAAGATGGCCATCAGTGCCCTGCTAAAGGCCGGTGGAGAGCTGTCCTGGATCAGCAAGAGGCCCAACCAGCTCTCGGGAGGTCAGCAGCAGCGCGTCGCGATCGCCAGGGCGATAGTGGGGTCTCCCTCGATACTGCTCGCCGACGAGCCCACGGGGAACCTGGACACCGCGTCGGCTAGAGTGGTCATGGGCGCGTTCCTAGAGCTTAACAAACTCGGCCAGACCATAGTCATGATAACCCACGACCCCGAGGTCGCTAACTGCAGTCAGAAGATACACCTACTGAGAGACGGGCGCGTGGTGGCAGTGCTGGACCCGGACCCGAGCAGGTGCTTAATACACCACTGACGAACTCCTTGGGGCATAGAGATGCCCGTGGCCAGGATGCACCTAAACGAGTCACCCTTCGAGCCGAGCAAGCTGGTGGCTTCCTACGTCTCCAGGTACGCTAGCCTCCTGAACCTGTACCAGGTGGAGGAACTGGAGGCGGAGTTCATGAAGAGGCTCTCCAGCTACGTCGGGCTTCCCGAGGACCACCTGCGCTTCTTCCCGAGCTCCTCGGAGGCCCTCGCGACCGTAATCAGGTACTGCAGGTCGAAGGGGCTAAGGCTCGTGTCCGTATGGCCCACGTTCCACGGATTCCGGGAGCTCGCCCAGATGGAGGGGGTGCGGGTCGACCAGGTGGATCTGACCCCGGGCTCGTTCGAGCTCGACCTCGCTAGGCTCGCTAGAGAGGGGGGCTCAGGCAGGGCGCTCTACCTCTGCAACCCCAACAACCCCACCTCGAACATGCTGTTTGAGGACAGGGTCACCCTCGACTTCCTCCTGGACAGGTTCAGGCTCGTAGTGGTCGACGAGGCCTACTTCGAGTTCTCGAGGTTCACAGTCGCGGACAGGGTCAGGGACAGCGACGGACTGCTGGTGGTGCGGACCTTCTCCAAGGCTTTCTCCCTAGCGGGAGCCAGGGTCGGCTACGTGGCAGCGAACCCCGAGCTGGCTGCCGAGCTGGGCGACTACGCTATGCTGTTCTCCGTGCCGATCACCTCGCTGGCGGCCGCCCTGGGGGCTCTCGAGGACCTGGACTACATGGAGGAAGTGGTCGAGAGAACGCTCGAACTGAGGGAGGAGCTGAGGAGGGGGGTCTCGGAGCTGGGCCTCCATAGCCTCGACTCGAGGACCAACTTCCTGTTCATAAAGACCCCGGCTCCCGGCGGGGTCCTGACCAGGCGCCTGCGCGAGGCTGGTCTCAGGGTGAGGGCTTACGACGACGATGCGATAAGGAACTACATCAGGGTAAGCGTCTCGACCAGAGAAAACAACCTTAGATTCCTAGGGGCTCTCGCGGAGATCCTGAGGACGCTGTAGGGACCACGGAGGCTCTCAGCACTTGATCCTCGGGTCGTCCAGGCAGATCCGCAGCCTCTCGACGAACTTGCACAGCCTGTCTAGCGGTACTATCGCTTGGGAGTTCCTCTCGGTAGTTACGAGAGCGACCTTCTCCTTGACCTTCACCGTCGCCCTCTCGCACATGGCCTATCTCGGCTTCGCCCTCCTCTCTCTGAGCTTCATGCTGATCAGGTACTGGATCGCTGCCGAGATGCTCCCGGTGGCCTCCACCAGGTGGCCCCACCTCTTCCTGAACTTCGAGGGGACCAGGGGCCTGACCCTCTTCTTGGCTCTGACGGGAATGTACGCCTCCTCCATGCCCTTGAGCCCGAAAGTCCCGTCCAGCATCTCCACGACCTCGTCTCTCTCTATCAGACGTATGAGAACCCTCCTCAGCCTGTCCTCGCCGACCACCCCGCTGAGCTCCCTCCTCAGCTCCTTCCACGACACGGGCTTCCCCCTCCTGGAGATTATGTCCTTGACTATCCGCTCGAGCTCCTCGTCTCTGGGCGCGCGGAAGACGATGATGTCGCTATCCTCGTAGACAACCGAGGAATTCCTGGACACGCCACCACCCCATTATATATACCCTGTTAAAGCTTTTAAGTTCGCTGCGGCTTATGAGTACCTACACCAACTGCTTAAGGCTTCCGCGAAGCGCGTCGAGGGCCTCCGGGCGCTAGGATAAAAGCTTTCCTCCTGGCCTCCCCCGGCCAGAGGAATTGGGCTTGGTGGTGAGAAGACCGCAATGCCCACCGAGAGCAGCGAGTTTTATAAGTTCCGTTTCGAAGAGTCCTCCGGTGCCCGCCGTAGCTCAGCGGCAGAGCGCCCGGCTGTAGTGTGGGGGCCGAGACCGGGTGGTCGGGGGTTCAAATCCCCCCGGCGGGACTCGAAAGCTTTTTACTCCCTTCACCGAAGAGGGTTCCTGGTGGCGGAAATTTGTGCTGAGGATATACAACACGCTCACGAAGGAGGTAGAGGAGTTCGAGCCTAGCGAGCCGGGCCTGGTCAAAGCCTACTTCTGCGGCCCGACCCCCTACGACCACCTGCACCTGGGACACGCCAGGGCCTTCGTCTCCTTCGACTTCGTGAGGAGGTACCTGTTGCTGAAGGGCTTCAACGTGCTCTACGTCCAGAACATCACGGACATAGACGACAAGATCATCAGGAGGGCCGGGGAGCTCGGGGTCGACTGGAGGGACGTAGCCGGGATGTACACCGACGAGTACCTCTCCCTCCTCAGGGAGCTGAGGATCGAGGTAGACCTCCACCCGAGGGTTACCGAGCACATAGAGGACATAGTCAGGTTCGTGGAGGCCCTCGTGGAGAAGGGGCACGCCTACGTAGCCCCTAGCGGCTCCGTCTACTTCGACATAACCACATACGGCGACTACGGGAGGCTGAGCGGGAGGGTGGGCGCGGAGGAGTGGAGGCAGGAGGAAGAGTTCCTGGCGGAGAAGAGGAACCCCTTCGACTTCGCCCTCTGGAAGGCGGCGAAGCCCGGCGAGCCCTACTGGCCCTCTCCGTGGGGACCCGGGAGACCCGGCTGGCACATAGAGTGCAGCGTCATGAGCTCGAAGTACCTGGGAGACACGATAGACATCCACGGGGGAGGCCAAGACCTCATATTCCCCCACCACGAGAACGAGAGAGCCCAGAGCGAGTCGTACTTCGGCAAGTCGCCCTGGGTCAGGTACTGGGTCCACGTGGGACCCCTGACCGTCGCCGGCGAGAAGATGAGCAAGAGCCTCGGGAACATAATCAGGCTCACCGACGCAGTGAAGACCTGGAGCCCCGAGGTCTTGAGGCTGTGGATATTCTCATCGCACTACAGGAGGCCCCTGGACTACAAGGAGGAGGCCCTGGAGCAGGCCAGGACTACCCTGAGGAAGATCCTGAGCACGCACGAAATGCTCTTGAGGGTCTTCAAGGAGAGACCGGTCGAGCACAGGCTGGACGAGAGGAGGCTCAGGGTGTGGGTCTCCCTCTCCCAGACGTGGAGGGAGTTCGTCGAGGCTCTCGACAGCGACATCAACACCCCCAGGGCACTCGCGGCGCTCCACAGGCTCCTCGGCATAGCCAACGCCGAGGTCCTGACGTCGGACAGCAGCTCCCTGGCCTTCAAGGCCCTAGCGACCCTGGAGCTGATGGACAGAGTGCTGGGCGTACTGCCCCCCAGGGAGGAGGTGGTTCGAGCGTCCGACCAGGTGGAGGAGCTCGTCAAGCTGATAGTCGAGGTGAGGGCCAGGCTGAGAGCCAGGAGGATGTACGAGGAGTCAGACTGGATCAGGGCCGAGCTCGGGAAGCTGGGGATAAGGCTGGCCGACACCAAGGAGGGGACTCTCTGGTTCGTAGAGAAGCGCACCGGGTCGAGTGAGAAGTGAGTAGAAGACTGGCGGACGTGGGAGAGTATCGAGTTCTAGAACGGGTCCTGGACATAGTGAGAGAGCACGTCGGCGGGAGGGGTCCGGAGGTATTCGGAGTCGGAGACGACGCGCAGGCTGTCTACGCGGGTGGCCAGTGGCTCTTCCTAAAGATCGACGGCACGTCTGCTAGCTCCTCCATGTACCCGTGGCTCACCTTCGGCGACTTCGGCTACAGGGTGGCCCTCTCGACCGTCTCGGACCTCGTGGCCAAGAACTCCAGACCGCTGCTGCTGGCCTCCTCGATATCCGTGAGCGGGGAGAGACCCCCGGAGGTCGTCCTGGAGGTCGTGGCGGGCATCAGAGACCTCGCCGAGACCGCGGGAGCCCTCTACGCGGGTGGGGACGTGAACAGGCTGGACTACGACGACGTGGTGGTGGACGTGGCGTCCCTCGGGATCAGCAGCAACCCCAAGCCGGGCGCGCCGTTCAGGGAGGGCCTGGTAGCCTACTCGGTGAAGTGCCTCGGGCTCTCCTCTATACCCGCAGCCCTCTACTACCTCAAAAGAGATCCCAGCCCTTGGGGAGACCTCCTCCGCAGCATCGCGAGACCGGAGCCTCCGTTGAAGTTCCTCGCGTACTCCGACCTCGTAGATGCTTCGACCGACGTGAGCGACGGGCTCGCCTCCCTGCGGAGGGTCCTCGAGAGGAGCGGCTCGGACCTAGCCCTAACTCGCGAGGCCCTGTGCCCGGAGGTCGTAGAGTTCTCGAGGGAGGAGAGAGTTGAGCCGGAGGTCGTCTTGAGCTTCATGGGGGAGGAGTACACTGTCGTCTCCGCAGCGGAGAGGCCGGACTTGCCGGCGGTCAGGATAGGGCGCGTAGTGAGGGGAGCCGGCAGGATCTACCTAGACGGCCGCAAGCTCGAGGGGGGATGGGACAACTTCCTCGGGTTTCGGGCTAGGTAGTCGCGCCCCTCTGGTCGAGGGGGCAGCCGGGATCGCAGCATCGCCCAGGCCGCTGCGACTCTTTGTTGAACGCGGCCTCACAAGGAGCAGACGCGGCCTAGACCTCGATGCCGCTCGGTGGACTCCCTCGACAGAAGGCTGTCAGATCCCCAGGCTCACTCTGAACCCCATCTTCCTGTAGGGGCACTGCTTCCAGGAGCTGCCGCAGAGGCCCACCTCGTGCGCTCCGAGGAACCTCCTGAGGACGAGGCAGCCGACGATGTACTTCCCCTGTTCGTGTCTGTGCACTCTAGCGAACTCGCAGTACACCTCCGGCTGCGCGTCGAGGCCGTGGACCATGAGGAACGGCTTGCCGAACTCCTCATAGCCTCCCTCTCTAGCCGCCTGTGGCTCCCGGTAGTACCTGCACTGAGCGTAGACCTCGCGCCCGCCGAGGCACTGGACCTTGTTCACCACGTCCGCAGAGGGGGAGTCCAGGAGCGGCGACCTGCAGTACCCGTCTCTGTACCACGGGCACTCGCTCAAGCTCTCGACCTCGCCCTGATGGTGGCGTGGGTGGCCCTCAGCTCCTCCAGGAGCCTGTCTATCTCCACCACGTCTATGGAGTGTATCTCCTCCGCGTAGCTCTTGGTGCTCTGGCTCCTCCCGAGGACCTCGGCCGCTCCGAGCAGCGCCTCCCTCTCCAGGTACGCTCCCACCGCGAACATGTACTCCACGAGGGTCGCTAGAGGCTCCTCGAAGCCCTCGTAGCTCTCCAGCTCCCTGAGCTTGCCGAGTATCCTGGAGAGGGCCCTGCGAGAGGTCCTGAGGAGCTTGACCTGGTCTACGACCTTCGCCAAGTCCCCCTCTCCGAGAGGCCTGCCGCAGCTTCTCCTCAGCCTTCTGCTCGCTCTGTCCCTCCTGAGGACGTTGCTCTCCAGGCTCTTGTAGAGGGCTGCCGCCTCCAACGCAGCTCCCGGAAGCTATATGATGAACTTCTTCAGGTCTTCGTATATCTTCTCGTACTTGTTCACTACCTCACCCGTCAGCGAGGGCTTCACCACCTTCAGGGCCTCCAGGAAGTACCTGAACCCCACGGGCCTCACCGAGAAGCTCTCTCTGAGAGCCATCATGACCGCCTCCCTCACGAGCGCCTCGAGGTCGGCCCCGCTGTAGCCCTCGGTCATCTCCGCTAGCCTCTCGAGGCTCACGTCCTCGGCCAGTGGCACGTTCCTCGTGTGGATCTTCAGTATCTCGTACCTCGCCTTCCTGTCGGGCGGTGGCACGTAGATGACCCTGTCGAACCTCCCCGGCCTGAGGAGGGCTGGGTCTATCAGGTCCACCCTGTTCGTGGCGCCGATCACCACGACGTTCTTGAGGGTCTGGATCCCGTCCATTTCCGCCAGGAGCTGGTTGACTATCCTGTCCGTCACCTCGGTGTCGTGCCTCATCCCTCTGACCGGGACGATCGCGTCTATCTCGTCGAAGAATACGACCGTCGGGGCCACCTGCCTAGCTCTCCTGAAGATCTCCCTTACGGCCTTCTCGGACTCCCCCACCCACTTGCTGAGGACTTCGGGGCCCTTCACCGCGATGAAGTTCGCGTTGGCCTCGGTGGCCACGGCCTTGGCCAGCAGAGTCTTCCCGCATCCCGGGGGACCGTAGAGCAGTATGCCCCTCGGGGGCCTGACTCCCATGTTCTCGAAGACCTCTGGATGCCTCAGGGGCCACTCCACGGCCTCCCTGAGGGCCTGCTTCACGTCGTCTAGGCCCCCGATGTCGTCCCAGTGCACCTCCGGCACCTCCACCAGGACCTCCCGCATCAGCGTTGGGTGGACGAGCTTCAGCGCTGCCAGGAAGTCCTGCTGGGTGACCCTGAGCCTCGCCAGGAGCTCCGGCGGCACCGGCCTGCTCAGGTCGACCTTCTCGCTCCTGAGGAACCTCCTCAGGGCGTTCATGGCAGCCTCCTTGACCAGCGCTGCCAGGTCCGCTCCCGTGAACCCGTAGGTAACGTTTACCAGCGCGTCGAGGTTCACGTCCTCGGCCAGGGGTATGTTCCTCGTATGGACCTCGAGTATGGCCCTCCTCGCGTGCCTATCGGGGGGAGGTATCTCGATCTCCCTATCGAACCTGCCCGGCCTCCTGAGCGCCGGGTCTATCGCGTCGATCCTGTTCGTAGCTCCGATGACTATGACCCTACCCCTCTCCTTGAGCCCGTCCATGAGGGCGAGGAGCTGGGCCACCACTCTCTTCTCCACCTCGCCGACGACCTCCTCCCTCTTGGGCGCGATGGCGTCGATCTCGTCTATGAAAATTATCGCGGGAGCGCTCCTCTGAGCCTCCTCGAATATCTCCCTGAGCCTCGCCTCGGACTCCCCGTAGTACTTGCTCATTATCTCCGGGCCGTTTATGGCTATGAAGTAGGCTCCTATCTCGTTGGCGAGGGCCTTGGCCAGCAGGGTCTTTCCCACGCCCGGCGGTCCGTAGAGCAGGACGCCCTTGGGGGGCTCTATGCCCAGGTGCTTGAAGAACTCGGGGTGCTTGAGCGGCAGCTCCACCATCTCGCGAATCCTCTCCTTCACCTCCTCCAGGTCCCCTATGTCCTCCCAGGTGACCCTGGGGACTCCCCTCAGCCTCTCCAGCGCCTCGACCGTGACCGGCTCCGGGCTTACGTCCAGCTTTGTGCCCTGGTCTATGTAGACCACCTGTGAGGGGTCGCAGGCCCTGACGACGAACCTCAGGGGCTCGGGGTAGTAGGGGAGGTTTATGAACACTATCTCCCCCTTCTTGACCGCCTTGTTCAATAGCCTCTCCTTGATGTAGCTCGCGAACTGCTCGGGAGCCTCTATCCTGAAGTCGACCGGGGCTAGCACGACCCTCTGACCCTCGACCGCTCTGACCCTCCTGACGGTCACGTAGTCGCCGACCGCCACGCCTATGGCCTCCCGCGAGTAGCCGTCCATCCTAATGACGTTGGACCCCTCGTCCTCCGGGTAGGCGGGCATCACCTGGAGGATGACCGAGGCTCTGGGCCCCTCGACCTCTACGAAGTCTCCGTAGCCAACTCCCAGGGCATCCCTGTACTTCTTGGGGATCCTGGCTATCTTCCGGCCCACATCGCGCGGGCTTATGCTCTCGACGCGCAGCTCGACGTCTCCTCCGCTGATGGCCCTTCCCCGAACTCTACCTCTTCTGCGAAGTATATATCGCTGATACCCCCGCTCCCGAGGGCTCGCGAGGTCTTAGAGGCCTCGCCGACGTTGATCCACGCGGCGTTTGTTTTAAATACCCCAACTAGAGAGTCTTTTTGTCCCGGTGAGTTCCGTGGTCAGAGTGCCCACGAAGTTGGTAACGTGGGAGGAGATAGTCGAGTGGAGCATGGGGCTCGCTAGGGTCATCAAGGAGAGCTCGTTCAGACCCGACGTCGTCGTCGCGGTCTCCAGGGGGGGCTACGTCCCCGCTCGCCTAATGTGCGACTTTCTCTTGGTCGACAACCTTGTATCCCTCCAGAGCCAGCACTGGACCGAGGCGGCCAAGGTGGCCGAGAAGGCCATCATAAAGTTCCCCTACAAGCTCGACCTTAGCGGTCAGAGGGTCCTCCTCGTGGACGACATAGTGGACACGGGGGACACCCTCATGCTCGCCAGGGACTTCATACTCTCCGAGTGGAGGCCCGCGGAGCTGAAGATCGCCGCTCTCCAGTGGATATCCCCGGTGGCCAAGATAAAGCCGGACTTCTACTACATCGAGGTCAAGGAGTGGATCTGGTTCCAGTATCCATGGACTAGACACGAAGACACCGTGCAGTTCATCAAGAGGATCCTACTGGAGGAGAGGGGGAAGGAGTGGACGTACGAGGAGATCAGGGCTAGATTCGAGGAGGGCTACGGTATATTCGTTGGCGATGCGTACTTCAGGCTAGCCCTGGAGTCCCTGGTCGAGTTGGGGATACTCGAACGGCGGGGCGGCACATACGTGGCAAAGACGGTCTAAGGCAGGTGTGCCACTCGGCAGAGAGCGCTCCGACGAAGCGGGGATGCCTCGGCTCGACCGCGCGACCTCTCGCTACCCCGCGCTCTGGGTCTGGGGTGACTCACCGCTCGCCCCGACTAGCTTCTCGGCCTCCTCCAGGACTCTCCTAGCAGCCTCCGTGTACGCTACAGAGGTCTGGCCGCCCGCATCTACTATCGGCATCTCGGCCACGATGTCGCTCACGCGGTCGCTCAGCTCGTCAAGGATCGCTGAGACCTCCGGCAAGCTCTTCACCCTCCTGCCAAGCTCCCTCAGGGCCTCTCTGACGACCACCAGGTCCTGCGTCACCGCGTTCAGGGCGAGGATGCTCTCCAGCTTGATCTCGAGGACCTCGAGCGCGCGGATCACGTACCCGACCTGGCTCAGGGCGTTGCGGTACTGCCTCACCACGTCGCCGCCGACCCCCCTGCTCTCCAGACTCTTCGCGCTCCTCTCGAGCCTCAGCGCTAGAAGCTCCAGCCTCCGCCTCAGCATCCTCATGTCGTACAGAACCCTCGCCAGGCTCCCCCTGTTCCGCAGTACCGGCACCGCAGCTAAGCTCGGTAGGCGGGAGCTTTTAAGTGGTCACCCGAATAGGTCTACCGCACAGTTATGATGGCTCGCGCTGGCGGCGCGCTGAGTATCCCAGCCGCGAGCTCCCAAACGGTAAACCGTAAGGCTTAAAGCGCGCGACAGCGACTCGGCTGCAAAGGTGAGATGATAGCCGTGAGAGTGTGGGGCTCGCCCCTGGGCGCTTTCCCCAGGAGCAGAACACTGAGGAGGGCCCTCAGGGACTTCGAGGGGGGGCTACTGGGTCACGACGAGCTCGAGAGAGTCCTGGCGGGCTCCTCCCTGGTCGTGATCGGCGCCCAGCTCTCAGCGGGCATGTCGTACGTGGTAGACGGCATGCTCGAGTGGCACGATATCTTCAGACCCTTCGTCGCGGCGTGGCGCAACGTCACCCCAACGGGTCTCCTGAGGTACTTCGACAACAACTTCTTCTACAGGGTTCCGCACTTCGTCGGCAAACCCGAGGCCTCATCATACGTGTGGCCTCCCCGGGTTAGGAGGTACGCGGTGTTCGCGGAGCCGGCCGGCCTCAAGGTGGTCGTGCCCGGTCCCGTGACGTTCGCGTATATGTCCAGAGCGGGACCCGGCCTCGACCCGGCGGAGTTGGCCTCCAGCATAGCCGACCTCCTGGCCGACGAGGTCAGGCTCGCCGTCGAGGCGGGAGCCTCCATGGTCCAGATAGACGAGCCCCTCCTGTCGGACCCCGACGCGAGTCCCGACCTCGGGACCCTGGCCGCGGAGCTCGCTGGTAGGATAGTCTCGTCGGCCGGGAGCTCCAAGACCGTGCTCGCGCTCTACTACGGATCGCCGAGGCCCGACGTGTACGAGAGGGTGCTCGAAAGCAAGGTCGCCTGCATCTCTATCGACGTCGGGGACTCCCCGAGGGACTCGGTAGAGCTACTGAAATCGAAAGGCTTCGGCTCTCATTGCGCGGTCTTGGGGCTGATAAACTCCAGGGCGATATACGAGGACCCCCTCCACAGGCTGGTCGAGACGGCTTCGGAGATCCTCAAGGAGTACGAGGGCAGCGAGGTCGGCGTGACGACGACAGTGTGGCTCGACCTCGTGCCGTACGAGTACGGTATCTACAAGGTAAGGCTCCTAGGGGAGCTCGTGAGAATGGTCTCGTCTAAGCTCGGAGTCGAGGGATCCGAGGGGTGGAGGCCGTGACCGAGTACCGGGTGCCTAGGAAGTTCCCGACCACCGTCGTGGGCAGCTACCCCAAGCTCCCCCAAGCGGAGAACCTCGTCAGGGCGAGGAAGGCGGGACAGATCTCCGAGGGAGAGTTCAGAGAGATGATAAAGCCCTCGATTAGGGAGGTCGTCGAGGACCAGCTGTGGGCTGGTATAGACGTAGTCAGCGACGGCGAGCAGGCTCGCGACGACATGGTCGTGTACTTCGCTGAGAGGCTCGGGGGGTTCGGCCCCGGGGGGTGGGTCAGGGTCTTCGATAACGAGTACTTCAAGAAGCCCGTCGTGGTCGGGAGGATCGAGTGGGTGAGGCCGGTCACCGTGGACCTCTGGAGCTACGCCGCGAGCGTCAGCGGCGGGAGACCGGTCAAGGCGACTCTTACTGGACCCTACACGATGATGGAGTGGAGCTTCGACCCGCACCGCAGGGACAGAAAGGAGCTGATGATAGAGCTGGCCAGGGCTGTTAGGAGGGAGGTCGAGGAGCTGGTCAGGGCGGGTGCGAGGTACGTCCAGGTGGACGAGCCGGCTCTGTCCACGAGGCCCTTCAAAGAGGAGGCCGACATGCTGAAGGAGGCCATCGAGATAGTGTTCAGGGGTCTCGAGGTCAAGAGGATAGTCCACGTGTGCTACGGGAGGCTGGAGAGGATACTCCCCTACATCCTGGACTACCCAGTCGACCAGTTCGACCTGGAGATGAAGAACAGCAACTTTAGGCTGCTGCCCTACCTCAAGGAGTACGGCTACGACAAGGAGCTGGGCTACGGCGTGGTGGACGTCCACAGCTTCCGGGTGGAGAGCGTCGAGGAGATCAAGGACTCTATCGATAGGCTGATGAGGGAGGGCTTCGTGGGCCCGGAGAAGGTCTACCTGGACCCCGACTGCGGGCTCAAGAGGCTACCTAGAGAGATAGCTAGGGCGAAGCTCAGGAACATCGCTGAGGCTGCCAGGCTCGCTAGGGAGGAGTGGTGATCGCGGTCGCGAGGCACGCCGAGGCCCGAGCGGAGCGCTCGAGGGCGTCGCTCACGCGAAACGCTCCCGAGCCCCCCTTCGGTAGTCCCGGGGGGTGCCGCTAGTGGAGCTGCTGTACGAGATCTCGCCGGTCAGGAGCAGGGAGGAGCTACTGGCTAGGGTAAGGGCCCTCAGAGAGCTCGTGGACTGGGTCGACGTCCCCGACTCCCCGATGGGCAGGCCCTCTCAGTCCTCCCCAGTGGTCAGCTGTCTCATAAAGTCCCTGGAGGGTGTCGGGGTAATCGCCCACGTTAGGACCGTAGACCTTAGCCGGATAGCGTTGGTCTCGACGGTGAGGAGCCTGGCGGTCTGCGGGGTCGAGCGCCTGGTTTTCGTCAGGGGCGACGTAGTCCGGGGCTCCAGCGTCGTGAAGGACGTGGAGCCAGAGGAAGCCGTGAACCTGGTCAGGGAGCTGAACCTGGGGGTGAGCCCCGGGCTCACCCTGAGCCTGAGGAAGGACGTGGCCGAGATCTCCGGGAGGGTGAGGGGCTCCAGGGCGGACTTCTATCTCGTGCTGAACCTGAGCAGAGAGACCGCCGACAAGCTGGAGGAGGTCTCCAGGACTGTCAGGAGCGCCAACGCTAGACTCTACCCCTACCTAGTCGTAGCTAAGGGGGAGGGCTACGAGGCCCTAGAGAGATTGCTGGGAGAGGGGAGGGTGCTGACTGAGAAGGGCGCGCTCGAGATCGCCGCGGACTGCGCCCACCTGGTCGACGGGTTCTTGGTGTCCTCCCCGCTGGACTTCGAAGGTGGCTTGAGCTTTCTGAAGAGGCTCAGAGGGATAGTCTAGGCTCTGCGAGAGAGTTCACGACGCGACGGAACTCCGGCGGCGCTCGGGAGGTGTGAGGCTCGCGGTTATCTTACTTCTCCTCCTTTCCCTCCTTCTTCTCCTGCCCCTTCTTTCCCTTCCTCGGAGCCTTGCAGGGCACGGTGCCACCGACTCACCCTCTCGAGGGTGGGCTTATAAAAGCTCCGGGCCGATGTGTGGCACCCCAGTGAGCTAGCTTTTACGAGTTAGGTAGCTGTGCAACCCTGCTATGGCTCTATAAGTAGCCCCCCTAAATGCCGGCATCGAGTCCTCCAACGTCTTCGCGTAGGCTAGCTCCACGTCCCTGCGCAAGACCCTCTGGTACACCTCCTCGACACCCAAGACCCCTTCCCCGACCGCGCTGCTGACATGGTGCATCCACGAGATGAGCTTGTCCCTGGCCCTCTGGATGAAGACCTCTGGGTCTCCGACCACCCCGTAGTGCGCTACAGCTATTCTCTTCGGGCGGAGCTCGAGCATCAGGTCGAGGCTCTTCAAGTACTCGTCCCCGTCAAACGGGTAGACGGTGACCGGGTAGATCCTGCCGTTGAAGTGGTTGGCCACCGAGTCTCCGGCGAACAGTATCCCGCCAGGCTCCAGCACGTAGGATACGTGGTGTGGCGCGTGTCCCGGGGTGTAGACCGCCCGCAGCTTGAGGCCTCCCAGCTCCACCTCTGCCCCGTCCTCCACGGGCACGAGGCGCTCCTGAGGCACCCCCCTCGGCTCGCCGAGGAGTCCGGCCACGTCGCCCAGGACCTGGAGCGAGGACTGCCAGAGCCTTGAGGGATCGACCAAGTGTCTTGCTCCGCGCGGATGGACGAGCACCCTCGCGCGCGGCAAGACCTCCACCAGGTCTCCGGCGACCCCCGAGTGGTCTATGTGAACGTGCGTCAGCACCACGTACACCTCCTCGAAGCTGCCCGATACCCTCGCCTTGATGAAGCTTGCGAGAGCGTCCAGGGAGGCCCTGGGACCCGGGTCGACTATGGCTAAAGACCTCCTTCCCTCGATGACGTAGGTAGACAGCCACCCGGGAGTGCTGGACGGCTCTAGGTCTACCATAAGCACTCCGTCCGCGATTCTTTCGATCCTCATGCTGACACCAGGGCTTCGAGCGAGCGCGGAAACTTAAGCATCAAGTGTCGTGGGCTCGGAGCTCGGGGGCTCTCGGAGACGCTCCACCTCGGGAACCTCGCAAAGCTTTTCTTGCGGAGCTCGCTCCTACGCCCGGATGAGCTTGGGCCCTGTGAGGACGGTACTCGTCGGAGCCGGAAAGTGGGGAGAGAACGTAGCCAGGACTCTCAGGGACCTGAAGGCGGAGGGGCTGGTCGAGCTGAGCTACGTAGTGGACGTGAACCTCTCGAGAGCCTTGGAGCTCTCCAGGACGTACGGCTTCCGCGCCGCGGCGGGGAGCATCGGTGAGGCCTCTGGGGAGGCCTTCGTAATAGCCACCTCCATAGACGCGCTGTACTCCAGCGCTCTGGAGGCTATCGACAGAGCTGCATGTGTGTTCGTGGAGAAGCCGGTCGCGACGAGCCCGGCCGAGGCGGCGGAGCTCCTGGTGCGGGCCGAGGCCAGGGGCGTAGTGCACCAGGCCGGCTACCTCTCGAGGTTCGACCCCACGGTAGTGGAGCTCGGGAGGCTGCTGCTCGGGAGGCGGGTCTACGCGATGCGCTTCAGGAGGCTCTCCAGGAGGCCTCCCCACATGAGGAGCTACCCGGTTACTCTCGACCTCATGCCGCACGACATAGACCTGGCCTTCTTCCTACTCGGGCGGCGCGAGGCCAGGATCACGTTCTCCCTGCTCGCGGTGGACGGCGGAGTGCCCCAGAGAGCCGTCGCCGGGGCGACCTACGATGGAGTGGACGTGGTCTTTGAGGCCGACGGGATGCTCCCGGTGAAGATTAGAGAGGTGGACGTTCTAGCAGAGGACGGCATGATAAGGGCCGACCTGGTCTCCAGGGTGATCGAGGTGGTGGCGGGGTCGCACGGCTCCCAGGTAAGCGCGAGCGGTGAAGAGCCTCTGAAAGCGGAGCTCAGAGCATTTGTGGAGAGGTGCCGCGGAGCCGAGACCGCGGCTCCCGACCTCAGAGACGCGGTGGAGGTCCTCAAGGTGGTCGAAGAGCTCTCCAGGAGAGCCGTCGTACTACGGGAGCACGGCGAGCTGCGCGCCTCGTAAAAAATATTTATTGGGCCTATAGAAAATTTACGGGGTCAGTATGGCTAGGAGAGTAGTCATAGCCGGAGCTGGCGGGAGGGACTTCCACAACTTCCTCGTCTACTTTAGAGACAACCCGGACTACGAGGTAGTGGCCTTTACCGCGACCCAGATACCCGGCATAGAGAGGAGGAGGTTCCCCCCGGAGCTCGCGGGGCCGCGCTACCCCCACGGGATCCCCATACACCCCGAGAGCGAGCTTCCGAGGCTAATCCGGGAGCTCAGGGTAGACGAAGTGGTTCTGTCGTACAGCGACCTAACGTACCAGGACGTCGGGAGGCTGGCTTCAGCGGTGCTGGCCTCCGGAGCCTCGTTCAGGCTGCTGTCCCCCTTCGAGACCTTCCTCAGGTCCTACAAGCCCGTCATAGCCGTCACGGCCGTTAGAACCGGTGCCGGCAAGTCTACGGTATCGAGAGCGGTGGTCAAGGAGCTCCTCAAGAGGGGGGTCAGGGTAGTCCCGATCAGGCACCCTATGGCCTACGGAGACCTGGTCAAGTCCGCAGTGCAGGTCTTCACGTCCGAGGAGGACTTCGAGAGGTACGGGATCACGATAGAGGAGAGGGAGGAGTACGAGCAGTACGTCAGGCTCGGCCTCCCGGTGCTCGCTGGCGTGGACTACGGGAGGATACTTCTCGAGGCCGAGAAGCTCGGAGACGTAGTGCTCTGGGACGGGGGGAACAACGACGCGCCGTTCGTCAGGCCCGACTACATGATAACCGTTGCGGACGCTATGAGACCTGGGCAGGAGGTCTCGGCCTACCCCGGTGAGGTGAACGCTAGACTGGCCGACGCCGTCGTGGTCAACAAGGTCTCGAGGGCCAGCAGGGAGGCCGTCGAGACGGTGGTCTCGAACGTTAGGAGGGTCAACCCCTCCGCGAAGATAGTGCTGGCGGACATGGAGGTCGCGGTCGAGAGGCCCGAGCTCGTTAAAGGCAGGAGAGTGGCCGTAGTCGAGGACTCGCCCTCGGTCACCCACGGAGGCCTGCCCTACGGAGCCGGGTTCGTCGCGGCGGAGAAGTACGGTGCCTCGGAGATAGTAGACCCGAGGCCGTACGCCGTCGGAATAATAAAGACCATGCTCGAGGAGTACCCGCACATGGGTCCCGTGGTGCCGTCCACCGGCTACGCGCCGGAGCAGGTGAGAGACCTCAACGAGACCCTGAGGAGGATGGACATAGACGCCGTGGTGCTCGGGACTCCGGCCGACATCTCGAAGCTCCTCGACATCGGAGTCCCCGTAGTGAAGGTCGAGTGGGAGCTCAAGGTAATCGAGGGGCCCTCGGTCGGCGAGCTCGTAGGGGAGTTCCTGGCCCGCGTCAAGGCGTGAAGAGATAGGCGTAGTCTGCTTTTTACCCACCATGCCCAACATACCTGGTGTGAGGCTTTAGCCCGGTTCGTCGGGAGGTTCAAGGAGTACAACGTCCCGGTTAGGCTCTCAGGGTACCCCAGGATAGCTCTAGTCTACCCGAGCACCTACCAGGCGTCCATCACGAACCTGTTCACACATGCCGCGTACCACTTCCTGGTGGAGAAGAGCGGCGCCCTAGTGGACAGGTTCACCCTGGACAACCCGGATCGGGGTCTGGTCACCGGGAGGAGGCTTCGCGAGTTCGACCTGGTCCTCGCCAGCGCGAACTACGAGCTGGACCTGCCGTACCTGGTCAAGCTGCTCGACGGAGCGGGGGTGGAGCCCCTCGCCGAGAGGAGGCGCAAGAGACCCCCGATCATCGTCGGCGGACTGGCGGCCATGTCCAACCCCGAGCCCTTCCTCGCCGTCGCGGACGCCGCTTTCGTGGGCGACGGCGAGATCCTGCTAGAGAAGCTCACCCGCGCGCTGAGCCTGCTGCCCGACGAGCCGGGTACCCTCCTAGAGTCGCTGGGCGAGGGTCTCTATACCGGCGAGACCCACGTTAGGAAGGTCTTCGTGGAAGACCTGGACTCCTCCGCGCACCCCGTGGTCATGATAAGGTCGAGAGTGGTGGAGCCGGTCTACGGAGAGGGCTTCTACCTGGAGCTATCGAGGGGCTGCAGATGGCTCTGCAGGTTCTGCCTCGAGGCCTACACCATGTACCCCTTCAGGTACAGGAGCCTCGAGACCCTGAAGGCCCTCGTGAGCGAGGGCCTGAAGCACGTGCAGCGCAGGAGGGTGGTCGTGTACTCTCTATCCCCCTTCGACCATCCGAACATCAGGGATTTCCTGGGCTATCTGGTCGACAGCGGCATAGACTTCTCCCTACCCTCCATCAGGTGGGACACTCTGAGGCTCGACGACCTCGACCTCATATCGAGGTCGAGCCAGAGAACTCTAGCACTCGCACCGGAGTCCATGAGTCCCAGGCTGAGCTGCTCCATCGGCAAGTGCTTTGCTCCCGATGCGTTCGGGGAGCTGGCGACCGCGGCACTCGAGAAGGGGTTCAACCTAAAGCTCTACCTGATGGTGGGTCTGCCCTCCGAGGGAGAGGAGGAAGTCCTCGAGACCGCGAGGCGCGCCAAGGAGATAGTGTCCTACTCGAGCAAGCTGGGCAGGAAGACCTCGGTGAGCGTGAACCCCCTGGTGCCGAAGCCGCACACCCCCCTCCAGGACTACCCTCTGATCGGGGAGAGGGAGTACCTCGGCAGGGTCGGGATCCTCGAGAGGGAGCTCGGCAGGGGGGCGGTCGCACACCTCCGCTGGTTCCACGCCTACGTGCAGTCGCTGATAGCCCTGGGCGATAGGGGGGTCGGCAGGCTGATCGCTCTCTCGGCCCTGAGGGGACTCTCTAAGCGCGGCTTGGCGGAGCTCTCCGAGAGCCTCGGGGTGGACGTGGGGTTTCCGCTCAGGCGCAGGTCTCGGGACGAGAGACCCTGGCACCGCGTGGAGTTTCCGCTGGACCGGGTGATCGACAAGCTCTCGCTCTGAGAGACGGTCGGTCAAGCCCGCGGTCCGGTGCTAGTGCCTCAGTCCCCGCAGCTCGGCTATGAGGTGCTTGGCCTCCGGGAGCACCAGCTTGTCCAGAGCGAGCGCGGCGGCGCTCGGAGACCCCGGCACCACGAAGACCAGTCTGTCGCCGACCGCGCAGGCCATGGCTCTGGTTGCGAGAGCCGCCGTGCCGTGAAGCTGGTAGGTCAGATACCTGAAGAGCTCGCCGAAGCCGGGCACGCTTCTAGTGCACATCCCGCTGACGACGTCGACGGACACGTCTCTGGGCCCGAGGCCCGTCCCGCCGGAGACCAGGACGATGTCGCACTTCTTGAGCTTCTCCGTCACCTCGCTGGCCACGGCGCTCCTCTCGTTGGGAACTATAGCCCAGCTCTCCAGCCTGAGTCCGCGCTCGCTGAGCACCCTAGCGACCGTCGGAACCACCTCGTCCTCGTAGGCCCCGCGGAGCACCTTGTCGCTGGTCACCACGACGCAGAACGAGACCTCTAGCTCCTCCGACTCCCGCCTATGCCTCTCGATAGAAGACCCGCACCCCAACGTGGGCTACCCCGACGACCTTCTTGCGTAGGCTTCGGCGATGTCGTATCCGAAGAGCTCCTTGAACCTCCTCCTCCCCTCCTCGGTCATCCTGGTCGGGTCCCACGGGGGATCGAAGACGAGGTCTATGCTGACCTCGCTGATCCCCTCGACGCCTGAGAGGGCCTTGTAGGCTGCCTCCTGGACCTGGTAGAGCAGGAACGTGGCTATCGGGCACCCCGGCGCTGTTAGCGTCATCTTGATCGTCACCTTCCCCGAGTCGTCCACGTCGATCCCGTAGATCAGGCCAAGGTCCCATACGTTCACCGGGATCTCGGGGTCGTAGACCTCCCTAAGCGCTTCCCTCAGCTTCGCAAAGACCTTTTCCCTATCGACCACCTTTAACGCCATTAATAGCTCCACCGGCAGGCTTATAAGTGTGGTCGCGGCGTTAAGCCGCTCCACGCAGAGAGCCGGTGGCTCGCACGGCTCGTACCGTAGAATCGGAGCCGTAGCATCGGAGAACTGAGGACAGCGAAGGCTGAAAAGGTAGTTAGTCCGGCGCCCCTCTTCTCAGAACTCTCCCCGCTCGGACGTTCGGGACTAGCTTGCCGGCCTCGACGACCACTCTGCCGTTCACAATGACGTACCGTATCCCCCTGGGGTAGGAGTGCGGGTTCTCGTAGGTGGCCGTGTCCTCGATGCTGTAGTAGTTGAACACCACGAAGTCCGCCTTGAAGCCGGGCCTTATCATGCCCCGGTTCCACAGCTTGAGCTTCCTCGCTGGCAGGGAGGTCATCTTTCTCACCGCCTCGGGAAGGCTCAACACCTTCTCCTCGCGGACGTACCTGGCTATCACCCTCGGGAACGTCCCGTACCTCCTCGGGTGGGGCTTTCCGACCCCGAACTTGCCTACGGAGCCGTCGCTCCCGATGGCCACCAGAGGGTGGGATACGACCGTTCTAACGTCCTCCTCCCTCATGCTGAACGAGACCATCCCGGTGGCCAGCTCGTCGTCCAGGAGCAGCTTCACTAGAGCCTCCACCGGGTCTAGACCGAGGGACTCGGCTATCCTGTCCATCCTCATGCCCTCGAGCTCCCTGTGCTTCGGAGAGTAGGATATCATGATGTCGGACCAGGAGATGTGCCTCTCCTCGAACACGGCCTCCCCGAGCCTCTCCCTGAGCTTCCCGACGGCGTCGGGCTCGCGCAGCCTCCTCAAGACCTCATCCGAGCTCGCCCCCCTCAGGTCTCTGGGCAACAGAGTCGCGAGCGACGTGGAGGCTGCCGTGTAGGGATACGCGTCGGCGGACACGTCGTAGCCTCTGGCCGCGTAGTCCTCTATCATCCTCAGGGCCGCCGAGACCTTGCCCCAGCTGGGCCTGCCGGCCGCCTTCAGGTGCGAGATCTCCACCCCCAGCCCGGCCCTGAGACCTATGGTCACGGCCTCGCTCACGGAGTCCAGTAGCCCCACGCCCTCGTTCCTCATGTGGGTGGAGTACACGCCGCCGTAGGGAGCCACGGCCTTCGCTACCTCGACGATCTCTTCCGTCGTGGAGAACGTCCCGGGAATGTATATGAGCCCCGTGCTCAGGCCGAACGCCCCGGCCTCCGCGGCCTCCCTTGCTAGCTCTCTCATGGCCTGGAGGTCTCTCTCGGAGGGCCTCTCGGGACCGAACCCCAGAACTGCTGAGCGTATGGTTCCGTGCCCCACCAGCGCGGCTACGTTGATCGCTGGTCCGAGCTCGCTGAGGGCATTGAGGTACTCAGCGAAGCTCCTCCACCTCACCTCCACCTCCGGGTGCTCCTTCTTGACCCACTTCACCGCCTCCTCGTAGTTCACGTCCGTCAGCGGCGCCGGGGAGGACCCGCAGTTCCCCACCACTACCGTCGTTACCCCCTGGAGCACGTAGTTGTCGGCCGTCGGGACCTCGAATATCGTCAGGTCGCTGTGGTTGTGGATGTCTATGAACCCGGGTGCGACGATGAGGTTCGAGGCGTCTATTACGGTCTCCGCCCTCTCCGCGCTCAGGTCACCGATGGACTTGATGGTGTCTCCCGATACTCCCACGTCGGCTCTGAACGGGGGTGAGCCGCTCCCGTCTACTACGATCCCCCGCCTAATGATCAGATCGTAGGCCATGTCACACACCGTAGGAGTGCAGTACCTCCTGGGCCGCTCTCACGGCCGACCCGAACTCCACTCTGTACCCGAGCCTGGCCAGAGACCTCTCGAGCGCCGCGAGGGTGGCCGTCGCGTCGTTCGCCGTGACCTCGCCCATATGGCCTACTCTGAATATCTTGCCGCGGAGCTCCCCGAGACCCCCGGCCACCTCGACCCTCCGAGCGCGCATCTCCGCGTAGAGCTTCGGCCACTCGACGCCCTCCGGGATGTAGGCTGCGGTGACCGTGTGGGCCCTGAAGGGCTCCTCGGCCACCAGTCTCAGACCCAGCGCCTCGAGACCCCTCTGGACGGCCCTGGCCAGCACCTCGTGCCTCCTGTACCTAGCCTCCAGTCCCTCGGCCAGCACCCTCTTCAGCGACGAGTGGAGAGCGTAGACCAGGTTCACGGCCGGCGTGATGTAGTAGTTCCTGGTCGACTCCATCTCCTTGAGGAGCCTCGTTATGTTGAAGTACGTCGTCTCGTTCTCGGTCAGGGGTGAGAACCCCTTCCTGTAGGCGACCACGGCTAGCCCCGGCGGCACCGCCAGGGCCTTCTGGGAGCCGGTCAGGCAGACGTCTACACCCCAGTCGTCGAGCCTCATCTCCATCCCTCCTATCGACGCTATCCCGTCCACCACGACCTTGGCCCCGAGCTCCTTAGCCCTCTTCGCTACGTCCCTGATGGGGTTGGCCACGGCCACCGAGGTCTCCACGTGCTGGAGCATGACGACGCTGTAGCCGCCCCTCCCAACCGCCCTCTCCACGTCCTCGCCGGTGAACCCCCTGCCGACCGGCGACTGGACTACCGTGACTTCGGCGCCGACCCTCCTCGCAGCGTCGGCGAGGTAGTCGGCGAAGAAGCCCGCCTTGAGGACTAGCGCTCTCTCCCCGGGCTTCACAGAGGTCCTCACCGCCAGCTCTATCGCGGCAGTGCCGCTCCCGGGGATGAGCACGACCTCTCCCTCTGTCCCGAAGACCTTCCTCAGCATCTCCAGGGACTCCCTGTGGATCGCGTCGAAGTCCTCCGAGACGTGGCTGTGAGTAGGCTTGGCCATGTCGAGCAAGGTCTCCGGGTCTACTATCGAGGGGCCGGGTATCATCAGCAGAAACCTGCCCAACCCATCACCTCGCGCTAGAATTCGGCCAGGGCAATTTAAAGTGCTCTCGCGAGGGCTCTCGCCTGGGGGCGCGGTCCCGTGCTCGGCCGCGCTCAAGCCCCCGCCGACTTATTAATTGCGGGCACATTCACAGGAACTCGAGGGCGGTGGTCTTGCTCAAGGTAAACGTAGTGAGCCACCCCTACGCCCAGGCTATACTCACCGCGCTGAGGGACAGGGAGACCCCGCAGATAGAGTTCAGGAAGGGCCTCGTGAGGCTGGGCAGAGTCGTCGGGCTGGAGATGGTCAAGGAGTTCGAGGTCGAGGAGTGCGAGGTCGAGACCCCGCTGGGCGTCAAGGCCCGCGGCGTGAAGATCAAGGACTTAGACCGGGTCGTGATAGTCACGGTGTTGAGGGCCGCCTGGCCCCTCACGGAGGGCCTGGTCAAGATATTCTTCAACGCGAAGCAGGGGGTGATAGTCGCCAGGAGGGTCGAGGAGAGGGGCATGCGCGACTACGAGTTCGAGGTCGACGTGGCCTACGTGAAGGTCCCGACGATAACCCCCGAGAGCATAGTCGTGCTGAGCGACGTCATGGTGGCCACGGGCTCCACGGCAGCGAGGGCTCTCCGGGAGGTCGTCAAGCACGGCAGAGCCAAGAGGTACCTCCTCGCGTCGGTCATTGTGACGCCCATAGCCCTCGCCGGGCTCGACAGGGTCGCGCGCGAGCTGGGGATCGACCTGGCCGTTTACGCCGTCGCCATCGACCCCACGGTCAACGAGAGGGGCTACATAGTCCCCGGGCTCGGGGACGCGGGGGACAGGGCCTTTGGCTCGTAGGGGCTCGGTCGAGGACATCGCGAGGCAGAGGAGCCTGATACTCTACTCGCTGGCCGTGGAGAGGGCCAGGAGGGGGGATGTCGAGAGGGCCCGCGCGTACGTCAGGAGGGGCATAGAGGTACTCCTCAGGGCAAGAGCTAGGAAGCCCCCTCACTACAGGAGGTGGGTCTGCGAGAAGTGCTACGCGCCCCTAGTCCCCGGAGTGACCGTTAGGGTTAGGGTCAGGGGGACGAAGTCCTACGTCCTCGTGGTCAAGAGGTGCCTGCTCTGCGGGTGGATCGCGAGGACCGGCGCCGATAGAAGGAAGAAGCAGTGAAGAGGTAGTCTATCCCGAGCCCTCGACTACTATCTTTAGCTCGGGTTGCGGAGCCCCCGGGTAGGGAGCCCAGCGCGCTGGAAGCCCGCCACCCTCCTCCACCCAGAGGGCTAGGCCGCGGCGCCCTGAAATCGGTGTTTTTTCTCAAACCCCTAGCAGCGCAGGGTGACTCAGTGAAGAGACCGACCAGGCTCTACGTAGCTGCCTCAGCCGCGGTCGTGGTCTCCCTAGCTGCCGCCCTCCTAGTCCTGGAGCCCGCCTACGTCTTCGTGGCGCGGTCTCTGCTCTCGGGTGAGAGGGCCCTGGTGATAGCCCTACCGAAGGCCGCGGAGCTCCTGGGAGCGACCGGGAGGGCTGCCGGGTACTACGTGGAGGTGTGGGCGGTAGTCCCCGAGGGCGTCGTCGAGGTCTACAACGCGACGGTAGACCCGGACTCGCCGATCGTGAGGCTCACCGCGAAGGAGCTGAAGAGAGTCGTGGGCGAGTGGCTCGGGTACTACAGGAGGCACGGGAAGCACTGGAGACCGGCCCTCCTGCTCCAGGTGTCCGCCTACAGCCCGGAGACGGACACGTCGGTACTAGCCTTCGGTGCCTCTGTGATCTACGACCCGGAGCTCTTCGTATCGCCCCTACCCAGGGTCGAGGTCCACAGGGTCGGTGCGGACAGGTTCCCGGTAGTCAGGAGGACCCTCAACGTGAGCTCCCTCAGGGTGGGGCGGAGTGCTACGGCTACTGCGGTGGGCCGGGAAGCCCAGGGCCTCTGCGGCCTGGCAGCGCGGCCTGGCTACCTAGCCCTCGTGGCCCCCAGCTCCTACCAGACGTCGGGGAGCGGCCTGCCGGGGCCGTGCTCGGGCTCCTACAGCTGCGACTGCTGCAGCTACTACTTCACCAGAGTGCGGCTCGTTAGAGAGATCTTCGATTCCGGCGACCCGCAGCTACCGGAATACCTCAGGAACGTAATCCCTCTGATCATCATGTACATGGACCCAGGAGCCCTCACGCAGGGTGTTAGGGCGTACTACGACAGCGGAGGGTACACTCGCGTGAAGTTCCGGATAGGGATATTGAACTGGGAAAGGATAATAATAATTGGTGAGCCCAGCGGCGAGCTCAGCGGTCACATAAGGGGAGAGGTATGGGTGGACAGCAGGAATGCCTACAGCTTCTTAACCTGGCGCGGTAGGTTCAAGCTCTACGATGCCTACGGCTACAGGTGCTGCTACGCTAAGCTTTGCGACGGGTCCGTAGCCGTGACGTGCGAGCCCGACGGCTGGAGCAGCGTGGTGACCATAGTCACAAGCGTCGAGAGCCCGAGCCTCTACCCCATATTCGGTGTCCCCGCGAGCGAGTTCGTGGACATAGACGTATTCAGGTCGAAGCTCGAGTTCGAGAGCTACTGGGTACCGGCATGGGGGGTTCTGGAGCTTGGAAGAGATTCGCTCGGCTTCAGGATCAGCATACTGGGCTTAATAGTCGCGGTCTTGTGCCAGTACTATGGAATTCCATGGTACTTATGCTACGCGATCGACGCTTTAGGGTTAGTAGCCGCCATAGAGATAGAAAACGTCGGTGAGCGGCTGAACGTATACAATGTTGGGAGCTACGGCGCCGAAATATACATCTCGAGGATAGCCGCGTACTACATGAGCGATCAGAGACCTCCTTGGTGGTTCAGACCACCGTTTATAGATGTCAGGCGGTAAGCCCTCCACTCTTTTTCCCATTCTCCCCAACCCTCCCGTTCAGCGGTGCACCCTCGAGGACCCTTTAGCCCTTACTGAAGACCGAGTATCCCCCAAGTCCGCGGGCTCGGCCGACCCCCGACTCTGCTCGGTAGCGGGTCATGGCTTATCTACGCTACGCCGCCAGTATAGGCTACTGGTGGCAGAGGTGAGGTCCGTAACTCTCGTAGTCCGCGTCCCGGTTTCGGACAGCGGGAGGTACATGGTCAAGGTCAGGCAGGTCGTGGACAGCCTCTCGGAGCTCGACTTCAGGACCTACCTGCTCGTCGAGCACGGCGATAGCCCCGTGCTGGTAGTCCAGGGGGAGGCGATAGACCTCGGGAGGGAGAGCGTCGGGGAGATAGTCAGGAGGATACTCAGCTCCACCAGCGTCGAGGTGTCGGACCCGGACATGCTCGAGAAGCTGGCCGGGGCCGGCCTGAGCGAGTCCGGAGAGGAGGTCTTCTCCGAGCCGTAGACCGCGCCCTGACCCGCCGCCGGAGTCCCCACCCTAGCTTCCGCACATATTCGGCGCGAGCCGACTAGGGCACCGGTGGAGCCTGTGTCCGAGTACGCGGACCCGGCCCTGCTGGGTCCCGAGGACGGGGAGCTCCTCGTGAGGACGGCCAGGAGAGCCGTAGAGGTGTACCTCACCTCCGGCAGGGTCTTGGAGCCCCCGAGCGTCGGCGGAGTCCTGGCGGCGAGGGGCATGACCTTCACCACGATACGGAGGGTCTCGGGGGGAAGGTACGACCTCAGGGGCTGCATAGGCTACCTCTCCCCGGTGGAGCCCCTCATCAAGAACGTGGTGACCACCGCGCTGGCGGCGGCCCTCGAGGACCCGAGGTTCGAGCCCCTCTCGGCGGAGGAGCTCGGCGAGGTTGTGTTCGAGGTCAGCGTCCTCTCGATGCCGAGAGACCTGGAGTCCGCGGGAAGGGAGAGGTCTCGCGAGGTTGTGATAGGCAGGGACGGACTGATAGCGGAGTACAGGGTCTACAAGGGAGTCCTCCTCCCGGAGGTCCCGGTGGAGTACTGCTGGGACGAGGAGACTTTCCTGTCCGAGACCTGCGTCAAGGCGGGCATGACCCCGGACTGCTGGCTGAGCGAGAGGGTGAGGGTGAGGAGGTTCACGGCCAGGGTCTTCAGGGAGACCTCCCCCGGGGGCCCAGTGGTGGAGCTAGACCTCGCGAAGGAGTACAGGGAGAGGTGCCGGACAAGGTAGGCCGAGTGGTGCCGCGGCCGGGATTTGAACCCGGGTCACGGGCTCGAGAGGCCCGCATACTTGGCCGGGCTATACTACCGCGGCTCCGGCTCTGCTATAGCGGTCGGGCCTTAAAAAGCCTCTCCCGGAGGGGTCGGGCTCGGGAGTCTTTAAAAAGAGCCCTACTTGAAGCCGGGCGGGCGGACTTTGAGCACTCCCTCGTTGACTAGCGTCGGGGGCCTCCTCCCCTCGTAGAACGCCACGAGGTTCTCCAGGACTATCTCGGCCATCCGGTGCCTTCCCTCGTAGGTCGCGCTGCCTATGTGGGGTGCCAGGACGACGTTCCTGAACTGGGTCAGTGGGTGGTCCGCCGGTATGGGCTCCCCCTCGAAGACGTCTATCCCGGCCCCGGCTATCCAGCCCTCCCTGAGGGCCCTCACGAGG
>CALJEN010000007.1 GCA_938073905.1 uncultured Sulfolobales archaeon | reverse complement strand
AGGAGCAGGAGCGTGAACAGGCAGAACTCCAAGCACGACTTCGTCAAGCCCGGGGGCACCTCGAAGACCTGCTCCAGATGCGGGTACTACGACAAAGACCTAAGGGGAGCTGCCTTCGGGTGCCCGAGGTGCGGGCTCGTTATGGACAGGCACAGGAACGCGTCGGTAAACATATGGGAGGAGTTCCTTAGGATGTGGGGAGCCCCGGGTTCCCCCCGAAAGGGGCCAAGCTCCGTGAGGCCCAAGGGCTGGGCACGAGTCCCACACATATCCATGTCTAGCCCAGAACCCGCTCCGCGGGTAGGGTCGGCCCGCAGGCAATGCCCTCGGCACCGGCAGAGGAACTTTAGCTCCTGCCGAGCTCCCGCGCAGCGCGCGGTTCTCGTCCACGCGCACCGACGCGCGGTCGTCCGGGCGGTTCTCCTCCGCGGTGAGGAGCCTAGCTTAATATGCTCCCCCTAGTCGCTTCTGGGAGGAGTGTTGAGGTTTAGGCTCGTGATCGACGAGGGCGACGGCTACTACCTCATGGCGATGGACGAGGCGCTCCTCTTCTCAGTAGCCATGGGCGGTCCGCCGACCCTGAGGCTCTTCGTCTTCAGCAGACCCACCGTCACCCTGGGCTACTTCCAGAGGGTCGAGGAGGTGGTGGACGTAGAGCTCGCCCGCAGAGAGGGCATAGACATAGTTAGGCGGGTCACTGGGGGCGGTGCCGTCTACCACGACCCGAGCGGAGAGATAACGTACTCCGTCGTCCTGCCGGAGCATCAGGTGCCCGGGGACGTCGCAGAGTCCTTCAGGTTCCTGTCCTCGGGGGTCATAGAGGCTGCTAGAATCCTCGGGGCACCGGCGGAGTTCGTGCCCCTGAACGACGGCGTGATAGGCGGTAGGAAGTTCTCGGGGCAGGCGCAGACGAGGAGGTTCGGTGCAGTCCTGCAGCACGGAACCTTCATGTACGCCACGAACTTGGACAGGCTGGCCGAGGTCCTCAGGGTCGGGGGCGTCAAGCTCTCTTCGAGGGGACCCGTGAGGGCTAGGGTGACGACGGTGTCGGAGTTTCTGGGGAGGACTGTGACCAAGAGGGAGGCCCTCGAAGCGCTGCTGGAGGGGTTCAGAAGGGGGTTGGGAGCGGAGGTCTACGAGGGCGCATACACGGAGGTCGAGCTGAGGCTCGCCTCGGAGCTGAAGTGGAAGTACAGGTCGCGCGAGTGGGTGTTCATGAGATGAGGTCTATAGTTGTCAGGAGGGAAGTCAAGGAGGAGGGCGGAAAGGTGTTCGCGGTCGAGCTGGAGGTCGATGCCGAGTGTGGAGTCGTGGGACTGAGGATCTCTGGCGACTTCTTCGCATTCCCCCCGGAGCCCCTCGACTCCCTCGAGCAGAGCTCCGCCGGCAGGCACGTCTCGGAGCTGGTGGACTTGGCCTCGCGGGCTCTGGACAGGATAGTCCTGGCCGGAGTCAGCAGGGAGACCGCGCTCTCGGTGTTCAGGAGCGTCGCAGAGGAGGCGGTGACCAAGTGTCGCGGAGGCTGAGACTGGCCGTCTTCGACCTTGACGGGGTGCTAGTGGAGGAGTCCTCGTCGTGGGGGTATCTCCACAGGGTCTTCGGCACCTACGAGCACGCCCGCAAGGCAAACTACGCCAAGGCCTTCGAGGAGGGCCTGATAACCTACTCCGAGTGGATGAGGTTAGACCTCGAGCTCGTGGTGAGAGAGCGGGGAGCCGTGTACTGCCGGGACGTCGAGGAGGCCTTCGAGAGGGTCAGGATAGCCGAGGGAGCCAGAGAGGTGGTGAACCACCTCAGAGAAAGGAGCGTGAAGACAGCCATAGTGAGCGCGGGGATAGACTTCCTGGCTACCAGGGTGGCCAGGGACTTGGGCATAGACGAGGTCTACGCGAACAGGCTCCTCTGCGATAGCGAGGGCAGGCTCGTCCCTCGGGGCGTGGAGGTGGTGAACCCTCTCAGGAAGGGGGAAGTCGTGGAGGAGATAGCGAGGAGGCACGGAGTATACCTCCGCGAGACGATGTACGTAGGTGATAGCGCATGGGACTGCAGCGCGCTGAGGACAGTCGGGCTCCCCGTAGTCCTGGGTCCGGGTCCTCTCGAGTGCGGAGACTCCCGGGCTCCACTCATCCACGTGTCCAGCATGCTGGAGCTAGCGCTCCTCCTCAAGAGGCTCCTTCCCTGATCCGAGGCCGCGAGCTCCTAGGGTCTGTCCGAGTAATGCTTATAGAGCTCGGGGATAGCGAGTAGAGCCTTGAGGGCTCTCCCGCTGACGAACCTCGCGGTGACCCCCCTCGCCCTCAGCCTGCGGTCTATCTCGTCCTCGCCGAGCTCTCTAAGCCCGGGACCCTTCGACGCTATTACGAAGCCGCAGGAGTAGCCGAAGGACGGGATCCACGTCGAGAACGAGTCCACGCTCCTGAAGAAGCGCTCCAGGCTTTCGCGCAGCGCTCGGTACTCGTCGGGGAAGAAGAACGACGAGCCGGCCTGGGTGGAGAGGACTCCGCCTTCCTCGAGAACTCCGTGGAGCCTCCGGATGAAGTCCTCTCCGTACAGGGCGCGGGCGATCTCCGGTCCGTAGGGATCTGTCAGGTCCATGATTATCACGTCGAACCTCTCCTCCAGCCTCTCGACGAAGGTCTTCCCGTCCTCGATCACTATGCGCGCCCTCGGGTCGTCGAACGCTCCCGAGTGCCAGCTCTCGAGGTACTCCCTGGCTACCCTGACCACCTCCTCGTCTATATCCACCATGACCGCCCTCTCCACGGTGCTGTGCTTCAGGACCTCCCTGAGGGTGGCACCCTCGCCTCCCCCCAGTATCAGGACTCTCCGGGGCTCAGGGTGGAGGACCATCGCTGGGTGGACGAGGGACTCGTGGTAGTAGAACTCGTCGACCTCCGCGCTCTGGACGAGGCCGTCCAGCACGAGAACTCTCCCGAACTCCTCGGTGTCCACCACCTCGATCTGCTGGTACCTCGACCTCCTGCTCGCCAGGACTCTCCTGACCCTTATCGCCATGTAGGTACTCCTCCCGATGCTCTGCACGACGTACGTACCGAGCACCATGGCGCAGCGCCCCCGGATACCACCTCGGGTCGCAAATAAGCCACACCGAGCCGCCGTCTCGACGGAGGGAGCCGCATTCCCTCTCGGAGGGGCGAAGGAGGTGCCTCGGGGTACTCCTACCGCCCGAAAACTCCTAAGCCTTATTATCTCTTCGGTGTACCTCTCCCGGTGCGAAGCGTTGCTGATCAGGTGGCACGGCCACGCGTGCTTCGAGCTTATCGACAGCACCGGGTTCACCGTAGGCATAGACCCCCACGATGGGTATAGCCTGGGGCTGAAGCCGCCGGCCTTCAAGGCCGACGCGGTCCTCATAACCCACGACCACTTCGATCATAACGCTTATAGCGTCGTGGCCAAGCCAGGTGCCGAGAGGCACTCGAGCAGGGAGGGGGAGTTCGTGATCGGGGGCAGGCATAGAGCCAGAGGGGTCAGGCTCTACCACGACAAGGTCAGAGGGAGGAGGAGGGGCGACGTGGTGGTCTACAGGGTAGAGGTTGAGGGAGTCGCGGTCCTCCACCTGGGAGACCTCGGGCACGTCCCCGACGAGGCCACGGTCTCGCAGCTGAAGCCCGTAGACGTCGCGCTCGTGCCCGTGGGCGGCACCTTCACCATCGACCCGAGGGAGGCTTTCGAGGTGGTGAAGCTCCTCGAGCCCAGGGTGGTCGTGCCAATGCACTACTGGGTTAGGGGGATGAACCTGCCCCTGCAGCCGGTGGAGGTCTTCGTAGACGTGGTCAAGGACACATACGAGGTAGTCAGCGCTGCCACAAGCGAGATCTCCGCAAGCCCCGAGGAGCTGCAGCAGATTGCCGGTACCAGGATCTACGTGCTCAGGGCTCCCTGAGCTACCTCGTGACCGCATCGCGTATTTTTCTGAGAAGCTCCTCGCGCTCCGGCCTAGCGGCGTAGCTCCTTATGGGACCCACGACTTTTTTCACGAGGTACTCGGCCACGGAAGCCTTTAGGTCCATCGGGTGAACCCTCCCGTCCACGTAGTCCCGCTCGAGGTCCTCGTATCTCCAGTAAGTTACCGGTCCCCCGTACTTGCTCGGCCTCTCGACCACGAACTCCACCTCGGAGCCCCTGAAGATTATGTGCTTGGCTATGCCCAGCACCGGGTTCCCCTCCACGTCCCTCGGAGGGCAGTATGCCCTCATCACCTTGGCCCTGATCTCCTCGTCGGAGTCCGTCACGAAGATCGCCGACTCCGGCTTGGACTTGCTCATCTTGATCTCGGCCATGAGCTCGTCCTTGGGGAGGGCCGCTATGTCCATCCTGGAGATCCCCTGGAGAGACGGCAGCAGGGGAGTGTGAACCGCGACGACCTTCCTCCTCCCGATCTTCTCCGCCACGTCCCTCGCGAGCATGTGAGCCTTCCTCTGGTCTATCCCTCCCAGCGCCAGGTCTAGGTCTAGCTCGAATATGTCCGTGACCTGCATCAGAGGGTAGACGAACTTCGAGAAGTCGGACTCGGACTCCTCGGCCCTCCTGCCCATTATGGTGAGGGCCCTCCTCACTCTAGCCATGGAGGTGTGCTTCGCCACCCTGAGGAGAGTTCCCCAGTACTCCGCCGAGTCCACGAGGTCTTCCGCGTACACGACCTGGAACCTGCCCTCCAGGCCGAGCGCGTCGAGGACGTCGACCACGTGCCGCGCGGCCGCCCTGATCAGCTCCATATCGCCCCCGAGCTTGTCGTTTATCCAGGCGTGCCACGTTGCGGCGAGCAGGGTCATCCTGAACCCGGCCTCCACCAGCTCTCTGAACTTGTAGGCCCAGACGAGCCAGCCGATGTGGAACAGCCCGCTGGGCTCGAACCCCAGGTACCCTCTCCCGCCCCCGACCTCGAGAAGGCTCCTGAGCTCCTCTAGAGTCACCACCTCCTCGACGTCTCGGATGACCAGCCTCATCCTGGAGTCCACGTCCACGGCGGTACCCACAGCAGGCATGTGGGCCGAAGATTAAATAGACCCGCGAGGGGACTCGAGGGAGAAAAGGGCCGGGGGTGGCCCTCCCTACCTCACCGAGCCCCGGTACTCGGGGCACTCCGTAGGACCGCTAAGAGCTCCCTCCGAGAGCTATTTAAGCTTTCCCCCAGCTCTCCTTACCATCGCCGAGGGGACGGGAGACTCTAGCTCCTCGATCCTCTCCTCCAGCTCCTGGAGCTTCTTCATGGTCTCCCTAAGCGTCTCGTCGAGTAGCGCCAGCTTCCCCTCTATGTATACGAGCTTGTCGACCAGCTCCTTGATCCCGTTGGCGTACTGCGAGTGTCCCCCGGAGATCAGGGAGTCCTGGAGCCCCAGCCTTATGTACATTTTTATGAGGTCGGTGATCTGAACCCCCATGCTTGTAGCAACTCTCCTGAGCTCCTCGTATACGCCCTCCGGCAGCGATATGTGCACTGTGGGAATGTACAGACCCTCCAAGAGTAAGACTAGAAGAGGTTTATAAAACTATCTGTTCCATCTGTACTCCTCTTAGAACGTTCGTATACGATGGGTTGCGGTCTCCCGAAATTATAAGGTCCCGGCTAAATCGTATCCGGTGGCTCGGGCTGAGGGTGATATCGCTTAAGGTGGACGAGTCCCTCCTCAACGCCCTGGACTCCCTGGCCAGGAGCTCCGGTCTCAGCAGGTCCGAGATCATAAGGCGCGCACTCCTCAAGTACCTCGAGGAGTGCGGCCTAAAGACGAACAAAGTAAGAGTGAGACATATAGTCCTAGCCTGACATAGCGAGCCCATCTGTCTGCGCTCTTCAGTCCGCCTAGCCGAGCGCGGAATCCTGCCGCGCTGGACCCTCCTCCCTCCCGCACTGCGAAGGGGTTCTGGAGCGGGCGGGCCCCCGTATCTGTGCTTGGAACGTTCCTCTGCTAGCACCCCTCTGTTAGCACCGAGGACGATTTCTCAGACCTTCCACTCGAGGCCAGTCCGGCGTCCAGCCCCCTCACCGCATACGAGGATCTCCGAAAACCAAGACTCCCGGGAGTTCCCTATCCACCGCCTCCCCGACTAGACCGAATCCGGATCCGAGCACTCCGCACCGAGCGACGCGACCTCGTCTGCAAGCACCCGGGCTCGGCGTCCTGCGCATAACAGCCTCGAGGAACGGAGGATACCGCATCTAGGGCGGTGGTGGCCTAGTTAACTGGAGAACCGCGGGTATGGTGGAGAGAGGGATGCTGGTCAGAGCGTCCCTGGGTACCCTGGCGGCTATAGGAGAAGAGGACGCCAAGGTACTAGTTCGACCCGGGGTAGCCTACCTCCTCCAGTACTGCGAGCGAGGGTGCCTCGCCGGATGCCTCTTCTGCGCCCAGTCGACCCTGTCCAGTGCCTCCAAAGACCTTCTCTCCAGGGTGGTCTGGCCCGCGGTGGAGCTCGAGAGGGTAGCGCCCAGGATAGCCGCGGTCTTCGAGAGGGCGTGCGTCCAGTCCGTCGTCAAGCCGGGCTTCGTGGAGGAGCTCCACGAGATAGCGAAGATCCTCTCCCGCTACGGGCTCAGGGTATCGCTGTCAACCACGCCCGTGGCAGATGGCGACCTGGCGCTGTTCAAGCTGGAGGGGGTCGACTACCTGGGCGTAGGCCTAGATGCTCCCACACCGGAGCTGGCGGCTAGGATCAACAAGCCGTACCCCTTCGAGGTCTACCTGGACTTCGTGCGGAGAGCGGTCTCGGTCTTTGGTCGGGGCAGGGTGGTGGTCCACCTGATCGCGGGGCTCGGCGAGAGCCTGCGGGATATCGTAGAGACCATGAAGAGGGTCTATGAAATGGGGGGCATGGTCTCGCTGTTCGCGTTCACGCCAGTTAAGGGCACCCCCATGGAGGGAAGGCCCAGGCCTCCTCTAAGGTACTACAGGGTCGTCCAGCTGGCGAACTTCCTGGTCTCCAGGGGCCTGCCAGTCGAGAGGTTCGTCGACCTGGACAGAGGGTGCGTCTACGCCGACCCCCTCCTCGAGCTAGAGGGCTTGCCCGAGGCTCTACTGACGAGCGGTTGCCCCGGCTGCAACCGACCCTACTACACCGAGTCGCCCAGGGAGGAGCCCTACAACTACCCCTCGGCCGCCCTGCTCCCCTCTACTCGCGAGCTCCTGCTAGGGCTCTCCTGTGGCACTAGTTAGGCAGACTCTCATGCACTCGCCGACGCACTCGAAGTACTCGGACCCCGGTCTATCGGAGCACTTAGTGCTGCACCCCTCCTCGCACTCTCTGAGCCTACTCAACCCCCGCACCGAGTACGGTATGCGGTGGGGAGGGGATTTAATGCTGAACCGAGAGAGCCCTCAGACACGCGGAGCCTCCCTCTCCCACAGAGGCTTGCCCTGCGACGTCGGTGGGGCCAGCCAGTCTATTATCTCGTCGATCTTGTCGGAGACTATCAGCACCCTGACGGGGCCGAGGGGGGACTCCTCGTCGAACGTCAGCAGTGACACGCGGCCAGCGTAAGCAGCTTGCTTGTGGAGCTTGAGCTCCAGGGAACTCCCCCTGCGGTTCTTCAGCATGTAGGTCCTCGCAGCGTCGAGGGCTCTCTGCTGCCTGAGGAGCGCGTGGAGCTTCTTCAGGGACTCGATGCTGCTGGACTCTGCGACAAGGAGCCTGTAGCCCTCCGAGAGCTCTACGACCCTGGGGTCTACGTCGAACACGTTCTTGACGGCCCTCGCCACCTTGTCCTGGTCTTCGGTGGCCCTGGCCTCGACCTCAACCCTCAGCAAGAACATCCCGCAGCGCCTCCCGGACCCTCTCCAGCGCCTCCCGACAGACCTCGCGGACATCCCTGCCCTCGTTAACGACCACGACGTCGGCGAGGGCTACCACGGCTCCCAGACCCAGCTCCAGCTCCCTGGAGTCCCTCTCCAGGAACTCTCGGTAGGCCGCGGGATCGTCCTCCCTACCCCTCCTCCTCAGCCTCTCGTACCTAGCCCTCGGGGAGGCGTGGACCGCGACCACCACGGTGGGCGCCACCCTCGAGAAGTGCTCGACCTCCTCGAGGTTCCTGACGCCGTCCACAACGGCCACCCCCTCGAGTCCAGAGAGTACTCCCGCCACCTCCCTAGCTACAGCGTCCGGGCCGTACCTGGCCCTGAGCTCCCGCGCTATCCTCAGCAGGTTGTCCGACGTGGGCTCGAGCCCCAGCTCAGCGGCCTTGGACCTCACCACGTCGCCCATGTTTACGTAGGCGCCCAGGCTCTCGGAGACGCACCTAGCTACGAGGGTCTTGCCGGCGCCCGGCATTCCCGTCACGCAGACGATGGCTTTGACCAAGGCCGTGACCTCAGCGCCCGAGGAGCCTGAACCTTATTACCTTGACCTCGGCGGAGTCCCTGATCATCCTCCCGTAGATCTTCCTCAGCTCTCTCAAGAGCTCGCTCCTGCTCCGGAACCCGTCCAGCACGGCGTCCTCGTCCGTGAGCTGGGAGACCTTCTTGGTCTCCACACCGGTTATCAGGGCCTTCCCCACGTACCTCCTGCCCGCCACTACGTCGACCACGTCGCCGACGGTGAGGCTGCTGTTCAGCCTTATTGTGGCTACCTTGATGCCCAGAGCTATGCTCTCACCGTAGACCTCCTTGAACGTCAGCCTCTTCCGCCCAGCCATCACTACCAGTACTCCGGGAGGAGTGGAAGAAATAAGCACGCGGTGCTCGAGAACCCGCGCGGGAGGTCTTAATGATTGACCGCCTCAGACTCCCGGCCACCGGGGGTCTCGGCTCCCCGAGGGTCGCTAAACTTCTCGCAATACTCCATTCCGAGCTCGAGAGCCCTTAGAGAGCTCTCGAGCCACCTGGGGTCGATGACCTCGGAGATGGCTCTCCTGAGCGAGCCCTCCGTTAGAACCCTCTGCTGCCTGCTGAAAGCGCCTAGCACAACCATGTTGGCGGCCCTCGGGTTGCCCGCTCGAGCGGCCAGCTCCCGAGCCGGCACCACGAGGAGCCTCGCGCGACTGCCTATGTGCTTGAGGAGCTTGGCCTTGTCGTAGGGCTCCCTCCTCAGGCTGGCGGATACCGGTGGCCTCAGGACGTCGGAGATGACCGCTAGTCCGCCGGGCTTCAGTAGCCCGAGGGCTCTGGCCGCTTCGATAACTTCCAGGCCGAGCAGGAAGTCCGCCTCCCCCTCGGCGAACACCGGCGATAGAACTCTCCTGCCCACCCTCACGTAGCTGACCACGGAACCAAACCTCTGAGCCATCCCCAGGGTCTCACCGGTTCTAACCGAGTAGCCGTCGAGCACGGCCGCGACAGCGAGCACTCTCGAGAGGGTCAACCCTCCCTGGCCCCCGACCGAGGCTATCGCTATGTTCACTGCTTCATCCACCCGCGACCACCTCTATTGCCTTGTAGGGACAGAACCTAGCGCAGAGCCCGCAGCCGAGGCAGTCCTCCTCGGCTATCCTCACCTTGCTTCCGTCGAAGTAGAGAGCGGGGCAGCCGGTCACCCTGACGCACGCCAGGCAGCCGGTGCACCTGTCCTCGACGATCATGTACCTGCGCCGGACTCCCCTGGTCCTGGCCTCCACGAGGGCGCAGGGGTGTCTGCTTATCAGCACTCTGACTCCCGGTTCCCTCAGCAGCCGCTCGAAAGCCTCGACCGCTCTGTCGAAGTCGTACGGGTCCACCACCTCGACGCGCTCCACGCCGATAGCCTTCACCACACTCTCTATCGGTACCGGTCTAGCCTTCCTCCCGGACTCGAGCTCGGACCAGGCCGGCGTGGACTGATGTCCCGTCATGGCTACGACAGCGTTGTCCGCGATCACTACCAGCACGTCGACCCGCTTGTGCGCGGCCTCGATGAGGGGCTGGACCCCAGCGTGGAAGAAGGTGGAGTCGCCTATGACGGCCACCACCGGCTTGTCGTAGCCGGCCACCTTTAGACCCATCGCCATCGATATCGAGGCCCCCATCGAGTGCTCAGTCCATATGGCCTCGAGGGGCGGCTGGGCTCCGAGAGCGTAGCACCCTATGTCGCCGAAGATCGGCACATCGTCCCTCCTGTAGCCGGCCCTGGCTATCCCCATCAGGAGGGCTACGTAGGTGTTTCTGTGGGGGCAGGCCGGACACATGGGGGGAGGCCTCGGGGGCACCCTAACGTCCTGGAGAGGCTCTGCGGTGGTCGGCCTCCCCGTAGCAGAACCCTCGAGCAGCACGGACGCTATCGCCTCGCGCACTGTCCCCGTTTTCAGCTCTCCCTCCATGGGTATGCCGCTGGCGGTCTTGCCGTAGATGGGGACGTTCCTCCCCAGCTCGCTGAGCAGGCTCCTGACGATGGTCTCCACGTAGGGGTCGAGTTCTTCGACCACGAGCACTCTCTCACAGCCCTCCAGGGCCTCCGAGAGGAACTTCCTCGGCGGCGGGAACAATAGGGTCAGCTTGACTACCCTCGCGTCTACACCTAGCTCGCGTACGGCCTCGGCGACGTAGTTGTAGGCCGTGCCCTCGGTGACCACGCACGCCCTACCCGAGCCCTCGACGGTGTTGCGGACTGCCGAGACCCTCTCGAAGGCCTCCTCCACGGTGCCGAGTTGCCTGTTCAACCACCTATGCCTCTCCAGGTTCCACGCCATACCGGCTCTGACGAACCTCGGAATGTCCTTCCGGAAGGAAGTGGCCCTCTTCGGAGCCCTCAGGGGTCCCAGGACCACGTCACCGACGGCGTGGTTTACCCTCGTCGTGGTCCTCAGGATGACGGGCAGCTTGACCTCCTCGCTCAGCTCGAGCGAGGCCACCGTGAGGTCTTTGGCCTCCTGGGGGCTGGACGGGGAGAGCACGGGCAGCTTGGCCAGGAAGCCCAGCCACCTGTCGTCCTGCTCCGTCTGGGTCGTATGGGGCCCTGGGTCGTCCGCCACGAGGACCATGAGTCCTCCCTCGACGCCGCTGTAGGCGGACGAGACCAGGGGGTCGAGGGCGACGGAGGCCCCCGGGGCCTTCATGGTCACCGCGGCCCTCGCTCCCCCTATAGCGGCTCCGTAGGCTATCTCGAAAGCGACCCTCTCGTTGACCGACCACTCGACGTAGATCCCGCTGGCGGCGCCGAGCTCGTGGAGGGTCATGATGACCTCGCTCGACGGCGTGCCCGGGTACCCGGTCACCACGGAGACCCCGGCCTCGAGCAGGCCCCTCGCGATAGCCTCGTTGCCCATGAGAGCGAGCCTCTCGCCCTCCGGGGCCTTCAGAAAGTTCCTCACGGCAACCTCCGAAAGAGGTACGGCCTGCGGAAATAAAATGCGGAAGCCCTCCGCGCAAGCCCCGAGGTGGCCGCGGCGACTCTCGCGGACTCCCGAAGCCGGGACGCCGCGGCATCGCGGCGAGGCTCTGCGGCAACCGATGCCCTAGGTCGTGGAGGTCAGCGAAGCTCAGCCCAATCACGCCTCATTGCCATCGCCACTCATCACGCCGTGCACGGGGTTCCACCGCGCCTATTATGCTTTCGCCGTGCGAAGCACTTTAGCCCGGGCTAGGAGCTGGCGCGTGGTGCGTATGGCTAGGGTACTGCGGGCCGAGGAGCTCAGGTCTCTGCTCGCCAACATATTCAGGAGGCTGGGCGCGAGCGGCGAGCACGCCGAGGTGACGGCCGACGCGCTAGTCACGGCCAACCTCAGGTGCGTAGACTCGCACGGGGTCGCCGCGGGGCTCGACCTCGCCGACGGCATCAGGTGGGGGGAGGTGAACCCGAGGCCCCGCGTGAGGGTCCTCCGGGAGACCGAGGTGGCGGTTCTCGTGGACGGCGACTGGGGGATAGGCGTGCCGGTGGCGTACGAGCTCGCGCTGAGGGTCGTGGAGAAGGCCAGGAAGTCTGGAGTGGCTGTCGGCGCTGCTAGGAACATCTGGAGCGTCGGGGCGCTGGGGTACTACGTCGCGAGGGTGGCCAGGGAGGGGTTCGTGGGGGTAGCCCTAGCGAACGCCAGGGCCAGGGTAAGCGTTCCCGGGGCCAGATCGCCGATCGTCGGCACGAACCCCATAGCCGTGGCCGTACCCAGAGGGACTAGGCCGATAGTGCTCGACATGGCCCTCTCGGCAGTCGCGTACGGGAGGATACTCATGGCGGCCAGAAGGGGCGAGAGGATCCCGGAGGGCTGGGCCATAACCAGGGACGGCAGGCCGACTACCGATCCCAGGGAAGCTCTGGAGGGGTATCTGATGCCAGCGGGAGGCTACAAGGGGCTCGCGCTAGCCATGGTGGTGGACGTGCTCTGCAGCGCCCTCGCCGGTGCGCCCTATAGCCTCAAGATAGGCGGCAGGGGGCCGTACACCCAGGGAGGGTTCCTAGTAGCAGCTCTGGACCCCGGGGTGTTCAGGGAACACGGAGAGTTCGCCGAGGCCGTGGAGGAGTACGTGCAGACCCTGAAGTCCCTACCTAGGGAGCCCGGTGCCGAGATCGTAGTGCCCGGGGAGCTCGGGGACAGGTGCTTCGAGGAGAGGTCTGCTAGGGGGATACCGATAGATGACGAGACGTGGGCGAAGCTGGTCGAGTTGGCCGGCGAGCTGGGGATCCCGGTTTCCGCAAGGTGATCCCCTCCCCTGGTCTCGGATGCCCGGACGCGGAGAGCCCTCGCTCAACCCTTTACCGATTTTTGACCTGGACAGGGTAGGCATGTCCTCCGCCGGTTGACGACTAGGAGAGCTCCTTGGAGGCTTCGGGCGGCGGAGCAGGTCGCAGCGGGAGAAGGTCGCCACCTAGAGACCTCTTAGCTAATCCGACGGGCTCTTCGAGCAACTCGTCTTAGGAACCCGACGAACCTCCTCTCGTCGTACATCACCAAGTGCTTCCCCTCGTCGACGAGCTCCAGGAGCTCGTCGAGCTCTTTCCGCGGCCTTGCCCTCCAGCCCCATCATGCTCATGAGTCTCGACGCCGCGTCTACCAGCCTGGGGGGAGTGTGGAGGCGGGGTTCCTTGTAAACGCTACGCTTAGCTTAGAGGTCTGAATTTCGCGAACTGCTGTCGCGCAGCACTGCGGTGTCAAGGGAGGGGTATATAGAGTCAACTCTCTGGGAATAGCAGTCCTGCCCTCTAGCGCTCACTACGAGGAATGCGAGCGGTTTGGAGCTCCTTACGCTCCCCCCGCCCTTGATAACTTCCAGCATCGCTGAGAGCATCCCGCATCTCCACCCTCCGCGGGCGAGGCCGGATAGGCTCCGAGACCTCCTCTCATGCCTTTCCCTCTCCGCTACCGCTGGCAGGAGCTTGAGGCTCTCCGATGCCCGTTCTACGTCCCGAGCAGCTCCCTCAGGACTCGGGCGAGCAGCGTCCTCGGCAGCAGCACGGGTCTTCCGGAGGCTGCGGCTACCACCCTCTTGGCCTCCTCGCTGAAGCCCACGCAGTCCAGCACCACGAGGTCGCGGTCTCTCAGCTCTCCGGAGACCCTCCCGAGCTCTTCGAGGGCTCCCGTGTAGGGTGAGAGGCTCAAAACCCTAACGTCGGGCACCACCCTGCTCCACTTCTCCTCGGTCATCCCGACCTGCCTCGGGTCCGGAATCACGACACCCAGCTTGCGCACCTTGAGAGCCTCCACGACCCTTAGGAGGAGCCCCGATAGCTCCACCAGGGGCTTGCTCGACCTGATGTCCGGGAGCTCGCCCGTGCAGAACACGGCCAATATATCGACGTGCGGCTCGAGGGAGTTTATGCACTCCTGCACCAGGGGGAGTATTCTCTTCACAGAGACCTTGACCTCGGTCCCGTCCCTGAGCCTGGTCACGAAGAGGCGCTCCCCGCTCCCGGGGGCCAGCTCCGCTATCTGCTCTCTGCTGAGCCTATCGAGGGCTCCGCACTCGACTATCTCCACGTCGCCCAGTATCTCCCTGAGCTCAGGGACCGCGTCTACCCTGGGTGACTGGCCGATCGTTATTAATCCCAGCCTCCTCATAGGGGGTCACAGGATCCTCTTGCCGGTAGCCGTCTCGACCTGCCTTAGGAGCTCGGGGTCCCTTACGCCGGCTCCCAGGGACACGAGCTCCTTGGGGACTACCACGAGCAGTACCGCGTCACCCCTCCTGACCTCGGCGGACGTCAGCGGGAGCGACGTCTCGAGGCTCACGGTGTTTATGAGGTCGGGGAACGTCGCTAGCCTCGCTCCGCTCGAGTCCTCCAGAGTCATGTACTCGTTCCAGAACGTTACCTCGTAGGACTTGGAGGCTCCGCGAACTACGAGCCTCCCCACGTCGTAGCCCCCGCGGGTTTCCAGGGAGACATCCTCCACTACCCCCCGGTCTACCACGAGTCCACCCCCGAGGAGCTCCACCACTCTGTGCGCCACTCCCTCAGCGTCGCCGATGTGCCTCCTCATCGCTTCACCGACCTCGATAGCCTTGCTGACGGCTCCCGGCGCCGCGTTCTCCCTGAGGTACTCGGGGCTGACAGGGTTGCGCGTCACGGCGACGAGGCCGCCTGCCTGCACGGCCGCCTCCCTGACCAACCTGTCGACCCTCGAGAGGCTGCCGCGCGCGACGAGCTCGACGTATGTCCCGGCCTCCTTGCTACCGCCCACCGCAGCCTGCACGGAGACGTAGCCCGCGAGCTTGTGGAGGCCCATCGAGCCCATCACCCCGGTCGGGTGGGCCCTGCCGTCGGCCGGTGCGTCGACTACCGGGATCCCGAGGGCGGCAGCGGGCACCCACCCGTTGGTAGTCGACGTGCCGCCGTTCTCTGAGGATATGAACCCGCATATCCGCACGCCTCCGTGCTCCACCAGGAGCTCCGCGGACCTTATCATGTGGCTCGGCTTCAGGTGCTTCTCTTTTGCCGCCGGGGCACCCACCATCGACGCCGTCACGACGCAGCTCTCCCTCGGGAGCTCGTCGATGCTGACTATGTAGAGGTCTCCGAGCTCTACCGCGAGCTTCGCCACGGACATCCCGGTCTTGGCGTCGCCTCCACCTCCCCCGCCGAAGAACGACCCGCCGAGGACTGCCGCTTCGGCCACCCTCTCGTCGACCCTGATCCTCACTTAGCAGCACCCCTGCGGTGCCCCATTCCCTTCAGGATGTGGAGGGTCACGGCTCCGGAGGCCGGCACTGGGTCTACCACGGGCACTCCAGCGATCTCCTCAGCGACCTTAGCGAAGCCTATGGTGGAGTACCCGGTGCACGCGAGCACAACCACGTCGACTCCGAGCTTTGGCACGTCCCTCAGTGCCCTCTCGGCCGAGGCTTTGCCCCAGTCCGTCAGCAGGTCCGTGGTGTACCTCACCCCCTCGGGCTTGACGTCGGCGGCTAGGTGAGGCCCCAGGATCCTCCTTACGATCTCCGGCGTCTCCTCCGTAAGGTTCAGCACGCCGACCCTCTCGCCGTACGCTAGGACTAGCGAAGCTGCTGCCGAGCCGGCCCCTATTACGGGTACCCTAACTTCCCTCCTGGCCTCTCTAACCGCGGGGTCCGCCGCGCAGTCGACTATGACCGCGTCCACACCCTCCCTCTCGAACTCCCTTACTAGCCTGAGGATCTTGGGCTTGGCAACCTCCTCAGACTCCCGGTCATAGATGCCCCTCGGCTGGTCCCAGATGCACCTGCTCACGACCCTCAACTCCGGGAACGCGGACTCGATGATCCTGCCGTGCAGGTTGAGCGCCTCCTCGTCCTCGATGGTTATGACCCTCACGAGCCCTACGGTGTGCCTCACGCCCCCTCGCCCACCGACTACCTGGGGGGAGCGCCCCTCCTGAGGACTTCGGCGACCGGGCCGTGGATCTTGGTTATGGTCTCCCACTCCTCCGGGTCGTAGAACCTCGCTCTGCCCGTAGTGAAGTCCTTGGCCACCTCCACGACGAACCTCGTCGCCTGCTCGAGGGCTAGGAAGCTGGTGACCCCGGTGCCCGAGCCGGGCACAGCCATCCTTGTCGTTATGGCTACCCCGACCACGGGGGCCTTCGTGTAGAGCCACGGCTGCATCATGCTGTTGAGGTGGTAGACGGGGGTCGAGTACGGCGTTATGTCCTGCATCGTTATCGGGACCACCACCGGGGGCTCGCCGGTGACTCTAACGTATACGTCCAGCAGGTCCGGGCTGACCTTCAGTATCCACCCCTCCTTGACCGTGGGGGTTATCGCGAAGCCCGCGTGCTTTACGACCCAGTTGGCCTTGGTGGCATCGACCGACAGCACGGCGTCCATCTCGTCTCTGACCTCCCTCCTCAGGAGGGTGAAGATGTCGACGGGGGAGTCCATCATGGGGACCGGCTTGTGGGGGCGGGTCGGCGCGCTGGGACAGATGTGAGTGGTGACGACCACGTCTCCCGGCAGCACGTCGCCGCGGCTCTTCATCTCGGCGATCTTGTACGCAGCGGCTAGGGCTACTATAGCCCCGTCGGCATCCGAGACCAGGCCCAGCTGCGCGGGCCTAGCGCCGACGCCCCCCAATCTGCCCACGACTCCCAGCGTCGGGGAGGAACCCCCGGAGCTCTTCCCGCTGCTTCCCGGGATGAGCACGGTCACGAAGTCCGTCGAACCTCTATCTCCGCGTACGGTCTCCACCTCGATCCGCATACCATCGAACCCCTTGGCGGCGAGGAACCTCCTGACGGCCTCACCGTCGACCCTGGGGTCGTCCAGAAGGTCTATTACCTCTAGCACGTGTTTTAGGGTAGACACGCTTACACCATAGAGCTTGCAGCTTTGAGCTTTTATATTCATTCTCTATTCTGGTAATAGAGGTGACATCGCGACGTTACGCAGATATACGCGCCGCAGGGCATAATGACCGGAGCCGGGACAGCGGCACTGATGCGGCTCCTCATGCTCTACCTCAAGGTCAGAAAGGGGGAGAGCCGGGCTTCCTCGAGCACCGTACCCGGCGTGACCTCAACCCTCGTCAGTGCGGAGGAGGGGGTGAGGAAGCTGTCCGTGGTGCTGGGCCTGTTCCTAGCCGATGCCCTTGGCGCGGGCTCAGCGGGCGGCGTCCTCAGCCTGATTCATCCAGCCTTCTTCGTTCTGTGGATCGTCTACTAGGTTTCCAGCGTAGTTCACGACCCTGGCCCGCGCTCTCTCGGGTATGCACGCTGGCTGGTTTCCCCGCCTTCACAAAACAGCGCTCGCCGCGCTGGCCATAAGCCTCCTCTTCGGCTTCCCCCTCTCGCCGCGGGCATAGGCTTGGCGTACGTCGCGGCTACGGATCCCGGCATGGCGGACCTCAGCTACGACCTGGAAGCGGGGCGGATCCTCAGGGGCGAGGGGAGGGGCCCGGGCTTCGAGAGGATCGGGGGGGGTGGTAGTTCTACGCCGAGCCTGTCCGGCTTCGGCTATCTGAAAGATGTTCTCTGCTCTGCCGATCCGGTCTCGCCGATGTGTCTGCCTCTCTACTGCTCGAGTCCTCTCAAGGCTTTTTTCTCCTCCGAGATTCAACATGGGGTAGACCCCCTGAGACCTCAGGACTCAGACGCACCACCCACGGGAGCGTGCATCTACGTGGACCCGGGTGGAGCCCAGGACGTCGCTGACCTCTGCGAGGAGGTCTGGAGGGCCTTCCTGACCCTTTTAAACAGGGGAGTGAGGAGGGTCAGGATATACGTGAGGGCGAGCAGGGCCTCGGAGTGGGTTGGGGTATCCAGCTGCGTGCTGGCGCGGAACCTGGTCGCGACGGTCGAGGTGCTCGCCTCCGGGAGCACCTCGAGGGACACTGTAGCCAGGGAGTGTCCGGAAGTCGTGGAGGTCCCAGTCGCTCCACCTACATCACAGCTCAGAGAGTGTCGTCAGGTCATCCCGTAGTGCACCGAGCTCTCGGGGTTAAAATCCTTGAGCCTCTGCGAGGTTTGCTGGGCGGCCGAGGCGGAGCACGAGTGCGGCATGTGCCGCAGGAGGGTCTGCCGCGAGCACTTCAAGGCCGACGCGGGGATATGCTCTATATGCTTCGAGAACCTCTGCGAGGTCTGCGGTCAGAGGCTGGCCGTCGACAGCTGCGTCGTATGCGGAAAGCTCGTCTGCAGGCGGTGCTCCGAGGATCTCCAGCCGGGGATAAGGGTCTGCCGCGAGTGCCTCTCGGATATCCACGATCGTGTAAAGCGGGATGCGAGCCTGAGGTATCTGGAGAGGATGATCGAGGGCTCCCGCGGACCCCCCGGGAGGCGACAAAAGTATTTTAAATGAGCGATGCCCTAGCATCCCAGGGGTTCGTGATGCGCGAGGTGCCCCTCATAGAGCTCCACAGAGCATTCGGTGGGAACCTGGGGGAGTTCGGGGGCTGGACCACCTCGTTCGACTTCGGGGACCCGGTCTCGGAGGCTACCTCGGTCAGGACGTCGGCCGCGTTCTTCGACGTAAGCCACATGGGTCGCTTCGTCCTCAGGGGCAAGAGGGTCACCGAGTTTCTCCAGAGGGTCGTCAGCAGGGACTTATCGAAAGTGCGCGAGGGGTTCATGAGCGGGCCCGTGCTGCTGCTGAACGAGAGCGGGGGGATAATCGACGACAACATGCTCTACCGGGTGAGCGAAGAGGAGTGGTACGCCGTGGTCAACGCCCCGAAGATCGAGAGGGACTACGCGTGGCTCAAGCGCTGGAGGAGCGAGCTGGGGTACGCGGACGTGGAGGTAGAGGACGTGACGGAGAGGAGCGTGCTCATAGCCGTCCAGGGGCCCAAATCCCTCGAGGTTATGGAGTCTCTGGGCTTCAAGGAGGCCCGAGACCTGAAGCTGCTTCAGTTCGCGAGAGACGCGGAGGTGCTCGGGGAGAGGGCCGTTCTCGTGAGCAGGTCCGGCTGGACGGGTGAAGAGCTGAGGTCTTACGGCTTCGAGATATGGTGCTCCGTAGACCTCGGGGCGAAGCTCTTCAGGAAGCTCGTCGAGATGGGGATCAGGCCGGCCGGTCTCGTAGCCAGGGACACGCTCAGGCTCGAAGCGGGCTACCTCCTCTCGGGAGTGGACTTCGACGAGACCACGACCCCCGTCGAGGCCAGGTACTGGATAGCATACGACGTGGACAGGGAGGGCTTCGTGGGGGCCGAGGCCGCGAAGAGGAGGTACCTGGAGGGAGTCGACAGGATCAGGGTCGGGCTACGCTTCAAGAAGGGCGCAAGGTTCATCCCGAGGCACGGAGACCCGGTGCTGGTGGGAGAGAGGGAGGTGGGCTACGTGACCAGCGGAGCGTTCTCCAGCTACCTGGACAGGGCCATCGCGATGGCCTACGTTTCCACCAGATACGCCTACATAGGCGGGACGGCGCACCTGAGGAGCCGCGGGAGGCTCTTCGAAGCTAAAATAGTCGACCCACCGTTTGTATAGGGGTGGACTAGTTGAAGACCGTCAGGACCAGGATCGGGGAGTACCTAGTAAGGGAGGACCTCCTCTACACGGAAGCCGATGAGTGGGTCTCGGTGCTCGGAGACGTCGCTACGATCGGTGTAACGGACTACGCCCAGAAGAAGCTCAGGCACGTAGTGAGCGTAGAGCTCCCGGAGCCGGGCAGGGAGGTAAGAAGGGGGGACGTGTTGGCGACTCTCGAGTCGGTCAAGGCGATAGCCGACGTCTACGCACCAGTCGACGGAGTCGTGGTAGAGGTGAACGAGGAGCTGGCGTCCTCCCCGGACGCGATAAACAGAGACCCCTACGGCAGCGGGTGGATGGTCAAGCTGAGGGTGAGGGGGCCTCTGCCGAGGCTGATGAGCCCGGACGACTACGCGGAGTACGTAAGGAGGAGGGAGGAGGCGAAGTAGAGCCGATGGCCCTGCCGAGGCTCTCCCCACCTCCGAGGATCAAGGTCATGGAGGCTCTGGGGGCTCTAGCCGACGGCAGGGTCGAGATAGTCCGAGATAACTTCTTTAGGGTGGTCTCGTCCGACGGGTCCCGGACGTACAGCGTGTACGTCGAGGATGCTGGCGACAGGACGCTCCGGGTCTGCAGCACCGACAACGGCACCGTTTACAGGAGGTACTCGGGATACCCGATACTGGCGGCGATGATGCTGCTCGGGCACCTGCGCAGGGATGCGGACGTGGAGAGAGCGCTGGCGGGGATCCCCTGGAGGAGGCTCAACGAGGAGCTGAAGAAGTACCACCTAGTGGAGTCCGAGGTGCTCAGGCTAGCCTCCAGCAGGGGGGTGAGCCCCGGGAGGGTCAGGGCTGCCGTGGAGAGGGCCATGTCCGAGCTCAGTGGCTTCGTGCTGCTCTACGAGCCGACGAAGTGCGGTGCCGCCGTTGAGGAGGGAGAGGATACTGGTTAGGGGTGGTCTCAACCACTTACTAGACCTCTACCTTAAGTTCAAGCTCGAGATTATGGAGTACAACGCGAGGATAAAGAGCAGCGGGTACTACGTGAAGCCGGTGCACGTCACCTACAGGAACAGCGGTGGGAGGAGGCTGAAGTACGTCTACTTCGGGAGGTACTGGTACAGGGTCTCGAGGAGGGGAAGGAGGGTGGTCTGGGTATACCTGGGTAGGGAGAAGCCGGAGCCCTCCCTACCTGACCCGCCCCCGAACCCCTTCGAGGGGGTATCGGTGGTAGCCAGCGGTGGGGATGTGGAGGTGGGGAGCGAGACCCTGCACCTCCTCGCGAGGATAGAGCAGTCCATCGGCCAGCCCGGGATCTTCACGATGCTCTTGCTAGAGAGCGCCATCGCCAGCAGTTCCAAAAAATAGAAAGGCCTAAATCATGGGTGCACGCGCGGATAGGCATCGGTGAGAGGCGGGGAGCCGCTCCAGATGCGGGTACCGCGGTAGAGACCCAAGGGGGGCGGTGGATGAGCGGTGGGGTCGCTTAGGATGTGGGGAGTTGAGGGCTCCCCTCGAAGGGGGCCAAGCTCCGTGAGGCCCGCTGCGGTCGAGGGCGGTGAGGCCCAAGGGCTGGGCACGAGTCCCACGCATATCTATGCCTAGCCCGGAACCCTCTAGTGGCGTAAGGGTGAGACCCGCTGCGGCACTCTCCTCTCAAGAAGCTGAGCGGCGCCCTTTGTCCGCTACCGCCCACCGCATCATGGTTCTACCGGGCATCCTCTCTCGATACATGGTCGACCGAGTCCAGAGGTATATACGCGAGTCCGCAGCGCTCTATGTAGGAGACCAGTCTTTTGACAGTCCTGGACACGTCGTCTCTCTTCTTCACCTCGTCCAGGGGGAACCAGCCGATCCCGGACGCGTCGCCACCGGCCCTGAGAGTCCCTCGGACGGAGCCCTGGTCGAAGAGCACGTCGACTATGAGGTAGTGGTACTTAACCTTCCCGCTCCCGTCGAACACGACGTTGTTCAGCACCCAGAGGATCCCCAGGGGCTCGGCCTCGAGCCCCGTCTCCTCCTCGAGCTCCCTCCGAGCCGCATCCGCGAGCCCCTCGCCCGGCTCTATCACGCCCCCCGGGAGAGACCACTTCCCGGCACCCGGGGGGTACCCTCTCTTGACCAGGAGCAGCTCACCGTCTTTCAGTAGCACCGCCGCCACCGCCGCTACCGCGTAGGGCGGGTATTCCCGCACGCTCCGCACCACCGGCGCTAGTGAGAGCGGGCAAACAAGCGCGACACTGCCCACTGCCGCGCATCGGAGGTTCCGCGACCGGGACTCGGCGATAGATAGAAATTCTTAACCCCGACAGCGAAAGGCGCGGGGTAAGCGCGTGTCCGTAGACCCCTACGAGAAACTGGAGAATCTCGACGATCCCAGCGTGGTGGAGTGGGCGCTGTACGAGAGCAGGAGGTGCGCGGAGAGCCTCAGACTCCTCAGCGACGCTATATACGAGAGGGCCCTCTCCTACTACGCCATTCCGCTGGTCTACAACGTGAAGAGGAGTCCCGCGGGGGTGTTCTACGTGAGGAGAGACCTCTCCTACGCTATACACCTGGACTCCGGCGGGGAGGTCCGCAAGCTGGTGGATAGCCGGGACTTGGGAGAGGAGGTCGTGATCCACAACTACTACCCGGACCGCGAGGGCAGGTTCCTGGCCTACTTCTACACCGAGAGGGGGGCGGACGTCGGGAAGCTCGTGGTCCTCGAGCTCGGCAGCATGGAGGTCGTAGACGAGCTCGAGGGGAGCGTATCAGACGTGGTGTTCCTCGGGAGAGGGGCGTTCTACTACTCCAGGTTCTTCAGGAGCGAGAAGTGCCCGGACGGCGTGGAGCCTCCCTGCGAGCGCGTGTTCTACAGGGAGGGGGGTAGAGACGAGCTCGTCTTCGGGAGCGGGCTGCCGCGCAACCACTTTGTGGGGCTCACTCCGTCCACGGACTACGAAAAGATGCTGGTGAGGGTCGGCTACGGCTGGACTAGGGACGCTCTCTACGCGGGTCCCATAGGGGACCCCGGGAGGTGGAGGAAGGTGCTGGACGGGGGCTTCAGGGCGGCGTTCGTGGACTCCCTGGACGGGGACTACCTCGTCGCGGCGTACGACTCCAGGGGCTTCGGGAGGATAGTCCGGCTCTCCGGCGGGAGCGAGGCGGTCGAGCTCGTCCCCGAGCAGGACGGAGTCCTGCAGGACGCGGTGCTCGTGGGCGGGCGCATCGTGGCGTCCTACCTCAAGGACGCCTCGTCCAGGGTCAGAGTCTTCGACCTGAGCGGGAGGCTCGTCGAGGAGGTTCTCTTCGAGGAGCCGGCGAGCGTCTCGAGAATGTGGTCTTACGGAAGCGGCGGCTTCCTGGAGGTCAGCTACTTCACGAAGCCCTACGAGATCCTCGAGCTCAGGGACTCCGGCGGGAGGCTGAAGCTCGAGAAGTACGCGGAGCACCCGAGGGTTCTAGAGGCCCGAGTCCTCGAGGGGTTCGCAGAGTCCTACGACGGCACCAGGGTACACTACTTCTGGATCAGGAGCCCCAGGGGCACCAGGGCGGTCGTGCTCTACGGCTACGGGGGCTTCGCTGTAGCGGTCACCCCGGCGTTCAGGCCGTGGATCCCGCTCCTCCTGGACATGGGGGTGGACGTTGCGGTGGCCAACCTCAGGGGAGGCTCCGAGTACGGCGAGGAGTGGCACAGGGCCGGCATGCGCGAGAGGAAGGTCAACGTCTTCCGCGACTACATAGCCGTGGCCGAGCTCTTCAAGTCCATGGGCTACGACGTGGCCGGGATCGGGAGGAGCAACGGCGGGCTCCTGATAGGTGCCGTGATCACCATGAGGCCCGACCTCCTCAGAGCGGCCGCCATAGGCTACCCGGTTCTCGACATGCTGAAGTTCCACAAGCTGTACATAGGCGCCGCCTGGACTACCGAGTACGGCGACCCGGACGACCCGAAGGACAGGGAGTACCTGCTGGGCTACTCCCCGTACCACAACCTGAAGGAGGGGGTCGGGTACCCGCCGACGGTAGTGTTCACGGGTCTCTACGACGATAGAGTGCACCCAGCGCACGCGCTCAAGTTCTACGCGAAGATGCTGAGCTACGGCAACGAGGTGTGCCTCAGGCTCGAGACCGCGTCCGGTCATGCCGGCTCGTCGCCGAGCGTGCTCGCTAGAGAGATGGCGGACGTGGCCGCTTTCCTGGTGAAGCACCTCGGAACCTGGAAGCCCTCGCCGGGCCGTTGAAGTCCGCTTGGGTCCAGCTGAGGTCCGACGGTCACGAGCTTTTTTGTACCGCGCCTAAGGCTTCTTGGGGTGCTTGGATCCTGAAGCGCGCCACACCCCCGGAGGAGTTCTTCGGGTTCAGGATAGGCGAGGACAGGAAGCTGGCACGCTGGGACAGGATCGTGGAGTACTTCAGGACCGTGGCATCCGAGTCCGACAGGGTCGCGGTCGAGGAGGTCGGGAAGACCACCGAGGGCAACCCGTTCATAGTAGCCTACGTCTCGTCCCCGGAGAACCTGGCTAGGCTGGACGAGATCCGGAGGATCTCGTGCGCTCTGGCCAACCCCGACTCCCCGCCGAGCCCGGAGGAGGTCGAGGAGCTGGTCGAGTCCGGGAGGGCCGTCGTCGTGGTGACCAACAGCATGCACTCGACGGAGGTCGGGGGCACGCAGATGTCCGTGGAGCTCCTCTACAAGCTCGCGTTCTCGGAGGACCCGGAGGTGCTCGAGATACTGAGGGAGGTCGTCGTCATACTGATACCGTCCCAGAACCCCGACGGCCAGATCGCGGTGGTCGACTGGTACTACAAGACGCTGGGGACTGAGTACGAGGGGACGAGCCTTCCGTGGCTCTACCACAAGTACTGCGGCCACGACAACAACCGGGACGCGTACGCCCTGAACCTCGTCGAGAGCCAGTACATGGCCAAGATAGTCTACAGGGAGTGGTGTCCCCAGGTCTACATAGACCACCACCAGATGGGTCCCTACGGGGCCAGGTTCTTCCTATCGCCGGAGATGGACCCGATATACCCGGAGGTCGACCCCCTGGTCTGGAGGGAGACCCAGTTCCTCGGAATGTTCGCAGCAGCGAGGCTCGAGAAGGAGGGAGTGAGCGGTGTCGAGACCGGGGCCCCCTTTACGCCGGACTTCATATCCGCGTTCCAGACCCTCGCCTACACCATGAACATCGTGGGGATACTGACCGAGTCCGCCTCGGCTAGGATAGCCACCCCGATATTCGTGGACCCGCACCAGATCAGGGGCTACGGCAGGGGCAGGCTGTCGGACAAGCCCTACATGAACTACCCGAACCCGTGGAGGGGCGGGTGGTGGAGGCTGTCCGACATCGTGAGGCAGCAGCTCCTGTCCACAATAGCCATGCTCTCCGCGGTGGCCAAGTTCAGGCGGGAGTTCCTGAGGAACATGTACTTGAAGGCTAGGAGGAACGTCGAGAGGGGGCTCGGGGAGCCTCCGCACGCCTTCCTCCTCCCGAGGGAGCAGCACGACCGCCTCACGCTCCTGAAGCTCGTCGACATACTCCTGAAGCTCGGAGTGAAGGTATACGAGGCGGTCGAGCCCGTGAAGGTGGGCGTAGCGACCTACCCGGCGGGCACGCTCGTAGTCCCGCTGGCCCAGCCCAGGAGGGCCCTGGCTAGGAAGCTGCTGGACAGGTTCCTCTACCCCGACGACGAGACGACCCGGGACAGGGAGGGCAAGCCCATCAGGCCGTACGACATCGCGACGGACACCCTCGCGGAGTTCATGGGGGTGACAGTGGTGAGGGTCGACGAGCCCCTGAGGGCCGGGCTGAGGCCAGTTAAGGAGGTAGTCCGGACTCCGCCGGACTTCGGCGACTCGGAGTACTACGTCCTCGACCCGAGGCTCAACGACTCCTACTACGCCGTGAACAGAGTCCTGGTCGCTGGCGGCGAGGTGCTAAGGATCTTCGAGCCCCTCGAGATCGGTGGAACTCTCCTGCCTCCCGGAGCGTTCGTGGTTCGCAGGAGCGAGAACTCTACGAGGGCCCTGAGGGAGGCGGCCGGTGAGAGGGGCGTCCCGGTCTTCGAGCTCGGCGAGCTGCCCCAGGTCAGGCTGGCGAGAGTCAGGGTCGCGAGGATAGGCGTCTACGAGAGGTACTACGGCGGCAACATGGAGGGAGGCTGGATGAGGTACGTCCTAGACTCGTACGGCTTCCCGTACGCCGAGCTGAGGGACGAGCAGATGAAGTCGGGGAAGCTCCGGGAGCTCGTCGATGTGGTCCTGTTCCCCTCCGACCCGCTGCCGTTCCTGACGGGCGAGAACATCGAGGAGGAGCTCTCGAAGAGGTGGGGGAGGCCCGTGAAGCTGCCACCGTATCCACCGGAGTACAGGAGCGGCTTCGGGAAGGAGGGCGTAGAGAAGCTCAAGGGGTTCGCCGAGGAGGGGGGCACCGTGGTGACCATGGGGGAGTCCGTCGAGCTCCTCATCAAGGGATTCGGGCTGCCGCTGAGGGACGTCAGCGAAGACCTGAAGGACCCGAGGCAGTACCTCTGCCCCGGCTCCACGCTGAAGATCCTCGTCGACGTGAACCACCCTCTGGGCTTCGGGATGCCTAGGCAGGCCCTCGCCGTGTTCGTGGACAGGCCGGTGCTGGAGGTGGTCCCGTCCCACGTCAACGAGAAGTTCAGAGTAGTGGCCAGGTTCCCGGAGCGGGACATACTGCAGAGCGGGTGGCTCATCGGGGAGAGCTTCCTGAGCCGGAAGCCGGCGCTCCTCGAGGTGGAGGTGGGGAAGGGAAGGGCGCTAGCCTACGCCTACAGACCCGTGTTCAGAGCCCAGACCCACGGGACGTTCAAGACATTCTTCAACGCTCTCTACCTGCACGAGGAGGAGAGGTAGCTCAAGCGCGCGCGGCGGCGAGGCGCGGGCACATTTTTACTGGCCGATACCCCAGAAGCGTCGGGCCCGTGGTCCAGCCAGGATAGGACGCCGGCCTCCGGAGCCGGAGGTCCCGGGTTCGAATCCCGGCGGGCCCGCCACGTCTTTGTTGCTTCCGGGAGCGTGCACCTCTTCAGCGCCCTGACTTGATCTGTGGTAGGACTACGACCGATGATCTCGCTGAACGGCTGAGCGATCGCGCACTGGGCTTCTGCCTCCATATCGTCGCTCCCGGAAGGGGTTAGCGGGGTCTACACGAAAAGCGGGCAGTTGATACTCCGTCGGGCTACTTAGCGGCGGTTCCTAGGGGGCGGGGCTTATTGTCAGCGACTGGAGAGCGCTGACGTCTCTACCCATCGCCCGATTCCTGTCGTCCCCCAATTCCAGGCCGCTGAGCACCCTCGACTTGCTTCGTCGCCCTGGCGCGAGCCACGAGGCCGCGCGCTGCCTCGAGAACGCACCTCTTCAGCTCGTCCGCGGAGACGACGCACGGCTCCCGCCCCCTGCTCCAGAGGAGCACCGACCAGCTCGGCTCACCCCGATCCTTCAGCAGCTCGATCTTGGCGACGGCGTCCGACATGGTCGATTCGATCGCGTAAGCCCGCTCGTCCACGAGGCTGGAGAGCCGCACGGCGAGCACCTTTCTACTCTTCAGGTAGACGAGCTCGTTGAACAGCTCCCTAGCGTGGCTACTCAGATCGGTAGCGGCTCTTGCTAGCTCGGGCGCGTGGAATATCACCATGTCCGGGTTCTCGGACTCCACCCTCTCCACCTCCATTGCGAACAGCTGGTCTACGCTGTAGCCGAACGGGTTTATGCTTACCACCTTGAAGAGCTTCTCGAAGAGCCTCTCCGCCTCCTCCTTCTTTCCTATCCCGAGTTCGGCGAGCGCTTCGAGGATCAGCTCCCTGACCACTCCCGGCGGGTATCTGTAGCTCACGAAGATGGTTCTCAGCCCGTTCGCCACGGCTATGAGATAGGGTATAATGCCCGCGAGAGGGTGCCGAGCGTCGGGGGGGTAGACGATGTAGACTACCTGCCCCCTCCGTAGGGGCCCCCACCCCCTCTCGAGGATCTCGCATCCGAGGTCCAGAACCTCGCCCTCCGGAGGCACGTCGCTCAGAACCGGGGGAACCCAGACCCGGATCCCCCCTGTGCCGATGGTGAACGGTACCTCGGCTATCGGTATGGGGGAGCCTCTCGCCTTCCTGAGCTCCAGCGATCTAGCGATGAGCCTCCCCTCTACCCTCTGCTTGAGCACGGCGATGGCGTCGGCCACGAACTCCAGTTCGTGAGCCTCGGAGACCTCGGAGCCGAAGGAGACCTCGGCCACCAGCACCAGCAGCCCGCCGACGACCTCGGCCATGTTGTAGAAGAAGTTCGCGAGCCAAGCTCTCCCGGTTCGGGGCTCCGCGGCCTCGAGCAGGGGGCTTATGGAGTCTATGACAACTACCGCGAACCTGTCCTCGGTTACCAGTGAGGTGAGTGCGTCGACTAGGGGCTTTATATCGGGACCAGAGGGCACTGGGAGCCTGGCGAACTTGATCAGTCCTCTCGACTCTAGGTCGGCGAGGTCGATCCCCAGGCTCGCCATGTGGCTGTACAGCTTCTCCCTGTGTTCATAGAACGTTACGTAGAGGCATTTCCTGCCTTCCGAGGCGGCCCCGTGACATATCGTCGAGGCCAGCACGGTCTTACCTACGCCGGGGTTGCCCGAGAGCATCAGGACGTAAGGAGTTTTCAGGGGTCCGAGCAGTTCGCTTAGCACCTTGACTCTCAACATGTCACTCTCCACCTCGCTGCGCCGAGCCTGCACTTACGCTTATTTTTAATATTTTCGACCCATTCATTCCAGGTCCTCCTCGGTAGCTAGAGTGGGCTCGAAGCGTGCGACTGGCAGCCCGAGGACCATCCACTAACCGGGGCCGCCGTGTCCGAAAGCGGCGCGTTCGCGCGAGCTTAGCGGCCCTGTTCTCCTGAGACCGTTGCCACGCGGCAGCGGAGGCCCCCACGTCCCGGGCCCTCTCCGGGCGCCCGCTCGGTACCGGACTCTCACCACGCACCGGGCACGTCGGTGGCCTTCGGGAACAGCGGAGGTCTCCCGGATTTCTAGACCGGGATTTCGCGAGCTGCTGTCACATGGAGGGGCATATAGAGTCAGCTGTCCGGGAACTGCTCTCGTACTCTGCTAACCCCGCCGACGCTCTCCACGGATATCACTTTGTCGGAGATCCTGATCACAGCCTCGTCGTGGGTCACGACGACCAGCTGCCTCAGGGACCTGCCGAGCTCCCTGATTATGTCGAACACCAGTCCCCTCCTTTCCTTATCGAGGTAGACGGTGGGTTCATCGACTATCAGGGCCGTCGGAGACCTCCCCATCACGAGCTCCGCTAGGGCCAGCCTGAGAGCTATCGATATCCCGACCCTCTCGCCGCCGCTAGCGTTTCTCACCGGCACCTCGCCGCCCGGGACTCTGATCGCGATCTGGAACTCGTCGTTTATCGCGATGGGCGGCATCCCGAGCCTCTCCAGGATCCTGTTGGCCTTCCTCTCGAGCCCAATTCTCACGGTCCTCGTTAGAGCCTTCGCTACCTCTCCGTCCTTGCCCATGTAGCTCCTGCCGAACCCCTCGAGGAGCTCCAGCGCCCTCGACCTCTTCTCGAGCTCCGCGATCCTCCTCTCGAGCTGTGAGAGGAGGGCCTTTTTGTTCTCCACCTCGACCCTGAGCCTCCCGATCTCGCCGTCGAGCCTGCCGATCGCGGTGTTCAGCTCGGCAGACCTGCTCCTCAGGCTCTCCCGCCTGCTCTCGAGCTTCCTCCTCGACTCCTCAAGCTCTCTCGCGAGCTCCTCGAGGGACTCCGCCGAGAGGGTCTGAAGAGGCTCGGCCCCCATCCTCTCGAGCGCAGAACCCAGTGCTCTCGCGAGCTCCTCCGCCTTCTTCTCGAGCTCCGCGAAGCCGGACGGAGACTCTCCAACCGGTGTCCGCTCCCGGAGCCTCACCCTGTACTCCACCTCCGCAGCCTCCAGCTCTTCCCTGAGCCTGCGCAGGGACTCGGTGCACTCCCCGATCTCCCGGAACTCGAGCCCAAGACCGCGGCACAGCTCCTCGGACATCCTCTCCACGCTCCCGAGCTCCGCCCTCCTGGCCGCGAGCTCCCTCTCCACGCTCTCCCGAACGGAGACCAACCTCTGGAGGCTCCTCAGGAGCTCCGCCGCCGACCGCCTCCTCCCCTCGAGGTCCCTCAGCTCTCTCTCGATCCTGTCCAGCTCCTCCTTGAGGCTGGCGACCTCTCCAGCGATGCGCCTTCTCACCTCCTCGGGGTCCGCTATCCTGGAGCCGCAGAGTGGGCACCTCTCGCCCAGCTCCAGCCTGGAGAGCACCTCCTCGTAGAGCCTAGCCCGCTCCTCGCAAGCCCCCCTGCGCTTGCTGAGCTCGCTCACCCTCTCGTCGAGCCCCACCCTCAGCTCCTCGAGCCCGCTCAGCTCCCGGAGTTCACCGACACGGATCCCGAAGGCTTTCCCAGCCTCTTCCAGAACCCTCCGGAGACCTCCGTCTATTTCCCCGAGCTCGCGCTCTTTCCGCCTCACCTCACCGAGTAGCTGGGCGTAGTAGTCCGGCTTCCAGTCCTTTAGGACCCCGAGCCTCTCGATGGTCTTCCTCAGCTCGGTGATCCTCTTGAAGAGTATCGCAGCCTTCAGGTCGCGGAGCATCCTCAGAGCCTCCTCGGCCTCCCCGATCTTCCTCTCACACTCCTCTAGCTCCCCGTCCACCCTCGCCTTCTCGTCCGAGAGAGTTCTCAGCTCGGCCTCCGCCCTCTCGAGCTCTCTCTTCAGCCTCTCGAGGTCGCTCCTGGCGTCCGAGAGCTGCCTCCTTGTGACGCCGAGCTCCCCCTCGACCCTGCCCCGCTCCTCCCTCGTGACGCTCTTAACGCTCTCCAGAGCGGCCTCCAGGTAGCTCAGGCCCAGGAGGGAGAGGACCCACTCCTTCCTCTTCGAGTCCTCTATGTCGACTATCTGGGTGAGCTCGTCCTGGAGGGATAGCACGGTGGCCCGCACGAGCCTCCTCAGCTCGCTCTCCTTGTAGGTCGAGAGCCCCAGCAGCCTGCCGACCTCTCTGATCACGCTCGCCACCCCCTCGGCCCTGAGCTTCCTGCCCTCGCGGTCGACCTCGTAGAGGTGGACCTGGGTCGTCCCGTCGACCTCCAGCCTCCTCTCGACGCAGTATGTCCTCCCCCCGGCCTCGAACACCACCGAGATCTCGCCCGCCTTCTTGCCCCGGGTCACGATGAACTCCTTCTTCCCGCCCCTCACGTCGATCGTGGGACCCGACAGCAGGGCTATGTAGATGGAGTCGACCAGGGAGGACTTGCCGGCACCGTTTGGACCGACTATCGAGACTACCCCGTCGGAGAACTCAACCTCGCTGCTTTCGTGGGAGAGTATGTTGGTGAGGCGCACGCGCCTGACGATCACTTCTGCTTCACCAGCCTCGCGATCTTGCCGATGAGCCTCTCACTGCTAGCGGCCTCGAGAACGATCCGCCTGACCTCTTCGACGTCGTCACCGCTCTTGATCAGCCTTATCAGGAACTCGGCCACCTCCGGGTCTCTGACCACCTCGTAGACGGCGTGCTCGAGGGTCGGTGGAGACTCCTCCGGCTCCCCAGCTTCCTCCGGGCTCCCGCTCTCGGTCGCACCGGGTGCGACGACCCTGTACGTGAGGATCGCGCCTCTGCGGACGAGCTCGTCGAGCTTCTCCCTCAGTCTCTTCACCTCGTAGCTGTGAGGGTCTGCGGGCCTGTTTAGCTTCGCGTAGAGTATGGGCGGCTTATCCCCCTTCGGGAGCTCCAGCTTGTCCAGGTCTGCGTATCCCCTCACGTTCTCCAGCAACACTATCCTCCTGAAGCGGTCGAGCTTCGCCCAGCTCACGGAGGCCTCCTTCCTGCTCAGGTCGACCAGGGTTACGTACCTCTCGTCGCTCCTCTCCGTTACGTCGAGGGCTTCCGTGGAGCCCGGGTAGACCACCGGGACCCCTCCGGCTTCGGTGACGTACCTCCTGTGGTAGTCTCCCAGGGCCACGTAGTCGTAGCTCGCCGCGTCGAGCTCGGGGAGGGAAGCGTGGGACACCGGAAGACCGAGCTCCCTGATCAGGAGGTGCGCCATGAGGACTCTCCTCTCAGCATTGGGCTTCTCGAGACCCCTGAGCCACTTCTCGGTTTCCCGAGGATAGGGAGCGGCCGCGACCCCCAGCTCTCCGCTGCGCAGACGTATCATGTGGGACTCGGGCCTCGAGAGAGCCACTACTCTCAACACTCCGATCTCCTCGAGGATCTTCAGCGGAGACACCTCGGCGCGCTTGGGCTGGTCGTGCTGACCCGCGACCACCAGGAACGGTATGCCGGCCTCGGACAGCTTCTTGAGAGACCTGACAGCGTTTAAGTACGTCCTCGGGCTGGGCTCGGGGTTGTCGAAGAGGTCACCGCAGTGCAGCACCGCGTCTACCTTCTCCCTCAGGGCTATCTCGATCACCTCGTCGAAGACGTCGTAGAAGTCTTTCTCCCTCGCCGCGCTGTAGGTGAGGGGCCTTGAGGAGCCTAGGTGGGTGTCGGAGACGTGGAGCAGCAGCACATCAGTTCCCCTCCCATTCCCTGGCTAGGGACTCGTACTCCCGCTGCCTCGACTCGGAGGCCTCTATCCGCTTCCTCCAGACACCGACCACGTCCGGAGTGGCCCCGACCCTCTTCCCCTTGTGGAGGTCTACCCTGACGTAGGCGGGGTACCAGCGGACCCACTCCCCGACGAGAACGCAGTGTCCCGGCGGGAGCGACGGCATCAGGTCCGAGTACTCCTTCCCGAGGACGTCCGCTAGGCCCATAACGGCACTCCTATCGGCCTCCTGGACTAGGCGGAGGAACGCGAAGTTCTGAACCTGCGAGACCACGTCGACGTCGAGGGCCCTCGGCCTCTGGCTGACTATCGCGAGCATCCCCCCGAACTTCCTCCCCTCCCTTATGAACCTCTGCAGAGCCCTCTTGGACTCCGTGCTGACGTTCTGTTTGAGGAACGCGTGGGCCTCCTCGACGACGAGGAGAGTGGGCGGAATGAGCTTCTCCTTGAGCGACCGGAGCAGATCCTCGGCAATCACCTTGAGCATGCAGTCCCTCTCCTCGTCCCCCAGCGCGGACACGTCCACGACGACTACCACTCCGGGTCTCGCGATATCGCTCACGTCGAGACCCTCGAGGCTTACCCTGTGCGTCTCGAAGAAGTAGTCTATCTTGTCTTCGACGGCCTCGATGACCTTGCTATCGGTGCTCACCTTGCGCAGCTCGGATTTGAGGAGCTCTCTATACATATCGGCGGAGCCCACCGCCTCCTCGGGAGTTTCTCTGTTCGGCAACCTCTTCCTAGACTTGGCTTCGGACTCGTAGAGGCCTTTAACGGCCTCCACGTAGGACTTCCTGTCCTTGCGTGCCTCGTCGCGTATTCTCTCATTCAGTCTTCTGAGAGACCTCGTGAGGATCCTCCTCTGCTTGGTCGCCCCCGCCTCCGGTACGATGAAGCTCACGAGGAGGCGCGGGGGGACCTTCAGCGGGTTTATCGCGGCCTCGTAGCTCTTGACCGGAGAGTCCCCCCTCAGATCCCGATACTCTCCGTGGACGTCGAATATCACGACAGACCCTCCGATCCGTGCTATCCTGTCTGCCAGTATGGCCACGAGGTTGCTCTTGCCGGAACCGGTAGTGCCCGTTATCAGTAAGTGTTTGGGGAGAGCATTCACGTCGACCCTGATCTCAAGCTCCTCGAATCCGACTAGAGCCCCCACCCTCACTCCGGAGTCCGCGGCGCAGCCGTAGACGACCTTGAGGTGCTCTTCGCCGGCTGGATGCACCGGGGTCTCGGGAGGTGGAGGGTACTTGGGGAACTGGGCGCGTCCTCCCGTTATGTCTGCCACTACGAGGGCCGTCATGTGGCTCTCCCTCTTGAGGTCGCTCGCGTAGTAGTAGCCCTCGAGCTGGCCGGAGCTCGGTGTGACCACTATCGGCACTAGGGACTTGTAGACCGTCGACCCGATCATCCCGACGACCTCCCTCTCCTCCTCGGCGTCTTTCACGGGGTTCCTCACTCGGAATCTGATGTAGACGTAGGTGCCCGGGAGGATGGGGTGAGACGCCTTTATGTCGACCTTGGTCGGGGTCGACTCGTCCCCGACCACGCCTATAGGCCTGGGCCTGGAGCTCAAGCGAGCTCACCCAGAGGCTCTCTCCCGGTGGGTAGCCGGGATACCCCCAGCTTGAGGAGGAGGATCTCGAGCTCCCGGCGACCTATCTTGCACGCGTGGTGGGCCAGCCTCAGGGGGTCGGGGTACCCGGAGCGGGAGAGCGGGTAGAGGGAGGAGAGGAGCTCTGCGAGCTCCTCGGGGCTCAGCTTGCCGGGGACCGTGACCTGGTACGGCTGAGAGGCGGGATCGAAGATCACGTAGGTCACCGTGACCGGCAGTAGGGGCTCTATTACCCTGCGGTCTTCGGGGTCTAGCCTATCGAGGGGCCTCGGCATGTTCCCGACGCTCTCTATGTAGACCGGTTCTAGGGCGAGAGGCCTCATGGGCAGCCTCCCGTCCGCTCTCAGCAGGGCCAGGAGGACTAGGTCGTTCTCGACTTCCAGTCCGCGCGCGAGCGCGGCCGGGTCGAGCATTCTCTTGGTGTAGTGGCTCATCCTGACCCTTTTGGAGAAAAACATCGGGACGACCCCGGTTCCGCGCAACTTCGCGATTCCGTCGACGATGGAGCGCCAGATCTCTCTGCGCCTCGAAGGCCACTCCCTGAACGACCTCAGGCTCTTCGGCATCTCGGGGAGCTTGCTGTACCAGAGGAAGTAGAAGAGAGAGCCGTCCAGCAGGGCCAGCTCGCTCGCCTCGGTGGAGCGGAGGAGCATCTGGACCTCGAGGCTCTTGGACATGAACTCGACCGCTCTCTCGAGGGCCTCGCTTGCGAAGGCCTCGCCGGTTCGGGGCGAGGGGACGAGGTACCCAGCGTCCGCCTCGACCAGTAGGGAGGACCTCTCGGGAGACGCCCTAACGGCGGCGGCCTGGACCGCGTAGACCAAGGCCATGGAGTAGCTCTTCATCTTGTGGCTCGAGTCCGAGGCCACCACGTCCGGGAGCGCCCCGGTGCCCGCCCTCAGCTCGTAGATCCCTACCTCCCTCAACCCGCTGAGCAACTCCCGGGCAGTCCTCAGCTCGCCTGCGAGCCGGCTAGCAACGCTTCTTAGGGCCATCACTAAACTATCGTGAACCGGCAACGCTCTCGACCTTCACACGTAGGCTTCCTGTGAAGCTAATATGAGCGGGGTAGCCTCGAACCCTTCCTCCACGCGAGCTCCGAGCAGCTGCGGCAGGACGGGACCTCTGCGGTGACATCTAGGCCGGTTCGCACCACTGACCCCGCCGGTGGTGACCGTGGAGGTGCACGTAGGGACGCCCGGCCGGCTCTGCGACTGGAACGAGAGAGCTCAAAGCCGCCGAGTCGAAAGCTTCCTTCTACAGGCGCGAGGGGAAAAAGCCCATGAGCTCGTCCAGGCTGCGGTCCGCTCACGAACGCCTGAAGCCTAGGACCCTCGACAGTAGGACGGTGCAGGCGTTGTCCCCGCTCACGTTCAGGGCCGTCCTCAGAGCGTCGGACATGGGGTCTACGACCATCATTATGCCGACTCCCTCCAGCGGGAGTCCCAGAGTCCCCAGGACGAAGGCCAGCATTATCGTACCCCCGCCGGGTATGGCCGCGGTAGCCACGGAGCCCACGAGCACGGCCGCTACCGCGATCCCTATGTGAGCTGGCGTGAGGGCTATCCCGAAGAGCTGGGCCACGAAGAGGGCCGAGAGGGCCTGGTAGAGAGCTGTGCCGTCCATGTTCACGGTAGCGCCTATCGGGAGCGTTATCTGGAAGACCTCCTCGGGCACCCCCATCCTCCTGGCCGCCTCCATGTTGGTGGGCAGGGTCACGGCCGAGGACCTGGTCGCGAACGCGACCAGGAACGGTGCCGACTGGATCTTGAAGTAGGCGAGGGGGCTGAGCCCTCCGAGGGCCGCTATTATGCCGTAGACCAGGAAGAAGTGTAGGAAGCTGAGCGAGTACTGGGCTACCAGGAACCTGCCGTACGCCCCTAGCATCGCCGGTCCGTAGACCGCTATGAGCCAGGCCGCGTAGCCGAATATCGCGACGGGTGCGTAGTACATTATGACCCTGACCACGGTTATCATGATGCTCGAGGCTAGCCTGAGGAACGAGTAGACCCTCCTGCCCTCCTCTCCGAGCAACACGACGGCTATGCCCAGGATTATGGCGAATATTATCATGGTCATGGCTCCACCGACCGTCAGGAGGGCGCTGAAGTCCAGCTGGAAGAAGCTGAGCAGTATGTCGACCGCGGACGGGGGTTTGGGCGGTGTGTAGCCGGCGGGCGGCTGGAGCCCCACTCCCTCCCCGGGTCTGAAGACTGCCCCAGCGACGATCCCCCAGGTGGCCGCTAGCACCGAGGTGCCCAGGTAGAGCACGAACATGAAGAGCAGTATCGACCCGAGCCTGCGCAGGTCGGCCACAGAAGCCACGGCGGCTGAGATCGTGAAGAATATCAGAGGCGGTATGACTATCCTTATCAGCCTGACGAATATGTCTCCGAGGGCCTTGAGCCACGTAGCGGCCTCAGTTCTGATGGCATCCGGAGCGCCCATGAGAGCGAACCCGAGCGCCAGGCCCATGACGAACCCTATCGCTATGGCTATGAGAAGCCTGACTCCAGGGCCTCTGGTCGACACTGAACGCACCTCAAGAAAGGTGCGCTACGCTACTTATATAAAAAGTATTTAGGTTCTACCGAAAGCTACCGAAAGGTTCGCGAGAGCCCTCGCCGACCTCTCCCCCGTCGGGGCTCGGCCTTGGAGCTCTCCCCCTCGGGGGCTTTCACCCCCGCATCCAGGACGCCTCCCCGTCGTCTCCCACCGGCGCTCGTCCAGGCGTGCCGATAGCGAACCCCTCTGCCCTGAAACTGTTGGCCTACGGCATGCGAGAACTCCGTGGTGTAGAAGCGGGCTCTGGCCCGCCCTCCAGGGGACTCTCACCTAGGTGCGCACCCCCGCCAGCGCGTCTGGAAGACCTGACATCGACGTTTACTGGGGCCCTCGCGGGCGTGGGAAACGAGTCCGCCCTCGCGCTGCGGAGTGGTGCCGCGGGCTCTCCTTAAAAGGTTTTCCCCGAACGAAAGGGGAGGTGCCGCACCGTGCTCGTAGTGTTCATGAGGCACGCGAAGGCTGCTGAGGCCAAGCCCGGGGAAAGGGACGAGGACAGGAGACTGACGAGCGAGGGGGTGGAGGAGGCCGTGGCCGTCTCCAGGCTCCTGCCCAGGGTCAGGATGGTCTACTCGAGCCCCCTGAGGAGGGCCGTCGAGACCGCTGAGATAGTCTCGCACCTACACGGAGCGGAGTACAGAGTGATCGAGGAGCTGGCACCGGGGCGGTATCTGAAGGACCTCGAGCCCTACTTCACCGACAGGGCCCTGTTCGTGGGACACTCCCCCTACGTCGAGGACTGTGTGAGCGAGCTCTCCGGGTTCAGGACGTCGCTCCCCACGGCCGGAGCAGTCGGACTCAGGAGGGTCGAGAGGGGGTGGACCGTGGAGTTCCTAGTCACTCCCCGGCTCGCTAGAGAGGTCCTCGAGAGGCTCCATCATCAGTCGAGGGAGGGCGGATCTCGGAGCCCCCAGCCGAGCGCGACCGAGACCAGTGCGACACCGTGAAAGAGCTCTAGTAGTCTAGACCCTCTAGGTTCACGTAGCCCCTCCTAAAGTAGTGCTTGACCTCCCGAACCTCGCTCACCAGGTCCGCCATGTTCTTTATGGTCTTGGGGACGTACCGCCCGGTGACCACGGCGTGGAAGTCCCTCCTCCCGGCGAACCTTCTCAGAGCCCTGAGCGCTGTGTCCTCGTCCACGAGCGCTATGTGGACGGCTAGCCCGAGCTCGTCGAAAACTACGAGCTTCGGTCTGTAGCTCTTCATGAGGCTTGGCAGAACGTGCTTGAGGAAGGCGTAGGCCCTGGCCATGTTCTCGGAGGGGATCTCTCCCTCGTAGTTCCCGGGAGCGACGAACTCCTCAGTCCCGAGTACGTACACCCTCACCGGGAGCTTCAGTCTCCGGAGGAGCAGCAGCTCGCCGCTGTCCCCGGACTTCATGAAGACGGCGACCGCTACCCTCCAGCCCCTCCCCAGGGCCCTGAGCACCGTTCCGTAGGCCGCGGTGCTCTTCCCCTTCCCCTTGCCGTAGAACACTAAGAGCAACCATTACCCCCGAGTCACGTAGCCGGCGCTCTCGGCCACGCTCATCAGCTCCTCGAAGACCTCCTTCGGAACCTCTACCCCCAGCTCCCCGGAGACCTCGAAGCGGAGCCTCTCCAAGTCCTTGCTTCCCTCCCTGAGGCAGACCCCCGAGAGGGTCAGGGCAGTCGTCAGATACCTGAACTTGTCCGAGAGCTCTCTGAGCTTCTCCAGTACCCCGAGGCCCAGTCTGTACCTGAGGTAGTGCGACGTCGGGTATCCCTCCATGGCCAGCCTGTACGCCGGACCCCCCGAGGGAACCTCGACGCTCCGCAGGCCGAGCTCGAGACCCAGCTCCCGGGATTTCTTCCAGTAGAGGAACCGCCTGGCATCCAGGACTACGCCCGAGGCCCTCGCGGTGTCAAGCCCGTAGACCATGTGGAGGTAGGGCTCCACTCTCGCGCTATCGATCTCGAGGACCGCGGCGAGGGCCGCCACTCCCAGTCTGTAGACTAGCCTGGGGCTCATCTTGTCCAGAGTGTCGCCGCTCGTGTGGTAGTACCTGTCCGGCCACTGGTTGAGCATGACGGCCGGTATCCCGAGGGATGCGTAGACGTCGTGGTCGCTCCCGGTCTCGTAGTTGACCACGTAGAACCTGAGGAGCGGGAGCTCGACCGGCGAGGAGAAGGCTCCCGACTTCGGGAGAGCCTCCATCAGCTTCTCGTACACGGAGGCCTCGAGCCTGCCCACTAGGGCTATCGGCGGTCTGACCATGGCGAGAACGGACTTGGTCTTGCACTGCTTCTCCCCGATCATGTCGAGGTTCACCGCACCGGCCACCCTCCTTCCCTCTCTCAGGACTACTCCGAGGTACCTCGCCGTTCCGTGGTGCTCGGGGACCCAGACGAGCTTGACGGCCCTCCCGACCCTCAGCCTCCCCTCCCTCGTCGCCAGCGAGAGTGCCCTGGCGGCGCTGAGAACGCCGACCGAGCCGCTCACGTTGTCGTTTACAGTGCCCCCTGGGTGGCAGTAGTGGGCGACGAGGTGGTACTCCTCACCGGAGTCGCCGGCGGAGGCCTCGACGACCCTGGCGTACGCTTCGTCCCTGTAGCCGGACTTGACGTACCCCCTGACCACCACCTCCTCGCCCTTCTCCAGGCTGCCGACGATCTCCTCGGCCACGTCCCTCGGGACGGTGAGTGCCGGCACTCTTAGGTGCTCCAGCTCCCGGGTCGTGGGGAATATGCCGAAGTACGGGTATGTCCCCGCCGGCGCGTTCTTCCTGAAGACCAGGACGGCCCTCGCCCCGGCCTCGACGGCCTTGACGTAAGTCGAAAACCCCCAGTCGGGGGTCAGCACCACGCTATCTCCGCACTGGGGCACTTGCTTGTACGTAGGAGCGTAGCAGACCCTCCCCTCGAACTCTCCGGGAGGGGAGTGGGCTACGACCGCCGTCCACGCGTGCCTCAGAGAGGACACCACTCTCTTTCTAGGCTTGACGGTCTCGGCATACCCGTCCGCCACGTACCAGCCGACGACGGGAGGAGATGTTGGTGGGGACTCCGAGCCGTAGGGGAGGTCGTAGACCCTGACCTCGAGGCCCCAGTCGGAGAGGGTGTCTCGGATGAACCTGCCGGCCTCCTCTAGCCCGGGGCTCCCCTGGATCCTGTGGAACCTCGAGAGCTCCTCGGCTAGGTGTTCTACCTCTGCTCTCGAGAAGTACTCGAGCAGGGTGCTGAGCGCGGGCAAGGGGCTACACCTCGATGCCTATCCTCCTCAGGAGGTTGAACACGGTTATCTCGATTACTCTCCCGTCCTTTAGTCTATAGCCCACGTCGCTTTCGGTCAGGATAGCCTCCTCCGCTTCCTCAGAGTTACCGCCGAAGGTTATGACGAGTGTGTCGGTAGCCCTATCGTAGTCTACCCTCACCTTCTCTATGTCCTTGAGAACGAACACCCTCTCGCTCTCGGACACGGTCTCCACCTAGGCGCAACTAACCTCCGGGTAAAAATTTACGAGCAGAGGTCATGGGGCTGGAGGAGGTGCCCGGAAGCCCCTCCCGAGGGCCAGCAGCGCGGCCGTGTCGAAGTGACCCAAGAGGGGCTCGGACGTCTTGAAGATGGAGAAGCCCATCCTCACGACGTGGGACTTTATGAGAGCGACTCTGTCGGGGGCTAGCTCTATGACCCTCTCGTATTCCTGGGGCACGTCCAGCATCTCGAGGTACTCCCTCTCGCTCCTGAATATCACCTTCGTGTTGGCAAGTTGGACTACGATCCTGTGGACGTCCTTGGGGGAGTGGGTGCTGAACACTATGCCCATTCCCCTCGACCTGCCGAGCCTAGCCACCCTCGCTATGAAGTCGGCCAGGAGCTCCACCTCCTCGGCCGACGTCCCCTCGGACGGGAAGAACCTGTGGGCCTCGTCGAGCACCACCACGGTCGGCCTGGTCGTGGGACCGCCGGCCTTCTTCCACTCGTAGAAGTTCCGGAGGACCTCGTAGGCTAGCAGGTTGGCCACCAGGAAGTGGACTCCCTGGGAGACCGCGTAGTCGAGGTCTAGAACTACGGGGCTCGGGAAGGAGCTGCTCAGCAGCTCGGGCTCAGGAATGCCGATGCGCTGCCCGTCCAGCTGCACATCGACGCACTCGGAGCTCGCGATGAAGTTGATGGCCCTCTCCACGCTGTCCAGAGTGCTCCTGTGTATCTTGAGGTTCCTCTCCAAGTCTTTCCTCCTCTCCATCAGTGCGGCCGAGAGGTGGGTGAAGTTCGATATCTGGCCTAGCTCCTGCTCCAGATAGTCTATGATGTAGTGCAGGTATATCTTCGCCTGGCGGGAGAACACGGGCAGCGCGTCCAGGTGGTCGGCCACCTGGGCGTAGCTGAGGGCTACCGGGACTACCGAGACCTCCACCTCGCCCCACCTCCCGAAGCTCACCGAGGCCTCCGCGACCGGGAGCCCTGAGACCCTCCTCACCGAGACCTCCACCTCCGGCTCGATGCCGTGATAGACCGTCGATACCGCTACCAGCCTTTCCCTCACGTAGCCCCTGAGGGCACTCGGGAGGTCTCCGGCCGATCGCGTGACGGGGAGGAGCACTGTCATCCTCTCGAGCCTCGGCAGGGTCCTCCCCGGCTCGCCCAGGCCCAGGTAGACCGCGGAGTCGGCAGGCTCCCTGAGCGGTGGGAGGACCATCTGCGCGTAGTCTCCGGCCGCATCGACTACGAGTATGAGCACCTCGGGGTGCCGCGCCGTCAGGAACCACACCACGTTCTTAACGAGGGTGGTCTTCCCGGAGCCCGTGGTGCCGATCACCAGAACGTGCTTGAACAGCTCTCTCAGTGGGAGCCTGACGGGTATGGTGCCCCCGGCGACCGGCGTAGAGCCCGTGTGCAGGTGGCCGAGTACCACCCCGTCCTCCGGAAGCCCCGCTACCCTGGACACGAGCTCCGGATCCCTGGGGACCACCACGGGGGACTGCGGCTCGATCGGTGACACGTGGGGCAAGCCGTTCTCGTCCAGGAGGGGCACGGTCTCGATGATTATGGGGGCTAGCAGACCCTCGGGCGAGACGCCCAGGCTCACCGACAAGGGGGTCTGGAGGTCGGAGGCCACGTCAGATCTCCTGATAGAGGTGACTCTGAGCCCCACGGCTCTCGTCGTTCTGATGTCTACGGCCACTAGGTAGTTCCCGACGTCGAACGCGTTCAGGTGCTCGTAGTAGACCTGGGGAGCCACCTCGACGTAGACCCTGCTGACGCTATCGGAGGAGGAAGAGAGGGCTCTCCTGCTTACGTAACCCACCAACACTCCCAGGTTCGACGCCCGGGAGTAGGCACCGGATATGAGGTTGGATATTTTATCCAGCGGGCTACCCATGCGAGAGCTCACCCGGGAGCACGGCCAGGATGCCCCTCGACTTAGCTACCAGCTCGACCAGCCCGGTCAGCCTCTTCACCAAGTTCTTGGAGACCCTGTCGGCTACGTAGATCCCGTAGGGCACGGAGAGGGCTAGGCTGGAGCACGACGAGTAGACCATGGAGAGGAGGTCTGAAAGACCGGAGGGGCCCAGGCTCTCGGCGGTAGAGCACGGGATCTCTACCCTACCGAGGACATGGGAGTACCCCGGGGACCCGGTCAGCAGGTAGAACGAGCAGACGTCGAGCTCTCCGCGGGACACCACGGGCCCTACGGCCGAGGGTCTGACCTCGTGGGGAAGCTCTGCCTCCAGTGTCCCGGTGCCGACCCTCTTGACGAACCCCACCACGACCCTGCCCTCGCTAGCCGCCTCCCTTATGTAGCGGGCCCTCTTGGCGTTGAGGAGAGCGACCTCATCGGCCCAGTAGCCGGGTCTGTGGTAGAGCCTCTGCGGCGGGACCAGGGGCCCGTCGATGAGCACGTACCTAGCCCCGGAGCTCACCGCGGCACCGATTCCGTAGAGCTCGAGAGCCAGCCTGACGTCGGACTCCAGGACGCCGGGCTCCGCGTACGGATCCTCCTCGTAGGGTATCCCGAGCTCTACGTACCTGTCGGTGAGTCCCGGAGCTGGCGCGCTCAACCTCCTCAGAGACGATACGAACGGGGGTCCCGAGAGGGACTCCGAGGTGGTGGAGGGGTAGACCGTGAGGCTCCCGGGGGTAACGAGGGAGAGCCCGGCTATCCCCACGTAGTTGCCGCCCAGGTAGAGGCTCGCCGAGGCCACGTCCACCGCCGCGGAGCTGAACAAGAGGTCGAAGTATTCGACAACCCTAAGGGGGACGACTTCCAGGCTCTCAAGCTCGCCCGCGGCCGCGTGGCCGGTCGCGGAGCGCCTCCTGAGGCTCGCCTCGACTACCTCTTCTAAGAGCTTGACTAGCGTCCTCCTCCCTGGAGCCGCTGACATGTAAGCTAATAACGTTGGCGCTATGATCGCGAACGCTCCTAGGGAGCACGGGTCCTTCAGGTGGTATGCCTCGGGGATTGAGGCCCGCCCCGTACGCGGGGGAGCCTCGCGCGTAACGCTGAGCTCCCGAGACCGCTGCTCGTACCCCCTGTCAGCGGTCATCGGAGCCCCGGAGAGAAGCTCACAGCCTTCAGGCCGTCGAATCGCGACGGTCCGCCGAGTCTGTCGAAGGCCGATGCAAGCATCGGCGGACTCAGCCTTTTAGGCGGAGGCGTGCGCAACTGCGGGGGTGTAACGATAGGGCAGTACCACTCGCTAGAGCCGGCCGAGGTCGCTAGAGCCCTCGGTGCGGATCTGGACAGGGGGCTGCCGGAAGAGGAGGCCCTCGAGAGGCTGGCGCGGTACGGGAAGAACGTGGTCGAGGTCAAGAGGGTCACCCCCCTGGAGATGTTCCTCAGGCAGTTCGCCAACTTCCTCATAGGGATACTCCTGGTCGCCACAGCCATATCCGCCGCTCTGGGGGAGGTGGTCGACGCTATCGCGATAGCCCTGATAGTCGTCCTGATGGGAGTCATGGGCTTCGCCCAGGAGTACAAGGCGGAGAGGGCCATGGAGGCCCTCAGGAAGCTCGCGTCTCCCAGGTGCAGGGTGCTGAGGGGTGGTCGGGTAGTCGAGGTGGACTCGACGGAGGTGGTACCCGGGGACGTGCTCCTCCTCAGGGAGGGTGACCTGATCCCGGCCGACGGAAGGCTCGTGGAGGTGGAGGACTTAGAGGTCGACGAGTCCCCCCTGACCGGCGAGTCCGTCCCGGTCGAGAAGTACGCCGATAGGGTACTGCCTCCGGAGACCCCCGTCAACGAGAGAATCAACATGGTGTTCAGGGGGACGATGGTTGTCAGAGGGAGGGGTAGGGCCGTAGTCGTGGCCACCGGAATGAACACTGTGCTGGGCGGGATAGCTAGGGCCGTAGCCGAGACCAGGGAGGAGAGGAGCCCTCTCGAGAGGGAGCTCGACAGGTTCGGGAAGAGGATAGGGGCAGTCGTACTGACCATAGCGGGGATCGTTTTCGTGACCTCCCTAGCCGAGGGGTACCTGGGCGTGCTGGAGGCCTTCATGACCTCGGTGGCCCTCGCCGTCGCGGCGATACCCGAGGGGCTGCCGGCCATAGCCACGGCCGTCCTGGCCGTAGGTGCCTATAGGATGGCCAAGAAGAACGCCCTAGTGAGGAGGCTTGCTGCCGTTGAGGCCCTCGGGTCTGTGGACGTGATATGCAGCGACAAGACCGGGACGATAACCAAGGGGGAGATGACCGTTAAGCTCGTCAGGTTCCTGGACTCCCTCTATGAGGCCGGGGAGGGTAGTGGCATAGCCCTGGTCAGCGGGAGCGACGCCGGCGGCAGGCTGAGGCACCTCCTCGAGCTCCTGGCGGCCCACACGAGCCCCGACGTAGAGATAGAGTATAGGGGGGACAGGCTGGCGGCCAAGGGTCCCCCCACGGAGGTGGCAGCGGCCGTCTTAGCTCGCAGAGGGCTCGGCAGGGATGGAGCGGAGGAGGCCCTCAAGAGGCTAGAGGTGGTCAAGGTGAACCCCTTTGACAGGTTCAGAAAGAGGAAGTCGACGATCCACAGGCATCGCGACAGCTATGTGGCCGTGGTAACCGGTGCACCGGAGATACTCCTCAAGCTCTCCACTAGGGTGTTGGCTGCCGACGGCGAGCTCCCGCTCACCGAGGAGTCGCGCGCCGAACTGCTGAAGTCTATCGAGGAGCTGGCCTCCCAGGGCTTCAGGACTCTGGGAGTCGCGTGCAGAGTCCTCGGAGAGGGCTCAGAGGACTGGGATTCCGAGGACGTCGAGAGGGACCTCACGTTCATCGCCGTTCTGGGAATCATAGACCCGCCGAGAGAGGGGGTCAGGGAGGCCGTAGAGTCCGCGCGGAGGGCCGGCATAAGGGTTGTAATGGTGACCGGAGATCACAAGCTGACGGCCGTCGCGGTGGCCAGGATGATAGGGCTCGAGGTCAGCGAGGGCTCGGTACTCGAGGGCTGGCAGCTCGACTCCATGAGCGACGAAGACTTCGTCAAGATCGTCGACAGGGTGACGGTCTACGCGAGAGTGACGCCGGAGCACAAGGCCAGGATAGTGAAGGCCCTGAAGTCGAAGGGCTACAGGGTGGCCATGACCGGAGACGGGGTCAACGACGCACCCGCACTGAAGATGGCCGACGTGGGGGTCGCGATGGGCATAAAGGGCACCGAGGTGACAAAGGAGGTCTCCCAGCTCGTGTTACTCGACGACAACTTCGCCACCATTGTCGAGGCGATAAGGGAGGGGAGAGTGATCTTCGAGAACCTGAAGAAGCCGATAAACTACCTCCTCACCTGCAACTTCGGCGAGGTGGCCACGATCTTCGGGTCCCAGCTGCTCTTCCTCCCGCCGCCGCTGAAGCCGATACACATCCTGTGGGTGAACGTGACGACGGACGCTCTCCCGGCCGTAGCTCTGGGTCTTGAGCCCGCGGAGCCCGGCATAATGGAGAGGCCTCCGAGGTCTCCGGACGAGGGGTTCATAACTAGGAGGAAGGTGGTCTACTACACGATGATGGGCTCTCTGATAGGGGCCCTCGTGCTAGCGGTCTACCAGGGGCTCTTGAGGTTCTCCTACGAGCTCGCGCAAACGGCGGCCTTCACGGCTCTCGTGGTCTCGGAGTTCGGGAGAGCGCTTGTGTCCAGGAGCGAGAACATCCCCTTCTGGAGACTGCCGCGGAACAGGTGGCTCCTGCCGGCCGTGGTGGCCTCGCTGGTTCTCCAGCTGGCAGTCCTCTACACGCCGCTGTCCTCCGTGTTCAAGGTGGTGCCCCTGCCCCCGAGCCTGTGGGCGTACCTAATGCTCGTGCCGGTGGCCGTGGTGGCGGTCGACGAGACGCGCAAGCTGATGAGGGTCAGGCTATGAGTTCCGAGCCCGCCCTCCTTCTGAGGAGTTAAGCTTTCAGTCCGCTAGAGCTCGGGGAACCGAGTTGAGGGAGAACTGCGAGTGGGAGGGGATCCTCTCGGAGCTGAGGAGGGCCTTCTCGGTCGAGGTCTCCGAGGGGGCTCTGATACCGACGATCCGCGACGCCAGGGTCTCGGAGCTCGTCTCCAGGTTCAGGGAGTGCTTCATACTGGACGTGGTGGGCAGGGAGCTCGCGGAGGCCGAGGAGTGGCTCGGAAAGGTGGACTCGGAGCTCGAGACCCTCAGCAGGCGGTACAGGCTCTCCGGCTACAGCCTGCCGCGGGAGTTCAAGTCGTTCAGGGAGAACCCACTGGCCCACCTGAAGAAGAAGATCTTCGTCTACGTCTACGACTACGCTCGCGGAAAGATGGGGTCGAAGGAGCTGGTCAAGAAGTGCTCGTCGGCCGTCTACACGTCCCTCAGGACTAACATGAGGTCCGCGTACCAGGTCTGGGGCTTCTCGGCTATCCTCAACCACCTCTCCGAGAGGGGCTTCTCGATGCACTTCCCCGAGCACAGGTACCTGACCATAGACAGGGCCGGGAAGCAGAAGCTCGGCAAGATACCCCCGAACATAGTGGTCTTCAACCCCAGGAGGGGGTTCATCAGCTTCTTCTACGAGGCTCCCAGGCCCCTCTCGTGGGAGGACAGCGAGGACCTCCAGGCCGTCTGGTCTCTCTACACTACGCTCAGGCCCGACCTCCTGGTATACTCGGGGAAGGTGATGGACATAGTGGAGCTCGGCTCCAGTCCCCCGGTTAGGAGACCGGACATGATAGTGGAGTTCAAGGAGCTCACGGACTGGTACGAGAGGTCCAGGGACTTGAAGAGCTACTTCAAGAAGAGCCCTCTCACGGCCGAGGAGTGGAGGAGCATGTGGCTCAGCGGGCTCTACGCCGGGCTCGCGGATGCCCTGGGAGTGAAGAGGAGCGAGATCAGGAAGAGCGTCGAGGAGGGGAGGTCCCTCAGGATCAGGGAGCACAAGCTGGTCCAGCTCTACGCATCTCTCTACAGGCCGAGGAGGTCTATCCTGGTCTCGAGATCGGAGGTCCCCGGCCCCCTCAAGTCCGAGCTGGAGGGCAGCGGGATCGAGGTGGTGGACGGCGTCGGCTTCGAGAGGGAGAAGCTGAAACCCGTGGCGGAGGCCGTCGAGAGCTGCGGCTCGTTCCTGGGGGTCGAGTACGTGAGCGTGGACCTCCCGGTGGAGGTAGTGGTCAGGCTCTCCGAGTACGCCGAGAGGGCCGGCTTGGGAGACGTCGCCTCGGCCATCGGTGAGCTCCTGAGGAGAGCCAATGGGCTGTAGGTTCTGCTAGCTAAGTGACGCGGAGAGCGTACGTCTGGGGCTGAGCAACCGCTGGCTCCTCAAGGTCGTCCACACTCTCAAGAGTTGCCGCCTCTGCGAGCCTTTCGTTGGTCCTCCGGAGGTGGCGACCCGGGGCCAACAGGTAATCAATCGGTAAGCTATAGCAGAAGCCCTCCCTCAGCCGTTCAGCACGCTTCTGGGCTTCCTTGACTACACGGACACGACCTTCAGAGCGACCGTGGTAATGCTGAGGGTTAGTTGGAAGCGCACCGGCCCGGGCCAGGACGTCAGGGTGACCGTGGATAAGCTTACGAAGGCCGAGAGCCGCCTCAGCGAGAGGTACAGGACGACAGGCGTAAGGCCCATCGTGGCGAGGTATGTGGTGGTCATCGGCTAGTCGAGCGGGGGTGGAGACCGGGAAGTCGGAGGAGTAGGCCCGCGGCTCTGCCTCGCCCGTCCGGTCCTACTCCGCACCGCTCCGGGGGCTTCACGGGCTACAGGCTCCTCAGGACCCCCCTCGCGGCCAGTATCCCGGTTATCGCGGCTCCGTTGATCCCCCTCGAGAGGCCAGCGCCGTCGCCCGCCACGAACAGCCCCTCGACAGTCGTCTGCATCCACTCGTCGACGATAGCGCGGACGCTGTAGAACTTTATCTCAGGTGCGTAGACCAGGTTCTGGTGCGAGGCTAGCCCGGGGAGCATGTCGTCTAGCCTCTCCACAGCCTCGACGACGTCCGTGACGACCCTGTAGGGGAGGGCCATCCCTATATCACCGGGGGTCACGTCCTTCAGCGTCGGCTCCACCGAGCTCCTCTCTATCCTAGACCATGTGCTCCTCCTCCCCGACAGCAGGTCTCCGAGCCTCTGTATCAGCGGCTTCCCCCCGCCGAGCTTCGTGGCCGTCATGGCTATCTGCCTTCCGTACTCCACTGTGTCCTCCAGGGGGTCGGTGAGCTGGACAGTGACCAGCAGGGCCAGGTTCGTGTTTCTGGACTTCAGCCCCCGGTAGGACACGCCGTTGACGGCTACGTAGCCGTTGTACCTCTCTGCTACCACGAACCCCCTCGGGTTGACGCAGAACGTCCTGACCTTGTCGTCGTACGTCTTCGTGTACATTATCACCTTGGGGTCGTCGATGACCGAGACCAGGGGCTCCATGACGTAGTCCGGGACCTCGAGCCTCACGCCCACGTCCAGGGGTCCCGGCACTGTCTGAATACCAAGCTTCCTGGAGACCTCCGAGAACCACGCTGCTCCCGACCTGCCGGGAGCCAGGACGACTCTCCTCGCTTCCGCGATCCCCCGGTCGGTCGCGAGCCTGAACCTTCCCCCGGAAGCCTCCACGTCGGTCACCAATGTCTCGGTGGAGATCTTCGCTCCCTCGGCTGTCAGGTAGTCGACGAGCCTCTTCGTGAGCTCCACGCTCTCCTCGGTCCCCAGCCTCCTCTGGACGGGTGCTATCAGCTTCGCTCCGACCTTGGCCGCTCTCCTCTCCCACTCCTTGACTAACTCCGGGTTCGGCACTCTCAGGGAGTCCTCCGGGATCCCGAACTTCGTCAGAACGCCGTCCAGGTACTTTATCATCTCCTCGGCTCTTCCGTAGCTCTTGAGAAGGGGCACCAGGTCTCCGCCGACCTGGGGGTGGAGGTTTATGGCTCCGCTGCTGAAGAGGCCTGCACCCCCGATCCCCTGGAGCATGCTGCAGGGCCTGCACCCGGCGCACGAGATCCCGAGCTCCTTGGAGGCGTGGACCGCGAGCAGGGGACAGTGCCTCTTCCTCACGTCTCTGCCGGCGTCGATCAGGAGAACACTCTTCACTCCGTGCGTCACCAGCTCGTAGGCCGCGAAGAGACCCGCGGGTCCCGCGCCGACCACCGCGACGTCGAAGGTCTTCATTTCCTCACCCCAGGTAGACTGCGTCCTCGACCTCCTCTCCGGTGCCGAGCATTATGACGGGGACCCTGAGCGCGGACTCTACGTGCTCCACCCAGTCCCTCACCATCCTGGGGAGCCTCGAGGGGTCTCTCAGCCCCCTCACCTCGGGGAAGAGGGCGTCGACCTTCGTTATGGCCACCGCGGTAGCTGAGTTCAGGACCACGGCCTTTCTGGCCAGCTCCAGGTCGAAGGGCGCCACCCTCCTGGGCCTGCCCGTGACGGTCCCGTACTCCACCCAGCCCAACCTGGCAGCCTCCTCGAAGCTCAACTCCCCCCTCAGGGGCCCGGGCCCCACCCTCGTCACGTAAGACTTGAGCACCACAATCACGTCTCCGACCCTCTTTGGCCCTATGCCGACCTCTGACAGGAACGCTGAGGCAGTGGTGTCCCTGCTCGTGACGTAGGGGTAGGTCCCGTGGTAGAGGCTGAGGAAGGTCCCCTGGGTGCCCTCGACGAGCACCTCGCGCTCCTCGTCTAGGTACTCGTTGGCTCTCTCCGAGAGGTCGCAGAGGTAGCCCCTCAGCTCCGGGACATCCCTGGCCAGCCTGAGGACTCTCCTGACCCTATCGACCATGGCTTCCCCGACCCCTTGTAGCGTGGAGCCCACCGTCTTGGTCAAGTGCTCGGAGGATCTCTCGCGCAGCGCGTGCTCCTCCTCGATGACACCCGCTCTGATGTCCACGCAGAGTCTCCCGGCGCACCCGGTGTCCTCGATCTCCTTGAGGAGGGCGTCGACCCTCACCAGACTGCCCGCCGCTATGCCGAGCTCCACTGAGGGGTTCACGAAGGCGGACGGGACAGACCTTAGCTTCCACGTCCTGCCTCTGTAGACGACCGTGTGTCCGGCGTTTATGGCCCCACACCTGATGGCCAGACTGATGCTCCTCCTGAGGGCCAGGTAGGCCACTACTCTACCCTTTCCCTCGTCTCCGAAGAACCCGCCGACCACCACTGTTGCCGGCAGTATCCCACCTAGCTTATCGAGCTGGGGAATATAAGCAATGACTCCCGGACCCCCTAGAGGTCGATGCTACGCCCTCCTTCGCCTCCTCAGGGACACGCCGATGAGAATTCTCTCACTTTCGAAGACCCTCATCACGACCACCAGGGTCGCGGTGACGACCGCCGACGCCGCGCTCGCGGCCAACAGCGCGACGGTCGCGTCTCCGGTGAGCCTGGACACGACTATCGTGAGAGGTAGCCCGTAGACCGTCGCTCCGAGCAGAGCCGACTCGGTGCCCAGCGGGATGCCGACGAGCTGGGCAGCCACGAGCCCGATGTAGAGCACGACCCCGATGGGCCCCGCTATCGCTCCAGCGACCCTGGTGTCTCCGGATAGGACCCCGATGAGTAGCCCCAGGGAGCCCGAGAACAGCAGCACCAGCCCGAGAGAGGCCACGAGCAGGACGATGCCCCCGCTCCCCAGGTGCTCCACCATGATCTGCAGAGACAGGGGGGTTGCGGACGCATCCGCAGCCTGCTCGGCCCCGGGGATGGACGCCATCACGTACGAGAAGCCGAGGAAGTACACCGCGGTAGTCAGGGCCGAGACCGCGACGGCTCCCACTATCTTCGCCACGGCTATCGTCATCCTGTTGACCGGGAGCGTGAGGAGCATCTCGAATGCCTTCTCCTCCTTCTCCCCCGCTACGGCCTGGGCGCTGTACATGAGCGTCATCAATCCCAGGAGACCGACGAGTATCGCGAAAACCGTCGTGGAGAGGAGCAGCGACGAGAGGGAGCCCAGGTCTAGGACTCTGCTCCCCACGACGGCCTCGACCATGACCGACACCGGCTTGCCCATCTCGGCCACGTCTATCCCTCTCTCTGCCGCGATGAGCCTCCTCGCCACCTCTCCCAGCAGCGCGGCTACGCGCGCGACGCTCTCGGCCCTTGCTCCCTGGAGCGCGGAGACCCTCTCCAGGGTCACGTAGCCGCGCACGTAGGCCGTTGCGCCGGGGTCTAGCAGGGAAGCCCCGAAGGCTTCGGGGATCACCACCACGGCCGGGAACCTCCGGAGGCCCTCTTCCACACTACCGGTGGTCAGCAGCTTGCCCCCGAGGGTCGCGTTGGCCACGGCTAAGACCCTGGCGGTGAGAGGGTCGCCATCCTCAACGACCACTCCCACCACGGCCTCGAGAGCCTCGCGCGCAACCTGTTCGGTCGCCACACCCACGGCCCTACCGAGGACCACGAAGTAGACGACCACGACGATCAGCGCGGTAGCGAACGCGGGGCTCTTGAGAACGGCCACTACCTCCTTCTTAACGAGCCTACCGAGCGCCACCCGCCACCCCCCTCACGACGCTTACGAACACCTCCTCGAGGTTCCTCGCCGAGCGCTCGGCCTTGAGCCCTTCGGGAGTCCCCTCGGCGGCAAGCCTCCCCCTGTACAGTATCCCGACCCTGTCGCAGAGGTGCTCGACCTCCAGCATGTTGTGACTGCTGACCAGCACCGAGGCCCCCCTCCTCCTCCTCGAGTACTCAGCGATGAGGTTCCGGATCCTGATGCTGTGCTCGACGTCCAGCCCGGCCGTGGGCTCGTCGAGCACCATCAGCATGGCTCCCGAGGCTAGCACCGTGGAGAGGGCGAGCAGCCTCTTCATGCCCTTGCTGTAGCCCCTGACGGGCCTCCTGATGTCGGACCCCAGGTCTGCTATCTCGAGGGCCTCCTCCACGGCCTCCTCGAGCTCCCTCCCCCTCAGCCTAACCCCAAGCACGAACTTCACGAAGTCGAGACCCGTGAGGTCTCTGTAGGCACCCGCTTCCTCGGGGAGGTAGGCTATGAGCCTGCGCACCCTCATGGCGTCGCGCACGACGTCGTGTCCGAAGACTCTCACAGAGCCCCCCGTAGGCTTGAGGAGGGTCGCAACCACCCTGAGGGTGGTCGTCTTGCCGCTCCCGTTGGGGCCCACGAGACCGTAGATCTCGCCGCTGGAGACCGTGAACGTGAGGCCGTCGACCCCTCTGGTGCCACCGGGGTAGACCTTGACGAGCTCCCTCACCTCGACAGCCGCGCTACCGGCCAGAGCCTCTCCCGAGGAGGGGATCGCGGCAGCAAATTTACGCTGAAACGCTCGGAGCGGTCCACCATTCTCCCCGCGCTGTCGGCGACCTCCTCCACGCCTCGACCTGCGCCCCGGGAGCGCTGGGGTTCCTGCGCACCGCGAGGCTTCCGGCGGAGGGCGTCCGCCCGCAGCTTATTATCCCAGCGAATGGGCAGACCGAGGTGGCCCGCATGTCGAGTGCCGAGAGCTCCTCTCAGGAACACGCGAAGAGGGTCAAGCCGCGCGAGGACGTGGTGAGGATCTCGACGGGGGTGAAGGAGCTGGACGAGGCCCTGGAGGGCGGGATCCCGAAGGGCTCGTGGGTCGCGGTCACCGGAGAGCCCGGGACGGGCAAGTCGATCCTCTGCATGCACTTCGCCTGGGCCGGCCTGGAGGCCGGAGATCCGGTCGTCTACGTCACCACCGAGGCCGAGTTCAGGGACGTGGTCAGGCAGGCCAGGCAGCTCGGGATGGACTTCGAGACCCACTCCATCCTCGACATATCGAGCTCCTGGGAGCCCCAGAAGCCTCCCGAGATCGTAGTGGTAGACGTGTTCGGTCTCCTCAAGGTAGCTAGGCAGCTGAGCGAGGAGCAGGAGCACGAGGGCGGCAGGAGGTACGCGGCCCTCGACGTCCAGACCCTGGTAGCAGCGGTCAGGGAGGCCTACAGGGTCCTCGGGGTTCTGAGGGAGGGCGGGAGAGGGGTGGCGAGGCACGTGAGGCTAGTAGTAGACTCGGTGAGCGCGTTCTGGGCCGACAAGCCCGCCATGGCCAGGAAGTACAGCTACGACCTCAAGGTGTCGCTGCACAGGGAGAACGTGACGGCCTACCTGGTGTCCCAGTACGCCATGACCACGAGGAGCACTTTCGGGTTCGGGCTGGAGCACATAGCGGACGGGGTCTTCCACCTCTGGATGGAGGACGTCGAGAGGACTAGGGAGGTGGTGAGGTACGTGATAGTGAAGAAGATGAGGATGACAGACCACTACAGGAAGGCCTTTAGGCTCCACATAGAGCCCGGGCGCGGAGTGAGGCTAGTCCCCGAGTAGGTGCCGCACACAGCCCGCGCGCTGCCGACAGCGCGTTCGCGGACCGAGCCCGGAGACCTACTCCGCGCAGAGCGAAGCTTATAGACCTCTCTCGTTGACGGGTGGGGGCGTCCGTGCTCTACTCGCAGAACCTGAGCGGTCTCGGGTGCGGCGTCCGGGCTTCCCGAGAAGGCGTGCGCGAGAGCTTGGCCCGCTCGCCCGATTCGCGGGAGGACTCTCGGGGCGAGCAGGAGAGCCCTAGAGGAGCGCCGGTATACGTCGGGGCGGAGCCGAGCCTGAAGCTTCTAGTCCACGCTCACTGCCCCTCGAGCTACCGGGTCGTCAAGTACCTCTCAGAGAGAGGGCTCCACAGAATGCTGGAGATAGTTCCGCTGAACCCGGGTAGCCCGGTCTTCCTGGAGACCGCGGTGCCTTCAGTCCCCTCACTGATGATCGGCGGGAGGGTGGTCGCCGTGGACCCCCTCGAGCCCGAGTTCGTCGAGGCCCTGCTCCTGGGCAAGAGCGTCCGGGAGTACGTGCCGGTGGAGGAGCGCGAGGTCGTCGAGAGGTTCGTGAGGTCTGCCAAGTCGAGTAGCTACCTGATGCTCCACGTGCTCTTCGGGGGCCTCGGGCTCGCCGACCTCCTGGCGACCGACTTCGCCGAAGTGGCCGCGAGAGCTTACTTCTCCGGACTGAGCGGGGACTACATCAGGAGGGCACTCCTCTCCAGAGCCGGAGAGGTGGAGAGGGAGCTGAGGGAGCACTCCGTCAAGTCGGCCGCCTACGGCTTCCTGAGGGACGCGCTGCTGTACTCGGGGCTCAGAGCCAAGGAGGGAGTCGACCGCGGGGCCCTCGGCCTCTGGGTTGCTGCCAAGCTCTCGCAGGGAGTCGCGTACGCTCCGGTGGACGGGTCGACGCTGGAGAAAGGGGTGGGGAAAGTGCTGGAGTACCTCGAGGAGCACTTCGACGAGATCCTGGGCCCCATCGAGAACTTCCTCTCGAAGCTCAAGTCCGATGTCAGAGTCTACGAGCTCTTGGCGAGAGGAAGCCGAGCATAGCGGAGAGCCGATGCCTTGTGGACTCGGTGCAAACCGAAGAATGTAAAAATCGCGCTAACTCTTCGCGGAGGCCATGGCCAACTTTATGGCTTCTCCGAGGGGACCCTCGGCCGGCGGAGGAGGGATGAACACGCAGTAGGCCCTGAGGGGCTCGGTCCCCGTGTTCCTCGTCTCATGCATGATCCCCGCTCTGACGAGCACCAGGTGGCCCTCCCCCACCTCGGACTCCACGGTCTTCTCTCCCTCGACTAGTATCGAGACTCCCCTGCCGGACAGCACGTATATGATCTCATCGGACGTGTGTTTGTGTAGTCCCGTCGTGCTGCCTGGCTCTATCGTCACCAGGAGGATCGTGGCTTTGTCGTAGTTCCCGAGCCTCGGGTCGAGCACTACTCTTACGCTCCTCTCGTAGGGTCTGGGAACCCTGTACTCGGGCAACGCGCGGGTGTCCACTATCATGGTCGCGACCCCGGAGACCTCAGTGAGCTCTCGAGCGTGGCCAAAATATGCTTCGACCACCGCCAGCTAGGAGGCTCCTCAGGATCGCCGGCCCCGCCGCTATCGCGAACCCCACGGCAGAGTAGGCGGCCACCCTGGATACCGGGTCACCGCCCCTTACTGCGAACGTCAGAGCCAGGGAGACCGCGAAGATCGCGGCCAGTGCGGCTAGCCTGGCCCTCGGGCCGAGGCTTCTGAAGGCCTCGGAAGACCTCCTCACGATGGGCGCCGATACTGCCATGCCGACCCCGAGTCCCAGGAGAGAGGCGGATGTGTGGACTTCGTGACCGGACGCCAGGTTCCAGGAGGACAGAGCCGCGTTGGAGAGCGCGAGCAGCAGAGCGGTCTTCCCGGCTCCGAGGCGCCTGAGCAGGAGCGCGGAGACCGAGGCCACGAGCACTCCTATTGCGGTCCCGCCGATCACATCGGGTACACTGTGCACCCTGAGGGCTACCCTGGAGGTCGCCACGGACAGCACCACCGCCGCGGACAGCACCGAGACGCAGAGTCTCCTCGCGGTTGCCGAGACCCCGGACCAGAAAGTGGCCGAGGTCTGGGCGTGGCCGCTCGGGAACCCGGGACCCGCCGCTGGAGCTCTCCAGAGCTCCGGTGGCGGCCTGGGGATTCCGAGGAGGTACTTCAGGAAGATGTTGAGAGAGCCCGAGGAGAGGAGGGCGGCTAGCACCGTCACCCCCGCCTCGTAGTCGAAGAGGTACGCGAACGAGAGGGCGAGCCCCACGTAGGCCAGCTCCTCGCCGAGAGCCGAGAGGATGGCCCACAGCTCCGTGCTGTCCAGCGCGGCGGCAGCGGCTAGCACGGCCGCTAGGACTGCCGTCGCGGAGTAGCAGGCCAGCTCCCAGTGCAGAGCACCTCTGCGCACCGCCTTCAAAGAGCCGGAGCACCCAGCGCGATAGCAGTCGTACCATTTATGTGAAGATGATGTGGTCCCTGCCGTAGGCAACAGTTTCAGGTCAGAGGGGTTCGCTATCGGCACGCCTGGACGAGCGCCGGTGGGAGACGACGGGGAGGTGTCCCGGGTGCGGGGACGGAAGCCCCCGAGGGCTGGGCACAGGTGCTTAGCCCAGAACCCTTAAATGGGGGTGGAGTGGGGAGAGTCCGATAGGAGTGAGGATGTGGCTAGCGATGTCATCGGTCTACCTGGCTGTCCTCTCGTTCACCGATCTCTGGCTCTTCCTCTACCTGGCCCTGGAACTGGGAGCGGACCCCCTGACGCTCGGCATGGCCAGCTCCTCCTGGAGCCTCGTCTTCGTGGTCGTCAGCCTCCTCTCGGGTAGGATCGTCGAGGGGGGTCTCAACAGGCTGGCCGCCATCGCCTCGTCGCTTCTGCTATGCCTAGCCCTCTCCCTCACCCTGGGGTCTGCGGATACTGCGAGGGCTCTAGTAGCCTACTCGGCCCTGCACGCCGCGTCGGCGTCCCTGGGGCAGACGGCCACCAGCGTCACGGTGCTCGAGTACGTCAGCTACGAGGAGTGGGCGAGGTACAACTACCTCTCCAGCTACGCGACCCTGGCCGTGAGGGGGGTGCTCCTCACGGCAGCCTACTATGGCCTCCTAACCGCGCCGTGGGTCCTGCTCACCGCGGTCGCCGCGTCGACAGCCTACGCCGTCTCCCTTCCTCCGATCGTCATCCCCGTGGAGAGGACCCTCTTCAGGGTGGCGAGGCAGCTGGAGAGGGTGTACAGCTACGTGAAGTTCACGTCGCTGCTCCCCAGGATCCTGGAGTCCGAGCTGAGCCCCTCGAGAGTCTTCGAGCTGAGGTGGGAGGCCGGGAGGGACGTCCCTAGCTACAGACCGCTGCTGGCCGCGCTCGTCCTGGTGGCAAGCTCCGACGCCCTCTTCATCCTGGTTCCGAGCCTGCTCTCGAGCTACGTCGGCAAGAGGGACTCGGTCCTGGTCTACGGCCTCTCCTCCCTCGCGTCGGCCTCGGCTCTGGCGCTCGTCTCGAGGGTGCCCGCCGGCAGGCTGGTCACGCTGTCCTCGGGCCTTGTCAGAGCCCTGCTGGTCCCCTTCGTTCTACACCTAGGTGGTGTTGGACAGGCGGTCGCGTTCCTCCTGGCAGCGTCGGCGCTGTTCAACGTTTTCAACACGTCCAACTACAACGCCTACGTGAGGTCCTCGGGAGGCCAGGGGACGTTCCTCTACAGGGTGATGCTGGAGCTGGGGAGCGCTGTCGGGTCTGCGGTCGGTGGCCTCCTGGCCTCCCGCTACGGCGTCCCACACGTCGTCGTGTTCTCGGTGGTGGGCCACGTAGTCGCGTCACTGCTGGCGCCGTAGAGCCCTCCGGGCCGCGGGCCCCTACTCTCTGGCCAGCACTATCCTCAGGTACTGGTAGTCCTCGAGCTGCTCTATGCCGAGGAGCCGCGAGAGCTCGCTCCCCACGTCTGTCAGCACTACCTCGCTCCGGCTCAGCAGACTCTCCACCAGGCCTCTCGGGAGCTCCTCGAGCCTGTAGACCCCCCTCGACGCGCACGTGGAGACCGCCGCGTATACATGCCTGTACGTCGAGAGCTCCGGAACCTCTGCGCGGCAGAGGTAGACCTCAGCCCTCAGGGACGGCCACCTCCGAGCTCCTCACCTTCTGCTCCACGGCTCCCAGCAGGAGGAGCGTCCCGTATATTATCGCTTCCGGCCTGACCGGGCAGCCCGGTACGTACACTACCCTGTCCACCTCGACCCCGCTCTCCCTCAGGATCTCCTCGAGCTTCTTGAAGCCTCCGAGGGTGGAGTAGGTGTCCCACCATATGCCTCCGCCAACGGCGCAGGATCCCAGGGCCAGTATCAGCCTGGGCCTGGGCATGGCCTTGATGGCCCTCACCACCTTGGGTAGAGACTCCCTAGTGACCGGCCCGGTGAAGATTATGACGTCGGCGTGCCTGGGGGAGGCCACCAGCTTCACTCCGAACCTCTCCACGTCGAAGTACGGCGTCAGAGCATCGAGGACTTCGATGTCGCACGCGTTGCAAGACCCGCTGTTGAGGTGGAACACCCAGATACTCTTCCTAACGGCCCTCAGCGCCCTGGCTATGTTCACCCTATTCACCCTCGGCGCCCAACCTGAGAGCCACCGCTTTGGCGAACCTCTCCTTCCTGTGCTTCGGGCATAGAGCTATGTACTCCTCGGCTATCGGCGACGCCTTGACCACCGCCCTCAGCTCCGCCTCGGTCCACACGGGTGCTCCGCATACCGAGCAGCGGGCCAGCCTGTGGACCAGCCTAGTTCTGAGGTCCTCGGTCGACGCAGCCGAGAGCTCGAACTCCTTCGTCACCTCGATCGCTCCCGCCGGGCACACCTCGGCGCACATCCCGCAGAAGATGCACCTGCCTACGAAGTACTCGAGAGTCACATCCTTCCCGGACGACCTGATGGTGAGGGCGTTCGGTGGACAGACCCTCACGCAGGCGCCGCACCCCCAGCACTTCGAGGGGTCTATCCGCACGGCGCCCCTGAACTCCGGTGTCAGCAGGGGTGGCTGGTAGGGATACCTCCTGGTGACCCTCCCGGCTCTCAGGGCCATCTCGAGTATCTTCGCTACCGACACGCTAGACACCCCGCCCCAGCCTGATCCTGCTCCTCCTCCCGGTCTCCAGGTCTACCACCAGGACTCTGTCCGTACACGAGAAGCAGGGGTCTATGCTGGCTATCGTCAGGGGTGCGTCCGCCAGGGGGGCTCCCCTGAGCATGGCCCTGAGGGCCGGTATGTTCTGGTAGGTTGGCGCCCTGACCCTCCACCTGTAGGGC
>CALJEN010000006.1 GCA_938073905.1 uncultured Sulfolobales archaeon | reverse complement strand
CTGAAGGAGACGCGCCCGTAGGCGAGGTACGGGTAGTCCTTCCTGACGTCCCTGTGGAGGCCCGAGGCCCTCGCGACGGGACCCACGACGCTCAGAGACCTGGCCTCGCTCCTCGTCAGGACCCCGGTGCCGGAGGCCCTCCGCTTAATCTGGGGCACCGCGAGGAGGACTCCCGCGAACTCGGAAAACATCTCTCTAACGCGCTTGAGCTCCCCGACGACCCTGCCGAGCTCGTCTCTGCTCACGTCCCTCCTCACTCCCCCGATGGTGTTGATCCCGTAGGTCTTCCTCGACCCGGTGAGGCGCTCCGCCAAGACCATCACCGGCTCCCTGATCCTCCACACGTGCATGAAGCCGGCGTCGTAGCCGAGCACGTGAGAGGCGATGCCTATCCAGAGCAGGTGGCTGTGTATCCTCTCGACCTCCAGCAGCAGAGACCTGATGAACTCCGCCCTCTCGGGGACATCGATCCCGGCCGCCCTCTCCACCGCTTGAGCGAAGCAGCACGAGTGCACGAAGCCGCATATGCCGCATATCCTCTCGGCCAGGAACAGCACGTCCTCGTAGACCATCCGCCTAGACTCGGCCAGCTTCTCTATCCCCCTGTGTACGTGGAACCCCCTATAGACGACGTCCTTGACTACTTCCCCCTCGCCGTAGATCTCGAAGTACTCCGGCTCGTGGAGCACCGGGTGGTAGGGCCCCACGGGGAGGCCCGCCTCCGCTGGGAGCCTGGGCGGTGCCCCGAGGGGGGGCCTGCTGTCGTAGTCGAACCCCTTCCTGAGCGGGTGCATACCCTCCGGCCAGTCGTCGGGCAGGACCAGCCTGCGCACCTCCCTGCCCTCGAACTCTATCCCGAGGAGGTCCCTGGCCTCGAGCTCGCACCAGTCCGCCGCGGGGACCTCTGACACTATCGAGGGCATCGTGGGAGCCGATCCCGGGGCGCTGACCCTGAGCACGACGTTCAGACCCGCCTCGTCGAAGCCGAAGACGTGGTAGAGGACGAGGTGGCCCGTCAGAAGAGTCTCGTCGCTGCCCGCGCAGGTTCTGAAGTAGGCTCCCAGATCGTAGAGGGTCCCGGCGACCCTCCTCAGGTCGGAGCGCTCCACGCTGAAGTAGACACTGTCGCCCTCTACGGACTCCAGCCTCGCGCCCGCCTCCACGATCTTGCTGACCAGGCCACCGAGCTCACCAGAGGAGGCGAGCAAGGTGTCACCTCTAGGCGCAGCGGAGCACCAGGAAGAGGAGGGCTATCGTTACCAGGAACCCGGCTAGGAGGGAGGACGTTAGCACGGATCCCTCTAGAGACCTCTGGAGCCTCTGCAGAGAGAGCGACGCGAACAGCGCAGTGCTGACCGCTCGGGACTCGGCCAAGCCGGAGTACCTCACGGACTTCTGGACGAGGCCTTCTTCGGGGGGGAGCTTGAGCTCCCCCACTGTTCCCCGAGGCGTCCGCAGAGCGGCTTCTGGGCCGAGAAGTCCGCGCGATGCACTGTCCTCTACGCGCGTCCCGAACTCCGGAACGAGCTCGACTCCGTCGAGTACCTTCCCGTATACACGGCTCCAAAGCTCATCGAAGTAGAGGGGCGCTCTGACCACCGCGCTCAAAACCCTCCGAACGAGGCCGCGCCCGGCGAGGTATTCGACCGAGTACATCCTTAGTCTGTAGACAATGTTCAGTATCACGTGGCTCATTAGAGCCGCCCTTCTGCAGTGCTTTTTACTCTAAAAAGCTCGTTCGCTGTTCGTACGCGCGTTGGAGGCCCCGCGTCTCGGGATAGCAAGAGCCTCTCATGCTCTCGAGAGGACGAGCTTTGCCTCGGCTACGTTGACCTCCGCTATCGCGCAACCGCTGACGACCTTGCTCTGCCCGAGGACGTTCCTCAAGACCACGCTGCCCCCCTCGGCCCTAGCATACACGACTCCGTCGAACACAAGCTCCCCGTCGAGGAACACCTTGTACTCACACGTACGCGGCACCGCTTCGCGGTCTCGAGGAAACTTATATGCGCGAGGGGCTTCACCACCAGCCGGGGTTGCGGTGGTCGGGAGGGGGCTGAAGATAGCTGTTTGTGGCAAGGGCGGGGTCGGCAAGACCCTCGTCGCCGGGACTCTAGCCAGGCTCCTAGCTAGGAGGGGCTTCAAGGTCCTGGCAATAGACCTCGACTCCAACCCGAATCTCTACATAACGCTGGGAGCGAGGCCCGAGTCCGTGCCCAGGCCGGTGTCCGACGACGAGTCGCTGGTCGAGGAGAGGACGGGCGCTAGGCCGGGCGGGTGGGGCGCCATCTTCTCTCTAAACCCGAGGGTGGACGACATACCAGACAGGCTCTCCATCCCGTGTCCCGACGGAGTCAGGCTGCTCGTCGTGGGAATGCCGAGAGCCGGCGCTGGGTGCATGTGCCCGCAGAACGCTCTGGTCAGAGCTCTCGTCGACCACGCGGTCTTGGAGAGGGGGGAGGCCATAGTTGTGGACATGGAGGCGGGGCTGGAGCACTTCGGCAGAGCTACGGCGAGGGGGGTAGACCTGCTGCTGGTCGTCGTGGAGCCCACCCGCAAGTCCCTGGAGCATGCCAAGAGGAGCTACGAGTACGCTAGGGAGCTGGGAATAAGGAGGGTCTGGGTGGTCTTGAACAAGGTGACGAGCGACGGCGAGGCCGCCGAGCTCTCCGCGGTAGCCAGGGGAGCGGGTATGGAGGTCGCGGTCGCGATCCCGTTCGATGTCGACGTAGTCAGGGCGGAGAAGCTCGGGGTCTCCATAGTGGACTACAATAGCAGCTCACCGTTCGTGAAGTCCGTAGAGAGGCTGTGCGATGCGATAGTAGAGAATCTCACCTAAGCCGGCCCTCTCCGACAATTCTTTGTAAAGCATATAAAGGAGCTCTCCTACAACTATTTGAGGCGGTAGTGTGGTTGATCATGTCTTCATCTACGTTGATATAGAGCGTTGCCTCGGGTGCTTGTCCTGCTACCTGGCGTGTGCTACGGAGCATTCGCTCACGAAGAGCATACTCACCGCGCCCCTCGAGACCCCCAGGCCCGTTCCCAGGATTAGGGTCGTCCACGCCATGGGCTACGACGTGCCGGTTCGGTGCATGCACTGCGAGAAGCCTCCGTGCGTCGAGGTGTGCCCAACTGAGGCCCTCGTGAAGACCCCCGAGGGGCCAGTCCTCCTGAAGAAGGAGCAGTGCATCGGGTGCAAGGGGTGCGTCCTGGCCTGCCCCTACGGGGCCATAACGCTCGACCCGGCCGAGAAGGTCGTGACGAAGTGCGACTTCTGCATCGACAGGGTCAGGAGGGGCCTCCAGCCGGCGTGCGTCGAGGCGTGCCCCACGAGGGCTCTCAAGTTCGGCACCCTGGAGAGCTTGATGCGCGAGATCCACGAGGAGAAGGCTAGGGAGCTCGTCACGGGCCTAGTGCCCAAGGGTGGAATGGTTTTGTACAGCACGCGTGCGGGGTGAGTCGGTGTCGGTAGTCCCGATCAGGAGACCGGAGGAGAAGACCGTAGATAGAGCGGCTCAGTTGATGATAAGGAGAGCCGAGGAGCTGGGTATAGAGACCGTCCACCACAGGTACGAGCGGATGCAGCCGCAGTGCGGCTTCGGCCTGCTGGGGACGTGCTGCTGGTTCTGCATGATGGGTCCCTGCAGGATAGACCCCTACGGCGTGGGACCCACCAAGGGGATATGCGGTGCCGACGCCGACACCATGGTAGCCAGGAGAGTGCTGTTCCACATAGCCAACGGTGAGGCGGCCCACGGAGAGCACGCGTTCCACGTGCTGGAGACCCTCAAGGAGGCCGTGAGAAGCGCGTCCGAGGGCAGACCGTTCCCCTACAGGATAGCCGACGAGAAGAAGCTGAGGGCCATCGCCAAGAGGCTCGGCATACCCGACGCCGAGACGAGACCCGTGCTAGACCTCGCCGTCGATGTCGTCAGGATGATCGAGGAGGACATGACGAGGACTACCGAGGAGACTCTCAACATGCTCAAGGCCTACTCCATCGAGAAGCGCAGGAGGGTCTTCGAGAGGTTGGGCATCGCGCCCAGGTCCGTGTGGCGCGAGGCCTTCGAGGCCCTCCACAGGATACACATGGGGGTAGACGCCGACTACAGAAGCCTGCTGCTCCACGGCTTGAGGACTTCCCTGGCCGACTGCTACGCCATGGCGACAGCTACCGAGCTCCAGGACGCCCTGTTCGGCACGCCGAGGCCTGTAGAGAGCTACGCGAACCTGGGCGTGCTGAAGCCCGACGAGGTCAACGTCGTAGTGCACGGTCATAACCCGCTGCTCTCGATGAAGGTGGCCGAGCTGGCCAGGAGCGAGGAGATGCTCGGCCTGGCCAAGAGCGTCGGAGCCAGAGGCATCAACGTCTGCGGCATATGCTGCACGGCCAACGAGACTCTCATGCGGTTGGGGGTTCCGCTAGCCGGCAACCTCCTCCACCAGGAGATGGCCCTGGCCACCGGCGCCGTCGAAGCCATGGTAGTCGACTACCAGTGCCTGATGCCGTCCCTAGCCGACATAGCCGGGTGCTTCCACACGAAGCTGATAACCACGATGCCCGTAGCCAGGATCCCCGGGGCCATCCACATAGAGTGGAAGGCGGACAGGGCTGACGAAGTGGCCAGGGAGGTCCTGCGAACGGCCATAGAGAACTACCCCAGGAGGATGAAGGAGAGGGTCTACATACCGGACGTGAAGTCCAAGGTGATAGCCGGGTTCTCCGTAGAGGCAATACTCGAGGCACTCGGCGGCACCCTAGCGCCCCTGGTGGACGCCCTGAAGAGGGGGAACATACGCGGGATCGTCGGCATAGTGGGCTGCAACAACCCGAAGGTGCCTCAGGACAGGGGGCACACCGTGCTAGCCAAGGAGCTCATAGCCAACGACGTCCTGGTCGTGGGGACTGGCTGCTGGGCCGCCGCGGCCGCCAAGGCCGGCCTCATGACTCTGGAGGCCCAGTCCCTGGCCGGCATCAGGCTGAGGAGGGTCCTCGAGGCCTTGAAGATACCCCCGTGCCTCCACATGGGCAGCTGCGTCGACAACTCCAGGATCCTGGTCGCGCTCAACGCCCTGGCGGAGGCCCTCGGGGTCGACATACCAGACCTCCCGGTGTTCGGCTCCGCTCCGGAGGCCATGAGCAGCAAAGCGGTGGCCATAGGGACGTGGTTCGTAGCTCAGGGAGTCAACGTGCACCTGGGAGTGGTGCCGCCTGTACTCGGGAGCAAGGCGGTGACGAAGCTCCTCACGGAGGACATCGAGGGGCTCGTGGGAGCCAGGTTCGTCGTGGAGCCCGACCCGAAGAAGGCCGCCGAGCTGATGCTCGAGCACATAGACAGGAAGAGGAGGGCTCTGGGCCTTCCCGCCTAGCCGACCTCTTTTTACTTCAAACCTCCCTCGACCGCGAGCGGGGAGCCTGGCGCGGCTCTCCGCATCTACTGATTCTCCAGACTTCGCTGAGGCACTCTCGTACAAATAGCACCGAACGGGCACGCGAGGGTGGGCCCGGGACGTGGGGTGCTCTATCTACCGTTGCCCCGAAGGCCACCGAGGTCCCCACGGCCAAGGTGCCAAGGTGGAACGCGCGGTCACCGGAAGGTAGCTATGCGACAACGGTCAGCGATGTGGGTAGGTCCGCACAAGAGGCGGCACCTCGACACACACTCTCTGCCGGAGCGCGCAAAACGTGAACACCGTGGTGCCAACGTCGAGACGAAGACGACTTCGTGCGCTGAGCCCCGTCACCGGAAAAGCTTAAATGCTTTCTTGCCGCCCGGTTAGTGAGGTGCCGTTACGTGGCCAGGGAGGAAAGGATATTCATGCTTCTCGCAGCGGTCGTGTGGATCATGCTGACAGCCTTCCTACCGCTGGTGAACAACCCTGGAGTGCGCGTAGCGGGGATACCGATCCTCTGGTTCTGGGTGTTCGTGTGGGTGTGGATAGTCCCGGTGCTCCTCAGCGTAGCGTACTACGTCCTTGAGGTGAGGAAGCCGTGAGCGAGGCCGTAGTGGCTACGTCGATAGTGCTTACCGTCCTCGCTCTGACCATCACCATCGGCATACTGGCGTACAGGCTGAGGGTTAAGGTCTTAAGAGTGGATACCTACATGGTCGCCGGCAGAGCTCTCGGGTTCTTCGTGGTCTTCCTTAACATGGCCGCAGTGATATACAGCGGGTTCGCCTTCCTGGGCGCCTCGGGATGGGCCTATGCGTTTGGAGCCCCCGTGCTCTACATATGGATATACGGCGCTCTAGCATATACCTTTGCCTTCTTCTTCGCTCCGAGGATATGGGGTATAGCCAAAGACCGGGGGTTGCTCACGCAGGCTGACTACTTCATGTGGAGGTACGGGAGCAAGCTGCTCATGGTGCTGACAGCCCTAGTCGGCATAGCTTTCAACATACCGTACGGTCAGCTTCAGATACTGACGACCAAGTACGTCCTCGACCTATCGACCTACGGGGCCCTTCCCACGCTCCACGTCGCCGTGGTATCGTTCGTCCTGGTAATGGTTTACGTGTTCCTGGGCGGTATGATAAGCGTTGCCATCACGAACGTGTTCCTCGGAGCCATAATGCTAGCAGCGATGCTCGGAGGGGGACTCGCGCTCATCGCCTACTACTTCGGAGGGCTGCCCGGGCTCTTCGAGGCTGTTAGTGCGGTCAAACCAGAACACACCTACCTATGGGCCGCCGCAGGCAGGAACTCGATCCAGTGGGTTATAACAGCGGCGGCAGGCTGTGGCCTCGGTTTCTGGGTCTGGCCCCAGCTGGCCCAGATGGTGTTCCCGGCGAAGGATCCCAGGGTGCTGAGGAGGAGCATCGTGATGACTTCCTGGTACCACGTCCTCGGGATACTATGGGCCTCGCTCACGGGCCTGGTGGCCCTGGGCATAGGCATGAAGCTCGCCGTGGCTGACCACGCGTTCCTGGCCCTGGTAAGGGACACCTTCGGTCCAGTAGCCCTGGGGTTCATCGGGGCATCCGGCATGGCCGCCGCCCTCTCGTCTGCCGCCGGGATACTGCTGACCCAGGCCAGCCTCCTCGCGAGGAACATCTACCAGGGCTGGCTCAGGCCCCAGGCGAGCGAGAGGGAAGTCATACTGGTCAGCAGGCTGGGGATAGCTCTCTTCACCGCGATCAGCGTAGTGCTGGCATACACGGCACCCGCCTACATAGTCTACCTCCTGCTGGTAGGCTACACGGGCATAACGCAGATGTTCCCGGGGTGGGTCCTCGGGAGCATATGGAAGTGGATAACCAGGGAGGGGGTCTTGGCTGGTCTAATCTCGGGGCTGGTAGTGGGGGTGCTCACGTGCTTCGTCTGGCCCGACTACCTCGGGGTGCACTCGATAGTCTGGGGCCTAATATTTAACCTACCGATAACGCTAGTGGTCTCGAAGCTAACGTACAGAGGTTAGGGGTGTCGGCATGGGGTCTCTCGAGAGGAACGTGGAGTGGGGTATCGAGGTTCTCAAGGACATGGTCTCCGTGCCCACGGTGAACCCGCCGGGAGAGAGGTACGGAGAGTTCGCCAAGCTCTCGAAGGAACTCCTCGAGGAGCTGGGGTTCGGGGTCGACGTGGTGGAGGTGCCGAGGAGCTACGTCGAGAGGCACTACCCCGAGTACGCCCAATATCCCAGGTACATCGTTCTCGCTAGGTACGGAGAGGGGCGCCCCGTCCTCCACTTCAACGGCCACTACGACGTGGTCCCGGCCGGGAGCGGGTGGACTAAAGACCCCTTCAGTCCGGTGGTCGAGAGCGGCAGGGTCTACGGGAGGGGCTCCTCAGACATGAAGGGGGGCATAGCCGCGTTCCTGGTAGCCGCCAAGACGCTGGTGGAGTCCGGGAGGCGCCCGAAGGGGTCTATCGAGGTGGCCCTGGTACCAGACGAGGAGATAGGGGGCCTGACGGGCTCCGGGTACCTGGTGAGAGAGGTCGGGGTGAGGCCGGACTACGCCATCATCGGAGAGCCCAGCGGCTCCGGCACCGTGTGGATAGGCCACAAGGGCGCCGTGTGGGCCATCGTCGAGGTCTTCGGGAGGCAGGCCCACGGCTCGACCCCGTGGCTCGGGGTCAACGCGTTCGAGGCCATGGTCGAGGTGGCCCAGAGGTTCGCGAGGGAGTACGCAGCGTCCCTGGAGGCCAGGAGGAGCTCCTACGAGTACGACGACCCCAGAGGGGCTAGACCGACGGCCATGATTGGCGGAGAGGTCAGGGGAGGAGCCAAGGTGAACGTCGTCCCCGGATACTGCGCGTTCTCGGTAGACCGCAGGGTCGTCCCGGAGGAGAGGGTGGAGGAGGTCAAGAGGGAGATACTCGAGTTCGTGGAGAGGGTGGCACGCGAGCTGGAGAAGAAGGGGGTAAAGGTGTCCGCCAGGATAACCAACGAGCTACCGCCGGCCCTGACCGACCCGAGCTCGGAGCTCGTGAAGACGATCAAGGCCGTGGCCGAGGAGGTGCTGGAAGCCGGGGTCAGGACGACCGTGTGCCTAGGGGGGCTCGACATGCGCTTCTACACCGAGGTCGGGATACCGACAGTGACCTACGGACCGGGCCTCCTGGGGGTAGCGCACATAGCCGACGAGTACATCCCGGTGGAGGAGATAGGGAGGGTAGCGCGCGTGTACTATTCCTTAATAGAGAAGTTCGTGCTGTAGGGATCCCCCCAGTTCACGGAGTTTTTGCTCCGGAGACCCGTCCAGAGGAGCCCGGGAGCTCGGGCATCGCGGAGAGAGCGGCCGGAGTCCTCAGTTAGGCACGCTCTCCAGAACTGGCGCGCCGACTCGCCGCACAACAAAAATATTAGGCGCACACCGCCTTGCCCCTCTGGAGGGTATCTCTATGAGCTTGCGCAAGGCCATATCGAGAACCGCGGCCGCCATCATTGTCGCAATCGTCGTAGTGGCCGTGGTAGTCGGGGTCGCGATATACTTGACCACCGTACCTGCGCCAACTCCTACGCCCACCCCTACGCCCACACCCGCGCCGGTCAAGCGCCTACACACCCAGGTCCTCTACATAATAGCCGATGACGAGCTGACCAGGATAAGCCTCTACAAGGCCGGGGTAGCCGACATAGCCGTCGTCACGCCGGCTAGGTGGAAGGACGTAAACCTCACCAGGGTCGACGGGCACTACCTCTACCTGAGGATAGACAAGGAGAAGCCCAGGCTGACCATACAGTACATACTGCTGAACACCATGAGGGAGCCGTTCGACATCCCCGAGGTGAGGCAGGCCCTCGCCTACGCAGTCCCCTACGGGACCATCCTGGAGCAGATATTCGGCGGTCTCTACACGGAGCTCTACACGATAGTCCCGAAGGGGATGTTCGGCTACACGGAGTTCGGGATAACGAAGTACACACTCGACATGGCCAAGGCCAGGGAGATCATAGGCAGGCTGAAGGAGAGGGGCTTCGACCCCTCGAAGTACGCGATAACGGTCATGTATAACCTCGGCAACACGGCGAGGGCCCAGATAGCCGCGCTGCTCCAGAACTACTGGACGCAGCTCGGCTTCAGAGTCCACGTCGAGACCTACAGCTGGCCCGAGTACCTGGACAGGGTAGACCACTTCAACTACGACGTGGCCCTGATAGGGTGGATACCCGACTACCTGGACCCGGACAACTACCTGATGCCGTTCGTGTGGGGAGGTGCCGAGTTCACGGAGCTGAAGTACTACAGGGACGTGGCCCCGGCTAACGTCGGGACGTACCTATCTAAGGTGGAGAGGACCGTCGAGACCGAGGACTTCATAGTGGTCGTGGGACCGAAGGGCACCGGAGCTACCTACGCCGGTCCGACCCACAAGCCTCTACTGGTCGTTATCTCCGGGACGCCGGGTGGCGTGCTGGCTCTCCATCAAGCAGTAGCCCGGAGTCCCGGTCCACACTCGCTCCCGCCCCATCCGCAAAGGGTGGAGGAGTCGCGGAGGAGTGCGGAGAGCTCCTCGGCTCTCGAGACGGACAACCGGAGCAAAAAAGCCTCGTGGACACTCTCGGGGGTAGCTTAACGCTTGCGCAGAGCCCTCGAGAGCACGGCGAGGAGGGCCAGGGAGACCAGGGCCAGTGCCAGTGCCGCGGCGGAGAGGGCTTGCAGTGTACCGAGCGCGGCCGAGAGCTGGTCTAGGTCTCTCGAGACCCTGTCGAGCTCCTCGCGGACGCTGGTGGAGAGCTTCTCCAGTCCCGCAGAGACCCGGCCGTAGGACGCCCTGAGGTCTGCCAAGTCCCCCTCCACGCTCCTCAGCCTCGACCCGGCCTCGTCGAGCTCTGCCCTGAGCCTCGAGGCCCCCTCCTCCACAGTCGAGAGTCTGGTGCCGAGGTCTGCCGCGTACCGCCTCAGGTCCGCGATCGAGGAGAGGGCGTCGCTCACGTCTGCGGATAGAGCTCCCACCTCGGCCTTGAGCTTGCCGAGGGCACTGCCCAGCTCCCCGATCTCGGCAGCGAGGGACTCCCTCAGCCTCCCGAACTCCTCAACGAGGTTCAGGAGCTCAGGCCTGAGCTCCTCCACGGCTCGGCTCAGCCCGTCTATCCTCTCGCGCTCGACTCCGAGGGACTCCTCGAGCCTTCCGACGACCGCGTAGACTCCGGGCGGGCTCACGTAGATGGACTGCGTCAGGTAGGCCCATGCGGACGATGCGACCAGCGTGAGGTACGCCGGCTCGCTCACGTGGGGTGCGAGCACCTTGATCCTGAGGAACCCCCTCAGGTTGGCCGTAGTCACCAGGTAGACTCCTCCCGTCGTTCCGTAGATCGTGACCCTGGCGACCGGCTCCAGCCCCGCGATCACCAGATCGTAGAGCCGGCCCGAGGTCATGTTGGCCTCCACGAACATCGCCGGCACCACGTACAGCAGGGTCTCACCGTAGACCCTGCCGTCCGCCGTGACCACGGTGACCGTATTCCCCTCTACGTGCGTCTCGGGGACCGTGACCGTGACCCCGCCGGTCGGGTAGCTCCCCGAGTAGACCCTTATCCCCGATACGTAGACGTCGACCGGCCTCCCGGGGGTTACGCCGGCCATCACCCTGACCGTCCCGCGCGGCCAAGCGTACTCGGGCGACGTGGAGACGTACACGTGCTCCACCGGGGCCTCCGCGGCTCTGGACACCGCCAGGTACGCCCTAACTCTTCCATGTCCTGCCCCGGGATGGTCTACGGGAGCGGCCGTCGAGGTCAGGATGTCGTAGACCTCCTCGACGAGCCTGACGCCCGAGTAGCCCCTCTGCCTCAGGTAGCCGGCGAGGAGAGCGGCGACGCCGGCGACCAGGGGGGTGGCCGCGCTCGTGCCGTCGCCGACGGCCAGGTAGCCTCCGGGGTACGCACCGGCGACCCGCACTCCCGGTGCCGCGATGTCCGGCTTCCTGTAGCTCTCCGGGTAGCGGCCCTTGAACGGCCAGTCCGCGGGCGGCTCCGGCCAGAGGACCTCCTCGTAGCTGCTGAAGTAGGCCACGTCGTCGTTGAAGTCCGTGGCCCCGACCCCTATCACACCCCATATGTTCCCGGGGTTGGCACTGGTGTAGGGACCCCCGTTACCCGCGGCCGCTACGACCACTATCCCGGCCTCGAGGAGCCTCCTGATGGCCGGCAGGAACACGTCACCGTAGTAGTTGAGCGCTCCCAGGCTCATCGAGATCACCGTGGGTCTCGGCGCGTTCGGGAGCTTCCTCCCGCGGCAGTCGTAGGGCTCGAGGGCCCACTCGAGGCCGGCCAGCACCTGGGCGAACGTGCCGCGGCCTCCAGGCAGCACCGCTGCTACCATCAGCTTGGCGCTCGGCGCGACCCCGAAGATGTACCTGGAGGTGTCGCCACCGGCCAGGATGCTGCTGACCCAGGTCCCGTGACCGTCGAGATCTCGCGGCCTCACGCAGACGGGCCTCCCGTACCCGTCGAACTCTATCCAGCCTCCCGGGTAGTAGGGGTCGTTCGGGTCGACGGTCACGAGCTTCTCGGCGAGGAGGGGGTGTTCGGGGTCGATCCCGGTGTCCAGGACGGCCGCGACCACCCCCTCGCCGGTCGTCCCCAGGTAGCCCCAGACCATGTCCGCCCCGACCCTGCTCACGGCCCAAGACCAGTACAGCGTGTAGCCGCCCTCGTAGCCGCCCAGAGCGTCCACGCCTCCGACGACCTCCAGGTCTACGTCTGCCCTCGTCACCTCCAGGTTCGGCACGACCCCCCTCAGACCGAGGCCCTCGACCGTCCTCGGGCACCTGAGGAGCACTATGCCGAAGGACTCGAAGACCCTCAGGACCGCGCATCCGCGCTCGAGCATCCCGCCGAGGAGCGACGGGTCTCCCTCCAGGACTGCCAGGTACTCACCGTGCTGGACCGCAGTCGCCGCTAGCGCCGCGGTCAGCTGGACCGAGAGCAGCGAGAGGACTAGCAGGGACGCGAGCAGACTCGCTCTCACGTTACTCACCGCAGATTGGTGGAGCCGACCGATTTATATCGGCTCGTTGTGTCGAGCGACAGTTTCGCGCGAAGCCCATCGAGAAAAGTCCCATAGGTCTCACGCAGCCTCTCGCGTTTCGGCACCCAGGCCTCTGAGATGCGATGAGGACGAAACCGAACGCCCCGCGGATCTCCGTACCGACCGAAGGCGATAGCCTCCCGCTTCCGACGCTCCCCAGGATTTCTCTTAGAGAAGCTCCTGTCGAGTCGGAGGGCGGGCTCTCGCGAATCCCCGGAGGCCGGAACGCGGCGCGAGGTGGTCTAGTCTACTCGTTGGAGGGGGTTTATGCAGCTTGACTAAAACTTTTAACCCTCAGATTAAACCCAGCGCTGTGAGAAGTTGGACGAAGACGTTCACTACGAGCTCTACGGTGAGTACGTGTCCCTCAGGGAGCTCGGGGTCTCCACACTGATATGCACGGCCTTCGCGATGCTGTTCTACTTCGCTGCCCCGGCGGTCGCAGAAGCGCTGGACCTCCAGGTGACCGGCATCTCGATAACGCTCGGAGCCGCCGGAGCAGCTCTGGGGTTCGCCGTCTCGATGCTCGTCACCAAGGTCAAGAGGGTGGTCGTGGAGGTGTAGGGAGTTGGACCCTCTGACCGTCCTCCTGGTCGTAGCCCTGTCCGCCCTCTCGACGATCCTCTACATATTCATAGGCATACTGCCGGGGACCGACGAGACCGCCACCATGGCTCCGGTGGCACTCACGCTCCTGCTGGCCGGAGTCGACCCGCTCCTCGTCCTGGTCTGGTTCACGGCCAGCATAGCGGCCTTCAAGATGGCCGACAGCATCCCGGTGGCCCTCGCGGGCATACCGGGGGGCGTCATGGCCGTTCCGCAGGTCCCGGACGCCCTGACGGCCAAGGAGCACGGCCTCGCGGACACGATCCTGAGGAAGGGGATAGCGTCCAGCGTGGTGGGGCAGTTCGTGGCCCTGGCGGTCTGCCTGTCTCTCTCGTACTACCTGATGCCCGCCGGCGAGTGGCTGAGGACTGCGGACGAGGTCTTGGGAGTTAAGGTGGCCAGGTGGTTCTGGCTGATCCTCGCCGGTCTCCTGGTGCTGGCCCTCATGTCCCGGAGCAGGGTCGCGGCACTCGCGACTATACCCTCGTTCGCTCTCCTGGTTCAGGGTCTCAGGGGGGTCTACGGCAGGCCCGTCTTCATAAGCCTCTTCCTGGGGATAACCATAGGGCCCATGCTGTTCGAGCTCCTCTCGATGCTCCACAGAGACCTGAGGCAGGCCTACGCCCGCAGGGGAGCGAAGGAGGTGAGGCTCCTGAGGGTCGGGAGGATAAGCCTCAACCCGCTGAGGATCCTCGACAGGGAGGAGCTGGCCCACAGCGCCCTCTGGTCGGCCGCGACCTCCGTCCTGGCGGCGGTCATGTCTCCCGTGGGCCTGACGATCCTGATTGGCGACCTGATCAGGGGGAGCGTCAGGGACAGGGTCAGGGGGGCCGTCCTGGCCTACACGGTCAGGGACGCGATCAAGAACGCGACCTACATCGGCGGGATCCTCATCCCGCTCCTCGTCATAGGGGTTCCGACGGGACCCATGGCCGCGGGACCCGCCGCACCGTTCTTCCACAAGCTGGAGTCGCTCGGGGCGACGCCGAGGGACTACATAGTGTCCAGGTACGACTACCCGACGATAGCGGTGGCGCTGCTGGCGGCCACCGCCATAGCCTTCCTCGTGGCGTACCCGATACTGGTCAGGTACTCCAGGAGGCTGACGGTCGCGGTCTTCAGGAGAGTCCCCGCGGAGGCCCTCTACGGACTCTTCATAGCTATAGTGATAATGCTGTCCTACTACGACGCCAAGGTGGCCGGGATCTTCGGGACGCTCGTCGTCAGCCTGGTCTCCGGAGCCCTCTGGAGGCTCGGCGTCTCGCTGGGAGTCCTCTTCATGGCCCTGGTCGCCGCTCCCACCCTGGTGGCGCTGCTCACGGCGCTGCCGCTGTAGGCGGCGGATAGGGCCGGACCGGCGGTCGTAGACCGGTTTTTCCCCGAACCTCGGAGAGCTCTCGGGAGTCCCCGGACATTGTTTCCCGCAGCACTCGAGAGGGGCTTTGCACCCGAGAGCCCCCGGTGCCCACTGCCGGAGGAGCGAGTAGGGGAAAAAGGCTGGAGCACTTCAGCTCTTCACGGCCCACTCGCTGGAACCTGGACCCTGCCGCGGTCTCGGCTCTCGACCGCCACCCCCGACGGGGTGCGCCCAGTCGGGCGCAGCCTGGCTACCTCGACGAGGTTGTTGGGCCAGGGAGCGAGAGTGTACCTCTTCAGCCACTCTTCATCAATGTCCACCATCTCCAGCCTCCCGATTATCTCGTCCACGAGCTTCCTCGGAATCCTCCCGGAGGAAGCGGCCGGGCAGTCGAGGTCTAGGTACACCACCCTGTCCCCGGTCTCGAAGTCGTAGTACATCATCACTGGCCACAGCCTGCAGTCGAGGGGCCTCCTCGGGTATATGGTGCAGCGACCCGCTTCGTCCAGGTAGGGACAGGGTGCACCGCTCCTGGAGCCTATGGCCTTCACGCAGCCGAGCCCCGTCTCGACCTCGAAGCTGGCCTCCCCGAACTCCCCCTCCTCTTCCGGGAGGAGCACCGCGTAGAAGCGGCGGCAGCAGTTGATACCGCATCCTGAGCATATGGACCAGAAGTCGACGAAGGCGAAGGCCTCCGACTTCCTGGTCACGGGGGATCCTGCCCGCTTGAGCTGGTCGGTGCGGTATTTAAGCGGCGAGCCCCGGCGGCGCTCTCCCCGCTGTGGCTCCCTCGGTCGCACCGGCGGCCAGCTGCCCGGAAACTCGGCTGAAGGGGTTTCGGGCGCGGTTCCCGCCCACCGGGGGCGCTCGCCGGGGAGCGGGGCTACCTGGTGGCCAGCTCCGGAGCCGTCCTCCTCGCGTAGAGAGCCGCTGCGACCCTCCCGAGCGTCGAGGCGTAGAACACGGCGCTCATGGCCAGCAGGCTCGTTGCCGCTACCGATGCTCCCAGCCTGGACGCTACCGAGGCCAGCGTGTTGGTTGCCAGGTTCACCGCGGCTATGAAGGTGGCCCTCGAGGCCTTCCTGGGCAGGTAGAGGGTATAGATGTTGGTGGCCAGGTGGTAGGCGGCCCACGCGAACCCCGAGTACGCCTCCAGCAGCACCTGGCCGGGCAGGCTGGGCAGGAGGGTGAAGACGGCCGGTATCGGGGTCGTCAGCGCTATGCCCAGGTACAGGGTCTTCCTGAGCCCCACCTTGCCGGACACCTTGCCCCACAGTCTGAAGCCCAGGGACTGGCAGAGGTTGGCGGCTATGGCCCTCGGCGGGAACCAGGACTCGTCCCCACCGAGGACGTTGAGAAGGTAGTAGCCCCACAGAGCGCCGGGCAGGTTGACCGCGAAGGTGAACAGCGCGACCGTCCTCAGGTAGAGAGAGGAGTCCCTGCTCCTCACCACCTCGGCCATGTCGTTCAGGATGTCCCTCGGAGACCTGCCCGAACTGGGGAGCTCGACGTCCTTCAGCATCGCTAGGAGCGCCGACGAGACGACCGAGGACGCGAGGGCCACCGAGTATGCGACCACGTACCTCTCCTCTCCGCTGGGCAGGAGGGTGAAGACGGCCGTCGCAAGGGCCAGTCCCAGGCTGTTGGCGACCAGGTTCCAGGAGTTCAGGGAGCTGAAGAACTTCAGGGCTCTCCCCCTGCCCACCAGGTCCGCTCCCACGTCGCCGGCCGCCACTCCCGCTATCGAGGCGGAGAGCTGGGAGGTCGCCAGCATCGCTAGGAATGCCCAGACCCTATGCTCCTCGGGCAGCTTGTGCGAGAAGCCGAGCAGGGCCCAGAGGCACCTGTTCAGAGTCCCGAAGACCTTCCAGAGAGCCATCCTCCTGACCCTGAAGAGGGGGACTATCAGGGACCCGAGGAGGTACCCGGCGCCGAGAGTGCCGAGCTGCACGAGGACCATGGTCCCGAGGAGCTCGACGTCGAACCTCAGCACCCTGATGGCGTAGGCCTGCACCATGGTCGAGGAGATGCTCACCGAGAAGTTGTACGAGGCGGCCTCGACTTTCCAGAGCTTCAGCAGCCTCTCCCTCTCTCCCTCGGACAACTCCTCGACACCGCTCGCGCTAGAACGTCACGTCCACGTTCGGGTCTCTTGACTTGAGCTCGAGGACCACTCTGTCGAGGACTCTCTCCACCTTGCCCACGTTCATGACGTCGATGACCACGTCGAATACGTAGTGCGTCTCGGTGGCAGACCTCAGGACGACCGAGGGCTCCGCCATCAGGTCTTCTCTGACCGCCTCGAGAGAGGAGAGCACGAGCTCCCGGGCTCTCGGCATGTCGTACGTCTTAGGGACCATCGCTGCGAGCCTCACGGACAGGCCGTAGGTGCTCATCCTGTTCACGACGGTCGAGTGGGAGAGCCTCGTGTACGGTATGTAGACCCTCTCCCTCCTCAGGGTCTCCAGGACTACTCCGAGGGAGCCCATCTTGGCTACCCTCCCCTGTATGCCGTCCACCTCCACCCAGTCGCCCTCCCTGAAGGCCCTGACGTTCCTCACGTAGAGCTCCGACCCCAGGTTCCTCAGGACGTCCGAGAACATCACAATCACCCCTATCCCGACGCTGAGGAGCAGGGCCACGAAGACCAGGGGCTCCGTCGACACGAAGCTGATGGCCATCAGCACGGACACCGAGTACACCACGGCCTTGAAGAACATGACGAACCTCTCCAGGAACTCGTGCTCCTCGCTCCTCACTATCAGGGTGACTGCTTTGTCTATGTACTTGACGACGATGTAGGCTACGAGGATCACCAGCGCTGCCTGGAGCACCCTGACCAGGTAGGCCCCCAGCCAGCCGGTGAACACCTCGACCCAGGACGCCACGGCTACCACCCTACCCCGGAGGCCTCCTCGACTCCAGCGCCGCGTAGACCCTCTCCGCGAGGGAGAAGAGCTTGTTCAGCCTCTCGACGGCCCTCACCAAGTCCCTCTCGGTGGGAGCGGCTACGGCCACCAGGTCTCCCTCGGAGAGCACGTAGTCTCCCGACGTCACGTAGCTGCCGTGCTTGTCGTACAGAGCCACGAGTCCCCTCACGCCGCTCACCTCGCTCAGGACGTCCCTCAGGGTCACCCCGAGCCTGGCCCTCCTGAAGACCCTGCAGACCTCCAGGCTCACGCCGGCAAACTCGTGCGTGGGCACTCGCACCCACGAGTCGAAGCCCACTATGGAGCCGACGGCGCTCTCGATGAGGAGCCCTACGGGTATGGCGACGTCGAAGCCGCACGCTCCGTAGTCTCCGGGATCCCCGGAGACCGTGAATGCCACGACTAGGGGGACTCCGCCGCGCTTCAGCTCCCTGCCCAGCTCGCAGTAGTCCCCCGCGGACTCCAGCTGGACCACCGCCACGTCGATGGACTTCGGGTCTAGCCTCTCGAGGGACTCGAGAACGCTGTCGGCACCCGAAGACGCCGAAAGCTCTAGAGCCTCTCTGGTGGTCGGCACCAGGGTTACGTGCGCTCTGCTATCGTGCTTCCGCACGGCCCTCACCAGGTGGAGCGCTAGCCCGTTGCCCACCACTAGCAGGTACCTCACGATCTCTCGACTCAGCTTCTCGAGCGGACTTAAATCTATCGCGGCCGAGCGGGCTGACTCCTCTGGCGCGAGCAGGCGTTCGAGGAGAGCGCGAGTTTGGAGCGGTCTCTCTTCCGAGAGACATCGCACGAGACAGGTGGGGGCGGGGGACGATCCCTCTAGCGAGCCCTCAAAAACCTTGGGCGCCTACTGCTAGCGGGGAGACGCTAGCACCGCTATCCCTGACCGCGGGTGTCCGGCTTGAGGGCGGGTAAGCTGGAGAAGCTGTTCCGCGCGGACAGCTCTCTAAGGCTCAGGACGCTCGTGCTGCTAGCAGACGGGCTGCTCTCGATCTCGTCCGAGTACGGTTGCGAGGCCTCCGGGGACGTGGTGGACGGCGAGGTCCTCGTGTACTACAGGGACTGCGAGCCCGGTCGAGAGCTCTTCGAGCTCGGGGAGCTGGCGGAGAGCGGGGTGACCGTGCGCCTCGTCGGCGGTGCTGGGGGCAGGGCTCCGGACGAGCTGCTGGAGAGGGCCAGCCGCTACGCGCTCGACCTGGTGGCCGGGATGAGGGGCTACGCGCAGGCGAGCTCGCGGTCTGGAGTAGAGTACGTGCTCCTGGTCCTGAGGACTGGCGACGTCTACGTAGCGGAGGGGGACGTCGGGAGGGTCTCCCTCCCGTACGTAAGCGAGGTGCTGCTCGAGGCCCACACCCACCCGGTATCCTGCGTCCCCTCGGAGAGGGACGCGAGCACCGCTATGGTGAGGTTCATGGAGGGTCTCTACGCGTCGGCCGTGGTCGGACTCCCCTGCGTGGCCCTGGTCTACAGGAGGGGGCCTCTCGTCGAGGAGGACGTGCTGGCTCTCAGGGGCCTGCCCGCCGCGGTCGAGGCTCTGGCGCCCGGCCCGGGAGCGGTCGACCTCGGGAACCTCAGGGTGCTGGTCGTGCCGTGCTGAGCCCCCGGTCGCGCGGGCGTCAGCCAAACCCTGCCGACATCACTGCTCAGCGATCGAGGGCTTCATCAGCCGACATACCGAGAGCACCGAGGCTAATATCCGGGGGCGGGGAGGGCCCGGCCACTATCCGGGGTCGCCGATTTTTTATCGAAGCCCGCGAGCACCGGGCGGTACCCGGAGTGGAGTACTGCGGTTCCCTAGACGGCCTGCTCGAGGTGGACAGGTCTCTGCACCCCCTAGGGGTCTTCGCGGCCTACACGGTTGTCTGGGCGAGGGAGCCGCGGCCCGCGAGTTTCGAGGGGGAGGTGGAGGAGCTGGTGAGGTACGTAGGCTCGCGCTACACTCTCGAGTCCGTCAAGGAGGACCCCGTCTTCAGGGCCTATAGGGACTTCTTCTGGAGGGTCGGGATAGACCCCACCAAGACTAGACCCTCGAGCGAGGCCCTGGTGAGGAGGTGCCTCAGGGGCTCCTTCCCGAGGGTCAACACGGTGGTGGACGCGGGCAACATAGCCTCGGCCTACACGGGCGTCCCGATAGGCCTCTACGACATGGACAGGGCCACTCTCCCCTACGCTCTGACGCTGAGCCGCGGAGGGGAGGTCTTCAACCCCCTGGGCGGCAGACCAGAGACCCTGCCGAGGGGGATACCGGTGCTCGTCGACGGCAGGGGCACCGTCATGCACCTGTATCCCCACAGAGACTGCGTCGAGACCGCCATCAGGGACGACACTAGGGAGGTCTTCGTCCTGGGAGCCGGAGTCCCGGGGGTCAAGGAGACCAGGGTCGTCGAAGCCGTCAGAAGGGTCTACGAGCTCCTCTCCCCGGCCGGCTGGAGCTGGTGCGGGAGGGTGGTCGTCAAGAGGCCGGCCACCTGGTAGCGGCAGGACTTCCCGAACGTCGAGGTCTAGGGGAGAAAAGCTTCTCGTAAGCTCCCCGGGGCTCCCGGCTACCGGCTCCCAGCCGGGGTGAGCAGCGCGGCCACGACTCCGGCTGCGAGGCTTATCAGGGGTGCGCCGAGGCTGGCCATCCACCATTCCGGTATCACTTCGGCGACCAGCATCCACTCGAGGGCGAGCCTGGAGGCGGCTCCGGCGATTATCGCGGAAGCGGCGCCCTGCCAGTTGTACCCAGACCAGAACAGGCCCAGCGTCAGGGGGACGAAGAGGCTCGCGAAGAGCACGTCGAAGGCAAGGGTCAGCCAGTAGAGGACGTCGGCCCTGGCGAGGCTCGCCGCCAGCGCCAGGATCCCCAGCCCGACCACCGCGAACCTGCTGGCCCTGAGCAGCTCGGCGTCGCTCATTTCCTTCTTGAGCAGGTCTCTGACCACGTTCTTGACGAGGACTAGAGACGGGGCCAGGAGCATGCTGTCCGCGTTGCTCATAACGGCGGCCATGAGCCCCGCTAGGGTGAGCCCCGCTATGCCCGTCGGGAGGAAGTAGGCTATCATCGACGGGTAGGCCAGCTGGGGGTCTGGGAGAGAAGGCTCGAGGACCTTCATGATGACCCCCACGGTTATCGAGACGATGCCGGCCGCGTAGTAAGCGAAGCCTGCGAGTATCGAGGAGGCCCTGGCGGTCCTATCGTCGGCGGACGCGTACACCCTCTGCATCAGGTCCGGCGCCGGTATGTCCCCCAGCGCGAGCACGAGGAAGAGGGCCCAGAAGTTCATGGACAGCAGTATCCCCGGGTCGAACGCTCCCGCCTCCCCCATCGCTACGGCCACGGTCCCCACGCCGACCCTGCTTATGCCTATGGCGAGGGCCGCTAGGATCCCGGCGAACGTCACGAGGAGCTGGACGAAGTCCGTCATGGCTACGGCCCACAGACCTCCCATGACTGTGTAGACTATGACCACGCCGCCGCTCACCAGTACCGAGGCACTGTAGTCCCAGCCGAAGACGGCTGAGAGGAGCACCGCACCCGCGGACACCTGGGCCGTGACGGCGAAGACGTACGCTACGTACATCAGGATCCCGGAGAGGGCCCCGATCCACTCCCTCCCGAATCTCGCCGTGTAGTAGTCGGCCAGCGTGTGGAGCCTCAGCCTCCGCAGGGGGCCCGCGTAGAAGAGCCCCAGCAGTAGCAGCGTGCTGCCGAAGCCTATCGTCGTGCCCCAGGCACCCACCATCTTTCCCGCGTACGCTCTGGCAGCGACCCCGATCGTTATCCCTCCACCTATCCAGGTCGCCGCGACCGTGGAGAACGCTAGCCAGAGCCTCACCCTCCTGCCGGCCACCGAGAAGTCCTCGAAGGTCTTAGCCCATTTGGATGTCCAGCGGCCTATCGCGAGCAGTGCCAGCAGGTAGAGAACGAATATCAGCACGTCCACCGGCCCTACCACAGCGAATACCGCATAGCGTTGTGGGTCCGACTTATAAGTTTTATGAAGACACCACCGGGCGCTTTGCGGACTTCCCCGAAACTGGCTAAAGAAGGTTTCTCCGCCCCGGAGGCTCCGAGCTTCGTCCAGCCGGGTGCGGCTCCCGTCGGCCGGGGCGCATCGCTCCCTGCTCTAGAGGGTGGAGGTCCGGGAGTCCGTGCTCCCCGGTCGTCCTCCCCCGCGGGCTACGTACACTCTCTCCAGACAACCGTCACTGTGCGGCCTGATGCGCTCGTAGTCCCTCTCGAAGCGCAGCCTCGGGTCCATCCGCTCGAGCACGTACCTGCAGACCGTCTCGGAGACCACCCTGCACGTGTACCTCGTGTCGAGCCCCAGCCTCAGCGAGAGCCTCAGTATGGGGCACGGGTTCCTCGAGACCGTCACGAGCTCGTCTTCGCTCAGCCTGACGACCTCGACGTCCTCCCTCCTCAGCTTGAGGAAGCCGTAGTAGAACTGCTCCAGTACGTCCTCCATGTTCTCGACCCTCCTCGGTCTGAGAGTCCAGAGGAGCCCGTAGGCGTAGAAGATCGCGAGGGCCAGGTAGACGGGCAGCAGCCTGAGCCTGCCCACCGGGCGTCCGGACGGCTCTGCGCGCACAGCTCACCGAGCCCCGGACAGCATTTAACCGCTCTCGAGAGGACTCGAGGGGAGACCGGTTGGGAGAGCTCGGCGCTGTGTGCCCTCTGGACTGGAGGTACGGCTCTGAGGAGATGAGGAGGCTCTTCAGGGTCGAGGAGCTCGTCAGGAGGTTCGTCGAGGTCGAGATAGCGATCATGGCGGGTCTCGAGGAGGCCGGGCTGGCACCGAGGGGGTGCGCGGAGGCCCTCGCCGAGTGCTCGAGAGGGCTCAGCGCCTCGGAGGTATACGCCAAGGAGGCCGTGCTGGGGCACGACATAGCGTCCCTGACCTACATACTGGGGGAGAGGTGCGGGGAGTGCGGCAAGTACGTCCACCTCGGCGCTACCAGCTACGACGTGGTCGACACGGCCTGGGCCCTCGTGCTCAGGGAGGCCCTCGGCATAGTGAAGGGGAAGCTCGCCAGGGTCGTCGAGGGGCTCTCCAGGCTCGCTCTGGAGCACAGGGACACCCTGATGGTGGGCAGGACTCACGGACAGCACGCTCTCCCAATAACGCTGGGCTTCAAGCTCGCCAACTACGTCTACGAGCTCTCGAGGAGCTACGAGAGGCTCTGCGACGCGGAGAAGAGGCTCGTCAAGTCCAAGATCTCGGGGGCCGTCGGGACGATGGCCGGGTGGCTCGGGAGGGGACTGGTAGTCGAGAGGGTGGCCTCGGAGCGCCTGGGGCTCGAGCCCCACGCCATAACCACCCAGGTGGCACCGCGGGACGGGTTCGCGGAGCTCGTGGCAGACCTCGCTATCCTGGCCTCGCAGCTCGACAGGCTCGCTCTCGAGGTCAGGGAGCTCTCGAGGACGGAGATAGGGGAGGTCTACGAGTCCGAGCCGAGGGTCGGGAGCAGCGCCATGCCCCACAAGAGGAACCCCGTGACCGCCGAGAGGATCTCGGGGCTCGCCAGGATCGCGAGGTCTCTCTGCGTAGCGGCCCTGGAGAACGTGCCCCTGATGCACGAGAGGGACCTCACGAACAGCAGCAGCGAGAGGATACTGGTCCCCCACGTGCTGCTCGTCGTAGACCAGATGCTCGAGGACTCCCTTAGGCTGCTCAGGGTCTTCGCCGTCGATAGGGATGCCATGCTCAGGAACCTGGCTCTGACCGGCGGTGCGATAATGGCTGAGGCCCTGGTCGTCAGGCTCGTCGGAAAGGGGGTGCCCAGGCACGTGGCTCACCAAGCCCTGGTCGAGTTGACGAGGTCCCTGAGACCCGGGGTCGGCCTGGAGGAGGCCGTCCGGAGACACGAGCTCCTGTCGAAGCACCTGAGCCCGGAGGAGCTCAGAGAGGTCCTCGACCCCTCGAGGTACCTCGGGAACTGCCCGGAGCTGATAGATAGAGCCGTAGAGTACTCGCGGAGAAGGCTCGCCTGCTAGGGGGTCGATCGGGGGCCGCGATTCCACGAGCTTCTTATACCGTCAGGAGTTAGATAAGTCTAAAACTTTATTTTGAGGACTCCTGCATCGCCCGGGAAGCCGGGTGGCCCGTCACCGAGCGGTGGAGGTCGGCGAGGAGTGCGACCTGGTTGTAGCGGTGGTCGGGCAGCCGTCGACGGGCAAGTCGACCTTCTTCGGCCACGTCACCGGGAAGGCCGTGAGGGTCGCGGCGTGGCCCGGGACTACTGTGGAGATGGCCGTCGCGAGGATCGAGCACCGAGGAGCGAGGGTGTGCCTGGTCGACCTCCCGGGGGTCTACGGCCTTGCGACGACCTCGCCCGAGGAGGCTATAACCAAGAGGTTCCTGCTCGAGGGCTCCTACGACGCTGTGCTGGCTCTCGTTGACCCCCTAATCGTGGAGAGGTCGGTCTACCTCCCGCTGGAGCTGGCCGAGATGGGCTTGAGGCTGGTGGTCGCCCTGACCAAGTGGGATCTTGCCCACAAGAGGGGCGTACACGTAGACGTGGGCAAGGTCTCGAGCAGGCTCGGGGTGCCGGTGATCCCCATATCGTCCCTAACGGGGGAGGGGGTGAAGGAGCTGCTCGACGCGCTCGTCGAGGCTGCGAGGGGAGGCGGTCCCAGGCCTCCCCTGCGCGTCGACTACGGACCCCTGGGCCAGTACATCGAGAGGCTCTCCAGGGAGCTCGGGAGCACGCCCCTCTCCAGCACCTGGGTGGCCCTGAAGCTCCTCGAGGGCGACGAGGAGGTGGCCAGGCTGGTCTCCAGGGGGGATGTCCTCGAGCTCGCTAAGGAGCTCAGGGAGGAGTTCAGGAGGGTCTACGGCAGGCACCCGGAGGACGTCGCGGTGTTCGCGAGGTACGAGAAGGCCTCGGAGGTACTGGAGGGGGCCGTGGTCAGGGTGGCCGTGAGGGAGAGCAGGGCATCGCTCTACCTGGACAGGCTCTTCCTGAGCCCGAGGCTAGGGCCAGTACTCTCGCTGGCCACGCTCTTCCTCGTCTTCCTCGGGGCGTTCGGCGTCAACACTGGGTTCCCCCTCAACGCGCTCATGAGGCTCGCCGGCTGGGAGAGCGCCGCGGAGGCCCTCGAGGAGTACAGCCTGTCGGGCCTCCTGGCCCGGGCCTTCTCGCTCCTCGGGGACTCGGTGAGGGGGAGCCTCGAGGGCTACAGCGAGGCCCTGGCGGCCCTGGTCGCCGACGGGATCCTGGGCGGGGTGGGCCTGGTGCTGAGCTTCGCCCCCCTAGTCCTCGTGGTCTCGGCCCTGATCTCCGTGCTCGAGGACAGCGGCCTCGGTCCCAGGATGGTCCACTCGCTCCACAGGCTCCTCCGAGCGTTCGGGCTCTCCGGCAGGTCTCTGTACCCGCTGGTGCTTGGGTTCGGGTGCAACGTCCCGGCGGCTCTCCAGTCCAGGATCGCCATAGACGAGCACGAGAGGCTCCAGGTGCTCGGCTCGGTGCCGTTCGTTCTGTGCCAGGCGAGGTTCGTGGTCATGATGTACTTCGCCCAGTACCTCTTCCCCGGCCGACCCCTGCTCCAGGCCTCTCTGGTCTTCTCCCTTTACATGCTCTCTATAGCCCTCTTCCTCCTCACCTCGAAGCTCCTGAGGGCTCTCGTGTTCAAGGCGGGCGAGGCTCCGGAGCTCGTCATGGAGATACCCCCGCTCCACAGGCCGAGCGCTAGGGTCGTGTGGTGGAACTCCTGGATAAGGGTCCGCCACTTCCTCGCCAAGGCCGGGACCGTGATATTCGCGATGGCCCTCGCCGCGTGGCTCGCCGTGTCCTACGGACCCGCGGGACTCGCCAGCGACCCCGCGGACTCGTACGCGGCACTGGTCGGGTCCGCCGTGGGCAGGCTCGCGGAGGCGGTCTACGGGCTCGACCCCTCGTCCTCCTGGAAGGTGGGGTTCGCCCTCCTCTACGGAGCCGTAGCGAAGGAGGGTCTCGTGACCTCCGCGGCCGCGCTGTCCAACGTCGAGGAGGCCGAGGCTCTGGAGGCCCTGGGGCTGACGTTCCAGCAGGCGGTCGGGCTCCTCTTCTTCTTCATGTTCTACATACCCTGCCTGCCGACGATCGCGGCGATATACTACGAGAGCAGGAGCCTCAGGTACGCGCTCGGAGTGTCCCTGTACCTGGTCCTGGCAGCGCTGGTCGTCTCGGTCTCCGCGTACTGGGTCCTCGAGCTCTTCGCCTAGCTCCACCCTCCTCGGCAGCGGGGAGACACCCCGGGGTCTCGGAGGCCTTCCGACAGCAGAGCTGCGCGCTTCCGGCCAGCGGTCGGGCTCCTCCGCCAGACCGCTTTTAACAGTCCCGCGGTAGCGCCTCTGGGTAGCGCCGAGGCCGCCCGGTCGGGCTCTCGGCGGATCCCGGGGATCCGAGACCGTGCCCACCTTCGTGGAGAAGCTCGTAGGTGCCGCTAGGGCTCCGGGCTTCGAGGACGTGTACCTAGTGCCATCTATGGCTCCGGTCGAGCCCGGCTCCGTCGAGGTCTCGACCAGGTTCTCCACCAGCGTGAGGCTCCTCGTGCCCCTCGCCTCGTCACCCATGGACACGGTCACGGAGCTCGATATGGCCGTAGCCATGGCCCTCCTCGGCGGCATAGGGGTCGTCCACAGAAACATGGAGCGCGCGAGGCAGGTCGAGGTGGTCAGGAGGGTCAAGGAGCACCCGCCGGTCAGGCTCAGGAGCCTCTACGCGAAGCCCGGAGACCCGTGCGGCAGCGTCGCGGCTAGGCTGAGGGACTACAGGATAAGGGACGTCCCGGTGGTGGACGGAGGGGTCGTCCTCGGGTACGTGAGCTTCAGGTCTCTCGAGGAGTGCGCCGACCCCCTCGAGCCCGCGGGACGCTTCGCCAGGCCCGGAGAGGTCTCAGACCTCCGGGGCATCGGAGAGGCCAGGAGCAGGCTTGTGAGGGGGGAGCGCGACACGATCGCGGTGGTATCCAGAGAGGGAGCCTACCTGGGCACTCTCGTCTACCACGACGCTCTCGAGGAGCTCTCACCCGCTCTAGACCCCGAGGGCAGGCTGCTGGTCGCGGCGGCCGTCTCCCCCTTCGACGCGGACAGGGCGAGGGCCCTAGACCGGCACGTTGACGCCATCGTCTCCGACGTGGCCCACTTCCACAGCGCCGAGGTCCTGAGGAGCGCGAGGAGGCTCGCGAGCGAGACCTCGGCGGACTTCGTGGCCGGGAACGTGGGCACCGGGGAGGCCGCGGAGGACGCCGTGTCCCACGTCGAGAGGGTGGACGGGTTCAGGGTGGGAATAGGAGGGGGCTCCATATGCACGACGCCAGAGGTCGCCGGGGCCTACGCGCCGACGCTCTGGGCCGTGGCCTCGGTCAGGGACGCTCTCGATAGGCTGAACGTCGGGGTGCCGGTGGTGGCCGACGGCGGCATAAGGAGCCCCGGTGACGTGGTCAAGGCCCTCGCGGCGGGAGCCAGCGCGGCCATGCTCGGCTACGCCCTCGCGGGGACGGACGAGGCCCCTGCTCCGCTCGTAGCGGTGGGGGAGAGGCTCTACAAGCCGTACCGCGGGATGGCCAGCAGGGGAGCCATGGAGAGGAGGTTCGCGGTGGACAGGTACTCGAGGGTGGCCAAGAGGGTTCCCGAGGGGGTAGAGGGGCTCGTTCCCTACCGGGGCAGCGTGTACAGCGTGGTGAGGGAGATGGTCGAGGCGATAAGGGCCGGCCTGGGGTACGCGGGTGCCAGGAGCATCGAGGAGCTGTGGGCCAAGGCTAGGTTCGTGGCGGCCTCCCGGAGGGGGGCTCTCGGGAGCCCGGAGGGGTGACGGCAGCCCTACGGCGGGACTGCTCCGCAGATCCGCGACGCAGGCTGGGCTCTTCGGGAGGCGGCAGCGCGGTGCCCGCGCGGGCACCGGAGACTGGAACAAGCTTTTTTGAGGGGGGTCCCACGCCTCCTGGGACTGCTGGTGCCCTACGGTTTTAACGGGAGGTGGCTTCGGGTAGACCTCTCGACCGGCAGGATGAGGGTCGAGGAGGTGGAGGAGAGGGTCTACAGGTCGTACCTCGGCGGCAGGGGGTTCTGCGCGTACGTCCTCTTCAGGGAGCTGAGGCCGGGCACCGACCCCCTGGGACCCGAGAACAAGCTCGTCTTCGCGACCAGCGTCATAACGGGCGCTCCGATCGCCGGGGTCAACAGGGTCAGCGTTGGAGCGAAGTCCCCCCTAACCGGGACGTACGGCGAGGCGGAGGCCGGAGGCTTCTTCGCCGTCGAGATGAAGTTCTCGGGCTTCGACGCCGTAGTGATCGAGGGAGCCTCCGAGGAGCCCGTGTACCTGTGGGTCAAGGACGGGCGCGCGGAGCTGAGGGACGCGAGGGGGCTCTGGGGGAAGACGGTGAAGGAGACCGTCGAGGCGATAAGGGGGGAGCTCGGAGAGCCCCTGGCCAGGGTCGCCTGCATCGGCCCCGCCGGGGAGAGGATGGTGAGGTTCGCATGCGTCGTGTTCGACAACCGCTACGCGGCCGGCAGGGGAGGGCTCGGCGCCGTGATGGGGTCCAAGAAGCTGAAGGCCGTGGCCGTCAGGGGGACTAGGAGGCCCTTCGAGTTCCACGATCCGGGGAGGCTCGCCGAGATAGCCAGGTGGTTCGGCGAGAACTGGAGGAAGTTCCCCGGGGCCGTGTCCAGGAGCACCTACGGGACTCCCGAGCTCGTGACCCCCCTCAGCAGGGACGGGACTCTCCCGACCCTCAACTTCAGGGGAGGGTCCTTCGAAGGGGCGGGCTCGATAAGCGGTGAGGAGCTGAACAAGACCATACTGGTGAAGAGGGAGGGCTGCTTCGCCTGCCCGCTGAGCTGCAAGGCCGTCGTCAGGGCGAGGCCTCCCTACGAGACGGACCCCGACTACGGAGGCCCCGAGTACGAGACCATCGCCGCCTTCGGCTCTCTCTGCGGCATCGGCGACCTGGACGCGGTGGCCTACGCCAACCAGCTGTGCAACGCCTACGGAGTGGACACGATAAGCGCGGGGGTCACCATAGCGTTCGCCATGGAGTGCTTCGAGAGGGGGATCCTGACGGAGGAGGACACGGGAGGCCTCAGGCTCAGGTTCGGCGACCCCGACTCCATGATCAAGGCCCTGCTCAGCATAGTGAGGAGGGAGGGCTTCGGGAACGTTCTCGCCGAGGGGGTCAGGAGGGCCTCCGAGATCATCGGCAGGGGGTCGGAGAAGCTCGCGATGCACGTCAAGGGGAAGGAGGTGCCGATGCACGAGCCCCGGGGCAAGGTCGGTGTGGGGATCATGTACGCGGTCTCGCCGATAGGGGCCGACCACCTCCAGTGCCCGCACGACCCAGTCTTCGAGAGGGAGCGCGAAGACCTCAGGTCTCTGGGGATAGAGGAGGCCGTGGGGAGGCTAGACCTGGGCCCGGCGAAGGTGAGGGCCCTCTACTACGGCATGCTCTGGTGGGGTCTCGGTGACTGCCTGGGGGTCTGCAGGTTCACGCTCCTGCCCCACTCGGCCGGCGTCCTGACCCCGAACCACCTAGTCGAGGTGGTCAACGCGGTCACGGGCTGGCAGGCGAGCCTCTGGGAGCTGATGAAGGCGAGCGAGAGGGCCCTCAACCTGGTGAAGAGCTTCAACGCCCGCGAGGGCTTCGGGGCCAGGGACGACGCCCTGCCCGAGAGGTTCTTCGAGGGGCTCGAGTTCGGCACGAGGAGGGGACAGGGGATAGACAGGAGGGCGTTCCGCGAAGCGGTGAGGCTGCTCTACGGGATGGCCGGGTGGGACGAGGAGGGGAGGCCCACGAGGGCGAAGCTCTGCGAGCTCGGGCTCGAGTGGGTGGCGGATGAGCTGTATAAGGGTGAGGGTTAGCTACGCGTCCCCCCTCATCAGGGAGCTCGCGGGCGTCGAGAGCGAGGAGGTGGAGGTGGAGAGGGGCTCGACTCTCAGGGAGCTGGTGCGCAGGCTGGCCGAGGTCCACGGAGAGAGACTGCTGACCGCGCTGCTCGACGACGCCGGCCGGGAGCTGAGGGTGGGCGTGCTGGCCCTGGTCAACGGCGTTCCGGTCCGGAGCGCCGGCACCGGGATCGAGGAGGGAGACGAGGTGGTCTTCGCGATCGTCGCGGACGGGGGGTGAGCGAAGAGGGGCTCCCCCTGGTGCCCCCTCGAGCCGAGCCTTGTCCGGTGCGGCTCCCTTAGAGAACCGTGAGATCGCGGCGAGCGAAACGAGGGGAATGTCTTGTCCGGTGGGTCTACCTAGTTATGGTTCCGCACTCTCAAAATGGTCGCCGAGCCCATACCTCACTCGACACTTGATGCCAGCCACCAGGTTTCCTGGAGTTTCTGGAAGATCTCGTGAACAGGACTTCGCGTAAGGGGGTTTCCAGCTTTATAAGTTCAGCTCTCCGCTTTACTCGGGACTGGAAGACCGGAGGGTGATGAAGCCGACGTAGCCGGACGAGTGACGAGGGGTTGATAATCTGAGGGGCTTCTTTCAGATGAGTCCTATCCGGGAGCCTGTCAGAAGCCCCTCTCGAAATGGGCGGCCGGTCGTGACTGGAGCAATTGCTTGGACCACTCACTACCTATGCTCCTCGGCTCATCCTTGGTACGACAAGCGGCGGCCCGCTTGACCCGTTCTTCTGCTCAACGCATGCCGCCCCGGAGTGCGCTAGTCCTCGGCTCGCTCCTCGAGCTACCCGGAGTGTGGCGTGCGGGAGCCGCGCGGCGCCGGGTTTCGGCACCGCGATCTACGCGCTTTCCCACCGTGAGGTGGAGAGGGAAAAACCTTGGGCTCCGCGAGGCGACGAGCTACTTCGAGGGGGCCCTCTGCCTCAGGACTATCTTCTGGCCCACGATCGCTCCGCTGGGTATCAGCACCTCGACCCCGTCCTTCCTCTCGACCACGGTAAACATCGTCGCGACGTCCTTCACCCTGACCTCAGCCTCACCGGCTACGTCGATCACGTCACCTATCTTGAAGGGCCTGGCCAGCAGCAGGAACATCCCGGCGACGGCCTGCCCGAGGACTTGCTGCACGGCGAAGCCCACGACGAGCCCTATGAAGCCGCCGAGGGCTACGCCCGCGGCACCTCCCGCTACGCCCCCCGCTATCCCGGCCAGCAGACCCCCGAGGCCCAGTATCTTCACCATGCTCCTCACGGCGGCCGCCGTGGAGACCCCGTACTTGGGGGCGAGCATCACGTAGAACAGGGTGGCTATCGCGCCAACCACCATCCAGCCGAGGACCAGCAGCACGATTATGTAGACGTAGACCGCGTAGTCGGCGAGCACCAGCAACCCGTAGAGCCTGGTCGCTTTCGCCAGGCCCTCAATCCCCTGGGTGAAGATCCACTGGAGAATCCCCATCACCACCGCCACCAGTATCGCGTAGAGCACCACCCGCCCGAGGGCCCCGCTGACGGAGTCCTGCGCGCTCACAGCTCCCACCCGACCACTCGCTCGATCCTGTCTCTAGAACAAGAATATAAGCTTTCTCCCAGTCCCCGCTCGAGAGCTCCACCGCTCGACCCGAGACCGGCTCCTCTGCGGTGGACTCCTGCCTACGCGGAGACCGGGCTCAGAAGATGTCGTACGCCTCCCTGGGGCGGCTCAGCTCCTTCAGTCCCCACACCTCGATCTTTCTCCCCTCCTCGAGGTCTGTGACCAGGACTATCCTGGCTCCCGCGTCCGCGTAGACCCTGAGCCGCCCGCCCACTCTGACCTCGGCCACCAAGTACTCGTTGCCCTTGACCGCCACAACGCTCGGGATGCCGGCCACCAGGATCCGCCTCGGGATCTCCTCGAGCCTCAGCACTCTGTAGCCGGAGTCCCTCAGCTTCTCCTCGGCGATCACCCTCAGGCCGTCGCGGAGCGCGGACGCGTGCTCCAGGGCTCTGCGCGGGTCACCGGTGGCCCTGTAGACTCGCCTGACCACCTCGTCAGACCTCTCTCCGGGCTTCGGAGGCGGCCAGGCCTCCTCGGTCTCGGATGGTCGGGCTCCCTCGAACGGCACGACGACCAGAACCGACTCCCCCCTCTTGTTAGTCACCGCCGAGATCCTGTACCTGTCGGTCATCCTCCGGGGCCACGGGTAGACTATCCTCACGACCTCACCCGCCCCCTCGTCCCTGACCGGGACCACGTAGAGGGGCTCGGCGGAGCCCGGCGGGACCTCGCGAGTGGGCTCGCCGACAGGGTCTAGACCCGCGAGCTTCAGGTACGTCCTCAGCTCGTCCGGAAGCCCGGCCGCTATCTCCTCCGACGTCCTGGGCGCCGGCCCCCTCTCCAAGACCTCCGCGATCCCGAGGGCCTCGAGCACTCCGGCCGCGGCCGTCTCCACCACCGCCTCGTCGCCCTCCCCGTAGGGGCCGTAGGTCTTCCCGTCGCCCCCGGTCCAGGCACCTACGGGCCTCCCGAACCTGACCCTCGAGTAGCCCGGTCGGAGCGTACCCATGCTCTCGCTCTCCAAGTATAGCTCTAGCTCGAGAATTTATCGCAGCATCGCGCGCACCCTCTTGGGTAGGCCGCCTCCACGCCCCGACCCCTCCGCTCGCTGATTCTAGCCCTTGAGCTTCTCGAGCACTATCGCCGGGCAGACCCTCCGGACTCCCTCTATCGACCCTATGCCCTCGGAGAGCAGCCTGGTCAGCTCTCGGGAGTCCCTAGTCCACACCTCGGCCATTATGGAGTGGTCGCCGCTCGTTATCGAGACGCTCCGGACTCCCTCGAGCTCGCAGAGCCTCTGGGCAACCTCTAGGAGCCTCGGCGGGTCGACGTCCACCCCCACCACCGCGACGGCCCTGTAGCCCAGCCCGGCCGGGTCGACCTCTACCGTGAACCTCCTCACCACGCCCCTCTCGACGAGTGCCCGGACCCTCTTGCGGACGGCCGCCTCGCTCATCCCGAGCCTCCGGGCTATCTCGAGGAACGGAGTCCTGGAGTCCTCCCTCAGCACCTCGAGTATCCTCAGGTCGACCTCGTCCAGCCCCGGGGACTCGTGCGGCATCCTGCATCACTGTGTACGAGTTTCGTACGAAAAGCTTATAAGCTTCGCACCGAGTAAAAGGTGAGCTCGAACGGGGTGACGCGAGTGGAGGCGGAGGTCAGACCGATACCGACGATCGGAGAAACCGTGCCGGACTTCGAGGCCCTGACGACCCACGGCAAGATAAGGCTCTCCGACTTCAAGGGGAAGTGGGTGATCCTGTTCTCGCACCCCGCCGACTTCACGCCGGTGTGCACGACCGAGTTCGTCGCCTTCGCGAGGCTCCACCAGGAGTTCGCGAAGAGGAACGTCCAGCTCATAGGCCTCAGCATCGACAGCGTCTACTCCCACATAGACTGGGTCAGGTGGATCAAGGAGAAGACCGGGGTCGACGTCCCGTTCCCGATAATAGCCGACCTCGACATGAAGGTCGCCAAGCTGTTCGGGATGATACACCCGAAGCAGAGCACGACGGCCGCGGTGAGGGCCGTCTTCGTGATAGACCCCGAGATGAGGCTCAGGGCCATCATCTACTACCCGATGAGCGTGGGGAGGAACATCGGGGAGATCCTGAGGCTCGTGGACGCCCTCCAGGTCTCGGACAAGTACAAGGTGGCCACGCCGGCCGACTGGAAGCCTGGAGACCCCGTGATAGTGCCGCCGCCGGCGACCTCCGAGGAGGCCGAGAAGAGACTGCGGGAGGCTGCCGAGAAGGGCTACGAGTGCGTCGACTGGTTCCTCTGCAAGAAGAAGCTCCCGGAGTGAGGAGAGAAGCTTTTTTCCCTGAGGCCTCTCCTCTCTCGACGCACGTCTCCGGTGGGGTTGAGACCGTGGCCCAGTCCAAGCTCTACGCGCTCCCGGAGCTCCCGTACGGCTACGGAGACCTCCAGCCCCACATGTCCGAGGAGCAGCTCAGGATACACCACACCAAGCACCACCAGGCCTACGTGAACGGCGCCAACGCGGCCCTCCAGAGGCTCGAGAGGGCCCGCAGGGAGGGTCTGGAGGTGGACGTCAAGGCCGTGCTCAAGGAGCTCTCCTGGAACATCGGCGGCCACGTGCTCCACACGCTGTTCTGGTACAACATGGCGCCGCCGGGGAGGGGCGGCGGGAGACCGGGCGGGAGGCTGGCGGACGCGATAGACGCGGAGTTCGGGAGCTTCGAGAGGTTCAGGAGGGAGTTCAGCCAGGCCGCTCTGACCGTCGAGGGGTCCGGGTGGGCAGCCCTGGCACTCTGCCCCCTGACGGGCCGCTTGCTGATCCTGCAGATAGAGAAGCACAATGTCAACGTGGCCCCGACGCTCCCCATACTGATGGTCCTCGACGTCTTCGAGCACGCGTACTACGTGGACTACAGGAACGACAGGGGGAAGTTCGTAGAGGCCTTCTGGAGCATAGTGAACTGGGACGAGGTCGAGAAGAGGCTAGGCAAGGTGCTGGGCTAGCGCCCGGGAGCCCAAGTCCGGAACGAGGTTTTTCCCTCATCCCTATCCTCCCACACTGGCTGCGCGGGGGCACCGCTTCCCGCGCTCGGAGATATATTCCGGGAGGGGCAGTGCCCGGCGGTGGTCTCCCGTGGTGTGCGCGGGCATCGCGAAGGCCGTGAGCGAGGCGGTGGAGCTCTACAACAGGTACCGCAGTCCGGAGGCCGTGGCCAGGGTGCTGAGGGTCGACGAGGAGAGGGGGCTCGTTGAGGTGGAGTTCTCAGGGACGTTCTGCATGTGGTGCGGTGTTCTCGACTGGGTCGAGGACCTGGCCTACGTGCTCAGGCAGCTCGGCTACGAGGCCGAGCTAGTGGGGTACGAGGAGCCCGGGGAGAACGAGACCAGGAGGGTGGGGGTCTTCAGGGTGAGGGTCCCGGAGTGCGGAGACCGCGGGTGAGCGAGGTATAAAAGTACGCTTTTCGAACCCCGCGGCGCCCCGCCCGTGCGCTGGTGAGACCTGATCCCGGGAACCCTCGCAAAGTTTATATACCTTTACCGAGAGAGGGTGGCGAGTGAGCGCCATGCGGAGAGAAAGGAGGAGCACCCTGCTAGCGGCCGCGTCGGTGCTACTGGCTCTGGCAGCGTCGGTAGCCCTCGCCAGCGTCTTCAACTACATGCCGATCCAGCTGACCGTAGCGCCGGTGCCGCCGCCCGTGTACTTCGAACTCGGGTCCAACGCCAACGAGCCCGACCTGGGTTCCGGCAACACGATATCCGTGAGCCTGGGAGACAACAAGACGAGCCTCTACGTAACGGTCCACCCGACGTACTGGGTGACCTACTACAAGGACGTGGCCCGAGTGACGAACGCGGACAACAAGGCCTACTACGTGTACATAGAGGTCAGGACACCCCTGAGTCTACCCTCCGATAGCGTGGCCATGGTCTGCGTGTACGGCAGGGGCGATACCAGAGACCTGGAGGGCTGGTCGACGCCGGAGCCTAGAGAGGACACCTACATCGAGTGCGTCGACCTGACTGAGGCTGCCGGTCCCATTCTCATCGGTACGCTGCGCGCTGAGACCACTTGGGATCTCGACCTGTACTTCTACATACCCGAGGGCACGTCTCCGGAGACGTCGACAGCGGAGCTACACCTGATATACTCGCCGTCCGCCGAGACGCCACCGTAGCCGCGGCAGGGTGAGCGGAGCCCGTGAAAACGCGAGCCTTTTTCCTGGCAGCGTTCCTAGCCCTCCTCTCCCTAGCCACCGTCGCCCTCTCCTCCGCGTTCGCTTACCACCCGGTGGCAGTTTCTTCGAGACCCGCGGAGCCTCCGGTAGTCTTCGGAGACCCCGGGACGCCCGGCGTGGGGGTGGTCCTAGGTACCAACGGGACGAGCGCCGAGGTCTCCGTGCCGGCGTGCCCGGGCTGCTCCCTGGAGCTGGTGAACCCGGTCGTCTACCACCACACGCTCGACGCGGGGCTCCCGCCGGGCTGGACTATGTTTAGGGCGACCACGTGGGGGTACACGACGACCGCGTGGGTGCGCGGAGCTCTCTCCGGGACCTCCACCGACCGCGCCTACGCGTTCTACGGCTCGACCATAGTCGACGGGAGCTACAACGGCTTCTACTACGCGGCCGCGTACATCCGGACCACGGACACTACACGCTACGTCGGGGTGTCCTTCATAGGCAGGTCTGGCACGTATACCTTCGCCGCCACCTGCGAGATCGGGACGTGGTCCGGGTACGGGAACTTCCACATCTCCTACCAGAGGTTCGAAGACGGTGCGCTCAGGAGGGATACTGCCGTTTCGTACACGAGCGTCACCCTGACGACGGGCAAGTGGTACGTCATGGTCTGCGCCGTAAACCCGGCCACGCGGGAGGCCAGGGCATACCTCTACGATCCCGCCGCGGGTACCCTCATGGCCAGCCTCTCCGGGACCTTCCCGGTGGATGTCTACATACCGCCGTATACGGCCGGCTTCTTCGTCTACATGCGATTGGGGCAGTACGGCTACTACGACGAGTTCGTGGTGACCCGCGACTACCACCCCCTGAGCATAACCGTCCTCGACGTCCCGAGCGGCTGGACCGTCAGGCTCTACAACGGGACTAGCCTGCTCCAGAGCGTCACCTCGACCGGGGCTCCCGTAGTCTTCGACAGGTTCTGGTGGCCCCAGGACGGGCAGCGAAGCACCATACTGAGGCAGGGCAGGATAGAGGTCTACGACGAAGCCGGGAACCTGGTGGCCAGCTACGGGCCCACCACGATAGTCGGGGGCCAGGTCTTCAGGCTCCGGTGTCCGAGGGTCCTCGACGTGCTCAACCTCGACTCCAAGAGCTACTACGGAGCCCTCGTCCTCCACGGCTACAGCGCTCCCCTGGGGCTCCGCGTCTACCTCTGCAGCACCTCGAAGTGCTCGACCCCTGTGGTGGTGCCTCCGGGACCTAGAGAGACGAGCGAGGTCGGACTGCCGCCCCAGGGGGTGGGCTACGTCCTGCTCCACTGCTACCAGCCCCCCGCGGCCCCAGCGGAGGTCTACCTCTACCTGAGGTACTCGAGCCTGCCTGGCGGCGGGGGGGTCCTGGTCTACTACCCGATCAGGGTCGTAGTGGGGCGGTAGCGTGGGGGTCCCGAGTGCGGCGCTGAGAGCGGCTGCCTGGGCCGCGGCTCTCGCCATAGTCGTCCTGGGGCTCGGGAGGGTCCTGGGGCTCCCGGTCTTCCTCACGCTCGTCACCTCGGACACCATGGTCCCGACCCTCCACCCCCTCGACGCCGTTCTCTGTCTCCGGAGGGACTTCAAGGTCGGCGACGTGGTGGTCTGGTGTGCGGCACCCATGTACTGCGCAGTCCACAGGGTCGTCGAGGTTCGGAACAACGGCAACACCGTGGTGACCAGGGGCGACGCGAGCCCCGTCCCCGACCCTCCGGTCCCGCGGAACCTGGTGAGGGGTGTCGTAGTCCTCGCGGTGCCGAGGCACGTCTGGGTACCGCTCCTCCTCGCGCCCCTCGTGGTCTACGCGGCCTCGAGAGCCCTGAGGAGGCGGAGGAGGCTCTACCACCGCGGAAACCCCACTGGAGCCCTCGAGCTTCCGGTCGTCTACACGGTCCTAGTCCTCCTCCTGGCGCTCGCTAGCCCCCTTAGCCCCGTGCTGCTGGCCGGGCTCTCCGTGCCCAGTGCGGAGCTCCTGAGGGCGGAGTTCGACCGGGCCAGCGGCCTCGTGGTCGTCGAGTACGGGCCCGCGAACGCAAACGCGAACACGTGGCGGAGGCTCGGGAACGCGAACGCCCGGTCGTCGGTCGAGATACTGTCAGTCGACGGCTGCGAGCTCTCCGCGGCGAACGCCACCGTCGGCTGCTCGGCCCTGGTCTCCGGGAGCAGGGTGCTCGTCGAAGTCCCGCGCGAGCTCCTGAGAGCTATGAACCTCGAGGGGATGGGCTCCCTCTTCGTCAGGCTCAACCTCAGCCTCCCCGGGGGCGCCAGGCTCCTGACCTGGTCTTACAGGGTGCACGTCCCCTTCGACCGCCTCGAGGTCGACGTGGGCGGCGGGCTCGTCTCGATCAGGAACCCGAACCCGGTCTGCCTGGACGCCAACGTGACCGTTCTGTGGGCCAACAGGATCGGCCCCTGGAACGTCAGCTCCACGATCCTGTGCCTGGAGCCCGGAGAGCCCCTCGTGCTAGACCTGAGGCACTACAGGTACGCCTACGTGAGGATAGAGTACGTCCTGGGCGGGAGGCTCCTGCTAGTCCAGAGGGAGGTGATGAGGGACGGGAGACCGGCATCGTAGCGAGCGCAGAGCCCTCCCACTGGTGGCCTGGGCCCTCTCCCTGGTCTTCTCGGTGCTCTACGCGCTCTCCCAGGTCTTGTACCTAGTGCTGCCCCTCTACGCGTTCTCGGGCGGTGCCGAGGGCTACGCGGGCATCCTGGGCTACAGGCTGAGCGTCCTCGAGCGCGGCGCGGCCTCCCCGGTCCTCCAGACCCTCTGGGCCCCGGCTCTCTCGGTAGCGGTCTCCATGCCCGCGGCCGTCTTCTCGGTGGCGGTGGCCTTCCCGAGGCGCCGTAGGGCGTCGCTCCCCGGAGCCCTCGGGGTAGCCGAGCTGGCCAGGCACATCCGGGGGGTCAGACCGTGGACTTCCCTCGCGGGGCCCTGCCTAGCCATAGCAGCGTCCGGGCTCTCCATGGGCCTCAGGACTCCCGTGCTCCTGGTGGCGAGCCGACTGGCCGGGAGCTTCTCCCACGCGACGTCCGCCGGCCGCGTGCTGCTCCCGGAGGTCCTGGTCTCGCCGACCCCGGCGCTCGCGCTCCCCCTCCTCGCACTCCTGTTCTCCACGCTCTCGGCCGCGCTGCTGGCGGTCAGCATAGCCGCGAGGCACCCCGCCGAGGAGGTCGTGCTAGTCCGGCGGCTCCCCGCCTCACGCGGGTTCGGAGAAGAGACCTAGGTCCCGACGACCAGCCTCTCGCTGAGCCTCTTCAGCAGCCCGACCGCCGAGAGGGCGGCTAGGTAGCTGGTCCTCGGGTTGTCGGGGTGCGGGATGTTGCGCGCGACCGCGACGAGCTCGCCGAAGCTGCCGACGGCCCTAACCTCGTGGACTATCCTGTCGGCACCGGGGTCGACGACTATCCTGACTCTCGTTCTCTCCGGTCCCAGGCCGGCCAGGCTGAGAGCCGCGACGACGTTTATGTTGGCCGGGAACAGGCGGACAGCTTCCTCAGCCGGCCCCTCGTAGATCACTGTCGGCCTGTCTATCCTCTCCAGGTCTATCCCCCGCTGCTCGATGTAGGGAGCCCCCTTCAGGCTCCTGGGAGGCTTCGTGGTCGTGAGCGTAACGCTCACGAGGCCACCGAGGGCAGCGGCCTTGACGCCGTCCAGCCCCACCGCCGCTCCCGAGGGCACGTAGATCCGCACTCCCATCTCCTCGGCTACCGAGAGCAGCCTCTCGAGGAGCCCCCCGTCCAGGAGGGCCCCGACGCTCATGACCACCAAGTCCTTCCCGGCCCTCAGGACTCTCTCGGCGTACTCCCGGACGGCCTCCTGGGAGGCCGCCTCGACGACGACGCTCACGTCGCTCCTCCCGATGACCTCGTCGAAGCTCTCGGCTACGAGGGGCCTGGTCCTGAGGCTCTCCGCGAGCCTCCTAGCCCTCTCCGGGACGCGGTCGTAGACCACCACCAGCCTCGCGCTCCCGGCCTCCCCGCGGTCGATGGCTTTCGCTATCACCGTCCCTATGGCTCCGCACCCTACGAGGGCTACGCCCAGCATCACCCCAGGACCTCCACCACCTCGAGGCTGAAGTCGAGGGACCTGGCGGAGTGGGTCAGGGCACCCATGGATATGACGTCGACCCCCGCCGCCGCGTACTCGGCGACGTTGTCGAGCGTTATGCCTCCGGAGACCTCGACCAGGACTCTGTCCCGCAGCCCCTCCCTGGACAGCGCCTCGACCGTCCTCCTAGCCTCCTCGGGGCTGACGTTGTCGAGCATCACAACGTCCGCCCCGGCCCTCGCCGCGAGCACCGCCTCCTCCGCGGTTCCCACCTCGACCTCCACCTTCTTGGTGAAGCTAGCCCTCTCCCGCGCTATCCTCACGGCCCTCTCCACGCTACCGACTATCCTGAGGTGGTTGTCCTTGATCAGGACCATGTCGCTCAGGTCGTAGCGGTGGGGGTCTCCTCCCCCGATCTCGACCGCCCTCTTCTCGAAGTACCGGAGCCCGGGGAGGGTCTTCCTGGTTGCTGCTACGCGGACTCTCGGGTTGGCGGACCTGGCCCTCCTGACAGCCTCCCTGGTCGCCGTGGCCACGCCGCTCATGTGTCCGAGCAGGTTGAGGAGAGTCCTCTCGACTCCCAGGACCTTGCGCGCGTCGCCCACGACCTCGAAGACCACGGACCCCTCCTCGACCTCGTCCCCGTCCATCAGGGAGCGGGCGACCTCGAGCCCCAGGGACTCCAGCAGCTCGCGACACTCCCTGACGCCAGCCAGGACTCCGCGCTCCTTGGCCAGCACCACGGCCCTCACCCTGAGCCCCTCCGGGACGAGGATCTCGGTAGTCACGTCCCCCCTGCCCAGGTCCTCGTAGAGGAACCTGGTGAGCTCCTGAAGGATCACCGCGACGCACCCAGGAGCTCGAAAGTCCTCCTCAGAGCCTCCGCTACCCTGGAGGCTATCTCCGGCGGGACCCTGACCGGGTGCTTCAGGTCCCTCAGGCTCTCGTAAACCTTCTCGAGCGTTATCCTCTTCATGAAGACGCAGACGGCGTTCTGGTACGCCGGGACGAACTCCTTAGCTGGGTTCTCGACCCTGAGCCTGTGCAGCAGACCGACCTCGGTGGCCACGATGAAGCGCTTCGCGCTGGAGGCCCCGGCCCGCCTGACCATCGAGCTCGTGCTCCCGACGAGGTCAGCCCCGGCCCAGACCTCCGGCACGCACTCGGGGTGCGCGAGGACTTCGGCGTCCGGGTAGGCCTCCCTCAGCTTCTCCACGTCCTCTGGGGAGATCGAGAGGTGCACGTAGCAGTGCCCGGTCGGGGGCACCGCGATCACCTCCTTCCCCGTCTTCAGCTCGACGTACCTGGCGAGGTTGGCGTCCGGGCCGAAGACGACCCTGTCCGACGGCACCCTCCTGACGACCTCGACGGCGTTTGCCGAGGTGCAGATGTAGTCGGCCTCGGCCTTGGCCTCCGCCAGGGTGTTTACGTAGAGCACCACCGGAACCCCCGGGTACCTCCTCTTGTACTCTAGCAGGAGGCTCCTCGGCAGCATCGCGGCCATGGGGCACCTGGCTCCCGGGTCTGGGTGGAGGACTACCTTGTCGGGGTTGAGCACTGCCGCCTGCTCGGCCATGAAGTCTACTCCGGCGAACACTAAGTACTTGGCATCGGTCTCGGCGGCTCTGAGGGTGAGCTCGAGGGAGTCCCCGACGTAGTCGGCGACCTCCTGGACCTCCGGCAGCTGGTAGTTGTGAGCCAGGATCACTGCGTTGAGCTCCTTCTTTAGCCTCCGGATCCTCTCTCCCACATCCCGGGGGGCTTCCGCGCCGGGCATCTACGACCACGTGTTCGTTTGGGGTGCGGCATTTAAGCTACGCCCGGCACCTCGAAGAGTCTCGAGCCGGCCTGAGCACCCATGCCTTAGACCCGAGGGACGGGTAGCGTCGCGGGAGCTGCTCGGCACCGCCGAAGAGCCGCGGGACCCGGTAAGAGCGGAGCCTCCGTAGCCCGTCGCGAGCCCGGAGACTACAGGAGCTCCTCGACTATCCTGACGAGCCTCTGGGGAGCGTAGGTGGGGTCGACCGCCACGACCCTCACTCCGCGCCTCCCCAGCCTCCCCACGCTCTCCAGGTCTTCCTTGAGGACTCCGTAGAGCTTAAGCCTGTAGAGGCTCCGGACCCAGGGCGGCGCGTCCGCCACCTCGTAGCTCGGGAGCAGTGGGGTCACGAGGAAGAGGACGTGGCCCCTGGAGCCCAGAACTTCCGAGAGCCTCGCGGCGAGCTCCTCCCTGAGACCCGCGGGTCTCGTGAGCAGGAAGACCACCGCCCTCTCCCTGGGCAGGAGGGAAAGCAGGCCGCTGAGGACTCTCCCGAAGTCCACGCCTCTCCCGGAGTCCTCCACGTACTCCAGGTTCGAGAGGGCCCCGATGACTCTCCTGAACCCCTCCCTCCCCCAGGACGGCCTTCCCGAGGAGAAGACCTCCCTCTCGCTGAAGACCAGCGCCGAGACGCTGTAGCCCCTGGCGCAGAGGTAGTAGGAGACAGAGGCCGCGATCCTCGAGAAGTGCTCGGCCGGAGTCCTCCCCGGGGGCCCGACCCACATGTCCCTGGTCGAGTCGACCACGAAGACCACGTGCTGGTAGGTCTCCCTCTCCATCTCCTTAACGGCCAGGAGCCCCCTGGACGCGAGGAGCCTCCAGACCACGCTCCTGAGCTCGTCACCCGGTCCGTACTCCCTGACGTCGTAGAGCACGGTCCCCGTCCCGGGGTGCCTCGTCCCCACCAGCCCCGACCTCCTCGTCGGGACCCAGAGCCTCCTGACCGAGACGGGCTCCACAGTCGGCAGGACTCTCACCTCGAGGGGTCCGCAGACCTCCACCTCCACGCTCCTGAACAGTCCCAGGGGGTCTCTCGCGACGACCCTCAGCGGCCCCACCCTGTACCTTCCGACCCTCCCGCCGAAGGTGAAGGTGATCTCGACGGCTCCCGAGGGCGGCACTACGAGGAGACCCGCCTTCGATGGTCCCCTCAGCCTCAGCAGGGGACTGTAGGAGAGGCTGTACTCGCCGAGGATCACCGGGACCCTAGTGGGGTTCCTGAGCTCGAAGCCCACCCTCACGTCGGAGCCCTCCGTCGCCGCCTCCACCCTCGCCTCGACCGAGAGCCTCGAGAGGGCTGCCGCCGCCAGCGAGGCGTAGTGCCTCATGAGGACGGCTACGGATGCCAGGAGGAGGGAGGGGACGACGAGGGACTCCTCGTAGAGGACTCCGACGACGGCCAGGGTGGAGCAGACGAGAACGTAGGGGAGGAGCCTGTGGGTCCCCCTAACCGGTGCCACCAAGGACTGCCCCACCGCTCAGCAGGCGCTCGGGTGCCGCCGCTCTCTCCAGGGACTCCCCCAGGGCGGCCAGCACCTCCTCGCTCTCCGCGAGGTACCTCAGGACGGATCTCCTCCACGAGACGACCAGCGGCCAGAGGGTCTTCCCGGTGGCCCTCCGGTAGAGCCCGTTCATGGCTCTCCAGAACTCGAGAGCCCTGCCCTCCCCGACGTAGCGGCCGAGGACTCCGGGCAGCGAGCCGTCCGAGAGCCCCACACCGAGCACCGAGCGCAGAGCCGAGTCGACCATGGCGTAGAGGTTGGCGAAGTCTCCGGGACCCAGCTTCACCGACCCCCTGAGTATCGAGTCCCTGAGACCGGCGGCTATGTAGACGTCCCTCTCGAGCTGCTCCGGCAGAGACCCGTCCCTAGCGGTGCCCCACCTCCGGCAGAGAGGCAGAGCGATGCCCGCAGCGGCCAGGAGGACTGCCGCGTAGGCGGCCAGGTGGGGTGGGACAACCGCGGCGCCGCGGCCGAGAACTGCCCCGAACACGTGCTCGTCGACCGCTCTGAACAGCGGGGGGAGCCACAGGGCCGGGTGGAGCATGGTCACGGCGGCCGCCAGGACCACGTAGAGCGCGTCGCGGAGACCGGCCAGCTCCCCCAGCCACCGGGCCTCCCCGCTCAGGGCCTCCAGCGGGTTGGCGACGGCGTAGTGGCGCGCGTCGAAGACCACGAGGCAGTCCCCGCTCCCGGCGCAGAGGTAGTCGAGGAGGGCCTCCGCGAGTTCTCTGTAGGTCGGGTCGGCCGAGTCGAGGACCTGGTTCACCAGCACAGACCCGTCTCCGATCGCGTACACGTGGACTCCGCCGACGACCTCCTCGGAGGCCACGGGCACCGCTCCCCACAGCGTGACGACAGTCCCCCCGGAGGCCGAGTCCACCGGCAGCTCGTGGGGGAGCCGGACCCGGAGGGCGTCCCCGGGCAAGACTACGTAGCCCACAGCGAAGCCCGAAGGTACGCCGCCGCGCACCTCGGACGCCAGGTCGAGCCTCGCGAGGATAGTCCTCTCGCCGACCCTCAGGTAGGCCACCGGGTGGTACGATACCCCTCCGGACTGGGGAACCCCGATCCTGTTGCCCGCGATCCTTATGCTCGAGTTCAGGGCCTCGAGGAGCCCGTTCGACGTGGTCTCCTCGTCGGCCACGAGCACCGCGAGGCTCCCGCACGCCTCCCTCAGCCTGCGCACGAGGCTCCGCGCCTCGCCCCCCTCGATGGGTACCGCGGGAGAGACGACTACGAGGACGCACCTCTCGGACTTCAGTCCCTCCAGGTCTCCGGGCTCCAGGATTACCGCTGCCCCGTACCTCGACCTGGCCATCTCGTAGAGGGAGCTCGTCCCGTAGGAGAGGGGGCTGAGCGGGGAGGACCCCAGGTGCAGAGCGGGGACTACGGGCCCCTTCTCGACTAGCCCGAGGAGCCCCGCGATGACCAGGGCCGCAGCGAGACCCAGTCCGACCAGTCTGACCTCGCGATCAGCCTCCAGACTCCACCCCGTAGGCATAGGCCGCCAGCCTCAGTATGTACAGGGACGCGGAGAGGAGGGAGAAGCCCACCAGACCGCTTATGAGGGCCGTGGCGACCATGGCTCTCTCCATGTACGCTATAGACCACACTAGGACCTGAATGGCTACAGCGAGCACGACCACCCCCAGCGCGAAGAGGGGGACGAAGCCCCTCACCCTCGGGACTCTGAGCTTCCTCACGGCGCGACACCCAGGAGTCTAAACAACGACTCGGCGAGGGAGAGGAGTCCGCGAGAGTAGTCCGTGTAGCGCCTCCCGAGGGTCTCCAGGAGGCCGGCGAAGTCGGGTGCCAGGACGGAGCCGAGGAGGTCGACACCGCTCCTGAGGCGGACCGCGACGGCGCCCGCGTAGACCAGCAAGAGCACCAGGACTGCTGGACCGATCCCGGCACCGCGGGAGCGCAGGAGGGGTCTCCCGAAGGAGCCGAACACCGCGTAGGAGGTCGCGAGGAGGGAGACCGCGTGGGTGAGGGCAGAGACCCAGAGCCCGGGCTCCTCCGGGACGCCCAGGATCACCTCGAAGACCAGCGTGTGGACTGCGGGGTAGAAGGCGAGAGAGGCGAGGCCGAGGACCGTCCAGAGCAGAGGAGGTGCGAAGACCCTGCCCACGTCCGCCTCGTCCACCAGGACTCTCAGGGACAGCCTCCTGGAGGGGAGGAGGAAGGGCACCAGGACTCCCGCTGCGGAGTCCAGGAGCCTGACGAGCGCGAGGAAGGCCGCGAGTGCGAGGACGGTGTAGGTGAGGCGCGACTCGGCCAGGAAGCGCAGGGGGCTCCCGCCGAGCCTGCTCGGGAGCTCCCCGAGGAGACCTAGCAGTGCGGAGAGGTAGACCCCCACGACCGCCGAGGCCGCCGCAAAGGGTGCGGACAGGATGAGGAGGGCTCCGAGAGACTTCAGCGCGCTCCGGACTCTCGGGCTCGGCAGTCCGGTGCCCCCCTTCCTGTAGGCGGTCGCGTAGGAGTCGAGAGCGAGGAGCACGAAGAGCCCGGCGACGCCGGTCCAGGGAACCTCGAGCCCGGAGCTCTCCGGGTCTGCCTCGGGAGAGCCCAGGGGGATCCTCGCTAGGACCAGCGCCACGAGTGCCGCCGAGTAGGCCGCGGCGCTCCCGGTGGCGACCGCGAGGGCCGCCGCGATCCCCGAGACCACGATCGCGACCGCGGAGGGGGAGAGGGCGGCGTGCTGGAGCCCGGCGGAGGCCGGCTGGAGCAAGACCGGGAGCGTGGCAACGGTCGCCCTGATCACGTCTACGAAGACCACCGCGGGCACGAGCCTCGCGCCCAGGGACAGGACTCGCCTAGGGTCGACCAAGGCTCTCCACCATCTCCCCGAACCTCTCCCTGGCTCTGGCCGCCACCTCCTCGCGGCTCTCTCCGGCGAACCTGGCCACCTCGTAGAGCCCGGTGATCTCGCTGAAGACCTCGGCGGCTCTCCCGTACCTCCCAAGCTCGGCGGAGGCTCTGAGAACCGAGCCCAGGTACTCTCTGTGCGTCGCGTGGTCTGGCTTCCTTATCCCGGTGACTCTCTCGAGCAAGCCGACCGACCTCCAGTACACGGAGACCGGGTCACTGCCCTCTGGGAGCGTCCAGAGCTCCGGTCTTCCGCGGAGGCGCGCCCAGAGCCCCGCCACTAGGCCCGCGAGCTTCCCCCGGTACCGGTAGGCCAGGCCTAGAGCGAGCAGCGAGCAGGCGGCGACGGGGAGCAGCACTAGGGGCGAGAGCCCGGGCTCTCCCAGCACCGAGGGGAGGGTCGCCCTCAGCTCGGGGAGCCTCGGAAGGCCCGCACCGGCGCCGGTCTTCGGCTCCTCGGCTCCGGAACCGAGAGAGGTCAACAGCTCGCCCAGGGAGCTCAGCATCCCGTACGAGAGCTCCGCTGGAACCTCCATCCCGAGGCTCCTGAAGGCCTTCGCCAGGATCCCGGCTGCCGCGATGAAGGAGTAGGGGTCTAGGAGCCCCGACTCCCGCAGGGAGAGCAGGGTCGACAGCAGGCCCCCCAGCTGCTCCGGGGAGTCCGCTCCGTAGACCAGCAGCCTCTCCAGCTGCTCCAGGAGGGACTGGTCTACCCTGCCGGACAGCTCGTCGAGCGGGCGCTCCAGCGCCCTCGAGATCCTGGCTCCCTGCTCGGGGCTCAGCGCGCCCCGCCTGACGAGCTCCTCGAGGGCCTCCCCGGACCCGGGACCGGCACTCGCGAGCTGGAGGAGGAGCTCGGCGAGCTCGGGGTCTCCCAGGAGCCTCAGGAGCTCGGCGAACCACTCCGGGGTCTCGGCGTCCGGGAAGCCCGGCGTGTGCCTCGGGGTCTCGGCTACCGCGGGAACCGCGAGGGCCAGGAGGAAGAGGAGAGCGAGGGCGACCCTCAAGGCTTCGGCACCGGGACCCTGGTCAGGACGTCCTCCACCACCCTCTCGGGGGTCACCCCCTGGAGCTCGTACTCGGGCTTCAGGATTATCCTGTGGACGAGGGCCGGCTTCGCCACCGCCTTCACGTCGTCCGGTATCGCGTAGCTCCTCCCGTCTAGGTAGGCCCAGGCCTTCGCGAGCTTCAGCACGGCTATCCCGGACCTCGGGGAGCCGCCGAGCCTCACTGCCGGGTGCCTCCTCGTCTCCTCGACCACGGAGGCTATGTAGTCGAGGACCGAGTCGTCGACCCTGACACTCGCAGACCTGGAGATCTCCTCGAGGAGCTCGCTCCTAGGTATCACGGGCTTGAGCTCCTCGATCGAGGCCTCGATCTCGTAGACCCTCTTCAGCATCTCCACGAAGCCCCTGTGGGACACGTAGCCGGTGACTATCTTGGCGAGGAACCTGTCGAGCTGGGCCTCCGGCAGGGGGAACACTCCCTCCATCTCGATGGGGTTCTGAGTGGCGAGGACCATGAAGGGCTCCTCGAGCCTGAAGGTCTGGCCCTCGATCGTCACCTGCCTCTCCTGCATGGCCTCGAGGAGGGCGGACTGAGTCCTGGGGGAGGCCCTGTTGATCTCGTCGGCCAGCAGTATGTTCGTGAATATGGGGCCCCTCCTCAGCCTGAACTCTCCGGTCCTCTGGTCGAAAACGTAGAAGCCCACTATGTCGGAGGGGAGGAGGTCGGGGGTCATCTGGACTCTCCTGAAGTCCAGGTCTAGGAGCTTGGAGACGGACTTGGCCGTGTAGGTCTTTGCCACCCCGGGCACCCCCTCGATGAGGGCGTGCCCCCTCGCTAGAAGGCAGGCCACTATCATGTTTATCTCCCACTCCTTCTCTATGAGTATCCTCCCGTCAACGAGTATCCTCCTTATGTCCTTGATGAAGCTCAACCTTCCACCCCCGCCGGGAGCGCGCTGCCGGGACCGAAGCCCATCAGCACATCCAGCGGTACTGGGAGCTAGAGCTAATATTCTCGAATAGCGTCCCGAAGCCGACAGGCCGGTGCCCCACGCGGCCGCGGGGATGGTGGACTAGGTGGGGGGAATCAGGGAGGTCGGGCGTCCCTGCGACAGGCCCGTCTACGAGGCCTCCGAGCCGATGGCGCTGAGGTGGGCCGTGGATGTCGCAAGGCTCAGAGGAGGGCAGAGCCCCCGTGCTGGGTCGGGGAGAGGGCGAGGGGTTTCGTGCCGGGGCTCCGGTGGCATCACGGTGAGACCCTATCCGCCGACCGCGGGGGGTCGAGACAGATGGCCGCGAGGAGCTTCGCGGAGCCGGCACCCAGGGAGCAGGTCACGGCTCTCGTGCTGAGGAATGGAGGCAACATGCGCGTGTGTGTAGGTCTGCTAGCCCTAGCTTCCCGGAGCGCGGCTTCCGGGGCTCTCCCTCAGCCAGACTACCCTCATGGGGTAGGGTATCTCTATGCCCTCGGCCTCGAGAGCCTTCCTGATGTCCCTGAGGACGGCGCTCCTCGCGGGCACGAAGAGCTGGGAGGGCACCCAGAAGCGGACGACCAGGTTCACCGAGCTCTCCCCGAAGGAGTCGACGAGCACCTGCGGCTCGGGCTCCGCTAGGACCGCCTCGCTCCTCCAGAGGACGTTCCTGATGACTTCGATTGCCCTGTCCACGTCCGACTCGTACGATACGCCCACGCTCGCGTCGACTCTCCTGGCGACCGACTTGCTGAAGTTGTAGACGGAGGAGCTCATCAGCGCACTGTTGGGGACTGTCAGGACTTCTCCGCTCCACAGCCTCAGGGTCGTCGACATGAGCCCGACAGACTCGACGACTCCCCCGTCGCTCCCTATCCTCACGGAGTCCCCGACCTTCAGCCTGCCCTCGAGGATCAGGGCCAGGCCGGAGAAGAAGTTGCCCAGAGTCTGCTGGGCTGCCAGACCCACGACGAGGCCCGTGAACCCGGCCGCTATCAGGAGGCCGCCGAGGTCTATGCCGACTATCGAGAGGGCCACCACGAACCCAGCGAGCACGAACAGGAACCTCACGAGCCTCTCCAGGTTGTGGACGACCTCGGGCTTCAGCGTGACGCCCAGCCTGCTCACGGGCTTCGAGACGACCTTCGAGACGTAGTAGAACAGCGCGACTACCGCGAGCGCCGCCACGTAGCGGTACAGCAGGTGCATGTTCTCCGAGACCCATCTGGCGAGGTCCTCGAGCACCACACTCCCCAACCAGCTGTGGAGACCGGCACGCTTTATATCAGAGAGCCGGCTCCGTCCGGAGCGGCCCACGGGCCGAAGCTAGGCCGCACCGCGGGGCAGGACCGCGGCTCCCAAACAGCTTGCTCCGCATACTCCTTGCCTGCGCAGTGGTGGAAAGATACCGCGGAGGGGCTACCATCATGTCCGGCACGCGGTGGAGAGAGCGGGCTGGACGGACGCGCGAAGGGAGCCCGATGTGGGATGCTACTGCTCGGCAGCCATGCGACGACGGTCTGCCTCAGAGCCCGTACCTCATTACGTACGTGGCTGCCGAGGGTGCCACCGCGAGGGCTGAGACCCCCTCCACATCGAGAGAGGGGAGGAGCTCCGTGGTCACCTCGGCGTAGCTCTCGCCGCGCACCACCATCCTGGCGGACGTCAGCAGGGGGAGCCTCTCGGGCGTCAGGTACACCCCCAGACCCCTCAGCGGCACGACGACTCTGGAGGACTTCACGACGGACTTGCTCTCGTTGGAGAGCCTCACTCTGAGGACAGACCTCAGGCACGGTCCGAGCTCGCGGACCAGCTCCTGGCTCGAGTACCTGCACAGGTCTCCCAGGTCCGCCGGTCCGTAGAGCGCGTACTTGACGCTGACCGGGACGACGGTGGCCAGGGAGCCCCTCACGTAGAGGGCCACGTCGACCGGGCTCGGCAGCTGGAGCGTCGTGGTCCCGCCCGGGGGGACGAAGACGCTCTCAGGGAAGCGCACGAGCAGGCACCCGACGCTCACGGGTCCCCCCGCGGGAGGGTGCGGTGCCACGGTCACGGTCGCGCCCTCCGGTACGCAGAGCGTGCCCTGGGGAACCTCGCTGCCCCCCTTCCTGAGCACCACCCTGACCATGTCTGGACCGACCCTGGTCAGGACGAGCGATGCGGGTCCCAGGTCGACGACCTCCTCCTCCGAGACCTCGAGCTCCCGGTACCCCCGGCAGTGCTGCGCCGACGCGATCCCCTCGCCACCCCCTCGGGCAAAGGCTATTTAACCGATGCGCCGCCCGCGCGGAGCCGCCGGCGCCCTCTCACCTCCTCTTCACGACGAAGACCTGGAACGTCGTGTGCTGCCCGGGGCTCGCCGCCCTCACGAGGACTTGGTAGAAGAAGAACGGGTGCGTGAGGAGCAGGTGCTCCTCGCCTCCGGGCGGGACGGCGAGGCCCGACGCGACGGTGAAGCCTCCGGCGGGGGCCCCGAGGTCGAGGACAGGCACCGCGTAGCCGAGGACTCTAACCTCGAGGGGGCTCCCACCGGTGTTCCTCACCCCCACGAGAACCTCGCTCCACCCGTAGGCGGTCACCGGTCGGAGGGCGGACCACTCGTCCGCAGCCCTCTCGTCGTAGGCCAGCACGTAGCCGACGCTCTGCCTCTCGGGCAGCCTCCTCACCACCCCGACCACCGAGCGGTTGTGACCCGACCAGGCTACGAACCCCACCCTCCCGTCGAGGGTCGGGAAGACGTGGGTCACCTCGGCCAGTCCGCAGTAGTTGAAGTAGTAGAGGGCCCCTCCGCCGGCCTCCCCGAGAAACAGCGAGCTGATGCCCCAGACAGGCTCACCGTAGTAGTTGATAGCCAGTATGCCCCCGCCGGCCTCGCCCCCCACGACCGTCACGTTCCCGCGACACTCGACCCTGCCGAGCCTGAACGCCGAGTGGGGAGCCCCCATCCAGGGACCCCTCATCGCGGTGTGGGGGTCTACGGACCACACGACGGCTCCGTCGCCGTCCCTGATCTCGAAGACTCCTCCCCTGGGTGTGTTCGAGGCAACCAGGTAGTGTCCCCCGAAGCTGGGGTCGTGGGCCAACCCCACGCCCCTTATCGTCGACACCTTGGACGGCTTGGCTATGCTCGTGACCCTCCACTCCTCGGAGAGGTCGGGGAGCCTCAGCTTGGCCACGACGTTGGCCGTGTAGTCGGTCACCACGAGGCTATGGCCGAGCCCCCTCGCTACGCAGTGGAGCCACCCGACGCTCCACGAGGATGGCCTCCTGCGGAACGCCACAGCCCTCCTCACCCTGTCCACGACCACGACGTTGTTGTCCCTGTCGGGGCAGAACACGTCGCCCCTCCTCCCGAAGCCGGGGACGTCCTCGAGGAGCATCCCGCCCTGGTGGGGGTTGTTCACGGTCGAACCCGGGACTCTGAACTCCCACTCGACCCTCCGTTCCTCCAGGTCGTACACTATCGCGCTGAACCTAGTGTGGGGGTCGAACATGAGGAGCTTCTCCCTCCCGTCGAGGGGGTCTACGAGGTGCTCCGCGTAGTGGGGGGTGTACCGTTGTCGCGTAGTCAACACTTCGTGACTACGCGTTCCACCCCGGCCCTGGAGGCCTCGGTGGCTTTCGGGGGCAACGGTGAAGCACCCCACATCGAGCGCCTCATAGCGTGCCCATTCGGCTTACTCGCTTCGCCACATACCGGGCGCGCCTATCCCGCCATCATGCAGTGTTGGGGAGAAGTATATAAAGTTTACTATTTAGGAGCTGCAGCCGAACCCCTCCCTCGCGAACCAGACCTCGTACTCGAACCCGTCCGCCCCGCAGACGACAGGCTCCTGCCTCGCCGGCACTCCCAGCTCTCCCGGTCGAGACCGAGTCCGGCGTCAGGCTAAAAAGCGGGGAGCGCGCCCCTTCGCGGCACCGGTCTCAGAGTCCGGCCTCCTCGATGACCCTCTCCGCTACCTCCTTCACGTCGCCCTCGAGGACGTCGAGCGTCGGCATCTTCCGTACGTACTTCGACACGTCTACCTCGCAGTCTATCCGCACTCCGGCGCTCTCCAGTATCTTCGAGGCGCACCTGTTGCCGCAGCCGTTTATGACTACGTTCCTCCTAGCCTTCAGGGCTATCTCTACGTGCATCTTAGACCCGGCACCGATGGCCGAGGTACAGCACATCCTGCCCTTTCCCATGAGGGTGAGCAGGACCCCGACCTCGTGCGCTACCCGGCCCGTGCTGGAAGCACCGCTGCAGACCCAGATCATGGGTGTGTGCTCGGCGATCCTGTGGCAGGGCTCCAGCATTTTCACCGCAGAGCTCCTCTCCACGCTCTCCACCTCCCCGGAGAGGGGCGTGCGCAGATAAAGCTCCTCTAGAGAGAGTTTAAACGTGGTTAAAGAGTTTAAGCGCCGAGGTCGCGAGAGCTCTCCCGAGCGGTCCCCGCGGAGCAGGTCGGGAGCCCCAGTCTCCCTCAGTCGACCACCCTCCTCACGTCCCGTATTAGCACCCTGTAGGCTATGAGGAACGGCTGCATGAGGATCGTCGCCACCACCTTGACGTACGCTCCGCCGAGCATCGCTTCCGGCAGGGCCTCGAGCGGGAACGTGAAGAGGTACGCGGTCGGGAAGAATATGAGGCTGTCGACGACCATGTTGACGAGGTCGCTCGCTACGCTCCTGGCGAGCACGAAGAGGGTTATCGTCCTGACGTCCCTGTAGGCCTCTCTGTACCTCGCGTAGAAGTGCCTCTTGAGGTCTGCGAACACCTTGGCGTCGAGAGTGTTGGCGACGTAGAAGGCCAGGTAGGAGGCGAAGACTATCCTCGGCGCCTGGAGCATGAAGAACCTCCACGCCTCCTCGTAGACCGGCGGGACCTCCATGACCTCCAGAGCCGGCCTCTCGAAGGAGACGTGCCAGACCAGCACGCTCGCGACGACGTTGCAGACCAGCGTTACGAGGATCGCCATGTAGGTGGCCCTCCTTCCGTAGACCTCGTTGACCATGTCGACGACCTGCGCGACGAAGGGGAACACCAGGGTGGCGCCGGCCGTTACGACCTCCACCCCGAAGATCTCGTAGTAGACGAGCCTGCCGGCCAGGAGGTTCGAGACCAGGATGAAGGCCACGTAGATCCCGACGAGCGCCGGATAGCCGTAGGTGTCCCTGTGCCTCCTGACGAGCTGGGCTCCCGCGAGCGTCGCTGCCGCTAGCCCGAGAGTCCAGTAGGCCCAGAGCTCCATCGGGGTCACCGAGGTGTTGATTGAGGCTCGGCCAAGCTTTTAAGCACGAGACCATCGCCCCCGCGCGGCACTGGGCCCTCTCCACCCGATCCCCGGCTCGGACAGCCCCTTCCTACCCCTTGGGACAAGCTTTTATACCTTTAACGGGGTTAATTTTAACGGAGCGAAAATGCTCGATAGCCTTAACGAGGTCTACCTCGTCGAGCTGGACAGGCTACGCCCCCACGAGGAGGTCGACCCGGAACACCTGGAAGAGCTGACGCGGCAGATAGCCGCCGACGGAGTCCTGAAGTACGCGATAGCGGTCGACAGGAGGACGAACACCGTTCTCGACGGAGAACACCGCCGCAACGCCCTCGCGAGACTCGGGTGCAGGAGGATACCCGTAGTCTACGTGGACTACGAGTCTCCGGACATCGAGGTCCACACGTGGAGGGACGGCATCAACCTGACGAAGCGGGAGGTAGTCGAGGCTGCTCTGACGGGGAAACTCTTCCCCCCGAAGACGTCCCGGCATATGGTGAGGAGGAGTGGCTCTCCAGAGCACATATTCTCCATAGAGAAAAGGGTTGACGTACCGCTCGAGGTCTTGAGGGGAGAGCTAGAGCTCGTACCGCTGGAGAGGATCAGGACGGCCATGCGGGTGGACCTGAGGGACGCGCTACCGGTGTACGCGAGGTTCCTCAGGGCAGGAGCGGTCGACGTGCCCCTGATCGTAGACAGGAAGACGCGGGTCCTGCTAGACGGCTACGAGGCGTACCAAGCGCTGGACCTGCTCTCGGTCGGGAAGGCTCCGGCGCTCATGATAGACGTAGACAGGGTGGAGGTGAGGACCTCGGAGGGCGTGACGAAGGGGGATATCCTGAGGGCCGGTCTCGGGAGGGAGAAGCTCCCGCCCAGGAGCTTCGCGCTCCTAGCCGAGCGGGTCGGGCTGAGCGAGCCCCTTCCGCTGAGGAGGCTGCTCAAGAGGGAGAGGCTAACCAGGAAGGCTCTGAGAGTCTACAACAGCACTCTGGAGCTCCTCTACGAGGGATGGCCCACCCCGCTCGTGAAGCTGAGCTCCTTCTCGACGGAGAGCAGGAGCGTCTGGGCGAAGCTCGAGTGCTACAACCCGTTCAGCAACAGCGTCAAGGACAGGATAGCCTGGTCCATGATCAAGGAGGCCGCGGAGGCTGGGAGCCTCGGGCGAGTCCTCTACGAGGCCACCTCGACGAACACGGGCATAGCCCTGGCCTCGATAGCGAACGTCCTGGGGTTGAGGGCGAGGCTCTACATCCCGATGACCATACAGAGAGTGACCGACGTGTACCTGAAGGTCCTCGGAGCCGAGGTCGTTAGGGTGCCCACGAGCCTGACGGTCGAGGCGATAGGCCGGGTGGACTCGGAGGCGAGGGCTGACGGGGCCGCCCATCTGAACCAGTTCGAGAACGACGCCAACTTCAAGGTCCACCTCAAGTACACAGCGAGGGAGATAGACCGACAGCTTGCCAGCCTCAACCTGAGGCCCACGTGCGTAGTCGGTGGGCTGGGGACGTCCGGCCACATGAGCGCCATATCCGTGTACTTCAAGACCAAGTACGGGAGCAGCGTCAGAATCGTCGGGGTTCAGCCGGCGCCGGGCGAGGTGATCCCGGGGATCAGGAGGATCGAGAGCGGGATGAAGTGGGTACACTGGGCAGACTTCGACGAGGTGGTCGACGTTAGGCAGCACGAGGCCGTGGAGGCCGCGGTGAGGGTAGCGAGGAGCGAGGGCCTCCTGATAGGGCTGAGCGCGGGCGCCGTGGTCCGCGGCTTCGAGAGGGTGGCCGAGGAGAAGGGGGTCTACGTGCTCGTCTTCCCGGACAGCGGGTACAAGTACGCGGAGCAGTTCGAGAGGTACCTAGCCGGCTCGCAGTAGAGAAGCTAGGAGGTTCGCCGGGGTCTAGGTGGGGATGGAGTGCCCCCTCGGTCTCTCAGCGGCCCCGGTGCTCCCCGGGTACGAGGATCTCAACTCCCTCAGTCTAATCAACTCTACGTAGAGATCCCTCAGCAGCTTGATGTCCCTCCTAGCCTCCTCGGATCCGCTCGCGAGGGTTCTAGCGGTGACGGGGTCTCCCAGCAGCCTGAAGCCCCTGACCGAGTACTTCTCCTCCAGTTCGGAGACCCTCCTAAGGATCTGCCTCACGCGCTCGTCGATCCACCGCAGCTCGGCTTCCGACAACCACCTCTTCGCCGCGCTCTTTGTAGCTATGGCTGTAATAACCGGTGCGACAGTAATACCAATCAGGGTATTACGGAACTATCGCCGCGGGACACGGCGCTTGCGCGGACGGACGTTCGTTCGCCGATCCAACCAATCTCCTTTAATAGGACGCCTGGGAGGTAGAGCTCTCAGGACGCAGGGTGAGGTCGCCGAGGTTCAGGAGGTGGGGGAACAACCCCCTGGTAAGCCCGCGGTCGGGGAGCTTCTGGGAAGCTGGCGGCACGTTCAACCCGGCAGCCTTCGCTATCGGCGATAGGGTCTACCTCCTGTACAGGCAGGTCTCGAGGAACTGCGTGTCGACCCTCGGGCTCGCGGTGCTGGGCGGCGGGCGCGAGGTCTCGGAGAGGTCGGACGGCCCCGTCTACGTCCCGCGGGAGCCCTTCGAGGTCCACCCGTCCGTGAGCGGGCAGGGCCTGGAGCCCCTGGAGAGCTTCGCGGACCCCGAGAGGTGCGCCAGGGCTCACTCCGGGGGGAGCTGCTTCGGGGTCGAGGACCCCAGGGTCGCCCTGGTCGGCGATACTCTCTACCTAACGTACGTGGCGTACAACGGGGTCGACCCCCCGAGGGGAGCTATGAGCTGGATAAGGCTGGCGGACTTCCTCGAGCAGCGCTGGGAGAGGTGGAGCAGACCGGTCCTCATCACTCACCCGTCCGTGACCGACAAGAGCATCGTCATGCTGCCGAGGAGAGTAGGGGGGAGGTGGGTCTTCCTCCACAGGATATTCCCGCACATATGGGTGGACGCGGTCTGGGACCTCGAGGAGTTCGAGCGCGGGAGGTATCTGTGGGGCAGTCCGGCCATAAAGACGAGGCCCAGGCACTGGGACAGCAGGAAGATAGGAGCGGGCTCGGTCGTCGAGCTCGGGAGAGCGTGGGCCCTCGTGTACTACGGGGTGACCGGCTGGGACAACTACTACCTCTCGGAGGGCCTCAGGCCGTCGGACTTCGCGGCATCCGACGGGTACAGGTACAAGCTGGGGATAATGCTCCTTGACTCGGAGGACCCGGCAAGGGTCCTCTACAGGCCGGACGCTCCCCTGGCCGAGCCCGAGCGCTGGTACGAAGTCTACCCGGAGGGCAAGCCGTACGTCATGTATCCCACGGGCTCCGCGGTCGTGGGGGACAGCCTCCTCGTGTACTACGGAGCCTCGGACTACTTCGTGGCTCTGGGCGAGGTCTCTCTGGAGGAGATAGAGGGGATCGCCGACTCCGCGCTCTCGGAGCTCGAGAGCAAGGGGGCGTCCCCTTAAAAGCGCACCGGGTCTAGAGTCTGCCGGGCTTGGAGTTGTTGCTCAGGAGGTTCTCGGGCAATCCAGTGCTCCTTCCCGACCCGCGCTGCTGGCTAGAGGCCGAGGCCGTCTTCAACCCCTCCGCCGTCTCCTTCTCCGGCAAGGTAGTCCTGCTCTACAGGGCCCTCTCCAGGCCCATCCCCAGGTCGCCCTACGAGAGCCTGAGGATCTCGACGGTATTCTACGCGGAGTCGGCGGACGGCTACGGGTTCGGCTCCCGCCGCATGCTCTTCGGCCCCGAGTACCCCTGGGAGTCCTACGCTACCGAGGACCCCAGGGTGACGCTGGTCGGCGGCACCTACTTCGTGACGTACACAGCGGTCTCCTCTGTCCCCCCGAGACCCGAGACCGTCCGCCTGGCCCTGGCCCTGACCGAGGACTTCAGCAGGGTGAGCAAGGTCGGGCCCGTATGCCCGTACAACTCCAAGGCCGGCTTCGTCTTTCCGAGAAGGTACGACGGCAGGTACCTGCTGGCCCTCACCCTGAACCCGGACCTGCCGCCGTCGAGGGTGGTCCTGGTGGAGTTCGACCGGGTGGAGGACCTCCTGGACTCCGAGTTCTGGAGGTCGGCGCTGGCGGAGTCGAGAGTCCTGCTCGAGGGGACTCCGGAGAGACCCTTCGTCGAGATAGGCACTCCCCCCGTAGAGCTCGACGAGTACTGGCTCCTCTTCGTCCCCGACATAGTCTACGAGGACGGACACTTCCGGGAGTTCAGGGTCAAGGCGGTGCTGCTCGACAAGAGCGACCCCTCGAGGGTCGTCGGGGTATCGAGGAGACCCATCCTGTCGCCGACCGTGGAGTACGAGCTGACGTTCTCGGAGCCCCTCAGGGGGATAGCCTTCCCGACCGGGGCCCTCAGGACGGGGGACGGCAGGATTCTTCTCTACTACGGAGCAGCGGACAGGCACGTAGCGGTAGCCGAAGCGGAGGAGGAGGCCCTCGTGAGATACGTGCTGAGGGGTGGCTAGGGTGTTCAGGCTCACCAGGTACGGGGGCAACCCGATACTGAGGCCGGACCCCTCGAGGAGGTTCATGGAGTTCGCGGTCTTCAACCCCGCAGCGGTAGTCCTCGGCGGAACCGTCTACATACTGTTCAGGGCCCAGTCCTACGAGCTCGAGTCGACCGTGGGGCTCGCGGTCTCTCCCGACGGGTTCTCGGTGGAGCGGGTCGCCGAGGAGCCCGTCTACAGACCAAGGGAGGTGTTCGAGAGGAGGATCGTAGGGGGGATAGGCCCGGTCGGCTGCGAGGACCCCAGGGTCACCGTCCTCGACGGCAGGCTCTACATGCTCTACACCGCCGTCAGCGACGCCTACGACTACGTCAGGGTGGCCATGACTAGCATAGACGTCCGCGACTTCGTCGAGGGCCTGTGGGACAGGTGGGCTAGGCCCGTCCCGGTATCGCCACCGGGGGTCTGGGACAAGAACGCGGCGCTCCTGCCCAGGAGGGTCTGGGGCAGGTACGCGGTCATCCACAGGTTCTTCCCGAACGCGTGGGTCGACTTCGTCGAGGACCTCGAGTTCAGGGGCTACTGGCTCAGGGGCTACGAGTTCTTCAGGACCAGGCCCGGAGCCTGGGACAGCGACAGGGTGGGAGTAGCCGGGGTCCCCGTGGAGGTCAGCGAGGGGTGGGTGATGGTGTACCACGCGAAGTCCTCCTACGACGGGGCCTACAGGCTCGGCGCGGCCCTCCTAGACAGGGAGGACCCCACCACCGTCCTATCGAGGCTAGAGTACCCGATACTGGAGCCGAGGGAGTGGTACGAGACCGAGGGGATGAGGGTCGTCTTCTCGTGCGGTCACGTAGTCCTGGACGGGAAGCTCGTAGTCTACTACGGCGCCTCCGACAAGTACGTGGCCGCGGCTCACGGAGACCTCGACGAGCTCGTCGGGGAGCTCCTGAAGCGCGCCGACCCCTGAGCCCTCCACCGCCGAGGGTCCGCACCGCCGACCGGGTAGGCGGCGGTCAGCCGTGGAGGTGCCGAGGCCGTCGCGCTTCCCCACCGGCACTGCGGGAGCGCGTGCTCGGTGGGAAGACCCCGTGGGATGCCCGGCTCCTCGGACCCCCGCGTTCCGGCGCAGCAGTCCTCTGCGACACCGCTCATGCCGAGGAGGTCGCTCCGGGCGTAGCGCCGTCCCCGTGGGACCGATGCGGAGGCGTGCCCGGAAACCGCTGGTGCCGCAGTGCTGGAGCGTCCGCAACGCGGTCGAGGTGGGACGCTCGAGCGCGCGAGTCTCGTCCGGAGACCGCGGTGGCGCGAGTGTCGAGAGCGCCACCGCCCCGAGCGCAGAGACCGGAGCCTCCCCCACCCCAGTCCTCCGCGTTCTCTGCCTAGGCGCGGTGTACCGCGTTCCAGCCGAAACCGCGGTACGGGTCCTCTGGGCGGGAGCTCCGCGCCGAGTGGCCCGGTCCAGTAGCAGCTCTTCGGGAGCGCACTCCCGCGAGCCTCCCGGGCTCTACTCGTAGAGCCTAGTGGGCTTCGCCGGGAGCTTCTCGACCCTCCTAGCCAGGGCCGAGCCCACCGCGAGGATCAGGGGGATCAGAGCCAGGTACGCTACGACACCGTACCAAGCCACCATGATACCTGCCGCACCCCCTCTCGCGCTAGACTTTCGTAAAAGCACGGAGCCTAGAGGCCGAGACCCGCGGCGCGGGCGCCGATAGCGGGTTCCGCGCCCGACGCGGCGGGGTGGGCTCTGTCTAGACGAGGAACAGCCACGCCAGCGCTACGGCTAACTGAACCGTGGTCACGAGCCCGGAGACCCTGAGCCAGTACCCCCACGTCACCTTCGTGTGCTTCTCCACCATGGCCAGGGCCACGAGGTTGGCGGTGCTCCCTATGGGAGTGTAGTTGCCCCCCAGGACGCCCCCGTAGAGTATCCCCCAGAAGACCTTGCCGGACACCCCGAAGGCCACGAGGGCCTTCCCGACGCTGGTGAACGCCACGACCACCGAGAGGTTGTCGAGGAACGCGCTGAGGACCGCGGAGAGGGCCAGGTACAGCGGAGCGACGCTACCCGAGCCCGCCGGCGCGAGCTCCGCGGTCAGGTAGGCGATCCTGTGGGAGACTCCGGTCCACGCCAGGGAGTGGCCCATCATGAACAGCGATATGAAGAAGACGAGCGAGGGCCACTCGACTCCCTTCTCCAGGGCCTCCCTCATATTGCTAACCCCGACCAGCAGCGCGGCCACCACGAGGTAAGCGTAGGGGGTGAGGGAGAGCAGGGCGTGCGGCGAGACCTCCGCCCCGGCTAGGCGGGAGACCCCCTCCGCCACGAGGTCGTTGGAGGCTACCGTGACGAGGAAGGCCGTCAGGGTCGAGAGCCCCCCGTAGATGTTCCTCGCGTCCCTGGCCGTCAGGTTGGCGTAGTAGGCCTGGATGAAGGCCTCGCACCTCTCCCGGGAGAGTGCCCTCCCTAGGTTCCGGAGGTAGCCGCGCATCAGAGCGGCGGAGAGGGCTGCGGTGACAGTGAGGACCGTGAAGGAGAGCGGTAGCCCCCTCCTGAGGAAGTCGGCGACCGTTAGACCGACGGTGAAGGCCATGTATATCCCTATCGGGTTGCCCACGGGAAGAGCCAGGCTGCCCACGTTGGTGGCCACCACCGAGAGGACGAGCAGTGGTCTCACGTCGTGACCGGTCAGCCTGTAGATGTCCAGGACCAGCATCACCATGTAGACCACGCTCGTGACCTCGTCGACCACCATCGCTAGGAACCACGAGAGGAGCAGGACGTAGAGGACTAGCAGCCCCGGCCTCCCCTTCGAGGCCTGGAGCATCTTGATCGAGAGGTATCTGAACACCCCGAGCCTCTGGAGGAGGTAGGCGAGCGTCATGCTCCCGACGAGGAAGAGGATCAGTCTCCACTCGGCCCCCTCTATCAGGTGCTGCGCGGGAACCGCTCCGCTGAACGCCACCAGCGATAGCCCGAGGAGGGCCGAGTAGTACCTGTACTCGGGCGAGACTATGGTGCTGGCGACGATGAAGAGGAACGCGCTCAGGACTACCGCTCCCTCCAGGACGACGCGGGGCTCGTTGATCTCGGTCACGCTGGAGCAGCCGCGCACCTCGCACCAGCTCCAGGCTACGGCGCGCCCGAGGGCGTCCTCCGTGGGGATCCTCACGACCGCGGACACCGCCACCGCGATCGCGACGGAGACCAGGCTCGCGACCGCGAGCTTTCCGAGCTCCCTCTCCAGCTACCCGCACCTCTCACGGAACCTACTACCAGAGCCCGGGGTTAAAAGAAGCTGAGCCACCGTCGACCCAGGGCTGTCACCGGGAAAGGAGCGGGCGTCTTCGGTCTCGACCGGGGCGCCCCATTTTAGCTCCCCACTCCCGTAGGGTGCGGGTAGGGGCGCTGGACGTCGCCAGGGTCTGGGAAGCCCTCGGGAAGGTCGAGGTGCCGGGCTTCGACATCGACGTCGTATCGTCCGGCCTCGTGAGGAGGGTGAGGGTCTCTACGGACGGCACCAGGGTGGCCGTCTTCGTAGACTTCATCGGGTCCGACCCCGGCTGCGGCTTTTGCAAGCTCATCAACCACGTCCTGATGAGTACTGTGGTCCAGAGGATCAAGGACTCCCTCCGCGGTCTCGGCTTCGCAGAGGTCTTGGTGGTGGACGAGCTCACCGGGGCCGAGCTCTAGACCGAGGGGACATCCCTCGCTGGGCTCGCCGCGGTGGGGCTCCATCTGGTCGGGCGCGGACCCCAGTCCACCGTTGCCCGGAGCCCTCACCGTAGCTTCCCGAGCGAGCGCTGAGAGCGAGGGCCCCGGGCGCAGGAGTCTGTAGAGGAAGAGGCTACTGCCACCGGCTCCACGCGGTGGCCCGCGCGCCGGTCTTATATGTGGTGTCACCATCTCCAGGAGAGATCTAGGGCTAGTCCGCAGGGAGGCGCGCTTGGCCGGGGCTCGCGGTGGTCCGGCGCGCTGGGAGGGCCAGCGGGGAAAGGGGAGGTCTCTCGGAACCTGGGCCAGGGCCCTCGCAGCTGTCCTCGCCGGGGTCGCGGCTCTCCTCGCCGTCTCCAAGTACGCTCTCTCGGTAGACCTGGGGTCAGCCATCTCGATGGCCTCCTCGCTCCCCATCCCGCTCCTGACAACGGTCATCGCGCTCAGGGCCCTGGGTCCCCTCGTCCACGCGACCCAGTTCTACATGGTCATGAGGTCTTACGGCCACCGGCTGGACCTCCGCAGGACTCTCCTCATCGTCTACAGCTCCCTGGCGCTGGAATACGCGGTGCCCGTGGGAGGGGCCGTCGAGGTCGGGAGGACGGCACTCCTAGTCCGCGAGGGGCTCGGCCCCGGCGGAGCCCTGGAGGTCGTGTTCGCGCACAGGCTAGTCCACTCGGTCTCCGCAGCTGCGGAGGTCTTCCTGGTGGCCCTGCTGCTCCACAGGGTCGACGCGGTAGTCCTGTGGCTCGCGGCTGCTGTCGCCGCTACGAACCTCCTGAACATCGCGGCCTTTGCCTCGGCCAGGTCTAGGAGGGTCTCGGGACTCCTCGAGAGGCTATCCTCCAGGCTCGGGGCTCGCTGGGAGGTTCCCGTGTCCCCGAAGCGCCCCCGGGTCGGGCCCCTCTGCGCAGCCCTCCTCCTCGTAGGGCTCGAGAAGGCGCTGGCGGCTCTGGGCGGCCACCTGGTGCTCTCGGGGCTCGGTCACCCGGTGAACCTCGCCTACTCGCTGGTGCTCTTCGACGCCATCCTCGTCACCTTCTGGCTCCTGCCGATAGTGACCCCGGCGGGGATCGGACAGGTGGAGACGGTCCAGCTTTTGGCCTCGGCAGCTATGGGGGTAGACCCGGAGGCCGCGACGGCCTCCGTCGTCCTCTACAGGCTCGCGACCCTGGTGGCCATCCTCTCCCAGCTCCTGGTGGCCCTCCTCGGATACGGCGTCGGCGAGGTGCTGAGGAAGCCAGGGTCCGGCCAACTCGGGGTCGAGCGTCCCCGTCCAGACCGGGCCGCCGGAGGCCGCTTCCGAAGTGCCGGCGATCCCGGCCGAGCTCCAGCTGGAGAGGCCTCCGGGAGAGGCGGGAGGAGGCAATCCACGGCGGTCCCGCCTTCAATGCTGCTCCCGGTGTTCGACATGTCCTCGGGCTACGGCCGGGTCCCGCGGTTCCCCGGGCCGACTCCGCGGCCCCGGACCGGGAGCTCTCGCGGTCAAGGCCTCGCCAGCCGGCGACGCGCCTACTGTGGAAGCGCGGGCTCGAGCCGCGGCGGGGCATATATGCTCTCCTAACGCCCGTAGCTGGGCGGCGGGCCTGAGAGCTTCGAGGACGCTAGCCATAGCCGGTCTGCTCATCGTAGCCCTGGGTGCCGCGCTGTCCGCGGTTCCCGTAACGAGGGAGGTGTGGGTCCCCAGGAGCGAGAGGCTGCTCAAGGAGGTGACCGTTCCCCCTAGGGTGGTCTGGCTCTGGTACCCACAGCACCACTGGTCTCTAGAGCCCGCGAGCTACGTTCACGTCCCCGAGGGGTCGAGGAGCCTGAGGGTCAGCGGCACCGTTAGGGAGCTGAGAGGGCGTCCCTTCGACCTCCACGTCCTCGACAGGCCCAACTACGAGCTCTGGAAGGCCGGAGCGGCCTACACCGCCTACCTCGAGGTGGCCAACGTGAGCACGTACTCGCTCTCCCTCCCCGCTGCCGACCTGCTCCTCGTAGTCTCAAACGTTCGAGCGGGGGAGCGCGCGGCGGACTCCCTGGTCGACGAGGTGGTCAGGCTCGTGGGATGGGCCGACTACGGCTACACCTTCACGAACCTACCCGTGATGCTCGAAGACTCGGTAGCGGTGGTGAGTGGCTCGGCCAGGGAGCTGAGGGGCCGGAGCTTCGACCTGATGGTGGTCGACACCGCGAACTACGACCTGTGGAAGAGCGGCCTACCCTGCAGAGCCTTTTACGAGGCGAGGGGGGAGTCCTCGTACTCCTTCTCCATCGCGTCCACGACGAGAGACCTCTACTTCATCGTGCTGAGGACGTGGAGGGAGCCGGGGACTCTGGGGGAGGAGCTGGAGGTGCTGCTATCCGCCAGCATCTCGTACACCAAGCCCGTCGAGATCTCGGTGCTGTACGACGTCAGCGTATCGTGGGAGGAGAGGAGCTACGTCCGGGCTCCGGTCAGTCCCGTCCTGGGTATGGGTCTGGTCGCCCTCGGGGCCGTCCTAGCGATCGCCTCAATCGCGGTAGAGCGCGCGTTCGAGAAGCGGTGGGCTGCTCGGAACCCGGAGGGACCGTCGGTAGACGAACCCCGCAGGCCCTAGGAAGCCCGCTTCAGCGCTCCGCCCGCCAGGGCCACGCCCTCGTTCCTTCCCGGGCTCCTTGGGGTGCGGGGTCGGGGGGCTCACCAGCCCTTCGCCGTTTCGATGCTAAAGCTCTGTACACGGACCCCGCGACTGTGCTCCCACGGTCTCCCTTCCCAGCTGTCCCACGCGCCCGAGGACCTCCCGCCGGCCTCGCGCGGACAAGCGGGAGCTCTCCGGGCTCCCGGGTCGTCCCCCAGCAGAGCTCTCGCTACAGCTCGACAGTCCTCATCAAGTCCCCGAAGGTCTCCCTCCTCCTGGTCAGCCTGGTCTCGCCCCTGTAGACGAGGACCTCCGGAGGTCTGGGCCTCAGGTTGTAGTTAGAGCTCATCGAGTACCCGTAGGCCCCCGCGTTCATTATGGCCAGCACGTCTCCCTCCTCGACCTCCGGGAGCTCGGCGTCCGCGGCCAGCACGTCTCCGCTCTCGCATATGTTGCCGACCACGTCGGCCCTCAGGACTCTCGGCCAGTCCGCCTTGGTCGCGGCCACGACCTCGTGGCGGGCTCCGTAGAGAGCCGGTCTGATCAGGTGGTTCATGCCGGAGTCCACCCCGACGAAGACCTTCCTCGCCCCGCCGACCTCGACCTCCTTGACGTCGACCACTCTAGTCAGGAGGACGCCCGCGCTCCCCACTATGAACCTGCCGGGCTCCACCCTCAGCCTGACGTGACCGTACCTGGAGGCGAAGTCCTCCACGAGCTTCGCGAGCTCGCCGCCCAGGAGCTCCACGTCCAGGGGCCTCTCGCTAGGCCCGTAGGGTATCCCGAAGCCCCCACCGACGTCGACGAACTCGAGGTCCGGGAACCGGGAGGCCAGCTCGAGGAGCCTCCTCGCGGCCTCGAGGAAGGGCTCCGCGTCCAGGATCCCAGACCCTATGTGGGTGTGGAGCCCCACCAGCCTGAGCCCGTGCTCCCTCAGGGCGTCTCCGACCGCCCCGAGCTGACCCGGGGGCACCCCGAACTTCGAGAGACCCCCGGTGACCGCGTACCTGTGGTGACCGGCTCCGAACCCCAGGTTCACCCTCACCGAGACCTCGGTCTCCGGGAACAGCCTCCCGTACCTCCTGAGCTGCGAGAGGGAGTCGACGTTGACCAGCACCCCGAGCTCACCCCTCACGAACCTCATCTCCTCGTCCGAGACGCTGGTGCCCGTGAACAGGATCCTCTCCCTGGGGAAGCCGAGCTCCACCCCGAGCAGGGCCTCCCAGGGCGATACCGCGTCGAGACCGGAGCCGAGGTCTCTGAGGATCCTCAGGACTCCGACGTTGCTGTTGGCCTTGCACGCGTACATTATCTCGAGGTCTCTGTACCCTATGGCTCTCCTGAGCCTGAGGTAGTTCTCCTCCACGACCTCCCCGTCGTAGACGTAGACTGGAGTGCCGTAGGCCTCCGCTATCCTGTCCGCCCTCACCGACCCCACGTAGAGGTGGGAGCCCACGACCTCTATCAAGTCGAGCGCCCAGGCAGCGTGCCGCCGGGGATATATCTTCGCGCGAACCGGCGAGCCGGGGAGCTGGACACCGGGGAGGCGTCCCGCCGCTGGCTTCGGCTATATTAGCCCGCGCAGAGAATAGAAGTGCGTAGCAGCACCGCGCAGTGCTCTAGGGGTATGGTGTGAGTGGCAGACCGTAGGGTGTTGGTGGCCGCGGCCCTGGCCCTCCTAGCGGTTCTGGTCGGGGCCCTCTACTACTCGGCAGCACCGGGCATGCCTCTCCCGACGGAGTCCCCGCCGGCGCAGTCCACCCAGACCACCGGTCCCGCCCGGCCGAGGATCACCGACGTGGTCTCCGTGGGCTTCGTGCTCGCGGTCGACGAGCCGCACTACAAGGAGCTCTACTGGAGGATCGAGATACACGGCGAGGTCGACCTCCGGGAGAAGGTGGAGATAGGCGGGGTCTACGGATGGTGGTTCGGCACAGTCACGGTCTACCTGCCGGACGGCAGAGTCCAGGACCGCGTGCACGAGCCCCCCGACTACTTCAACGTCTTCCAGAGCTTCCAGCACATGGAGGGCTCGAAGACCCTGGACGTCTACATACCGACCGAGTGGTTCGAGGAGGTGTGCCTGGAGGGTGTGTACAGGGTCGTCGTGTGGCTGCAGGGCCCCTACGAGAACAGGACAGTGCTGTTCGACAAGAGCTTCACCCTCCGGATGTCCCTCGAGGCCTCGGTGGGCCCGACGAGGTGGTCTTCCTGGAGCGAGGCGCTGAGGCTCGAGCTGAGGAACTCGGGAGACGTCCCGGTGATACTGAGGGGAGCGGGCATAGAGCTGAGAGAGACGGGGACGGTGATCGGGTGGGCCACGATCCCCGAGTGGGTAGTGGTGATGCCGGGGGAGTCGGCGACCGTGGAGGCCCGAGCGGATATACGAGAGGAGTTCAGGGAGCAGCTCAGGGGCGAGACCGAGGCCGTGAGCTTCCGCCTGGGTATCGTCGGTGCTCCCAGGGAGTACGCGGTGGAGGTCGCGGTAGAGTTCCCGACAGAGTGAGGGGCCGACCGGAGGGAGCGGAGCACGGTTTTTGCGCATACCGGGGAGCCTCGTAGCCCGGGCTCGCGTCGGGCCCGGAGCGCGGGCACCGCGGCGGCTCCCGGGGGGCGGGCGTAATCAACACTTATAAGCATTCCAACCAAAGAAAGCAGTGTCGCCCGGTGCGCGGAGGGCGGCAGGTCTCGTACTGGTGGCAGTGCTGATGCTGACCCTCCCCGCGGCCCTCTCCAGCGTCTTCGCCTACATGCCCATCGATCTGAGGGCGGTGCCGACACGGCCGCCGGTGTACTTCGAACTCGGGTCCAACGCCAACGAGCCCGACCTGGGCCCCGGCAACAAGATAGAGGTGTCCCTGGGCCCCAACTCCGCGAGCCTCTCCTTAACGGTGCACCCGACGTACTGGGTGACCTACTACAAGGACGTG
>CALJEN010000005.1 GCA_938073905.1 uncultured Sulfolobales archaeon | reverse complement strand
GACGTGGCCAGGGTGCTCAACTCGGACGACAAGGCCTACTACGTGTACATAGAGGTCGCGACGCCCCTGGATCCGCCCCTCGGCAGCGCGGCCATGGTCTGCGTGTACAAGCAGGGCGCCATCAGAGACCTGGAGGGCTGGTCGACGCCGAAGCCTAGAGAGAACACCTACATCAAGTGCATCGACTTGCTCAGCACCGACATCGCCTACATCGACGAGTTGAGCGCTGGGGCTACTTGGGAGCTCGACATATACTTCTACATACCCGAGGAAGCAGCGCTGCCAGTGTCGTCGACAGCGAGGCTCCACCTGATCTACTCGCCGACCTCCGGGTCACCTCCCCGGCACCGCTCCCTGGAGCTAGTGAAGCCCGCCGTCTACCACCACACGCTCGACGCGGGGCTCCCGCCGGACTGGACTACGTTCAGAGCTGTCACGTGGGGATACACGGACGTCTCGTGGGTCGGCGGAGCTCTCTACGGGACTTCCACTATCCGGTCCTTCGCCCACTACGACTCGACCATAATCGACGGGAGCTACAACGGCTTCTACTACGCGGCCGCGTACGTCTGGATCATGTTCTGGACTCAATCCTATGGTGGAGTGTCGTTCATAGGTAGGTCTGGCCAGTACACCTACATCGTCGTCTGCGAGATTGGAGGGTGGTATGGTTTGTGGCCCGACTACGGGGACTTCCGCATCACCTATCAGAGGTTCGCAGACGGCACGTACGTTGGAGAGGATATCGTTGCACACGCCAGAGTCAGCGTGGCATCGCAAAAGTGGTACGCCGTGGTCTGCGCCATAAACCCAGTCACCCGGGAGGTCAGGGCACACCTCTACGACCCGGTCGCGGGGACGCTCGTCGGTAGCCTCTCCGGGGTCATCCCGGATCCCTACATCCCACCGCATACGGCCGGCTTCTTCGCCCTCACGCTCTGGTCACATTACAGTCGCTACGACGAGTTCGTGGTGACCCACGACTACCACCCCCTGACTATAACCGTCCTCGGCGTCCCGAGCGGCTGGACCGTCGGGCTCTACAACGGGACTAGCCTGGTCCAGAGCGTCATCTCGACCGGGGCTCCCGTGGTGTTCAACGGGTTCTGGCAGCGCAGCACGATACTCAGGCAGGGCAGGGTGGAGGTCCGCGACGGTGCCGGGAACCTGGTGGCCAGCTACGGGCCCACCACGATAGTCGGGGGACAGGTCTTCAGGCTCCGCTGGTAGTCGGGGCCAGAACGTACTCGACTAGAACGGAGCCTTAGTCCTCCACGGCTACAGCACTCCCCCGGGGCTCCGCATCTACCTCTCTAACGACATCTCTGGGCGTTCGGACTCCCTGGTGGTGCCGCCGGAGTCTGCGAAGACCGTCGAGGCCAAGCCGTTGCCCCGAGGGGCGAACTACTTCCTGCTCCGCTGCTGCGGTCCCCCGCGACCCTGGCAGAGGTCTACCTCTACTTGAGCATTCGAGCCTACTCGGCGACAGAGGAGCCCCTTGGTCTATCGCCCAGTCAAGGTCATCGTGGGACGCTGGGGATGATGACATGGGAGTCCCGAGAGTGGTAGCTCGGGCTGCGACCTTCGCCGCCGTGTCCTGAGGATAGCGGTCTCGGACGCCCGAAAGGAAGCTAAACTCTAGGCCCGCCCGAGGGATGGAAGTCCTGGCAAACCGAGGACGGTGTCGAGAATCTCCTGCGGGAGCCTCTCCCTGTTGACCTCGGTGACGACGAAGTAGAGCGTTCTGAAGGACCTAGACCTAAGGGACGCGCGCACCTCCTCTGCCAGCCTGGCGTGCACGACGGCCAGGACTGGCTTGGGGCCGTAGAGGACGCTCCATATCTTCTCCCTCAGCTCGTCGACCTTGAGCTCCATCGGGCCCACCTCGTCGATGGCCACGAAGTCGCACTCCCTCTCCGCGTACTCGAGCGACCCGACCCCCACGGAGACCGCGTCGCTCACCTTGACGCAGTACTTGCCGACGGTGAGAGAACTGAGACCCTCCATCCTCCCGCACACGTACGAGAGTACGCCCTCTAGGGGCAGTCCTATGGAGACTATCCTGAACCCCTGCCTGACGCCCCCGACCCTGATCTCGGGACAGTAGAACCCGCAGACCCTGTAGCCCCTGCTCTCCAGACCCTCCACCACCTTTGCGAAGACCGTCGACTTCCCGACGCCGGGCCTTCCAGTTATCAGGATCTTCGCGGGGCTCCGGGCGTCGGAGCCGCGGGGTCTCGGCGAGGCCAGACTCACAGCTCGAGGCCCCTCCGACCTTGCCCGCGGGCTTAAAACCGGGTCGGGGACGCGCAGGGCTTCGGTCGAGCGGAGGCTTTTTAAGTGCCGCCGGGAGCCCTCTCTGGTGTACGCGAGATAAGGAAGGTAGTGGTGAAGATAACGGGCAAGGTCTTCGACGACGAGGCTCCGGAGGCCCTCCTAGGCATAGCCGGCATCGTGAAGAGGAAGAGTGAGGAGGGGTACAGGTTCGCCCTGGTGACCGGTGGAGGGAGGAGGGCTAGGGAGTACATAGAGCTCGGGAGGAGGTTGGGGCTCAGCGAGGGCGTCCTGGACGTGGTGGGCATAGAGGCCAGCAGGGTGAACGCTTTGCTGCTGGCCTCCCTGCTCGGTCACAGAGCCTACCTCCCGGTTCCCAGGAGTGTCGACGAGCTCCTGAGGGCCTGGTCGTCGGGAAGGGTGGTGGTCGCCGGGGGTCTCCAGCCGGGCCAGTCCACGAACGCCGTAGCGGCGGTGGTGGCGGAGCTGGTCGGCGCGGACGTCCTGGTCAACGCCACGGACGTCGACGGGGTCTACGACTCCGACCCCAGGCTCAACCCGGGGGCCAGGCTCCTGAGGGAGGTCAGAGCGGAGGACCTGGAGGTTCTGCTCTCGAGCCGGGAGCTGGCCGGTCGCTATGAGCTGTTCGACAGGGTAGCGCTGAGTGTGGTGAGGAGGAGCAGGATCCCGCTGGCCTTCGTGAACGCGTTCAGGGCCGAGGAGGTCTTGAAGGCTATCGAGGGTAGGGAGTTCGTGGGCACGAGGGTGGTATATTAGGCTTACCTCCGGGGGCTCGCAGACCGCCCCGCGCTCGTGCTGGGGAGGTGCGGGGGGTGGGATTCGAACCCACGCAGGCCTACGCCATCGGGGCCTAAGCCCGACCCCTTCGACCTAGCTCGGGCACCCCCGCCAGCGGAAACGTGAGCGAAAACGGAAATAAGCTCGGCTCCGCGGCTACGCGTGGGCGGCCTTGACCGCCTCCTCGAATATGTCGAGCCCTATCTTGGCCTGCTCCTCAGCGATGATCAGCGGCGGTATGAGCCTCACGGCGCTCTTCCCGCACCCCAGAAGCACCAGACCCCTCCTCAGGGCCTCGTAGATGACTCTGTTCCTGGTCTTAGCGTCGTGCTCCTTAGTCCTCCTGTCCTTCACGAACTCCACTCCCCACGCTAGACCGAGCCCCCTGACGTCGCCGATGGTTCTGTACCTCTCCTTGAGCTCGGCGAGCCTCTCGAGGAAGAGCTTCTCGAGCTCCGCGACGTGCGGCAGCAGCGACCTGATCACCTCGATGTTCTTCATAGCCACCGCGGCCGCGAGAGCGTGTCCCCCGAACGTGTTGGAGTGAGCTCCGGGCTCCGGGTCTAGGTCCTTCCTAAACACGGTGGCCCCCAGGGACGCGACCCCTGCTCCGAGAGCCTTGGCCAGAGTCACGATGTCCGGCGCGATGCCGAAGTGCTCTATGGCGAGCATCTTCCCAGCTCTGCCCAGCCCCATCTGGACTTCGTCGTCCGCCAGCAGGATCCCGTGCCTGTCGGCCAGCTTCTTGAGCTCGGCGAAGAAGTTCCTCGGCGGCACCACGTACCCTCCCTCGCCCTGGATGGGCTCGAAGAATATCGCTGCCACCTCGTCCGCCGGGACCTGGTGCTCGAAGACCCAGTAGTCGATGAAGTCGAGGACTCTGTTAACGAGCTCCCCGGGGTGCTCGTAGCCGTCGATGCCCCAGGGGTTCCTGTAGGGGTTGGGGTACGGGACGTGTATCACTCCCGGCATAGTCATGTAGAACCTCTTCTTGTGGACCGGCTTGCTAGCGGTGAGGCTCACGGAGCCCATAGTCCTGCCGTGGAAGGCCCCTATGAAGGATATGAAGTACTTCCTGTTCGTCGAGTACCTGGCTATCTTTATGGCAGCCTCGTTGGCCTCGGTCCCGCTGTTCGAGAAGAAGACCTTCTTGCCGAAGTCTCCGGGAGCCATCGACGTCAGGAGCTCGGCCAGGGAGACCTGGTACGGGTTGTAGAAGTCCGTGCCCGCTGCGTGGGCGAGCACGGAGAGCTGCTCGATCGCGACCCTGGCCACCTCGGGGTGGGTGGGGTACCCGAGGTTGTTGACGGATATGGCCGACGCGAAGTCCAGGTAGACGTTCCCGTCGACGTCCACGAGCCACACTCCCTCGCCCCTCTCTATCACTAGCGGCAGGTTCTCGGGGTCGTGGGTCGAGGTCATCACCAGCTCGTGGTGCCTCCTCATGACCTCTCTAGCTCTGGGTCCGGGGGGCTCGACCTTGATTACGGGCCTATCGTACGGCAAGCAACACCCCGCCTACAGCTCCTCCGAATAAAATAAAGCTTTCGCTCGAAGATTTTTCATCTCGGAATGGCTAGCCCACCCTCGAGAGCCCCCTTTCCGCGAGCGGCAGGTGTTCGCAGAGGTCTTCCACGAGGGCGCCCACCTCGGAGTAGACCCGGACCTCCGCGAGCCTCCTGTCGTCCAGGTGGGGGGCTAGCTGGGCCATCCTATCAGTGGGCAGTCCGCTGAGGAGGAGGAAGACGGGCTTCCCCTCCGCGTAGGCGGTGACGAGCTCCTGCATTGTCCCGGAGGCCCCGCCGAGGACGACCAGTGCGTCGGAGCTCCGCACCATCGCGACGCTCCTCAGTCTGAAGCTGAGACCCGTCCTCAGCACGATGGCCTTCCGGGGGAACTCCACGTCCTCCCTCTCGACCGGCGGGAGCAGCACCGCGGTCAGACCGGCGGCCAGGGCCTCGTCCACCAGAACCTTCATGAAGCCCCAGTATCCCCCCACGAGCAGGACGACCGAGTCTCCGCACCTGGACGCCAGAGACCTGGCGAACTCCCTGATGACCTCCTCGCGCGCTCGGTCTGGGGGCTCGCTGTGGGCCGCTACCGCTACCAGCTTCACGGGACTCCCCGCAGGACCCCTCCCCGGGCAAAAGAGGTGGAGCCCTCCGCGGGATGCCCCCTACGCTAGGAGAGGACCCTGGCGCAGCCCTCCGACACCGGGCACTCGGAGCACCGGGGTCTCCTGGCCTTGCACACGGTCCTCCCGTGCTCTATCAGGCTCAGGTGGGCCCTGAGCAGGTAGTCCGGGTCTCTCGGGAGGTGGGCCTCCACCCTCAGCCTGACCGCCTCGTAGCCCTCTCCCCGCTTCGCGATGCCGTAGCGGACGAGCGTCCTCCTTATGTGGGTGTCCATCGGGAACACGGGGTACCTCCTGTACATCAGGAGGAAGACGTCGGCCGTCTTGTAGCCGACCCCTGGCACGCTCAGCAGCCTAGTCCTCAGCAGCGGGGGGTCCAGCTCCTCCAGCTCCCGCGGGTTCACGGACTGGGCCAGCCTGACGATAGTCCCGGCCTTGACGTACTGCATCCCCGAGACCCTTACGGCCTCGGCGACCCCCTCGACCCCCAGCTCCAGTATGACCTCGGGTCTCATCGGGAGACCCGTCCTCCGCGCGAGGGACTCGTACGCCCGGGTGGAGTTCACGTCGCTCGTGTTCTGCGAGAGCACCACGGCCACGAGGACTGAGAGGGGGTCTCCCCGGGCTCTGAGGACGGTGAACTCGCTGAGGTCTATGCCGCTCCAGTAGCGCTCGATGACTGTGTCGAATAGGTGCCTCACGCTCCGCTCCATGCTCTCGAGAGCGATAATAACCCCGGCAAAAATACTAGAGCGGTGCCCTATGCTCACCGCCCTCCTGCTGTCCGACGTACACGGCAGGGTATCCGTGCTCAGGAGCATACTCAAGAGGGGCTCGTTCGACGTGGCCCTCGTGGCCGGCGACGTCTCGAACTACTCCGGAGGTGCCTACAGGGAGGTCCTGGAGACCATCTCGCGCAGCGCACCGATCGCGGTGGTCGTCCCCGGAAACGTGGACCCCCCGGAGGTGGCCGGGCTCGGAATAGAGAACGTGCTCGTGATACACAAGGAGGTGGTCGAGGTCGGGGGTCTGCGCGTAGCCGGGGCCGGCGGAGGCCTCGGGTTCCCGTTCTGGGGCATCCCCTACCTAACGGAGGCCCACATGTCCTCCTTCGTCGAGGAGCTGGAGAGAGCCCTGAAGCCCGGGTCTCTCCCGCTGCACGTGCTCCTAACCCACACGCCCCCCGAGGCGACGGGTCTCGATAGGATATACAGCGGAGAGTACGTGGGCTCGAGGAGGCTCAGGGAGTTCGTGGAGGCATACGGACCCGTGCTCCACGTCTGCGGCCACGTGCACGAGGGCAGGGGGGTTACCAGGATCGGGAGGACAGTCGCTGTGAACCCGGGTCCAGCTATGGTCGGCTACTACGGGATCGCCAGGTTCGGGGAGGGAGGGTGGGAGGTCGAGGTAGAGCTAGCGCGGGTCTAGCGCCCCGCCTCTCCCCGGGGCAGTCCAGCCCGCGACCGGGCTTCAGCCGCCCTCGCCGGTGACGTCGAACTTCAGGCTCTCGATTGTCTCCTCGTCTAGCTGCTTGCCCGATATCGTCCTGCCGAACTCTACGTACCTGAGCACGACGAGGTACGACCTGGAGACCCTCTCGTAGGGGAGGCACTCGGTCTCCACGAGCCTGCCGTCCACCAGCTCCACCCTGAGCCTAGACCTCCTGAAGGGCTTGAGCTCGCAGTCCACCAGCTCCACCCCCTTCACGAACCCGCTCAGGGCCAGCCCCTCCACGTCCAGCAGTGTCTGGTGGGACACCTCGCCCTCCGAGATCTCCCGCCTCCGCAAAAATAGTGCGGAGCCCGGGCGCTGTGCGTCACTTCCTGCCGACTACCCTGACCCTGCCGGGGAGGAGCTTCGCGATATCGCGGGCGGTGAGGCCGCGCACGTCCGGACACCTCTTCACGAAGTACTCCCTTATCTCCTCGGCCGCAGCCTCGACGCTCGCGTCGCCGGGGACGAGGGTAACGCTGGCCACGGCCCTCCTCTCGACGAGCTCCGGAGGCCCCACTATGACGTCGTAGGAGTCGTCGACGTAGACAACCCCTATGCCCAGGGCGAGCCTGACCCCCCTTAGGAAGTTCTTCTGACCGTAGACCATGAAGGAGCCCCTCGGGAGGTACTCCCCCGGGGGTGCCGAGAGCCCCACCTGCTCCCCCCACACCCAGAAGACGTCCGCTGAGCCGAGCCCGGCCTTCCACGCCTTGCTGTAGGAGGCTGCTAAGCAAGCCACCTCCTCCAAGTCCTTCTCGGGGACCTCCCTCCCGCCCGCCAGCACCACGAACACCGGCGCTCCGGGGACGTCCGCGTGCATGAATACATCCCTGGGGCCGAGGTACCTCCTGACCAGGAGCTCGTTCTGGGAAGCGTCCCTACCGCCGATTGCCAGGAAGCCGCTCGAAGTCTCTATCCAGTGGAACCTGCTGAACCACGCGGTCCTCCTTGGCCTGACCCTGAGGGCCTCGAGCTCCCCCCTACGCGAAACTACGTCCTCCAGCTTGCTCCTCAGGTCCCTGACCGCCTCCCTGGCTCTCTCCAGCTTCTCCCTGAGCCGCTCGCGCTCCCTCCTCAGCTCCGCGTACTGCTGGCTCAGGTCTCTGTGAAGCAGGAGCCTCAGCTGACCCTCCGGGAGCCTGAGCTCCACGGCACCCTCCCCGGGGTCTCCGGAGAGCTCTCCGCAGGCCCCCAGCGAACCCCACCCCTCCTCCCTCACCACCCTCCTGGCGCACTCCCACGCCGTCTCGACCTCGTAGTAGTGCCTCTCGAAGATTTCCAGGAGCCTCTCAACCTCGGCCAGCCGCTCGGAGGTCCTCCTCAGGTTCTCCTCGGCCTCCTCCAGGGTCCTCTCGATGGCCGCCTCCTGGTCTCTGAGCCTAGCCAGCTCAACCTCCTTCAGTGCCGCCTCGTCCGCCCGCCTGAAGTAGTTCTCCAGGAGTTCGCTCATGGAGCCGTACTCTACGACCTCGGCACCCTCGGGGACTCTCGACGGTCTGAACGGGTGGAAGGAGACCGGTGCCCCCGAGACTAGCACTAGGCAGGGGCGAGGTTTCTCAACCACCTCGGCCACGAACCTGCGGACCCTCTCCACGATAGAAGCCAACCCCTCCGCCCCGACCTCCGCCAGGTCCAGAGACCTCTCCCGCTCGTCCAGGACCTCGTTGACCACCTCCGGTGGGACGCCGAGGGCCCTGACGAGGAACCGGGCGACCGTTCCCCCGTGCCTGCCCGCCAGCTCGGCGAGCCTCTGGGAGTCCAGCTCCGCGAGACTGGGGAGGAGGGGCGGTAGCGAGTACCTGAGGCCCACGGCCACAGTCCTGTCCCTGGCGGAGAGCCTCCTGTTGAGGGCCACGACTTTCCCCTCCTCGTCTACCAGAGCGAGGACTCCCCTGGGGAGGAGCTCCGCGTAGAGCTCGTAGCGCCTCGAACCCCTCCTGAACCTCAGGACGACGACCCTCTCGAGGTCCAGCTGCCCGATGCTCTCGAGCCTCGAGCCCTCGAGGGCCTTCCTGAAGGGCCTGACGGTCTTGACGGACTCTCTGGTGAGAACTCCGCTGACAGCGTGTATCCTCCTACCGCATTCCACCAGCAGGTGCCCGACCCCGTCGCCGCAGCCGAGCTCCAGGACCAGGACGTCCCGGGTCGGCATGAGCACGCTCCTGACCGCGCAGCCCTCGAGGCTCCTCAGCTCACCGAGGGTCGCTGCTACGTCGAGGGACGTCATCCCCTGCTTGGGCTTCGGCCGAGACTCGCTCATCCGGACTCTCCTAGGGGCTATGTCCAGAAGGGCTTATACTTTCTTTGTCTTCGCTTCAAACCCTCATGGGTACTCTAGCGACCTAACGCCAATTTCATTAGCCCCCTGACTATGCGCACCTTTCAATCCCTTATAGGTAGTCTAGCGACACCCGAAGCTCCTGAGATACCTCGAGGACATTATCTTCTTTCAATCCCTTATAGGTAGTCTAGCGACGAGGGCGAGGAGCGTGATGAGGACTTCACGTATGACTTTCAATCCCTTATAGGTAGTCTAGCGACCCGCTCCTATCCCTCACGGTAGTCGAGTTCACGTCCTCCTTTCAATCCCTTATAGGTAGTCTAGCGACGAGACCGCTGAGCAGGGAGGAGGCCTTCAAGGTTTGCCTTTCAATCCCTTATAGGTAGTCTAGCGACGATTATCCCCTGCTTCATGCGCTCGATGAGGTCGTTCTTTCAATCCCTTATAGGTAGTCTAGCGACGGGGTGGAAGGTGACCGCTACGGAGAGCCTGGTCCCCTTTCAATCCCTTATAGGTAGTCTAGCGACACACGACGAGCTCCAGATCACGTTCCTCATCTTCTTCCTTTCAATCCCTTATAGGTAGTCTAGCGACTCGCCGTCATCTTCCTCCTCTTCTACGTGCCATTGTTGCTTTCAATCCCTTATAGGTAGTCTAGCGACCCAGGGAGAACTCCTTGCCAGAGCTTATAAACCCTCCAGTCGACCCCCGATCGCCCACCCCTCTCCCAGGGATCGACTGGAAGCTGCGAGGGAGCCTTCTCTACGGGTCCGCCGACGCGAGCGGGTTCGTCATCGAGGTGCGGTGGGCTTCGCCGTTCCCGCGGATGACCTCGACGCTCCCGAGCCCGCCTCCGTGAGCTCCATATCTACCTCCGCGTCCTCGAGAGCTGCCCTCTCGCCCGCTATTTTCGCCAGACCAGTAGCAGACTGCGGGGAAACTCTTGCTGGAGCTGCTGAGCGAGAGGGTGGTGTGCCGGGGGAAGAGAGTCTCTCTGCTTCAGAGGACGTACCGCTACGAAGGGCTCGAGTTCGTCCGGGACGTAGTCCTCTTCGGCCGCTCCGTGGCCGTCGTCCCGCTGGTCGGCGACGAGGTCGTCCTGGTCAGGCAGTTCCGAGCACCGGTGGGCGGATGGGTTCTCGAGGTTCCCGCGGGGAGGGTAGACCCTGGCGAGACTCCCGAGGAGGCGGCCAGGAGGGAGCTCGTTGAGGAGACCGGCTACAGACCCGGGAGGCTCGAGCTTCTGGCGAGGGTCTACACCTCCCCGGGCTACAGCGACGAGGTTCTCCACGTCTACCTGGCCGGGGACCTGGAGTACGTGGGGGGCAAGCCAGAGCCGGGGGAGCTGGTCGAAGTAGTGAGGCTGGGGGTTGACGAGGCTCTCGACGCCGTGCTCGGGGAGCCCGCCGCCGACGCCAAGACGCTCCTGTCCCTGCTCCTCCTCAAGCACGCGGGAGCCCTCAGGAGGTGCGGAGCGGAAGGCTCCGGGGGCTCAGGGACCCGAAACCCCGCTCACCGCTAGCCCAATCTAGCCCTCATCACGGCCCCGCTCCTGAGTCGGCAGCACCGGGTTTTAGAAACTCTTCAGTACCTCAAAGTCATCAGGACCACGAGCGCGTCTATTATGACTATCCCGTATATCTCGAGGAGGGCTACCGAGGGCCACTCGATGGCCAGGGCCCCGACGGGACCCACGACCGAGAGCCCGAGGAGGACGGCCCCCGGTGCCAGCTCCCTCCTGACCAGGAAGTCGACGGCCGCGGCGACCATAGCCATCCACATCTGGACGAAGAACCAGACCGAGACGAAGACGTGCGGGTAGGTCCTGCTGGGGAACACGCCGATGAGGGCCAGGAATATGCCGGCCACGAAGACGAGGGCCGAGGCGAACGTGAGGGCTTTGCTCGCGGAGGCGTGGGTCAGGTAGAGAGCGTAGACGCAGGTCAGAGCTCCAGCGGCGATCAGTCCGGCGTTGAATACCCAGGGGTCGGTAGCCCTCGGACCCCCGAGGTCGCTGAGCGCGTGTCTGAAGACGTCGAACCACGGGTTCCTGCTGGCCGCGAGGGCTATGACGATCCAGGCCAGCGCGGCTGTCGCCACCCCCGTGAGCCTCCAGGCGAGGAGGCCGGGCTTTCTCCCGCTCACGCGGCATTCCCCCGGCTCTAGTACCGGCCCCCCTTTATCTACATTTCGAGGCCCTTCGCGACGCGCCCCGCGAGCCTGATCGGCACGAGGTGCTCGAGCTCCCTGGCGGAGACCTGGGTGTTGCCAGTCAACATCCCGACGAGCCTCTGCGTCTCATCGCTGTTCAGCGCGCGGACTACCTCCTCCATCTCCTCCAGGGTCGCTTCCCGGGGAGGGTAGGCGACGTTCACGTGGTTCTCGGCCAGGAACCTGAGGCCCGGGGGCACGAGGGCCGCCCAGAGCCTCGGGCTGCTCGGGTGCCCCACGACCCTCCTCACCACTATGGCCGGCCCCACGTCGTAGACCTCGCTCCTCACGTACTGGGGCTTCCCGGGCCTGCTCCCCAGTGCGAGCCTCCCCCTCGCTATGTTGTGGGCCCACACCAGCAGCACCCCCTCGCTCGGGTCGTCTGTCAGCCTGTCCCTGACTCTGTTCCAGACGACCCTCCCTGTCCGCACCCTATACCCCAGCTCTGCCAGGCTAACGGCGCCGACCCACCTTCGTCTCAGCTCTTCGGCGTGCTCTGTGAAGACTATCCTGCCGCTCCTCTCGAAGACATACCTTCCCGAGGGCCTCTCGCCGGGCATCCTCTTCCTCAGGACCAGGAGCTGGAACGTGTGGTTAGCCCCCTCGAAGACCCTCGAGTCCGGGAGGACCCTCATGTACTCCACGTCGGCAGTCCTCACTACGAACTCCCTCAGCTTCTCGAAGTAGGCCCCGCTGTTCATGGAGGACGAGACCACGTAGGCTAGGTAGCCCCCGGGTCTGAGGACCCTCAACCCGAGGTAGACGAAGAATGCGTAGACGTTAGGCCTCCCGTAGACTATCTCCCCGAACCTAGCCCTGAGCTCTCTGCTGGGCTTGAACTCGAAGTAAGGGGGGTTCCCGACCACGACGTCGAACTCCTCCCCGAAGGGCTTCGTCAGGGAGTCCACGACCTCGACCCTGGCCTCCGGCACCACCCTCCTCGCTATCTCGGCTAGCCCGGGGTCCACCTCCCAGCAGTGGAGCTCGGGCTCGGCGAAGTAGTCCCTGGCTGAGAGCAGGAACTCCCCGGTGCCGCAGGCAGGATCGAGGACTCTGGGCCTCGCGAGTCTGGGAACCCTGGACAGGAGCTCCTCCCTCAGGCTCCTCGGTGTGAAGAACTGGCCCAGCCTCCTGCGGTGCTCGGGGTCGCTCGAGGCCAGGTACCTGAGGGTCTCAGAGTGGAGCTCCGCGATCCTCCACGCCCCAAGAGAAGAGGACGACCGAGAGTTAAGCGCTGTGCTCGGTAGGACGACTCCCTAGGGAGTAGCCCGGGACAGCGGGCCGGGCTCGCTGGTGACGGTCTCCGAGGTGAGTGCGCGAGTAGAGAGCTCGAAAGAGGACTCACGGATAGGCTCTAGAAGTCGGGAGGGATGGACTGAAATTAGTAGCTGGAGTGCATAGATATCGATGTGGAGCGACGTCGAGAGTCTGGGAGGTGCCCCATGGTCGAAATAATTGTATCGAGGTACGGTGAAGTCCCGGAGAGCTTTATAGAAACACTCGAGAGAGTGCTGGCCACCTTCTACGGCTCGCGCCCGGAGCCTCCGTTCGTCGAGGTCGTGGTCTACGGACCGGGGCGCAGTCCCTCGGAGCTCCTCTATGAGGAGGCCGCTGCACTGGGAGTGCTCGTGCTCGGCAGCTACCCGGTCTCCCACGAGGCCTGGATGGGGTGGCCCAGGATACACGTAGACTACCGGAGGTGCTCGGAGCTGGACGAGGAGACCCTCGAGGCCATCCTGGTTCACGAGGCCGCCCACAGCGTCCTGCACGGCAGCAGGGACTACTACCTGCTTAGGGTCGGCGAAGAGTCTCTGGAGCCCCTCGGGGTCTACGCGCTCGAGGCCCTCTACGTAGCCTCGACGGTGGTCAAGGACCTCGAGGTCCACCGCTACCTGGTGGAGTCCGGATACCGCGAGCACGTCGAGAGGTACGCCGAGTACTCGGTCGGCGGGGCCTCGGGTCTCGACTGCTCCAGCCTCCCTGGCGTGCTCACCCTGGCCAAGCTCGCGTCTCCCTGCATCTACGTCGACTGCCCAGACCTCCCCCGGCATCTCGGGAGCGACTGCGCGGGAGTCGTCGGGGCCCTGGTGGAGGCGCTGGATGAACTGCGGAGCAGTGGGGAGGACTGGAGCGAGAGGTCAGTCCGCCTGGTGCGGGTCGCCGCAGACCTTCTCTCGCGGTTACCGAGCGGGGTTCACCGCAAGACTCCTGGCTAGGAGCGGGCGGGGAAAGCTTAAGAGGGCTCCGGGAAGCGTAGGGTAGGCGCGGGTTATGATAGGCAAGCTCCCACCGGACATGCTTCTCAAGTACGTAATGAGCAGGACGGGTTCCCCCGACCCCTCGGTCGTCGTCGGTCCGTCGATAGGGGAAGACGCGGCGGTGGTAGACCTGGGGGACGGGAGAGTCCTCGTAGTCCACGCTGACCCGATCACCGGGGCGGTCGAGCTCCTCGGCTGGCTAGCCGTCCACGTGCCATGCAACGACATAGCCGTCAGGGGGGTCAGACCCAGGTGGCTCCTCCCGGTCCTCTACCTCCCCGAGGGTGCCGGCGAGGACCTGGTCGACGCGATAACGGGGCAGATGGACGGGGCTGCCAGGGAGCTGGGGGTTGCGATAGTCGGCGGCCACACGGAGTTCACGCCGGGCCTGAACAGGCCCCTGGTCTCCTCGACGGCGATAGGGGTTGGAGAGAGGGGCAGGTACGTGACGACCTCCGGAGCGAGGGTGGGCGACGCCGTAATCATGACGAAGACCGCCGGTGTCGAGGGGACTGCCATCCTCGCGACGGACTTCGCTGAGGCCCTCCTGAAAGCGGGGGTACCGGGGAGCCTCCTCGAGAGGGCGAGGGGGTTCACCAGGAGGGTCAGCGTAGTCGGGGAGGCCCTGGCCCTGGCGGAGGCAGGGCTAGCCACCTCGATGCACGACCCGACCGAGGGCGGAGTCCTCGGGGGGCTCGCGGAGATGGCCTACGCCTCGGGCAAGACGCTCCACGTCTGGGAGGAGAGGATCAGGATAGCCGAGGAGACTCTGGCCGTAACCTCCGCGCTCAGCCTAGACCCCCTCAGGCTCATAAGCTCCGGGACTCTCCTGGCCACAGTGCCGGCCGAGAAGGTTGGGGAGGCTCTGGAGACCCTGAGGAGAGCCGGGGTAGAGGCGGCCGTCGTGGGCTACGTCGGGAAGAGGTCAGGAGATTTTCTTGTCATGCTCTACAGGAGGGATGGCACCGTGGAGAGAGTAAGTAGAGTCTACGTGGAGGAGGAGCTTTACAGAGCGTGGAGGGCGCGCGGTTAGACCGCTGGCCCCTTGAGGGGCAGGTGCGGAAGCCTATTTGAGTCCCCCCGAGGAGCAGCCCCGCCCCCCAAGAGGCTTCCATGTCAGCTCCCTCGTCCTCCGTCGGTGCGTTTCGCGAGCGTAGGCGTGCTCTTGCCTTCCTATGGTGCCAATCGACGCGCCGATTTTCGGGCTATGGCTGATCTCTCGGAGGAACCAGGGACCTTTGCGCCCTTCGAAGCGGAGCTTTTTAAGCGGGGGGCGAGCAGGGATCTGGGTTCCTATGTCGGGCTCCAGCTCCTCCGAGGTGGAGACTCTGTACGAGTGGGCGTGTCACGCTGGGTTACGCATACTGGAGCGACTCGAGCAGATCTATGGTGAGAAGGATAAAGCCGTCAAGCGCTTGCACACGTGGCTCCTCATCCTGAGGTCCGAGGAGCTACCATCGAGGTTCAGGAAGCAGCTAGTGAACATCATCGTGGAGACGGAGCCCAGGTGCGTAAGCCTTCCGCGAGAGGTAAGTGAGGAGAGAGCCTGGAGTATTGACGAGTATTACAGATACAGCACTGCGATACTGGCCGGCCTCTACAACGCTATCAACGACAAGTGTGAGAAGAAGCGGAGAGAGAGGTGTGAGCAGGGTGCCTAGGCGCGCGTTCATAGCCGTTATAATGAAGGTGTCGGGCAACGTTAACGCCGACATGAGCATCGGGAACAGGATACCGCTGAAAAAGATACTCACGTGGAACCAGGAGGTCAGGGCGTTCGTTAGCGCGAGGTGCGTCAGAAGGTGTATAAGGGAGAGGCTGTACGAGAAGGTGTATAAGAAGGGCCTCAGCATAGACCCTCTCTGTCTAGACGAGGCCAAGCAACAGCTCGTGGACGTGGGGGATCCCGTGAAGTACATAGACGACGATCTCTTCGGCTATTTCGTCCCGGCTGAAGTTCCCAGTAAGAGGAGCAGCCCGATAAAGATCTCCCACTTGATAGCTCTAAGACACACCGAAGTCAAGCCCGAATTCGCGGCCAGGTTCCCGAGGGACTTCGTGAAGAAGCCCGATGATGCCTGTCCAGCCAAGTCCAAGGGTGAGGTAGCCGAGTGGCCAGTCCCCTTCGAGGTCGAGGTAGCCGAGTGGCTGGGTAGGCTGAACGTCATAGTCTCGGACAGAGTAGGGTGTTTCGACGTGCGGGAGCTGAGGAAGGATAGGGAGTACAGGGACAAGATAGCTGAGCTGGTGAGGCAGGGCAGGCTGGAGGAGCGGGACGGAATGTACTGCTTGAAGGAAGGGGAGAGGGTCGAGAGGTTGCGGGCCTTCCTCGAGGTGTTACTATGGGAGGGATGGCAGTTTCCCAGAGCCGCTCAGTCCCCCAGCGTCCCGGAGTTCTACTACTCCGTGGTGGCGCTCACCGAGCGCTTCGTACCCATGTTCGGCTACGTAGACGTGGACAACGAGGGCAAGCTCTCTTGGGGCGACATATGTAAGCTGATGAGACTCTACGGCTCCCTCATCGACGAGCTGCTGGTACTAGACTACCGCAACGCTAAGTACTGGGTCTTCGTGAATAAGGGAGGCTCTCTCGTGGAGGAGGCTGAATCGGAAGAGTCCAAGGACGCGAAGAAGAGTTATCCTCCCGAGAATTGGAGAGAGCTCGAGGACAAGGCTATCGGGGACCTGATAAAAAAGGTCTGTGACTACGTCATCTTCGGTCAGAGAAAGGGAGGAGAATGAAGGCGCTCACGTTCGTAGTGCGCTTCGAGACCGCACAGTTCAAGCTGCACCACCAAAAGCTCGCGAGAAGGACTTACTTGATCCCCCCTCCCTCTGCCGTGGCCGGACTCTTCGGAGCTATACTCGGCGTGCCGAGGGAAGAACTGAAGAAATTCTGCGAAGAGAAGAGGGTGCTGGCCGGAGCAGAGCTGCGGAGTCTCGGAGGGCATTACGTGACGATCTCTAGGATCTTTAAGTTCGACCGGAAGCGACGTGCGATAATGAGTTTGCTCAAGAATTACTGGGAAGGGGCCAAGAGAGCTTACGAAGGGAAAAAGTATAGGAGGGCTTATAAAGAGATGGATGAGCTCAGGCCCCTTAAGGAGAGCGAGGAGCTCTTCAGGCCGGAGTACAAGCTCGCAATAGCCGCTGAGGACGAGGTGGTAGAGGAGGGCCTGAGGAGGTTGCGTGAGCTCGACTTCGAGTACGAGATCTTCGGCGGGAATGACTACCACTTCGTGGACTACGTCGGCGACGCGCGGGAGGCCCGCCTCGTCAAGAGCCGCGAGGGAGCGGGCTACTGTCCCAGCGAGCGGGTACGGGAAGTGAGAGTTCAAGAGCGGAGGCTCGGAACTATGCACGGTACAAGACGTCTGGTAGAGGGGCGCGGTGAGCGCGTTCCGATGCTCGTCATCTCCCCAGTCGGCCCTGCCTTGGAGGACTTCGTGTTCGCGTACAGGGCGATTATCGTAGCGGACACTGAGATGGATGCCGTGCAGGACGAGGAGAGTACTATCTTCGTATTCGACCCGGTGAGGTACCTGGTACCATGAGCAGTGTGATAGAGAAAAAATGCAGCGACATGATAAGGGAGTTGATAGGGGACTTTTTCAAGGAGCACATCAGCTTTAAAAAGGTAAGTGATGTGGTCAACGAGATACAACAGCGACACAGGAAATTGTCTGATCTTCCTCTAGAAGAAAGGGACAAACAGCGAGGGAGGGAGGCCACTAGGATCAGGAACGCCCTATTCGAAGTACAGCATCCAATCGTTTACAAGAAGATGCGGAGCCACTGGGATCGTGTAAGGGAGGGTACAGACTCCGCAAATAAGCTTAGGGAAACCATCCTGGAAATGCTAAAGAAAGGCGTAGCGTCGACCGAGGACGTAGAGAGGCTCGAGAGGGAGATGGAGGAGTTTAAGAAGGAAGCTATGTCGAAAATCGAAGAGGTGCTGTTCAAGAAGGGGGACCTCAGACAGACCCCCGGCTCAGTGGCAAGTACTGAGGCCGGCAATCTCTACTTCGGTGAAAAGTACGATAAAGAGAAAGTCTGCCGATTGAGCGCTTGGCTGTTGAACTCGATCTGCATAGGCCAAGACATAGCTGTTCATTTCTCCAACGAAGATTTGCAGCAGGGTCTGCGGGAGCTTTTGATGAGAAAATATACTTCAAAGCACGCGAGCTTGGAGAAGCTAAAGATCCACAGAGTGGAGGGCGATAAGCCCTTCACAGTCCTCACGAAGTTCATGCTGTGGCTCTTCACGCTCGTGGAGGACGAGGAGTGCTCTTCCCACGTGGAAAACCTGTTGAGGCTATTAAAGGAAACGGAGGGCGTAGTGTTTGTCGTGCCGAGCAAGGAGGAAGTGGAGGAGAGAGACAAGGGGGTAGCAGGTAGGGGGAGGAGAAGGATGGAGGAAAGGGAGAAAGTGAGGAAGGAAAGGGAATACGTAATCCCGCTACCCAGATTAGACTTCTTCGTTTCGAGGTGGCTTGAGATACCCGAGCGGAGGAAGGTCCTTGAGAGGATGAGAGATTCCCTTTACAGTTTCATGAAGAAAGTCGAGGAAAAAGCCGGGGGGTGGAGAGCCGCCGAGAATCAGCTCAAGCTGCTCTCGACATATAGCGAAATCTTCTACGCCGGGCTGCTCAGAAGCAGCTTCGCGGATCCGGAACCGCTGAGGAGGATCGTGGACCTCGCGATCGAGTTGTCTAGCGCTTACGAAATAGGGGTGGATCTCTCCTTCGTCAAGGAGCTGACCTCGCAAGTAGGAGGCACCTGGGGATAGTCTTGAACCCGCGGGACGACCTGAACCCGCGCGACCACCTCCTACGTCTCGTAGCGTGGCTGAGGGAGCACGGCAAAGCGTGGCTGAGGGAGCGCGACGAAGATTTAGACGACCCGGACAAGAAGGAGAGCCACGAGGGGAAGAGCCTTAGCCGGCACGTGGAGGAGTGCTGGGACCTGGCCAGCTCGGTCTTGAGAGAGTTAGGGCTCGATCGCAAGGGCCTGAAGCAGCTCTGCTTCTCCCTCTGCGTCGCTCACGACCTGGGGAAGCTAAGTTCGAAGTGGCAGGTAGGAGCGGAGAGGAAGGTCAAGCACTCCCGAAAGAGCTCCGAGCTCTTGGAGCTCGTCCGTGAAAGAGGGGCGACCGATCTGCTACCCCTGCCGAAGGAATACTGGGCAGTCCTGACCTTCGCGACGCTCAAGCATCACTCCTCCCTCTACTTAGACACGTCGGATGAGTTGAAGTGGAGGCTCTACCGAGAGCTCCGTAAGCTTCTGAGTGGGAATGCGAACCTCGCCGTAGACCTGGCCGACGTGATCGGGGTATTCAAGCTGGCCGACATAGTGTCGGCACTGGAGTACCCCCGCGACTCAGTCCTCTCGCAGTTCGCATGGTCTGAAAGTTTCGAGGACAAGATAGAGAGCGAGATAAAGCGAAGAGCGGAGGAGAGAAGAGGTTTCGATCCAAACAAGTTCGAGGTACAGGAGGAGATAGCCTCTTCGCGCGACAGACACCTCATCGTGGTGGCCCCGACGGGTTGGGGGAAAACGGCGCTCGCGCTGCTTAGAGCGAGGGAGCTGAGGCCGAAGAAGATATTCTACGTCCTCCCAACCATAACCGCGGTGAAGGAGTTCGAGGAGACTCTGCGGAATGTCTTCGATGAGGAGTACGTGGGGGAGTACTTCTACTTCGCAGATGTCGAGTACTTAGTGAGGCGCGAAGACTCTCCAGACGAGGCGGTTTACCCGCTAGACTTCTACCGCCTCTTCGTACCTAAGGTAACGGTGACGACCATAGACCAGCTCTTACTGACGGCCCTCCAGGTCGGCAGGTACCACCTAAGGAGGTACAACCTCAGGGGGTCTCTCATCGTGATCGACGAGTTTCACCTCCTCACCCCGGAGATGGTTGGGGCCCTGAAGGCCGCCCTCGAGGTCCTCGGGGAAATATACAACCTCTCGGTCCTCCTGATGTCCGCCACACCGAGCACGGTGTACGTAGAGGCGCTGAGGGACGTACTCGGAGGAGCCGAGCCGAGGGTGCTCTGGAAAGAGTACGAGCGCCTCAGGAGACACTGGGTAGAGCTGCTAGACGAATCTCTGCTAGACTTCCTCCAGGAGAGGATAGATAGTCTCCGGGGGAAGAGCGTGCTCGTGATCGCGAACACCGTTGAGAGAGCCGTGAAGGCCTACGAGCTCCTCCGGGAGAGGAACGTACCCGGAGTTCACCTAATCCACGGCCGCTTCGCCTACAGAGACCGCGCTGAGAAGGAGAACGGGGTGAGGAACGCTAGGGTCCTCGTCGCTACCCAGGTGGCCGAGGTTTCTCTCGACATATCCTACGACGTCCTCGTCACGGAGCTCGCCCCGGTGCCCTCCCTCGTACAGCGCTTCGGGAGGGTGAACAGGTACGGCCGCAAAGCTAGGGAGACGAACGTGTACATCTGCCTTAAACTCGATAGCGAGGCTCCCTATAATGTCCCAGAGATGCTCATGACTAAAGATGTCCTACAGAAGCTTTCCGGCTATCTCTCGGGCGGGAACGAGTCCGTTTACCTTAAAGCTCTCGAGTGTCATTATGGGGGGCTAATCAGAAAGGAAAGTGAGAACATCATAAGAGAGACGTATGAAAAAACTAGGGATGCTTTATCTCGTTCGCATTACTTCTACGCGTTGGAGGACACTTTCGAGGAGTTCTCGAAGTACCTCGGTAGGGAATCTAGCTACATGGCTGTACCAAGACCCTACCTGGATGAAGTGAAACGAATTTGGAGGGGAATGAGGAAAGCGAGGAGCTACAATAAGAGGAGGAAGCTCCTGGCAGAGATGAAGAGCTACTTCATGCCGGTCCCGTGCACCGTCAAAGAGAGAGAGCGAGACGAGGATCTGGGGCTCTACGTGGTCGGCATCAAAAACTACGTGTACGACCCCGAGAGGGGCTTGATCCCGAGAGGCGTAGGCATACCGTGACCGGCCCGGGTCTCAACGAGTTCGTTCTCACAGTACTCTCCGAGAACCCCAGCTGCTGCACGTGCTCGGGGCATCCGTTTGGTCATTCTCACCCACTCTTTCCGGGGGGTAGCCCGTCGACCGAGGACTAGCTGGAGGGAAAGAGCGGTAGGGGTATTAGAGTGGGAGGCCAAGTAGGTGGGGAGAGGGTTGGGGCTGCTCAGGCTGGTCTACGACGAGAGGCACAGGCTCCACAGGGACCCCGGGGACAGGCACCCCGAGGGGGTCTGGAGGGTCGAGAGGGCTCTCGAGGAGCTGAGGGAGTCTCCCGCCTGGAGCCACGTGGACACGGTCGGGGCCCCGGAGCCCGACTACGGGGCAGTCCTCCTAGCACACGACCCGGAGTACGTAGAGTGGATTAGGGTCGAGTGCTCCAGGGGCTTCCACTACGTGGACGCCGACACCTACGTGAACGAGCACACCTGCGACGTCGCGGCCTCGTTCGCTGCGGCCTCGAGGGACGCGGCCCTGGCGTCCGCCGAGACTGGGACTCCCTGGTTCGTGATGGCGAGGCCCGGGGGACACCACGCCGGGAGGAGGGGACCGGCCATGGGGGCCCCCACCCTCGGGTTCTGCGTGTTCGACTACGCCTCAGTGGCCGCCAGAGTCCTGGCGGACCGCGGGTACAGGGTCGCCGTCCTCGACTTCGACGCCCACCACGGGAACGGGACCCAGGAGATCCTCTGGGAGGACTACAGGGTCCTCCACCTGGACGCTCACCAGAGGTGGCTCTACCCGGGAACCGGGAGCGTCGAGGACGTCGGGGGCCCGGGTGCCGAGGGGACCAAGATCAACGTCCCGCTATACCCCGGCTCGGGAGACGGCCACTACGCGTGGTTCCTCCTCGAAGTCGTCGAGAGGGCCAGGACGGTCTTCAGACCGGACGTCTTTGTGGTCTTCGCCGGCTTCGACGCCCACAGAGACGACGGGCTGACCCAGCTCGAGGCCACGGAGCGCGCGTACGCCCTCTTCGGGTCCTACCTGGGGAGGCTCCTGGAGTCCGGGGAGCTCAGGGGAGTCGTCTCCATCCTCGGCGGTGGGTACGGGAGGGGGATGGCGAGGAGCTTCAGGTCCTACGTGGAGGGCCTACTGGGGCTAGCGGAAGAGCCGAGGGTAGTCCCGGTCTCGCCCGGGAGGTTCGTGGAGCAGGGAGTCGGGAGGGCCCTCGAGCTCCTCTCGAGCACCGTGCGGAGCAGGTACCCCCCGCGGGTCTAGCTTCGAGTTCAGGGCTAGAGGCGTCCGTAGCCGTGGCCCAGCTTCCTGGTCTCCACGTTCCCGCACTGGGGACACTTGAGCCTCTCCCCGGAGGGCCTCAGCGGGGCTCCGCACCTGCTGCAGTTGGCGAGGACGACGCCGAGCCTCGCCCCCCTCAGGCTCATGATGTAGGGAGGGCAGTCGTTGAGGACCTTCGACCTCACGACGTCTCCGACCCTGACGTAGTCGTAGAGGAGCTTCGCTCCACCGCCCCTCTCGGCCACCTGGGCTACGTGGAGTATTCCGGTGAACGTGTAGGGGAGGGGGTCTCCGTCGACGGCGAATATCCTGGCTATCGCAAAGTCCTCGCGGATCTCCGAGATCGTGGCCAGCACCGTGGAATCGGAGCGCGGCATCGCGGGGACCTTGAGGGGTCTCACCGAGACCACCTTGCCGATCACGTCCCTGACTACCCTGCCGACGGCGGAAGCCCTTATCTGGTAGTCGAGCTCGTAGGTCCCGGGACCGGGCAGGAACTCCTCCGCTACCCCGATCCTGTCTCCGGGGACCACGAGCTCCTCCGAGCCGCTCAACCCTCCGCACCCTCTCCGCTAGAGGTCCTCGCGAGCCTAATTAGCACGACCTTGAAGCGGTAGACCCTCCTCCTGTGGTGCCTCAGGGTCTGCCTGAGAGACATCGTGGCCTCGGCGATTACGTCGAGCCTGCAGCCCAGCTCCTCGGCGAGGCGCGCTATCAGCCTCAGTCCTCCCGGGGAGAGCTTGTGGACCGAGTAGACCGTGGAGCAGAGGGCCGCGGCGCTCCTCAGGAACTCCACGTCGGCACCCCTCCTCTTGACGCCGAAGGGCGGGTTCATGACGACTGAGCAGTAGTCTCCCGCTGGTCTCAGGGGGAGGCTCCTCGCGTCCCCGGCTACGAGGTCGAACGAGCCGCGGAACTCGGAGAGGTTGTCCCTGGCCACGGTCAGGGCAGACCAGTCCACGTCGAGGCAGAGGGCGCTGGGCGCTCCTAGGAGGAGGGAGCCGTGGGCGAGGACTCCGGTCCCGCACCCGAGGTCTACTACGACGCTCCTCGCCAGGTCGCTCCTCATGTAGGCCTCCCATATCATCAGGGCGGCCACGTCTCCGGGAGTCCTGTACTGCTCCAGAGACTCCACGGGACTCTCGAAGTCCCTCAGCCTCTCGAGGGCCACCTCGAGGTCCCTCATGAGCCTCACCCTCTGGGGCACGGCGCTCACCCGGGAACTCGCTACAGGAAGCCCCGGGGGTACTCGTCCACCGAGCCCCTCTCTAGGACTACCAGGGCCTCGGAGGGCGTCAGAACGGGCTTCTCGAACTCCGAGAGGTCGTCCACCGCTACCCTGGGGCAGGAGGTGACCACGTAGGCCTCGACCTCGGGACTGTCCGCGTTCCTGAGCACCTCGACGTCGAGCAGGGGGGCATCGTACAGGTAGTACCTGTGCCCCCTCTCCCTGAGGACCCTCACCAGCCTCTCCACCACCGACGGTCTGTACTGCCCCGCCGTTCCCACTATTATCCCCCAGCTCCTCGCGCTCAGGGCGTCGAGCATCCTCCTCAGCCTCACGGCCACGAACCTGGAGACCTCCCTCGAGGCGTCGCCAACAGTCCTGGTGTAGGGGTCGGCCCTGACGACTAGGGTCCTCCCGACCAGCATCCCCACGCCGATCGCGTGGAAGAGCCCCCCGGCCACTACGACGACCGCTTCGGCCCCCGCGGTCGCGAGCTCCGGGGGGACGTAGCACCCGAAAACCACCGCCGGACCGAAGGCCACTCCGAAGCCGCCGGTCTCCAGCCTCTCGCGCAGGAACCCGGAGAGCCTCTTGTGCTGGTTGGTCGTGACGATGGCCACCCTCCTCGTGCCGGCAACCCTCAGGTACTCCTCCACCCTGCCCGAGAACTCCTCCGGGTCTACGCCGACGTACTCGAGGTCTAGGTAGACCACCTTCGCACCGCGCGGTGCGTAGAGGGGGTAGGGGTCGTGGCCTACGTGGACCACCAGGTCGTAGCCTCCGGGTCTCTCGTGAGCGGCGAGGCAAGAGCCGTAGACCGGTCCTGCGTCTAGGCGCACCTCCACCCCAGTCCTCGCCCCGATGTAGTCGGCTACCGCCGGGTAGTACCTCTTGAGCCCCTCGGGTAGCTGCAGGAGGACTCTGGAGGCTCCCGCGCTGGCTAGCCTCTCGAGGAGCCTCCCGACCTCGAGCTCGTAGTCCCCTATCCGGAGGTACTCCTCCGTCAAGAAGAGACCTTGCCCAGCTCGGTTACTTCTATGGTGGAGGGCACGCCGACCTTGTCCTTGAACCTCCTGAGGGCCTCCTTGGCGTGCTCCAGGTGCTCCCTGTTGACCCTAACCTCGGCCAGCACTGTTCCCGGGAATACCCTCGCGGCGAGCCCCACGGGCTTCCCGAAGGCCCTCCTCATGCCCTCCTGGAGCCTGTCAGCTCCGGCGAAGGCCATCATCTTGTTCTCCCGGAGGACTTGGTGCGGGTAGACCCTCACCACGAACGTGAACTTCTCCTCGCCGACCGCCTTGCTCAGGTACTTGTGCGCGGCGACCCTCCCCGCCTCGAGAGCGTTGTGCCTGACCTGGGCCGCTTCCAGGATCTTCAGCTCGAGCTTGTAGCCGAAGTCTCCGTCCACCTTCCCCATCACGAACTTGGCGATCCTAGGCTGGGGTATCCCGTCTATGTAGTCTGTCCTAGTGTAGGGCGGCTTGTCCACGCCCTTGTAGCACCTCGCTGGTCTCAGGGGCACCCGCCAACACCTGAAGAGGTTGGGAAGGTCGACTAATAAGCTTTTAACCGATGTTCCGGGCACGGAGGTCGGTGACCCACGTGAGGAGGGAACTGCTGGTATTCCTAGTTCTGGGCTTGGTCTCACTGACGGCAGACGTGGCCTACGAGGGGGCTAGATCTGTCAGCGGCCCGCTCCTCAAGAGCCTCGGGGCCATCCCTCTGGCCGCAGCGGTGGTCGGGAGCGGGGAGCTCGTTAGCTACCTGGCGAGGTTCCTGGGAGGCTACCTAAGCACGCTGCTCATGTCGTCCTCGGTGCTCTGGGCTACCGTGATCGCGGGCTACGCCGTCAACCTGGTCGTGGTGCCGCTCCTGGCCTTCGCCGGGAGGTGGGAGCTGGCCGTCGCGCTCTACATAGCGGAGAGGGTTGGCAAGGGGCTCAGGAGCCCCGCTCGCGACACCATACTGGCCGAGGTAACGTCGGGCATGGGGCGCGGGAAGGGCTTCGGGATCCACGAAGTCATGGACCAAGCGGGAGCCTTCGTCGGACCCCTGGCTGTCGCGTGGGCCCTCGGCTTCGGCGGGTACCGCGCGGCGTTCCTCTCCCTGGCTCTCCCGGCGGCGATCTCGGTCGGCCTCGTCACCTCGGCGGCTCTGCTGTACCCGAGGGTCGGATCGGTCAGCGTCAGGCCCGCTACCCCCGTGGGCCTCAGGGGGCTACCGAGGAGGTTCTGGCTCTACACGGCCTCGATGTCCCTCCTCCTGGCGGGCTACGCTCACTGGACTATAGCGTCCATGCACATGGTCTCAAGGGGGACAGTCTCTCCAGCGGAGGTGGCCCTCGCGTACTCCATAGCCATGGCCGTCGACGCAGCTGTGGCCCTGCCCATCGGCGCGGCGTACGACAAGATCGGGGTGGTGAGCCTCGCGGCAGTCCCACCGCTGGCGGCGGCCGTAGCGGTGCTGCTGGTCTACGCGGAGGGTCCCGCGGCACCGTACGCGGTGGGAGCTCTCTGGGGGATCGTCATGGGGGCCTACGAGACCAGCATGAGGGCCGCCGTGGCGGACCTCGTCGAGCCCCACGCCAGGGCTCTGGCCTACGGGACTTTCGGGCTGCTGACGGGGCTCTCCTGGTCCGCGGGAGGCTTCGCGCTGGCCTCCCTCCTGGGCAGCGGGCTCCCGCTCCTCTGCTACGTAGTGTCTCTGGAGGCCGCGTCCCTGGCAGTTCTGCTCTACCTAGCCGCGTCAAAAGAGTAAAAGCCTCGGACGGCGTGTGAGATCTGGGTGTTCGGTTGGTAAGATTGCTCGTTACGAACGACGACAGCTACGCAAGCCCCGGGCTCTTCCTGCTGCACAGGGTGGCCTCGAAAGTGGGCGAGGCGCTGGTGTTCTCGACGGAGAGCCCCAGATCGGTCATAGGCCACACGATAACCTTCTTCAGACCCCTCAGGGTCTACTCGATGAGGGTCGGCGGCGTGGACGTCTACCTGACGGACGGGACTCCGGTGGACGTCGTCCACCTGGCCCTAAACGTTCTGGGCTATAGACCGGACCTAGTGCTCTCCGGGATAAACGTGGGGGAGAACCTGACCCTCCAGCACATATTCTACAGCGGCACCGTCGCGGCCGCCATAGAGTCGGCGGTGATGGGGATACCGGCCATAGCTTTCTCAGCCGACGTGGAGAGCTTCGGAGAGCTCTCGACTCCCGAGATGGAGGGCATAGCTGCGAGGTACCTGAAGGCGATAATCGAGAGAGTGGCCGAGCGCGGACTCCCTCCCGGGGTCGACCTGCTCAGCGTGAACATCCCGAACCCGAGGAGGTTCAGGAGCTGCGTTAGGGTCGTGAGGGCGTCTAGGGTGAGGTGGTACTCGGGCTACGACGGGAGAAGGGACCCGTTCGGCAGGCCCTACTACTGGCTCTACATGAGGGAGGTGGAGGCGGGACCGGGCACGGACGTGCACGCGGTCAAGGCGGAGGGCTGCCTCTCGGTGACCCCGCTGACGATAGACCTGAACTCCGGCCCCCCGGCTCTCGAGGAGGTCAAAAAGCTGGGGCTGGAGGAGCTCTAGAGCCGCCTCGGAAGTCTGCTGAGCGGTGGCCGCTACCTCCTAGACCTGAGCCCCTCCAGTATCTCCTGCGCCTTCTCCAGCGTTATCCTGCCGGACTTCACGAGCTCCTCGGCTACGACGTCGACCTCGTCGGGCCTAGCGCCGGCGGCCAGGGCCAGCTGGCGAGCGTGCAGCTTCATATGCCCTCTCTGGATGCCCTCCGTAGCGAGGGCTCTGAGCGCGGCCAGGTTCTGGGCCAGCCCCACGGCTCCCATGACCTCGGCGAGCTCCTTGGCCGTCTTCACCCCGAGGATCTTCAGCGAGAGCCTAGTCATGGGGTTCGACCTTATCGAGCCGCCGACTGTCCCCACCGCGATGGGCAGCTCCAGGTAGCCGACCAGGTCGCCGTTCCCGTCCACCTCCCACGTGCTCAGAGGCTCGTACCTGCCCCTCCTGGCCGCGTAGGCGTGGGCTCCGGCCTCGAGAGCCCTGGTGTCCTGCCCGGTAGCCAGTGCTACGGCTATTATACCGTTCATTATGCCCTTGTTGTGGGTGGTTGCCCTGTAGGGGTCGGCCGCCGCGAAGGCCCACGCGTAGACTATCCCCTCCACGACCTCCTCACCACCTATCGAGTCTTTGGGCACCCTCGCCCAGGACTTAACGAGCCTCCTGTCGGCCAGGTTGGAGACTATCCTGAGGAGGACTCTGCCCCCGCTGGCCTCCTCTATTATCGGGGCCACGGCCTCGGCCATGGTGTTGACTATGTTCGCCCCCATTGCGTCCCTGACGTCGACCAGGAGGTGCACTACCACCATCTTCCCGACGGGGCTATCGAGCACTCTGACCTCTAAGTCTCTGGCTCCACCGCCCAGCTTCACCAGTATCTCGTTCGTGGAGTTCGCCAAGTCCAGGATCTCCTTCTTCCTCTCCAGTATCCTGACCGCGGCCGTGTGCGGCGAGGGCACCTTTATCACCTGGATTTGGGATACCATTATCTGCTCCGAGGCTATCGAGACCAGCCCTCCACCATCGCGGCACCACTTCGCGGCGTTCGAGGCGCCGGCCACTACGGAGGGCTCCTCGATGACCATCGGGACTAGATAGTCGCGACCGTTTATCAGGAAGTTGACCGCTACGCCGTAGGGGAGCTCGAACGTCCCGACGACGTTCTCTATCATCTTGTCCGCCACGTCCAGTCCCAACCTGCCGGTCTTCCCGAGGAGCTCCGCCTCCTCGTCGGTGAGCCCCGCGAACTCCTTCACCACCCTGACCCTCTCGGGTATAGGCAGCTTGTAGAACCCCGGTATCCTAGACGTCCTGCTCATGCACGAGTCACCCGCTCCGTTAAGTCGGCAAGCTTAAAAGGCTTCCAACCTTCTGTCGAAGTCAAGGCGCATCGGCAGAGCCTTTATAAAGTCCTGGGCGAGTGCACTCCAGGCTCGGTCGTGAGCTCGGAGGTAGCGGTGGCTCTCGAGGACATCTACGGCATAGTCCTGTTCTTCCGGGAGAACACCGAGGACGAGGAGCTCTTCGAGGCCCTGGACTACATCCTGAAGAGGATCGAGGACTTCCTCACGTCGGATCACGAGGAGAGGGAGTACCTCGACTTTGTAGCGGAGCTCTACACCACGGTGATGAGCAACCCCCTCACGAAGTTCCTCGGGGTCTACATAAGGGACTTCCTGCCCAGGAGGTAGAGCGATGTCCGGGCTGCTGGAGGAATACCTCGGCTGGGACTCCCAGTTGGAGAGAGCTCTGAGGCTGGATGTGCTGGGCGCTACGTGGGTGGGCGAGGTAAGGGGAATAGCCTTCGCGGGCATGGGAGGCTCCGGGATAATCGGGGACTTCGTAGCCAGGTACCTGGAGAGGGAACTCGAGGTACCGGTCTTCTCGGTGAAGAGCCACTCCCTGCCCAGGTGTGTGGGGAGGGGCTGGCTCGCGGTAGCCGTGAGCTACTCCGGCAATACCCCCGAGACCTTATCGGCGTTCTGCGAAGCCCGCAGGAGGGGGGCCTGGCTGGGTGTGGTGGCCTCGGGAGGGCGCCTGGTGGAGCTCGCGGAGAGAGCGGAGGTTCCGCGCGTGCTCGTCGAGGATGGGCACCTGCCGAGGACGGCCATGCCCTCCCTGTTGGCCGGAGTCGCGAAGCTCGTGAACGAGCTAGCGGGCTCGAGGATAGACGTCGGGAGAGGGCTAGAGGCCCTCCGAGATCCGGGCTCTCGCGAGGGAGCCCTCGAGAAGGCTAGAGGCATGGCCAGGTACATGCACGGCGGCCTCCCGGTCTTCGTGGTCCCCGAGGAGCTGTACCCCCTGGGCCTCAGGGCCAAGAGCGAGGTCAACGAGAACGCGAAGGTCGCCGGCAAGGTCGAGGTGCTGCCCGAGTGGGGCCACAACGACATCGTAGCGTGGGAGGGCGGCCCGAGGGGAGTGCTGAGGCCCGTAGTCCTGAGGAGGGGCCCCGATCCCCTGGCGGGCTTCGCTCTCGACTATCTCCGAGAGCTGGGCCACGACCCCGAAGTCCTCGACCTGAGCGGGCGGGACTACCTCGAGGCGGTCCTCTACGGCTCGTGGATCGCGGGCATGTCCTCCGTGATCCTGGCAGAGCTCAGGGGGGTGGACCCGAGGCTGACCAAGTCCATAGAGCGCTACAGGAGCGTCGCCCGGAAGCTCCTCGGAACACCTTGCTAACCCCGGAGCTCCGGCTCGCTTAAACACTTCAAACCCGATGGCGAGCTCTATAAATTACACGATATCACGCCCCAGAGGGAGCGGTACGTCCTTGAAGAGGACTCTAGGCCTGGGTAGTGGAGTAGCGCTTCTGCTCGGCAACGAGGCTATAGCCAGGGGCGCTCTAGAGGCCGGGATCGGGGTCGCCGCAGCGTACCCAGGCACGCCCTCCTCGGAGGTGATAGGGTCTCTAGAAGAGGTGGCCAGGGACGTCGGCATCTACGTCGAGTGGTCTACAAACGAGAAGGTGGCGTTCGAGCTCTGCTGGGCGGCAGCCCTCTCGGGGGTCAGAGCGATAACGGCTATGAAGCACGTGGGCCTGAACGTGGCGGCCGACGCGCTCATGAGCAGCGCCTACACGGGGGTCGAGGAGGGGTTCGTCGTGGTCAGCGCGGACGACCCGTCGATGTGGAGCAGCCAGAACGAGCAGGACAACAGGCTCTACGGACTCATATCGTACGTACCGGTCTTCGAGCCCGAGAGCCCCGGCGAGGCCAAGGAGCTGACGAAGAGCCTCTTCGAGTTCAGCTCGAGGATGAAGCACCCGGTGATCCTCAGGTCGACCACGAGACTGAGTCACATCAGGGGACCCGTGGAGCTCGGGCCTATACCCAAGCCCAAGGCCACCGGGTCGTTCAAGCCCGGACCCAGGCACGTGCTGGTCCCGGGCAACGCTAGGGCCCAGAGGCTCGAGCTCTTGAAGAAGATGGAGGTCATGAAGAGGGAGCTCGCGAGATTCCCCTTCAACAAGGTGTACGGAGACGGGAGGACTCTGGTCGTCGCACCCGGGATCTCGCACGCCTACGTGTCGGAAGCGATATCGAAGCTGGGGCTGGAGGACAGGGTCAGAGTGCTGAAGCTGGTCAGCGTGCACCCGGTTCCCGAAGACCTGCTCCTGAAGGCCGTCGACGGGGTCGAGAGGGTAGTGGTGGTGGAGGAGCTGGAGCCCTTCGTGGAGCTCCAGGTCAGGTCTCTGTTGAACAGAGAGGGCGTGAGGGCGAGCGTGGTCGCGAGAGAGCCGGACGAGAGGGCCTACGAGATGACCCTGGAGAGGGCTGAGGCCATCCTAAGGAGAGCCTTTGACATGCCGCCGGTCTCTAGGGGGACCGACACCGGGGGGAGCCAGCTCGCTATACCCCCCAGACCCCCGGTGTTCTGCCCAGGGTGTCCCTATAGACCTCTGTTCTTCGAGCTCAGGAGGACTCTGAACCGGGAGAGGATAAAGGCCGTGCTCTCCGGCGACATAGGATGCTACACCCTGGCCTACTTCCCGCCCTACAGGCTTCAGGACACGTGCGTCGAGATGGGCGGTAGCATAGGTCTCGCGAACGGATTCTCCAGGGTGCTCGGAGATTCGGTCGTGGTGTCCACGATAGGGGACTCCACGTTCTACCATACCGGCGTACCGGCTCTCATAAACGCGGTCTACAACGAGCACCCGCAGGTGGTGCTGATCCTGGACAACATGACTACGGCCATGACCGGCCACCAGCCGAACCCCTCTACCAGGGTCGACGGGAGGTACGTGCCCATAGAGAACGTAGTGCGGGGCATAGGCGTGGAGTTCATCTCGGTGGTCGATCCCTACGACATAGCGAGAGTCCGGGAGGAGTTCCTGAGGGCCCTGGAGCACTCTAAGACTAGGAGGAAGCCGGCTGTCCTGATCTTCAGGAGGAAGTGCGCACTGGAAGCGTTGCGCGATATGAGGGAGGCGGGGGAGGAGGTGGTGCCATACGTCGTAGACCTGGCCAAGTGCATAGGGTGCGGCATCTGCTACAACTTCTTCGCCTGCCCCGCGATCTCCGCTAGGGACGACAGGAAGGCGGAGGTCGACCCGGAGCTGTGCGTCGGGTGCGGTGCCTGCGTGCCGGTGTGCCCCGTGGGAGCCTTCCAGCCCTCCAAGCCCGTAGACCAGGAGAGGCTCTCCAAGTACTGGTTCTAGGTGGGTCGCATGGGTCGCGTAAGGGAGCTGAACGTGGTGATCACGGGCGTCGGCGGTCAGGGGCAGCTCTTCCTGTCTAGGCTGATCGCGGAGATGTTCTTGAGGATGGGCGTTCCCTCTCTGGTGGCCGAGACCCACGGCCTGAGCCAGAGAGGGGGCAGCGTGATAGTCCACGTCAGGGTGGGCGACGCCGTCAGGGCTCCGCTGGTGCCGCGGGGGGAGGCGGACGTGATGCTAGGGATGGAGCTCATAGAGGCAGCGAGGTACGCCGACTACCTCCGGGAGGGAGGGGTGTTGTTGGTGAACGAGAAGCTGATACCGCCTCCCGGGCAGGGCGCGAAGCTGAGGGAGGAGGAGGTGCTCGAGTACCTCAGGGGGAGGCCCGTCAAACTGATCACGGTGAAGTCCTCCAAGAGAGCAGTCGAGCTCGGAGCACCCCTCTCCGCCAACGTCCACATGTTCGGGGCCTTCGTCACGCTGCTCGAGGCGGCCGGTGCGGTGGACGCCGGGGTGGACGAGGTCGTGAAGAGCATCCTGCCGAGGAGGCAGCTCGAGCAGAACCTAGTGCTCTACAGGCTCGGCAGGGAGGAGGCGAGAAGCAAGCTGGGTCTAGGAGGAGCGGAAGAGATCAAAAAGCTATTGCTCGGGAGGCTCTAGCCCACCTTCGAGTACTCTATAACGATCATGGTGGTCGTGGACTTCACTCGGGGTATTTTCCTGATCCTGTTCATTATTATGTCCCTTATCGCATCGTGGCTCGCGGCCTCGATGATGGTAACTATATCGTACATGCCGTAGGTCTCGTATATCTCTCTGACCCCCTCTACGGTCTTGAGGACGTTGAACACCTCGGTTTCGCCCCCGATCTCGGTGTTTATGAGAACTATCGCGACAGGCAATCAGCTCCCTATATACCTTGGGAGCGTAGGAATATAAACCTCGCTCTCCCCGCTTTGGGAGAGGAGCCCGGTCGGTCCTCCGGCATAAGCGGTCGGCGGCGGGGGTTTATTACCTTCGCACGGAAGAGCTTGAGTGGCGGGGGTGCCCGAGCCGGGCCAAAGGGGGCGGGCTCAAGACCTTCCAGCACCCTCGTGGAGAGACCCGCTGGCGCAGGCCTGCGTGGGTTCGAATCCCACCCCCCGCACTACTTCCTCTCCTCTCTGGAGGCCATGAGCTTCAGCCTCCTCACCCTCTCCAACACGTCCAGCCAGCTCTCGAGCCGGTCTAGCAGCTCTCTCTCGTCCTCCCTGCGCAGCATCTCGGTCAGCTCCCCCACCCTACTCGCGGCCAGGGCCTCCAGTCTGTCGAGTACAGCGCGGGACTGTATCTCTATGGCCTCGGAGTCGTCCTTGACGACCTTGACCGATCCGTGAGTGGGGCAGACTATCTCTCCGGACTTCAGCCTGAAGAGCGGTGCGCTGCAGAGGGGACAGGCCATGTCCAGCATTACGGCTCCCGACCTCAGGAGCTCTGACATCCTCCTGACTACCGCTTCGTCCCTGCCCACTCTCCCACCGATCGGAGCCCTGAGGAGCAAATTAAGCTGGAAGCCCTCGCGTGACGCCCGCTACACCGACTCCTCGCCCTGATGGCCGGTCGAGAACCCGCGCTTGCCCGAGCCCCTGTTCCCTCATACCGGTGCGCCACTGGAGCACTCCGGCCCCGGTGGGAACTGCTCCTAAACCTCGGGCTTGCTCGGGAGCCGTCCCGGTCGCGTCCAGTCTCGCTCCCGAGCTTCGCTGAAGCGCGCAGTAGGTGCGCGCGACCGATGCGCGGAAGGTGGTGGGATGGATGTGAAAGACGCTGTTCGCCGGCCGGAGGTCTTTGGTAAGGTGGAGAGGGAGCCGAGCGCGGTGTCCACCGCGTCTGCACTGGGCCGGGCAGCGGTGGGAATGTCCTGCGAGAGCTCCGCGTTGCCGAGGTGAGGGCTATTTGAGCTCCCTACTTCCTCAGCAGAGCCGCCAGGGCTCCCACTATGAATCCCACCGACGTGGGACCGACGGTCATTAGGCCGAGCACGAGCATGAAGCCCTTGACGACGCCGACGAGCTCCCCCAGGTTCGCTAGCACCTTATCGATGGACCCTCCCAGAGACCACACCGATAGGAACGAGCCCAACACCAGTATGCCTATAAAGGCTAAGACGTACTTGAGAGCCTTCACTGAGACGTAGCCCAGCCCCAGGCCGAGCAAGAACTGGATGAGGATGGCGACCGCGATTTTAGCGTCCGACAGCATCTCGAAGGGGAAAGCCTCCATACCATCCCCAACAATACTCTCACGCAAGTTAATAAGTTTCCCACCGGGCGGTCAGCCAGCTCGCCGAAGCCCCCGGGGGAGCGGTTGCTGGGGCCTCGGCGACACGATGAGCCGCGGCTCGGCTCGAGCTTATTAGCGTTATAGTTTTTCACTCACTGGAGCGTGGGAGGGAGATTGAGAGACGTCGCCGACGTCAAGCTGCTGTGGAGCAACCTCTACAGGGTGAGGACGGTCTTCGCCTCGTACTATAGCGTCAGCGAGAGCTACAAATCGTACAGGCTCCTCTCCATACTCGCCAAGTACGCACCGGATATCTACGAGCTTATGCTCGAGCCCCGGGAGAGGAACTCCGGCCTAGTCCTGAGGATAAACTACAACAAGAGACTGAGCCCGGGAGTCCTAGCCCACGCGAACCTCCTGGCGGCGACGAACATAGTCTCCGAGCTCGTGGACGGCGTTAGCCACACCAGCGAGATGCCGGCCGTCCTGCTGGCGACATACGGGTCTCTCGACCCGAGCGAGCTGGTATCCTGCTCGCTCACTTTCAGCAGAGGCGCGCCGCTTAACATCCGGACCAAGCCGGTGGCCCTGGTCGTAGTGGGCAACTCCGCGCGCAGCGCGAGAAAGGCCGTGGGCTCCCTGAGGGCCTTCGTCAGGGAGGCCCAGAGGTTTCTGGAGGAGGCCGTCGGTGCGTACAGAAGAGACTACGTCGACATAGTCAAGGGCGTCGGGTCCCTCGGGTACAAGCCGATCGCGCTCGTAGCTGTCCAGAACAGGGCCCTCAGCGTCGAGGAGATCAGGGCCGTGGTCAGCGACGGCAGCGAGTACCGCGAGGTCAAGATCCCGCTCAGGACTCCCGAGTGGACCCTCGGTGACCTGCCGTCGAAGATAATCGAGGAGCTCAAGCTCGTGGTGGTCGAGCCGTTCAAGAGGGGGCTGCAGTTCGCCGCGAAGGGGGCTTTCATCACCGGTCCCCCGGGCGTCGGAAAGACCGTGATGGCCGAGGCCATAGCCAACGCCCTGGGGCTGAGGGTGGTCGAGCTGAAGCCCTTCACCTACCGGTCGATGTGGTACGGAGCTACGGAGAAGATGCTCAACGCCATACTGAACCAGGTCTACAAGAGGAGGAAGGAGGTGGCCATAGTGATCGACGACGCGGAGTTCCTCTCGTCCAGGAAGTACACGATCCACGAGGCGCACCTGAGCGAGCTCTCGACGATACTCTACCACCTGCAGAGGGCCGACAGGCCGTTCACGATACTAACGGGCAACAACCCGGACCTCCTAGACCTGGCCCTGCTCAGGCCCGGCAGGGTGGACGTGACCATAGTGCTGGGCTACCCGGACAGGGAGATGAGGAGGAAGGCCATCCTCAGGAACGTCGGGAGGTACGGGATCAGGGTGGTCGGGGAGAAGACCGTAGACTACATGGTCTCCACCACCCAGTGGTACTCGCTCGCCGAGCTCGACGCGCTGATAAGGCTGGCGGCGAGCAAGGGCTCTGGGGCCGTGGGGATAGAGGAGGTCGAGTGGGCGAGGAAGAGGATAAACGTCTCCCCCTCCGAGAGGAGGAGCCTCCAGGACTACCTGAGGTGGTGGACGACCAAGATCCAGGGGGTAACCATAAACTACCTCCCAACAGAGTCCGAGATAAGCTAGGGAGACCTCTTGTCCGGTTCCCTCCTGGAGCTGCTCAGGTTATCCGACGTAGCCACCGTAGCGATTTCCATCTTCGCCATCATGGACCCCCCGGCAGCCATCCCCACTCTCGTGGCGTACGTGGGGAGCGGCGCGCACCCGGGGGGCGCGGGCATGGAGAAGGCGGTAGTGAGGATAGTCAACAGAGCCTCCGTCACCGTCCTCCTGCTCCTCGTGACGTTCTCCCTGGCCGGGGAGTACGTGCTGAAGTTCTTCAACATAAGCCTCGAGGCCCTGAGGATAGCGGGAGGGCTTCTGCTGATCGTGCTAGCCGTAGACATGCTCCTGGAGAGGGAGAGAGCCGAGGAGGTGAGGGGAGGGGACTTCGCTGTAGTCCCCATAGCGACTCCGCTAATAGTGGGTCCCGGAACCATGAGCACGCTGATAGTCTACTCGAGGATCTACGGTCCCGCCCAAACGCTCCTCGGAGCTCTCGTTGCCTTCGGAATGACATACCTCGTGCTGAGGTACTCCTACAGAGCGCTCAAGTACCTCGGGGACTCCGTACTGCGGGGCCTGGGGAAGTTCATGTCGATCATCGTAGCCTCGATAGCCGTCGAGCTGGTTCTGGGCGGCCTGAGGGGTCTGGGCCTCCTCTAGATCGTTACGGCTCGACAATCAGAGAGCTTTGCGGGATCCCTCCAGCTCGAAATAAGATACTGCGTGCGAGAGTTCCTGCGGGGTCGAGGTTGAGCCCTCACCGCGCTGGGTATAGGTTGAAGGTTTGCTATGTCAGAGAGATGAAGGAGCTAGACTCGAGAGCTGCTCGCGATTACGGCATAAGCGACCTCCTCCTGATGGAGGATGCCGGCTCGGCCGTGTACTCTCTCGTGCTCCGGGAGTTCGGGTGCTCCGGAACGAAGATCGGGGTAGTCGCCGGGACGGGCAACAACGGGGGCGACGCTCTGGTGGCGGCCAGAAGGCTCCACTCCTGCGGGGCTAGGGTGGAGGTCTTTGTCGTTGGCGACCCGGAGAAGTACCCGGAGCCGGCCAGGCGCAACTACGAGATCGCGCTCGAGCTGGGGCTACCCGTAACGAACGTCAGGGCGCCCGAGGACGTCGCCGCGCTCGAGAAGAGGCTGCCCGAGTTCGACGCGGTCGTCGTGGGCCTCATAGGCGTGGGACTGAGGGGCGAGGTGAGGGGGCTCTACAGGGACGTCATAGAGATCATCAACAGGAGCGGCAGGAGGGTCGTGAGCGTGGACATACCATCCGGGATAAACGGGGACAACGGCAGGGTCTGCGGAGTCGCGGTCAGGTCGGACTACACGGTGACCTTCGGGATGCCGAAGCTCGGAAACATCCTGTTCCCGGGCTACCACTACTGCGGAAAGCTCTACGTCTCGCCACTATCCTACCCTCCCGAGCTCCTGCTCTCCGACGAGATTAGGGTGGAGCTCAACGCCCCCCTGCCGGTGCCCGAGAGGGTCAGGTGGGGACACAAGGGGACGTTCGGGAAGCTGCTAGCGGTGAGCGGCGCCAGGTACTACTACGGCGCTCCCTACTACGTCTCCTACTCCTTCCTGAAGGCCGGAGGAGGCTACTCGAGGCTGGCCGCTCCCAAGTCCGTGATACCGTACGTAGCAGCTAGGTGCGGCGAGGTCGTCTACATACCGCTAGACGAGACAGACGAGGGGACCATCTCGCTGAAGAACCTGGAGCACGTCCTCCAGATCGTCGAGAAGTTCGACGTAGACGTAGTAGCAATCGGCTCGGGAGTCTCGCTGAACCCCGAGACCCAGGAGCTCGTGAGAGAGCTCGTGGGGAGCGTCGGCAGACCGGTCATCATAGACGGGGACGGGATAACGGCCGTCTCGAGCGCGCCCGAGGTGGTCAAGTCCAGGAAGGCCCCGACGATCATCACACCGCACCTCGTGGAGTTCTCTCGCCTCTCCGGAATCCCGCCCGCCGAGGTCTCGGAGGACCCCGTCGGGGCCCTGAGGAGTGCGGCGAGGGATCTGAACTCCTACATAGTCCTCAAGGGGGCTCACAGCCTCGTGGGCTACCCGGACGGCTACGTGTACGTAAACATGACCGGGAACCCAGGGATGGCCAAGGCCGGGAGCGGCGACGTCCTCACCGGAACTATCGCTGCCATGTACGGGATAGGCTTCAGAGACCCGGGAGCCGCCACGAGGATGGGCGTCCTCGTCCACGGGCTGGCCGGGGACCTCGCTGCCGAGAGGCTCGGAGAGGACGGGGTCACCCCGGACGACGTACTCCACGAGCTCCCGCAGGCTGTCAGGGTCCTCAGGGAGAGCCCGGAGGCGATAATCAGAAAATACATGCCCGAGACGATATGATCTAAGACGCGCCGCGGCATCTTCTCACTCCCGACGGCGGCCTAGTCTGTGTATGAGCCCTCCTTCCTACCCTGAGCCCCGAGGAGCGGCTGGTCGCGGACATATTTTCATGCTGGGTTCCTCGGGCATCGCTTGACGAGAGCGTCCAGCTCCGGTCGGAGCGGAGGACGGTGAGTATAGCTACGTCGAACACAGAGCCTGGTATCGATAGGTTTTCGCGTTGCGCACCTCAGGTCCCAAACGGGGACACTACCCGGCGTCTTGAGACGCACGCTTCGGTCGAGACTGACCGGCGTTCAACGCGTAGAGCATGCGCGTTTGTCGAGTCCAACCGCATCAGTCTCGCGGAATAGCTTCAAGGAGGAACCAAAAACGGTCTACTCCTCTTACCCGAAGACTACCCCGGCGATCAGCAAGAAGCCTGGGACTAGCAGGGTCGCGAAGGAGCAGATAAGGCACCAGTACTTGGCCCCGGCCGCGTACGCCGGCTTTCCGGTGAGGAGAGCGAGGACGAAGAGCATGTAGACCACGAACCAGGCCCAGCAGAAGGCCGAGAATATGAAGAGCCCTACTATGGCGAAGTAGACCGCGTAGATAGCGTCGGCTATCCCGAGGTAGAGGAGGAAGTACGCTAGGGTCTTGGGGTCGAGACCCCTGACGCCCCACAGTCCGGCAATCATGAAGGTTACCGCGAATATGATCACCAGGGTGCCCGGGAGGGCTAGCCCCAGCCCTATGTATGCGTAGAGGCCCATGAGGAGCCCTATGAAGCCCGCCATTGCGATGGGGTATCCGGCCGCCTTAGGGTCGACCTTGCCGAAGAGCTGCCAGGTGAACATGAATAGCACTAGGCCGTAGAACACCATGGCAGTTCCAACGGGCTCCAGCTGCATGCTCTCAGGTTAAAGCAGGATTAGGAAGTTTATAAAGCCGAGTATCGAGCGGTACCCTCTCCACACGCTCTCGATGCTGGTTCCCCGGACCTCTAGAAGCCCGGCGGCTCCATGGGTTGAACTCGAATGAGAGATCCCGCGAACTCCGATAGCCTAGCCCCCGAATGGGTGTGAGCGGGTGGCGCCGGGGGCGGGATTCGAACCCGCGCGGGCGCAGACCCACCGGCTCTCCAGGCCGGCCCCTTAGACCGCTCGGGCACCCCGGCGCCGAGAATATGTTAGCTGAGCCCGCTCTTAAAAGAGCTCTCGCTCCCGGCTACTTCAGTACCTCTATTTCTATGTAAACGTCGTCGGGCACTCTTATCCTCATTATCTGCCTCATGAACCTCTCGTCGGCCTCCACGTCTATTAGCCTCTTGTGTATCCTCATCTCCCACTTCTCGTAGACCTTAGTCCCCTCTCCGTGGGGCGGCACCAGCACGGGGACGACGAGCCTCTTGGTCGGCAGCGGGATGGGCCCGGAGATCCTCACTCCCAGCTTCCTCGCGTGCTCGACTATCTGCTCGGCTACCTGGTTCAGGTGGGCCACGTTAACGCTCCAGAGCCTTATCCTCACCATGGTCATTAGCTACTACCCTGCGTCGCGAGGTGCCGGCGCTCAGGTCTTCAGCTCCACCTTGGCTGGGACTATGTCGACGATGGTGCCTATGCCGATGGTCTTGCCCATGTCCCTCATAGCGAACCTGCCGAGCTGCGGGAAGTCGCTGTACTTCTCTACCACCATGGGCTTTATCGGCTTGAACCTGACAAGAGCGGACTCTCCGGCCTTGATGAACTGCGGGCTCTTCTCCGTTATCTGACCGGTCCTGGGGTCGAGCTTGCCGATTATCTCGACGATCCTGGCCGCTACGGACGCTGTGTGGGCGTGGACCACCGGTGTGTAGCCGACGTGAATCGCGGAGGGGTGCCACATAACGAATATCCTGGCCGTGAACTCCTCGACTACCGTCGGCGGGTTGGTCGGATGTCCAACCACGTCGCCCCTCTTGATCTGGTCCTTCGAGACGCCCCTCACGTTGAAGCCTATGTTGTCGCCCGGTAGAGCCTCATCCAGTCTCTCGTGGTGCATCTCGATGGTCCTCACGTCGCCCACGACCCCGGGTGGCATCACGATCACCTTGTCGCCGATCCTGAGCCTACCGGTCTCCACTCTCCCGACGGGCACGGTGCCGACTCCCGAGATGCTGTAGACCTCCTGGATCGGGATTCTGAGAGGCTTGTCCACCGGCTTGGGAGGCTCTTTCGACGCGTCGAGAGCCTGGACCAGCGTCGGGCCCTTGTACCACGGCATGTTGGGAGAGGGGCTATCGATGTTCTCTCCAAGCCAGCCAGAGACCGGGATGAAGGGCAGCTCGTCGACCCTGTAGCCGAGAGTCCTGAGGAACTTCTTCAGCACCTCCACCACTTGTTTGTACCTGGCCTCGCTCCACGGTGGGTCGGTGATGTCCATCTTCGTGATCGCGATGATCAGGTTCTCTATGCCCATGGTCCTGGCGAGTATCGCGTGCTCGCGCGTCTGGCCCTCCGGGCTCATGCCGGCCTCGAACTCGCCCGTCTTCGCCGAGACCACCAGCAGAGCGGCGTCGGCCTGACTCGTGCCGGTGATCATGTTCTTGACGAAGTCTCTGTGACCCGGAGCGTCTATGATCGTCCAGTAGTACTTGGGCGTCTCGAACCTCATGAACGAGAGGGCTATGGTGAGACCCCTGTCCCTCTCCTCCTTCAGCCTGTCGAGGAACCAGGCGAACTTCTCGGACTCCTTGCCGGCCTTCTTGGCCGCCTCCTCGACCTCCTTCGCGGTCTTGGGGTCTATGGCTCCCAGCTTTAGGAGCGTGTGACCTACCAGAGTGCTCTTCCCGTGGTCTACGTGACCTATCACGACCAGGTTCATGTGCGGCTTCGCGGGCCTTCTGCTCACGTATCGCTCACCCTACACCTTTATCCTCAGTTACGTTGTCACAAGGTATATAAAGCTTATCTCCTAGCCTCCCGGAGCGCCTCGAGAGCCGGGCTCTAGGAGTGCTCCCGGGTTCCGGAACCCCGTGCCTAAGGTACGAGCTCTCCCCGGAGCCTCCGCTCTCTGAGCTCCCGGAGGCCGACCTCGATGGGTCTCGCGACGACCCCCAGCTCGGTTATTATAGCATCCACGAGGTCGGGCGGCGTTACGTCGAACGCGGGGTTCATGACCTCCACGGTCGGTACCGTCGTGTAGAGCCTGAACAGCGCCGTCCTCACCTCGTCGGGGTTCCTCTCCTCTATCACGATGTCTTCCACCCTGCCGTCGAAGTCTATGGTCGAGGTGGGGACCGCTACGTAGAAGGGCACTCCGTGTCTGCTGGCCAGGGCGGCTATCGTGTAGGTGCCGATCTTGTTGACCACGTAGCCCGGCGGGACGATCCTGTCGGCACCCACTACCACCTTCGATACGAGTCCCCTGCTCATCACGTAGCCGACCGCGGTGTCCGCTATGAGCTTCACCGGTATGCCCTCCTTCATCAGCTCCCACACTGTCAGCCTAGCTCCCTGGAGCACGGGCCTCGTCTCGGTCGCGATGACCCTTATCCTCTTCCCGGACTCCCAGGCGGCCCTGATCACGCCCAGAGCCGTCCCTATCGCTACCGTAGCCAGGGCACCCGCGTTGCAGTGCGTGAGCACCGTATCGCCGTCGTCTATGAGCTTAGACCCCGCCTCGGCTATCCTCCTGTTCACCTCTATATCCTCCTCGTATATGCGGAGGGCCTCCCTCACGACCGCTTCCCTCAGCTCCCCGGTATCCCGGTGCCCGGCGTCGATGACCGCCTCCATCCTCTTCAGGGCCCAGAAGAGGTTGACGGCCGTGGGTCTCGTCCTCCTCATCCTCTCAACTACGCGGTGGAGGTGATGCCTCAGCTCCTCTAGGCTCCCGGCGGTGGACCTGGCGGCGGCCAGAGCGACGGCCAGCGCCGCGGCGACACCTATGGCGGGAGCACCCCTTATCTCCATCCTCTCGATAGCCAGGGCCACCCTCTCGGGGTCTGTCGTCTCGACGGTCTCCTCCTCCCACGGGAGCTTCAGCGTGTTGATCCACCTAACCCTGTCCCCGAGCCACTCTATCGACCTCAGCACCCTCGACACCGCCGGTCCTGCAAGGGGACGCCAAATATTTCCGGGCACACGGCCCGCGGGCTCTCCACCACTGGGGGCGTGCCGGGGTTCCGAAAATTTTAACATGTAGAGAGGCTGGGTGGGGGTGCGAGCGTGGAGGTCAGGAAGGCTGGTGGGGTGTTCTACATAAAGTTCGAGGACGGCAGCAAGGCTTACGTAGCGACCGAGAGCGAGAGCGGGGTGCTCAAGATACTGGAGACCTACGTCCCCGAGCAGCACCGCGGCAGGGGCTACGCGAGGGTGCTCGTCGAGAGGGTGCTCGACTACGCTAGGAGCAACGGCTTGAGGGTCCTCCCGGTGTGCAGCTATGCCATCGGCTACTTCATGAAGAACAGGGAATATAGGGACATCCTAGTCGAAGAGATGAGAGACCTCCCGGAGGAGGAGTGGATGAGGTTATACGAAGAGCGTCTCGGAGAGGAGGCCGAGAAGAGGGAGCGCGAAAGGTCTTAAGAGCTCTCCACGCGCTTCCGGTCTTAGGCAGGCCGCGGCTTTTTGCTCTACGGTCCCAGCCTGAGCGCGTACCTTCCGGGCTTCTTTATGTTCAGCATTTCAGCCAGTCTGGACTTCTCGGGATCGACTACGATGACCGCTCCCGACCACGTGTCCGTGAAGCTCGTGGAGCCGCAGGACGGGCAGGCGGCCGCGTCGTGGGGTACGAGGAGCCTGCACTTGGTGCAGGCCTTGAAGGGTCTTCTGTACCCTCTACTCACCGCTGGCACCCGAGGCTATCTTCCCCAGACCTGGCTGCCTCATCGTCATAGCTATCTTCATGATCGACGGCCTGGCTACAGACACCGCGGTTATTCTGCCCCGCACAACGTCGCCTTTGCTGATCCTCAGCTTCGTCTCCTCGCCCTCGAGGACTCCGAGCTCCTCGTGGTAGACCATCCTGTCGTCGGCTATCTGCGACACGTGGACTAGGGCGTCCAGTGGCCCTATGTTCACGAACGCCCCGATATGCTTCACGTCGACCACCACTCCGTCGACGACCTCCTTGACCATGGGGTAGAAGGCTATGAGCTCTACGAGGGCTCTGTGGTACGTGGCGCCGTCGCCGGGTATTATGGTCCCGACAGGCTCCACCTTGACGTCAGTTATGGCTAGGATGAGCCCCAGGTCCGGGTGGAGGCTGCCTACGTACTTCTCCGTGAGGACGTCGCTCGCGACCTTCTCCAAGTCTTCGCCAAACCTGTTAGGCTGTATCCTCACCACATCCTCGATCTTCGCCAGCCTGAACATTCCGGTCCCTCGGCCTTCTGCTGTGAGGTATGGGGAGCGAGGAAATAAGTTTGAGGATTCCCCGGAGCACGCTCGACTCGCCAAGGTCTCGAGAGCTCTGGCCCGTCCGACAGACCAGGCCACTCCGCGGGGCGTCTCGGACGTGAAGAGCCTATTCGGACAGTTTTTAAACCGCGGGGAGAACCCGTACCGGTAGTCCCGCTTGGGCGAGCTCAAGAAAATCGAGGTAGTGGATATCCCGCGCGCGGAGGGAGTGAACGCGATCCTGGGGCAGTCCCACTTCATAAAGACGGTCGAGGACGTGTACGAGGCCTTGGTGACCTCGGTGCCCGGGATCAGGTTCGGAGTGGCCTTCTGCGAGTCTAGCGGTAAGAGGCTGATCAGGTACGACGGCAACGACGAAGAGCTGGTCTCCATGGCTCTCGAGGCAGCCCGGAGAGTCGGCGCTGGACACTTCTTCATCATCTACATAAGGAACGCGTGGCCCATCAACGTAATAAACGCACTGAGGCACGTGAGCGAGATAGTGACCCTGTACGCGGCATCGGCCAACCCCCTCCAGGTCATAGTGGCCGAAACAGACCAGGGTCGAGGCGTCCTGGGGGTGGTGGACGGTGGGACTCCTCTCGGGATCGAAGGGGAGGCCGACAAGAGGGAGAGGCACGAGTTCCTGAGGAAGATAGGCTATAAGCGTTAGGGAGCAGCGCCGCGGCGACTGTTTCGGAACGGACTAGGTATCGATGGGTGCTCCCCGAAGACCTGCTCCGGGTGTCGCGGCAGAGACCCGAGGGGAGCGGTCGCCGCCCGAGGTGGAGTCCCTCGTGATGCGAGGAACCGCAGGCTCTCCCGGAGGGGACGGAGCTCGGCAAGGCTCTACGGCCGAGCATCGGCTCCACGTGCGTCAACCGCTTAGCCCAGAACCCTCCCACCACCAGACCAGCGCTCCCGGCGGTACGGGGTGCGCCTCCGAGGTCGACGGAGGGCTCCACGACCGGGCATAGCTTCGACGTACTCCAGAGGTGTCCTCAGAGGCGAGCTCTTATTTCCCCTCGCGGCGACTACGATGCTCGATGAGCGGTGGTGAAGCGATCGGCAGAGTCCTCTGCTTTAGCAGCGAGTGGGTAGACTTCGGGAGCGTCAGGCTGCTGCTCTTCAGGCTGGAGCGCGAGGATACAGTGGCTCTCTCCGAGCCGCCGGGAGTGGGCGAGCCGGGCATCCCTCCCGGCGACACCGGCTCCGCGGAGGGGGCGCGCGGTCTACCGAGCATACCGAAGAGCCTTCTCGGCGCGGTCAGGCGGGGATCCGGGTGCGACCTGGCCCTCCTCGAGCTCCAGTCCGGTGGAGCCCGGGTCTACTACCTGGTCAGCGGCAAGAGGCTCAGGTGCGTTCCCCTCGCTCCGGTCCCAGACGCTATCAGGGCGGTGGAGCTGCTCTCCAGGAACTCCGAGGCGGTGTCGGTCGAGGTGGACCCGCTCCAGCGCAGCATGCTCTCTCGAGCGAGGAGGGAGCTCGGGGAGAGCCTCTACGCTCCGTGCCTGGTCGGCGAGGTGACAGACCCGGGGATCGTAGCCCTCGGGGTAGAGCTGACCAATCACGGGCTGAGGATGGTGAGTGCCGGGGAGCTGGCGCACACGTCGGTCTGGCAGAAGCCAGTTCGCAGAAAGAAGAAGAGGAGAAGGTCTAGGAGGAAAAAGAGGGCCTAGAGGAGCAGCATCAGCAGGGCCTTCTGGGTGTGCAGCCTGTTCTCGGCCTGGTCCCACACGACGGACTGGGGTCCGTCTATCACCTCGTCGACGACCTCGTAGCCCCTCTTCGCTGGGAGGCAGTGCATGAATATCGCGTCGGGCTTCGCCATGGACATGATCTCCCTGGTGACTCTGTAGGGAGAGAGGTCTCTCATCCTTCTCTCGACCTCGGCCTCCTGACCCATGCTCACCCACACGTCTGTGTACACGACGTCGGCACCGCGGACGGCCCGCTCCACGTCCTCGGTGACCTCGATCTCGGCTCCCGTGAGCCTCGCCCTCTCCTCGGCCGCTTCGAGGATCTTCTGAGAGGGCCAGTAGCCCTTCGCCGTCGCTACGACCATCCTAGCTCCCAGGGAGGCCGCCATGAGCATCAGGGAGTGGGCCACGTTGTCGGCTCCGTCGCCCAGGAATGCCACCTTGACTCCGGAGACCCTGCCCTTCTTCTCCCAGATGGTGAAGAAGTCCGCCAGCGCCTGGACCGGGTGCTCCAGGTCGCTCAGGGCGTTTATGACCGGGACGGCGGCGTGCTCCGCCAGCTCCACGAGGTCCCTGTGGCTGAAGACCCTCGCGGCTATGCCGTCCACGTACCTGCTGAGAGTCCTCGCGGTATCAGCTATGGTCTCGCCCCTCCCCAGCTGCAGCTCGGTCCAGTTGGCGGTGACCGTGAAGCCCCCCAGCTGCTTCATGGCCACCTCGAAGCTCACTCTCGTCCTCGTGCTCGGCTTTTGGAAGACCAGCATCAGGGTCTTGCCGCTGAGCACTGGGATCACTCTCTCACCGCCGTAGGCTCTGAGCTTGAGGTCTCTCGAGAGCTCCAGGACTCTCCACAGCTCGGTCGGGCTGAAGTCGGTTACCGAGACGTAGTCCCTACCTCTGAGTCCGCGCATTTTCCCCCGGGGATCAGGAGGCCTCCGCTATTAAGCTCTGGCGAAGAGCTCTGTCTCCCGGCAGCTCTTTCAATGGTCGAGCGGAGGCTCGCTGGCTCTCGGATCCGACGCTGAGACGTGGGCCAAGCGCGATCGCCCTGGCGGCGTCGCAGCGACCCGCGGCCTGACGGACTCCGTCGGAGCTCTCGAAGAGCTGTTCGGGACAGGGCGCTCCCGAAGCCGCACCGGTGAGACCGCTCTTGGAGGTAGCGAAAGACTCGGGACACCGGCCAGAGCCCTTCTCGACAAGGACGAGGTAGGGCTGCGGACGCGACGTCTCGGATTCGGGGCCTGGCTTATGCTGTCTGCGGCAGTTTTCAGGTCAGAGGGGTTCGCTATCGGCACGCCTGGACGAGCGCCGGTGGGAGACGACGGGGAGGTGTCCCGGGTTCGGGAGCGGAAGCCCCCGAGGGCTGGGCACAGGTGCTTAGCCCAGAACCCTAAAACGGGGTGCGAGAGAGAGCCTGGGGTCGGGATGGAGGTGGTAGCCATCGTCGAGTTCTCGGGGCGCTGCGGGAACCCGGTAGTGGTATCGAAGAATCTGCGAGCGATGGGAGGCCGCTTGGCATCGTACGACCCGGGAACCGGCGTCGTCATGGGGGCCTTCAGGGTTAAGGTGTCCGACCCCGGGGACTTCGAGAGGAAGAAGAGCCTCTTCATCGACGGCGTGGCTCCAATGGTGGACGACTGCAGGCTCTGGGTCAGAGCAGTCCTGGGCGCGGAGCTCCTCCCCCTGCTCCGAAAAAGGAGCGTCATGAGGGTGCCCTCGGAGGTCGCCGAGCTCCTAGTGGTCAAGCTCGAGAACTACGTCTACTCACTGTGGATTCGCAGAGGGGCGGGCGCTCTCAGGTTGGTGCCCGTGTCGGAGGTGGCCCGCTGGCGCCCGGGAGACTTCGCGGAGCCCGCGCGGCCCTGCGAGGAGCTGCCGGGACTGCTGGACTCCATTCGCGAGGACCTCGCGGAGGCGCTGAGGAGCTGCGGAGAGTAGGCCTAGGAGACAGGCGCGGAGCTCTACCTGTACTCCTCTACGTACTTCTCTCCCTCCAGATCCACCTCGTCCCAGGCTTTCGGGCAGCCCTTCCCGTACCTCACCACCGGCCTCTCCAGCCTCGTCAGCAGCGCTACCCTCGAGGGCCTCGAGCTGGAGGCGAGCCTGTAGCCCGTGGCCTCGGCCAGCTTTCTGGAGAAGTCCATGACCTCCTCGTAGCTAGGCATGTTGCTCCGCGATAGCCTGCCCACCGAGGCCCCCACGTGCATGTAGGCCTTGGGCTCCACGAAAGTAGGCTGGGCCCTCTCGATGAGCTTGGCGAAGCCCGAGACGTCCGAGTCCCCCATGTTGAAGCCCTTGACCAGCGTTACCCTGACCACGGTCCTGGTGCTGAACGAGGGGAGGAGCTCCAGGGTCTCGAGGGTGAGCCTCCAGAGGCCCGGGCCGGCCGGTCTGCTGAACTCCCGGTACATCTCTCCGTTCCAGGCCTCCAGCGAAACGTAGAGCTGCGTGGGCTCCTCCTCGAGGCTGGCCAGCACGTCCGGTCTGACTCCTCGGGTGACGAGGAAAGTCGTCAGCCCCATCCTGTGGAGCACCTCTATCAGCTCCCCGAGCCTCGGGTACATGGTCGCCTCGCCCGTGAGCGAGATGGCGACGTGCTTGGGGTCGAGGGCTTCCCTGTACATCTCCCTCGGAGCCCTCTTCGCGTAGCCGCTGACGGTCCTCCTGTGCTCCAGCACCGCCATCTCGGCCAGCACCTCGGGGTCCTCGACGTAGGGCAGCCTGAGGAGCTCCGGACCCTCCAGACCGTAGTCCCTCGGTCTCGCTCTCCAGCAGTGGAGGCAGGAGTTCCAGCACCACGAGACGGCCGGGCTGAACTGGACGCAGCGGTGGGACTCTATCCCGTAGAACCTGCACTTGTAGCAGAACTTGCCGTAGACCAGGGCGTTGTGGACCCAGAGGCACTTCTTCACCGCTGCGTGGCTGCCTATCAGGTGATAGCCCTGCTTCTTCAGGGTAGCAAGCATCCTAGTGAGGGGGTCGACCCATCCTGACTCCCCGACCGCTGCTCCGCGGGCTATGCGGCTCCCCCCGAGTGGTGAGCTTTTGCTCGTTTTATACGAGTGGTTCCGCAGGGAACTGGCGAGCGATGCCCTAGTGAGCCCGGAAGCCGGTATAAAACTTGTCTAAGATTGGTTTATATATGCTTCTGCCCGATCTCGCCTGCTAATACAAATATATATTTCTTTAGCGTACTCTACCGCGGTGTCAGCCCTGAGGGAGATCAGGAGGGTCCAGAAGTTCGGCAAGTCGACCCTGATGGTCTCGCTTCCCGCGGAGTGGGTCAGAGCGATCGGGCTGCGCCCCGGCGACCAGGTCTCCATAGACGTACTGGACGACGTTTCGATCAGGATATCACCCCTCTCCGCGGCTAAGCACAGAAAGGAGCTCGCCACGACCATCACCGTTAGCAGGAGCGCCCCGGAATCCCTCTTGGGCAGAACGGTGTACGCCCTCTACCTTCTGGGGGTCGACAGGATAGAGGTATCGAGTGAGGAGAGCGTGATGCCCGAGAACATTCTCAGAGCCCTGAAGAGCGCCGCCAAGACCCTGATAGGCGTGGAGATAACGGAGTACTCACCGAGCAGGATCGTGCTCCAGGTCCTCATAGACTCCAGCAAGTACTCGGCCACAGCCATAATCAACAGGATGCTCGAGCTCGTGAAGACCATGTTCGAGTACATCGAGACCTACATAGCCTCGGGAGCAGTCCACCTGCTGCGGGAGGTCCAGGAGCTGGAGGTGGAGGTGGACAGGCTCAACGCCCTGATAGCCAGGCAGCTGGTGGACTTGATCAGGCACAGGGGACTGGTGAAGCAGACGGAGCTCAGGGACGTCTTCGTGACCGAGTACAGGAGCATAGCCAAGGGCATCGAGGAGGTGGCGGACTCTCTATCCGAGATCGCCGAGATAATGCTGGAGCGAGGCCCGGCCCTGGTGGAGAAGATGAGGAGGGAGGCGAGCGTGCTGAGCGAGTGCATGGACATGGCCGTCCTGATAGTGGACAGGCTGACCAAGGCCCTCGGGCAGGAGGACTTGGCTCTAGCCAACGAGCTCCTAGACCTGGTAGCGGAGTACAGAGGTCACTTCAAGAAGTACGCTGACCTCATGCACAGGAGCCTGGGCCTCGACGAGATGTACCTCAGCATCAAGGACGTGCTGGAGAGGTTCGCGGTCGTCAGCAAGTCCCTCGAGTCTATAGCGGAGGAGGTCTTCGACATAAATGTATGGAAGTCCCCGGAGACGATCAGGATCTAGCCTCAGCTCCTTCCAGACCCTTGTAGGTAGTCTGGCGACCAGCAATAGTGAGGGAGCTGGAGCTACCTACCGAGCTGTTTGTTTCAAACCCTTGTAGGTACTCTAGCGACCATGCGAATGACAGGATGTTCACGTCTGTCACGTGGAGTTTCAAACCCTTGTAGGTACTCTAGCGACCCTTGGGAGAGTTCCTTGCCAGAGCTTATAAACCCTCCAGTCGACCCCCGATCGCCCACCACCCTCCCAGGGATCGACTGAAGACAGCTCACAATGCTGTAGATCTCTCGCCTTTCACAACCGGGCGGACAGCAAGATACTCGCGTGCTCCCGCCGGCTCCCCGACGCTGGTCCCAGGTGCCAGTGTAAATGCTGAAGCAAGCACCAGTGTATAAATCCTGCGGAAGTAGAGTTATAGTCCGGCGGCTCCGGTAGCTCAGCGTGGCAGAGCGCGGGGCTGTGGACCCCGAGGTCCCGGGTTCAAGTCCCGGCCGGAGCCCTGCCTCCGCTTTTCCGCGAGCCTCAGAAGTGACAGCGGGAGGTGCTCAGGGCCTCCCCGTGGGCATAAACGCGGGCAGCTCGCCGAACCTGCTCAGTCTCACCACGGGCTTGTCCGTCGGGATCACCCTCACTCCGTAGGGCCTCTTCTTGATGGAGAACGCGGCGTACGTGTCCGCGAAGAGCCTTCTCAGGTAGTCGGGGTCCCGCGGCACTGCGACCATGTCCAGCCCGGCTACGCAGGCGGTGCTGAAAGCGATCAGGTCTTCCAGCCTCAGCTCCCCCGCCTCGACGAGCCTCTTCAGCCTCTCGTCCTCGGCGACGGGCAGCATCAGCTCGTTGTAGCCGGTGGTCCTGACCCCTCCGGAAGCCTCCAGCAGGATGCCGTTCACCCTCCGCACGGCCGCGAGGGTCCCGACCCTGGGGAAGGCGGCCCCCAGCTTCTCCACGACGCCTACCGCGCTCTCGCTCATCCAGGGCGACAGGGAGAGGTCGTGGTGCACCTCAAGCCCCACCTCCCTCGCCCTGTCCCCGAGGAGGGAGTCCACCCTCCCGGCTAAGCCGCGTATTGCATCGACCCACCCGCTCGGGTCGGTGGAGAGCAGGAGGTCTGCGTACCTGTACGCTACGGACACTGCGTCGCTGAGTGCTGCCGACGCGGGGAAGTAGGGGGTCTGGAGGTAGCTGCCGTAGATCACCCCCAGTCTGGTGAAGTGGTCTTCGCTGAGGCTCTTCGCTAGACCCGCGTAGAGCTCGGGGAGGACGTCGAGGTCCTCCTCCGATGCCAGGACGGTCGCGTAGCCGCTGCCGCACCTCGCGAGGTACTCCGCTAGTTCTCCGGGCTCCACCTCTCCCGCGCGCCTGTGGTAGGCGGCTATCAGCACGCCGCTGCCACAGTGATCCACGAGGTCTCTCCAGTCGAAGTCCTCGCCGAGCGAGATCCTGAGAGTCCAGACCTGGACTCCCCCGGCCTCGGCAGACCTCTTGAAGTCCTCCAGGAGGCGGATCGCCTCCCCGAACTTGAGGTCTCGAGACGCTACGTGGAGCGTTAATGCCCTGATCATCGGCATCGGGCGTCCCGAGAGCTATGCCCGGCAACGGATATAAGAACTGGTTGGAGCAGATGCGGGGAGTTGGATGGAGTTCACCAGACTGGACTCGTTCGTGCTCGAGAAGATGTCCCAGACGAGGATCCCGGGCATATCGCTAGCGGTGGTCAGGGACGGTGAGGTGGTCTACGCCAGGGGCTACGGCTTCAAGGACATCGAGAGGGGCCTGCCCCCGACCCCCGAGACCGTCTACGGCATCGGCTCCGTGACCAAGTCCTTCACGGCACTGGCCGTCCTGAAGCTGGTCGAGGAGGGGAAGCTGTCCCTCGACGACGAGGTCTCGAAGTACGTTCCCCTCAAGCTGGAGGCCGCGGGCAAGCCCGTCAGGGTACACCACCTCCTCACGCACACGAGCGGCATACCGGCTCTGGCGTACGCCGAGGCGTTCATCAGAGGCTCGCTGGGTCTGGACGCGCAGTGGCTCCCCCTCTCGACTCCGGAGGACGTCATCGCCTTCATGGCGGACTACGGTCCCTGGGTCCACTCGGAGCCGGGCACCAGGTACTTCTACCTGAACGAGGGCTACGTTCTCCTGGGCTACGTGGTCTCCAGGGTCAGCGGGATGAGGTACGAGGACTACGTGAGGAAGAGCATACTCGAGCCCCTCAAGATGGGCAGGACGTACTTCGAGGAGAGGGAGGTTTCGGGAGACCCCGACGTGGCCACGCCCTACATCGTAGATAGGGAGGGGCGCCACGTGAGGAGCAGGTTCCCCTTCGGGATCACGGCGGACGGGGGCCTTCTGAGCAACTGCCGCGACATGTCCAGGTACGTCTCGATGCTCGTGAACAGGGGCAGGCTCGACGGGGTCGAGGTGGTGAGCCCGGAGAGCGTTAGGCTGATGGAGGAGAAGCACGTGAGGGTCCCCTCGGGGCTCTTCAGGGACGACTCCTACGGCTACGGACTCACGGTGACGGACGAGTTCCTCGGCAGGAGGCTAGTCCGCCACAGCGGGTCGGTGCTCGTCTACACGGCTTTCGTGGGCTACGTACCGAGCGAGAGGGTGGGAGTGGTCGTGCTGGCGAACGCGGCCGGGTACCCGCTGTCCTTCATAGGGATGTACGCTCTGGCCCAGGCCTTGGGCTACGAACCCGAGGAAGCCCTCCACTTCCTGAAGCAGGAGAGGGTCGCGGAGAAGCTCGTCGGCACCTACGAGACCTACAAGGGGACTTACAGGGTCAACGTAAAGAGGATGGGAGACTTCCTGGCTATAGAGTACAGGGATAGGTACAGGGAGACGGTGATCCCACTGGTGCCCTCCGAGGTGAGCGAGGGGTACGCCAGGTACTACACCGTCAGCTACGGGAGCAGAGTCGACGTGGAGTTCTTCATCGAGAAGGGCAGGATCACGATGCTATACGAGCGCTACAAGCTCGTTAAGACCTCTTGAGGAAGGCCGGAGCTACTGACTCGGAGTACCGGTGCGACCACCTCGTGAGGAGCGGCTCTCACAGACTATACCAGGACAGTGGAACGCTGCGAGCCTCCGCGCATCACTCCGAGGGTTCGGCACTCGTCTCCACGACCCACTTCTTATTGATGTTGTCGAAGTACGCGAGGCCCGAGCCCATCAGAGCCTTCAGCAGCCTCAGCTCCGCCTTGCCGAGCTCCCTGCTCAGGGTCTCCTCGGAGCTCGACGCGATCTTCTCCATCCTCTCGATGAACTCTCTGTAGAACTCCGCGTCGACGGCTACCCTCTCCTTCGCTAGACCGATTACTACGGCGCCGCTCCGCCTCAGCTTCTCGAAGAAGGCGTCTCTGTTCTTGATCTTGCTAGCTATGTCCGACTCGAACATGACCTTCTGCTCGCGCAGGATGTCCACCGCGGACTTCCTGGCCTCCCGCCTCTCCTCGACCCTGGCCTGCTGGACTGGCTGTGCGAGGCTCCTGACTTGCTCCTCGAGGCTCTGGATCCTCGCGGCCAGCTCCTCCAGGACCTCGATGAGGTGGGACACCTTCCTGTTGATCTCGTCGATCCTGCCGGTGTAGGCGTTTATCGAGTCTACCACGGCTCTGAGGCCTCTGTCCTCGACCTTCGAAGGCTTTCCCGAGGAGAGCGCGCTATTGACTATGGTCAGCAACGCGTCCTCTACCGGCAGCTCCGGGAACATCTTGCTCAAAGCCTCGAGCTGCTCGGGATTCAAGTTTATGGCTATTCTGGGCATCACTCTCTCGACTATACACGCTTTCGGAAGGTAATATATCTCCTGCGCTCTCCACGCTTCGTTGCCGAACCTCTGGGTGCGAACCCTTCGAGCGCAGCCCGAGACTCGGGGGGATAAAAGTGTTGCTAGAGCTCCACCTCGGTAGGGGATGCCTGGCTACGATCCCCTAAAGCTGTCAGAGGATGTGGAGCCCAGAGTCTACGTCGAGAAAGAGGGGACTCATCTCAGAAGGTACTTCAGGTTCCGGGTAGACAGGTGGTACGGCGGGATCGTAACGGGGGACGTCGTCGGCTGCAACATGAGGTGTAAGTTCTGCTGGGCCTGGTACTTCACGTGGGGGAGCACGGCCTGCGGGAGGTTCTACAGGGCCGACGAGGTAGCGGCCAGGCTGTTGGAGCTGTCCAAGAAGTCCGGGCACAGGCAGGCCAGGCTGAGCGGTGGGGAGCCCACGATAGGCTTCGGACACCTCCTGGAGGTCGCGGAGAGAGTCCTGCTGGGCGGACTGACCTTCGTCGTCGAGACCAACGGCATCCTCCTCGGTGCTCGCGAGGACTACTCCAAGGCCGTGGGGGCGCTGAGGGGGAAGGGGATCGAGGTGCGAGTGTCCGTGAAGGGGACGTCTCCGGAGGAGTTCTACGAGCTGACCGGTGCGGATCCCAGGTTCTGGTATACCCAGCTCGATGCTCTGAGGAACCTGGTGGAGGCCGGACTGAGGCCGGCTCGGGAGGTCTACCCCGCCGTCGTGCTGAGCCTGAGCGGCGAGGAGGGGCTGAGGAGGTTCTCGAGAGCCCTCGAGTCCATAAACCCTGAGCTCTCGGAACTCGTAGACGAGGAGTACATAATCCTGTACAAGCACGTCAAGGAGCTCATGAAGAAGACCGGGCTGAAGCCCAGGTACGTGGTCTTGCCGGAGAGCATCCCGAAGGAGATGATCTAGGGCAGGAGGGACCTCTCCACAGCTAGGGGTTTGGCGCCACGGGCTTTCAGAGACCTCACCACCACGCCCATAGCTGTGTCGACTAGGGAGCTCAGCCTCTCGAAGCTCCCGGCCTCCGCGTAGACCCTTATCTTCGGCTCGGTCCCCGAGGCTCTGACCAGGATCCAGGACGAGTCCTCGAAGTCCAGCCTGAGCCCGTCGATCTCCGTGAGCGAGGCCTTCTCGGAGTAGAGGCTCCTCAGGGACTCCACCAGCTCCCCGAATACCTCGAGCTTGAGGTCCTCCGGGACCTCCAGGGAGCACCTGGCCTGAGGGAGGTCGGGCACCTCCTGGAGCATCTGGTCTAGGCTCCTCCCCTCCTCCATCATCAGCTTGGTCAGGTAGGCCGCCTGGTACGCCCCGTCGCTCCAGAAGCCCCACCTGGGGTCTATTACCTTCCAGGGCTCGGCTGTTAGGACGGTGTCACCGTACTTCAGAAAGCCCTCGTGAGTCTTCCCGAGTCTGTGGAAGACCAGCTTGCCTCCGGCCTCCTCCACGACCCTCTTCACGGCGCTGCCGCAGTCCACCGAGACCACGACAGTCCCCCTCCTCTCCGCCAAGGCGTAGCGAGCGAAGAGAGCTATTACCCGGTCCTGCTTTACGAAGCCGCGGCCGGCGGTGACCACGGAGAGCCTATCGCCGTCTCCGTCGAACGCGAAGAGGACCTCGCACCCCAGAGCGGGCAACAGTGGGCGCAGAGGTTCGAGCACGTCCGGTCTCGGCTCCGGGCACCTTCCCGGGAACCTCCCGTCGATGTTGCCGTTGACGACCACTGCGGGGGTCCCGAGGTCGGTAAGAACTCTGGGGGCTGTCAAGACTGCGGGCCCGTTTGCCGTATCTAGAACCACTCTGGGCTTGTGTCTGGCGGACCCCGGGCTCAGGAGCGATGCCAGCTCGCTCACGTACTCGTCGACAGGGTCGAGGGTGCTGTAGGCACCGACCTCGGACCAGCTGGCGTAGCTGGACCTCTCGAGAGCCTCCTCGATGCCCACCTCATCGACCCCCGCTATCTCGATCCCTCCCTCCCTGAACACCTTGAACCCGTTGTACGGAGGTGGGTTATGGGACGCCGTTACGTAGACGCCCCCACGCAGCTTGAACCTTCTGACGGACCACGCGAGCACCCCTATCGGTACGAGACCTACGTCTACTACCGAGGAGCCCGAGGACAGCAAGCCCGACGCGAGGGCGAGGCCCAGTGCTCTGGAGGAGGTCCTAGCGTCTCGCCCAACGGAGAGTGCAGACCTGCCGAAGTAGTGAGCGAGGGCCCTACCGATCCTGGTCATCAAGTCCGGGTTTACCCTCTCGGGGAACACTCCCCGCACTCCAGAGGTGCCGAAGAGCCTAGGCAACATCCGATACCGCGTAGGACGATCCAGCTCGACGCTAAAAAGTGAGCCAGAGAGCCCCCATTGCCCTCCGCGAGGTCATGTCCTGAATAGAGGCCTGAATAGAGGTAAGCTTAGACGCCTTCCGTTGCGAGCGAATTCCCGGAGGGGGCGATAGGTGGGAGACTCGAAACCCGAATCCCCACCGCCTGCTTCTACGGCGAGTCTCGCGAACGGGACTCCGCGGACAGCGTCCATGGACTAGTGGGTAGAGGCTTCGCCAGCGAGTAGGGACGGTTAGCCCGCCGAGACTCTCTCGAGCTCGTGCGGCCTGAGCAGCGCCACCGCTGCCACCTTCGCTAGGCCCATCCTTATTACCCTGACGTACACCACCCAGTCCGGCCGGGTCAGGTTCACCGGTCTATCGACCTCCTCAGCTATCTCCCTGAGGGCTTCGTCGGAGCCCAGCTCGACGGTGTACCCCTCCTCCACCCTCTCCAAGCGCCCCTTGAGGGTCACTCTGAACGTCCCGCTCGGGGGGATCCTGTCGGCGAGCCTCCTCACGGACTCCCTCACCGAGGATACGTCCGCTCTCGTGACGGCGTCCACGGGTATTGCCTTCACGATCGGTATCCCGGCCTCGAGAGAGCCCCTCCTAACGGCCTCGGCGCAGGCGTGGGGGTCGTCCAGGCACTTGTAGAGCACCACGGACTGGTAGGAGTACACGTAGATCACTCTGTCTCCGAGGACCTGCTTGACGTAGTCCCTGACCCTCGCGTAGTTCTCTATCCCGGGCTCGTGGACCACTATGAGGTTGAACTCGGGAACCCTTAGCCTCACGGCGCCTCTCGGTGTTATGTGGCTACCGCTTTTTAAGATCGCTCCCTGGGCTAGAGACCAGTCGAGGTGAAGGTAGTGGGCTTGCCCGAGCTAAAGGAGTTCAGGAGGGAGTGGTCGGGAAAGGAGAGGACGGTCGGGGACGCGCTCAAGAAGCTGTTCGGTAGGGAGAGGCCGATCAGGTACAGGCTCGCAAACGCGAGGTACAGGATAAACACGATGGTCAGGAAGCTCGAGGTGTACGGGGAGAGGCTGAAGTCGAGGGACCAGGAGCTGTTCAACAGGGTGGTTGACGCACTGATGGTCAAGGACCAGGTAAGAGCGACCATGTACGCCAACGAGGTAGCGGAGCTGAGGAAGATAGCGAGAGCAGTGTTCCTAACGCAGGTGGCCCTGGAGCAGATATCCCTCAGGCTGGAGTCCGTGCAGGAGCTCGGAGACATAGCCGTCAACCTGGCGCCCATAGTAGAGCTCATCAGGGACCTGAGAGTGGCCGTAAAGGACGTCCTGCCCGAGATAGGGATAGAGCTGGGAGAGGTGCACGACATCCTGAACGAGACCATGATAGAGATAGGCGAGGTCGTCGGAGTTCCGGCGACCGGCATAGCCGCCTCGACCGAGGCCAGGAAGATACTCGAGGAGGCCAGAGTGATAGCCGAGCAGAGGATGAAAGAGACTTTCCCAACGCTGCCGTCCCCGGTGACCCTATCCCAGGGGCAGTCCGTCCCCGCGGAGCAGGGACACTGAGCGAGGCCTACTGGGAGTACTCGATCATAGTCTGGATTTCCAGCTCACGCGCTTTCTTTGCGAGCTCCCTGTAGTACTCGCCGAGGAACTCTCTGGCAGCCTCGGGGAACAGGCAGTACGTTAGCACGTTCTCGTCCGTGAGGGGGACGTCCATCCTCTTCACCTCCTCCTCGCATTTCTCCAGCTCCGGCTCCAGGAGGTCCGCCGGTCTGACGTCCACCTCCCTCACGTTCTTGAGCACGCGCTCCCTTATCTCGGGGTTGACTTTCCCGGGAGGCCTCCCGTAGTTGCCGGCGACGTACTCCATGACCTCCTTAGCGATGACCTTGTAGCGCCCCAGCAGGACGTTCAGGACGGCCTGGGTCCCGACTATCTGAGACAGGGGCGTGACTAGCGGGGGCCACCCGAGATCCTCGCGGACTCTGGGGACTTCTGCTAGGACCTCCTTCAGCCTGTGCTCTGCCTTCATCTCCCTGAGCTGGGCTATCAGATTCGTGAGCATGCCCCCGGGGATCTGGTGGATCAGCACACCGTGGTCGGGCATCAAGGCCTTCAGCGTGAGCAGCTTGGAGTACTTTCGGTCGATGACGCTCTCGAGATATTCGGAGATCTCGCTGACGACGCTGAGGTCCACCTCGGGTCTCGAGTCCTCCCTGAGCGAGAAGTACACCGTCTGGATGCCCGGCTGGGCCGTACCGAAGGCCAGAGGGCTTATGGCGGTGTCTATGAAGTCCGCTCCCGCCTCCACCGCTTTAACGTAGGTGGCCACGGCCATGCCGCTCGTCGAGTGGGTGTGCACGTTGACGGGTATCTTGAGGCGGGACTTCAGCTCCCTGACGAGGTCGTAGGCCGTGACTGGATCCAGTATCCCGGCCATGTCCTTTATGGTGATGACGTCGACCTCCATGGACGCCATCTCCTCGGCGAGCTTGACGTAGTACTCGAGTGTGTGCACGGGGCTCACGGTGTAGCACATAGCCCCCTGGACTATGGCTCCGAGGGACTTGGCCTTCTTCACGGACGCTACCAGGTTCCGCAGGTCGTTCAGGGCGTCGAAGATGCGGAACACGTCTATGCCATCCCTGTAGGCCACCTCGACGAACTTGCTGACGACGTCGTCCGGGTAGTGCTTGTAGCCGACCAGGTTCTGGCCCCTCAGGAGCATCTGAAGCTTAGTCCTCCTGACGCTCTCGCGTATGGTCTTGAGCCTCTCCCAGGGGTCCTCCCTGAGGAACCTTATGGATACGTCGAAGGTGGCTCCGCCCCAGACCTCGAGGCTGTAGAACCCCGCTCTATCGAGCTTCTCCAGGATGGGCACCATGTCCTCGGTCTTGAACCTCGTAGCCAACAGCGACTGGTGAGCGTCTCGGAGAGTAGTATCAATTATCTTCACTCCCACAGCGTTCACCCGGGATCCTTATCGGCAAGCGAGTTAAAAACGAGGGGCTCTGTGCGGAGGCTGCACATTTTTATGCCAACAGGCCCCTGTGTGTTAGGTGTGCTTGTGGGTCGGAGGAAGAAGAGGAGGAAGGTAGTGAAGGTCGTGCGGAGGCTGCCTAGGCTGTTCCAGTGCCCGGCCTGCGGGCAGGTAGCCCTGACGGTAGACCTGGACGTGGTCGAGGCCGAGAGCGGGCTGGTCAAGAGAGCCTGGGTGGCCTGCAATAACCCTTCCTGTTGCCTGAAGGCCGAGCTCTCCGGTCTACCGATGATATTCGAGCCGGTGGACGCGTACCACAAGTTCCTAGACCTGTACAACGCCGGCGAGGTGGGTGTCAGGTTTGAGTGTCTCTCTGAGAGTGAGGAGAGAAGAGAGAGTGAGTAGGTACATCAGGGAGAGGATAGGGGAGGGGCAAACACTCCACTTCACGCTGATAGACCCGGCCAAGCTGAGGAACCCGGACGCGGTCGAGAGGGTGGCCGGGGAGCTGGCAGCGGCCGGGACGGACTGCTTCATGATAGGCGGCTCGCTCGGGGTCTCCGAGAGGGATGTCGACGAGGTAGCGATGAGGCTGAAGAGGTTCGGTCTGCCCCTGATCGCGTTCCCCGGGAACATAAGCGGGCTCTCGAGGCACGTCGACGCGGTCCTCTTCATGTCTCTGCTAAACTCCGAGGACCCCTACTACATCATCGGCGCCCAGGTCGCCGGAGCCGTCGTGGTGGCCAAGTACGGCATCGAGGCTCTCCCGACGGCCTACATAGTGGTCGGACACGGCGGGACCGCCGGCTACATCGGCAGAGCGAGGCCGGTGCCCTACGATAAGCACGAGATAGCTCTCGCCTACGCTCTAGCAGCCTACATGCTGGGGATGAACTACATATACCTCGAGGCCGGCTCCGGAGCGCCTAGACCCGTCCCTCCGGAGACGGTCGGCCTGGTCAAGGAGGCTCTGCCCGACGCGGTCGTCATAGTAGGCGGCGGCATAAGGGACTCGGGCACGGCGTCTCAGCTAGCCCGGGCGGGAGCTGACGTGGTGGTCACCGGCAACGTGGTCGAGGACAGCCTGGAGAGGGCTGTCGAGATAGTCCGGGAGGTCAAGGGCGTCAGGAAGAGCCGCCCCGCTCTCGAGGAGCCCCGTGTAGTCGCCTGAGGTCGCCGTTTGGTGTCGCTCCGCGGCCATCCACGCCGTCTGAAGTCGGACTAGGCGACCTTCGCGCTGAGGCATGGCGCTCTCTAGACCGCGCTAGCTGGGAACTGCCGCCATGTCCTTTCGGGGAACCAGGTCTTTTTTGCTCTGCGACTAGGTAGTGCGGGCACTCTAATGATCTGGAAAGTGCTCTCGTACCCCAGATGCAGACTAACCTCCCTACCTACACCCATGGAGAGAGCCGCGAGGCTGAGTGGAGAGCTCGGGATCGAGCTGCTCGTAAAGAGAGACGACGTAATGGAGCTCTGCCTAGGCGGCAACAAAGTCCGGAAGCTCGAGTTCATACTGGCCGACGCGCTCAACAGGAGGTGCGACGTGCTGATAACCCGGGGGGCCACGCACTCCAACCACGTGAGGCTCACGGCGGCTGCCGCAAGGAAGTTCGGCCTAGACGTGTACGCGGTGATCACGCCGCCGGGGAGCCTCGCGAACCAGGGCAACGTGCTCCTGGATAGGCTCCTCGGAGCGAGGCTAGTCCCGGTAGACAGGGTCGAGGAGGCCGACGAGGCGATGCTCGGGCTGGCCGAGAAGCTCAGAGCCGAGGGGAGGAACCCCTACGTGATCCCGGTGGGGGGAGCCTCCGAGCTGGGGGTGCTGGGCTATGCGCTAGCAGCCCTCGAGATACTCCAGCAGTCCCTGTCCCTCGGGGTCAGACCCAAGTACATAGTGCACGCCACGGGCACCGGAGCTACCCAGGCCGGCCTGACGCTCGGGCTCAGGCTGCTCGGGGCCTCAGACGTAAAGGTCCTGGGGATCTCGAACGGCAGGAGGTCTCCGGAGGTCGTCAGGAGGCTGGTAGACCTCTTCAACTCGACCTCGAGGATGCTCGGCGTAGACCTGAGGGCCTCGGAGGACGACTTCGTGGTGTACGACGAGTACGCCTTCGGTGGCTACGGGGTCATAACTTCGGAGGTGGTGGACGTGATGAAGTACGTGGCGAGGACCGAAGGAATGCTCCTAGACCCCGTCTACACGGCGAAGGCCATGTACGGACTCATCGACCTCGTCCGGAGGGGCACTATCGAGAGGGGGAGCACCGTGGTGTTCGTGCACACCGGCGGAACCCCCATAGCGTTCCAGTACGCCGCGGAGGTGGAGAGGTACCTCTAGCACCTGGGAGCTGTGGAGCGCGCGAGTTTTTGTAGACATGTGCTAACCGAGGGTCCCATCTCCCCCCAGTGTGACTGCGTACAGCTGCAACAGATGGTCGGGTCCCGCGTTGAATACCCTCATTCCGGAGAGGTCGCCCTCGGGGACTCTCCCCGCGCACTCCTTGAGCCTCCTGGACAGGACGCGCTTCCGCTGGCTGAAGAGGCACTTCAGAAACTCCTCGTAACCCCTCAGTCCCTCGCTCCACTCTCTCCTCCTCTCGAGGACCACCACCGCGGACCACACCTTGGGTCTCGGCCTGAAGGACCCGGGTGGGTACCTCCCGCAGACCCTGACCTTCATGAACGTCTGGACGAAGGCCGATATCCTTCCGTACTCCCGCGTTCCCGGAGCGGCTGCGAGCTTCCTAGCTACGTCGTCCTGCAGCACTAGAACAGCGCTTCTGATGGACGACTTGACCAGAGCCACTACTACCCGGGACGACACCACGTACGGAGTGTTGGACACCATGACGCAGTCCCCCCTCAGGGAGCGGACTAGTGGTATGCCGTCGGATGCCACCACGTCTACCAGGTCTCCAGAGAACCTCTTCCTCAGGTAGTCGACGAACCTAGCGTCTATCTCCGCGCAGAGGACGTACTTGGAGCGCCCCTTCAGGAACAGTGTGAGAGAGCCCAGGCCCGGTCCGAGCTCGTACACGCAGCACTCCCCTCCCGGGCACAGCTCCCCGAGCCTCTCCAGGACCTCCAGAGCTAGGCGGCAGTCCACCATGAAGTGCTGGCCCAGCCTCTTGAGGGGCCTGAACTCCTTGAAGAGCCTCGGCAGCCTCTCCAGCTCTAGGCACTCCTCCGAGGAGCTCGTGAACGCCCCCAGCTAGCGTCGCCCGGTTAAGCTAAAAGAGTCCAGGTGCGTGTGCTGTACGGGCCTACCGGTTGAGCTCGGCGACCGAGGTGTCCCTGAGCGAGGGTCGAGTGATCAGGGTCGTCGGCCCGGCGAGAGTCGAGGTGCTCTCCGGCGCGGTCTTGGCGGTCGGCTCGAGGTACCCGGCGGGTTCGTCTTTCGTGGTCCACAGGCTCAGGTCCTATGGCATCAAGGCTCTCTCGCCAGCTAAGCTAAGACTTACCCTCGGCGATGGCTCGAGGGTCGAGGAGTGCGGGGAGGGGGAGGAGGTCGTCGACGACTGGCTCAGCGCCTCCGAGTACATCGTGAGGAGGTGCTTGGAGAGGAGACAGTGCAGTGTCCTGGTGGTCGGCCCGCCCGAGTCCGGGAAGACCACCTTTACGGCGTTCCTGGCCAACCGCTTGAGGGAGGCCGGGCTCAGAGTAGGGGTCGTGGAGGGCGACGTGGGGCAGGAGGACGTCCTGATCCCGACCACGATAGCACTGGCGGAGGTCTCGAGACCCGTCATATGGTTAAGGGAGCTCGAACCGGTATCGTTGAGGTTCGTGGGCTGTACCTCCCCGCAGTACTGCTATTCCGAGAGCATAATGGCCCTCAGAGAGCTGGTGGACGAGGCCGCTAGGGCGGGCTTCGACGCTGTAGTCCTGAACACGGACGGCTGGGTCGGCAGCCCCTCCGGGATAGAGCACAAGCTAGCGATAGCCAGGTGGGTGAGGCCCGACGTGGTGGTAGTCACTGGCGAGGACGTGTACGAATGCCTCTCCAGGAGCATCGGCGGGCAGGCCGAGGTCGTGCGCATCCGGAGACCAGCGATCGTGCGCGAGAGGAGTAGGGAGGAGAGGCGCGAGCTGAGGACTCAGGCGTACAGGAAGTACTTTAGTAGAGGGAGGATTAGGAGAGTGAAGCTAGGTGGGGTGGCTCTGTTCGGTGCGTGCTTCCTCTCTGGACGCCCGGTCTCCAGGGATGAGCTAGCCGGAGCCCTCGGTCTCTCCGACAGCGAGCTGGAGAGAGTGCTCTACTCGTCTAGAGTGGGAGACACGCTATACGTGGTGGCCTCCGGAGAGCTCTCGATCCCCCGCGCGAGTCCCGCGGAGTCCGGAAGGATCGTGGTGTTAAGCCCCGACGACATCAAGGGGGCATTGGTGGGGCTCTTGGGGGATGGTATGCGCGAGGCGGGCGTCGGGATAATCTGGAGCGCGGAGTTCGAGTCCCGGGAGTTGAGCATCTTAACTCCGTGGGAGGGGGAGATAAGGGGCATAGTCGTCGGCAGGGTAAGACTCAGCGAGAACTTCGAGGAGGTAGGCAGGGTGGTGAGATGTACTCCCTAGCTCGGGTGGTGGAGGCCCAGGAAGACAGGGGCTACGTCAGAAGGATAGCCGGAGAGCTGAATCCCGACGCGGAGCCGACGAGGCACCTCATCGAGGCCGACAGGACTGGGTCCACGGTCATATTCCGGGTGAGAGGCTCAGAGCTGGAGTGCGTCGGAGGGGTCATCAACACTAGGGAGAAGCTCTATGAGCTCCTCGGAGTGAGTAGAGACGAGGAAGCGTACTCCAAGCTCTCCGCGGCTCTCAGCAGCAGGGCTTCAGGAGGCTTCAAGGTGCTAGAGTTCAGCGATTTCTTTAGGCCCTTCGAGGGGTCTCTGGCCTCCCTCCCCGCGATAAGGTTCTACAGCATCGACGGCGGGAGGTACGTTACCTCGTCCATAGTAATCGCCAAGACTCCCGACGTCGCCGACTCGCACAACGCGTCCATACACAGGCTCATGGTGCTGGACGAGCGCAGCTTCGCCATAAGGCTGGTCCCCCGTCACCTCTACAGGATTCACGAGCTGAACAGGCGGTCGGGCTCGGACACCAGGGTGGCGGTGGTCGTCGGGGCCCACCCCCTCGTCGAGCTCGCCTCGTCGGTGTCCCCACCCTACGGCGTCTTCGAGCTAGAGCTCGTGGAGAAGCTGGGCGGGAGCCCCCTCGAGGTCGTGCACACGCCCTTGTACGGCCTCCCGGTCCCAGCGCGAGCTTCGGTGGTCCTCGAGGGCAGGATAACCGGCAGCCTGGTGAAGGAGGGTCCGTTCGTGGACATCCTCGGGCTTCCCGACAGGGTCCGGGATCAGCCGGTCTTGGTGGTGGACAGGATATACGTGTCCAGGGACATCGAGTACTTCCACACCATACTCCCCGGAGGGGCCGAGCACTTCCTGCTGATGGGGTTCCCCAGGGAGGCAGCTATATGGGAGGCGGTCAAGAGGGCGGTTCCGAAGGTAGTGAAGGTCAGGCTGACCAGGGGCGGGTGCATGTGGCTCCACGCGGTCGTATCGATATCTAAGGAGAGTGAGGGAGACGGCAAGACGGCAATGATGGCGGCGTTCGCCGCCCACCCGAGCCTCAAGCACGTCGTAGTCGTCGACGAGGACGTAGACCCCGACAACCCGGAGGAGGTCGAGTGGGCGATAGCCACCAGGTTCCAGGCGAGCAGGGGGCTCGTGGTGGTGAGGAGCGCCAGGGGGTCGACCCTAGACCCGAGCTCCGAGGACGGGCTGACCGACAAGATGGGAATAGACGCCACCGCTCCCCTGAACCGCCGGGAGCTCTTCACGAGGCCCAGGCTCTAGCCCCGGGTGACCCCATGTACCTGACCAGGGAAGAGGAGAGGATGCTCTCCGGAGAGCTGGGAGAGCCCGCGGCCAAGGCCATCGAGCTGCTGGTGCGCGTGGGGGAGGCCCTGGGAGCCGAGAGGCTCATCGAGATCGCTCACGCTCACGTGTCCGGGGTCTCCTACTTCAACGTGGGGGAGCCCGGTCTGGAGTTCATCGAGGACATGCTCAGGGCCGGAGCCAGATTCGCCGTGTTCGCGACCGCCAACCCCTACGCCGCCCTAGCGACCTATGGCTCTAGGAGCTTCGACGAGAGCTTGAACGCTAAGCAGATGAGGATAGTCGAAGCGCTGAGGAGCATGGGGGTCTCCAGCTTCACCTGCGCTCCGTACTACGTGAGGACTCCGAGAGCTGGGGAGCACCTGGCCTGGGCCGAGAGCAGCGCCGTGCTCTACGCCAACAGCTTGCTCGGAGCCATGACCAACAGGGAGCCGGGGCTCGTGGCTCTCATGGCCGGGATCTCCGGCCGAACGTACTTCGGGGAGGCTCACAGGGGGCTCCCCAAAGAGGTGAAGTACGTGGTGGAGGTCGAGAGGCCCGGCGACCCCTCCGAGGCCGGGGCATACGGGCTCCTCGCCGGCGAGCTCCTGGGGGGCTCGGTGCCTCTGGTCAGGGGTCTGGAGAGCCTTCCCGAGGGCTTCCTCAAGGAGTTTCTAGCGGCATTCGCCACCAGCTCGCCGTCGCACCTGGCGGTTCTAGATGGCGTGACCCCGGGCTACCGAGGCGTCAGCGCAGAGGGTGCCGAGAGAGTGTCGCTCGGGAGGTCCGAGATATCCAGGCTGTACTCGGAGGCTAGGGACTGCAGCTCGCCCATCTACCTGATCGGGTGCCCCCACCTGTCCCTCGAGGAGCTCGAGAGCGTGCTGCGTGAAGCGAGGAGAGTCGAGAGGGGGGAGCTCTGGCTGACCGTCGGGGAGCAGCACGGGCGTTACCTCGCGGAGGCGAGGCTCGCGGAGGGGGTGAAGATACTCACCGGAGCCTGCGCGGTGACCACGAGGCTAGACCTCCTGGGAGTGGACTGCGTGATAACGGACTCCGCCAAGGCCCTCGCATACCTGCCCAAGCTAGCCGGAGTGAGGGCTTTCCTGGTGAGGAGGAGGGACCTGCTCAGGATGGTGCCCGGCCATGACTGAGATTCCACTCCACCCGGTCGGCAGGACTCCCGAAGAGGCGGTGTGCGGAGAGCTCGCAGTCTACAGCGGCCTCGTGTCCCCCCTCGGGGACGTAGACCCCGCGACCGGCCGCCTGAGGGGCGGCCCCTCGCTGAGGAACAAGTTGGTGGCCGTCAGGGGCTTCACCGGAAGCACCGTCGGGCCGTACGTGGTCTACTCGCTGAAGAAGAGGGGGATGGCGCCCAGAGCCCTCATCGTGGAGCAGCTCGACGCCAACGTCGTGGCCTCGGCCGTGGTCTCCGGCATACCCCTCTATAGAGTCGACAGCCTGACGGACGTAGAGAAGCTCTACAGGGAGGGCCTCAGGTACGCCTGCGTGGAGTCCGGCAGGCTGAGGTTCCGGGGGCTCCTGGTAGCCATCGAGGGTATAGACGGCGCCGGCAAGACCACGGTCGCGAGGCACCTCCGCGAGCTCCTCGAGAGGTGCGGCTTCAGGACGGTCTACACCTACGAGCCCTACTACGACGCGGTGAGGTCGATATTCGAAACCAAGTCTATGGAGCTGTCGCCGGTTGTCGAGGCCCTGCTGCTGGTCGCCGACAGGTACGCCCACTACGAGGCGGTGGTCAGGAGGGAGGTGGAGAGGGGGAGCGTGGTGATCCTGGATAGGTACAAGCACTCGACGATGGCCTACCAGGGCGCGGTCGGACTTTCCGTGGAGTGGCTTCGGGAGCTCCAGAGGTACCTGCCCGACCCGGACGTCGGGATCTACCTAGACGTGGAGCCAGGAGAGGGCCTGAGGAGGAAGGCGGCGAGCGGTTCGAGGCCCCTCGCATACTTCGAGGAGGCGGAAAGGGTTAGGAGGGCCCGCGAGATATACCTTGACCTCGTGTCGAGGGGTCAGCTGGTACTCGTGGACGCGTCACTGGAGCTGCCGAGGGTGGTCGAGAGAGTCGTCAAGGTGCTCGAGGAGAAGTTGGGACTCGAGCTCGGAGGATACTCGCGGGATGGAGCCTCTCCGGCCAGCCCATGAGATTCGCTCTCGTGGCAGGAGGAATGTAATAAATCCTGGAAGGCGCTCGTCAGGTCGAGCTAGCGCGTGGCTAGGGGATCGACCACCTCGGTTCTCCGGCGGTCTCTCGAGGGGGCTCCATCCTCTCGTGATTTGAGGCAGCGCGCTCCAAGGCCCTCGCTATAGTGGAGGTTGGCTATCCGCACCACCGCTATCTTCGGTGCGTTCACAATGTCAGCCCTCTAGACCACCGTGGAGAGGAAGGCGGTCCACTACTGCGCGGTCCTCGCGGCATAGATAATCATTGGCGTTACCGCGTTCCCGATGCTCCACAAGGTCTTGGAAGTGAAGTGGCACCGCTCGAACCGATCCCGCTCCAGTATTCTATTGGGCGTAGCCAGGCTCCGGACTCCGGCTCCAGCCTCTTCCCATACCGCGCACCGCTCGCGGTAGAGCTCCCGGCGGATGGGGGCGGGCATCCGCACGGGGAAAACGAGTGGGCTCAGATTCAGCACGTGGTTCTCAGGTGCAATACTCTTCGAGAAGGGAGTCCAGGGCTCCGACCACGTACTCGTAAATCCCCTGGCCGATGATGATCGATGAGCTCATCGCATAAGACCTAAACTCCTCCTGGTCGACAAGCTCGCAGGGACCGTCCCGGGCTTTCACGAGGTCTACGACCAGGTCTACGTACTCCACGATGTGGGGGACTATTATTTCGGGCTTCGTGTTAATGTTGGCGTAGACCCCCTTGAGCTCCCCGCTGCTGCTGAAGTACTGGTGGACCACGTAGGGGACTCCCTCTACCACGGTGGTCTTGATGATGTCGCCGGCGTCCTTCCTGACCCCGATGCCGTCGTAGAGACCGCTGCTCCTGACCCTCCTTTCCAGGATCAGCCTGAATCCGTTGCTATAGCCGAGCTCGACGATCCTGGCCGTGCCGAGCTTTAGGCTCTCGCCGTCGAGGGTCCTATGGTTTATCGCGAGCTCCTGGACCTCCTCGACCGTCCTCGCTACGAACTTCCTCGTGATCCTCCTCAGGGTCTCCCTATCCACGTGCGTCGAGAGCTCGTCCAGCAGCTCAGCCACGTCGCGGTAGAGGCTCTTGGAGGACTTTATTAGGTGGTGGTAGTCGGCCGTCGGTGCGATCGACCTCCTCACCTCGTCTAGGCGCATCTTAGCGTCGTACGTGAGGTGCATCGATACTATCTTCTGACCCCCGGTCACCACGGAGACCTCTCTCACGCTGCTCACCCTCTCCTCGAGAGCCTTGAGCTGCTCGACGAGCCGCGGGAGCTCCGCGGCTACGGCCTCCATATCCGCCTCGTCCGCGTTGCTCCTCCACTTGATGCCCACCCCCCTCCTCACGTACTGAGACGAAATGGAGAGCAGCTCGGATATCCTGTCCCTGTTCTTCAGGTGGGGGCTGAAGAGCACTCTGGAGCTCTTCCAGACTACCGCGAAGTCTCCCACCACCCTTACCCCCGGCACCACGACCATCCGCTCGCCCGGCCGCACGGGAACCTTGATCACCGACGCTGGGATGAGAGCGCCCTCCCTACACTCCCGGTACTCCACCATCTCGGCGAGCCCGTAGGGCGTCTTCACGAAACACTTACCGTCCCTCACGCCTTCCACGAAGACCGTCATGGTAGCGTAGAGTCCCACAGGCGGGACGTAGGTGATGGTCTCTGGGATATACTCCATCAGGGTCTTGGCCACGGCCTCGGCGTGGTCGGAGTACCCTATTACGAGTATCTTAGAGGTATCGTCGTTGTCAGTCTTGACGGTGACGTCTGCAGGGAGTCCCCTGTTGGCCGGCAGGTCGAGCCTCTTGGCCAGGACGTCGCTGAGGTCGACTAGCGTGAACCCCTCGTCGTGGAGGATCTTGGAGACAGCGGTAGAGTAGATGCCGCGCACTCTAACCCTGACGCCCAAAGCCCCTACCCTTCCTAGTCCCTGACACTCGAGAGCACCGCGATTATGTTCCATATCAGCGTCCTGGCGTAGGAGGGCATGTTCGGGTCCTGGCTTATCTCGTCCAGCACGCTCACGGCGTTGGCAGCCCTCACTCCGGGCGAGAGAGACTTGTCGTTGAGCATCTTCAGAGCCTCGAAGGCGGCCCTCCTTATGTTCCTGGGGATCCCGGAGTCTACGATGATTCTGTTGAGCATCGTGACGACCTGGTTCAGCTTCATCTCGTTTATCTGGTCCTTGCCTACGCTCGGCCCGCTCAACTCTCAACCCCCACAGTCCGCGTCTAGAGGTCTTAAAAGTGGAAGAGAGCTCCTTCGGCACAGGGCGAGGGAATTCGTCCAAGAGGAGCGGAAGAGCCCTAGCGGGGAGTCGGAGCAGAAGCGCATTCGGAGCGCCGGGGGGTCGCTGCACGTAATGTGCCGGACCCGAGCACGTACTCCGGTCTTCGGCCCAGTATCGGGAAGGGCTTTTTCTCGCTAGCTGCCCCCGCAGTGCTCGTGAATTCCGGACACGCTGGCCGGTCTCGCTCTGGGAATGCTGGACTTTGTCGGGACGGCACTACTACCAGCCTCCTGTTGAGACTTTACGTCTTTTCCACTTTCCCCACCGCGCGGTGGGCCTCTAGATAGTCGCACAGCAAGCTTTCAAGTCCCGCGCACAGCTCTTACTCACTGGCTCTTCCCGGTGCGTCGGCTAAGCCCCCGTCGGAGGGCTCTCGCCGATATTTCGAAAGAGTCTTGGAGCTGACCGCGTGAGGGTTCGGCGAGCCCGAAGAGGGCATCGCGAGCCGCGTTTATTATCGCTTGGGAGCAAACGCTCCCCGGAGACCGCGGACATTGAGGGCGGCTTGCGAAGGCAGGGTCGACGCGGCTCTGGCAAAACTCCTCGGGAGGATCGCTCCGGGGTCGGTAGTGGTCGAGAAGGTAAACGAGGGGAGGCGCTGCGCGGGCGTCCTCCTGCTGCGGAGGGGGCTCCGGGTAGCTCTCGAGGGCTCCTCTGACCCTGGCGACGCGGAGAGGGGCGCTCGCCGAAGGCTCGAAGAGGGTCTTTGCGACCTCGCTGTCGCCGTGTGGCACGACATCCGAGACCTCCCCCGGGGCCTCGCGGATGAAGAGCTCGAGAGAGTCCTGGAGGAGTCGAAGCTGAGGATCAAAATCTTCGTCCCAGGAGAGAAGGTAGAGGATGTCACTAGAACCCTGCCGGACTACCTGAGGGGGAAGGGTGGACAAACCCCGGTGCTCCTCGAAGAGGCCTGGCTCGGCGTCGACGTGCCCCTCCTGGTCAGGTGCGTAGACCTCGCGATCGAGCACATGCTCGCGGAGGAAATGGTGAAAGAGACCGAGGATAGGATAAAGGAGTTCGTGAACTCCTTCGTTCTGAGACTCAAGGACGTTGACAGAAGGCTCGAGGTGTGCGAGAGCCTCTACGACGTGTTCTACAAGCTCTACGGGCTCTCCGTCGGCGAGTGCGAGAAGATAGGTGACCTCATCTACGGCAAGGCTGCTTTGACCCTTCTCCTGAGCGCAGTCTTCTACGAGAGCCTGCGGACTCGCTACGGGCTCGAGTCTCTGAAGTCCCGCGCAAGGCGTGGGAGCCATCTGGACGCCCTCAGGGAGGCACTCGGTGAAATGCTCGGAGCCAACTACGGGCTCATCTTCGGGGTCGCGAGGGAGGTAGCGGAGAAGCTTCCCCCGGAAACCGAGCCGAGGATCGGGGAGCTCGTAGACCTGGCAGCCAGGATAGCCGGCAACAGGGTCATGCTCCGGAGGGACTTCGCCGGGAGGGTCTATCACACGATAGTTGGGGACTGGGCCGTCCGCAAGGGGTTCGCAACTTACTTCACGGAGACGCCGGCCGCCTACCTCCTGACCAGGCTGGCTCTCGCGACTCCGAACCCGTCGTGGAAGAGCTTCGCCGAACTGGACAGCTTCAGAGTCGCCGACCTCGCGTGCGGCTCCGGTACTCTGCTCTCGGCCGCCTACGACGCTCTCCTCTACCTGTACACCCGAGACCGCCTGAGCGCAGGCCTCGAAGCAGGTACCGAGGAGTTCCACAGGGTAGCCCTCGAGAAAGTGCTCTGGGGTCTGGACGCGTTGAGGTTCGCTGTCCATATAGCTGCGACCGTGCTGGTCCTCCACGAGCCTGGGGTGACCGTGCGGAACACGAACCTCTACACCGTCCCCCTGGGCGTAGATCCCAGGAGGGGGTACGCGGTTCTGGGGAGCCTGGACGTAGCGCGGGGGGGCCTCTTCAACTACTCCTGGCAAGCCGTGAAGGTCTCCACCTCGGGAGAGGAGCTTACGACCGTAAGGCTCCCGAGGGGCTTCGACTTGATCGTAATGAACCCCCCGTTCACCAGGGCCACCGGTAGGGGAGGTGAAGAGGGGGCTGGGCTCTTCGGCTTTGTAGCCGATACGTCCGCTAGAGAGAAGCTCGTCAACGCCTACCTAGAGTTCAAGGACCGGGTCAAGAGCAGGATGGTTGAGGTAGCGAAGAGGAGCGGTCTCCTGGCGAGGCTGAGCTCAGTCCTCAGCGAGGAGGAGCTCAGGCCCTTCCTCGAGATCGGGCAGGCGGGCGAGGGGCTTCTCTTCCTCTACGTAGCCGGGGAGAGGGTAGCGGAGGGCGGCAGAATAGCCTTCGTCCTGCCGAAGAGCCTCCTCTCGGGAGCCAGCTGGTTCCTCGCCAGGGCTTACCTAGTCACGGGGTTCCACGTAGAGTACGTGGTCGTGAGCTACGATGCCGAGAGAGGGTACAACTTCAGCGAGTCGACCCAGCTCAGCGAGTGCCTCGTTGTGGCCAGGAGAGTGAAGGAGCCCGGGGACGACGATAGGACTCTCTTCGCGATCCTGCTCAGGAAGCCCAGGAACGCTCTCGAGGGCGTTTGGCTGGCTCACGAGGTCGTAGAGGAGTACTCGAGGAGCGGAGGGGCCGGCACGGCGTTGCGGGATCACCGCGCCGGCAGCTACGTGAGAGCGGGAGAGTCCAGAGGCGTGCTCTACTCAGTCCCGCGGCGGCTCCTCCTGGAGCACCTGGACAACTGGGGAAAGCTGGTCGCCTTCCTAGACCCACAGCTCTCCGCCTACGCGCTGAGCGCCCTCGGGGGTAGGATAGAGCTGGGGAGGGAAGTGATCGAGGTGCCCCTCAGAAGGCTCGGGAGCATGGTCGTCCTCGGGATGGACTCGCCGCTGTTCCACGAGAACTTCCGGAGAGTCGACAGGGCTCCGGGAACCCTTCCCTGCCTCTACGGCGGTGGGGAGGAGGTGAGGAGCAGGATGGAGGTAGAGCCGAACTCGGGGGTCGTGCCGAAGACCGAGAGGGGGGCCGAGCTCTTCGGGAGACACGCGAGCCAGCTCCTCGTGCCAGACAGGATATGGCTCGAGACCGCCCACGTGATCGCTCTCTACACCACCGAGCCCGCCGTCTCGAACGTCTTCTACACGGTCAGGCTCAGGTCCGGGAGCGATCCCAGAAAGCTCAAGGCCCTCTGCGCCTGGCTGAACTCCACGTGGGGGGTGCTCTCCGTATTGGCGTGCAGGCAGGAGACGAGGGGTGCCTGGATAAGGCTCAAGAAGAGTCACTGGAGGCTCCTGCCGGTGCCCGATGTGGAGTCCCTTCCCGAGGAGAGGCTTGGCGAGCTCGCGGGAGTCTTCGAGAAGTTCAAGCGGGTCGAGCTCCGGAGACTGCCCGACCAGTACTCGGGGCAGCAGAGGGAGAGGCTCGAGCTGGACTTGGGCGTCCTGAGGGCTCTGAAGCCCGACCTCGACGAGGGGGAGGCGAGGAAGTGGCTAGCCGATCTGTACAAGGCGATGGGTGAGGCCCTTGAGAAGTGGATCGGATGAGGTCCAGAGCTCTTAGGCGGGAAGCGAGCCGCTGTGACCGCTCCTCGAGAGAGCCGGAGAGGAGCATGGCAGCGCTGTCAACCAGCTCTATCGGAATCGCGTTTCCTCCTCGAACCCGCTCCCGGTGGAGGGCTTTTTACCCGGAGTCCGCTCGGCTTGGAGAGGCGGAGATACGAGAGGCGCTCGATGCTGTATCGCGAGGCAGCCGAGAGCCCGTGTAGAGCTACTTTGGATCTCCTGAGGAGGAAGGGTTCGGCTGCAGCCCCTAAATAGTAAACTTTATATACTTCTCCCCAACACTACGTGATGGTGGGATAGGCGCGCCCGGTATGTGGCGAAGCGAGTAAGCCGAATGGGCACGCTATGAGGCGCTCGATGTGGGGTGCTTTACCGTTGCCCCCGAAAGCCACCGAGGCCTCCAGGGCCGGGGTGGAACGCGTAGTCACGAAGTGTTGACTACGCGACAACGGTTTGGGAACTCCCGGGACCACGAAGACTTCCGCAGCGCCCGGCCTGTCTGGGTGGACTTAAGCGATCAACCTCGGCCCACCCTCACCAGCCTCTCAGTGGACTCCGACCACCCCGGCGGGGTCTCGAGTTCCGACAACCTCCCGAGGCCTCCTTGGTAAGACCTGCGGTACCCGCGAATGCGTTTAGACCTAGAAAATCCACGAGCCTGCTCTCGGTCCAAGCTAGGCGCTTGACCGACGCTGAAGGGTCCCAGGTGGAGAAGCCCTCCTCGGCCTGTAGGGACTTATCCTGACGTTCTCGATAGCCGGGATCTTCAGCCTCTTGCCGCAGTGGGGACAGTTCGTGCCTAGCTTCGCTATGAGCTCCGAGGGCGTGGGTAGTCCGTACGAATCCTGCCCGACTCTGAGGAACTCGAATAGGACGTGACCGCAGGAACCGCACCGGTAGATGACCGGCAGAAAGCTTCACCCCCTGGGTAATACTCTATGTATTACACAGATAAGCTACGATTTACTAAATACGGCTCGAGCGTCGAGAGCCGCGTAATATCGCTCCCAAGCCAGCTCAACTAGAGGTCGGCTACCCGAGTAATACCCTCCTAACTTTCACTCTGCCGACCGCATTCTCTCTTATAAAGCGCAGGATAGCTACCCGGATGACCTCGGACCTTGATACCCCAAGCATCTCCGCTACCCTGTTCAGCTCCTCCACGGTCTCTTCGTCGAGCTTGAAGGTGATCACTCGCACCAACCGCACCGAGAAGCAGCGCTTTTGCGATGTAAATGGCACTTTGGGTAGCGGAGTTACCCGGGGAGAGGACACCGAAACTAATCTTGGCCTGTCGTGAGAGTTAGGAGTCCAGTATGAGCGTGGATCTCGGTGTGGGAGCGGTGGGTTTGGTGGGCATCCTCGGAGGGCGGTGCGGGGGTTCGGCAGTTTTGGCTATCGGGTCGCGGGTCACCCAGCGCGGAGCCAGCGACCACATAGATAAAAAGCCGAGAGCCGGTAGCGTCTCGGGTAGGATGAGTACGAGTCGAGCGCCCGGTGGGAGGCTCTTCGCTATCGCCCTTCCGGCAGCCGCGCTGCTGTTCCTGGTCAGCTACTCGTACCTCGGCGCCGCTACGGGGAGCCCCCTCTTCAGGTTCCTGGTGAACACGAGCCTAGGCAACGCCGTTCTGGGCCTAGCCGCGGCCTGCTACGCGTACCACGTAGCCAGGGGGTACACGTCCCCCGCGACCGCGAGCGGAGGCCTCTCCCTCCTGGAGGGGCTACATCCCGTGCTTCTCTTCCTCTCGCTGGCAGCAGTCTCCTACCCGGTCTTCTGGTGCTTGCTAGGAGCCCCCCGGGACAACCTCGCTGCTGTCCCCGCCCTGCCGTCCTTCGCTGCCTCCGCATCCATCCTGCTGCTCGTGGAAGGATGGGGGGGCAGACCCGTCAGGATCGCCGGCTACTTCAGCACCGCGCTCATAGCGGTAGCGGCTCTGAGGTCGGCCGACCGGCTCACCGAGGCCTTCGCCGAGCTGGCGAGGCTGGTCGCGTATGCCGAGGCGCTAGCGAGAGAGCTCGGCGTGGTGCAGCCTTGAGCGTCGTCAAGGCTCTGGCGGTGCTCCTGATCGCGTCATCGGTATCTCTCCTAGCCCTCTCGGTGGTGCTGATGCTCTACGCTCTCGTCGCCGCCTCAGTCGTGGCCCTGGCCTCGGGTCTGGCCCTGCTCTCGGCCGGCGTGCGGCTTGCGGGCCTCCTGGCCAGTGAGGAGGGATGCGGGAAGTCCGCCTAGTCCTGCTCCTGGTGCTGAAGGCCTCCGCGCTCGCGGTTCTGCTACTCTCCATAGCCGTGGTGGCGGTGCTCGAGTACGCCGACCTGCCGACGCCGTACCCCCTCGGCTCGTCGCCGATCAACCCGGGACACTTCGGGACGTCCATGCTGGTAGAGCTGCTCAAGGACTACGGCCTCCGGGTCAGCTACGTAACGGAGTGGAGCCGCGTGCGCGCCGAGGAGGGAAGGGTCTGCGTGCTGATAGTCTCGCCCGAGTACGGCTACGGTCGCGACGAGGCCAGCGCCATAGCTGAGCTGCTGGCGAGCTCCGGCGGAGTCCTCGTGGTCGCCGACGAGACCACATCGTCGAACACCGTGCTAGAGCTCCTCGGAGCCGGGGCGAGGGTGCTCGGCAACAGGCTGCTGGACGAGCGCTACGACTACTACCCCAGGTCTACCTTCTACCTCGGTGCTCGGGAGGCCGTCCTGAGGCTGGACAAGGCGTCGGAGGTCCGCGGCTGCGAGACCGTGATCGGGCTTGCCGAGTCCTACGAGTACCCCTCCACCGAGGCCGAGCTGAAGCCCGTCGGCTGCCTCGAGCGCCTGGGGAGGGTGACAGTTCTCGTGCTCGGCGACGGGTCCCCGCTGACGAACCAGGCGCAGCAGCTGGGTGGGGTCTACAGGGAGCTGGCGAAGTTCGTGGCGCATACAATAAGGGAGGAATGCGGGAGGGAGTGCAGAGTCCTCGTGGAGGCTGGGAAGTATGCATCCTACGTGGGCCCCGTCTCGAGAGTTCACGAAGAGCGCGCGCCCTTCCTGGAGATCCTGAACGGCGTGTTCCACTACCTGAAGGCCCTAGAGGGACACCTCACCAGCGACCCCTTGGAGGGCGTCAGGAACGAGGTGATGGCAGTGCTAGTTCTGGTGGTCGTGGTGACCGCCTCGGCGAGGTTCGGCGGGAGCGGGGTCTCGGCCAGGCCCCTCAAGAGCTTCGCGTGGAGGGGCAGGGAAGACTTCGGCAAGGTGTTCGAGGCCTTGGCCGAGCTACTCTCCCTGCTCGGCTGCGGAACCGACCCGGGCAGCGAGCTGGTGAGGTGCCTGGAGAGCGCCGGCTATAGCCGCGAGTTCTCGGCGGGGCTCTCCAGGTTCATAGAGCTCTCCAAGTCCGTTCTCGACCATAAGGCTCTCACGTATCTACCGATATGGCGCTTCATGATCGGTAGGGCCCTGAGGTACTCGGAGGAGCTGCTGAAGGTCTCCGGTGAGAGGTTCCTAGGGGGGAGAAGTGCGTAGGTACGACAGAGTGGTGGGGACGCGCAAATTTCCCGTTTTCAGCGCCGCGGTCGTCGCGGTATCCGCCGTGCTGGCCCTCCTGGACGCCGTTCCAGCAGCCCTATCCGTTGCTGCCTACTTCCTGGTGTACCTCGCGACCAGCTACTCCTACCTGGCGCGCGCGAGCGAGAGCTTCGTGTGCCGGGTGGAGGACGCGAGGCTCGAGCTACGGGAAGCCGAAGCCGTGCTCCACCTACAGCTGACCATAGCTCCCCGGGCGAGCCTCGCTGGCCTGAGGCTGTCCATCGAGACGCCTCCCCAGCTCTCGAGCTCCGGCGAGCGCACCACGACCGCCTTGAAGCTTGAGCCAAGATCCGGGCGAGTCGGGGTCCGGCTTCTGCTACCTAGGCGGACGGGGCTTCACGTACTGGGCCCCCTGACCGTAGTGCTGACCGACCCGCTCGGAATCTTCGAGGCGCCCGTCCACGAGCTGGACTCCCTGGTGATCAGGATACCGCCGAAGGCCGGCCTGGCACCGCTGGCCAGGTGGTACGGCTTGGTGCGCTCGTCCTCGGGTGCTAGGACGCTCAGTCCGGGACACGGGGTGGAGTACCACAGCACAAGGGAGTACCACCCGGGCGACGAGCTCCGCCACGTCGACTGGAAGGCTACGGCTAGACAGGGGAGGCTCCACGTGAAGGTCTTCGAGGTCGAAACCCCCCTGAGGGTGCTCGTGGTGCTCGACGCTCGGAGCTACATGTTCGTCGGCAGCCCGAGGTCTCTTTTCGAGTACGGTGCCGACCTAGCCGCGGCACTGGCCAACTACCTCCTCAAGCGCGGGGACAGGCTGGTGCTCCTCGTCTCTACGGAGGACGGGGTCAGGCGCACCGGCGAGCTTAGAGGCCGCAGGGGGCTCGTCGAAGTGCTCAACACTCTCTCCAGCGTGGCGTGGCCGGCGTGGGCCCCGACCCTGAGAGCGGAGCCCAGTGCGCGCGACCGGGGTGTAGGAGATCTCGGCGAGTCGCTCGGGAGCTTCTCGGCTGTAGTGGTCTTCTCGCCGATCCTGGACGAGCGGAGAGCGCTCGAGCTGCTGGAGCTGGCCGGGAGAGCTCGGGAGAGGGGAGTCGAGTTCATAGTGGTCTCCCCGCTGGTGACCTTCTTCAGCACTGCGAGCAGGGTAGACGACGTCGTGTACAGGGTTCTACGCTTCAACATGGTGAGTAGGGAGCTCAGGAGCGTGGGAACTCTGGAGAGGTCTGGAGTGCGGGTAATCAGACTAACCCCCCACAGGGCGCTGGAGAGAGTGGTCGCCGACCTCGAGAGAGTCCGGGCCCTCAAGGCCCGGTGATCCCGTGCTCGGCAAAACGGCTCTGGAGCTCCTACTCTACTCTCGGTTCGATGCCGGAGGCTGAAGCCCTTCGGACCCATGGTTAGAGTTTTAAGCTTCCGAACGGCCTTCTCTCGTGGAGCCGGGGTGGCCGAGCGGTCTAAGGCGGCGGGCTGCAGTGGGACGGGGACCCGCTCTCCCGCGGGTTCGAATCCCGCCCCCGGCTCCACTAATTAGAAGCGGAGGGGTGAAAGCCCATCTCAAGGTACTCTCCCACTTAAAGCTTCACGAAAGCTGAATTGCGATCTATTCCGCAGCAGGTGCCTCTACGGTTTCGTAGCAGCCAGCTCTGCGTTCGTATATGTCAGCAGACCTCTTTAAGTCCTCCAGTATCCTCTCCAGCGTTCTACGGTCTATATCCAGGGACTCCGCTATCCTCTCGAGCTCCTTGTACTTCACGCACTCCCCTCTCCTGGTGCTCTCCCTTATGTACTTGAGTATCGCTATCTCTTTGTCTCTGAAGCTCTTCGGCTTCCCGGACATCAGCACGTCGATATCCACCATTCCAGTCTCCACGTCCATTCCGACCTTCTCTAGCACCGCGTTCATCAGCCTCACGGCCTCCAGAGCGTCCTCCGCCCCGACCTCGCTCTTCAGAACCATCTTCGCGTGGGCCTCCGAAAGCCTTATCAGGGCCTCGAGCTGCCTAGTCGTTATCGCCAGGGGCACGTTGGGGTCTGCCGCACTCCTCTTTCTGAGCTCGATGTAGTAGCTCTCGATGATCTTTCTAGCCTCCTCGGTCAGCTTGGGCCTCACGTGCTTCCTCGCGTACGCTATGTACTTCCTCAGGAGCTCCGGAGGTACCTCTGCCTTGGCCCCCTCTACACCGTGGACCTCCAGCACGTGCCTGACTATCTGCCTATCCCTCTCCACCTCGGCCACGTCCTTGATTATGAATATGAGGTCGAACCTGGAGAGGATCGTCACCGGGAGGTTTATGTTCCCCGAGAGCCCGAGGCTATCGATGTATCTCCCGCGCTTCGGGTTTCCGGCGGCGAGAACCGAGGCCCTGGCGCTGAGCCTCGCGTGGATCCCCGCCTTGGATATGGTTACGATGCCTTGCTCCATGGCTTCGTGGATAGCGACCCTGTCGTCCTCCCTCATCTTATCTATCTCGTCTATGGTCACGACGCCTCCGTCGGCCAGCACCATCGCGCCGGCTTCCAGGAAGAACTCACCGGTCTGCTTGTCCCTGATGACGGCTGCCGTCAGGCCAGCGGCAGAGGAGCCCTTGCCCGTGGTGTACAGACCCCTGGGTGCTATCCTGGACGCGTACTGGAGGAGTTGGCTCTTGGCGGTGCCCGGGTCCCCTAGTACGAGAACGTGGATCTCTCCCCTTATCCTCGTCCCATCTGGCAGAGTCTTGGGCACTCCTCCGAAGAGTAGGAGGGCTATAGCCTCCTTGAGGTCCCAGTAGCCGTAGATCGCGGGCGCTATGCTGGCTACGATCTTCCTCCTTATCATGGGGTCGCGCGAGAGCTCCCTGATCTTGGCCTCGTCCTCGGGACTGAGGCTCACCTCCTCGAGGAGCCTCTGAGCGGGTATCACGTTGTTGGCCTCGACGTAGAAGTCGTAAACCGGGGACAGCTTCCTGCCCCTAAGCTTCACTATCCCTATCAGGGTGACCCTGTCGCCGGGCCTCACCGTGTCCACTATATCTTCCACCAGCACCACGTCTATCGACCTGGGGAGCTGCCCGGGAGGCATGTCCTCGGGCCTCTCCTGCAGGGTCAACATCTGCCAGTCTATGAAGCTCGACTTCTCTAAGACTAGTCTGAAGAAGCCTCTCCCGGGAGGTCTTCCCTCCCTCGTGGAGGAGCCCTCTTCCTCCCCCACATCCTCTTCCCTCCTCTCCTCGGGTCTCTCAGCTACGCACTTGGGACAGTAGGTGGGCCTCTCCATCTCCTCGAGCTCCCTCTCGTCTGGAGGCCAGACGAACTCGTGCTGGGTGCCGTCCGGCAGCACGTGGACGTACGTCGCCTTCACGATCCTCTCCCTCGGTGGGGTAGACCTGACCACCACCCCCTCGAGCATGACCAGCCTGTTCAGCAGGTCGCTCCGTATCTCCCTGATGACCGTCGGTTTGACCCAACCCGTCAGCCTGCCGTAGAACTTTCGCACCCTCCCAGCATACTCCCGGTTCATGTCCTCCGCGATGCTCTTGATGGCCCCCGATAGGGCCTCGAAAGCGGCCTGCGGGTCTCTCTCCAGGGCCAGGACGAGCCCTTCGTCATATCTAACCAGGTCCTCGTAGTCCACCGGTATGGACTTCTTCTCGTAGTGGACCATCTCCTTGATCCGCTTGACGTACTTCCTCTCCCCGCGCTCATCGACGTAGTCCTGGAGAAAGCTCCGGAAGTCCTCCAGGGGATCCGTCCCCACCCCGACGCTACCCGAGGACCGGCTACTCAGCATACCCCAGCACCGAGTCTCTCCACGACTTGATGACTTTCCTCAGCAGCGCGTAGAGCACCATCTCTTCTAGGACGTTACTCACCTCACTCGCGTGCCTGGTCTCCAGGTACAGCGCCGCGCTCATGAGCTTACCCAACCTCAGGTCGAGTAGGTTGATCAATGCCTTCTTGAGCTTCTCCGTGCTGGAGGAGCTATCTGGAGCTCTCTCTCCACCGAGCTTGCGTATCGACATCCCGGCGGAGAGGTACAAGTCCTCCCTCACGTCAACTAGCTTTCCCCCCCTGGACATCCTCTCCATGTGGCAGTACTTGAGCAAGTCGATGTCTCTCAAGGTCACTTCGCGGAGCTCCGCGTGGCCGCTCCTGTGGAGCTCCAGGGCTAGCCACAGCGGTAGGCTGACCTCGTCACCTCTCTTCACGTTTATTGCCTCCCTTCCCACCATCACCACGCCTAGGTCTCGGAGGGCCAGAGTCCTCACGCTGCTCAGAAGCCTGTGGACCTTGACGAGGCTCATGTAGGCTTCGGGAGGCGCCGACATTCAACTCCTACCTGGACCGAGGCTCGTCTTCGGAAACATTTTAGCTCGGAGGTTAATTAGAGCCCTCAAGTGTAGGTCGCGAAGACCATGGCATGGTCTTTGTCGTAGGGGTCTAGGTGAACTACGTCCAGGATCCTGAAGCCGTTAGCCTCGAGAGTCCTTATCTCCCGAACGTATATCTCGTCGGGCTCCTTGGTGACGTCGATGCTCCTGGCCTTGATGGCCAGGTAGAGGTACCCCCCGCTCTTGAGGAAAAGTCTGGCGTTCGCCACCACTATGTTGGCCTGCTCCGGCTGGGCTATGTCGGCGTAGAGGACGTCGACCTGCGGTACCAGCAGGGAGTACCTCTCCGGGAACCTGGCGTCGGCCAGTATGGGCACCACGTTCTTCCTGTAGTCGGCCACAGTGACGAGCTCCCTCATGACCCTGGGCGCGAACTCCACCGCGTAGATCCTCCCCTCGTGCTCGACTATGTCGGATACGTGGCTCACCGTGGTTCCGCTGCCGGCGCCCAGGTAGAGCACCCTGCTTCCTACACCTATGGCTAGCTCGCGGATCCCCTTGTAGAGGGAGGCTGCCAGCTTGCTCCTTATGTGGTTCCACTCCCGGTACTCGACGTTCCCGTAGTTGAACAGCCACTCGCCGTAGACCCTGCGACCCGGGGTCAGGTTCTTGGTGGCCAGCCTGAGGGACCCGTCCTCCAGCTCTACTACGTACACCCTCCTGTAGTTCGAATGCTCCCTAACCGACACTACCTCTACCACTAGCTCACCTCTCTAGCTGGGCTTGGGGAGCTTATAATCTGCTCCCCGCTCACTTCTTCGGGCGCTTCCTCGATGGCTTCGGAGGCTTCTGAGCCGGTGCTTTGGGAGGCTTCGCGTAGAGGGTTTTGACCTCCTCTACCCTGTCCTCGAGGAGCTTCTTGAGCCTCTCGGCTATTATGCGGCCCGTGTAGAAGTCTGCCCTAGCGGCTATAGCAAGCTTCGTGGCCAGGGCCCTGGCTATCTTGCCCCTCTGCCACCTGGGAGACTTGTGTATCTCCGGGAACTGGAAGATGATGCCGTGTTTTGGGGGCCTGCCACCGGTCCTGAGAGCCCTGAAGAGGGCCTTCTCGGCGCCAAGCACCTGTATGGTGCTGGCCGGCAGCTTCGCCAGGTCTTCGAGGCTTCCGGCTAGACTCAGGAGGCGGGCCCCGAGCAGGGGACCCACAAGCTCCGTCACGTTCGGCGCCACCTCCTTCATCACCTGCTCTAGGTAGTCCGTGAGGTCTCTCCTTATCTCGTAGAGCCTCAGAACCAGCTCTCCGAAAGACTTTATCTTGTCCATGTCCAGCTCGGGCACGTCGGCGCCAACGCTCTCCCTGGCCGCCCTCGCCATCCTCTCGGCCCTCGCTTCCTTGATGCCGTGCTTGGTCAGCCTCTCTGCCGTAAACTGCTGCCTGAACCCGAAGGCCGTCACCAGTCTCGCGTACTCGTCGTGCTCCTTCACCAGGTCGTCAAGCTCCGGGAAGTGGACGCTGTACCACTCTCTGAGCCTCGAGGCGAAGAGGTTTATGGTCTTGTCCACGTCGTCTATGGCTCTGATGGCCTGTATGGCCATCAGGTCCCTCCTCAGGGCCTCGCGCCTCAGCTTAGACCTCGTGACGCCCATGGTTATCTCGTGGATTAGCTCTCTGAACTCCCGCTCGCTCCCGACCAGACCCTCCTTGACGGCTATGCTGGGAAGAGACTCCCTCAGCCTGACGATCATCTCGTCCCTCGGGCTCACCTCGTGGCTCAGGTTCCTCCGGGCCAGGAACGATGCCTCCAGCTCGGAGGGGACGACGAAGACCACGTCCGGTGCGGCAACTCTGCTGACCAGGTCGGCGAACTCCTGGCTCACCTCGCCGCCCTCTATCTTGAGGGCCCTCTCGATGATGTACCCTAGGTCTCTCGGTACTATGCTGTACTCTATCGAGCCGTCCTCCCTCATAGCCAGCGCTCCGATCACGGTCTCCATCAGCGCGATCTTCATGTAGAGCCCTCCTTTAGTAGTAGCTTATTCCGCAATATATGTGCTCGCGGTCGCTAGCCCGCTCCGCCGGCAGCGCCGTTCGAGTACCTCACAAAATAATATGCCCGGAGAGATACCGGGTCCGGAGTACCCCATGGGGTGTCGCGACGAGGTTTCCGCGTTCATCGAGAGGCACGGGATCTCCGGGCACCTGAGGAGGTTCGGCGCGGCCGTCACCACGGTCGGCGAGGCGGTCAGAGCCACGGGCAGCCCTCCCTCCGAGATAGTCAAGACGATGATAGTCGTAGTGGACGACGGCTACGCGGTCGCGATTGTTCCAGGAGACAGAAAGCTATCGTACCAAAAGGTGGCTAGAGTCCTCGGGTCCAAGAGTGTCAGGCTGGCCAGGCCCGACGAGATCAGGAGCGCGACCGGCTTCGACGTGGGCGGGGTGTCTCCCCTGTCCGACTGCGTGAGGTCTCTGCGAACGGTCGTGGACTCCAGGATCGCCGAGAAGGATTGGGTGTGGTGCGGGGGCGGAGACTCCCACTCCCTGGCCTACGTCTCCGTGCGAGACCTTGTTAGGGCCCTGCGGCCGGTAGTCGCAGACGTCTCCGAGGACTAGGTGGTCCGAGTGTCCGGAAGGGGCAGGGCTAGGGGCTACAGAGCCGAGAGGGAGCTGGTGGTCCAGCTGTGGAGGAGGGGGTTCGCGGTCATGAGGGCTCCGGCCAGCGGATCGAAGATAAAGAAGGCCGCGTACCCCGACGTGGTCGCTATCAAGAGCGGGCGGGTCGCCGTGTTCGAGGTCAAGTCCAGGTCTAAGGAGGAGACCATTTACCTGGAGAGGGAGCAGGTGGCAAAGATCGCCGAGTTCGCCAGGAGAGCGGGAGGCAGGGCCTACGTCGCTGTCAGGATTCCCGACAGGGGATGGACCTTCGTCCCGGTGGAGAACCTGGAGCCCACCGAGACGGGCTTCAAGGTCAGGAAAGAATCCCTCGCCGAGGGCCTGGACCTAGAACAGCTCGAGGTATCGCTCGGCCTGAGGGAGACTCTGCTAAAGTACGTCAAACCTCCGCGGGAGGAGCGCTGAGAGCCTCTTCCACCGTCGACACCGGCTTCGTTGCGAGATCGTAGCTCCGCCAGCGGATCGCGGAACGCCGTCGAGCCCGACACCACGGTCTTCCGTCTAGAAGGGGCCGTTGCCATTCGGGTCGCCGCGGTGGTGAGTGACCGGACTCTCTGTCACCTGAGAGCAGCCCCGCCGAGATCCTCCCGCTAGCGGCACGCGCCTGCGCACCGCGTACTGAGGTTTGCTCCTCTCGAGGCCACACTCCTCAGGTGTCGAGTGTGCGGGGGTGTGCGGCCCCCGCGTTCACCCGGCAGCGCCCTCACACGAGGGTTCCCCCGCGTCGTCCTCCACCCGGTGACCCGCGAACGCCGATGTCGGAGGTTAGGTTGTTCCCTTCCGGGCCTGGCCGGGTTCCCTCCGCGAAGGCGGTAGGACCTACCCCTCCAGGAGGTCCTCCGCCACCACCGGCCCCACGGGGCGGACTTCATCGCTGACGCGAGGTCCTCGTGCGGGGGCTGCCGGGTGAGCTAGGTTGCTGGCCCCGCTTTACGCCTTCGGGTACGGGAGGCGGCGAGCTCCCGGCCCTACCCGCACACCCCCGAATACTGCGCTTATGTTCGAACCTTATAACTGCTATGAAGCCGGTGCCCCCCGGACTCTCAACGGTGCTCAGCTTCCCTTCCGCGTCCTCCGGGAGCTGCTCGGGCTCTACAGCGTTATCTTCTTCCTGTAGTACTCGCCCACGAGCACGTAGAGCGGCAGGAACTCTATCCTGCCCAAATACATGATCACCATCAGCAGCGCTTTAGCTGCCGCGGGAGTCGCCGAGCTCGTTATCCCGGCGGAGAGCCCCACGCAGGAGAGGGCCGAGGCTGTCTCGAAGAGGGAGTCTACGTAGCTGTAGCCCGAGAGACCCGAGGATATAAGCGACAGGTGGAGGAGCACCGATGCGGACACTAGCGTGAACACGTAGAGAGAGGCGTAGGAGAACACGGACACCAGCTCCTCGTCCCTGATCACCTCCCCGCCCACTCTCCTGACCACCACGGCGGGCTTCGGGATGAATATCTTGCCCAGCTCCCACAGCATGGCTCTCACCACGACCACCGTGCGCTTGATCTTGATGCCTCCAGAAGTCGAGAACGTGGCCCCCCCGATGACCATCGATAGGGCTATCACCACCTTCACGGCGTCTGGGTGTCCGCTAACCGCAGTGAGGGAAAAGCCCGTCGTTGTAAAGCCCGAGACGAGGTGGAAGCTCCAGACCCAGAATGACTCCGGGGAGTTGGTCGCGACTGCCGAGACCCACACCAGAGCGAGGAAGACTGCGAGGAGAGCGGCAAACCCTCTGACTTCTACGGACTTCGCGAACTCCCGCAAGCGCCCGAGGGTCAAGTTGTAGAGGTCCATGAAGTTGAGAGAGCCGACGACCATCATCACAGCGGCCGATACCACCACTAGGCTCCTCCCGGTCCAGAACCAGTAGCCGAGGTTCTCCGACCTGGAGGACATGCCTCCCGTAGCTATGGCGGTCATCGAGTGCATCAGCGAGTCGAGAGGGTCCATACCTGCTAGGGCAAACAGCATAGTACCGAGGACGGTGTACACCACGTAGATGGTGAACAGCCTCCTGGTCGTCGAGAGCACCGTTGGCGCGAGTCTGGCACCCCTCTCGGCGGTGTAGACGCTTCTGATGGTCCTGTGGAGGAACGGTAGAAGGACTCCCGAGAAGACCACGACTCCCAGCTCCCCGACCCACTGAGTTAGGGCCCTCCAGACCAGGACCACCCTCGGCAGGGCCTCGGGCCTGTCCACGACGGTGAGCCCCGTGCCGGTGAACCCGCTTACGGACTCGAAGAGGGCGTCGAGGAGCGGCATGCCGATGGCGTGTGCGTAGAGAGTCGCTGAGAACAGCGGGGCGAGGAGCCAGAAGAGCGAGACGACCGCGAGGGCGTCCCCTATATCGGCAATGGAGTACTTCCTGTAGGGGGCCAGGACGACTAGCGACGCGATCCAGAAGGCTAGAGCTAGCTCGGTGAACCTCGCGCTGACCTCCCTCTCGGAGGACTCTGCCGCGAGGGCGTAGCCGCTCAAGCCTACGAGCAGAGCCATGGAGGAGATCGTTAGCATCAGCACCGCTAAAGTAGACGCGAAGCCCTTAGCTCTGCCGGGCACTTCCATCGAGTCTCCGGTAGTCTATCCAGGTCGGCATTTAACTTTGCCTCTCGGCTGCCCCCGCTCCAAGAAGGGCGGTGTCTGGGTATGGACTTCCTAACTAACCCGCTCTCGTCGCAGGGCCCCACCAACGGCCTAACTAGCACGGCCTCTAGCGCGCTCTACCCTCGGTTTCAGGGGATCCAGAAGTGCTTTATGTACGATATGTAGAACCCTGCAACCACGGCGGTGCCTACCACTCCCGCTACGTTGGGACCCAGCGCGTGGAACAGCACGTAGAGGCCGGGCTTGGCGAGCTGGGCCTCCCTCTGCGCCACTCTAGCGGCTATGGGGACCGCCGAGACGCCGGCGCACCCTATCACCGGGTTGACCCTGCCCCTCGTAGCGAAGTAGAGCGCCCAAGCAAACGCTATCCCTCCGACCGTGGAGACGGCGAAGGCTATCAGCCCCATGGCCAGTATCGCGAACGCTCTAACTATGAAGCCGAAGATAGCTGCCGGGGAGGCCTCGGGCACGTACTGCAGCAAGAAGTCGTAGGAGAGGGTGGCACCCACGCCCAGCATCGTTAGTATCGTCGCTATGTCGAGGAGGGGGTCTGCCAGGGTCCTTAGATACCTCTCGAGCTCAGCGAACTTTGAGGAGAGCTCCTTGACTATGTTGCCCATGGCTACCGCCGCCACGAGAGGGAACGCGGCTGGGACAAGGGTGCCTACCACGAAGAGGCACACCAGCCAGAACAAGAGCACGTGCTCCGAGGTCACCTCCCTGGGGCTCGGCATCTCTATTGCCCTGTACCTCCTCGGCACGAGAGCCCTGATTATGGGAGGCTGGATCACCGGGACTAGAGCTATGTAGCTGTAGACGGCGATCGTCAGGGGCCCCACCAGGTGGGGCGCTATGTTCACTGCCGTGTATATAGTAGTCGGCCCGTCGGCCCCGCCGACGACCCCTATGGCCATAGCCTCGTTCAGTCGGAAGCCGAGGGAGAGGGCCGTGAAAGTCACCACGGTTATTCCAAGCTGAGCGGCGGAGCCTATCAGGGCTCCCGCGGGGAACGATATCAGTGGCCGGAAGTCGGAGAGGGCCCCTATCCCCGCGAAGATGAGTATGGGACCTATCTCGCTCCTGACCACTAGGTGGAAGACCCACCCGAGTAACGAGGTGGGCTCCGGTGAGCACACCCTCACGAAGCTCCCGAACTCTATCACGTTCACTAGACCTTTGAGCCCCTCGAGCTCTGCCGGGAACTGACCGCTCAGATCCTGGCACACGTACCTAGCCAGGTGGAGGCCCGGCGCGTTGGCCAAGATCATCCCGAGACCTATCGGTATCAGGAGAAGCGGCTCGACGCCCCTCTTTGCGGCCAGTACGACCAGGACTGAGCCCCAGGCTATGAACGCGGCTCGTATGGCGAGCTCCTGCGGATCGCCCAGGGCTAGCCCGGGGAGCAGCATGGAGAGGTCCAGGGCACGACACCGCAGCTACGTGACCCTCAAGAATAAAAGCTTTGGAGCCGTGAAGCGAGGGCGTTAAGAGTTTTAAGCGCCAGCGCGCAGGGGATTTGGGGCCCGTAGCTTAGCCTGGTTAGAGCGCCCGGCTGATAACCGGGAGGTCCGGGGTTCGAATCCCCGCGGGCCCACCACCGCGCTTGGAATCTCCTCTCATGAGGTTCACAGGTTCCGCGCTCGGCGAGTGGGATAGATCTCAGTCGATGCGGACCGATCAGCTAGGGAAGGTGATCATGCGCCCCTGCCTTCCCCCGGGAACCCGCACCGAGTACAACAACAGCTTCTATTCATAATCTTTGTTCATGCACCACTGCGCGGTGGTGGAGGGGCCGTCGGCATGTGGGGCGTCCACCGTCGCCCCCGGAGGCCACCGAAATGAAGCGTTTAGTCATAAAGTGTTGACTGCGCGACAGCGGTCATATTTCCAGGGGTGACCTTTTTAACCTCCTAACCAAACAAGCGTGGGTGTCTAAAATCGTAGACATGGTGACTCTCGCACTGATCCTCGTCGTCCTCTTTATAGGTCTACCCATTCTATCTGCGAGCATAAAGGTCCTGAAGGAGTACGAGAGGGGCGTGCTCTTCAGGCTCGGCAGGCTCGTGGGTATTAGGGGTCCGGGTATATTCTTCGTGCTTCCCTTCGTAGACTCGCTGTCCAGGGTAGACCTCAGAATAATGACCATCGACGTCCCAAAGCAGGAGATAATCACTAGGGACAACGTCAGCGTCAGGGTCGACGCCGTGATATACTTCAGGGTCGACGACCCGGTGAAGGCCATCGTGAAGGTCTCCAACTACATGTACGCGGTGTCCCTGCTAGCCCAGACAGTCCTCAGGGACGTGGTGGGCCAGGCCGAGCTGGACGACCTCTTGACCAAGAGGGAGGAGATCAGCAAGAGGATCCAGGGCATCATCGACGAGCTGACCACTCCCTGGGGAGTCAAGGTGGCGGCCGTCACCCTGAAGTCCGTAGAACTGCCCGAGAGCATGGTGAGGGCTATGGCCACCCAGGCGGAGGCCGAGAGGCTGAGGAGGGCTAGGATAATCCAGGCAGAGGCAGAGAGGCAGGCCGCCAAGATACTGGCCGAGGCCGCTCAGACCTACGAGGAGAACCCGAAGGCCCTGAGGCTCAGGGAGCTGCAGACCCTGGTGGAGATAGCGAGGGAGAAGAACCTGATAATAGTGACGGAGTCCTCGTCTGCGCTCGGCGCCTCGATCTCTGCGGCGACCGCGGTAGCACGCCAGGCGGCCCAGGTCGGTAAGTGATGCTCTTCGGGGTCTCGCGCTCGCGCCTCGCGCTGCTCCTCTTCCTGGCGCTCCTCCTCCAGGCAACCGTTCTCGCGGCCGGCGGCACCGCGACCGTGGACTCCCTGCTCCTCCTCAGAGTCGTCCCGCCTTGGGACATGGTCGACCCGGGCGTCGCCGAGTGCGTTGTGAGTGCTATAGATTACGCCGAGACGAAAGGGATGGGCGTGCTGATAGAGCTGGAGACCTACGGTGGGTACCTGGACTCCGCGTTCACGATAGGGGACAGGCTGGCCACGTCTAGAGTGCCCGTGATCGTCTACGTCTCGGGAGGCAAGGCCTTCAGCGCCGGCACGCTGATATCTCTCCCGGCGCACATACTCATACTCTCGCCGATAGCTACCATAGGGGCCATGCAGCCCGTTACTCTGAACCCCGTGACGGGCCGCTACGAACCCGTGAACGACACCAAAATAATCAACCCGATAATAGAGAAGGCCGCGTATTACGCGGAGCTCAGGAGCAGGAACACTACTGCCGCGAGGCTGTTCGTCACGAGAAACCTAGTCCTGAGCGCTCACGAGGCCGTGAAGTACGGCGTGGCCGACTACGTCGCGAAGGACTTCAGCGAGGTCCTTGGTTATCTCAGCGGGAGGAGTGTGAACGTGGGCGAGACCGCTTTCAAGATGTCCGGGTCTCTGAGGGTGGAGGAGTACTCGTGTGGCGTCAGGTCCAGGCTCCTATCCATACTCTCCAACACCGTCCTCTCGAGCGTCCTGAGCACCATCGGCATAATGGCTACTATATTCTCCATAGTCTCCGGGAGACTCGAGGCCCTCCCCCTGGCCCTACTCTTTCTGCTCCTCGGCTTGGTAGGCTCCGGGTTCAACCCCAACCTCATCTCCATCTTCCTGATACTGCTGGGGGCCGCGCTCCTGTCCATAGAGCTGTTCGTGACCCCGGGCTTCGGGATCCTCGGGATAAGCGGTATAGTGATGCTGAGCACGGGCTTCGCTCTCCTGCCCGCGGGAGGACCCACTTTCATAGCTCCCGAAGCCACGTTCCTCGTGGTATCGAGATACATAGCTATAGGGATAGGGCTGGGTCTCGGGCTTCTGACGGCCTTCATGCTCTACAAGGTCGTGCAGGCCAAGAGGCGGAGAGTGACCCTCTTTGAGCTCGAGGGGAAGATGGGGAGGTCTGTGGACCGCATTCCGGCGGGTGGGGAGGGGTTCGTGATGGTAGAGGGAGAGTACTGGAGGGCTTACTCCGACGAGGACATAGAGCCAGGCTCCCCGGTGGTAGTGGTGGGCAGGAGGGGGAGCCTGCTGATAGTGAGAAAGCATGTGGGGAGTGGCTGACCTACCGCTGCACGGCGGCCACGTCCCGCCCTGGCTCTTCGACGTCATGAAGAGGGTGGCCAGAGCCGTTGTGAAGCTCGTAGTCCTCGAGTACGGTCCCTCCCACCTGCTCTCGAGGCTCGCCAACCCCCTGTGGTTCCAGGCCTTCAATAACGCTATAGGGATGGACTGGGACAGCAGCGGCTCGACGACCATCACCACAGCGGTCTTGCGCGAGGTCCTGGAGCAGGAGAGCCTAGGGGTCTGGGCCGCTGGCGGGAAGGGGAGTAGGTCGCTGGAGGTTCCCAGAGACCTCGGAGCGCTGGCGGACAGGGGTGTCATAAGCTCGGGCCTGGCCAGCAGGCTGGCGCGGGTCTCCAGGCTCACAGCCAAGACGGACTCGGCTCTCCTCCAGGACGGCTTCTCACTATACCACCACGTGGTGCTGTTCGACGAGAGGGGCAACTGGACGGTCGTACAGCAGGGCATGAACGTCGACGAGAAGCTGGCCAGGAGGTACCACCTCACCTGGGAGAGGGCGGACCCGGGAGACGCCACGGTGGAACCCCACAGCGGTGTGCTGTGCGAGAAGAGCACCGTGCCTCTGAACCTCAGCCTGAGGGAGTCCCTCGGGAGCCGCAGAGTCATACTGGACGTGGTGCGGGAGGGGGCCCCGAGGGTGATCAGGCACCTGCGCGTGGTCAACGCAGCAATCAAGGGCCAGAGACCCCTCGTCGGGGAGCTACCCAGGCCCGTAGACGCGAGCCTCCCGTACTACAGGCCGGTCAAGCTAACGCGGAGCCTCCTCAAAGTCCTGAACGAGGCGTACGAGGTCTACCCGAAGAGCTTCCCGGAGCTCCTGCTCGAGACAAGGGTGGGCCCGGAGACCCTGAGGGCTCTCTCGCTCATCTCCGAGCTCATATACAGGGAGCCTCCTCCCCTGAGGGACGTGGAGGTCTACAGCCCGTTCAAGTACGCGTACGCCATGGGGGGCAAGGACGGAGTCCCGTACCCCGTCAGGAGGGACATCGCCGAGAGGGTCGTGAGGGAGCTCTACGAGATAGTGAGAGCTGCCGAGCTGGGGGAGGGGGATAGGCTGAGGGCCTTCAAGGCTCTCTCTAAGCTGGCCCCGCCCGACCTAGTGCCCTTCTAGACTCTCTCCACCTCTATCTCTATATACGAAACGTACTTGAGCCCCCTCCTCTCGCTCCCGATCCTGACGTTCGCCAGCCTGATGCCGTCCCCCAGCCTAGACTTGAGGGCGTTGTACAGGGTCACGGCTCTGTGGATGTTGTCCCCGTAGCCCCTGATGACCACGGACTTGGCGCCCTGGTTAAAGATTATGGCTATCGACGCCATGTAGTCGCTGATGGCTCTCTTTCCGACGCTCACCTTGTATGAACTCACCGTCTCGCTCACTAACGCTTCACCAGTACTGTCAGGGACATATCAATTAAATAAGCTTGCTACGAAACCGTGCATCTGCGTCGGGTAACGCGCGGAGGCGCGTCGGGTCTAGCCGCCTTCCGAAGCAGAAACTAGGAGAACACGTAAAGGTGGCCGGAAGAGATGCTGCGCAGACTGGGGGATGGTCCGGTTTTCGTCGAAAGAGTTTCACCCCCTCCATCTGCAAGTCCTCCCAAGAGCCCGCAGCGAATGGAGAGGGGAAGCGGGACACGGCTGTTCAAGGTGTACACGCGTGACGTGTCATCGGCTGGCGGAAGGACAGGCTCAAACGGTTGACACAAGCGCGCACCGGCGCGGGAGACGTTCTAAAACTTAGACCTCCCCCGACAGCGAGTATATCACGAAAAGCGTTCCGGGAGCAGCGAGTTTAAATGTAGTTAATCCGAATATGTTAACAGGAGAGAGCTATAGCGAAGTCTTCGACCGCGAATAGGGACCTCAGGTACCACTCGGTCGAGCTCCTCAGACTCTACAAAGGATTGATGAAGTATAGGGAGATCTCGGAGATCGTCGGGCTCCCCCCTCCGTCTATCTGGCGCTACGTCTCCCTCAAGGTGCTTCCCAGCTCCGAGAGAGCCGAGGAGATAGTTAGAGCGCTCACATCCAAGGATGTGGTCTCCGGAGTAATCAGGAGGCACTTGAAGTTCAAGGACGATGCCGTTGACATCAGCGACGTCCTCAGCAATGCCATGCTGCTCAAGATACTCGCATACGTCGCTTTCTACACCTTTAGCAAAGTGGACGCAGTCCTCACGGTGGAGCTGGACGGGGTGCCCATAGCGACGCTCGTTGCGGACCTCTTCAAGTCCAAGCTCGCTGTGGTCCGCAAGGGAGTCCCCTTCACGTCCGAGGCCGTTTACGAGGTCGAGTACGTCTCGAGAGACCCTCCGTCCATCGTGAGGCTGTACCTGCCCTCTTCCGGGCTGAGGAGGGGGGAGAGGGTCTTGATAGTGGACGACATCATCAGAACCGGGAGGACCACGGTAGCGCTGATAAAGCTGATAAGGAGCGTCGGGGCAGAGCTGGTCGGCGTGTTCTCCCCGATCGCCATCGGAAGGAACTGGCAGGAAACTCTGAAGGACTACCTGAGCACGGTCGTTACGATACTAGAGGTTGCGGGGTAGAGCCGGATGGGGCTAGGGAGCGTCTGGCGCTCGGTTGCCAGGTCTTTCGCGTCCGCCCTCGCTATAGAGGTGGTATCGCCGAAGATCAGCGGGGTCACTGCGTCGGAGGCTCTGAAGGGAATGAGCTCTCCGCGCTTCATCCACACGTCGCTCTACGTGTACGATGCTGTATTAGGGCTTCCCACATACGAGGGCTGCGCACCCATCGGGAAGACTCTGCTGAGTCTCGTGAGCTCCACTCTGGAGAACCCGGTGGTCGGGACCAACACCTGCCTGGGCTACGGACTGACGGCCATCTCCCTGGCCTCGTCTATCCTCTACTCTCTCAGGGAGGGGGCCTGCGGTGACCCGGGGGAGTGCGCTCTGGCTGGGTACGGGAGGTTCGAGGAGTGCGCTAGGGAGGAGCGCCCGGACCACCTCCTCAAGTCGATAGAGCTCGCCAACCCGAGCTACCACGGCAGGTACTACTCCCCGAGGGCCTCGGGCAGCGTGTTCGAGCTGCTCCTGGAGTCGGCTCCCTGGGATCTGGTCGCCTACAACGTGGTCAGCAGATTCTCCGCGACTCTAGACCTCTACAGCCTCGCGAGGTCGGTGTCGGTGGACGAGCTGGTGGAGGCCGTCGGCAGGCTCTACAGGTACGCTGCGAGCAGGTACGCCGACAGCATAGCGTTCAAGTCAGGAGGCCTCATGCTCTCCAGGCTAGTGCGGGAGATAGCCTCCAGCTCGCGGGTGGTCGACGCAGATGCGCGCAGAATCCTAGTCGGCGAGCTCGGCGTGAACCTCGGCTCCGTCTCGGACGTCGTCGGGTCAGCGCTGGCTCTGGTCCTCCTCAGGAGAGAGTGGGTGGACCGGCATGATGCTGGCTACCTCGAGGATATCTAACCCCTACCACCTCGACTACGTGACCAAGGTCGTTAAGCACTCCGAGGTCGGCGCAGTGCTACTGTGCGGTGACGTCAGTATCAACGAGAAGTTCGTGAGAGAACTCTCCGGTCTCAACCTCTTGGCGGTGTCCGGCGACGATGACGACATATACGTCCTCAAACTGGCCAAGAAGTACAACGTGCTGATAGACGGGAAGATCGTGGAGGTGGCCGGCGTAAAGGTAGGCGGTGTGGGAGCCGTCAACACGTCTCTCGATCTCTCGTCCCTCATGTCCCGTTCGGAGAGAGTCGACGTTTTGCTGACGCACTTCCCGCCCTACGGATGCCTAGACAGGCAGCCTCCCTTCTACATACCCACGGGGCTCAGGTCCATACGCATGCTGCTCGAGGTAGTGAAGCCCTCGCTCGTTTTCGTGGGCCACAACACCAGGCCCGGTGTGGAGTATTGCGGAGGCGTCCCGGCGATAGGGGCGGCCGGCCTTCTGGTGCTCGTGGACTCCCCGAAGCCCCGGTGGGTGAGGTTTATACCTCTAGACCGGGCTTCTAGCGCAGGAGCGGTCAGTGAGCAGCCGTCCCGCTAGCTGTAAGGTGGGGTTCCTGGTCAACCCGATAGCCGGCATGGGCGGAGCGGTAGGTCTCAAGGGTACAGATGGGAGGCTCTACGCGGAGGCGTTGAGGAGAGGGGCCAGACCCGTGGCCCCGGCCAGGGCCCTGAGGTTTCTCTCGAGGCTCCGAGAGGTCTGCCGGGGCTGTGCAGAGCTGGTGGCAGCTGGGGGCGTCATGGGTTGCCGCTACGCTTCTGAGGTCTCCCTGGAGAGCTGCGTTTGCCTGGACATCCCGACCTCGAGTGAAACAACGAGAGAAGACACCGTGAGGGTGGTGAAGGAGCTCCTCCGCCTAGGGGTGGAAGCTATAGTATTCGTCGGAGGAGACGGCACGGCTCGGGACGTCTTGGAGGCCAGCGGGGGGCTCGTCCCAGTCCTCGGTGTCCCCTCGGGTGTCAAGGTGTACTCCTCGGTTTTTGCGGTCTCCCCTGAGGCCGCTGCCGACATACTCTCGGACTACTGTCACGGAGTGGGTGCCATCGAGGTCGGCGAGCTGGTAGATGTCGACGAAGAGTCACTGCAGCGCGACGTTCTGGAGCTCAGGCCCCGCGGCAATGCGCCCACCCTGACCTCGGGAAACCTGAGAGTCAGCACGAAGGAGCTCGGAGGATCGGAAGACCTCGAGGGGTTGGTAGAGTACTTCGTGTCCGAGGTCTACAGGCCGGGCGCTCTCTACATACTGGGGCCCGGCTCGACCACGAGGGCCATAGCCTCTAGGCTCGGAGTGAGCAAGACTCTCCTGGGGTTCGACGCGGTCCTCGACGGAAGGCTCGTCGGCAGAGACCTCTCGGCAGAGGACATAAAGAAGCTCCTCGCGGTGTTCAGGGAGGCCTACGTAGTCCTCTCGATAGTGGGAGGACAGGGCTACCTCATAGGTAGGGGGAACCAGCAGCTGACGCCGGACATCCTGAGGATGTTGGGCAAGGACAGGATAATAGTGGTCAGCTCGAGAGGTAAGCTGAGGCGGTTGAGGTACGTTCTAGTAGATACGGGCGACCCGGGCGTGGATAGAGAGCTCTCCGGCTACTACAGGGTCATCACGGGGTTCGGTGAAGAGTACGTGATAAGAGCGCTCCCGGCCTCGGATACCGAGACCTTGAGGTCCCGAGCCACCTGAGGACGCTGCCGGACTGGAGCTCTCGACAACGCTCACCCTGGAAACTCCAGGACGAACCTCCGCTTGCTCCTCCACCAGGTCACGTACTTCACCCCGCAGCTCTTCAGGACCCTAGCGAGCTTCTTGTCGGCCGTCAGTACGACGGCTCCCGCTTCTCGCGCGTATTTGAGGATGCACTCGTCTGCCTCGGAACAGTCCGAGGGCTCGACGACGTTCAGAGCGCCGCCCAGCCTGCTCAGCTCGGCCAGAGCTAGCCGAGCGGCCGCGGCCCTGCGCCCTCTGCCGGCGGACATATTCTCCAGCTCTCGAAGGACAGCCGTTAGTAGCGAGACCCGGACTACTGGACAGTAGCTCCTGAGGGTGTCTACGGCCCCTCCCAGCGGGTCAGCGGCCTCCGCTACTAGCAGAAGGGCGCTGGTGTCCGGCACCAGCTCGCATGCGCGGTGCTCCGGGCTAGTCTCTGACAACGCCCCAACCGACGAGCCTCCACCTGTTCATAATGTTCCTGCTTATGGCTATCTTCATGTTCTTCCACACGACGGTCGGCTTGTCCACGAGCTCCACCTCGAACCAATCGCTGGTCAGCCTCTTCACGACAGCCATGGATATGGACGTCCCGGCAGTCACTATGATCCTCTCGCCCGCCCTCAGAGGCGGGACCTTCTGCAACTCCCTAGTCCCCACCACTCTCTCGAAGAGGAAGTAGTCGGCGAGGAAGTGGGTCCTGGGCTGGGGCAGCTGGTCGGCGAGCCCCACGACGGACCCCACCAGCTTGTCGGCCTTGGTTAGCGACGGGTCGAGGCTAGTCCCTATGGCCACCAGTCCGCCCGGCCTGGCCTCTTCGTATGACCTCTCGCCGAACCTGATGCTCTCTACGCTCGCGTAGAGCTTCCTGTAGACTGTCTTGCCCCCTTCGACCACCTTCACTCCGGGGCTTATCTCTATCTCGTCACCCACTCTGAACACGCCCCTGATCACAGAGCCCCCCACGACCCCGCCGACCAGCTTCTCGGGGGGAGTCCCAGGTCTGTTCACGTCGAACGACCTCGCGACGAACATCAGGGGCTTGGCCGTCAAGTCCCTCTCGGGGGTCTTGAAGAGGTGCTCCATCGCCGATATCAGCACGTCTACGTTCACCCCGTGCAGAGCGCTCACGGGGATCACCGGGGCCTTCTCCGCGAACGTGCCTGCTAGAAAGGCCCTGATCTCCTCGTAGTTCTTCCTGACCTGCTCCCTGCTTACGACGTCGACCTTGTTCTGCACGACGATTACGTTCTTCACTCCCACTATCTCCAGCGCCTTGAAGTGCTCCCTCGTCTGAGGCTGCGGGCACGGCTCGTTGGCCGCTACCACTAGGAGAGCGCTGTCCATTATGGCAGCACCCGAGAGCATGTTGGCCATCAAGACCTCGTGGCCCGGGGAGTCGACGAAGGACACGCTCCTCCTGTAGACGGGCTCGGGGCACTCGAGGGGGTCCGTGACGTACCTCTCGTAGACGGACTTCTCCGGACACTCGTAGACATCGGCGTCCGCGTAGCCCAGCTTTATGGTCATGGACCTCAGGAGCTCCTCGGAGTGCCTCGAAGTCCAAATCCCGGTTATGGCCTGCACGAGGGTCGTCTTGCCGTGGTCTACGTGACCGACGACACCGATGTTTATCTCCGGCTGCCTGAGCTCCTGCTCCATAGGCTAGCCCCGAAGCTCGTCGCTGGTGAACCTGTCGACGAAGACTACCTCCCTCACTCCCTTGACGTGCTTGAGCACGTCGTGCGCGGCCAGGGCCTTGGCGTACTGGACGTCTCTCCCCACTCTGAACTCCTTGGGCAGCTCCGCGACGATCCTGCCCTGGTCAGCCTCGAGGCTGACCTTTATGTCGTCCGGTCTCGCTCCCCTGATTCTCCTCTTGATCAGGTACCTCGCGGCCTCGACGGGATCGCTGAAGACCTTGACCACCCGCATCTTCAGCTTCAGGACCTTCCCCGCGAGAGCATGGTTGAAGTCCACGATTACCCTTCCACCCTCGACTGCCAGGATCCTCCCCACCTCGTCGTTCACCCTAACCTCCTTGCCCACCTCGGGTCTGACGCTCTGCTTCTCGAATATCCTCCTCGGGAACGTCTTGACCTTGGCCGGGTCCCGGAGCCCGAACCCCTTCTCGGGAGGTATCTCGAACTCCCTCTCTACGCCGACCTCGCAGTTCTCCAGGGCCTCCTCGAACCCCTCGAAGAACCTGCCCTCCCCGACGACGACCACCTCGGGCTCGTAGGAGGCTCCCTCGACGTACTTCCTGTAGAGCTTCGCCTCCGCCTCCAAAGTCGTGTCGATGAGTTCTCCGGTGTCCTTGACGTACAGAGAGTACTCGACGAGCGCTACCTGCCCCCTCTCTACCACGCGTCCCCACCTTAACCTAGTTTCCCGGGCGTACCTTAAAAGTAGTTCGCGGACCGTTGTGCGACAGCTGTCTCCGGGCACTGGGCGATCCCCGGGGCGTGAGTACTCCGGAAGTGCTCTCGACCGGCGACCCGCTAACTCAGGCGGAGATCGAGCGCGAGCCGCGGAAAGCGCGTGGGTATACCTCCGCCCGTGCCCGTCTCGCGGCGAGGAAGCCGGCGACAGATAATGACGGTAAGCACGCTGGGAAAGTCCGCGGCGCTGCCTCCGCGATGATACCTGCGGATGAGTGCGTCCGGGAGCGGGGTCGCAGGAATCTTGTGGCGCCGGGGGCGGGATTCGAACCCGCGCGGGGCGGTGCCCCAGTGGGTCTCACGTGGTGCCGGAACTCGAGCCCACCGCCTTAGGCCGCTCGGCCACCCCGGCCCACGTCCAGGACCGAGTGTAGCGAGAGGTTTTATAGATGCGACGGCTAGAACTCGCTCGAGGACGTTCGCGGCCCGCCTTTTAGTAGAAAGGTCTTCGACTCGGATTACACTGCTCGGCCTACTTCCACGCCACGCGGCACGGTCTCGGCGGCTACGAGGTGCTGCGCTCGCCGAGAGGCGTGAGGCCCGCTCCCGAGCTCTCGAGCTTCGATGCCGCGAGCCTGATGAGGTTTGTCCCCACATCCAGTGCTATGTCCAGTGCCGTTGCTATCTCGGCCTCCGTGAAGCCTCCGGCTCCCGACTTCTGGAGGCCCGCGATCCTCCTGTCCTCGGACACGGCTACCACCAGCTTCGTCTCGGCCACGCTCTCCTCGTCCAAATCGGGGTCGACGAACATGACGTTCTCGACCTTGGCTATGGTTACCGTGACCACCTTGTTATTCATAGGGAGGGGTGATACCCTGGTGCTCCTATCTACCCTCACGCTCCCCGACTCGTCTACATCGACCCTAGGCAGGGAGGTGTTCATTAGTGCCGCTAGGGTCGCGATCGAAGAGGCGTCCACGAGATTCCCGTCGTGATCCAGTGCGTATATATCTATGTAGACCACCCAGACCCTCCTCCCGGGCACTATGACTAGCTTGCTCATATCGATAGCTTTCAGCTCTCTCAGCGACCTGTCTATCACCCTAGCCAGCTCTATGGCGTTCTCGTCCGGTGGCCCAGGCTCGAACGTCGACAGCGCCGTGGGGACGAACTCCGCGTTCACCACTAGGGCTCCCTCGTCGGGAGCGTCCGGGTAGGGGCTCCCGACCTCGAGCTTTACTCCCGCTACGACCACCGTGTTGCCGAGCCTGACGAGAGCCGAGCCGTCGGCGTTCCGCACGTAGCCCGGCACTATCTCTATAGGTCTGTACTCCATCGGTCCCCTCCCGGAAGTCCTCATGCCCTTCTTCAGCATGTTCACTATGGTGCTGGCCTTGAGCTTCGGTACTATGAGCTCCGGGGACGGTGTGTGCGACACTACTCCTCCACCCTGACCTTCATGTACTTATCCCTGAGGGCCTCCCTGGACTTCTCGTAGATCTGAGAGGCCCCCCTGAGGGCCAGCTTCAGGGCCGAGTCGAACTCCTCTCTAGTGAGTACCCCGTTCAGCTGGAGGAGAGTGACGAGACCCAGAGACGGGGCAGCGGCTACCGGCATGTCCGCCTCTCCAAACATGTCCTCGAGCTCGTCTACGTCTAGCACAAGCACACCGTCTACCTTGCCCACGGCGACCCCGACTACGAGGTCCCTCATGGGCACACCGGCGTCGGCGAGAGCTAGGGAGGCCGCGGTCACGGCCGCCGTCCTGGTGCCTCCGTCCGCGTTTATCACCTCGATAAAGACGTCTATCGCTGTCCTGGGGAAGGTCTCGGAGATGACCACCGGCTCCAGAGCCTCCCTTATCACCTTGGAGAGCTCTATCTCTCTCCTGCTGAGAGCCGGCGACTTCCTCTCGTGAGTCGAGAACGAGAGCATGTGGTAGCGGCACCTTATTATGGCCCTGTCCGGGAGCAGCAGGTGCTTCTGGGGTATCTCCCTCGGTCCGTAGACTGCCGCGAGGACCTTGGTCCCACCGTACTCGACCAGGGCGGAGCCGGACGCCTTGTTCAACACACCGACAGTAATCCTGGTGGGCCTCAGCTCGTCGGGTCTCCTCCCGTCGTGCCTGAGCCCGTCCTCTCTAATCAGCTTCGGCCTCTCCACCGATCAGACCCCTCCTAACCTTCTCTCGGATAATAAACTCCTTGACCCTGTCCGTCAGCCCCGGTATGTGGGCCTCCCTCTCTATCTTGAGTATGGCCATCGCTAGGACGTCCTCCAGCTCCTTGTTCGGGCAGTTGACGAGTATCCTGCCGTTCCTCGTTACTAGGACCTCGCAGCCGGTCTCGCCCTCCAGGAGCTGGTGCATGGACCCCTTGCGCCCTATCACCCTCGCGACCTTCACCGGGCTTATCTCGACCACAGTCCCCCGGGTCACTTTGCCCAGGCCCTTGCCCCTCGTGGTGACTATGGGTCCCCTGCTCCTATCGAAGACCTCCACTTTGGCCAGCACGGTGTCCCCGACGGCTAGGTACTTGCTGAGGTCCTCCTTGGCCGGGTTCACGGGCCTTCCCAGGAAGTCCACAGCGTAGAGCGTGGCCGAGAAGGGGGCCCTGATGTCCAGCTCCCACGACGTGAGGCCTACGCCGACCACGTAGCCGACGACGAGGTCCTCCGGTTGAGGGACATAGCTTCCCTCCAGGGGTATCACGCTTACCTCCTTGGCCTCCTCGTTGACCTGCGCCAGGCCGACGACCGTGGCCACGTACTTCTTGTTGACCCTAATCACGTAGCTAGGAGTTAGTACCTTGTAGTTTCCCTCAGCGAAGGCCTCGCCGGGAACGACGAGAGCCCTGTGCGTTTCCTGGGACTCCATCAAAACACCTCGATCTTGACTTCCGACTGCCCCTTCGTGATCCTGTTTATCTTGTCTACGACCTCCTGCTGCAGACCCGCGGGCACTTCGAACTCCACCTCGTAGCTGCCGTCTCTGCCCCACTGCTCTGCCTTCACCTCTCCCAGCCTCCTCAGCTCCTGCGCGGCCTTGATGGCCACCTCCGGCGGGACTCTTACCCTGAACCTGGCCCTGGCTATTCTGATGGGGAGTATCCTCGAGATCTCCCTGACTATGGCCGCGGCCTGCTCCTCGACGCCCCTGTAGAGGTCTATGGTGACCCTGGCCTCCTCCATAGCTTTCTCGATCCTCTGGGGAGGCACGGGGGTCTTGGTCTTCGGGTCTACGGCCGATCTGGCTATGTAGTTCACTATCTGCCTCCTCTTGTTCTCCAGCATCCTCCTCCTCTGCTCCGTGGTGAGCTGGAGCTCCCCCCTCTTTATTATCGTGTCCGCTACAGCGCTGATGTCGTCGGTGCCGAACGCCCTGACCAGCTCCTCGGGAGAGACCTTGTCTCCCTTTCTCGCGTCCTTGTATACGTAGTCCCCCCTTAAGACCTCGTCGAGGTCTAGCCTCTTGCCCTCCCTATACTCCAAGGCCTTCTCGGGGTCCACCAGGATCTCGAACCTGTGTCCCTTGACCTCGTACCGCGCGATCACATACTCCTTGCCTTTAGAGCTCATCTATCTACACCGGTGTCCGAGGCGATCTTCCTTATCTCCTCCGCCGCCAGCTTCCTGAAGATCGCCTCCTTCACGTCTATGTACCCGACCTCGACGTAGTAGGGGTCGAGGGGACCCTCGCTGCTCGCCCTCAGAGCTCGGAGGGCCAGCTCTATCTGCTCCCCCACGCCCATTCTCTCGTCGTAGTTCCTCTCGAGGAACTGGGTCGCAGCCTGCTCTCCCATCCCCACAGCGAGGGCGTTGTACCCGAAGTAGTAGCCGTTTATCTCGGTTCTGAAGAGCCTGACCCCCCTCCTGTCCACCCCGAGGAAGATCAGGGAGACCCCGAAGGGCCTCACGCCGGCGTGCTGCGTGTAGAGCTGCTTTATATCGCAGACGTACCTCGTCAGCAGCTCGACGTCTATCTGCTCGTCGTACACGAACCTGTAGTTCATGGCTATCTGCCTAGCGTAGTCTATGAGGACTCTCCCGTCGGCGGCCAGACCCGCGAAGGAGGCCCCTATGTGGGAGTCTATCGCGTAGACCTTCTCTACGGACTTCACGTCTATCAGCGGAGCTATCTTCCTCTTCTCGGCAACTATGACACCGCCCCTGTCGGACTTGATGGCTATGGTGGTCCAGCCCTTCCTTATGTTCTCGGACGCGTACTCGACCTGGTACAGCTTCCCGTCTGGCGAGAACACCGTGATGGCCCTGTCGTACCCCAGAGCCGGAGGTCCGAACGCCATACTCACCCGCACCCGTTTGTCCTCTACCTACCGCAAAATAAGTTGAGCCTGCGCGGCGCCCCGGCAGCTGTCGGGCGCGCCGGCCTCGGCGGAGACCTCCGCGCTCGGCACGGCCTACGATACGCCCAGGTACAGCTTCGCGAACTCCCTGTGGTTCAGCAGCTCCTGCGGGTCTCCCTCGTAGCGGATGGTCCCGCTGACCAGGAGGTAGGCCTTGTCGGCTATCTGGAGGGCCCTCACGGCGTGCTGCTCCACTAGGATGACCGATATCTTCAGCTCGTCCCTGAGTTCGACGACCTTCTCGAGCACCTTCTTGACGAATATCGGAGCCAGGTCTGTCGTGATCTCGTCTAGCAGCATCACCTTCGGCTCCTTCATCAACCCCATGCCTATAGCCAGCATCCTCCTCTCGCCGCCGCTCAGAGTCCCGGCTCTCCTGTGCCTGAAGTCCTTCAGCACGGGGAACATCCCGAAGACCAGCTCCAGCCTGTCCGCGAGCTTCTTCTGGTCGAGCGCGTACCCGGCGACCCTCAGGTTCTCCTCGACACTGAGGTTCGCGAACACGTTGCCCATCTGGGGAACGTAGGATATCCCGAGCCTGGAGATCTTGTGGGGAGGCAGGCCGGTTATGTTGCGGTACCCGAAGTACACCCTCCCGCTGTGTATCGTCGCGAGCCCCGAGATGCTGTTGAGCAGGGTGGTCTTCCCGGCACCGTTTGGTCCGACTACGACCGTTATTTTGTTGGGCTCGGCCTCCATGTTTACGTTGAAGAGCACCCTAAGCTTCCCGTAGCCCGAGCAGAGGTCCCGCGACCTGATCAAGTCACTCACCTATGTAGACCTTGATGACCTTGGGGTCGCTGGCCACCGCATCGGGCGTCCCCTCCGAGATCACCGAGCCGCGGTCCATGACGTAGACGTAGTCCGCGAATGGCAGCGCTATGTCTATCCTGTGCTCGATTACTAAGAAGGTCACGTCTAACGACTTCGCCAGACCCCGGATCTGCTTGAAGATCTCGTGAGCATAAGCGGGGTCCGTGCCCCCCACGGGCTCGTCGAGTGCTATAAGCTTGGCACCCGTGGCCAGCGCCCTGGCCACCTCGAGCATCTTCAGCTGACCCGCACCTAGCCTGTAGGCCTCCCAGTCCCAGTGGTCCTCCAGTCCCACTCTCCTCAGGATCTCGAACGCCCTCCTCACCCTCTCCTCCTCCTCGCCTGTCCAGAGGTGCCTGAGGGGTGCCACGATCGGACCCTCACCCCTCCCTCCCAGGGCAACGAGCACGTTCTCCAGCACCGTTAAGGCCAGGAACGGCTGGGGTATCTGGAAGGTCCTGACGAACCCCGACCTGTAGACCCTGTGGGGCGGCCAGCCGGTGATGTCCAGCCTTCTCCCGGACGGGTTGAAGAATACCTTGCCACCGTCCGGCCTCAGGACTCCGGTGCAGACGTTTACGAAGGTGGTCTTTCCGGCCCCGTTGGGCCCTATGAGCAGAGTCAAACTGTTCCTCTTTACCCTAATGCATACACCATTGACGGCCACCAGACCGCCGAACCTCTTCACCAGGTTGAGCGTTTCGAGTATGTGGGACACCGCCCTCTCACCACCCGGTACGGAAAGCCGGTCTTTTAAATTAAAAAAGACAGGGTGAGGTCGGAGTCGAAAGATCTTTTACGGAACTTAGGACGTGTACCACGTTACTGTCTCGGTTATACCGCTGTAGAGCCCGACGATCTTCCACTCATACTTGTCGCCGACCCTGACGACGGCCCAGATGTCGTAGTCCCCTACGGCCCTGTCCCCGTTCTTGTCGAGCTCTATGTAACCCGAGGCTCCTAGGTACCTCTGTAGCACCATGGGCAGCACCCTCAGGACGGCCTCCGGGTCGTAAGCGTTGACCGCATCGAGAGCCAAGGCCAGGGACCACGCAATATCGTATGTGAAGTACGTGTAGCCCATGGGCTCCATGTTCAGCTCTCTCTTAACCACCTCCCGTATCTTAGGGCCGAGCGGCGAGACTCCGGGCGAGGTCATGGTGTTGTAGAACCCGACCGCCATGACCATCTCCGCTATCGCGGGGTCGAGGAGGGGAGCGATGGCAGCGGTGCCGTCGGAGCCCTGCCACTTGATCTCCCACAGAATCGGGTAAGCCTTTGCGGCCGCGAACATTGCGGCGGCCTCCTCGAAGCTTATCAGGAGTATCCCGACCTTGTCCTTGCCGTAGGTGGTAGCGGCCCTGCTGGCGGTGTCGGCCAGCCTGGCAGCCTCGGCGGAGAACTCCTTGGCCGCGGGATCGTACCTGATAGCCCCGGCGTCCAGGACTCCGCAGCGCTCACCGCTAGCCTCGCATATCTCCTTGAAGTAGTCGAGGGTGTACTTGGCCAGGCCGTCGCCCCACGTGTCCCCCCTCCACACGGGTATGACCCACCTTATCCCGCGGAGCCACATGATCTTGGCCATGGCCTTGCCCTGGTATATGTCGTTCAGCGTGTACCTCAGAGCCATGTCCTCCAGGGCCAGGGCCGGGGAGGTCGATGAGGGCGAGATTATCAGTATCTTGTTTGCGTTACAGTATGCGAGGGCCTCGGATAGCTCGGCACTGGAGGATCCGCCTATGAATATCTTTACGCCGGCTCCGTGGAGAGCCATGAGCTTGTCGAGGTGCGTCTTGGGGTCTGTCGCGGTGTCCTCCATCACGAACTTTATCCTCCACGGCCTCCCGAGCGCGGCCAGGTATTCGTTTATCTCCCTCTCCGCTAAGGATATGACGACCTTGTACTGGGCCCCGAAGGTCGACAACACGCCGGTGAGCGGCAATAGGGCACCGATCTTGACCTCACCGGTGAGGCCGACGGGAGCGACTGGACCGGTAACCGTCACGGTCATAGTCCTCTCAGGTGCGGTTGCCTGGCCTGCGAAGAACCCTGCCACCACCCCCAGGATCAATAGGACTACCGCTAGAACGTAGGGCGTTTTGACTGAAGCGGACATGGTGCTACCCACATTAGGTTACCCGGCGAGTATTTAAACTTTTGCGCTACATACTAAAACTTTAAATACTCGAACTCCCACGTCACTAGGTGATCCGCCTGATAGACCTGTTGGTCAAGGCTATCGCGTACTCCAGCTGCATAGGGATAGGGGCAGCCTCCATCACTCTCATATACAACGCCACGAGGACCTTCAACTTCGCGCACGCGTCCCTGGTCGCCTGGGGCATGTACGTAGTCTTCGCCCTCACGTACCTCGCTGGACACACTCCCTACCACCACCTGCTCCCCGCGGCCCTCTTCTGCGGACTCATCGGTGGCGCGATCTACCTGACGGTGAACAGGAGGCTGCTCAAGGCCAAAGCGAAGGACATAACCCTCATGATGTCGACCCTCGGAGTGGACCTCATACTGTTCGGGTTCCTGAACGTCTTCTCGGACTACCTGCTCAGATTCCACAGGTTGCCGGCGAAGTACTTCATACTCGAGACCAGGGACACCGTTCTGAACATCGGGCCTCTCTCGATAAGGCTCGTCGGGGTGGTGGCCCCCGCTATCCTGGTCGCGGTGGTGATCCTGCTCCACTCCTTCCTCACGAAGACGAAGCTCGGGATATCCATGAGGGCCGCGATAGAGAACCCGGAGCTCCTCAGCCTCAGCGGTGCCAACCCGGAGCTCACGTACGCCATCGCTTGGCTGATCGGGGGAGCCCTAGCGGGACTGAGCGGCGCCCTCCTCACCCTCGTCGTCAGCGGGTACACTGCCGCCGGGATGACCATGATAGCGACGTTCTTCGCCGGCGCCATAGTGGGCGGTCTGTACTCCATATACGGTGCCCTGCTCGGGGGGCTCCTGGTGGGACTCGGGGAGTACCTGGGCGTCTCGTTTATAGCCTCGCTGGCGGGAGGGTGGGTCTACGCCTACAGACCGGCGCTCCCGCTCCTGGTCATGGCGGTGACCCTGCTCATACAGCCAGCCGGGCTGGCGGCCCTCTGGGGTGCTAGGAGATGATAGAGCTCCCCCCGGTAGTGCTGCAGGTTATCCTGAACTTCTCGATCGGACTCATAGTGACCGTCAGCCTCAACATAGAGGTGGGCTTCCTCGGCCTTCCCCAGTTCGGGAGACTGCTGGCGGTGCTGACGGGAGCCCTGGTGGCAGCCGCGGTGCCCGGCAGGATCCTGGCCGCCTACCTGGGGCTGCCCTGGGGTGCCGAGTACGCCTACCACCTCTACAACTTCGGGATAGTGGCGAAGATCAACGAGGTGCTGCTCCAGGCCCCCGCGCTTTCGCTGGGCGTCCTGCTCTTCACCCTCGTGCTAGCCGCCCTAGTGGGAGGCCTCGTGGGATACCTCTGCGCTTACCCGGCCCTCAGGCTGAGGGAGGCGTACCTGGGGATAACCCTCCTAGCCTTCGGGGACCTACTGATGACGATAGCGTGGAACTACGATCCCCTCGTGGGCGGCACCACGGGGATCTGGGTGGTAGACCCGTTCAGGTTCGTAGGGGCCGGCGGGGCAAGGTTTACGTTCGCGACCCTCTTCATGCTCCTGGTAGCCGCGACCGTCTATGCCTACGCCGAGCTCCTGGCCAGGTCGCCCTTCGGCAGGACACTGAAGGCCGTTAGGGATGCCGAGGTGGCCGCCAGCGTGTACGGCAAGGACGTAGTGAGGGTCAGGACCCAGACTCTGATGGTCGGGGGCGCCATGGCGGCCGTGGCCGGAGCCCTCTGGGCATTCTTCACGGGGAGCATGAAGGCCGCCACGTACACCAGGCTGACTTGGACGTTCTGGCCCTGGGCGTTCATGATGTTGGGGGGCATCGGGAGCAACCTTGGAGTGCTCCTGGGGGTCTTCCTCTATACGGTCACGAGGACAGCGATAATAATCTACAAAGGGGCGCTGAGCGCCGTCATACCCATAGACCCCGAGTGGCTCGAGTACATAATGATAGGGCTGATAATAGTGGCCGTGGTACTCTTCAGGCCGCAGGGGATAATCCCAGAGAGACCCGTCCTAGCCCTGCCTAGAAGCAGGATCGAGGCTGTCCGGGAAAAGCTCGGTGAAGAGGGAGAGCGCGGCGCCGGGTCTGACTGAAGAGCCGTTTCCCGGAGTCCCACCGAAGCCGCGTTCCTCACTCTCATTCGCGGAAGCTCTGCTCCCCCGCCCGTAGCTGGTCTACGCTCAGAGTCCAAGCCCTTCACTGGAGAGGTCTTCGCTCGAGCGATCCCTGCCCCGCTCCCACCTCGCGATGGTCTAACGCTGCTCGTAGTCTCCGGGCTCTCACTTGAAGGAGTGGCGAGAGCGCCTGCGGGGAATCGCAGCGCCGCGTTCATGCCGTTATTAGTTCCGCAGGACAACCTAGACTAAGGTGAGGAGTATGACCGAGAGAGCTAGGATCAGGTCGCCCATAGTGACTGTGTTGGGGCACGTAGACCACGGAAAGACGACGCTCTTGGACAAGATCCGGGGGACCGCGGTCATAAAGAAGGAGCCCGGCGAGATGACCCAGCACGTGGGCGCCTCCTTCGTGCCCCTCTCGGTCGTAGAGGACATAGTCTCCCCCCTCAGGAAGGCGTTTCCGATAAAGCTCACCATACCCGGTCTGCTGTTCATAGACACTCCGGGGCACGAGATATTCGCGAACCTCAGGAAGAGGGGCGGCGCGGTGGCCGACTTCGCCATAGTGGTCGTCGACGTGGTCGAGGGGGTGATGCCCCAGACCGTCGAGAGCATCGAGATACTGATGAGCAGAAAGGTGCCGTTCCTCGTGGCCGCCAACAAGATAGACAGGGTGAGCGGCTGGAGACCCTCAGAGACCCTGTCCTTCCTGGAGTCCGCCCGCGGCCAGAGCCCGAGAGTCCTGGAGGAGCTGGACAGGCTCGTCTACAGGCTCTCGGGGCAGCTCCTCTCCCTAAACATACCGGCGGAGAGGTTCGACCGCATAAGGGACTTCACGAAGAGCATCGCCATAGTGCCCGTGTCCGCCAAGACCGGCGAGGGGCTCGCCGAGCTGCTGGCCGTCCTCGCGGGGCTCGTCCAGAGGTACCTCGTGGGGAGGATAGCGTTCGCCGAGGGGCCGGCCAAGGGCGTCGTCCTGGAGGTCAAGGAGGTGACCGGGATCGGGACGTGCGTGGATGCAATCATATACGACGGCGTCATCAGGAAGGGAGACGCGATCGTCGTCGGGGGGATACAGGACCCCGTGGTGACCCGGGTCAGGGCCCTCCTCATGCCCAGGCCCCTGGAGGAGATGAGGATAGCCAGAACCGAGCTAACGGCCGTCGACGAGGTCGCCGCGGCCGCCGGCGTGCGGATAGTCGCGCCGAACCTAGAGAGCGCGGTGGCCGGGGCACCGGTCTACGCAGCGGGGTCTGAGGAGGAGATCCCCCAGCTGGTCAGCAGAGTGAGGGAGGAGGTGGGAGCGGTCAGGTTCTCGAGGAGCATAAACGGAGTTGTAGTCAAGGCTGATACCCTCGGGACGCTCGAGGCCTTGGCGTCGGCCCTGGAGCGCCGTGGGGTGCCCGTCAGGATAGCAGACATCGGCCCCCTGACCAAGAGAGAAGTCCTGGAGGTGGCTCTCGTCGCTAGGGAGGACAGATATCTCGGTGTGGCGATGCTCTTCAACGTAGAAGTCCTGCCGGACGCGGAGGAGGTGGTCAGCACCGAGGGCGTGAAGGTCTTCAGAGACAGGATAATGTACAGGCTCATCGAGTCCTACGAGCAGTGGGTCAGGGAGGAGAAGACCAGGGAGGCGGAGAGGGAGTACTCGTCGCTGGTCCTCCCGGCTAAGATCAGAGTCCTCCCGGGCTACGTGTTCAGGAGAAGCGACCCGGCAATCGTCGGCATCGAGGTGCTCTCGGGAGTCCTGAGGCCCCGGAGCAGGCTGATGAGGGCCGATGGCAAGACCGTCGGTGAGGTGATGCAGATCCAGAGCATGGGCAAGTCAGTCGCGGAGGCCAAGAGGGGCGATAGGGTGGCGATATCCATTCGGGGGAACGTCATGGTCGGCAGGCACTTCGACGAGGGGGACGTGCTCTACACGGAGCCCAGCGAGCGCGAGCTGAGCGTCCTCGTCGAGAAGTTCCCCAGCAAGCTGACCGACGACATGGTGGAGGCCGCGAAGGAGATCGCGGAGCTCCTGGCGAGAGGGGGCAGCCTATCGGCCCGCAGGCTGCTGAGCGCGCTCTCGGGTGTCAGGAAGTGAGGGTCGTTCTGCTCGGCTACGGCGGGTGGGTCTCCAACCCCTCCTACGGACACACCTCGATCCTGGTCTCGAGGGACTCGACCGGCGAGCTCGTCCTCCTGGACTCCGGCGAGGGAGTCCTTAGGAGCATGTTCGAGTGCGGGTACGCGGACGTCGGGAGGCTCAGGGCAGTCCTGGTCACGCACAGCCACGGAGACCACACCCTCGGACTGCCGACTCTAGTCCAGTTCGCCAAAGCCCTCGGGGGGAGGTTCAAGGTCTTCGGGCTCCGGGAGACCCTCGGGTCCCTGAGGAGGCTGCTGGAGGCCGTATCGGTATCCGACTTCGAGCGCTACGCCGAGCTCACGGAGGTGAGACCGGGAGACCTCGTCGAGATCGCGGGACTGAGGGTGAGGTTCGCCAGAGCCTCCCACGTCGTCCCCAGCCTCGCGCTCAGGGTCGAGGACGAGGAGACCGGGGGGTGCCTTGTCTACAGCGGGGACACCGCGTACAGTGAGGAGATAGTGAGCCTGGCCAGGGACTGCGACCTCCTGATGCACGAGGCCTCGTTCCCGGACGCGGGGAGCTCCCTAGCCAGGTCCCTCGGCCACTCCACGGCATCCGACTGCCTGCGCGCGGCCCTAGAAGCGGGGGTCAGGCTCGCGATGCCACTCCACTTCGGACCGACCGGCCTCAGGCTGGAACCCGCAGAGATCCCCTCGGGAGTCACCGTTCTGTACCCGTCCGCGTGTCTGACCGTGGAGCTCTAGGGCCCGGGAACCTCCGACCGTTGTCGCGTAGTCAACACTTCGTGACTACGCGTTCCACCTCGGCCTCGGAGGCCTCGGTGGCTTTCGGGGGCAACGGTGAAGCACTCCACATCGAGCGCCTCATAGCGTGCCCATTCGGCTTACTCGCTTCGCCACATACCGGGCGCGCCTATCCCGCCATCATGTAGTGTTGGGGAGAGGTATATAAATTACTATTTAGGGGCTGCAGCCGAACCCGGAGACCCCATACGCTCAGCGTCCCGCAGTGCCGTTCCCGAGAGACCTGAGCACGTAGAGGCTCCTCTGGACGACGGTTGCGCCCAGCGCCGCGAGCATCGCTGCGAGCGCGTACTCCGCTACGCGCACTCCGAACGCGTAGTGGAGAAGGTAGATGGAGAGCAGGCCCAGGCACCTGAACTCCCTGGTCATGAGCCCCACCTCGGCCATTCCCCCGATCCCCAGGGACTCGGCCCTGGCTCTGACGTAGCTGACCGCCATCGAGAGAACGGCCACCAGGTAGACCAGCAGGTAGCCGCAGCCCAGGAAGTGGAGGGCCAGCACTATGGCCGCGTCGCTTACTCTGTCCGTCAGAGAGTCGAGGAAGGCCCCGCGCTTGGAGGCCGTCCCGCGGATCCTCGCGACGGCGCCGTCGAGAGAGTCCATCAGCATCGATAGGGAGGCGGCGAGGGCGGCGTAGAGGGGGTTCCCGGTCAGGTAGGCGACCAGCGGGGTCAGGATAGCGAAGAGGAGTCCCAGGAGCGTCAGAGCGTCCGGGTGCAGGCGAGCCGCGCGCCTTGCCGCGAGCTCGGCCAGTCTCCTGAGCCTTCCCCTAACCGAGCTCATACCTCCAGACCGCGCTTGAGAGCCCGGCACCCAAAATATCCGTAGCCGCGCCGCGGAGAACGCCGGTGGGGGCTATTCAGCCAAGTTAAGCTACATCACTCTCCGGGAGTCAGATCCCGGATTCCTCAACATGTTCCTGGTTGTTACCCCGCCTCACATAGTAGCAGAGCGAAAAATAAGCGCCAGCTTTTCAACCCGTTCTCGACCGACACCGGCTCCCCTCCCCGTCCGCTTCGACCGCACTCTTACGGGAGCCCGCGAGCTTTTTCCGCGAGGAGCTGTCCCCAAGGAGACCGCAGCACTCGCCCCTCGAGGAGTCGTACATGCGCACAAGACTCAGCTCGGGGCCCTACGGGAGGGCGATGGGTCTAGAGGCTCTTGAGCTCCTCCTCGAGCTCCGAGAGAGCCTCTCTGGAGAGCTCGGCGAGCTCGGACACGACCTCGCTAGCGACACCGCCCACGTCCTCCACGACTACGAAGAACCTCTTGTCGACGACCTTATCGTCTCTCCACTCGATGTCGTAGCTGACTACATACACGTCCAGGTCGCCGTAGAGCTCCGCGAGCTCAGGCTTGATAGTCGACAGCCTCTCCTTCGTTACGACCAGGTCGGACTCCCTCGGGTTCCAGAGCCCGAGGACCTCAAAGAGCAGGCTCCTCACGGCCTCCTCGACGGAGGCCTCGACGACCCTGCGCTCCCTCACCTCCCCGAGCTCCACTCGCGCTATCGCGGTTCTCAACTCGGACACCGGTATTCCCTAACGGCACCGCCTAATCTGACCGCTTCCCCGGCTATCCTTCCGCATATCTCCCTGACCAGGGCCCTGGCCTCCCCCTCGGTGGGGGCTACCGCCGAGACGTAGACTTCGAGCAGGGGGCTCGAGAGCTCGTAGCCGCGCGGGTGGGACTTGATGTAGCTGGAGCTGTAGGCCTCCGAGAGGCTCCTCAGCACAGGCGCGAGCGTGGACTCGGGAACCCCGGAGACCAGGATAGAGCCCTCGGCTATGGAAGCTCCCGCGAGCCCCCCGATCGAGCCCTCTACGTGCCTCAGCCACATCTCCTCCATCTCCCTCGGGACTCCCGGGAGGCAGACTATCGTGGTGCTCCCGTGTCTTATCAGAGCCCCGGGAGCCGTCCCCACCGGGTTCGGGATCGCGGCGGCGCCCTCGGGCATGTAGGCCATCTTGACCCTCTCCCTGGTCAGCTCGTACCCCCTAGAGACGAACTTCTCCCTGATCATCTGGAGGGCCTCGGGGTTGAGGACTAGGGGCCTGCCCAGGGCCTCGGCCACAGCCTCCAGTGTCACGTCGTCGTACGTGGGGCCCAGACCGCCGGTCGTGACTACGAGGCTGGGACTGTAGGTTCTCAGCACGTAGCCGAGGAGGTCAGCTATCAGCCTCTTGTCGTCTACGAGGGTGAGGACTCCCTCGACGTCGAGCCCCAGCTGCGAGAGCCTCCTGCCGAGGAACGCAGCGTTGGTGTTGACCACTAGCCCCCGCGCCACCTCGGTCCCCAGTGTGAGTATCCAGGCAGTCTTCCTGTCCACGGGACTCGCCGAGGGACATAGCCTGTTCCGCTTAAGAGCTCCTGGCGGTCGCGCTGCCGCCTCCCGCCCTCTCTCGGTCTGCGGGGACGGTGCCCGCACCGTTATTAGCCGGCATAGAGACCTCGTATCGAGCATGCTCAGGAGGGGGGACGTAGTCTCCGTCCTGAGGGAAGTAGACGAGGTCAGGGTAGTCGGAGGCACCGTAGTTCGAGCAGGCTACCGGACCCACGTCCTGGCTGCTAGGAGGCTCGTCGGGGGATGCTGGTTCGTAAGCGCGTGCGCGGGCTGCTCCGACCTGGAGAGGCTCGAGGCGGAGGCGGAGTCTATGGCCAGGACCGCAGACCCGGAGCGGTGCGGCGTTCCGGAGAGCTTCGAAGTGGGCTTCTACTCCGGGAGGCTATCCCTGGGGTCTCGGTCGGAGGCTCTCACTCCGACCGACGAGGTTCTCGGGCTCCTCGAGGAGTACAGGCTGCCCGGCTACGAGCACTCCGCTACCCTGAGGAGGCTCAGGATCACCAAGAACATTAGGGCCGAAGACCTCGCGGAGGCTCTGGAGGAGAAGAGCCTGGTCGAAGTCCGAGTAGCCCTTAGGTGCAGAGAGGGCTGGTCCGGGACCGTCGAGCTGAGCAGGGTGGTGGTCGAGGGGCTAGGGGAGAGCGTCGAGGGTGTGCTCGAGAAGCTCCTCAGGATAGCTAGGGATAGGGCCAAGGCCCTCAGCGCAGCGAGGAGACCCAGCCTGACCGAGATGGGGAGGGCCGAGGTCGTCCTCCTCCGCGAGGCTTCCACAGCCCTCTTCCACGAGCTATCGCACCTCCTGGCCGGACTCCGCGGTCGCGCAGTGCTGGGCAGGAGGCTCTTCGAGGGCAGCGACGTGAGGGTACACGACTCCCCGGGAGACCTGCGCAGACCCACCGCGAGGTTCTTCGACGACGAGGGGGTCGTCGCGAGGAGGAGGTGGCTCGTCGAGGGGGGCTCCGCGATCGACGCGCACCACAGCATCAGGACGGCTTACGAGGCCGGCTCCTACCCGGGGTCGACTCACGGTCTCCTGGGCGAGGTGGGGCTTCTCCACACTTCCCTGGTGGTCGAGAGCGGGGACTGGAAGGACGAGGAGCTCCTGGAGGAGACGAAGAGGGGGTTCGCCGTAGACGGAGCGGCCTCGTCCTCCCTGGAGGAGGGCTACGTGAGGATCGTGCCGCAGGCGGCCTTCAGGGTGGAGCGCGGAGAGCTGAGGGAGCCGGTGCGCATCAGAGCGGTCAGAATACCCCTGACTAGACCGATCAGAGTGCTCGGAGTCGGGAGGACGGGCTACACGGCGTTCACGAGAGAGCCCGAGGAAGAGCTCGTATCGGAGACCTCTCCGCCGGTCAGGGTCGAAGCGTTCGTCGAGATAGTCTAGGCCTCTGCGGAACACCCTATCTCTAGACCTGGAGGACCTTGGGCAGACTGTTGAGGACTTCGGCCCCGCTCTTCTTGACCAGCACCATGTTCTCTATCCTCACCCCGTAGGCGCCGGTCACGTAGACGCCGGGCTCGATGGTTACGATCATGCCCTCCTTCAGAACGTCCTTGGAGCCCTGGGCCAGGCGCGGCTTTTCGTGCACCTCGATCCCGACTCCGTGCCCCAGGGAGTGGACGAAGTACTTCGCCAGTCCGGCCCTCCTCACCACCTCCCTGGCGGCAGCGTCCACCTCCTCCGCGGTAACGCCTTCGCGAACCCTGTCGATCGCGGCCTCCACGGCCTCGGAGACCACCTCCACGGCCCTCCTGACCTCGCTGCTCACTCCTCCCGGGAGGATCGTCCTGGTGATGTCCGACGAGTAGCTCTCGACCTGGGCCCCCGCGTCGATCAGGACTGGCTCACCCTCCCCCAGCGTCCTGCCGCTCACAGTAGCGTGAGGGTAGGCCGCGTTGGCACCGAAGGCGACTATGGTCTCGAAGGCGAGCCCGTCAGACCCCCCGAGCCACATGTGGTACTCGAGAGCTGCCGCCACCTCTCTCTCCGAGAGGCCGGGCCTGAGCTCTCCGAGCACCCTCTCCACGGCCCTCTCAGTGATCCAAAGGGCTCTCCTCATGAGCTCTAGCTCTTCCTGGCGCTTGACAGCCCTCAGGTCTGAGATGGCGTCAGAGAAGTCGACGATCCTCGCTCCCACTCTCTCCAGCTCGAACCCCACTCTCCCGTAGGGGTTGTCGATGGCCACCCTCAGACCTCTCTCCTTCACCACCCTCGGTAGGTGCGCGTGGGGAGGCTCGAGGAGCTGGAGGTCTACGTCCGGTAGCCGGTACGTAGCGTAGGGCTTGACCTCCAGTCCACCGATCTTTGCCGAGTGGATGGCCCTCCAGTAGTCCAGTGCGGGTACAAGCGCCGCGAGGGACCCGTCTCTCTCGAGGATCAGCACGATGCCCGAGGACCTGGGGATCCCGGTTAGGTAGGTGACGTTAGGGGGGTGGGTGACGATCAGCATGTCGACGTTGCTTAGCTCCATAAGGTTCAGGACGGAGTCTAGCCTCCACCTCAACGCGTCGACACCCCAGTATGTATGAGGGGGAGTCTAAAAATACCCTCTCGATGTAGAGGGCTCCCGGAGCTCCGCGGCTTCTGAGGGGCGACCGATGTCCCTGGGGGATTCCGAGAGGAGGCGCGCAGCCGGGACTCGCAAGTACCGCGCGCTGAAGCGCCGTAGGTGGGCCCGCGGGGATTTGAACCCCGGACCACGGGGACTTCCGCCGCGCGAGGCGAGGACCCGAACCCCGCATTCTGCCAAGCTAAACTACGGGCCCGCCACAATTCTGTTAGCCAGCCTGGCTTTTAAGTCTCTCACCAACTCCGCGAGGGCGTCCGGTCTCTTCAGCAGCTCCTCCGAGGCGAGTCCGCCCAGCTCCTCCCGGATCGCGTCGTGTAGCAGCTCCAGCAGTGCCTCCTCGAGCAGGTATCTCCTCCGCTCGGCGCGCTTCCTCTCGATCGATCCCTCCAGGCTCCTCCTCCGCAGCTCGCCCCTCAGCACCTCCACTAGCTCCCCCACGTTCTTTCTGTAGAGAGCCGAGACCTTGACGACGGGCCTCCCCTTTGCGAAAGGCTTGACGTAGTTGTACATGAGGTCGGCCTCCGGGACGTCGGCCTTGTTTACTACGTAGACGTCCCCTATCTCCATGAGCCCCGCCTTTATCGCCTGGACTTCGTCCCCCAGGAGCGGCATCAGGACTACCAGGACCAGGTCGCTGATCCTCAGGATGCTCGTGTTGACCTGGCCGGCACCGGGAGTCTCTACGATTACGTAGTCGTAGCCTGCCGCCTCCAGAACCTCGAGAGCCGTCAGCGCCCTGAGCGGGACGGCCCTCTCGTCCTCCGCCCACACGCTCCTCACGAAGGCCTCACTCGGGAGGTCCCTGATCCTCAGCCTGTTGCCGAGGACGGCGCCCCCAGTGAGCGGAGAGGAGGGGTCGACCAGCAGCGCGGCCACCCTGCTACCTCCGCTGCTCAGCTCCCTCGCCAGGCTCGAGATCAGGGTGGATTTGCCCACACCCTGAGGACCCGTGACCCCCACCACCGCCGACCTGGGCTCCCGGACCAGGCAGTCCGACAGCCTGAGCAGAACTTCGAGAGGCCTGGCCTCAGCTAGCGACAGCACCCTCGAGAGGCCTGACCTGTCCGCCAGATCGGCGCACGTACCGACCAACGCCTCCACCGGACGGTCTTCCGAACGAGTAGTGGGCCAGAAGGTAAAAAGCCGGAGTCACCGACGGCGAAGCAGGCATCGGGCGGTAGCCAGCCGTGGACCCTAGAAGCTAGCTCTCTACGGCGGAGAGGCGAAGAGAGACCGAGCGAGGTCCGTCCGATAAGCGGAGTTTCGTTGAACCTTAAATGGCGTCGCGATGACCCGGGCCTGGACATCAGGGTGACTGTAGACAAGATGACGAAGTACGAGGACTACCTCAGCCCGGAGTATATAGCAGCGGGTAGGAGACCCATCGTAGCGAGGTACATGGTAACGATCTGGTAGCTGTGATAGGCGAGCTGTGCGGGAGCGAAGAAGGGGGAACGCCACCCGGAGTCGGCGCCCCGCCAGAGTGAGGCGGGAGGGTCCTGAACCGGAAGCTTTATTCCACCTTTGCGGTGCCTCGCGTAGACCCTGCTCTGAGTAGACGGTCGACCGCCTACCCGGCTACCCGCTAGGGGAGTTCGGCAGGCGTTCCGCCGGTTGGGTACGATTCTTAGTCTAGTGGGAGAGCCCGCGGGCGATTCGAGAAGGCTCTGTCTGCCCGAGCTCGGTTGTGGTGGCGGACATGCAAATCGCAGGGGGCTCAGACGATCGGGGCAGACATGGCTAGACCGTTGTCGCGTAGTCAACACTTCGTGACTTCGTGACTACGCGTTCCACCCCGGCCCTGGAGGCCTCGGTGGCTTTCGGGGGCAACGGTGAAGCACCCCACATCGAGCGCCTCATAGCGTGCCCATTCGGCTTACTCGCTTCGCCACATACCGGGCGCGCTATCCCGCCATCATGTAGTGTTGGGGAGAAGTATATAAAGTTTACTATTTAGGGGCTGCAGCCGAACCCGACCTTGCTCCCGCTTCCGGCTGCCTCAACCGACCACCACCTCGCGGTAGCACGTGTGCCCCGGTGGCTCTCACCGGCTTATATTGAGTTAGCGAATACCGCTTCCGGTGCCACCGATGCCCGTGGACTTCGAGTTCGCCAAGGAACAGGAGGACGTGAGGTCTACGGTCAGAGAGTTTGCGGAGAAGTACATCGCTCCGAGGGTCGTCGAGTTCGAGGAGAAGCAGCTCATTCCGCCGGAGATCGTGAGGGAGATGTCCAGGCTCGGGCTCTTCGGAATCCTCTTCCCCGAACAGTACGGAGGCCTCGGGCTGGACCCGGTCACGGCGGGCATCGTGCTGGAGGAGATAGTCAGGGCAGACCTGACGTTCTCCCTGGCCGTCGCCTACCTAGTCCACACGTCCTGGGGCTACGTGGCCTACAAATACGGCAACGAAGAGTTCCGAGAGGACGTGATAAGGAGGGCGGCGACCGGTGACGTCTGGATCGGGATAGCTACTACGGAGCCCGGGGCGGGCTCCGACCTCACGGGGATCGCGACGGCGGCCCGGAGGGACGGAGACGGGTACGTGATCGCAGGAGAGAAGGCCTACATCTCGGGAGTCAGGGAGGCGAAGGAGAGGGGCGTGTGGTTCCCGGACGGTGGAGGCCACGTCACGCTGGCTTACACGGACAAGTCCAAGCAGCACAGGGGAATGACCCTGTTCTTCGTCCCCCTCACGGACCCCAACGTATCGATCAGGCTAGAGAAGGAGTTCGGGAGGAAGGGCTGGTCGTTCGGCAGCTTCGTGCTGAGCGACGTGAGGGTCCCGGAGAGGTACAGGATAGGTGAGGAGGGCAGGGGCTTCTACATAGCCATGGAGGGCTTCGACCACGCGAGAGCCTACATAGCCCTCGCGTGCGCGGTGGGAGGCAAGAGGGCCATAGAGCTCGCTCTGGAGTACGCCAAGCAGAGAAGGGCCTTCGGTCAGCCCGTGGCCTCGTTCCAGGGGGTGCAGTTCCAGCTCGCCGACAACTGGGCAGCGCTCGAGGCGGCCCACGCTCTGGCCTACAAGGCCCTGTGGGCTCTGAAGATGGAGCAGGAGGGCAGGATCGGCAGGTTCGAGGTGACCAGGATAACGGCCTCGGCCAAGCTCTTCGCGGTTCAGGCCGCCAAGCGAGCCATAGACGACGCCCTCAGGTGGTACGGGGCCTACGGCTACACCGAGGAGAACCCGGTCGCGCTCGCCCTCAAGGCCGTCAAGAGCTACGACTGGGCCGAGGGCTCTCTGGACATAATGAGGCTGATAGTGGCCCGCGAGGTAGTGGGAAGGGAGTACACCTCCAAGAGGAAGTAGGAGAGCGGTCGCGCCGCGGGTGGGCCGGACAGTGCCCATGAACGTGGTCGTGCTGGTGAAGCCCGTCGTAGACCCGAAGGCCGCGGTCAGGTTCAGACCCGACGGGACCATCGACAGGTCCGCCGCGAAGCTGGTGGTCAACCCGTACGACAAGCACGCGGTGGAGGCCGCCGTCCAGCTGAAGGAGAGGTTCGGCGGGAGGGTCGTCAGCGTCTCCATGGCTCCTCCACACGCCGCCGACGCGATCAGAGAGGTCCTAGCCATGGGGGTCGACGAGGCCGTCCTGCTGAGCGACCCCAGGCTGGCCGGGTCGGACACTCTGGCCACCTCGTACGCCCTCTCCGCCGTCATCAGGAGACTGGAGCAGAGGCTGGGCGGGGTAGACCTGGTCCTCTGCGGCATCGAGACCTCGGACAGCAACACCGGCCACATAGGCCCCGAGGTCGGGGAGTGGCTCGGCATCCCGAGCGTCTCCTACGTGGACAGGATCCTCGAGGTCGGGGACGGTCGGGTATCGGTCAAGAGGCTGATCGAGGGGGGGTACGCGGTGGTGAGGGTCAAGCTCCCGGCTGTCCTGAGCATCGCTGGCACCAGCTATCAGCCCAGGATACCCTCTCTGAGAGACGTCCTCGCCGCCAGGCGGAAGCAGGTGGCCGTGTGGAGCGCGGACGACGCGGGCATAGACCCCTCCCTGGTCGGTATAGCGGGCTCCCCCACGAGGGTGGTCAGGATGTGGAGGGTGGAGATCAAGAGGAAGGGCGTCGTAATCTCGGAGGCCGACCCAGATAGAGCCGTAGACCGCCTCCTCGAGGAGCTGAGGAAAGACGGCGTACCGCTGGGGGTGTGAGGAGGTTGGCGGGCAAGCTACTTGTCTACGTAGAGGTACTAGAGGGGACACCAGCCGAGCACTCCCTAGAGCTCCTGGGGAAGGCCAAAGAACTAGCCACCAAAGCGGGCCTCGGCGTCGGCGCCATCCTGGTCGGACACGGGGTCAGGAGGGTGGCGGAGGAGGTCGTCTACAGAGGAGCGGAGGAGGTCCACGTAGTCGACGACCCCAGGCTCGCTACGTACAGCGTCCTCCCGTATACAGACGCTGCCGCGGAGGTCATCAGGAATGTGGGGCCCGAGATAGTCCTGTTCTCCGCTACGACCACGGGGCGCGAGCTGGCCCCGAGGATCGCGGCGAGGCTCAGGACGGGGATAACGGCGGACTGCACCGACGTGGACATAGGCGACTGGGTGGATCCAGCGACGGGCAGGAGGTACGAGAGAGTCCTCTACCAGCTGAGGCCCACGTTCGGAGGGGAGATCATGGCCGCCATAGTCACACCCTGGCACAGACCTCAGATGGCGACCGTGAGGCCCGGACTCTTCCCGGTTCCCCCGAGAGACCCCTCGAGGACCGGCAGGGTCGTCGAGTGGAGCGCGGAGATAGAGGAGAGCTCCCTCGAGGCAGCCGAGGTGATCGAGGTCAGGAGGGAGACGAGGAAGGTAGACCTGAGGTCGGCGAGGATCATAGTGGCCGGCGGCAGGGGCTGCGGAGCGAAGGGGTTCGAGCTTGTCAGGGAGCTGGCCAAAGCCCTGAACGCGGAGGTGGGAGCCTCGAGAGCAGCCGTCGACGCTGGCCTCATACCGTACGACCACCAGGTCGGCCTGACCGGTCAGACCGTCAAGCCGGAGGTTTACATAGCAGTCGGGATCTCCGGTGCGATACAGCACGTGGTCGGGATGAAGGACTCGAAGGTGGTGATAGCGGTAAACAGGGACCCGGAGGCACCCATCTTCAGAGTAGCGGACTACGGGATAGTGGGAGACCTGTTCGCGGTCTTGCCCAAGCTCATCGAGAGGTTGGGCAAGAGAAGGTAGGGAGTAGCGTTTTCTCCGCGAGACCGACCCCCTTTACCACCGACAAGCTCTAGCGTTTGAGAGATGAGGATTCGCTGGGACTGGGAGAGAGCGGGCTGACCGGAAAAACGGGAGCTCTTCACACGAGCGCCGCTGCGAGCGCCGGTGCGAACGCGAGCGCGACGACGCTCATCAGCTTTATCAGTATGTTGAGGGAGGGTCCCGCGGCGTCCTTGAGGGGGTCTCCGACGGTGTCGCCTATGACCGCGGCCCTATGGGCCTCGCTCCCCTTTCCGCCGAAGTGTCCCTCCTCTATGTACTTCTTCGCATTGTCCCAGGTGTTCCCCACGTTGCCCTGGAAGAGACCGAGGAGGAGTCCCGCTAGTATGGCTCCGGCCAGAGTCCCGGCGAGAGCGTACGGGCCCAGCGCAACCCCTATGACTATGGGCACGGCTATCGCCAGGAGCCCGGGCACTGCCAGCCTCTTGATCGCGTACTTGGTCACCACGTCCACGGCCCTCCCGTAGTCCGGCCTCTCCCTGAACTCCAGTATCCCGGGCCTCTCCCTGAACTGCCTCCTGATCTCCGCTATCAGCTCGAAGGCCGCGTCACCGACGGCCCTGATCACTATAGCGGTGAAGAGGGCCGGGACAGCCATCCCGACGAAGAGCCCGGCCATCACCGAGGGGTTCAGGAGCCCGAGCTGGGACATGTCGACCCTCGGCAGAACGCTCACGTAAGCCGCCAGCAGTGCCAGTGCCGTTAGGGCCGCCGAGCCTATCGCGTAGCCCTTCGACACGGACTTCATCGTGTTGCCGGCCGAGTCGAGGATGTCTGCCACGGACCTGACGTCCTCGCCGAGCCCGGCCTGCTCCGCTATGCCGGCCGCGTTGTCGGTTATGGGTCCGTAGGCGTCCGCTCCCACTATGAACCCGGTCAGCGAGAGCATCCCGACGGCCGACAGGGACACTCCGTAGATCCCGTACCAGAAGCCCCCGACGGTCGAGAGCAGGTAGAAGGCCGCGAGAGCGGCTACCGCTATGCCGACTGCGGGCACGACGACGCTCAGGAACCCGTAGGACATCCCCGAGAGTATGGTGAGAGCAGCCCCCATCTGGGACATCTCGGCCACCTTGGCCGTCGGCGGCAGTCCCTTCCTAGTGAAGTAGTCGCTGGTGAGCCCGACCGCGGCACCCGCGGCCAGCCCAGCGACGATGGCCGCCCACGCTCTAGTCCCGAGCTCCCCACCCATGAGGAGGGTGGACGCGAAGTAACTAACGACTGCTATCATCACCGCCGAGGCTAGGCTGGAGAGGGTCAGCGTCCGCGCCGGGTCCTTCACCCGACCGAGGAGCGCCACTGCCACTGTCGCGGCTGACGCGATTAGTCCGAGAGCCGAGACCAGCACTGGCAGTGCTGCGAAGTCCCTCCAGCCGGAGACGCCGAGCGATAGGGCTATGACCATGGTAGAGATTATAGCCTCGACGTACGACTCGAAGAGGTCGGCCCCCATGCCCGCTACGTCCCCCACGTTGTCCCCCACGTTGTCGGCTATGACGCCGGGGTTCCTGGGGTCGTCCTCCGGTATCCCGACCTCGACCTTGCCCACCAGGTCGGCACCTATGTCGGCGGCCTTCGTGTATATCCCGCCTCCGACTCTAGCGAAGAGGGCTACAGTAGAGGCTCCGAACGCGTAATACACTAGGTCTCTGACCACGTCCTCCGCTAGGCCGAGAGCTAGCGAGAGCGAGGCCACGGCGAACGTCCCGAGACCGGCTACGGTCAGACCCATGACGAGCCCTCCCCGGAGCGCTAAGGAGAATGCCTCCCCCAAGCCGCGCTTTACGACCGCGTTGACCGTCCTCACGTTGGCTCGAGTGGCCACGGACATGCCGAAGTAGCCTGCAGCCATGGAGGATGCAGTTCCCGCCAGGAAGATCGCGGGCGACCGCCAGGGCACCGGCCTGCCGAGAACCAGGTTCAGCGCGAAGACGGCTACCGCCAGGGCTACGGCTATGGCTGCTATAACTCCGTACTGCCTCCTCAGGTAGGCCCTCGCACCCTCCTTGATGAACTCGTGGATCTCGACGGCTCTACCGGTACCGGGAGGGTACCTGATGACAGAGGCCGCCAGGTATGCCGCGTACGCGAGGATCAGGCAACCCACCGCGGTGCTTACCAGCAGCGCGAGCACTTCGAGTCCTTTCCTAGAGTACGGAAGGGCTCTCTTATAAGCTTTAAATTAACCGGAGATTAGCGCGGCGGTGGCTTCTGGTACGGGATCTACGAATCGCCTCTACCGACAGGCTGAGAGCGCGCTTCCCTTCGGAGAATCAGTGCTCGAGTCCTCACTTCACCGATCATCTTCGGCGGACTCATCACCGCGTACTCTATTCTCGTGGAGGATACTTAAACTGCTGTCCCGGGAGCCCTCGAGAACCCCCGGATCCGCGCTCCACCCGAAGCCCGGGAACAGCGCTTCCGCTCGGCGCTGGGCATGGAGGGGTGCGAGAGCTAGGCACCCCGAGCCGGGCGAGCGCGCCTCTAGGCACCGCCGCTCGCCGAAACCATGCTCCTCAGGGCGTTCCTCACGTCCTCCGGTATCTCGTGGCTGGAGGTGAGAGCGGTGTCGGTGCAGACGGCCACGTGAGTCACGTCGGCCGCGACCCGCCCGGAGGTGGCGTTGTAGACCACGCACCTGTACTTGACGTGCTTCCTCCCCACCTCCTCCACCCAGACGTAGACTTTCAGCCTGTTGTCGAGCCTCGAGGGGGCCCTCAGCTTGGCGCTCACCTCCACCGTCGGGATGAACAGCCCGTACTCGTGTATGAGCCTGCTGTAGCCGATGCCCGCGCTGGCGAGCATGACCATGAAGGCCCTCTCGCAGACCCTCACGTAGTTGGTGTAGTGCATCACCTGGAGGTAGTCCGTCTCGGCGAGCTGGACCATGTAGTCCATCGAGAACGCGGTCTCTGGCACCCCCTCCGGTCTAGGCTCCCCGAGACCCGCGCCCCCCTCACCCGCTTCGCGGATGGCCCTGAGCATCTCGTCCTCGGGGATCCCGAGCTCCCCGGCCAGTCTCACCATGTCCTCCCGGGCCCTCCTCGCTGCCTCCTCCTCGCTCTCCCCGTTGAAGACGTAGTGGTACTTGGCGAGGTCGTAGTACACCGCCAGGTTCTCCAGGACTCTCTCCCTGTCGAGCTTCTCTATCACGACACCCGCGTGGACGAGAACGACGTCTCCCGGCTTAGCGTCCTCCAGAGCCACGAGGGCTCTTATCGTGGTCCCCCCGACCTCGACCTCCCCCTCCACCCCCTCCATTCTGACGAGCTTCCCCAGTACGCCCCAGCACACTCCTCCGCACCACAGTACGCGGAGAACCCAGAGCTTAATAGGGCAGAGCGCGCTACCGAGGGCCACCGGAGATGGAGGTGTGCTCTTTAAAGTAACTGCCATCCGAGGCTCGTAACGGGAGAAGCCAGATGGAGACTGCCAGCGTGAGCGGGATTCCCCGAGTCGAGCTGGCTCCAGAGCTTCCCAGCAGAATCATCGTGGTAGAGAGGTCTACGGGCGAGATCGTAGACGCGCTCGGCAACGTGAGCGAGCTCGACGAGCCTCTGGCGAGAGCCATCTCGATAGCCGTGGCAGCTCTGTCGTCGCTCGAGGAGTCCTTCGGTGGAGAGCTCCGCCTGGTGGAGGTGGAGTACTCCGCGGGTCGCACCATAGTCCTGGTGGACGGCAACCTCGTGAGGATAGGTGTGGAGGTCTAGCGGATCGTCCCGGGGGTGAGCGAGAGCCTAGGCGGGGCGCGCGGCTCGGGGTGCGGGAGCGGGGACCGCTCAAGCCATTTTAGCCTGTTCAGATTCTATAACGTTAATTACGCTGGTCTTTAATAGCCGTGCTCAAGTTATCGCCCGGTGCGAGAGGCTGGGTGCCTCTCCAGTTCCCGTAGTAAGGGGAGAGGGGAAGTACGTGATCAGCGTTCTAACAGAGAGGTGTAAGGAGTGTGGCATATGTGTGACCGTGTGCCCCACGAAGGTCTTGGAGATAGGGAGCGCCCGGAACAGGAGGGGCTACAGGCACGCTGTCCCGGCACGCCCGGAGAAGTGCATCGGGTGCAGGCTCTGCGAGTACAACTGTCCGGACTTCGCGATATTCGTTGAGGTGAGCGCGGGGTGAGGTACGAGTACATAACGGGAAACACGGCGATAGCCAAGGCCTCGATAACTGCGGGGCTGAAGTTCTACGCAGGCTACCCGATCACCCCGACATCCGACATATTCGAGTACCTAGCTAGGGAGCTCCCGAAGCGCGGAGGGCACGTGGTCCAGTTCGAGGACGAGATAGCCTCGATAAACGCCGCGGTAGGGGCCTCCTGGGCGTGCGCGAAGAGCATGACGGCGACGAGCGGGCCAGGCTTCTCCCTCATGCTCGAGACCCTGAGCCTGGCCGTGATCACGGAGACGCCGCTGGTCGTGGCGTACGTCATGAGGACAGGCCCCTCGACGGGCGTCCCCACGAGGTCGGGCCAGTACGACGTGCTCCAGGCCACCTACGGGTTCCACGGGGGACTGGTGATACCCGTTCTCGCTCCGTCTACGCCCCAGGAGGCATACGACCTGACCGTGAGAGCGTTCAACGTCTCGGAGGAGCTGAGGACGCCGGTGGTGCTCCTCTCCGACGCCGTCGTGGCCCACACCTACGGCAAGGTCGCCGTCCGCGAGCGGGGCGAGGTCGAGGTGGTGGACCGCGGAAAGCCCTCGGTGTCGCCCGAGGCCTACAGGCCATACGATCCCCTCGGTGGGCTCGTGCCCCCGATGGCATGCTTCGGCGAGGGCTACAACGTCCTGGTCGAGTCTCTGACCCACGACGAGAGGGGCTACTACGCTCCCAGGACGGACATCCAGAGGAGGCTCATGTGGAGGCTCTACAGGAAGGTGGTCGAGAGTTCCGAGAAGCTTTTCGACTACTCGGCGACTCACCTCGACGGCTGCGAGCACGCGCTTGTTTCCTACGGGTCGACCGCTCTGTCGGCCAGAGCGGCCGCCAAGCTGCTGAGGGAGGAGGGCTTCCGAGCGTGCTCGGTTACCCTGAGGACGCTGTTCCCAGTCTACGAGGAGGGCGTAGCCGGTCTGCTGAAGGGGGTCGAGAAGGTGTTCGTGGTCGAGAACAACGTAGGCCTCTACTTCAGGGAGCTGAGGGGGGTGCTGAGGGATAAGGAGGTCGTCAGCGTGCCCCTTATAGACCTGGACATGCCCCTACCCCAGGAGGTAGCAGGGGTGGTCAAGAAGTGGCTGTAGGACACCCGCTAGACCCGTACCTGAGGGTCGACAGGATACCAACGATGTGGTGCCCGGGCTGCGGGCTCGGGGTAGTCCTGGGCACGCTGCTGAGGGCCGTAGACAGGAGGATAAGGGAGGGGCAGCTGAAGAGGGAGAACGTGGCCTTCGTCGGCGGGATAGGCTGCACCGCCAGGATGTCCCTCTACCCCCTCTTCGACTCCGCCCACGTTGCCCACGGAAGGGCCATCCCGTTCGCCCTCGGTGTGAAGATAGTGAAGCCCGAGATGAAGATGATCGTGGTCGGTGGGGACGGGGACATAGCTGCCATAGGCGGAAACCACGTCCTCCACGCTCTGAGGCGCAACGCCGACCTCCTCGTCGTGATGGTGAACAACATGGTGTACGGCATGACCGGGGGCCAGCTCGCGCCCACCACCCCCAGAGGGCTCTACACGACCACGACGCCCTACGGGAACCCGGAAAAGGAGATCAACATGGTGAGGCTCGCGGCGGCCCTGGGTGCGAACTACGTAGCGAGGGGATCAACGACGCACCCGCAGCTCCTCGAGCAGATGTTCTACAAGGCGCTGGCCAAGAGGGGGATGGCGTTCGTCGAGGTCCTGTCGACGTGTCCCGAGATCTTCGGGAGGCACATAGGCTTCAGGAACCCCGCGGACCTCTACTTGGAGCTCAGGAAGAGGGTCGTAGTCAAGGCGAGACCCTCCGTAGAGGAGAGCGACTACAGCTGGGAGAAGGGCTTCGTCTTGGGGGAGTACGTGGACAGAGACGAGCCCGGCTACATAGACGTATATAGCGAGTACCTCTCCAGAGTCCTCGGCAGCGGTGGGTGAGGAGCGTGAGGCTGGAGATACTGATCGCGGGTCGGGGCGGGCAGGGGATACTGTTCCTGGGGCATGTCCTGGGCAAGGCCATAGCCGAGCACACGAGCCTGCACGTGCTGGGCAGCGAGACCTACGCGGCCGAGACGCGCGGCGGCGACTCGAGGGTCGACCTGGTGGTAGCCGATAGGGAGGAGGAGGCCGACTTCATAAAGGTCATGAGGGCCGACATAGCCCTGTTCATGCACCAGCTCCAGCTCGACGCCTACAAAGACCTGGTCAGGGACGGCGCGGTGGTGTTCCTGGACAGCTCCAACGTGACCGACGTCCCGCAGAGGAGCTGGAGGGTATACGCCGAGCCCTACACGGACATAGCCGAGAGGGAGGTGGGCACCAGCAGGGTGGCGAACATGGTTGCCCTGGGACACCTCGTCGGGGTGACCTCCGTAGTGCCGCCCGAAGCAATCGAGAGCGCGATCAGGGAGGTAGTAGCCAGGGAGTGGGTCGACGTGAACCTCAGGGCGTTCAGGCACCTCCTGCGGAAGGGCTCCGCGTAGCCTCTCGAGTCCGCCCTATGCGACCGGACGGCGGCAAGGTTTTTAGGCTCCCCAGCAGTGCGATCCCGGGCAGTCCGTGGCATACCGCTACCTCGGAGCAGTCCGGTGGCTGGCGCTCGCCTTGCTTGCGGTGTACCTGGCACACCTCTGGATAGCTTTCGGCAGCAGCACTTTCCTCTACCTCTACGGCGCCACGTGGTGTCCCCACTGCAGAGACCTCGACGCGTTCCTCAGCAAGAGGTATACCGACAGCTACCTCTTCTGCAAGATAGACCTGTCCGAGGAGTGCAGGAGGGCCTTCGATTCCCTCAGGGGTGTCCTCGGGACCAGAGTCCCGCCTGAGTATCGGGAGTACCTGGGCTCCATACCCCAGACCTACGTCGTGAGGGACGGTAAGTACATCGTAGCGATAGTGGTGGGAGCGGTAACGGACGAGCGCTTCTGGAGAAACGTCACGGCGATGGAGCCCCGGGAGAGGGTCTTGCTGGTGGTCCCGCCGAACGTGTACGAGATACCCATGAGCTTCTCGGAGCAGAGCGACCTGGTATCGAAGTACATCCTGGTGAACGGGGCCAGCACCCGGCCGAGCCGGGGATGGGAGCTGGGTCCGCAGATCCTCGTCCCGGCCGCGCTGGTCGCTGCCGGGGGAGCCCTGGTAGCGTACGCCTTCATTAGAGGGAGGAAGTGATGGGGCGCTGGGCCCCACTAGTCCTCCTGCTCCTGGCGTCGCTAGCCCTCCCGGCGGTCCACGCCCGCGGAGACGGGGCGTATGGAGTGCCAGTCCTCTACAGGGGGTCCGCGGTTGGCTGCGCCGAGGAGCCCGGGAACCTGGTCGCCGAGCTGGTCGGGCTCTACGGGAACAGAGCGGTCTACCTCTTCGGGATCAGGGGCTGTCCAGAGTGCGCAGAGATGGAACGGTACCTCGGAGACCTCCTGTCGGGAGAGAGTGTCGCCTACGTGGACGTCGTCGAGCGGAAGGAGCTGTTCGAGAGGCTGCTGTCCTCTCTCGAGGGCTTCGTCGAGGAGAGGTACCTGGCAGAGGTCCCCGTGGTCCTCGTCCAGCGCGGAGGGTCTATCGTCCTAGTCTCGATAGGGCTCTTCCGCGACGACGAGTACTGGAGGTCGGTGGTGTCCGGCGAGCGCGCGGAGAGGTGCCAGGTCAGACCACTCGAGAGGCCCGCTGGGAGCCCGGTGGCGCTCGTCGCCTGGGCACTCGCTCTGGGCACGGCCTCCGCGCTGAGCCCCTGCGTCCTCTACCTCTACACGGGTCTCCTGCTCTCGTACGCCACCTCCACTAGGGGGTCTACGACCAGGCTTCTCTCCTTCGTGCTGGGGCTGGGCCTCGGCTACCTTCTGGTCGTCGCCGGGCTCCACGGCCTCCTCTCGCTGCTCAGGCCCTACGCCTGGACTCTCTTCGTAGCCTTCGGGGTCTACATGGTCCTGCACTCCAGGGGGGTTCTAGGCTGCCCAGTCGGGGGTCGGGCCTGCCGAGACCTCGGGGCCCCGCCGAGCAGGCTGCCCGCTCCCCTCCTAGGAGGGTTCTTCCCGCTCCTCCTGGGCCTGGCGGCCTCCCTGAGCGCTGCTCCCTGCAGCGCCGGCTACTTCGTCCTGCTCCGGGCCACCGCCGGCTCCGAGACCCTGGCGAGCGCGCTGGTCGCGGCGTACCTGGGAGCTTTCGTGGCGCCCTACCTCGCCTTCTCCCTGCTCTCGGGCAGGCTCCTCGGAGCCGTGGAGAGGCTGGCCAGCAGGGCGTCCCTGGTGGAGCTCGCTGGCGGCATCGCTCTGGTGGCCGCCGGGGTTTACCTAGTCCTCACCTCGTGAATACTTTCGGCCTAGCCCGGGGAGCGGGTGCCCCTCGTGTCACCGCGCTCCCGCGCTGTTCCGGAATCCCCTTCCCCGGCTAGCGGGATCTAACGTCAATCCTCCATGCTCTATGAATGTAATTTTATAAGCTCGGTTACCCGGAGGGCTTGGTGAAACTGATAAGACTGCTCGTTCACGTCCTGCTGTCGGCAGCCGCGTCCGCGTGGGTCCTCAGGCTCGCCGGGCTCGGCAGAGGGGTGGAGCTGCTCAACGTCGCGTTCGTGGCCTCCCTCTGCCTGAACTGGCTCATGGACTCCCTCGGGCACAGCCGCGGGCGCAGGTCGCCGGCGACACACGAGCCCCTCAGGGCGTCCCTCCTCTCGACGCTGCTCGCCACTGTCCTCGGGGCCCTCTTCCTACACGACCCCAGGCTCTACCTGGCCACTTTCGTGGCGTGCGGGATGTCCCACCAACTCCACCTGCTGCTGGACCTGGTCTCGGGAGGCGTGTACGTGAGGGAGGGCACCTCGTTCAGGAGGGTCCGCCTGGCGAGCCCCAGGGGGAGGTCTTACGAGGCGGCCAACGGGCTGCTGCTGGCGGTCTCGATACTCGCCGCGGCGGTCTACCTGCTCTCGGGCTGGCCCCGAGCCTAGCCGGGGGCCGGCGGAGCCGGGGGCCGCTCGGTGCGGTTTATTACGTCGCGCGGGCTCGGAGAGCCGGTGGAGGGAGTGTCGGTCAGAGAGCTGCTCGAGGCCCACGGGAGGCCTCCCAGGGAGGTGTACTTCGACCTCGAGAACTCCGGCTACGTCCCGAGGGAGGTCGTGGAGGCCATGGTTCCCTACTTCAACTCGGTGGGCTACGGACACCCCTCGATCACCCACAGACCCGGGTGGGAGGCCTACGAGGTCATACACGAGACCAAGGAGCTCCTCTCGAGAGTCCTCGGTGCGGGCGGCCTGGGGGAGTTCACCATAGTCCACAGCGGCACCGAGGCGAACAACCTGGCAATCCTCGGACACGCTCTTGCCCGCAGGGAGAGGAGGGGCAAGATCCTGGTCTCCGCGATAGAGCACCTCAGCGTCATCCAGCCGGCCGAGCTGGCCGAGAAGCTCTTCGGGTTCAGGGTCGTCAGGATCCCAGTGGACGGCGAGGGCTTCGTAGACCCGGGAGTCCTCCAGGAGCTCGTCGACAGGGAGACCTCGCTCGTCAGCGTCCAGACCGTGAACCACGAGATCGGGACGGTCCAGGACGTCCGCGAGCTCTCGAGGATAGTAAAGGAGGTCAACCCCTCGGCCGTGTTCCACACGGACGCGGCGGACGCCTTCGGGAGGATGCCCCTAGACCTCCGGAGGCTCGAGGGGGTCGACATGCTCACGATCAGCAGCCACAAGGTGCACGGACCGAGGGGCGTGGGAGTCCTCTTCGTGAGGGAGGGGGTCGAGCTGGAGCCCGTGCTCAGGGGCCAGCTGAGCTCGGAGAGGCTGTGGCCCGGGGTCGAGAACGTCCCGCTGATAGCCGGGTTCAGGAAGGCCGTCGAGCTAGCCTTCGACGGGTTCGAGGAGCACGTGTCGAGGATGAGGGGACTGAGGGACGCCCTAGTCCGCGGTCTGGTGGAGAGGGTGCCCGACGTCCTGCTGAACGGGCCCTCGGACTTCGGCAGGAGGGCTCCAGACAACGCCAACCTCAGCTTTCTCTACGTAGAGGGAGAGGCCCTCACGGTGGAGCTAAGCCTCCACGGGGTCTACGTCGCCAGCGGGAGCGCGTGCACCTCGAGGATCCTCGAGCCGAGCCACGTGCTCCTGGCAATAGGCAGGAAACACGAGGAGGCCCACGGCAGCGTGCTCCTCAAGACCTCCAGGTACCACGCGGTCGAGGACGTGGAGTACGCGCTGGAGGTCTTCCCGAAGGCCGTCGCGAGGCTGAGGAGCATAAGCGCCGCGAGGCCCGGCTCCCCACTATAACCGCGTTAAAGGTATATTACCCAGTCAGGGCATAGGTCTCGGGGAGGAGGGTGAGCACGCGGATACCGCTTCCCTACACGCCGAGAGTCCTGGAGCTCTTCAGGAACCCGAAGAACGCCGGTCCCATGGAGGACGCGGACGTGGTCGAGTCGGCCGGGAGCCCCGCCTGCGGAGACATGATAAGGCTCTACCTGAAGGTCTCCGAGAGAAACGGGGAGGAGTTCATCGAGAGAGCGACCTTCGAGAGCTACGGGTGCGCCGCGAACATAGCGGCCGCCAGCATACTGACCGAGGTCGTGACCGGGAAGAGCATGAGGGAGGCCTGGGCGGTCTCGTGGAGGGAGCTGGCCGACGAGCTTGGCGGTCTCCCGCCGATAAAGTACCACTGCAGCATACTGGCCGTAGGGGCCCTCAAGAGGGCGATAAGGTCGTACTACGGGAGGGTGGGCAGGAGGCCCGACTGGCTCCCCGAGTCCCTCACAATCGAGGAGAGGCAGACCCTGGAGGAGGAGAAGATGATCGAGATGCTGTACTCCGGCCGCGGCTTCAGGATCACGGTAGCGTTCCCGAGGGGTGGGAGCGGTGACCAGGGTTCTTGACCTCAGGCCCGGCTCCACGTCCTGCACGGACCACCCGATGGTGAGGTTCCTGAACGTCCTGAACAGGGGCGAGGACGCCGAGCTGGTGGTCGTGGCCAGGAGGGAGGACATGCCGGTGGGCGTCCTGAGGATGGTCGCCTCCAGGAGCGGATACGAGGTGGTCGAGGTGAGGTTCGAGGAGGCGCACTACGAGGCCCTGCTGAGGAAGAGGGAGGCCTCCACCGTTTAAACCCTTGTAGGTACTCTAGCGACCTTCCATTTTATAGCCTTAAACCGGCATGTTTCAAACCCTTGTAGGTACTCTAGCGACGCCAGGTATTACCTGCCCCCTCCTCGGGGGAGGACGGTTTCAAACCCTTGTAGGTACTCTAGCGACCAGCTTTTTCCTCCCTAACCCCTAGCCGCCCCTTAACCGTTTCAAACCCTTGTAGGTACTCTAGCGACCCGCCATCAGCTCCGCGAGAGTCCTGACTATCGGCTTGTTTCAAACCCTTGTAGGTACTCTAGCGACGACCCGAGGCTATCGGGGGTATCCTGGGGTTAGTGGTTTCAAACCCTTGTAGGTACTCTAGCGACCCCCGGGAGAGCTCCTTGCCAGAGCTTATAAACCCTCCAGTCGACCCCCGATCGCCCACCCCCCTCCCAGGGATCGACTGAAGACGGCGGAAGGACTCCAGCCGGGGACCGCAGCGCTTAATATAGCGATGCGGGTTTCCCCACGGAGGCTGCGAGCTCTTGAGGATGCGGATAACACTGAGGAGCCCCGAGGGAGGCAGAGCCGTCGTCCCCGTGAGCTACAACCACCTAGTCCAGGCGGCAATATACAACAGCCTCTCGGAGAGCCTCTCGTCCTTCCTGCACGACAGGGGCTTCCCCTACGGCAAGAGGAGGTTCAAGATGTTCACGTTCTCGAGGCTCCTGGGGCGCTTCGCGCTCGACAGGGGGGCCGGGCGGCTCGTCTACGAGGGCGACGTGACTCTCTACGTCTCGTCCCCGGTAGAGAGGCTCGTCGAGGAGCTCGCGGGCACCATCCTGAGGAGAGGCTACCTCGTCATCGGGAACAGGCTGGACGTTGTCGGGGTTTCCTTCCCCCCTACGCCGCCGATCGGGAGCGAGGTGGAGGTGCGCACCCTGTCCCCGGTCACAGTGTACAGCACCCTCTACACCCCAGACGGGAGGAGGAAGACCTACTACTACTCGCCGTACGAGAGGGAGTTCTCGAAGCTCGCGAGCTCCAACGCTAAGAAGAAGCACTACGTCCTCACCGGCAGGAGCATCAAGTCGGACATCGAGGTGGAGCCCCTGAAAGTGAGGGAGGTCTTCGTGTCCTACAAGGGCACGATAGTGAGGGGCTGGACGGGCAGCTTCGTCCTGAGGGGCCCCAAGTCCCTCATACTGACGGTCTACGAAGCCGGCCTGGGAGCGAAGAACTCCCAGGGCTTCGGCATGCTGGAGGTGGTGCAGCGCACTTAAAAAGTGGCTGGCAAATAAATAGCGGCAAGGACGTCTCGAGGTGGCGTTATGCTCGAAGCTCTAAAGGAGATCGGCGAAGTTCTGACCAGCCGCGAGGGCGAGGTAGAGTTCCCTATTAGGAGGGTTCCTAAAGAAGAGGATGTAGAGGAGCCCCTGCTCGCCAAGATCATCTTCGACATCGATGCCGGGGAGCTGGATTGCGACTGCCTCATCAGATGCGACGAGGAGAGGGCCAGGGAATTCCTCTGGGTTGGAAACGCTAGAGGGAATAAGCCTCAACTGATGCTCACTACCGATAGACGGGAGTACCTACTAGAGAGGTTCACGCCCCACAAATGGGCCATCGGGGCGATAGTGGAGGAGATAGAGAGAAAGGAGCTTCACAGAAGGCCGCACATTAGAGAACTCTACGACCTCCTCGCTAAAATTAGTGAGAAGTTCTTCAGTAAGAGAGAATCGTTGCTCCAGGAGTTCGAGGAGCTTCTCCGTAGGAGGGGGTGCGATCCTCAGCAATTGGTTCTCTACACGGTATCCGTAAGGCGGAGGGGGGAGGTAGTCGACCTAACCAGGCTACCGGGCTACAGGGAGTTCCTCCGTCACGTGCTGTACGAGTCCGGTTCCAAGAGGAGGGAGAAGAGGGACTATGAGTCTGGTCTCAGAAGGACGGGGAGATGTCACGTTTGTGGCAGGGAGGGGCTCGTACTGGCGGATCCAGCCTACCCGGAGGGGACGCTACTAAAGATCTATAACACCGATAAGGCCGGCTTCATGCCCAATCTGAGCGAGGAGCCCGAGAACTTGCTCAGGGCGCACGCGGTGTGCCCGGACTGCAAGAAGAAAGTTGTCCTCGGCTACAATTATGTCGAGAGAAACCTGAGTTCGAAGATCGGTAAACTTACGGTCTACTTGATACCCAGGGTCGTAGGGCTCGAGCTCTCTTACCGCACTCTAGACAAGGTCAAAAAGGAGGTGGGGAGCGTGTTCGACGCTGTCAAGACCCTGGAGAACTTAAGGAAAGCGGAAGACGTCCTGAAGATCCTCTTAGACGACCTTGCAAGGAAAGCAGGAGGTCTCTACTTCCTGGACATAGTTTTCGGGTCTCCGGGACGCTCGGATTTCGCTTACCAGTACTACATACAGGACGTCCCCATAATGAGACTGGTCGAGCTGGCCGACACTCTCAGCAACGTTTCAAGCGAGGTCGCTGACATCTTCCACGAGTCTGCTGAAAGATGGTCGATCGGTTTCGAGGACATCTACAACATGTTCCCCTTGAGAACCGTAAGGGGACAGGCAGTGGAGTGGAAGCCTCTGGTCGAGCTATACAATTCCATGATCATGGGCACCAAGTATCCAAGGAAGACCGTCGTCTCCAAGGCCGTCCTCTTCGCAAGGATAATCAGATACGGTACGTACGAAGGGTACAGCGTAAGGCCGCCGAAGGACGGAGAAGCGGGTCTATGTAGGAACATTTTAAAGTACAGCGTGCTGTTGAGGTTGGGAGAGCAGATGGGCATTATAGAGCCGGAGAGAGGCGAGAAGCCGGATCTCTCAGGGTCGGGACTTCCCGAAGACATCGAGCACTTCGTCTCCGTGATGGGGTACACAAAGCGCCAGACGGCGCTCTTCCTGCTGGGAGTCCTTGTCGGTAGAATAGGGATAGAGCAGTACAATAAGGGCGATGAGAAGAAGTCGGTGCTCAACAAGATAAACTTTGATGGAATGTCGGACGAGAGAGTGAAGATGCTCGCTAACTACGTGCTCGAGGGTCTGAGGAACTACAGAATACTCGACAGATACACCGAAGCTATATACGCTAACATGAAGAGGTTGCTCGACGAGAGCCTTAAGGTGCCCGGCGATCCGGTGGACAACGTGTTCTACATACTTTCCGGCTACGCCTATATAACCCTCCGACACATTACACGCGGGCGCGCTTCGCAGCAGAGTGAGCGGGGTGAGAGGAGTTGAAAGAGGGTCTTCCCAACAGCGAAATCCTGCTCATCTACGAGGCAAAGATGTGCAATCCCAACGGCGACCCGGACGCGGAGAACAGGCCGAGGATAGATCCGAAGACTAACATAAACCTGGTCTCGGACGTCAGGCTGAAGAGGTTCTTCAGAGACTACCTCGTCGAGAGGTACGGCGAGGACTACGTCTACGTGACGAAGCTCGGCGGCGTAAGCGTTAGAGCTGACAAAAGATTCGAGGAGCTGGCGAAGAAGCTCGGCGTAGGCTTCAAGAGTAAGGAAGAGAGAGTTACGCGAGCCCTCGAGGTGCTTAGGCAGCTGATAGATGCGCGTCTCTTCGGAGCCGTTCTACCGATTGGCGGTGAGGAGAGGGGCGAGTCTGTATCGCTCGTGGGTCCAGTGCAGTTCACGTGGGGGTTCTCCCTCCATGAAGTTGAGCTTGTGGAGTCTTCGACGATAACCTCGGTGTTCGCAGGCAGGGAGCTCGCGGAGAGGTACGGCACGATGGGCAAGGACTGGCGTGTATACTACTCGCTGATAGCGTTCTACGGGGTCGTGAGCGGCAGGAGGGCGAGGGTGACGGGGATGACGGAGACGGACCTCAAGATATTCGACAACTTCATGTGGACGGCCCTCCAGGTTCAGCCGACGACGCGGAGCAAGATCGGCGAGATGCCGCACCTCTACCTCAGGGTCGAGTATAGGGACGCCGACACGGTCCTCGGAGATCTGCGCAAGTTCGTCGAGGTCAACCCGAAAGAGGGCAAGGCGATAAGAGACTTCAAGGACTTGGACATAAAGTTCGACAAGCTATTGGACCACCTGAAGAGCAACAAGGACCTCATATCCAGAGTATACGTCAGAACGAGCAAAGAGCTGGAGTACCTGGTAGAGTCGATCAAAAAGGGGCTCGGCGCGCAGCTTGTAGGACTGCTCCCGCACGAACTAAGAGAGGAGGAGATTAGGGCTGCCATAATCGGGCCATTCGAGAGGAGGGGGGGCCTGATCTGAGTGCAAGATTGCTGATCTTTGACGTTAAAGGCTTTTTTGGACACTTCAGGAAGCACTACTCCACGACGAGCTCCCTCAGTTACGCGTTTCCGCCGAGGACTACGATTGCTGGAATGATAGCAGCTATGCTCGGTTACGGCAGGGACTCTTACTATTCTCTCTTCTCGTCAGACAGAAGCAGGATAGCTCTGCAGATCAGGTCGCCGGTGAGGCGCTCTACAAACACCCTGAACTACTTGATGACGGACAGGCCGCTCACGCTGAAGAAGCTCCGGGGGATGGAGGTACGTGCCATCATACGCGTCGACACGCTCCTCTCGGGAGAAAGCCGGCTCGAGCAGCTGGTGTACAGAATCTTCTTCAACCACGTGGATGGGAGACTGTTAGAGGAGCTCACGGATAGAGCGAGGAGGCATAAGTTCGCCTATCCCCCGTCTCTCGGCACTGCCAACAATCTAGCGGAGGTGGAGTTCGTAGATTACGTGGACGCTAAGCTCTACAGACCCGACGGTGAAGTCGAGGTGAGCACGGTGATACCCCTCTCGATGGTTAAAAAGATATACCCCCAGGAGGACCGAGAGATATTCAGAGAGGAATCGGTGCCCGCGGAGTTCGACGAAAATCGAAAGCCGAAGAGGCTAGAAACCTACGTATACGAGGGTAGAGGGAGGCCCCTGAAGGTCTTGATAGACGGCGAAGTGTTCGAGTGCGCTGTTGATGGAGGAAAAGTCGTGGGAGTTTTCATGTGACGTTCAGCGAGTTTTACTCGCATAAATGGGTACTGCTGAAGGACCACCTCAGGGGAGTAGGGGAGCTCAGCAAGGAGTACGTCCTAAAGGTAGTCGAGGAGAGAGACCCGAAGATAGCCGAGCTAGCCGAGCTCGTCGGCAAGAGCCACGATGTGGCTAAGTATACGACCTACTTCCAAGATTATTTGAAGTACGGAAAAGCGGAGGGAGAGCTCCACAAGCACTCCCACCTCTCCTCCATCATCGCGTCCTGGCTCGCGGCAAGGAGGCTCAAAAACCCCCTCCTGAGCGCTATGGGGTTCGTCTGCGTGCGCTCTCACCATGGAAACCTCACTGGTTTTAGTGCGCTGCCCGAGAGGATTAGAGCAATCAACCGAGACAAGACCTTCTTAGAAAAGCAGGTAGACTCTCTCAAGAAGAACCTGGGCACAGTCTCTCGAGAGCTCGCTGAGATAGGCATATCGGAGGCCGTGGACTTCATAGACGATCTCGACGCCTCCCTGAAGGATGTGAGCGCCCGGTTGGAGGAAGCGTTCAGAGCCATGACATATATGGACGAGAGTGAGCTCTGGCGGCTGTACTACTACACACTGCTGGTTTTCTCGGCTCTCATCGATGCGGACAAGAAGGATGCGGGAAGGGTCGGACGCGTGGAGCGCACCGAGGTTCTACGACCGGACATCGTTACGAGGTACATACGAGAAAAGTTCACCCAGGAAGACCCCCGGGGGATGCACGCCCTCAGGAGGAGCCTGTTCTCGGAGGTCGAGAGGAGCCTCGAGGAGCTGCTGAGAGGCGACCTCCCCAGCGTGATCACGATCACCGCACCGACGGGCTCCGGAAAGACCTTGCTGGGCCTATACGTTGCGCTGAGGCTCATGGAGCGCACCAAGCACTCGAGGATAGTGTACTCCCTACCTTACATAAATATCATAGAGCAGACGCACTCGGTCTTCGAGGACGTTCTGATGACCTACTACGGGAAGAGGCCCGACGCGTTTACTCTCCTGAAGCACCACCACCAGGCCTTCCCAGCATCCGGGGAAAACCACGAGAGGCCTCTCGACGAGCTGCTGCTCCTAGTCGATGCATGGGATTCGCAGCTCGTCGTCACGACGTTCGAGCAGCTCCTGAGGTCTATCATCGGGTCGAGGAACTCTCTGCTGAAGAAGTTTCACAACATAGCCGACTCCATTCTCATACTGGACGAGGTCCAGGCTATCCCCTACGAGTACTGGAGGCTCGTGAGGGACGCGCTGCTATACCTGGCGGAGCACCTCGGCGTCAAGATAATACTAATGACGGCCACGATGCCGGCTATATTTAGGGAGAGCTTCGGTAGTAAAAGGAGCGCGGTCGAGCTAGTAGCCAACAGAGATAGGTACTTCGGTCAGCTGAACAGGATGGTCATCTACCCCCACCTCGACAGGGAAATGAGCGCCGAGGAGCTCGTAGAGTTCTTCCTCTCCAAATGGAGGGAGGGCTCGTCAGCCCTCGTCGTCCTCAACACCGTGAGGACATCCAAGAGAGTGTACAGAATGCTGGCGGAGAGGCTGGGAGACAGAGCAGTCAGGGTAGGGCGCTCTTCGGACGAGGAGGTGCTCGGCTCGCCGAAGGTAGTGCTCGCGTACTTGTCCACGAGCGTCCTCCCTCTCGAGAGGAAGAGGAGGATCGAGCTGGTGAAGAGACTGCTGAGGGAGGGGCGGAGCGTGATACTGGTGTCGACGCAGGTAGTGGAGGCCGGCGTCGACTTAGACTTCGACATCGCGTTCAGGGACCTGGGCCCCCTGGACTCTATCGTCCAGACGTCCGGTAGGTGCAACAGGAACGGCAGGCTTCCGGAGGGTAGAGTCTACGTAGTCAGGGTCGCGGGCGAGAAGGGGGTCGAGGATTCCGTGAGGATATACGGCAAGGTGCTCCCTCCGAGGACTCTTGAGCTCTTGAGAGGCAAGGGAGCGGTGAAGGAGAGCGAGCTTGCCGGACTAATCGACAAGTACTACGAGGATATCTCCTATAGGATAAACGTGAGGGCGAGTGAGGGAAGCAGGCGCTGGATAGACAAGATAACGGGCTTGGAGTTCGAGGGGCTGGCCGACTTCTCGCTCATAGAGGAAGAGCCGAAGGTTCCGGTCTACGTAGAGTACGATGAGCGCGCAAGCGAGATCCTGGAGAGAGCGTCCGAGCTCCTAGAAGACCTGAGGGAGGAAGAGGACTTGGAGAAGGTCTTCGGGCTGAGGGCGGAGCTGAGGAGGCTGCGGGCTGAGCTGGAGAACTACACGGTGGAGGTGTACAAGAGCGACGAGTCGCTAAGAAGTCTCGAGCCTCACCGAAGACTCGGGATACTGTACGTGCCTCGCAGCGAGGTGCGTGCGTTTTACGACCCGGAAACGGGGTTCAGGGACGCAAGAGATGGAGAGCTGGAGCCCACCATACTCTAGCCGTGATCCCATGTCGCACGGCGAAACGCCACCGTACATGCTTCCCTCCGGCAGACCGATTACGGGGACTATGGTCTGGTACTACTTCATCTGCAAGCGCGAAGTGTGGCTCATGAGCCGCGGGATAGCCCCCGACGAGGAGGACCGAGCTCTAGAGATGGGTAGAGCCATCCACGAGGTGTTCTACCGCGATGCGCTAAGAGAGGTGTCTCTGGAGGGCATGAAGATCGACGTGTTCAGAAGGGGGAGGAGGGTCGTGTGCGAGGTCAAAACCTCGTCGAGGTACCTCCAAGCGACACGGTTTCAGCTTCTCTACTACCTCTACAGGCTCAAGGAGTACGGTGTGGACATGGTCGGAGAGATCTTGGTGCCCAGAGAGAAGAGGAGGATACGCGTGAGGCTCGACGAGGATAGCGAGAGCACCCTTCTCGGGGTCCTCGACGACATAAGGGAGATCGTGCGGCTGGAGCGTCCTCCGCCGCCCGCCAGAACTCCATACTGCAGGAGGTGCGCGTACAGGGATTTCTGCTGGGCGTGAACGTGAAGAAGGCCCTCTACATCTTCAGCTCCGGGAGGTTAAAGCGGGAGGCGAACACCCTGTGCCTCGTAAAGCCCGACGGCGAGAAGAAGTACGTACCGGTCGCCGAGGTCTCCTCCCTGTACATACTCGGCGAGGTGACCATCAACAAGAGGTTGCTGGAGTTTCTCGCGGCCAAGAGGATCACGCTGCACTTCTTCAACCGCTACGGTTACTACGTGGGAAGCTACTACCCGCGGGTGTTCTACAGCTCCGGGTTCATGACTCTGAAGCAGTGCGAGCACTACCTAGACTACTCGAAGAGACTGCTCCTGGCCCGCAAATTCGTCGAGGGCAGTGTGAAGAACATGCTGAAGAACGTCGCCTACTACGTCAGCCGGAGCCGGAACAGGGAAACGTCCGAGAGCGCGCTGGAGTACGGGAGGGAGAAGCTGGGCGAGACGGTCGAGTTCCTCGAGAGGGCCCTCTCGCGCCTAGGCTCCGCTTCCACGGTGGAGGAGGCCATGGCCATCGAGGGGCAGGCCAGGGAGCGATACTACACCTCGTTCAACGCGATCATTAGCGACCCGGACTTCCACTACCGGGGAAGGGAGAGGAGGCCGCCCGGAAGCCGGCTGGATGCTCTGCTGAGCTTCGGGAACAGCCTCCTCTACGCAACGGTGCTGAGCGAGATATACAAGACGCACCTGGACCCGAGGATAGGTTACCTGCACTCGGCGAGCCTCAGGCGGTTCTCGCTAAACTTGGATGTTGCCGAGGTCTTCAAGCCCGTGATAGTGGATAGGCTCATATTCGCGCTGGTGAACAAGCGGATGCTGGACCGCACGCACTTCATGGAGGAGCTGGGCGGTGTGTACCTCAGCGAGCAGGGGAGGAGGATCTTCGTGGAGCAGTACGAGAACAAGCTCAGGCAGACGATCACCTACAGGAAGGGAGCGCGGGCGTCGTACAGGAGGCTCATAAGGATCGAGCTGTACAAGCTGGAGAAGCACCTCATGGGAGAGAAGGAGTATACCCCCTTCGTCGCGCCGTGGTGAGAGAGTGTCCGTGATAATGGTCTACGATGTCGGTGTCGACAGGGTCTCCAAGGTTCTCAGCATAGCGAGGAAATACCTTACGTGGATTCAGAACTCCGTCCTCGAGGGGGAGATCACCGAGGCCGACTTCGTAAGGTTGAAGAGCGAAGTGTTGCGAGTGATTAATAAGGAGGAAGACTCGGTAGTGTTCTACATCCTCCGGACCACAGCGTACATGAGGAAGGAACACTTGGGGGTCGTGAAGGGCGAGAGATCGATAGTGCTGTGAGCTCTCTTCAGTCGATCCCTGGGAGGGGGGTGGGCGATCGGGGGTCGACTGGAGGGTTTATAAGCTCTGGCAAGGAGTTCTCCCTAGGGTCCCTAGAGTACCTACAAGGGTTTGAAACGCTCCCTACTACGATGCTCTCGCTAAGATAGACCTGGTCCCTAGAGTACCTACAAGGGTTTGAAACCAGTGCTCGTGAGCCGATCTCATTATGGCCCTCAGCGTCCCTAGAGTACCTACAAGGGTTTGAAACTACAAACCCCATATAGTATATAGCCCCACACTTATCGTCCCTAGAGTACCTACAAGGGTTTGAAACCGTAGCCTCAGCTCAACCTCGACCTCGCTGAAGCCGGTCCCTAGAGTACCTACAAGGGTTTGAAACTCGTAGCCCCTGACCGGCTCGGCGGGGGCGGGGAGGTCGCTAGAGTACCTACAAGGGTTTGAAACAACTATTGCTGGGACATAAGCATTTACGGGTATTAAAAGTCGCTAGACTACCTACAAGGGTTTGAAACCAGAACTTCCACATGGGCTAAGCCAGGGGAAAGGTCACGTACCTGTAAATATCTGTGCCCCTTTCGGCCCGGAGCACAGCTGCCGTCGTGGAAGGTAGGGTAAGGAACCGCAGAGCTCAGGGTTTCACGTCCCGGAGCCTCAGGCCAGAGCTCTCTCCAGCCAAGGTCAGGACGCCTAGGAGACGTGGTCCGCGAGTACGGGGAAAGCCGGTTCAGCCTGGGTCCTCTCGAGGGCGCTCCTCCGGCTGAAAGCGAGCTCTTTGGGCTCCGCGAGGATCTTTGCCCGTTTCGCGCCCTTCGGGTATTACGTAACCATAGGATTTATAAACCATGGGGGCAGACACGCTCGGTGGTACTTTACGGCCCAGGCCTCCGCACCTAGGGAAACCGGAGCCGGGTTCGAGCTTGCCTTGAGGCCCGGTAGAAGGCCCCTAATGATGCTCGTGGCGACGCTGTTGGGCCTCCTAATTGGCTGGGCCGTCGGTGAGCCCGTCACTAGCATAAAGTTCCTGGGGGACATATTCATCTACCTGCTAAAGTTCATCGTAGGACCTCTGGTCTTCGTGTCCATCGCGTGGGCCGTCACCACCGTCAAGGTGTACGCGAGGCTCGGCAGGATATTCGGGGGGTTCTTCGCCTACTGGCTCGTGATGGGCTTCCTGGCCGCCGCTACCGGCTTTGTGATGGCGAGCACGATACGGCCGGGCATCGGTCTGCAGCTTCCTGCGCCGCCCGGGTGGGTCGCTCCGGCACCGGCCTCGGCCGTAGACGTGCTGCTGGGAATAATCCCGAGGAACGCGGTCCAGCCGTTCCTAGAGCTCAACATGCTGCAGATAATAGTGATGGCTCTGTTCGTGGGCTTCGCCGTGTCCCTGATAGGCAAGTTCGCGCCGGAGAGCAGGGAGTTCCTCGAGAAGCTGCTGAGTGCCACGCTGACGGTGATCTACAAGATAGTCGACCTCGTCCTGTGGTACGCGCCGATCGGAGTGTTCGCTCTAATGGCCAACCTCGTCGCGACCGTCGGAGCCATGGGCCTGACGGCCGTCGCGATGATGATCGTAACCCAGTGGGTCAGCTACGCTATAGTGCTCTTCGTCTACCACCCAATAGTGCTCATGGGTGTGCTCAGACTCAACCCACTGCAGTACTGGAGGAAGATCTACCCAGCCATGTTGACGGCGTTCACCACATGCAGCAGCTCGGCTACTCTCCCGGTGACCATGAGGGTCACGAGGGATCTAGGAGTCCCCGCGGACGCGACCAGCCTGATCCTGCCGATCGCGGCGACCATAAACATGCAGGCGGTAGCTGCCGAGATGTCCATCTACGCTGTCTGGGTGTCCCAGATGTACGGGGTCTCGCTGGGCGCCCCTGGGACATTCATAGCGCTACTGATGGGAGTCCTCGGGTCGGCCGCCTGTGCGGGGGTTCCCGGCGGGGGCATAATGATAGCCGCCGTGACCATGACCACCCTGGGTCTACCCATGGAGCCCGTCGGGTGGATCGCCGGAGTGTACACGCTCATAGACATGCCGAACACCATGCTCAACGTCACTGGAGACCCCCTCGGCGTCCTAGTCGTGAGCAAGCTAGTCCTCAGGGACTTCGACGAGAGGAAGTACTACTCGCGCTGAGGAAGATGCCGTGGCCGAGCCCAGCAAGGTCGTCTTAGTGGCTGGGCACGTAGGCGTCGGACACGTATACAGTCACAGCGGCTTTTTCCAGGACGACTCCCTCGGGTTCGCTTCGGCCGTGAGCCTGCTCCGGAAGTTCTTCGACTTCGACACGACCGTGAGGAGGATCACAGTAGATTCCTTGGAGAAGGTTTGCGTGGAGACCGGAGACGGGGGGTCTGGGTGCGCTTCGCCGAGGAGGGGCCTGACGGTCTTTGAGGCTGAGATGCTGAGGCGCCTCGAGGGGGCAGACGCGTCTCTGCCGCACCTAGAGACCCTGAGGATCTTCGGGAGGATGTACGGCAACGGCTGCCTCGAGGTCCCGGTAGCGGTCGAGTACGCTCTGTCCGTGGCTGTGCTCGATACTCTGGTCAGGAGGGTTCGCGGCTTCATCCTCAGGAGAGAGGAGGCCCTCGGCGACGCGGTCGGGGGCGTGAGGGTGGACGTCGAGGGGGGAGCCCTCGCTGTCGCGATCACCGTGAACGGCTCCGGCTACGGGATAGGGCCCAACGAGAACCTGGAGGGGAACGTCCCCCTCGGCATCAAGGGCGAGGTCATGAAGGAGCTAGACTCTCTCGCCAAGCCCACGGTAGTCCTCGAGGGCAAGGCCTTCATTCCCGGGCTCTCCGAAAGGGTCCGGCAGACCTCCCTCCTCCTGAGGTACAACAGAGACTACGATAACGTTGCGGTCGCAGAGGTCGTCAGGAGCGTGCTCGAAGAGAGAAAGCTAGAGTACGTCGAAGTCGACACCGCGTTCCCGAGGTTCGCCGGGAGCATGGAGAAGACCAAGCGCGCGCTGACCGAGTCCTTGAAGGAGGAGCTGCTGAAGTTCGAGAGGTCTCCGGGAGCTCGGGAGAAGGTGGCCGCCGCAGCCAGTCTGGCGAAAATCGTGTGCGAGGACATCGGCGGGGTGACCTTCATGGATGAGGATCTCTGCGAGCTAGTGGGGGCCTGCGGCATCGCCCCGGGGACGGGTGCCGTGGTCTCCATGGTCGTCGGGAGCGACTACATCCGTCTCAACGGAATACCGTACGCGACGCGCGACGACGCGGAGCTGCTCGCAGACATAGCCCTGGAGTCCGCACGGAGACTGCTCGCCAACTACGATAGGGTCATGGAGGTTTTGAGGGATAGATACAGGGCGCCTACGTTCGTAGGAGGGTCCCGCCGCAGCGACAGCTGAATCCGTCTACCGGCACCCATCTTTTTTGGAAAAACGCGAGCCTCCGCTCGTCGTGTTCTAGCGGGCTAATAGTGCAGGCATCCACCTCGGCGGCGAATTGCGGAGTACCTATTCGAAGCTCTCTTTCCGTCGACCCCTGGGAGAGGGGTGGGCGATCGGGGGTCGACTGGAGGGTTTATAAGCTCTGGCAAGGAACTCTCCCTGGGGTCGCTAGACTACCTACAAGGGTTTGAAACGTCAAATCGCTAAGGAACTCTCTCATATTGTGACGTGTCGCTAGACTACCTACAAGGGTTTGAAACGGCTATGCGTGTTGATGCGCAATCTCGCCCAAGCCCAGTCGCTAGACTACCTACAAGGGTTTGAAACGAGGATTACACCAAGGCTTCCCTTCCCGATTCCGGGCAGTCGCTAGACTACCTACAAGGGTTTGAAACAAACGAAACCCAGTCCGACGTCCCGGCTCCCTGCAGCGATGCCAGGATGTCGCTAGAGTACCTATAAGGGCTTGAGCTTCAGGACGACGAAGCTCAGAACTGCCAGAAGGGCCACCGCGGCGAGGGCAGCGACCATCAGCGGGAGGGCCGCCTCCCCTATCCCGAAGCATATCGGCACGAACACCACCAGGACGCAGCCTGCCCCGGAGACCCCCGCCGGCTGGCCACCGAGGGCCGCCGCCAGCGGGATCAGCAGGGCCGCCGCGAATGCCAGGGCGAACCCCGCGAGGAGCAGGTAGAGCCCGAGCCTGAATAGGTCTCTCCTCACCTCCACGCCACCCCCGAGAGCACGAGGAACGCCACTACGGAGGCGACCAGCAGCGCTATGGCCAGCAGCATGACGGTCTTGGCGATCCTCTCGCTCGTCCCGAAGACTATCGGCACGGGTCCCACCACGATCACCGCACCTCCCTCTACCCGCTCCTCCCCGGCCTCTCGCCCCCGAGGGGGGACCGATAGGATCATCAGAAGCGCGCCGACCAACATGAGAGCGGAGGCCAAGACCATCATGACCAGGGCGAGCTGGAGCACCTGCATCAGCTCCCGGATCCCCCCGGTGTCCTAGCTGGAGCGGAAATAAGCCGGAACCCCCACGCCCTAGTGCTCGCTCTTCCCCGGACCCAGGGTCTCCCGGAGCCACCGCGAGAGCGGGACGGCGGTGGCGGCCACCGAGGCGAAGAGAGCCATCGCGGTCACCGGGTCGCGCACGGCGTACCCGGTGAGCTGGTAGAGGGCGACGCCGGCGAAGATGACCACGTTCATGAGGGAGATGCTCGTGCCCGAGAACGCTGGGTCGTAGGCCTCCCTGGCCAGGGGAGCGAGGACCGAGTGCGTCGCGCCGACAGCCCCCACCGCCACCGCGTAGACCGGGGCCAGCTCCGCGCCGCGGCCGAGGGCCAGGGAGGCGCTCCACGCCCAGAGGAGCGCGTGGAGAGCGCAGCTCACCGCGAGCACGGGCCTCCGGCGCCGCAGGACCGAGTCGCTGACGTAGCCCACCGCGGGGACGGTGAGCACAAAGGCTACCGAGGTGAGCAGGAGGAGCCGCGCGGCCTCCCCGTGCTCCAGCCCGAGGCACCCCGTTAGGAGGTGCTGGCCCCAGTAGGACTGGTAGGCCAGCAGCGCGGCGTACGTTCCGAGCGCCGCGGTGGACAGAGCCGCGAAGTGGGCCGACCCCACCACGGTCTTGACCTGACCCACCGCCATCCGGAGCCCCCGCCGCAGGTCCCCGGAGCCAGCACCCCTGTCGTCGACCGTGGCGAGGGCCACCGCTCCGGGGATCGGCGCGGCGGCGGCGAGGAGCAGGAGGAGGCCGCTCAGTCCGGCGGAGTCCGCCAGAGCCCTGGCCGGTAGGGTAGCGGCCAGACCCCCCAGTCCGCCGACCGCGAGGCCCAGACCCGTGAGCACTCCCCCTCTGCTCCTCGCTGCCCTAGTCCCGATCAGCCTCTGGACGCACACCCACGCGGACGCCGCCCCGAGACCGACGAGGAGCCTCCCGGCGATGAAGAGCTCCGGGACTTCGAGAGCCGAGAGCGCGGAGCCCAGCGCCATGAGGGTCGAGCCCAGGGCCGCGTACCTCCCCGCACCGAGGGCGTCGGCGAGGACTCCCGAGGGGAGCTGGGCCGCGGCGTACGCGTAGAAGTAGGCGGAGGAGGCGAGGGAGGCGAAGAGGGTCGGGTCCCAGCCGGACCGCCCGGCGAGCTCGTGGAGCCTGTCCTGGAGGACTCCGGTGACAGTCCTGTGGAAGTACGCTAGGAAGTACACCGCGTAGAGGGCGGCCAGCGGGAGGCGCAGCGCACCGTCTTCCCTCTTCCCCACGGACTCCGCACCCGCCAGCTAGGTCGGCGGTGGCTAAAAGGCCTTCGACCGGTGCTAGGCCTCCGGGAGCCCCGGCAAAGCATAATAGCCTCCGGGAGAGCCCTGCGCGTGCCGCACCGGAGGGAGGTCTTCACTGTCGGCTACGGTGCGCTGGTGCTGCCGTACGCGGCCTCCCTCTCAAGCAGGGGCGTCGAGAACGTCAAGAGGTACGCGACCGAGCACGGCATCGTAGCAACGTGCCTGACGTCCATCATGAACGAGGACGGTGAGGTACTCGAAGACTTCCAGCTCTCGGAGGAAATGGGGGTCTCGTATAGAGGGTTGGTGAGGTGCTCGTGGAGCTACGTCGTAGTGAACCGAGACCATCCCGTCACGTGCGGAGCCCCGGACGAGATAGTCTTCTGGGGAGACTTCGACAGAGTCTTCAGGGAGAGGAGGACTCCGCCGTCGATAGCGTGGCACGCGAGGGTCGAGCCCCTAGAAGGAGCGAGGGTTCTGGGCTTCGTGGGTGAGCCCGCGAGCGACTACTGGTTCGAGTACGAGAACGGCAGGGCACCACCGCTGCTAGGCTCTCTGACGAAGAGCCCAGCGGTGGTGGTCAAGGAGCCCAAGACTGTGTACTTCAGCGGGCAGCTGGGAAGGCTCTACTGGAGGCTAGGTCTTCAGCACCACGAGCAGCTCATCCTCGGCTCAGTCCTCTGGTCCGGAGGACACCCGCCCCTCAGGGGGCGCTCGAGCGGGCTCTTCCTGCTCGAAGCGTACGAAAGGAACGGCCAGCTCATCGCGCGCCTGCTGAACCACACCTACGACAGGCGCCTCATCGATCGGGGCAACGTCGACGATCCGCTGATGTGGCACTCCACCGCGGAGACCGTGATGCCTCCCCGCCGCGCGGTACCGATCGAAGTAGAGATCGAGATGAGAGGCTTCGAGCCCGTCAGGGCGCGGTCTCCGCTAACCAACAGGGTGTTCCCGATAGAGAGGAGGGATGGCATCGCCGCGGTGGGAGTGAGGCTAGAGGAGTACGAGCTGATAGTCCTAGACTTGAAGTAGCGGCGGGTGAGGACTCTCTATTCCCGTCCAACGCTCGCGGTCGCCGGGAGACGCCTCGAGCCCGGGAGGCCTCGTGGAAGGGTCTTCCGAAAAGCGCGGGCCTTCTTCCAGGGCTCCTAGCCTATGACGGCCAGCTCCTTCACCAGCCTGCCGGTCTTGAACCTCTCCAGCGTTAGGTTGCGGGCTACGTCGATGTGCGGTCTCCCGTCCAGGATCCAGGAGGCTATGAGCTTCCCCGTGACCGGGCCCATCATCATGCCGTGGCCGCTGAAGCCGGCCGCTACGTAGAGGTTCTCGTAGGGCTCCACGGGACCGTAGATGGGGTGGTGGTCGGGGGTCATGTCGTAGTAGCCCATCCAGTACCTGAGGACGTTGACTCCACTCAGGAGCGGCAGTAGCTCGCGGAGGGGCTTCAGTATGTGCGGTATCGCATCGGCCCTGTGCGAGTATATGGAGACCCGCGGAGCGTCCTCGAGGTCTCTGGCCAGCACGAAGCTCCCGTGCTCGTTCTGGCTCACGTGGGGCGAGCCTGGTGTGTCCCAGTCGATGATGAGCGCGGGCCTCAGAGTCTCCGCGTAGGGCTCGGTTACGTAGGGGTGCCTCGGGACGTCCGTTATGGGCACGTCCACTCCCACCGTGGCCAGGATGTCCCGGCTGTCACCACCGGCCGCCACGACGAAGGCGTCCGCCTCGACGGGGCCTCGGGAGGTCTCGGCCGCGGTCACCCTGCTACCGCGGGGGACGAGCCTGGTCACCCTGGTGTACGGAACGACCCTGACCCCGAGCCTCTTCACCTCGAGGTACAGCTTGACGAAGTTCTCTATGATCGGCATCCTCCCGGCGGTCGGGTCGAACATAGCTCCCACCACCACTCTCGCGTTGAGCCTCGGCTCCAGGAGCCTGACCTCGTCCGCGTCGACCAGGCGCGTCGGGACGCCGAACTGGTGGTGGAACTCCGTCAGCTTTCTGAAGCCCTCCAGGGTCTCGGGCTTCCGGGCCACCCAGAGGTAGCCCCGCTGCTCGAGGCTGAGACCCATCTCGTCCCTCAGCCTCAGCCACTCGCGTATGCTCTCCTTGATCAGGACGACGTGCTCCGGCGACGTGAACGAGCTCCTGAAGCACCCGAGGTTCCTCAGCGTAGCGCCCCCTCCCGGGTACCCGGAGTCCACCACCGTCACGTCCTTGACTCCCCGGAGGGCGAGCTCCCGGGCTACGAAGAGGCCGCTGATCCCCGCTCCGACTACCAGGACCCTCATGGCTTCAGACCCCTCGCGAAGTACTTTGCCGGAACCGGCACTATCGGCGGCCTCACCCTGTAGTTCGACAGGACCTCCTCCACGCTCTTGCCCTTCGCCCTCGCGAATATCCTCGCTGCTATCATTACGCAGCTCCTGCCCTGGCAAGGCCCGAACCCGAGCCTGAGGTACTTCCTCAGGAGCTCGAAGTCGTCTATGCCCATCTCTATGGCCTTCAGTATGTCCTCCCGGGTTACGTCGTTGCACCTGCAGACCACCGTCACCTCCCTCCTCACCTCTCCACCCATACGGCCCTCACCTCCATCCCCAACCCCTTGGGCACCCTGACCGTGACCACGTGCGTCCTGTTCCTCTCCCAGACCCTGATAACGGTTCCCCTGCCCACCCTCTCGCCGCGTCTGCTCAGGAGGACGACCTCGTCACCCACCCTGGGCACCGGGAGGAACTCGTGCGGCACCGTGACGTAGTCGTAGTCCTCTTTGGACAGGTCGACGACGAAGGCAGCCAGGCCGGGGCAGACCGCTACGCACATCCCGCAGCCGGTGCAGGTCTCCCAGTCGACCGCGGGGAGGTCTATGAGCCTCTCCATCCTTATAGACTTCGTGGGGCAGTAGGGCACGCATATGTTGCAGGGTATCATCTCAGGGCACTCGAGGACCGCCACCGGGCCTCTCCTTAGCCTCCTCTCCGGTGGCAGGAGGCCCAGCCTGGCCAGCTCCCCGAGCTCCACGATGCCCGTCCTCCTGTAGGGAGGGACCTCCACGGCTTTCTCACCCGAACGAAACCGGTGGCGGGCTGAGGGCCCTCACCTTCTCCATCTCCTCCTCGCTCACGGTGACGGACTGCTTCCCACGCCTCGCTCTAGCGAGCAGGGGTGAGGCCCTGTACTCCTCCCACAGGAACCTGTTCAGCCTCTCCGCCTCCTCCGCGGCTCTGCCGGCTCTGGACCCCTCGGTCAGCTTGGAGACGGCGGATAGAGCGGCCACCCGGCCCTCGATGATGGCCGTGGTCGCCTCCTCTATCCCGGAGGCGTCCCCCGCCACGTACAGGTTCCTCACCGAGGTCTCGAGACCCGGCGTCCTGAGGGGGACTAGGCCGCCGAGGTCCGGAGACCACCTCATCACCGCACCGCACTGGGCGAACAGCCTGGCGTCCGGCTCCAGACCCACTGCCAGCAAGACCAAGTCCACCTTGAACCTCTTCTCGGACCCGGGCACGGGGTTGAACCCCTCGTCCACCTCGACCACCTCGGCCTCCTCGACCTTCTCGGTCCCGTAGACCGCCTTCAGGGTGTGCCTCAGGAGGATCGGGATCCCGTACCTCCTCACCTTCGCGGCGTGGACGAACCAGCCGCCCACCTCGGGCAGTATCTCCACCACGGCCTCGACGGCCACGCCGGCCTGCAGCAGCTGGTAGGAGATTATCAGGCCCACGTTGCCGGAGCCCACCACTAGGGCCCTCTCGCCCGGCTTGACACCTAACTCGTTCATCACCGTCTGGACTCCGCCCGCCCCCACGACGCCCGGCAGGTCGTTGTTGGCGAAGTCCAGGTACCTCTCGGAGGCTCCGGGAGTCCCCACCACGGCCCTCGGCTTCACCACGTAGTGCGCGTCCCTGCCGACGACCCCGACCAGCCCTCCCCTGAACGCTCCGTAGACCGCGGACTGGGTCAAGACCCTGACCCTTCCGTTCGACTCCAGCTTCTTGAGGTACTCACCGGCTATCTGAAAGCCCCTGAGGCCCCCGAAGAGCTCGACGCTGCCGAAGAACTTGTGGGTCTGCTTCAGGAGCTGGCCTCCCAGCCTGAGGTGCTCGTCGACGACCAGAACGTCGAGCCCCTGCTGGGCCGCCTCGAGGGCCGCCGAGAGCCCCGCCGGGCCGCCGCCGACCACGAGGAGGTCGGTCTCGAGCTCGCGCGTCTCGACCTCTCCGAGCTCCGCGGCGTCCGCCGGGGGGACCCACCCCCTCTGCCTCTCTACCGCGAGGCCCTCCCTGACGGGCTCCCTACAGGTCTTGACGTTCGGGACCCCGTTGACGACCATGAAGCAGCTGCTGCACTTGCCTATCATGCAGAAGAGGCCCCTCGGTCTACCGAGGCCGGAACTCCAGGACAGAACGCTTACCCCCGCAGCGTACAGGGCTACGGCGACGGTCTCTCCCTCGTATGCCTCGAGGGGGCTACCCTCGAACGTGAAGGTCAGCCTCCTACCCCTGCGGAACGTCAATATGGGGTGCTCCCAGATTCTTCTGTCCGGCGGCGAACTAGATCACCGTGTCCCCTACCACCGGATAGTATAAAAAGCTTCATGGGAAAAATTTTATATACCCTTCGTGCATTATATACACGAGGTATCTCGATGTCGAGATCTCCGCAGTCCTTGGTGTCGAGGTACCTCGAACGTGCATGGAGCAGCTTCGCGCTACTAATGACCGCGGTTGGGTGGTCTGTAGGCGCCGGGAACTACTGGAGGTTCTCCTGGAGGGCCGCCAACAACGGGGGTGGCAGCTTCCTCTTCACGTACCTAGTGTGGTTGGTGATAGTCGGGTTCCCGCTTGCCGTGGCTGAGTACGCTATCGGGAAGCTCGGGCGCGGGGGCCCCATACACGGCCCCTACAACCTGGCCGAGAGACATAAGAAGCTAGCCGCCTTCGGAGGCATGTGGATGGCGTGGGCGGACTTCATGATCATGTGCTACTACTGGGTCGTCACTGGGTGGATATTCTACTACATGCTCCACGCGATAGCCGGGACGTTCTTCGCTCCCGACTTCAACGCTAGCGCCTTCTGGGACGGCTTCGGGTACACGTGGGCCTCCCTAGGCGTAGGGGCCTTCATGATGGTGCTGAGCATAGCGATCACCGCACTCGGGATCAAGGGGATAGGGCAGGTGGCCAGGTTCATGTTCCCGCTGCTCTTCGTCTTCACCGTGGGCCTAGCCGTGTTCACCCTGACCCTGCCGGGAGCCGAGAAGGGGCTGGAGTTCTACATGGTGCCCAGGCTCGAGGCCCTGGCGGACCCCGCGACCTGGATGCAGTCGCTGTCCCAGGTCATATGGAGCATAGGCATAGCCTGGGGCTTCCTCATATGCGCTGGCGCGTGGATGCGGAGGAACGACGACCCGACCCTCACCGCCTTCGGTAACGTGGTCAACGACACGGCCGTGGCCTGGATGGCAGGGACCGCGATAATACCCCTGATATTCGCGATCTCCGCAACGCCCTACGCAGACATAAAGGCAGCAGGGGAGAAGCTGGCCTTCATAGTTCTGCCGCAGCTCTTCAGGAGGATGGGCCCCGCCGGACACGCGTACGCGGCGCTCTTCTTCATAGCGTTCTGGTTCGCGGCGCTCACCAGCCTCGTCACGATCCACGAGGTCGCCATGAGGCCTCTGAAGGACTTCGGGCTCAAGACCCCCCACGCTGCCCTGATAACCGGTGTGCTCGCGCTTGTCTGCGGCATCCCGCCGGCGCTCAGCGGCACCTGGCTCGACTACTACGACACCGTCTGGGGCATCGTGGGCCTCAGCGTGGGCCTGGTGTTCATAGCCCTGATCGCGTCGTTCTTCACCGACGCGGCCAAGGTGAGGAGGGGACTGATGGACATGGACATAAAGCCCTTCGTGAGGCTCGGGAGGTGGTGGGACGTGCTGGTGAGGGTGAACATAGTCATCCCGATAATATTCTTCGTCTGGTGGATAGCCTACTGCGAGTGGATCAGGGGGTGGGATCAGGGACTTCACACCTTCTACACCTATCCGGGGATGGTGATACTGGTCGTCGGGGGTCTAGTGATGTACTACATCGTGAGCAAGTCCATCGAGAAGCAGGTCGAGAAATCCGGGTGAGAGCGTGGCCTGGGTGCTGTTCTTCATAATCGCCTGGCTCTTCGTCATAGCGTCGTTCTACACGTGGTACAGGGCCGTCGAGAACGAGAAGAGGATGAGGGAGCTGGAGAAGAGGTGAGACCGTGCCCCCCTTCCCGTTCCACGACTGGCTTGTACTGATCATAGCGCTAGTAACGACAGTGCTATGGCTAGCATCGGTATACTACGCAGCGTCTAAGGGCGCGGAGCGCCGACCCACCTCATAGCGAGAGCAAACTTTCTTTGTTTAGTTCTTTTTTTTCCGATACCGTACTCCTGGTCTACGCTCGTCGGCGCTTATTTAACCCATAGTCGACAGTCTGCTAGATGGGCTTTGAAGGTCCTAAGCCTTATCGAGGTTCACAACGCCGGAATGCCGGTCAGGATAGTGTTCGTCCCTGGGATCCCGGGCAGCGACATGAGGGAGAAGAAGGCGTACTGCGAGAGGAACCTCGACTGGATCCGCAAGCTGCTCACTCACGAGCCCAGGGGGTCTGGCAGCTCCTACGGAGCTCTCGTCACCAACCCGCCCGATGGCAGAGCCCACTACGGAGCCCTGTTCTTCGACCCCACCGGGTGGCACGACATGTGCGGTCACGCTTCCATGGGCCTGGCGTGCTACCTGGTCAGGAGTGGCCTACTGCCTGCAGCAGACCGCACCGAGGTCATCCAGGACACCCCGGCCGGTCTCGTGAGACTGGTGGTGGACCGGGAGGGCAGGGTGTCCATGGTCAATGTGCCGTCCTTCGTCCTAGGCGACATCAGGACGAGGACCACAAAGTTCGGGGGCCTGACAGTACACCTGGCGTTCGGGGGGAACCTCTACGGTCTCGTAGACCTGGACGAGCTGGGGGTCGATTGGAGCCCCGAGCTGCTGCCCGAACTCTTCGAGCTCTCGAAGGAGCTCTGGAGCGGCGTCTCCGAGGAGGCCAAGAGGGTTGCTGCCTACGAGCTCTACGGGTTCAGGTTCTCGAAGAGGATCTCGCGAAGCCCTCCGAGGTACTACGGCATACTGGTCTTCGGCAACCAGGGGAGGCCCCTCCTCGACAGATCCCCCTCCGGCACCGGCTCCTCGGCCCACCTAGCCTACCTTCACCACCTGGGCGAGGCCGGAGTTCGCGAGGACGTGGAGTTCGTGAGCGCTATAGGGACGGTGTTCGTGGGTAGGGTTGTCGGGGAGACGGTGCTCGAGGGCCGCAGGGCGATAGTCCCGGAGGTGTCCACCGTGACCCGAGCGTGCTACGTAACGGGGTACTCGACGGCGATCCTGGAGCCCGACGACCCCCTGGGCGAGGGCTTCCCGCCGCTGCCCTACTGAGGCCGGTCTCTAGACCGCGAGCAGCCCCAGAGCTCTGCCCAGAGCGTAGAGAGATGCCGAGACGCCGAGGAGGAGCGCGGCGTTCGTGACGACCTCCCTGAGGTAGCTCTTCCCCCGCAGAACCGAGCTGTACACGGAGATGTATGCGACGATCAGTACGGCGTTTACCACCATGAAGGCGAAAGCCAGCAGCAGGGCCTCCACGAGGAAGTAGGGTGCCGCTAGAGCGAGTACCGCGGCCAAGTACGACACGCCGGTGTAGAGAGCGGCGGCGCCGGGCCTCCTGCCCGCTTCGTGCTTCGCCTGGGCGTAGGACGCGGCAGCCATGGATATGGAGGCGGAGGCCCCGGCCAGGAGCCCCACGATCCCGGCCGTCCTCGCAGACTCGAGGGCTCCGAGGGCACCGGCGTATATCCCGGTGAGCTCGACTATCGCGTCCGAGACGCCGAGGACTATGGAGCCGAGGTACCTGACCCTCGCCTCGTCGATGCTGCTCGCGAACTCCGCCTCGTGGGCCTTCTCCTCCTCGACCATCGACCTGAGGTCTAGCTCGGGCACGCTCCCGGAGAGCTCCTCGTAGGCTCTGCTGGCGTCCCCCTCCACGCGCTCCAGGGTCTTGGCCAAGACCGTGGCGCCGAAGAGGGCTGAGAACGCGAGGAAGGCCAGGATCTCGAGGAACGCCGATAGCCCCCGGCACTCCCCACTCACACTCTTCCAGAGCTCGTAGTGTCTGAGCTCGTCGCTCGAGGCCTTGAACAGGGTCTCTCGCAGCTTTCCCTTCGCGAGGTATCTGCCGGCGTATAGGTAGACCTTGTGCGCGACGTACTCGGATCTGCACATCTTCCTAGCGTAGTCCCGGGAAACCGGCACCGCTCCCACCGGTGAGACTCTCGCTGCGGTTCCAAATATCGGCTGCCCGCGGATGCTCGAGACTGCCCTCAGCCTAACCGAGGCTCATAACGGCGGGACGAGCGTGTCCGATATGTGGCGGAGGAGAGAATAGCACCGAACGGGCACGCGAGGGGGAGCCCGGGACGTGGGGCGCTCTATCTACCGTTGCCCCGAAGGCCACCGAGGCCTCCACGGTCGAGGTGTAGCGCGTGGTCAACACGAAGTGTTGATGACTATGCGGCAACGGTCGGGATGACTTGGCTACCTCTTCCTCGCAAACTCGTCTAGTGTCCTGGTCTTGATCCTCCTGAGGGTCCCCCAAGACCTCCTGACGCAGTCCGGAAGAGACCCGGTGGACGCCATAGCCGAGAGCCACCTCACAGTCCTCGGGTCGGACGGATAGCCGCTCCCGAGATCCCCGTACCGAGAGCTCAGGATCCTGATGGACTCGTCCCTCAGGCACTTGGCCGCTATGGAAGCTGCCGACACCTGCACGAACGTCTTGTCGGCCCCGGGACTCATGAGCACCTCGGCGTCGGGGAAGAGGCTCCTGGCTATCCTCTCCACGGCCTCCCTACGTCCCGCGATCTCGTCCAGCACTATCCTGGAGGGAGAGATGCCCCTCGACCTGGCGTGCCTCAGTATCCTCTCCACGGCCCCGACCTCCAGGTCGTTGAGGTTCCCCCTGTCTATGTCCTCCGGTGCGACGCGGGAGACGACTATCATGTCCGAGTACCTTATCACGTCCAGGAGCAGCTCGCGCCTCCTCGACCTCCCGAGGGACTTGCTGTCCCTGACCCCGGCCCTCAGCAGGGCCTCCTCTAGACCCTCCGCCAGAGCCACTCCTGCGACGAACATGTCCCCGACTAGCGAGCCCCTTCCAGCCTCATCTATCCCCAGGACGAGCCTTCTTGAGCTCATCGACGCACCACCTCAGCTCGTCGAACCGCAGCTGCCTCCTCCCGGTTGCGGAGTAGAAGGCCTCCAGGACCGTGTACCTGGGCTTCAGGGCACCCCTCCTCAAGGCCTTCAGGTACTCGCTCAGCAGCTCCCTGTCCGGCTCGAGGTGGGACTCGACGACGTGGTACCCGCTCATGGAGTACCCGTGGAGGTGGACGCACTCCACGGCCTCGATGGCCCTGGGCGGAGCCTCGAGAAGCACGTCGCTGAGCCCCAGGGGGGTCTTGCGCAGCCTGCTGTGCCTCTCGATAGCGTGGGGAACGTCGAGGCACAGCCTAGCGCCCAGCTCGAGGTAGCTCACGGACTGCTCCAGGCCTCCGCAGCAGTAGTTCCTGGTCGTCTCGACGTAGAGCTGCGTCCCCGTCTCCTCGGCGACCCGAGCGAGGACCCCGAGCGACTCTGCGGCCGCCGAGACGCACCTCTCCACGCTATCGAAGCACACGGCCTGGTCCGCCGTCAGGTGCAGGACGGCGTAGGCGGGCTCGAGCCTCCCCACATCCTCCAGACACCTGACAGTGTAGTCTAGCGAGACCCTCCTGATCTCCTCTACCGGAGAGGCTAGGTATATCTCGCGCCACGGCAGGTGGACGGCCGCCCCGAGGCCGAGCCCCAAGAGGTCTCTGATCTGCGCGAGCTCCTCCAGCTTCGCGGGGCCGCCGCAGAGCGGGTAGTCCAGGCTCAGCTCGAAGCCGTCGAAGCCTCCCTCAGCGACCTCTCTCACCAGGCTACTCCTCCTGAAGTCCTTGTACCAGAGCGTCACGTGGATCTTCAACCGCTGACCCCCGGCGTCCGGCGCGGGCTCCCGCCACCGCGCCTGCCAGCGGCGTGCCCCTCGAGCACCCTCTCCACTACGGTGAGGGGATCTTCCATGGACATAGTCCTATCGACGTATGGTCTCCTGTCCCACTGAGGGCTCTCGACGAGCTCCCTGGCTAGCCTCTCTATCTCCGCCAGTGACCTCGCTCTCGCGAGGGGGTACCCCCACCTCTCGACGCACGAGTTGACGTAGAGGTCGAGTGGGGTGTACGTTATGGAGGGCGTGCCGAGCAGGGCCGCCTCCCTGGCCATCGAGGCCCCTCCGGTCACCACTAGCCTTGCGTAGTAGGCCAGCGAGGGCCCAACGAACCCCCTCTCCAGGACCACCACCCTCTCCCTCTCCAGCTCTCTGTGCTTGGAGTAGCGGGGGAGGAGGACGACGTCGTAGCCCAGCTCGACGAGGACCCGGAGGACGTCTCCGGCCGGCACGAGGTTCAGACCCCTGTAGTACGTAGCCATCTCCTCGGCCGGTCTGAAGACCACGTAGCTCCACGGCTTGAGCCCCAGAGCCCTCACGTCCTCCTCCCTGGGCTCGAGCCTCTTTATCCACCCGACCTCGTCCACGCCGCGATAGGTCAGGAGCTTCGCGAACCTCTCGCTGGCGTAGTGCCTGATCTCCTCCACCGGGATGCACTCCGAGAACACCACGAAGTCGGCCAGAGGGAGGGAGAGCCTGCTGGGGAGTGTCGCGTGCGGTGAGTCCGTCAGAGCGATGTACTTGACGCCGGTGCCGAAGGCCACTCTGGCTGCGGAGGGGTCGGGGTAGGCCACCAGGTACCCAGGCGAGAACTCCCGAACTGCGTCCGCGAGAGCGGAGACCCTCCAGCCGTCCTCGCGGACCTTGGAGAAGGAGTCGCCCTCGACGTACCTGCCCACGGACACGTGAGGGACCCCCAGGGTCTCGAGGACTCTACACGCGTACTCGTACTCCCGGCAGGTGGCCAGGACTTCGTAGCCCTTCGAGGCGAGCTCCCTGGCGAGTGTTCCCAGGAGCACTCCCTGCTTCGACGTCAGCACGTCGATCCAGACCCTTTCCTCCCGGCCGATCCGCCCTCACCTAACCTAGTAGGCCGAAAGCTGTATAAATCGGCAAGAGCTTTCGGGAACACCACCGAGTCTCCGTCGGGGATCGGCGGAACTCTAGACTTCACTGGGGACCCCCGCGGGCGCGGGAACCGCGGAGGTCTGGGGCGGCCGCACGCCCCGCTGTCGAAGACGGAGCGGGAGCCGGCAGCACGGTTATATTGTCGCGGGCGGGTCCCGCTCGGCGAGGTTCGTGGTCGTAGTCAAGTCCGCGTTCGGGACCAAGGGCGCTTCCTCGGACTCCTACCTCGCAACCAAGGCCGCGCTGGAAGTCCTGGAGGAGGGGGGCAACGCCTTCGACGCTGCCCTGGCCGCCAGCGCCGTCCTGTCCGTAGTGCTGCCCCAGACTGGTGGACCGGGCGGAGACGGCTTCATGCTGGCGTTCGTGGGCGACGAGGTCTTGACCTACATGTCCAGCGGGAGGTCTCCGTCTGGCTTCAAGACCGAGGAGTACCTGAGGCGGGCACCCAAGAGGGGTCCCCTCACCGTGACGGTGCCCGGCCTAGTCCACCTGTGGGGGTTCGTAAGCGAGGAGCTCTGCAGGCTGCCCCTCGAGAGGCTGTTCCGCCCGGCCATCTCCCTCGCCTACAGCGGCTTCAATGCCGGCTACTACCTGGCGAGGGCTGCCGAGCTCTCCGAGGGAGAGCTCGAGGGGTACAGATGGTCGAAGTACTACAGGGGCGTGAGGCCCGGGACCCACGTGTCCAACAAGGAGATGGCGAGGACGCTGAGGACGATCGCTACGCGCGGCTGGGACGAGTTCTACTACGGGAAGCTCGCCGAGAGGTTCGTCGAGGAGCTGAGCGAGCAGGGGGTTGAGATGGGGCTCGAGGACATGATGGAGCACGAGGGCTACGAGGCGAGGCCTCTGAAGACCGTCGCGGGTGACAGGGTGCTCTACGAGCTGCCCCCGAACACCCAGGGGATCACCGCGCTCCACATGATCTCAGCTATCCACGAGCTGGGGCTCGACCGCATCCCCTTCGGCGACCCCAGAAGGGTGGAGGCATGGTCCGAGGTGGTGGAGGTGGCCTACGGGTTCCGCGACTCCTTCGTGGGAGACCCGGACTATATGGGCGTTGACGTGTCCTCCTACCTGGAGTACGGGAAAGCCCGAGAACTTCTCCTGGCCGGGCGGGGCGCGAGCGGTCCGGGCTACGGAGGCGGTGACACCACGTTCCTCGCGGTCTCGGACTCGGAGGCTACCGTGGGGCTCATACAGAGCCTCTTCCACCCGTTCGGGTCCGGACTGGTGGCACTGGGGTTCCCGGTTCAGAACAGGGGCTACGGGTTCGCGAAGAGGGAGGGCCTTCCCAACAGCCCGGCTCCCAGGAAGAGGCCTCTGCACACACTCTCGATACTGGGCATCGAGAGCGGGACTAGGAGGTACGTCGTGGGGTGCGCCGGGGGAGACATGAGGCCCCAGATCCACGCGAGGATCTACGAGAACCTCTTCGTCTACGGCCTCGACTTGCCGCGCGCTCTCGACGCCCCGAGGTTCATCTTCACGGAGTACGCTGGTAGGAAGAGCGCGGTCGTGGAGTCCAGGTACGGGAGCCTCCGGCCCGGCAGTGTGAGCGTCGAGCTCGTCGGGGCGTACGGATCCACCGGCCTGGTCCACGCGGTCTCCGTGGAGCCCGCTAGGCGCCTGGTGGAGGTGGCTGCGGATCCCAGGAGCGAGGGAATAGCCCTGGCTCTACCCTAGTGGATCGCTCTTAGAGGAGGGAGCGCCTGAGTTAACGCGTGGCGGGCCCGCCGGGATTTGAACCCGGGACCTACGGGTTAAGAGCCTCGGCCTGCCGTCCGCCGCTCCACCTGGCTGAGCTACGGGCCCTCTCGCACTCATATGGGCTTACGGCTTAAAAGCGTTAAGCACACGACGCTCTCCGCCTCCCGCTACACCTCTCGGTTCCCTCAGAGCCTCGGCCTGTCGCACAGCTAGGCTAGCTGCGGAGCGCGCGAACGGGGCCACCTGCCGTAAGCAAAAAGCGAGGGGAGCCGCTCCGAATGCGGGGAGCCGCGGACTCCTCCCCAGAGGAGGTCGAGGCCGTGAGGCTCGAGGGCTAGGCATCGGTGCTTAGTCCAGGACCATAGCGCTAGACGTGGAACAGGGCGTGCACCAAGATCCTCAAGCCTAACGCCATGCCGGCGCAGAGGGGTACCGTCAGTAGCCACGACGCGACGATCTTCAAGACCGTCGGCGCATCGATCATCCTCGAGCCCCCCTTGGCTAGGCCGACCCCTATCACCGCCGAGACGCTCGCGTGGGTCGTCGATACGGGCATACCGTACCCAAACATCATGTAGGGCAGCGTGGTGAACAGCCAGACTACCAGCGCGTTGGCGAGCTCCCCGGCGACTCCGCTAACGAGATCCAGCTTGGTTATCCTGTACGCCACGGTGGCGACGACCCTCTTGCCCACGGTGAGGCCTCCTAGAGCTATCCCCAGAGCTCCGACGCTGGCGAGCGTTACCGCAGCCGCCACGTCTACGCCCTCCGACGGAGCTCCCCCGCCGAGCCTTAGGAACGCGAGGTATACTCCGGTGGCGTTGCCCACGTCGTTGGCCCCGAAGCTGTAGGCCGAGAAGGCCAGCGCGGCTATCAGCGCGTACCTGAGCAACCTGTCCACTCTGTCGGGGGGCACCCCCATCCTGGTCGTGCTGAAGGTGTACAGCTTTCTCAGGGCCAGGTAGAGCAGGGCGGCGAGGGCTATGGAGCCCAGCGGCGACGTGATCCAGCTGACCACCACCCTGAGGACCACGTCGTACCTGATGCTCGCACGCCCGTAGACGAGGAGGTGCGCCAGGCCCACCCCCAGCACGCTCCCGACAGCGCTGTGGGTGGTCGATATGGGCATACCGAGGAGGCTCGCCGCAGTTATCCAGGCCCCGGTCGACAGAGAGGCGGCCAGAGCGTCGTAGATGCTCCTCAGCTCGCTCACGCCGCCGCCGAACGTCTTCATCACCATCCAGCCCTGGGCTACGGAGCCCACCGCGACGAAGGCCGAGAAGAGGATCAGCGCCTTCCTGAGGTTCAGAGCTCCCGCACCGACGGCGCACTCGGTGGGGTTGGACGCGTCGTTGGCACCTATGCACCACGCTATGTACAGCATCAGTGCGAAACCCAGCAGCATAGCTACTTCCAAGAGCCTCTCTCCCGGGTACTCGACTCCGGTCGACTTAAAAGAGTGCGGACTTCGCGGAACGTCTCAAGAGAGGCGAGCGCGGGTCTTCGTACAGTGGGGGTCTGCGCCGAGGTGCCCAGTACCGGCCGAGCCTCTACCGGCTGACCGCGACCAGTCATCAGCTTTAAAAACCGCCTTATCCACTAGTTGGAGGAGCGGCGTTGAGGGTGCCCAAGGTAGTCAAGACGTACTGCCCCAGGTGCGGAGTCCACACGGAGCATAGCGTATCCATATACAAGCACGGCAGGAGGAGGACCCTAGCGGAGGGCGAGCGCAGGTACAGGCGCAAGCAGGAGGGCTACGGGAGCAAGCGCAAGCCGGAGCAGAAGAGGTTCGCCAAGGTGACCAAGAAGGTCGTGCTGAGGCTGAAGTGCGGTAAGTGCGGCTACATGCTGCACAGGGAGGGCGTGAGGCTCAAGAAGGTCGACTTGGTCGAGGTGGTCAAGTGAGGAGGAAGATACTCATCCCGATGCCGAGAAGCTCCTTCCTGAGGGTCAAGTGCCCCTCGTGCGGCAACGAGCAGATAGTCTTCGACCGCGCCACCTTCCCGGTCAAGTGCTTCATCTGCGGCTCCCTGCTGGCCGTCCCCACCGGGGGCAAGGCCAAGATCCTCGGCGAGCTCGTCAGGGTCCTGGGGTAGGGAGCCTTGGTCAGGAGGGAGGGCCTCCCGTCGATAAACGAGCTCTGCGTGGCGACGGTGGACAGGATATTCGACCTGGGAGCCTACGTCAAGCTGGACGAGTACGGGATCGAGGCGTACCTCCCGTGGAACGAGGTGAGCAGCAAGTGGGTCAAGAACATAAGGGAGGTCATCAAGGAGGGGGAGAAGGTCGTCGTGAAGGTCGTGAGGGTGGACAGGCGGAAGGGGCAGGTCGACGTGTCGCTGAAGAGGGTCGCCGAGACGGAGCGCAAGAGGAAGCTGAAGGAGTGGAAGCGGGCGAAGAAGGCGGAGAAAGTCCTGGAGCTCGTTGCCAAGAGGCTGGGCAGGAGCCTCGAGGAGGCGTACTCTGACGTTTGGCGGAGGCTGGAGGACGCGTACGGAGACGTCCTAGCGGCCTTCGAGGACGCCCTGGTCTCGGGAGAGGAGGTCTTCAGGAGAGCGGGAGTTCCCGAGGAGTGGGTCCCGGAGCTCTTGGCCGAGATACCGAAGCACGTGAAGAAGCTCAAGCAGGTCAAGATCGCGGGCGCGCTCACCCTGACCACCTACGAGCCGGACGGAGTCTACAGGATCAGGGAGCTGCTGAGCTCCGTGAGCGCGGACGCCGGAGACGACGTCAGGGTGAGGGTCTACACCGAGGGGGCACCGAGGTACAGGATCGAGCTCGCGGGCACGGACTACAAGGTGCTGGAGAGCAGGCTGGCGGAGATAGTGAGGAAGGCCGAGAGCATGAGCAGGAAGCTCAACGTAAGCTTCGGCTTCGAGAGGGTGAAGCTCGGTTAGGTTCCGCATAAGGAAGTGCCCCAGGTGCGGGGCATACACCCTGAGGGAGGTATGCCCCAGGTGTGGGAGCGGCACGGTGGTGGCCAGTCCGCCAAGGTTCTCCCCCGTGGACAGGTACGTCAAGTACAGAGTGAGGGCCAGAGGGGAAGTCCCGGCCGAGACCGAGGAGGGCTCGGGTCGGGGACCGACGCCGGGAGACCGCTCAGCTTATAACTCTCAGCGGCGAGCAGACTCCGGTGAGTAGAGGTGCCCACGCACGGGTCCATGACGAAGGCCGGTAAGGTGAGGAGCTCCACACCGAAGATACCTCCGAGACCCAAGAGGAACCTCCCCCCAAGGCAGAGGAACAAGAGGGAGTACTGGATCAGGAAGAGGAAGGAGGGCGGTCTGCCCGTACCGACGGTAGTGCCCCCGTCGTCCGTCCCCAGGAAGGCTAGGGCGGCACCAGGCTAGGGATCGCGCGTTTTCGGAGCCCGCCACCCCGGGAGTGTCTTCGGAGGGAGGGCGGAGAAGCCCTTCGCACGAGGTCGGCGGCTTACGGAAAAAGCCAGCCCCGTCCGGACTCCTACCTCTAGTGCCACCTGAGTAGGATCTCGTAGGTCATGGGGTTGCCGTCCCTGAACCAGAACTGGTAGGCCCTCCCCGCCGGGTTCACCACCTTCACGTACGGCGTCGTATACGAGGAGTCGTGTCTGCCGACTCCGTAGAAGTTCACCGCGCGGTCCCGCTCCGTGAACCCCCCGCTGACCGTCACGTACGTTACCGTAGTTCTCGTGAGCTCCCGGTGGACCCGCATAGACGGGATCGAGCTGGCCACCGTGAAGCGCACTACGGTGCTCGCGAGCACTCCGCCCGCCTCTCCCGTGCCGTGCTCTCCGAAGAATATCCTCAAGCCGTAGTCCGAAGCCCTCGAAGCGTGGGGCGGTGCGGGCGGCGGGTGGTAGCTGTCCCGCTCGCTCCACGCCGGCGGGAGCACCCCCCTCGCGACGAGCTCCCAGCTCGTCCTGACCTCGCCGATCGCTCTGGGGTACAGAGTCCACCAGCAGAGCTGGAACTGGCCAAGGTAGCACCGCTGCAGACACCCGTAGGTGACCCCGAAGTAGACCCTGTCCCTCAGGTTGCCGGTGAGGGGGGACGTCTCGGCGTCCCTCTCGGCAACCACCAGCTTCCTCCCGGCGCTCTTCCAGCCGGGGCAGCTCGATTCATAGCTCCGGCAGTCCTCTAGCGGACTTATGTCGTAGTAGGCCTCGAGGTAGACTGCCGAAGGCCGGGGGCCGCCGGTCAGCCCGAAGCTAACGGAGAGGCCCTCGAGGGAGTAGAGCATCGGACCCTTGACGTAGATGTGGCACACACCGGTTGCGCGGCTCCACGCCTCGTCGCTCCTGTAGACCTCGAAGATGCCTATACGTACGTACCTCGAGCTGCTCGATATCCCCCCGGAGAGCACGCCCAGGCTGCACGTGGACTGGGCCGCGGAGTCCGCGGACCAGGGCCTCTCGAACACCCACCTGGTCGGCCTCTCCTTCACGAACTCCACTTCCACCTCGTGAGTCCACTCGGCGGACCTCGGGTAGACCTCGTGTATCCCCCCGTACTTGTAGTAGGTGCCGCCCGCGCCGGCGCACATGACCATGACAAGGTACTCGGCGGGTTCGTAGAGCTCGTCCGCGCGCCCGCCGGTCCCGCGGTCTAGGCCGGTCCTGACAGTCGCGCGGAGGCTCTCCCTGACGACGACCGTCTCACCGGGAGAGTGCTCACCGAAGTGGACTACCTCCGGCAGGTCGTCCCCGGTGGGCCTCGAGGGGCTCGGGAACCTCTCCACGACGACGTAGCAGCGGCCCGCCTCGACCTTCGGTATCCTCACCTCGAGCCTGACCACGGACTTGGGCTCCCCGCCGATCCAGCTGCTCAACGCTGTGGCCAGGTGGTCTTGGAGGAGGAGAACCGCGGAGGCGCCCGCGAGGGCAACCAGGAAGGCCAGGACTAGGGCAGCGGTCGTGCTCTTGAGGCCCCTCAGCAAGGCCTCGCCCGGTAGAGAGTTCGGAAAGGAAACTTATAAGCCGGGAACGGAGTGCGGTGCCCGGTCCGCGATCTCGGTGCCGAACGCGGGCTCGGCTAGGGGACATGGGGGACGCGCGTCCGTCGGACCCTCTAGGAGATGCCGGTGAGCAGACAGCTTCACCCCATTCTAGGGAATCCGCATAGCCGGACATTCCTACTCTGAGAGATACCTGTCGCCGCCCGATCGCCAGACCTCCAGTTGACAGCATAGGTCGCCTACTGAAGCCGGGGATCGGGAAGGCTTCTCACTGCGGATGTGCACCGCGGATGCGGAGAGTGCTCAAGACATTCCCGCTGCTCCGCTGGAGCGGCGATCCCCATCGGTCAGCCGATGGTAGTCTCGGGGGCCTCTCCCCGTTCCTCCCACCTGCCACAACCGCGCGCCTAACTATGAAGAACCTAGCATCCGGCTCCCCGCACGTCGGGCTTAGGTACTCCTCGGTCGCGCTGTAAACCCTGAAGACCGCCGGGCAATTACGAGCGCGTACACCGCGGCTGCCAACGCTGTGGAAGAGAGGAACGGAAAGCTACGAGAGCACGCAGGGCTAGAGCCTTAGCGGCTTCAGACCTCCGCACGACTCGGAATCCCGAGAGTATCCGTTGCCGACGCAAAAGGAAGCTCGTCTTGTCGGGGAATCGCATAGACTCAGACCAGGAACGCGCCGTACGCGCTTACACCTGCCTGTTTCTCGCAACAGCCTGCTATCTCGTCGCCCAATACGCCAGCTTCTGCACTTGGCTTCGCAGGTTCGTTAGTGGTTCCAGGCTCGGCCCCGCTCTACTAAGAGGCGGGCGCGCCCGGTCAACGGTCGGCACTGCCTATCTGGGAGCGCCTAGTCGGACCCGTAGGCCTTGTCCCGTTCTCGTGAAGAGCCTCTAGCCTGCTACTCGGGTCTCCCGTGCGAGCGGAGGAGCGCCCGACCAAGTTATATCCTCCTCTGCCGCGAGGGGGAATAAATGTCCGCGAACGGCTTCTATCGGGGAACCGGGTGAACCTCGGGAAGCTGGGGCTCGCCCTCGCAGTGTCCATGATCGTCTTCGCCCTCCCGCTCGCGCTCCTCGGTGCTCTCCCCCAGGGCTACGGCGTGACACTGCTGATCGAAGGGGAGCCCTTCGAGATAGACGGCCAGCTCCTCTGCAGAGACCTGGCCGGCATCGTCGTGGTGTCGTTCGGGGGAGAGTTCCACTCGATGGACCTCTGCGGGCTCCTGAGGAGGGGGGAGAGGAGGGCCCTCAGGGCGGGCTTCGGCGGGGAAATCGGGGTCAGGATAGACTTCGACGAAGGCGTCAGGGACTGGCTGAGGAGGTTGGAGTGGCTGGGAGTGAGGAGGGGGATGAGCGCTGGCGAGGTCGAGAAGTCGCTAGAGGAAAAAGGCCTTGGTGTGGTGACCATGCCTAGCGTCTCCGTTACCCTCTGGCTCGTCGGCGACGGAGCCCACTACATCGCTAGCTACGTCTACACATCGTTCCACTACTACGCATCGAGAGGTCACGACTACTTCAGCGCGCGCCGGAGGGTTCTGGAGGACCCCCTGGCGGTGGTGAGGGGGCACCCACCGATAGTGATAAGGCTCGGGGATCTGGCCGGGAGGCTGGTCCCCGTCGACCTGACCAGGGCCCTCGAGGCCGCCAGGAGGGAGCTGGGTCTGGAGGACCCCGAGCCTGAACGGGCTGCGCCTACTCCGTCCACGTGCCCACCGGGCTACCACTACTACGAGACCGGGGTCTGCTACAGGGAGAACTACTGGGGCCTTCCCGAGGCGTCGCAGGAATGGTTCGCCAAGAGGGTGTGGGTGCACTCCTCCCTCGACAGGGACATGGTGATCCAGGACATGTGGACGAGGTTCTTGAATACCTTCACGACAGCGTACCTCCTGGACAAGTCCAGGTTCCAGACCGCGGGTGACGCTTGGGCCTACCTGACGGCCGCTCCCAACCCGTGCCGCGGCGGAGCCGGAGTCCCGACGGACATGGGCTACGTGGTGAGGGAGTGCCTCCGCCCCGACCACGTTCCGGGAGGCTACGTGGACTGGGAGCACTCGGTGACCAGGGGAGCGCTGTTCACGGTCTACAAGCCGCTCGTGATATCCGTAGTCTCGCACGCGGGCGACATGCCCCCGATGCGTATCCGTCTGACCTACATGAGGGCCGAGCAGCGCTTCGGCTTCTCACTTACGGGCGCGCTGCTGTGGAGCGAGGAGGGATACTCCGTGGGTCCGACAATTAGCCGCCTCACATTCCACCGCGACTACTGGAACAACCTGGGGATTCGCCACATAGCTCTCATAGTCCCCACGAACATGACGTACGAGTACGACGCCATAGTCTTCACCTGGAACGTGAGGACGTACAGCTACGGAGGCCGCGAGTACTGGCTCGCCGAGCCGGTCCCCATAGTCGCGCCGTACTACAGGGAGGTGGGACAGGCTCCGGCTCTGGACGGGTACCGCTGGGGGTTCAGATACGACACGGAGGGCAACTGCTGGCACGGTTGCCCTCCGCACGCCTGGAACATAAACGACCTAGTCGACCGGCTAACGGAGACCATCCCGACAGAGCACTACCTCCTCAGGGAAGCCGGGGATGTGCGCCTCTTCCGCAGCGAGACGCTCGATAGGCTGCCCATCGAGTTCGAAGCGAACGGGTCGAGGTACGTAGAGTCTCTGGGGGCCGTGCTCTCCGGGATCCCGAGAGACCTGTTGCTGGGCCTCTTCTCCGGCCACGCCCCTCCGCCGTTCGACAAGCTCCTGGGCCTCCTAGAGTGCGCGGAAACCACCTTTAGATCCGGGACATCTTTACGCTTTGAGTGGGAAGACCTTCGGAACCGTGAAGTCAGGGTGGCCATGTTCAAGGTGACGAAGGTCGAGGAGTACCTGAGCCCGGCCTACCGAGCTCTGGGTAACAGGCCCCTAGTAGCGAGGTACGTGGTCGTGATAGGGGAGCCGCGCGAGAGCGGAGAGGAGGGGCGGTAGTCTAGGCAACCGGCAGCTCCCGCTGGGCGGGAGCGTCCAGCTAGTCGGCTCTCTGGATTAGGCTTCACCCGGAGCGCGGTCTCGCTTTTCCTGTTTCCTGAAAAGGAGTGGCCGGGCAAGTCCGAATGCGAGCGGCGACTGGCAGCTCTTGGAGCATTCGACCGTCCGCCACCCCTTCCCGCAGAGGGTCGTCGGCTGGGATGCTCTCCTAGCAGGATGAGACCCTCTGTCCGCCGTGCCCCTAGTGGTTGGAGAAGCGCCCGGCGCGGGCTCCTGCCTCCCGTTACAGCCCTCAGCTCAGGTCTCAGTCCTTCGCTGCTCCGAAGAGGTCAGCTCCCGCTCCGGGCCTTCTCCAGCAGTGCGAAGAAGAAGCCTATGGTCTTGTGGACGTGCGGCCACGCCCTCATGGTGCCTGGCAGGAGGCCGGGGGAGTAGGGGCCCTCGAGGGAGATCAGCCTGACCCTCCTGCCCTCCTTCTCGAGGAGCCTCCCGACCACGTCCTCGTTCTCCTCCCTGAGCAGAGTGCAGGTGGTGTAGAGTATGCGCCCGCCCGGCTTCACGAGCCTGAGCGCGGCCTTCAGCAGCTCGTACTGGAGCTGGGCCAGCTTCGCCACCTCTCCCTCCATCAGCCTCCACCTCAGGTCGGGGTTCCTGGCTATAGTGCCGTCGGAGGAGCACGGTGCGTCGACCAGCACCCTGTCCGCCACCTCCTCACCGAGCACCCTCGGCGCCTCCCTGCCGTCGCGGACGAACGTCTTCACGATTGTTATCCCCGCTCTCCTCACCAGCTCCTCGAGCCTCCTCATCCTGGTCTCGTCGACGTCGAACGCGTAGATGGTGCCCCGGTTCCCCATGAGCTCCCCCATGTGCTCTGTCTTGCCCCCGGGCGCCGCCGCTAGGTCTACGACGGTCTCGCCCGGCTTCGGGTCTAGTATCAGGGAGGCCAGGGCGGCCGGCTCCTCCTGGATAACTATCTTCCCGCTCCTGAAGAGCTCGGACTTGTCGAAGTTGTAGGGACCGTCGAACTTCAGGACCGTCGGGACTACCGCCGAGACCTCGGGCTCCTTCCCCTCTGCCCTCAGCTTCTCCGCGACCTCCCGGACCGTGGCCTTGAGCACGTTCACCCTCACGCTTATCTTGGGCCTCTCGGCGAAGGACTCGAGCAGCCTCTCGGCCTCGCCGGGACCCACGAGCTCGAAGACCTTCCTGACGTACCACGGCGGGAGCAGGTACCTGAACATCAGCTCGTCGTCCGGCGACCTGGGGGCGAGCTCGTAGCCGGATAGCCCCTTGACCGCGTCGACGAACCACATGCCCGTGTAGGGGTGAGACCTGGAGGAGAGCCAGGCGGCCGTTCTCTTCAGGCACTCGAGCTTCCTGGTGTACTCCACCCCGCCCCTGGCGAATAGCTCCAGGTAGGCGAAGACCCTGAGTGCCGCCCTGAGCCTCGGGTCGAGGAGCAGGGGGCTCCTGGAGCCCGTCAAGTCCTCTACTACTCTGTCTATCACTCCCAGCCTGAGCATGATGTCGTAGAAGATGGCCGTCAGCGGCGGGTCCCTCCTAGTCCCCAGCACCCCGAACTTCCTGAACGCGTCCCTCTTGGCCTGCTGGGAGGGCTTGACAGACTCCGCTCTCAGCACGGCCTCGATCAGCGCCGCCACGTCCCTCCAGTCGAGCCTGTAGGGCTCCTTCATCTCCCGCAGGCAGTAGCGGACAGTGCGTGTAGGCTTAAATCCGGAAAGCTCGAAGGATTAGCTGTGGAATCGAGGACAGTAACGGTCAGAGAAATCAAGGGCAGGGGTACGAGAGGCGGATCTTACATCTATGTTGTGGAAGGAAGAGAGCTCGTGCACATAGGCGATTACGCTGTTAGGGAGCTACCGGGCGAGTACAAGGATGAGGTCGTTTATGAAATCCCCGTGGACAAAGTCGCGGGGAAGGTACTACACTGCTTTGACTTCTCAGGGAGTGGCGTGGGGTTTCTATGTAAATGTAGAATTGAAGATTTCGAACGGGGAGTTCCTAAAAAGTGGGAATACTATGAACCAATTAGGAAACGCATCCACGAGATACGTGGTCTGAGATTTCGCGTTAAAGATCCCACGTTGCTGTCCCTTCTAACGCAGTTTGAGCGGGTGTTTGTTCCAATGATCCGTGAAGTTAAGGAGTACGGGAGAGCGCGAGACGTTGAAATTAGGTTAGGGGGAGCAAGGTTGTGGGACGCGTTCGAAGACCCTGAGGTGTACTACTTCACATTCATGAGTCTGCCGGACGATAGGAGGAGAATAACGGGTCTGAAAAATACACGAAAGCGGATATACCAGCTCTGGGTGCTTAAACTGTTGTGCGACGCTTTCAAAGTTTCTAAGTTCAAAGAGCACTTATTTGAAGGAAGAGCGTATTGGTGGATCGAGCAAGGATCGGGGTTCAGTACGTGTATCGCTGAGACCCCTTTTGGCGATTTAACCTTTTGGCTCGAATTTCAACCGAGCAGGACCGCACATGTAATGAGCATGTTTTCAGGGAAACGAGTCCCAATCAGACCAGATATCGTCGTAGTAAAGGGTCATTTTGAGGGGACCAGCAATTTCATCCGCTCCGGGAAGCCTATAGACCTGATCGTGGAGTGCAAAGAAGACCCGTTTGATAAGTGGGAGAAAGAGATTCGATCACAGATTTTACCGTACCTAGAGAAATTCAAGCCCAACAACTTCATAATCGCGTCTTTGGAGCGCGTCCCGGACATCGTAAAGAGAGACCTAGAGCGTCGGGGGATAAAAGTTATTGACGATCTGAAACCCGGTAGCAAGAGCATAGGAGCGCTGTTCAGTACTATCGAAAGCCTGAGACTCTGAGGAAAGTGGTGCGGCGGCCGGGATTTGAACCCGGGATCTCCGGCGTGGAAGGCCGGCGTCCTAGACCAGGCTGGACGACCGCCGCCTAGATTCTCGAGTGTTCAAGGCATAAAAACGCTGTCCCGGCGCGCCGCGAAGGCTCCGACCGAGCGCAAAATTAGGCTGTCCGCGATCTGAGGGTCGGTGGTGGCTTGGAGGGTCTACGCCTGGAGGCCCTCAAGGAGAGGCTGGCGAACCTAGACGCCACCCGCGAGGCTCTCGTCGAGAGCGGGAGGGAGATATCCCGCCTCTCCAAGAGGCTAGTCTCGAGAGTCCTCAGGAGAGACCCGGCGGGTGCCGAGGAGGCGGCCCGGGAGCTGAGCAGGGCCTTCGAGTCCCTGGTCGAGAGGGTCTCCCCCTACCCCGAGCTCTACTACTCCGGTCTCTTCTACTCGGTGGCCGCCGAGTACGTCGAGGCCCAGCAGCTCTTCTACGCTGTCTTCAGGGGGAGGCTCGGGGATCCCGAGGAGCTCCGCGTCCACCCCGCACCCTACGTTCTGGGCACCGCGGAGCTCATAGGGGAGCTGAAGAGGCTCTCGCTGGAGCTCCTGAGGAGCGGGGAGTACTCCGAGAGCTTCAGGTACTTCGAGCTAGCCGAGGAGGTATACGAGAGGCTCTCGGAGCTGGACTTCGCCGAGCCCGTGGTCCCCGGGCTCAGGAGGAGGCTCGACGTCTACCGGAAGGTCATCGACGACTGGAGAGTCCTCCTGATAGACATCGAGTCGAGGGTGAAGCTCGAGAGAGCGTGCAGGCAGGCCGAGAGGCTGCTCGGGTCGGGGTCTTTATAGTGGAGACCGAGACCAGGAGGCGGGTGGAGCGGGTGTCCGAGTTCGCGATAGAGCACGTGAGAGCCCTGCAGGTGCTCGACTCGAGGGGGGACCCCACGGTCGAGGTCGTCGTGGTGACGAAGGGGGGAGGCTGCGGAAGGGGCACGGCCCCCGCCGGAGCATCGCGGGGCCTCAGGGAGGCCGTGGAGCTCAGGGACGGGGGCAGGAGGTACCTCGGCAGGGGCGTCGAGAGCGCCGTGGCGGCGGTGAACAGGTACATAGCGCCGGCGATAGTCGGGATGAGCTCCCACAGGTTCAGGGAGGTCGACAGGAGGATCATAGAGGTCGACGGGACGCCGAACAAGTCCAGGCTGGGCGCCAACGCCACGACCGCCACCTCTCTGGCCGTGGTCAACGCTGCCGCGGACACGGCGGGGCTCCCCCTATTCGAGTTCCTCGGGGGGAGGCTCGCGAGGACTCTCCCGGTGCCCCTCATGAACATAATCAACGGCGGGGCTCACGCGGGCAACGAGCTCTCGTTCCAGGAGTTCATGGTCGCTCCCGTGGGGGCCTCGACGTTCTCCGAAGCCCTCAGGATGGCCGTGGAGGTCTACAAGACCCTGAAGGAGCTCCTCAAGAAGACCTACGGACCGCAGGCCATCAACGTGGGGGACGAGGGGGGCTTCGCTCCACCGATGAGGGAGACTAGGGAGGCCCTGGAGGCTATAGCGAGGGCCGTCTCGGAGGCTGGCTACGAGGTCGGCGAGGACTTCGTACTAGCCATAGATGCGGCCGCGTCCCACTCCTACCGCGACGGGGCCTACCTAGTAGACGGCAGGAGGCTCGAGAGCGACGGTCTGCTGGAGCTCTACGCGAGCATAGTCTCCGAGTTCCCCGTGGTCAGCATCGAGGACCCGTTCGCCGAGGACCAGCCCCACTACTTCCGGGAGCTGAGGTCGGCCCTCGGGGGCAGGGCTCTGGTCATAGGCGACGACCTGACGGTGACGAGAGCGGAGCTCGTCTCCAGGCACTTCTCCGAGGGAGCTATAGACGGTGCGATAGTAAAGATCAACCAGGTCGGGACGCTCGTCGAGGCCGAGGAGTCGATAGAGCTCCTCAAGAGGCTGGGGGGCAGGGCCATCGTGAGCCACAGGAGTGGCGAGACTGAGGACGCCTCGATAGCGCACATAGCGGTGGCCTACGGCACCGGTCTGATAAAGACCGGTGCCCCGGCTAGGGGCGAGAGGACGTCCAAGTACAACGAGCTGCTCAGGATCGAGGACTACCTCTCGGGAGACTCGAGGTACGCTGGCAGGGGAGCCCTCGGAAGATCGTAACCGGGACACGTTGTGCCCGCTGCTTTATAAGCAATGCCGGGCCCAGAAACGAACGGGGTACTATGGGCGTCGAGACCGTAATAGAGGCCTCCAGGAGCATTCTCGAGCCCTTCGCTAGGCTGTTCTCGGGAAGCGACCCGGCGAGGGTCGTTGCCACCGCCGGGCTGATGCTACTGCTCTTCATGGCCGCAGTCTACGCCGCCTACGGGCTGGTGAAGCTCGGGAGGCTCGTGTGGAACCTCAAGATAAAGAGGCTCACGCTGGCGCTGACCATACTCGGAGTAGCCCTGATAGCCATAGCTGTACTGCTGCCGTAGAGCGAGAGCTCCTGGAGTAAGAGTCCCGTACCGCTTCGCGGAAACGTTTCTGGCAAGACTCGGGTAGATTCCTCTGGAGAGCGGCAACAAGCACCACAGCGTTTCACTACGGCGCTCGCGCCGCCCTCTAGAGACGGGAGCAGCCGTCTCCCTCGGACTCTTCAGGAACCTTTGCCTTTAGTCCGAGGCCCCTTCGTTACGCGCGAGGCACGCCCGGATTTCTGTAGCGCGGGAACGCGCTGGCCCTACCGCCCGAACCTCGTTGACCGGTTCTTTAGCACCTCAGCAAGCCTCCTGATGCTCCCGCCGTTCCCGTACACTATCTTAGCGACGTCGACGAGGTACTCATCGCTGGGAGCTCCGCGGCTCAGTCCAAGGCTTATCGCGATGGCTTTCTTCCGAGCCTCCATGTCGATCGCAGCTCTTATCTCATCGGTCGCTATCTTGCTACCGACGACCACGGCCACGAAGAACTTGGTCATCCTCCCGAACTTGTCCGAGAGTTCCGGGTAGGCTCGTACGAGGTTCCTCACGGACCTCACCGCCTCGTCCTCCCCGATGAGGTCTAGGTAGTACTCGGTGGTCAGGAACCTGATGATCCTGCTCAGGTTGGCCTCGTCCGCCCTGCCCAGGTAGCTCTCGACGGCGGACCGCGTCTCTCCGGGCTCTCCGCGCCTCTTGACTACGGTGGTCACCCTGTCCAGGTTGATCTCGCTCGAGAACACCTCTTCGAATATGCCCGAGAGCCTCCCGAAGGGCAACCTCATTATCCGCGTTGCCACGATGTAGACGCTCGTGAGCTCCTTCTCGTACACGTCCTCTGAGTGCCGGATCCCTCTGAACGGCTCGACTCGAGCCTCCTCGAGAGACCTTCTGAGCTTCTCCACGACCCACTGCCGGCTTATACTGTTGCCAGCTTCCACTTCCGCAATCATGTCGGCTATGGTGTTGACGTACGCTCTGAGCCTCGCGCGCTTGAGGGGCGTTTCCGCCACTATCGGCAACCACATCGTACCGCGTTACCGGGGCTTTTATTCTAGAGAGTGAAGGAGAGCGGAGGGCCCATGGAGGTCGACTTCGTGATCACTACCGACAGGAGCATGATGTCCAACCACCACGGGCGCGAGTTCCTGGGCTTCGTCGCCACGGGTCCTCCCGTGTTCCTACCCGAGACCCTCTGGCGCTTCATCTGCTGCCCCAAGCCCAGGGTGGACAGGGAGGGGAGGCCCACAGAGGCTCCCTACGGACTCAGGAAGATAGAGGCCGCCCTAGTGGAGTCCGGCTTCAAGGCCTCGATAGTAGACCCGGACTACGTCCCCAGGTACGTGAGGACAGCGAAGGCTGTCCTCGTGGGGCACCACGACTTCTTCGCCTACGGTCCCCCGTCGTCGGAGTGGTGGCTCATCACCGGGAGGGTGCCCATCAACAGGAGACTGTTCACCAGGTTCATGGGCAAGCTCTCCGGCTACAAGAAGAGGTACGGCTTCAGGATAGTGGTCGGGGGACCCGCGGCCTGGCAGTGGCAGTGGGAGGAGGACAAGATCGACGAGTGGGGGGTCGACACGGTGATCGAGGGGGAGGCGGAGCTCGCCGTTAAGGAGATAGCGCAGAGGATTCTAGACGGCGAGCCCCTGCCCAGGTACATCCAGGTGGGCTCGAACTACGTCCCGGGGATCGAGCAGATACCGGCGATAAGGGGTGCGAGCATCAACGGGCTCGTCGAGGTAATGAGGGGCTGTCCCAGGGGCTGCTCCTTCTGCAGCGTGACGCTGAGGCCCCTGCGCCACATCCCCTTGGAGCTCGTAGAGAAGGAGATCCTGGTAAACCTCTCGAGCGGTATAACCGGGGGCGTGCTCCACTCGGAGGACGTCCTCCTCTACGGGTCGACCGGAGTCGTACCGAACGAGGAGCCGTTGATGAAGCTGCACGAGCTCGCCGCCAAGCACCTCAAGAGCATCGCGTGGTCCCACATATCGCTTGCCGCTGCTGTCGTCGCGCAGCGGCAGGGCAGGCTGCTCAGCAAGATAACTGAGACGGTCTACTCGAAGATGGAACAGGACTACATAGGCGTCGAAGTGGGCATCGAGACCGGCTCCCCGAGGCTCGCGAAGATAGTGATGCCCGGCAAGTCCGCACCGTTTCCCCCCGAGAGGTACCCGGAGGTGGTGGAGGAGGCGTTCTCCATAATGCACGAGCTCAGGATACTCCCGGCGGCCACGTTCATACTCAACATGCCCGGGGAGACCCCCGAGGACGTGGTCAAGACCATCGAGCTCATAGAGAGGCTGAGGAGCTACAGGTCGATAATAGTCCCGATGATCTTCGTCCCGATGGGGAGGCTGAGGGGGCAGCGGGACGTGATAGCCAGGGTCAGGATAACCCGAGAGCACGTAGAGGCGATGAAGGTGGCCCTAGACCACAGCCTCATGTGGGCCGAGAGGATAATGGCCGAGTTCTACTTGAGGGACAGAGCGGCTCTGAGGCTTCTGTTGAGGTACTTCATGGCAATGATCCGGTGGAAGGCCAACGACGTGTACCGCAAGCTCGGAGACTTCGCGGAGAAGGAGCTGGTGATCCCGAGGATTTGAGCACCGGCCGGCTCTTCAGCCCAGACCCCGTGGCCCGGTGCGCGAGGTCGGTTCCTGAAAAGGTCGTCAACGGGGGACGGCGTCTTCGAGCGAGAAGAGGTGTGGGCGACGCGCCGGACGGTGAGAGCGAAGACCTCTCGGCCGAGCGCGGTGCCCGCGCTGCTCACAGCAGTGTCGGCAGCTCTCTCAGACTCCTAATGGTCGGCACGAGGCCCTCGCAGAGGGTGCTGGGCTTCGCTCCCCTCAGGTGGAGGAGACCCGTGTAGTAGACCGCGCGCAGGCCGCTGCCGAGGGCTCCCAGCACGTCCTCGACGCAGGCGTCTCCCACGTGCACTACCTCGGCCGGCTCCGCTCCGACCAGCCTCAGCAGCTCCCGGAATATCGCTCTCTGCGGCTTGACGCGCCCCAGGTCGGACGAGGAGACCACGGCATCGACGTAGTCCGCGAGACCGACGCTCTTCAGGAGCGCCACGACCCCCCTAGCGCTAAAGCTCGTGTTGCTGACCACGGCCACCCTCAGCCCCATGTCCTTGAGCTTCGGCAGCACGTCCAGAGCCTCCGGGTTCCCCCTGGGTCTAAAGCCGTCCGTCGAGGTCTCGTACGCCTCCGCTAGGTAGTCGATAAGCTCGTCGCCTCCCCCCAGCTTCAGGCCCGCCAGCATCATCGATACCAGCTCCCTGCTGCTCACGAGGGTCTTGACGGCCTTGAGGCTCTCGTAGAGCCTGCGCACGTCGTCGATGCCGACCTCGTAGCCTCTAGACCTGAGAGACTCGGAGACGGCCCTTATCCTCATGCTGTCGTATAGCTCCTCGTCCTCGGGCTGCTTTTCCCAGATCAGGGTGAACCAGAGGTCGAACGACACCACCCTTACCGTGGCTGTTCACCGGGAGGAGCTGTCGGCAGGACGTTATAAGCTCCCCGTCGCCAGCGGGTGTAGACGAGAGCCGGCGAGGGGAAACTCACCCCCTCTCCCTCGGTGCGGAGCGGTGGGCTGGGCCGGAGAGCGGAGGCGGGCCGCTGCCGGCGGTCTCCGGGTCTCGGCTAAAACTTAAATATCTTCACATACCCCCTGGTTTAGGTAGCGGGAGGTGTCGTTCAGACACATAGTGAGGATAGCCGGTGTGGACGTAGAAGGAGACTTGCCTCTGGAGTACGGACTGACGAAAATCAAGGGAGTCGGACCGAGGATAGCGAGGGCCTGTGCAACGAGGCTGGGGCTGGACCCCCGGATGAAGGTAGGGTACCTCGACGAGAGGAGCGTCGAGAGCATCGAGAGCTTTCTGAGAGACCCGGTGAGGTACGGGGTTCCGCCATGGATGGTCAACAGGAGGAAGGACTACGAGGCGGGCACGGACAAGCACCTGCTGGGCTCGGACCTGATCCTCGCCGTCAAGCAGGACATAGAGAGGGAGATAAGGATCAGGTCGTGGAGGGGGGTGAGGCACTCCCTGGGCCTCAAGGTCCGGGGCCAGCGCACTCACACCACCGGCAGGATAGGCCCGGTGGTGGGGGTCACCAAGGGCAAGTCGAAACAGAAATAGGTGGACAGCATGGGAGACCCCAAGAAGCCTAGGAAGACGTGGGAGAGGCCCGGTCACCCCTGGATAAAGGAGAGGCTAGCGGAGGAGATGGAGCTCGTGGGACAGTACGGCCTTAGGAACAAGAGGGAGCTGTGGAAGGCTCAGACCGTGCTGAGGACGATCAGGGACAGGGCAAAGGCCCTCCTCTCGCTCCCGGAGGCCGAGAGGATGGCTAAGGAGAGGGCCCTGGTGAAGAAGCTCTACGAGATGGGCCTGCTGGAGAGCGAGAAGAGCACTATCGACGACATACTCGGGCTGTCCGTCAGGAGCGTCTTGGAGAGGCGGTTGCAGACCATAGTCTACAGGAAGGGGTTGGCTAAGACCATACACGAGGCTAGGCAGCTGGTGGCGCACGGGCACGTGGCGATAGCGGGGCGCAGGGTGAGGACTCCCGGCAGGCTGGTGACGAGGCGCGAGGAGAGCATGGTAGACTACGCTCCCACCTCTCCTTACTACGAGAGGCGGGCGTCGGTAGCCCAGGCAGCCCGGTAGGTGAGCGCGCGTGGGAATGTCGCTGAGAGAGCTCAAGTGGGGCGTCGTCCACGTATTCAGCTCGTTCAACAACACGATAGTGCACGTGACAGACCTCAGCGGTGCTGAGACGATCTCGAGGTGGTCTGGGGGCATGGTCGTGAAGGCCGACAGAGAGAAGCCCTCCCCCTACACCGCGATGATGATAGCGTACAGAGCTTCCCAGGACGCCATGGATAAGGGGGTTTCGGCCGTTCACATCAAGGTCAGGGGAGTCGGCGGACACGGACCCAAGATCCCAGGCCCCGGTGCCCAGGCGGCCATAAGGGCCATCGCTAGGTCGGGACTCATAATAGGGAGGATCGAGGACGTGACCCCCATACCCCACGATACCACTAGGAGGCCCGGAGGCCGCCGCGGTAGGAGAGTGTAGGGATGCCACATGGTCAGCGTGGAGGTAGCGGAGAGGGGTGACCTCGAAATAACCTTGGTCCTACGCGGAGTCCCGCTAGAGTACGCGAACGCGATAAGGAGGGCAGCGATGGAGGAGGTGCCCACGATCGCTATAGACTACGTGGTCTTCTACGAAAACACGTCGGCTCTGAGCGACGAGATCATAGCCCACCGCCTAGCCATGGTTCCTCTGAAGTCCGACAGCGCTCTCGAGCGCTACAGGCAACCCGAGGACTGCAGGGGCGATAGCCCACCGGACGGGTGCTACGCGAGCCTGTACCTCGAGGCCGATGGAGAGCCGGGAAGGGAGGTGACCGTCTACTCCGGAGACCTGAGACCCCAGGAGGACCCCGAGGTAGTCCCGGTCTACAGCGACATCCCGATCCTCAAGCTGGGGCCCCGGCAGAGGGTATCCCTCGAGGCGCGAGCCAGGCTAGGTAGGGGGAGGGAACACATCAAGTGGTCACCCGCAGTGGTCTCCGTACTCTCATACATCCCGAAGATTAAGGTACTCGCCGAGAGGTGCACTCTCTGCGGTCTCTGTGCCGAGAACTGTCCGTCCAAGGCGTTAGTCATCGAGAGCGGGAGGCTTCGCGTCGACGAGGATAGGTGCACTCTCTGCAGGCAGTGCGTCAAGGTCTGCGAGCCAGAGGCCATAGAGCTCGACTGGCGCAGGGACGAGTACAAGCTGCGCGTGGAGTCCTCCGGTGCCCTGAGACCGGAGAGGATAGTCCTCGAGTCCGTGGCCCAGACCAAGAGGAAGCTGCTAGAGCTCCGCCGCGAGCTCGACAGAGTTTTCTCGAGCGTGGGTGTAAGCGCATGAGGAGGACCGGACCGACCAACGTAGTCCTGAGGAAGCTCATCAGAGAGCTGAGGAAAGCCTCTAGCCAGCAGGGGGTCGAGATCTGGGACTACGTAGCGGAGATGCTTGAGAGACCGGCCAGGAGGCGCGTGGCGGTCAACCTAAGCAAGATAAACAGGTACGCTAGCCAGAGCGAGTACGTCGTCGTGCCCGGAAAGGTGCTCGGCTCCGGTGTGCTCGAGAAGCCGGTGGTCGTGGCCGCCCTCTCCTTTTCGAGGAAAGCCTTGGAGAAGATCGGCAGCGCGGGCGGCACAGCTCTCTCCATACGGGAGCTCGTGCGGCTCAACCCTCACGGGTCTAACGTTAGGGTGATAGCATGAGCTCGAGTAGGGAAGTCCTGATAGATGCCGATGGCCTGGTCCTGGGGAGGCTCGCAACCGCGGTGGCCAAACTGCTTAAGTGCGGCTACAGGGTATACATAGTCAACGCGGAGAAGGCCGTGATAAGCGGAGAGCCCCGTGCGGTGAAGGAGTCGTACGCCCTGTGGTTCGAGATCAAGACCCTGAGGAACCCGAGCGAGCAGTCACCCCATAGACCGAGGAACCCCGTGACTATAGTGAAGTACGCGGTTCGCGGGATGCTCCCGAAAGACCCCTTCCGGAAGCTCGTCCTGCTCAGGAGGCTGAGGGTCTACGTGGGCTACCCAGACGAGGTGAAGAGCATGAAGTTGTGGAGGATCGACATCCCGGAGGCCAGAGCCGCCAGGCTCCGACACGAGTACGTCACGGTGGGCGAGGTGGCCGAGTACATGGGCTGGAGGGGTAGGAGATGAGCTCGAGAGCCGCAGCCAGGGAGAGTCAGGTAAAGGAGAAGAGACTGAGGGTGGTCATAGAGGTAGGGAAGAGGAAGACCGCTGTGGCGAGAGCCGTCGTAACTCCCGGAAAGGGTAGGGTGTGGGTGAACGGCACTCCGATAGAGCTCTACCCAGTCGAGCTGGCCAGGATCAAGATGATGGAGCCTCTGCTCCTAGCCGGCGAGAGCCTGAGGAACTCGGTCGACATAAGGGTGAGTGTCTCCGGAGGGGGCTACATGGCTCAGGCGGAGGCCGTCAGGACGGCCATAGCCAGGGGACTGGCCAGGTTCACCGACAGCGAGGAGCTCAAGCAGCTGTTCAGAGAGTACTCGAGGTACATGCTGTCTGGAGACCCGAGGCAGACGGAGCCGGAGAAGTGGATGAGGTACAGCGCTAGGAGGTGGAGGCAGAAGTCCTACAGGTAGATGGCCTTGATACTCCCGGTTAGGTGCTTCACCTGCGGCAAGGTCATCGGGCATCTCTGGGAAGAGTTCGCCAGGAGGGTCTCGAGCGGCGAGGAGCCGGGAAGGGTGCTGGACGACCTGGGTGTGAAGAGGTACTGCTGCAGGAGGATGCTCCTATCTCACGTAGACTTAATGGGTGAAATAATAGCTTACGAGAGGAAGGTGTGAGCCGTGAGCACGCAGAAGCGCTACGCGGACGAGGCCCCGAAGGTCGTGGCCGAGCTCCTCGTGCCCGCCGAGGTGTACCTCGAGGCGGGAGTGCACATAGGGACGTACGTCTGTGCCAAGAGCATGAGGAAGTTCGTCTACAAGGCCAGGCCCGACGGTCCCTACATACTCGACGTCAGGAAGGTCGACGAGAGGATCAGGATAGCCGCGAAGTTCATAGCGTCCTTCGAGCCTCGCACCGTGCTAGCAGTCTCCTCGAGACCCTACGGGTTCACCCCGGTTCAGAAGTTCGCGGAGTTCACCGGGGCCAGGGCCGTCGCCGGCAGGTTCGTCCCGGGGACTATAACGAACCCGTACCTGGGCACCCACATAGACGCCGAGGTGCTCATAGCCTCCGACCCCAGGGTCGACGAGCAGGCTATCGAGGAGGCGTCCAAGGTCGGCATCCCGGTCGTCGCGATAGCGAGCACGGACGCCAAGCTCAGCAACGTCGACCTCGTGATCCCCGGGAACAACAAGGGGAGGAAGTCTCTGGCCCTCATCTACTGGCTGCTCGCCAGACAAGTGCTCAGGACTAGGAGCGTTCTGCAGCCGGACGGAGACCTGCCGGTAAGCTACGAGGCCTTCGAGACTAAGGTGTCAACTGTTGAGCGTTAGGAGGGCGGTGGTCGCCGGGCAGTTCTACGAAGGCTCTCCAGACCGCCTGGTTAAACAGATAGAGCAGTGCTTCCTACACAGGCTCGGTCCCGGGGCCCTCCCCAAGGCAGAGCCCTCTCCCGAGAGGACCAGTCTCGGGTTCGTAGTGCCCCACGCCGGCTACATGTACAGCGGCCCGGTCGCGGCGCACGCCTACTACTCCCTGTCCCTCGAGAGGAGGCCCGCGACGGTCGTGCTGCTGGGGCCCAACCACACGGGGATGGGGCCCTCCGTCTCGGTGTACCCCGAGGGCTTCTGGGAGACGCCTCTGGGGAGAGTCCCCGTGGACTCCGAGCTGGCGAAGCTCGTCGCTAGCAACAGCAGGTTCGCCAGGCTAGACACGGCAGCGCACGAGTACGAGCACTCTCTCGAGGTGCAGATACCGTTCCTCCAGTACGTCCTCAAGGACGGCTTCAGCATAGTCCCGGTAGCTATCCTGAACCAGACCCCCAGGGTGGCCGAGGACCTGGCCAAGGCCATCCTGTCGGCGGTCCGGGCGTCCGGGCGAGACCCCTCGGACTTCGTGGTGATAGCCACCACGGACTTGACGCACTACGAGCCTCACGACGTGGCGTTCAGAAAGGACCAGCTCGTGATAGAGAGGATCGTTCGGCTAGACCCAGAGGGGCTGTTCAAGGTCGTCGTAGAGAAGGACATCAGCATGTGCGGTCCGGGGAGCTCTATGACTCTCATCTACATGGCCAAAGAGCTGAACGCCAAGGGGGCGCAACTCCTGAAGTACGCTACCTCGGGCGATGTGACCGGCGAGAGGGACTGGGTGGTAGGTTACGCGTCCATACGGGTGCAGCTATCGTAGAGAGCTCTAAACTCCCGATTTCTAGCTAGGGAGCGGGTCACTTGTCGCCTCGCGAGAGCTTCCGGGGGGACAGCGGTCGAGCTCTTCGAGCAGGAGCTCTGCGCTCCCGGTGCACGGCACAGGGAGCCGAGAGCGGTGATGCTCGGGGACTGGGCACCGGTGCCTAGCCCGTGAAGGAGCGTGCGGACCCTGCGGGAACCGGTAGCGAGACCGCGGGCTGTTTAAGCAGCGCACTCACTGCTCACGGCACTAGATGTACCGCTTCAGGGCACCAAGGCCGCCCAGGTGCCCGTAGAGCACCTCCTCCAGTATCCTCGACTCAACCAGCTTGTTGCCCAAGGCTATGTAGGCCCTCCTCTTCTGAACGTCCAGCCCGAGCAGGACGTACACCTGGTCGAACTCCGCCGGTGGATCGGGGAAGCAGAGCTGTCTGAGGACCGTTTTATAGAGGTCTGCGATCAAGTCCTTAACCCTAGCGTCCTGCGGCCTGAGGACAAGGTCATCGACCCTGCCGACCATAATGGATTCGCTGACGCTGTTCAACGCTTTCTGGTAGTGGAGGGGATTGCATCCCCCGGAGTGGAGCACGGGGCAGTCCACCGAGGCCAGGGCTTCCACCCTCAGGTCTCCGACGCTCCTCGAAAGCAGGAGCACCAGTGCGTCCTTGCTCAGCGCAGAGGAGAAGAAGCAGTCCAGGAGGACTCTCCTGTTCCGACACGACGGCCTCACTAGCATGTGCGGTATCCACAGGTAGCTGAGCCCCTTCGGGAGCTTAGCCCTAGAGACGTCGACGAACATCGCCTTTCAACTCCTTTCGAACCCCAGCAGGTGCTCTGCGGACCCCCGGGGGTTGTGGACAGGACGAGTTGTCCGCCCTCTACCTGGCGGTCAGCTTCCTGGCTTCCCTCTCCGTCTCCCGGAGTATCAGTATATCGCCCACCCTCACGGGACCCTTGACGTTCCTCGTTATCACTCTCCCCTTGTCCCTGCCGTCGAGGACTCTCACTCTGACCTGCGTTATCTCCCCGGTGACCCCCGTCCTCCCGACTATCTGAAGCACCTCGGCCGGGAATCCGAACTCCTCCAGCACGTTGACCTCGGGCTGGGTCACGTCCACCTTCCTGACATCGCTCACCTCCGGCACCTCGTCCGAGAAACCACGCCTCCGCTTTAAAGCTTTAAAGCGGAGCCCGGCGGTAACGGGGGGATAGCGTATGCCGAGGGAGCGCTCGTGTAGCTTCTGCGGCAGGAGGGTGGAGCCCGGCTCCGGGCTCGCCTACGTACTTAGGGATGGAACCATCCTCCACTTCTGCTCCGGCAAGTGCTACAAGAACTTCAGGCTGGGCAGAGACCCCAAGAAGACTCCGTGGAGCGCCTACTACGTGAAGGCCAAGTGAGCCGAGTTGGTCCGGGAGCTGGAGTTCCTGCTCATCAAGCCCGACGGAGTTAGGAGGGGCTTGATAGGGGAGGTCATACGGAGGCTCGAAGCGAAGGGCTTGAGGATCGTAGGGCTCAAGATGCTCCGGCTGACGCGCGAGTGCGCCGAGAGGCTGTACGACGTGCACAGGGGGAAAAGCTTCTACGAGGGGCTCGTGGAGTTCATGAGCTCGGGCCCCGTAGTCGCGGTGCTGGTCGAGGGGGACGGGGCCGTGGAGGTGGTTAGGACGATGATAGGACCGACGGACGGTAGGAGGGCGCCTCCGGGTACCATAAGGGGGGACTACTCGACCTCGGTACTGGAGAACATCGTCCACGCCGCCGACAGCGAGGAGAGGGCCAAGTACGAAGCGGGGATAGCCTTCGACCCCAGCTGCGACGTCCACGACCGTGCCGTTTAGACCCCGGACGTTGGCGTGGCGGGCCCGCCGGGATTCGAACCCGGGACCTACGGGTTAAAAGCCCGCCGCTCTGCCTGGCTGAGCTACGGGCCCCTCTCTAGTGGTACGCCGGGGGGAGTATTAAGCGGCTACGGCGAGCAACCGCGATGGCGAGAGGGTGTTCCGAGAGTAAGGGTCAGAAGCCCTACAAGAAGCAGCCTCGCGTCTCTGACACCGCCACGCCCCACCCGACCGAGTTCCGGGATGGAAAGAGTAGTGTGACGTTAAAAACTTCCAGGCACTTGCTACACGATCGAGCGGCAGAGGACCTCGAGCGAGGTGTCAGAGAATGCCGTGGAGGTACGACGGAGGGGTGAAGTGCCCGGAGTGCGACAACAGGGCAACAGTGGTGACGGAGAAGTCGATGGCTGACGGTAGCACGAGGATCCGGCACATCTTGAAGTGCGCTTCGTGCGGACACCGCACGGTCCTCCAGGAAGTGCTGGTGACCAGGTCTGAGGACGGGCTCAGGGTAAAGGTTATCGGCTCTACAGGGATTCCTGCGAAGTGGACGAGGAGCGGCGCAAGCAAGTCCAAGCCAGTGTTTTAGGTCCACGCTTCTCACCCTGGTTCAAGCCGCGTATCTATCTCCAAGAGCCCGCGGAGAACGAGGCCGGACCCTCCTCGATGACGCGGCCGGACTCCGCACCTCCGGTAGCCTCAGTGGGGCACGGCGGAGCCGCGGTAGGCCCTCGGAGGCCTGCTTACCCGATGCAGGCCTCTTTAAGTCCTATATCGTAGGATACTGGTAGGATGCTGCGTATGGAGATCCCGAGAGAACTGAAGCTGCCCCCTAGGCTGTACCTCATCGCAAAGCACGTCGCAAGCCTCAAGAGAGTGACCGCGGCCGAGCTCGCTGGGCTGGTCGGCAGGCGCGAGCAGGACATAATGCGAGACCTAGCGGAGCTGGGGAGCCGCGGGCTCATCACAACTTCGAGAAGGGTCTACCACATAGTAGAGCTCAGCGAGCGCGGCAGGAAGTACCTAGAGAGAGGCCTGCCCGAGGAGAAGCTGCTAGAGAGGCTCACCGAGGTTGGACGTGCGAGGACTAGCGACCTGAGCGAGCTCGGTCTCGAGGAGGACGAGGTCGAGGCCGCCTTGGGAACTCTCAAGACCTTCGGCGTCCTCAGGATACACGAGGGCTACCTGAGCCTCGACGAGACCAGGACCCAGAGGCTGCTGGATTACGTGAGGGAGGTCAAGAGCGTGCTGGAGGCCTACAGCTCGCCGAAGACCCTGCTGGAGCTACCTGAATCCCTGAAGGAGGCCAGGAGGAGGGGCCTCGTCTCGGTGCGCCAACGCAAGGAGATCCTGGTGGAGGCGACGGACATCCTGCTCGAGTGCTCGGACAGGCTGGTGCCCGGCGAAGTCGTGACCGTCATCACTCCCGAGATAATAAACCTCGACAGCTGGGACTCGATAGAGTTCAAGCCCTTCGACCTCTCCGTAGAGCCGCCCAGGGCCCCGATCTTCAGGAAGCACTTCTTCGTCGAGGTCTTGGACTACATGAGGGAGCTCATGCTCTCCCTGGGATTCGAGGAGGTCAAGGGGCCCCACGTCGAGCTGGGGCTGTGGAACTTCGACGCGCTCTTCGTCCAGCAGCACCACCCCTCTCGTAGACCGACCGACGTGTACCTGCTGGGCAAGTCGGCGAAGGGGGAGCCCAGGGTAGAGAAGCTCCTCGAGCTCGTCGGCAGCTACCACAGGGAGTACAGGAGGTACCGGTGGGACCAGTCCAGGGCCCTAGAGCTGGTCCTCCGGACTCACTGCACCTCGGTATCCGCTAGGACTCTCTGGGAGCGCGGCCCCGGCGAGTACAGAGTGTTCACTATAGACAGGGTATTCAGGCCGGACACCCCGGACCCGACGCACCTGATGGAGTTCCACCAGCTCGACGGCATCATAGTCGGCACCAGGGTCTCCTTCAAGGACCTGCTCGAGTTCTTCAGGGAGTTCGCGCGCGGACTGGGGCTCGGGGAGCCCAGGTTCAGGCCGGCATACTTCCCGTTCACGGAGCCCAGCGTGGAGGGCTACGTCAAGCACCCGAGGCTCGGCTGGATAGAGGTGCTGCCCGGCGGGATGTTCAGGAGGCAGGTGCTGGAGCCCCTGGGTCTCCGGGGGTACAACGTGGCCGCCTGGGGCATAGGGGTGGACAGGATAGCCATGGTGCTCCTCGGGATCAGCGATATAAGAGACCTCTACACCGACGACGTGAGGGAGGTGGAGAGGGCGCCTCTTCCGAGGGTGGTGCTCGGTGCCCGTGGTCTCGGTTAGGCTGTGGGACTTGTTTCGCTTGATGGGGGCCCAGCTCGAAGAGGGCTCCCTCTCGCGCCTCCTCGAGGGACTGAAGCTCGAGGTGGACAGCCTAGAGGGCGGCACCCTCACCTACGACGCGCCGCACGATAGGCCAGACCTCTACTCGGCCGAGGGGCTCGCGAGGGCGCTGGCCTACCAGCTCGGCACCAGGAGGCCCGCGAAGTACCCCGTTGCGAGGAGCGGCTTCTACGTGGACTCCGGTGCTGCCCCGAGATACAGACCCCACGTGCTGATGACGGTCGTAAGGGGGGTGGAGCTCGACGACGAGGCCATCTCCCAGCTCTTCCAGCTCCAGGAGAAGCTCCACGTAACCCACTGCGGCAACCGGGAGCTAGTCTCGATAGGCCTGTACGACCTGGACACGCTGAGCCCGCCCCTGTACTACAGGGAGGTCGACACCGCGGCGTTTAGGCCCTTGGGGTACGATAGGGTCATGGAGGCGCGCGAGGTGCTGAGAGAGACCGAGAAGGGCCGGGAGTACGGTCACCTGGTCGAGGAGGGTCGCTACCCGCTTCTCGTAGACTCGAGGGGCACCGTTCTCTCCCTTCCACCGATCGTAAACTCCGAGGACACCAGGGTGACGGAGAAGACTAGGAACGTGCTGATCGACGTCACGGGGACGGAGCCCTACCTTATGGCATCGATACTCGCCGTCGTGACCACGTCCGTGTACGAGAGGGGTGCCAAGACGATAGAGGTGGTCCCGGTGGTCGGGGGAGCGGTGACCGAGGAGCCTCTGGCCGACGCTCTGCTGGGGAAGAAGATCCTCGTTACGGCTGAAAGGGCGATCGGACTCATAGGGGTGGACCTAGACTTCGCGAGAGCGCTGAGCGATCTCCGGAAGCACGGATACGTGGTCGAGTCCTCGACCGAGGAGAGGGCCGTCGTCTGGGTGCCGCCGTACAGGGTAGACGTGATCGATGAAGACGACATCATCGAAGACGTAGCCATTTCCATGGACTACAACAGGATATCCGGGCTCATCGAGCCCCCGAGAAGCCGCGGCGTGGAGCACCCCCTAGAGAGAACGTCCAGACGCTTGCGGGACGCGCTCGTCGGCTTGGGCTTCATGGAGGTCCTCAACTTCATGCTAACGGATCCCGACTACCTCAGGGCTCTGGGATACGCGGAGTTCGTCGAGGTCGAGAACCCCAAGATGAGGACGTACTCGGCTCTCAGGCCCTCGCTGTTGCCCGGAATCCTGAAGAGCCTGTCTAACAACGTGAGGAAGTACGAGCTCCGGAGCCTCAGGATCTTCGAGATCGGAGACGTCGTCGACCCGAAGTCCCTAGCCACCGTGAGGATGGCCTCGGGCGCGATATACGGAGCCGGGACCACCCTGACCGACGGGCTTGCCGCACTCAGGACGCTCCTCGAGGTGCTCGGTCTAAGAGCGCGGTTCAGGAGGACTGGGGGAGTCCCGCTCACCATCGAGGAGAGAAGCGCTGCCGTGGAGGTGGACGGGGTCGTAGCAGGTATCGTAGGCGAGGTCCACCCCAGGTACCTGAAGCACCTCAGGCTATCCTCTCCCGTCACGGTCTTCGAGGTCTCGGTTAACGGCATCGCCGAGCTTCTTGGAGCCGCGTCCCCCAGGTGTCAGCCCTGCTGAAGCTCCCGAGACCGTGTCCGGTGCGTAAGGGTGGGAGAACCTGGGAGCGCGGACAGGTGAAGCCTCCGCCGAAAGGAGAGCGGACAAGGCGCGCCCGCTCATCTGCCCCGAGAGCTCCATCGCTCTCGGGAGGCGAATACTTATAACCTGCTCTAGAGAACCCTCAGAGTAGTCGGGGTGGAACTTGAGTAGCGAGAAGAGGAGTGTGAGGGAGAAGGTACTGGAGCACGAGCTGGTTCCCAGACATGAGCTCTTAACGAAGGAGGAGGCTCTCAGGGTGCTCAGAGAGCTAGGCGTGCGCCCGGAGCAGCTTCCCTGGATCCGGGCATCCGATCCCATCGCAAAGCTGCTGGGAGCCAAGCCCGGCGATATAATAAGGGTGGAGAGGAAGTCTTCCACGGCGGGGGTCTCGGTAGCTTATAGGTTTGTAGTGGTGGGCTAGGGGGATGGGCGCGGTGAGCGACGGCTACCTGACTCCTGAGGTCAGGTGGAAGCTGTTCAAGGACTTCCTTCAAAAGACCGGACTGGTGAGGCACCACATAGACTCGTTCAACAATTTCGTGGACAGGGGGCTAAGGGAGATCGTAGCGAACCTGGGAGTGATAGAGGTACCCGCGAGGGAGCCCTCTCTAGGTGGGCTGACGATAGAGTTTACCGACGTCAGCATCGGGATGCCGAAGTTCTACGAGGTCGAGGGCAACGTAGTAGACATGACGCCGATGATGGCCCGCCTGAGAAACCTGACGTACAGCGCTCCGGTTACGGCCAAAGTGGTAGTCAAGAGGGACTCCAGCGTGCTGTACGAGGACGAGGTGCCCATCTGTCACCTCCCGGTGATGGTGAAGTCGAAGATAGACCCTGTTTCTAGAATGAGCAGGAAGGAGCTCGTCGATTTGGGCGAGGACTGGGGAGACCCCGGAGGCTACTTCATAATAAACGGTTCAGAGAGAGTTATAGTGGCCCAGGAGGACTTAGCTCCCAACAGGGTGTTCGTCGAGAAGGCGGAGGCGAGCGCCAACATAACCCACTCGGCCAAGGCGATATCGGTCTCGGCGGGCCTCCGGGTACCGACTATAGTCGACAGGCTCAGGGACGGGACTCTCGTGATAAACTTCCCACCCCTCCTCGCCAAAGTGCCCGTAGTCATCGTGATGAAGGCCCTGGGACTGACAGCGGACAAGGAGATAGTCTTCGCGGTATCCCACGACCCCGAGGTCCAGCAGGAGCTCCTGCCGTCCCTACTCCAGGCGCAGGAGATAAGGACTCGCGAGGAGGCCCTGGACTACATAGGTGCCAGGATAGCCGCCGGACAGGTCGCAGAGGCCAGGAGGAAGAGAGCGGAGGAGGTCTTGGACAGGTACCTGTTCCCGCACATAGGCACCGACGATTCTCCGTCCACGAGGCTAAGGAAGGCCCTCTACCTCGGCCAGATGGTCTGCAGGCTGATAGAGCTCGTGCTGGGGAAGAGGGAGCCGGACGACAGAGACCACTACGGGAGCAGGAGGCTCAGGCTGGCCGGAGACCTGTTGGCCCAGCTGTTCAGGGTAGCCTTCAGGCAGTACGTCGAGGAGCTGAAGAGCACCCTGGAGAGGGTGACGATAAGGTTCGGTCGCGTGAACATCAAGGCCTTCGCCAGGTCCGACATAGTCACGGAGAGGCTGCGCCACGCCCTCGCCACCGGAAACTGGGTGGGAGGGAAGACCGGGGTCAGCCAGATGCTGGACAGGACGAACTGGATCTCCTCCCTCAGCCACCTCAGGAGGAGCGTCTCGCCCCTCAGCAGGGGGCAGCCGCACTTCGAGGCGCGCGACGTCCACGGAACCCAGTTCGGCAGGATATGTCTATTCGAGACCCCGGAGGGCCCCAACTGCGGCCTAGTGAAGAACCTAGCCCTCTACGTGAAGATATCGTCCGGCGCTAGCTCCGAGGAAGTGCTGTCGCTGCTCAGGAGGTTCGGCCTGATCCCGGTCGAGGAGGTCTTCAGGAAGCTCGTAGATCAAGACCCGGAGACCTTGGAGAAGATACGCGCGTGTGCCAAGGTCTTCGTAAACGGGACCATGGTGGGCTACTACCCGGGGAGTGCGGAGTCTCTGGCCAAGGCCTTGGTCTACCTGAGGAGAAAGGGCAAGCTCCACCCGGAGGTCAACGTCAAGTATCTTAACACCGACTACCTCAGCGAGATCTACATAAACACGGACGAGGGCAGGATACTCAGACCCCTCGTAGTCGTGGAGGGCGGAAAGCCGAGGCTCTCTGAGGAGATAATCAACGACTACGTTTCCGGGAGGCTGACCTTCGACGACCTGGTCAAGAGGGGAGTCGTGGAGTTCCTCGACCCGGACGAGGAGGAGAATGCGTACATAGCTCTAAACCCGGAGGACTTAACCCCGGAGCACACGCACCTCGAGCTCTGGCCCCCGGCGGTAGTCGGGGTGGCTGCCGCGACGATACCTTTCCTCGAGCACAACCAGTCGCCGAGAAATACGTACCAGGCGGCCATGGCTAAGCAGGCCCTGGGGGTCTACGCGCTAAACTACAACCTCAGGTTCGACAGCAGAGCTCACGTGCTGCACTACCCTCAGAAGCCGATAGTCCAGACGAGGTTCTTGGACTTGATAGGGTACAACGACAGGCCAGCGGGCCAGAACTTCGTCGTCGCGGTCCTGTCGTACACCGGGTACAACATGGAGGACGCCGTGATCCTGAACAAGTCCTCGGTCGAGAGGGGGCTAGTCCGCAGCACTTTCTATAGAGAGTACGTAACGGAAGAGCTCAGGTACGCCGGGGGGCAGATGGACAAGGTCGAGGTGCCCGAGCCGTCCGTAAGGGGCTATAGAGGTAGGGAGAACTACCAGCTGCTCGACGAGGAGGACGGCATAGTGAGCCCCGAGGTGAGGGTGTCCTCCGGAAACGTTCTGGTCGGGAAGACCTCGCCGCCGAGGTTCATGGAGGAGTACAAGGAGCTGGGGATAATCAGCACGACCCGGAGGGACACCTCGGTGACCCTGAGGCACGGCGATAGAGGTGTCGTGGACTCCGTCCTCATCACCGTGTCGGCCGATGGGAACAAGCTCATAAGGGTCAAGGTCAGAGACGTCAGAGTCCCCGAGATAGGGGACAAGTTCGCTTCGAGGCACGGGCAGAAGGGAGTCGTGGGCCTCCTCCTCCCGCAGTTCGACATGCCCTACACTCCCGACGGCATAACACCGGACATAATCATAAACCCGCACGCTCTCCCATCGAGGATGACGGTCGGGCAGCTCATAGAGTCTCTGGCGGGCAAGGTCGGAGCTCTGGCGGGCAGGTTCGTGGACGGGACACCTTTCTACGGAGAGAAGCCGGAGAAGCTCAAGACCGAGCTGATCCTCATGGGCTACCCGAGGGACGGCACAGAGCCCCTCTACGACGGCAGGACAGGTGAGCTCCTCTCTAGCCCTGTTTTCATAGGTGTAGTCTACTACCAGAGGCTCCACCACATGGTGGCCGACAAGATGCACGCGAGGGCCAGAGGCCCGGTCCAGCTGCTCACGCGCCAGCCGACGGAGGGGAGAGCCAGGGAGGGTGGTCTCAGGTTCGGCGAGATGGAGAGGGACTGCCTCATAGGGCACGGGGCGGCCCTCCTCCTCCAGGAGAGGATGCTGGAGAGCTCGGACAAGGTGGTCGCCTACGTCTGCGCCGACTGCGGTCTGATAGGGTGGTTCGACAGGAAGAGGGGCAAGTACGTCTGCCCGCTCCACGGGGACAAGGGGAGGCTCTACCCCGTCGAGATGAGCTACGCCTTCAAGCTTCTGCTGCAGGAGCTCATGTCCATGATGGTCTACCCCAAGATCGTGTTGGGAGATAGGTACGAGACGACGGGGGGTGAGTAGCCGTGTCGAAGCCCGAGAAGGTGGTTAAGGGAGTAAAGTTCGGAGTCCTGTCCCCGGAAATGATAAGGAGGATGTCTGTAACGGCCATAGTGACCCCGGAGGTCTACGACGAGAACGGGATACCGATAGAGGGCGGGGTGATGGACCCGCGACTGGGAGTCATAGAGCCGGGCCAGAGGTGCGCTACCTGTGGCAACACGCTGGCCCAGTGTCCGGGTCACTTCGGTCACCTGGAGCTAGCGAAGCCGGTGATACACATAGGGTACGTGAAGCACATATACATGCTCCTCAAGGCTACCTGCCGCTCCTGCAACAGAGTCAAGATACCCGAGGAGGACGTGGTTAAGTACCGAGACCTCTACCGGAGGCTCAGGGAGAGGTGGCCCCAGCTAGCCAGCAGCATGGTGGAGTTCATCAGGCAGAGGGCCTCCAAGGCCCTCGAGTGCCCCCACTGCAAAGCCAGGCAGTTCAGGGTGAGGCTGGAGAAGCCCGCGACGTTTATCGAAGAGGGAGGCCGCGGAAAGCTGTACCCCGACGTGATAAAGCAGTGGCTCAGCAACATACCGAGCAGTGACCTCGAGGTCCTCGGTCTAGACCCGGAGGTAGCCAGGCCCGAGTGGATGATAATCAACGTGCTGCCGATACCACCGATAGCCGTTAGGCCGTCGATAGTGCTCGAGACCGGCATGAGGGCCGAGGACGACCTGACGCACAAGCTCGTCGATATAATCAGGGCCAACGAGAAGCTGAAGGAGGCTCTGAACTCCGGTGCTCCCGAGATAATAGTGGAAGACCTCTGGGAGCTGCTCCAGTACCACGTAATGACCTTCATAGACAACGAGCTGCCGGGCGTCCCGGTGGCCAAGAGGAGGTCCGGGATGCCCCTCAAGACCCTCGCTCAGAGGCTCAAGGGCAAGGAGGGCAGGTTCAGGGGCAACCTTTCGGGCAAGAGGGTCGACTTCTCGGCCCGGACTGTGATAAGCCCAGACCCCAACCTGGACGTAAACGAGGTGGGGGTGCCCTACGAGGTCGCCATGACCCTGACGGTGCCCGAGCACGTGACCCCGTGGAACATAGACAGGATGCGCGAGTACGTGCTCAACGGACCCTACAAGTGGCCCGGTGCCAACTACGTCGTCGACCCCTCCGGGCGCAGGCTCGACCTCAGGTACGTCAAGGACCGGAAGGCCCTAGCCGAGGGCCTCAAGCCCGGCTACGTGGTGGAGAGGCACCTCGTGAACGGCGACGTGGTTCTGTTCAACAGGCAGCCTTCCCTGCATAGGATGTCCATCATGGCGCACAGAGTCCGCGTGCTGCCGGGCAAGACGTTCAGGCTCCACCTCGCAGTGTGCCCTCCGTACAACGCGGACTTCGACGGGGACGAGATGAACCTCCACGTTCCGCAGACCGTGGAGGCCAGAGCCGAGGCGGAGGAGCTCCTTCTCGTCGAGAAGCAGATACTCTCCCCCAGGTACGGTGGGCCGATAATAGGGGGGATCCAGGACTACATCAGCGGAGGGTACCTCCTGACCCTCAAGACGACCATCCTGACGAAGGACCAGGTGTCCGACCTCCTGGCAACTATAGACTACTCGGGCGAGATCCCGGAGCCGGCCATCCTGTCGCCGGTAGAGGCCTGGACCGGCAAGCAGGTCTTCAGCCTGCTGCTGCCCGAAGACTTCAACTTCATCGGCGAGACGAAGCTGTCCTCCGGTAGCCTGAAGTGCACCTCCGAGGAGTGCTTCTGGGACACCCTGCTGATAGTGAAGAAGGGCAAGATCCTCGCGGGAACGGTGGACAAGACCGTGATAGGCTCGCAGCAGCCCAAGTCCCTCATGCACTACCTGATCATGGAGAAGGGAGTCAAGTTCGGAGCCGAGTTCATGAACAAGGCGTTCAAGCTCTTCCTCAGGTACATCGAGATGGTGGGCTTGACTATGACGCTGGACGACATCGGCCCCAAGAGGAGTGCGCTCGAGAGCGCGGTGAAAGTGATCAAGAACTCCTACAGCGAGGTCGACAAGCTCATCGAGATGTACAGAGCCGGGCAACTGGAGCCCGTTCCCGGCAGGACTCTGAGCGAGACCCTAGAGATAAGGATACTGGACGTCCTAGCGAGAGCCCGCGACGAGTCGGGGGCGACGGTTGTCGAGTACATGAGTCTAGCGAACCCGGTCTACGTGATGGCCAGGACCGGCGCCAGGGGAAGCGGTCTGAACATAACCCAGATGTCCGTAGTGCTGGGCCAGCAGTCCGTCAGGGGCGAGAGGATATGGCGCGGGTATAGGGGGAGGGTGCTCCCCCACTATAGACACGGAGACCTCTCACCCGAGGCGAGAGGCTTTGTCGCGAGCTCGTTCTACAAGGGCCTCAGCCCGCTGGAGGTCTTCTTCCACGCCGCCGGGGGTAGGGAGGGTCTCGTGGACACCGCGGTGAGGACCTCGCAGAGCGGCTACATGCAGAGGAGGCTGATAAACGCCCTTCAGGACCTCTACGTAGAGTACGACATGAGCGTCAGGAGCCCCTACGGGGAGCTCGTGCAGTTCAGGTACGGTGAGGACTCGGTGGACCCGAGGAAGACGGCGTTCGGCAAGGCGGTCGACATAGACAGGATCATAGTGAAGAACATGGGGTGGAGGATGAGCCTATGAGCGAGAAGTCCGAAAAATCCAGCACGAGCGGCAAGAGACATTCCAGGAGGAAGAAGCCTAGCTCCGTTGAGGAGGTGCGCAGAGCTGTCGTAGAGCCCGGAGAGCTCGTAGACAGGCTGATCGAGGAGCAGGGCCTTCGCCAGAGACTGCCGCCCGTCCTGGTAAGCTCCGTGAGGTCGTTGATCCTCAAGAAGTACGGAGCGAGGCCAGACGAGCTAGAGATCAGGCGGGAGTTCGAGATCTTAGCGAAGGTGGCCCAGAGAATACACGCTGCCATGGAGCCCGCGCAGAAGATAGTCCCGAAGGCGATAGTGGACGAGGTTCTCTTCAAGCTCATGGACACGGCTTATAGGTACTCTCTGACGGACGAGGAGATAGCTAGGATAAGGGAGGACGTAGTGCAGTCCTACCTGCGCGCGCTGGTGGAGCCGGGAGAGCCCGTGGGGACGGTCGCGGCCCAGTCCATAGGTGAGCCCAGCACCCAGATGACTCTGAGGACGTTCCACTTCGCCGGCGTCAGGGAGCTAAACGTCACGCTGGGACTGCCGAGGCTGATAGAGCTTGTGGACGCCAAGCAGAAGCCCGAGACCCCGATAATGGAGATATACCTCACGGAGGAGCACAAGCACGACCTGAAGGCGGCTCTCGAGGTGGCCAGGAGGCTCGAGCACACGAGCCTCGAGGCCGTCACCGCGTCCGCCGAGGTGGACCTGATCACCGAGAGCGTCATCGTTAGACTGGACAAGGACATGCTCGAAGACAAGGGTCTGACCGTGGAGGACGTGGTGAACGCTCTCTCAAGAGAGAGGTCGCTCGCCGGCAGGGTTAGAGTAGACGAGAGCGACCCCCTAGTCCTGGCCGTCGAGGTCCCCAAGGCCTACTCGCACATCACCAAGATACTCAGGTTCAGGGAGCTGATACTCAAGACCAGGATCAAGGGCGTCAGGGGGATCAGAAAGGTCATACTCCAGAGGAGGTACGACCCGTCCGCGGGCAAGCACGAGTACGTCCTCCTGACCGAGGGCTCCAACCTGGCGGAGGTCCTGGCACTGCCCCAGGTAGACCACAGGAGGACCAGGACCAACGACGTGCACGAGATAGAGAGGGTGCTCGGCATCGAGGCAGCTAGGCAGGCTCTGATAAACGAGATCATGAACACCCTACGGGAGCAGGGTCTCGAGGTAGACGTGAGGCACGTGATGCTCGTGGCAGACCTCATGACCTGGTCTGGCATAGTCAGGCAGATAGGGAGGCACGGCATCGTGGGAGAGAAGAGGAGTGTGCTGGCCAGGGCCGCGTTCGAGATCACGGCCAAGCAGCTCTTCGACGCGAGCGCCTCCGGAGAGTTCGACAGCCTCCGGGGGGTAACCGAGAACTTAGTAATAGGACAGCTAATGCCCTTCGGGACGAGTATGGTGGAGCTTAAAACTAGTCCGCAACAACTAGCCAGGGGTGGGGACGCTAAGTGAGAGAGATCGCCAAGCCGGAGCTGGAGAGGGAGATAAAGAACGTGGTGAGGACTGGTAAGTACATCCTCGGGAGCAGGAGGAGCCTGAGGGCGATGCTCGTGGGCAAAACCAAGGCCGTAGTCGTCGCCGAGAGGATCCTGCCGACTATCGAGGCGGACGTGTTGCACTACGCGAAGCTCGGCGGGATACCGGTCGTGAGGTACCCGGGCACCAGCTACGAGCTCGGGCTCCTCTGCGGCAAGCAGTTCCCGGTCTCGGTGATGGCTATCCTGGACTTCGGCGAGTCCAGGCTCGCGGAGGTGGCTGGCTCTGTCTGAGATCAGGCTGAGCAACGAAGAGCTCAGGTACATGGCCCTCTTCAGCGACGTGACGGGGGTCGACGTCAAGGACTGCATAATAGACTCCAGCAGCGGCTCCATAGTGTTCATCGTCCCGCCCGGCAAGGCCGGGCTGGCCATCGGGAGCCGCGGGGTCAACGTCAAGAGGCTCTCCAAGATACTCGGCAAGAGGGTGGAGGTGGTGGAGTGGGCTGACAACCTCGAGGACTTCGCCAGAAACCTCTTCCTGCCGGCCAGAGTCCTCGGAACCAGCCTGATAAAGCTGAAGGACGGCAAGAAGGTGCTACACGTCAGAGTGAACCCCGAGGATAAGGGCCTGGCCATAGGCAAGGGCGGAAAGAACGTCAACAAGGTCAAGACGATACTCAAGAGGTACTTCGACATTGACGTGGTCTCGATTCTCTGAAGCTCATAAGCTAGCGGTGATCTAGCACCGGGGGTGTGGAGAGTGCCCGGCTCCAAAGCTCCCAAGGGTCTCCACGCGGCCAGGAAGCTGAGGCTGAAGAGGCTGAAGTTCAGGTGGTCGCAGAGGGAGTTCAGGGTCAGGATGATGAGGCTGAAGGAGAAGCACGACCCTCTGGAGGGGGCCCCCATGGCCCGCGGCATCGTGATAGAGAAGGTTGGGATAGAGTCCAGGCAGCCCAACTCGGCCCTGAGGAAGTGCGTGAGAGTCCAGCTGGTCAAGAACGGCAAGGTCGTGACGGCCTTCGTCCCGTGGGACGGAGGGGTGACGTTCATAGACGAGCACGACGAGGTGATAATAGAGGGGATAGGGGGCACCAGGGGCAGGTCCATGGGCGACCTCCCAGGGGTCAGGTACAAGGTCATAGCCGTAAACGGAGTGTCCCTGAAGGAGCTGCTCAAGGGCAAGAAGCAGAAGCCGATGAGGTAGACCGAAGGAGCTCCCGCTTTGAGGATCGTAGTCACCCACACCGACCTCGACGGGGTGGCGTCCGCAGCTATTCTGACCCGAAGCCTGGGCGGCGTAGACAAGTACGTGTTCGCTCAGCCCAGCTCGCTACCCAGAGTACTCTCGGCCGTGAAGTGCTCGGGGGAGTGCGAGGTATACGTGTGCGACCTCAGCCCGAACGGCGATAGCCTAGACCTCATCCTGGAGGCCGTTAGGAGGCTGGTCGGTTCGGGCGCCGGAGTGTGGTGGTTCGACCACCACGTCTGGGACTCCTCGTGGATCGAGGCGTTCCGGAGCGCGGGGGTTAGGCTCTACCAGGACACCTCGACGTGCTCGGCCGGGATAGTCTACAGGCAGCTGGGCTCCGGAGACCCGGTCTCCGAGCGCATAGCGAGAGCGGCGTGCTCTCTAGACCTCTGGGTCTTCGACGACTGGCTCGGCAACTTCCTGGCCAGGTACGTCGGGAACAGCGGCAGCGAGAACTGGAAGCGGAGAGCGGTGGCGAGCCTGGCCTCCGGTGCCCTGCTGGACGAGGAGGTGCTGAGAGTCGTCGAGGACAGCGTAGACAGGGAGCTGAAGGTCCTCTCCGAGGCCCTCAGGAGGTGCGGGGTCAGGGAGGTCTGCGGGGTCAGGGTCGTCTACCACTACAAGTCCGTCAAGGACCACGTCACGTCCTACATCGCGTCCCTGCTGATGACGAGGTTGGGAGCGGACGTGGCGGTCATATGTAGGAGGGGGTCTGCGAGCCTGAGGAGCAGGGGTAGGGTGGACGTGAGGGAGATAGCCAAGGAGCTGGGTGGTGGGGGGCACCGCAGCGCGGCCGGCTTCCCCCTTCGGCCACCGTGGATCCACAGGCTTCTGCTCCTCCTGGGCATCACCGGCCCCTACCTCAGGTGGTGCCTCGCCAAGGTCGAGAGGGCTCTCTGCGCGGTAGCCGCTCGGTGAGCTCCTCGAAGAGCCCCCGGGGCGTGTCCCGGTGAGCGCGCCCGCCGGTCTCCCTGGACTCCGGAAGCGCGAGAGAGTTTCCGGGCTCGACCTGGCAGCGGAGGCCCGCAACTGCAGCGGCTACGCGGTCGTAGACCTCCGCACCATGAGCTTGGTCAAGGTCTCCTGCCTCTACAGCGACGAGGAGATAGTCTCGAGCGTGCTGTCCGACGAGGCGGGGGTGGTCGGCGTGGACTCTCCCGTGACCAGAGAGCCTAGGTTCAGGTCGCTGGACAGGGAGATGGTGCGGATGGGCTTCCGAGTCCTGCCCCCCACTCTGGGGCACATGAGAAAGCTCACCGCGAGGGGGTGGGGGCTCTACGAGAGGCTCACCGCGGAGGGAGTGGAGGTTATAGAGACCCACCCCAGGAGCGCCCTGAAGAGCTCCGGCGCCGGAGACTGCTTCGAGCTAGCGGAGAGCCTCGGAGTGGACCCGGGTGTCTACAGAACGAGGAGCCTGAGGAGAGACCTCCGCGATGCGATAGTGTCGGCCCTGGTGGCGCTCTGCTACGTCCTGGGGAACTGCCTGCTCACGGTCAGCGCCGAGGACGGCACCCTCTACCTGGTGAAGCCCCTGCGCGGTGAGCCAAGGCTGTGGTAGAGCTTGAAACCCGGACGCCGCCTGGATGCCGTTGTCACGATTCTAGTCCCCGAGGTCACCACGTGTCTGGAAGTGTCCACGAGCCCCGTTGGTGGGAGGACTCCAGCCCCGGGACCCGCCCTCCCACCAGACCGACTGTTTATAAGCGTGTCCTCGTGCTAACTGCGGGGCTTAAGTGGAGAGCCCAGGAGAGAGGGTCGTGAAGATCAGGGTGAGGGACTTCTCGGATCTAGTGAGGCTCGCGGCCTCCGGGATGACGATGGGACAGCCGACCTACATCGTCAGGTTCGCTTCCAGAGACGATACCTGCATATACGGGATAATGGCCGTGTTTAAGGACTTCTACAGGTACTACGGCATCCCCCTCATCTACTACTGGCTGGACGAGGGCTGCAGGATGCCGCTGGACAGGAACTACGCCATAGTCAGGTCGGACGAAACGGGGGAGCATGTAGAGCTGAGCAAGGGCTTCAAAGCTGGGGCCATCAACGTCCCGATAATAAACCTCCAGGAGATACCGGACTTCATGTGGGAAGGTTAACAGAAGAGGTAGGCTCTTCCAGACCAAGGCGGACTTGGCATATGCTTTTCTTAAAGATCGGGAGCGACTCTGGAGAGCAAGGAGGGTCCGCGTTCTGGCCCGCGCCGGACGAGAGTCCAAACGGCTGCGGGTCGGCAGGGCGTCCCGGAAAGGGGCTCACATGAAAACTCTGCCGAGGCTCCCAGGCAACACGGGACAGACTCGAAACCGGGCCCGAGCTGAGGCCGCACGCTATTCCGAACGAGCGTGCGCGCTCTGTGGCGGGGGAACTGCGAGCTCTCGGTGGGAGCCCGTGAGTCGTTTCACCGCTCTCCGTATTTCACCACAGACTCCGAGCGGGGGAATTCTTTGAGCCAGCACCTAGTTTATAAGGACAAGAGCTCTACACCAGTCGGTAGAGGCGGCCGAGTGTGAAGAGGGTAAAGCAGATAGTGCCCACAGTTGCCGTACTCGAGGCCATAGCGAGAGCGGGAGGCACGGTAGCGGGGGACTCTCTCTTCATGGAGCTGAGGAAGAGTAGGGACATCTCGTTCGGAGAGTTCCTCAGGTTGCTGATGGTCTTGGAGCTGAGAGGTCTCGTCAGAGTGACCACGGCCAGCGAGGGGAAGTTCTTCGTGCACATAACGGAGAGGGCTCTGAAGATCCTCACGACAAAGGAGGAGCCGGAGAGCGACTGAGCTCGTAGAATCCCGAGCTCGAGGTAACCGCACCTCCTCACTCCCGCAGGACCCTCCGCCGGCGGGTCTCCTGCCGAGCGCTCTCGGGCGTCGCACTTACGGTTGGGGAGGTCGACCTATAAGATCCGGCACGCTCTAGTAAGTGGAAGCTAGACCATGGTCAAGTTCGTCGTGGACAGCATGCTGGGCAACCTAGCGCGGTGGCTGAGGGTGTTGGGGTACGATACGGAGTACTCTAGGAGAGCGCGGGATAGAGACGTCGTCGGCCTGGCTCTGCGAGAGGACAGGGTGATAGTCACGAGAGACCTGGGGCTCCACAGGAGAGCCGCAAAGAGAAACCTGAGGTCTATCTACATCCCACCGGACGTGGTCGAGGTGGCCGACATGCTCGCGCTGGTCGCGGAGGAGCTGGGCCTCGGCATGAAGTTCGACAAGGGGAACACGAGGTGTCCCCAGTGCAACAGCAGGCTCAACATCGTGCCCAAAGCGCAGATAGCCCACTTGGTACCGCCCGAGGTTCTGAACAGGTACGACACCTTCTGGTACTGCGAGAAGTGTCAGAAGGCTTACTGGCAGGGAAGGCACTGGAAGACCATAAACGACGTGATCGAGACCGTGAGGAGTCGGCTCAGGGGAGGTGCCGGGGGAGAACCCTCTCACTAGCGTCCAAAGGGCTCCCGTCTGCGGTGAGCCCCGCACTCCATTCCTTCGCTGACGCGCCCGCGGGCTTTTTTGGCCTCGGGACTCCCTGCAGCGAGGCTCTATGAGGTTCCAGGTGAGGTACTACGCTCTGCTCAGGGAAATCGTGAGTGCGAGCGTCGAGGAGTTCGAGGCGGACTCGTGCTACGCGAGCGTCGGCGACGTCCTGAGGGCGGTGGTGCTGAGGCACCCCGAGCTGGAGGAGCTGGTCTCCAGCGGGCGCGTTCTCGTGATAAGTGGGGGGAGTGTCGTCACCAACGCGGAGCACCGCCTAGACCTGTGCTCGGACCCGAGGGTAGACCTCGTGCCCCCCTCCGCCGGAGGCGGTGGCACCTACGAGGCCCGCCTCGTCCAGGGGCGGACGGTAGACGCTAGGGAGTTCCTGGAAAGTCTGCTGAGCAGGCTAGACCCGGAGGCCGGGGCCGTCGCGCTGTTCTTCGGCGTAGTCAAGGGCAGGGTGGAGGACAGCAGGGTCGAGGAGCTCAGGTACGAGTACCACGCGGAGTACACCGAGAGGGCACTGGAGAGGATAGCCAGCGAGGCCTCCCGTTCCGAGGGAGTGAAGCACGTCGCCGTCTACCACAGCGTGGGCTCCTTCAGGCCCGGCGACACGGTCTTCGCCGTGGGAGTGGTGGGCAGAGGGAGGAGAGAGGCCATCCGCACGCTGGCCGAGGTCGTCGAGAGGGCGAAGCACGAAGCGGCCATATGGAAGATCGAGAGGAGGGACGACGGCGCGTTCTGGGTTCTGGGGGACGGCGAGAGGGTTCCGGCCAGGTCGAAGGGTCCCCCGCAGTGACTTAGCTACGGAAAAGAGCTAGTGCGGACCAACTTAGTGAGCCCGGCAGACTAGCGGGCCCGGTAACCAGCTGGTTTAGCAACGTAGCCAGTTCAGCGGTTCTAGGCTTCTAGCTAGCGCGGTATATATGGGTCGTGCAGTTTAGAAGCCTTAAGTTTCGCGGTTTTCAGGCCCGCGGTGCTGGGCAGGCCGCTCGAGGAGAGGTGCTGTGAGCCCATGACGTGACGCATGTGTGGACTGTAAAGAGAACGAGTGCTCTTAGTATTTTGCGTAAAGCCCGTCGAATAAATTTTGCGGACAGTCTTCGGTCGCCCCCCGCTGGGGGTGTCCCTGCCTCCGGCCCTGCTCCGCCGGCTCCCCGCGCCTCGGCCTCCCTTCTCAGGTCGCTGGCGGTTCACCAGCTCTCGGAGAAGAAGTGAGTAAAGACTGTGTGCCTCAGGAGTCTCCGAACAGCACTCCTGGGGTTCAACGAGCTGACATAGTGCGAAGTCCCGTCCTCGTGGACTACATACAGCCGCCTCCGCATCCTGTGGGCGTAGACGTACCTGAGGGGCTTCCCTCAGACCAGGCTCCCTGGACGCTAGGGCTCTCTCGGCCACCTTCTCCTGAGCGTACGCCAGGATGTACCTTGGGTTCTGGTGATGGGTGATCCTCGCGACTATGGCCGGGTTCGCGCTCCTGGTCAGCAAGTAGGTGATGAAGGAGTACCTGAGGCTGTGCGTGTCGATTTTGTAAGAGCATAGTGCTTGAGCCTGTCAACTAGCCTCTCGAAGTCGACCTCGAGGAGCTCGGGCACCTGACCACCTACTCCGGGATGACGACCATCCCCGCCAGCTGCCTCCTCGCCTTCCCGACCTGGACGTGCACTATCCTGTCGCCGGTCCTCAGGTGCTCCAGCTAGGCCCTCACGGCCTCCGAGATGCGCGCTCCGTTCCTGAGCTGTATGAGGAGCACCGAGTCGTAGCACCTGGACTTGAGGGGTCTGCTCCTGCTCGAGACGTTCCTCAGCAGCAGAGAGTACATGTACTCGAAGTCGACCCCCTTGTCCCACCTGGTCACCGCTTCACCTTACGTTGCTGAGAGTGAAGCGGCTATTAAAGCTTGAGGGTCTAGGGCTTCACCTTATGGCCGTAGGGTGAAGCCGGTTGGGGCCCGCAGTGCGAGCATAAATACCCCGCGGGGCATCCGCTCTCGAGGTGACCCCGGTGAGCCCCGGGAAGCTGGGGCTCCTCCTCGTAGCCTTAGTGGCCCTTTCCGCCCTCCCGATAGCCATCCCACCTAGAGGTTACGGAGTAACCCTGATTATCGAGGGTAAGCCGTTCGAGATCGACGGTAAGCTGCTGTGTAGAGACATCGCCGGGTCTATCGTCGTGATGTTCGGGAGCGAGTTCCACACCCTAGACATCTGCGAGCTCCTCGAGAGGAGGGTGGTCAGGGTGGGCTTCGAGGAGGGCGTCAAGGACTGGCTGAGGAGGCTGGGGGAGCTGGGGATACGTGAGGGTATGAGAGCTGAGGAGGTCCTGGAGAGCCTGAGGAGGAGGGGCATAGGAGGAGTGACGATGCCCAGCGTCTCCGTCACGTTCTGGCTAGTCGGCGACGGGGTCCACTACATAGCCAACGACGTGTTTACATCGCAGGACTACTACATGGCTAGGGGTCTCGACTACTTCGGCGCGTTCCTCAGGATGCTGGAGGACCCACTGGCGGTGGTCAGGGGGTACCCGCCGATAGTCGTTAGGCTCGAGGACCTCGCCAAGAGGCTTATTCCCGTAAACCTGACGAGGGCAATCGAGGCCGCCAGGAGAGAGCTGGGGCTGGAGGAGCCCGCCCCGAAGAGCGAGGAGCCCGCCATGGCGGGCGCCGCGGGCTCGGCCGGGGCACAGTTCGTAGCCCTCGTGGCCCCCGAGTCCCTCCAGACCGTGGCCACCCAGACTGTCTGCCCGCCGGGACTCGTGCCCTACGACATCGGGGTATGCGCCTGGCAGAACTACTGGGGCTTCTCCGACACCCCGGAGGAGTGGTTCTCCAACAAGGTGTGGGTCAGCCTGTACCTCGATAGGAATAAGGTGCTCAGAGACCTGTGGACGAGGTTCGTGGAGGTCTACTCGACCGCCTACCTCTTCGACAAGTCGAGGTACGCGACCCCGGGCAGCGTGTGGAACTACCTGACGGTGACGGTGGCCACCAACCCGTGCCGCAAGCTGCAGAACGTGGAGACCGCAGTAGACATGACGTACGTGGTGAGGGAGTGCCTCCGCCCCAGCTACGTCCCGTACTACTACGTGGACTGGAGGCACACGATGGCCAGAGGAGCGCGGTTCACTCTTTACAAGCCGTTCGTGATATCGGTCGTCTCGCGTACGGGCTACATGCCCCCGATGACTATCATAGTGGACTACGGGTCCGTTGATGTGGGGTTCAAGAATACCGGCTTCTCGCTCGCGGGTGTGATGATATGGGGTGAGAAGGCGTACTGGGTAGAGAAAAAGTCCCATCAGGCCCGATTCAATAGAGACCTCTGGAATATGGGAGTCCGCACTGCGGCACTCATAGTCCCAACGGACATGACGTATCAGTACGACGCCATAGTCTTCACCTGGAACATAAAGACGTACAGCTACGGAGGTCGCGAGTATTGGCTCGCCGAGCCTGTCTCCATAGTCACACCGTACTACAGAGAGGAGAAGTGGCAGCAAAACTGGGTGGATTGCTACTATGACGCAAGCGGGAAGTGTGTAGGCTACTGTCCGTCGTATGCTTGGAACCTAGACGCTCTAAACGACCTGGTGCGCCGGCTAACGGAGAACGTCCCGACCAGGTACTACCGGATCTCGGATAAGATGCACAGGGACATACCCATCAACTTCGAGACTATCGACAACTCCATAAGCATTGAGGTAGAGGGCGGGGAGTCTCTGGCGTCCGTGCTCTTCGGGATCGCCAGAGACCTGGCACTGAACCTCTTCGGCAAGTACATCCCCTGGCCATTCAGCATGCTTTTGAGCCTCATCGACTACGCGGACACCACGTTCAGAGCATCCGTAGTAACGCTGTCCCTCAGATGGGCTAGAGACGGGCCGCCCCTAGACATCAGGGTGACCGCGGATAAGATGACGAAGCGCGAGGACTACCTCAGCCCGAAGTACATAGCGGCGGGTAGGAGACCCACCGTAGCGAGGTACGTAGTAACGGTCTGGTAATAGCGATAGGCGAGCCGCGCGGGAGCGGAGGGGGAAACGCTACCCGGGGTCGACACTCCGCCAGAGTGAGGCAGGAGGGCCCTGAACCGAAAGCCTTTTCCACCCTCGCGGTCTACCTCCCACAGGGGGACCCTCCCGGCTCCCCGACTTCCGCGGGCGCTCCGCGCCGCCGGGCGAGCAGGCGGACTCGGAGAGCTCAGGGACCCGGGAGTGCGAGCCGGCCTGGCTAGGGGTATCCGCGGGTAGCCCGGAGTGGGCCCGCGCTCGCCCTAGCCCCAAAAGGTGCTCCGCCGGCTGCCGGCCCGTCCGCTCGCGTGCGCGAACCCTACGAGCACGACGAACGCTGGGGGAAGCGGAGGGAGCGGCGGAGGAGGTGGGGGTAGACCCACTAGCAGTGCGAGCGCGAGCACCCTGGTCAATCTAACGTCGATCACAGTCCTACCCGGAGCGCCAGCTCTGCCCGAACTTATAAATTCTCTATTTCGGTTTACACGTTTAAACCGAACACGTTGCCAGCCGCGGCGGACCCCTAAGCTCCGCGGAGCAGCCCCCGGAGGTTGCCTAGGCCTGGGCCGGGGAGTACCGCTCCACAACTACCGCGGCCACCCGCGCGGGCTCGGGACGGCGGGAGGGAGCCGCAGGCACCAAGACCGCGCAGACTATCTCCCCACTCTAGCGGGTGCTGTCGGGACCGAGTTGGAGAGCCTGCTCGACGAGATGTGCAGGCTGCGGGCTGCGTACGAGCTCGCGAGGCTCCTCTGCGAGCCGGTGGAGCCCGGAGAGAGGGAGAGGTGCGTGCGCGTGCTGAGCAGGGTGCTGGCCCGCGAGGGGAGCCCGAGCCTGCTTAGGGAGCTCTCGGAGGAGACCAGGAGAGCGGTGCTGAGGAGGCTGGAGGAGCTCGCGGAGGCCCTGGAGTCCGGCCGCCTCTACTCCTCACAGAGGAGTAGAGCCGCTCTCCGGCTCCGGGAGCGGGCCCCGGCTCTGTGACGTGCGAGAAGCTAGCCCGTCTCTACTCCTAAGAGGAGCAGGAGCCGGCCAGTCCGGCAGCACGCGACCCGCTCGGCCGTTTCCTAGGCGAGCGAGGGGGTTCGGCTGCAGCCCCTAAATAGTAAACTTTATATACCTCTCCCCAACACTACATGATGGCGGGATAGGCGCGCCCGGTATGTGGCGAAGCGAGTAAGCCGAATGGGCACGCTATGAGGCGCTCGATGTGGGGTGCTTTACCGTTGCCCCCGAAGGCCACCGAGGCCTCCAGGGCCGGGGTGGAACGCGTAGTCACGAAGTGTTGACTACGCGACAACGGTGAGCGAGGCTCTCGACTGGCTCAACGTCAGGCGGAGGGATCGGAAAGCCTCCGTACAGGTTCTCCGGGAAGAGCGCCGAGCTCGTCCTGAAGGTAGCGATAGCTGAGAGCGTGGAGGACGTGGCGCGGCTGGGAGCAGGTGGAGTTACCCCCGACGTGCTTTCCCACGTCCGTAGAGCGTGCAGGCTCTACGACGCCCTCGCGAAGCTCCTCGCGCTCTACAGGGCGGAGCCTGCTCTGAGGGCCAGGTTCGAGGCCAGCGGAGACCCCGAGGAGCGCCGGTGGATGCTGGAGCTGGCGCTCCGGGAGCTGGAGGAGCTGAGGAGCCTGTAGGCCAGAGGCCCGACGCGCGGACTGATCGCTAGTCGCTTCTATCCAGCGTAAGGGAGCAGGACGCCGCCTTCCGCTTCCTGAGCTGAGGTCTGCCGGTCGGGAGAACGTCCTCAGCAGTCTCTCAACACCTAGAAGAAACGGACTAGCTGGGAGTAAGTGAGCATGCGGAGCCAGCTCGCTGCTTTCCCACCGAGGTGGACACTAGTAGTACCGTGCTCCGTCGCGGCGCGGGTCGTCGAGGGCTTAAGTCTCAGGTCTTCGACCCCCTCGCATCCTTTCCGAGCCGCCTCTGCACCGAATGCTGCCCCATATCCTTCTACGAAGATCGAAAGCTGGGATGGCGGCCCCATGTCCATCCTAGGGTCTCGTCCACCGGTGCTCTAGAAGCGCGTTGAGGATAGCTAGGGTCGAGACCAGGGCTTCGTGCGTTCTGACCGTCAGCGTCCCCTGGTTCGGAATGAAGTTTATCGTGAGGTCGATCCTCACCCCACTCCCGGCGAGCTCGTCGAAGTCCTTCCTCGGGTTGCCGAAGAGCAGGCAGAGGGACATGGCCCTGCTCACTCTCTTCAGCACCCCTCCCCTCAGGGGCTCCCCCCTCTTGCTCGTGTTTATGACTAGGTCGTACCCCTCGAGGAGTCTTGCGAGGTCGTCGCTGCTTGCTGCTTCCACTACCCTGTAGCCCGCGTAGATCTGCGCGGCGGTCTCTTCGCGGCACAGAAGTGGGTTCGCGCTGTCCACCCTGATCAGCTTTATCTCTCCCGGCTTTGCGTAGCCCGCGTCCACCAGTCTGCAGGGCTTCCTCCAGCCGATGTCTACTAGGCCGCGCTCACCGAGCACGAGCCCGAACCTGACGTCTCCGGGTCGCGGGGGTCTGTTCTCCGGGTTGTGGGGGTAGATCGTGAGAGGGGGCAGTAGGCCAGCGAAGCGGAGGTCCCTGTCCAGGGGCTCCGTCTTGACCCTCAAGTAGGGCGGGACGAGCACGTGTCTCAAGACCTTGAGGAAGAGGCGGTGGTCTTCCTCGGTCGCCTCGGGGTCTCTGAAGACCGCGAGAGTCGAGACCCGGAAGACGGCCAGGGCTCTAGCGTACTCACCGGCCAGCCTGGTCTTCAGCCTCAGGTCCTTGTATATAGAGAGATTGGAGGAGGGCACGACCACTGCTAGGTCTCTGGAGGCCCTGGGGGGTGGCCACCTGAACACCGCGACCCCGAGAGCTACTTTCTCTTCTTACCCTTCCGAGCCTGCTCCCTGCTCTCGCTCTCGGCCTTCTCGGTTTCCCTAGCGCTACCGCTTTCGCCCATACCCATGAAGAGGCTGGTCCTCTGTCTACCTCCCACCGTGCGCACCGGCTCTCGGTTGGAACCGCGGCTTTTAAGTGTACGGGACGCGGCGGGAGTGGATAATGCAAAAGCCGGGCGCCGAGAAGTGAGGTATCTCCCGGGGTCTGACCCTCACTCGGCCACCACGCCGATGCGTTGAACTGGAGGAAGGTGCTTGAGCGCTGCGCGAAAAAGCTTTAAAGTGGCTTCCGGCGTAACGAGTAGGTAAGGCGGTAAGGGTGGCTCGAAGGAAGTACTCGGCGCCAAGGAGGGGTAGCCTCGGAGTAAGACCTAGGAAGAGAGCGGCGAGGCTGCTCCCCAGGGTCAGGTCGTGGCCAGAGCCGGACCTAGCGGCTCCGAGAATGCTGGCTTTCGTTGGCTACAAGGTAGGGATGACTCACGCCATCATAGTAGACAACAGACCCGGGTCTATGACCTACGGTCAGGAGAGGGCTGTGCCGGTAACGATCATTGAGACCCCGCCCATGGTCCCCCTGGGAGCGAGGTTCTACACCTACGGAACCATGGGCGAGCTCAAAACCCTCACCGAGGTGTGGGCAGAGCCTCCGAAGGAGCTGGAGGTGTGGCGCAAGATATCGACCCTGTCCGTAGACCCGCAGAAGAACGAGAGCAGGTCCAAGGAGGTTCTGAGCCAGGTGGACAGAGTGGTCCAGGTATCGGTGCTAGCGGCGACGCAGCCCAGACGGACTGGGGGCCTGAGCAAGAAGGTGCCGGACCTCCTGGAAATAAGGATATGGGGTGGTAGTGTTCCCGATAGAGTGAGCTTCGCTCTGTCTATGCTGGGGAAGCCCGTAACGGTAGCCGACGTCTTCTCGCCAGGTCAGTACGTTGACGTGGTCGGGGTCACCAAGGGCAAGGGCTTCCAGGGAGTGATCAAGAGGTTCGGGGTCAGGGAGCTTCCAAGGTGGCACAAGCATAGGAAGGGTAGCAGAAGGATCGGAGCTAGATCTCCCGCTCTCGGATCTCTCAGCACGGTCCCGCAGGCGGGTCAGATGGGGTTCCACAGGAGGACGGAGTTCAACAAGTGGTTGCTCTACATAGGGGACGACGGCTACGAGGTGACGCCGTCGGGGGGCTTCCCCCACTACGGGATCGTGAGGTCTGCGTTCGTGGCGCTGTTGGGGAGCGTCTTCGGGCCGCCGAAGAGACCGGTAGTGCTCAGGTGGCCGATCAGGCCTCCAACAAAGGCCATGCTGGAGCCTCCCAAGATAGCGTACATCAGCTTGGAGAGCAAACAGTGAGGTGGGCTAGCGTGAGGGTGATAGTGTTTCCGGAGAAGGTGGCTCAGAAGAGAGCGCCCATCTACGGCCTCGACGGGAACCCGGTCGGAGAGGCGACGCTGCCCCCCGTCTTCTCTCTTCCCGTGAGGAAAGACCTGGTGAGAAGGGCCTTCCTATCGGCACTAACGGCGCGCCTCCAGCCAAAGGGGAGAGACCCCCTCGCTGGTAGGAGGAGGGTCGGCGAATCCTGGGGCATAAACTACTCGGTGGCCAGAGTCCCGAGGCTCGACACGGGCAGGGCGGTGTTCGCTCCGCAGACTAGGGGAGGTCGCCTGGCCTTCCCGCCCACCACGGCCAAGAGGCTCCACGAGAGGATCAACAAGAAGGAGAAGCTGCTCGCTCTCGCGTCGGCCCTGGCCGCCACGTCCGATGTCGAGCTGGTCAGGCTCAGGGGTCACAGGTTCTCGGCCCCGACAACGCCGGTGCTCGTCGTGGACGAGCTCGAGAAGATCGGGAGGACGCAGGAGCTGCGCAGAGTCCTAGCGTCCCTCAAGGTCTGGGAGGACGTCGTCAGGGCCCAGGAGGGAACGAAGGTGAGGTCCGGCAAGGGCAAGATGAGGGGGAGGAGGTACAAGGAGCCCAAGTCCCTGCTCCTGGTGGTCTCGAGCTCCGAGAGCCCGGTCGTCCGAGCCGGGAGGGCTCTGCCAGGTGTCGACGTCGTCGCCGCGGACGTGCTCAGCGTCCTGCACCTCGCTCCGGGAGGTCACCCGGGTAGGCTGACCCTGATGACGGTCAGCGCTCTGAGAAAACTGGAGGAGAGGTTCGAGGTGGTGTCTCCGTGAGCTCCGCGTGGGATCCCTACAGGGTCATAAGGTCTGCGGTATCGAGCGAGAAGGCCATAAACTACATGGAGAAGTTCAACACCCTCACCTTCATAGTGGACATAAAAGCCACGAAGCTGGACATCAAGAGGGCTGTCGAGGAGCTCTTCGGAGTCAAGGTGGAGGAGGTGAGAACCCTGGTGACGCCAAAGGGGGAGAAGAAGGCCTACGTCAGGCTGGCCAAGGAGTTCAAGGCGTCGGACGTGGCCACGAAGCTGGGCATAGTGTAGCCTGGGTGATGTGAGTGGGCAAGAAGATACTCGCGCAGCGGGCCGGCAGGGGGACTCAGACCTTCAGGAGCCCCTCGCACCTGAGGGTGGCCGAGGCGAAGTACCCCCCTCTGTCCGAGGACACTAGGAAGGGCGTGATCGCCGAGCTCGTGCACGACCCCGGTCGCTGGGTCCCCCTAGCCAGGGTTGTCCTCGAGGACGGCTCCGAGTTCTACACTCCGGCGGCCGAGGGGGTCTTCCAGGGCCAGGTGGTCTACGTGGGACCGCAGGCCCCGGTCGCCGTTGGGAACGTGCTCCCGCTGAACAGCATACCGGAGGGAACGAAGGTCTTCAACGTCGAGCTGAGGCCCGGCGACGGCGGCAAGCTGGCTAGGCAGGCGGGGAGCTACTCCGTAGTCCTGGGCAAGTCCGGGAGGTACGCTATAGTGCTGCTGCCGAGCGGGGAGCAGAGGATGGTGCTGGGGGAGTGCAGAGCCACCATAGGTGTCCCGGCAGGCGCCGGCAGGACGGAGAAGCCCCTGCTGAAGGCTGGGGCGGCATACCACAAGTGGAAGGTCAAGGCTAGGAAGTGGCCGAGGGTGAGAGGGGTGGTCATGAACCCGGTCTCGCACCCACACGGCGGGGGCTCCCACCAGAGCGTCTCGAGGTCGTCGACGGTCTCGAGGCACGCGCCTCCGGGGCGCAAGGTGGGACACGTAGCCGCTAGCAGGACGGGGAGGAAGAAGAGGTAGCTTATTAGGCGAGAGCATACTAGTCGAGGGAGGGGACGGCCTACGCCCGACGCGAGAATGGAGATCCCGCCCGAGTGGACCAAGTTCAGGTATAGGGGCAAGACTCTAGAGGAGCTGATGAACATGCCCATGGACGAGCTGATAGAGCTTCTGCCAGCGAGAGTCAGGAGGAGCCTCATGAGGATGTCGGAGCCGGAGATTAGGAGCAAGATGGTCGAGTACGGCATGCTGAAGTCGGAGAGGGAGGAGCCGGAGAGGCTGAAGCTCTTGAGGAAAGTCCTGAGAGCTAGGGAGGCGCTGGCCAGGGGCAAGAACGTGGTCATAAAGACCCACGCGAGGGATGCTATCGTCCTCCCCATCATGGTGGGTCTGACCATAGCCGTGTACAACGGCAAGGAGTACGTGCCGGTGAGGATAGCCCCGGAGATGATAGGACACTACCTAGGGGAGTTCGCCATATCTACGAGGAAGGTGGAGCACGGAGAGCCCGGCCTCAAGGCCACCAGGTCGACCCTGTTCGTAGCGATGAAGTAGCTGGCTTTCCCCGCGTCCGCCTCGACCTCGAGCTACGGCATCTCGTGGTCAGCACCGTGGGAGGCTCTGGGCACGGATCCCAGAGAGCTGCACCGCCTTGGGCGGCCAGAGAAGCTCCGCACTGGAGTGTCTGAGCTCGTTCTTCGGGGAGCTCGTTCCCCCGGAGACCCTCGAGAGCCTCCTACTGGAGGCCGAGGAGTACGCGGCAAATGCCATAAGAGTGGGGTTCGACTACGAGTGCGCCGGGGCTCTGCTAAGCGGGGTATCGGCGACCATACTGTACACACCACACGCGGTCAGCCGGATCATCGTCGAGGTCCGCCTCTCCCCCGAGGTAAGCGCGCGGGAGTTCGTGGAGAGGGTCTACGGGTCTCTCCTGGCGAAGTCGTGCTACGTAGGGCTGTCCACTGAGGGGATCTACGTGGCTAGGAGGGTCGGCTGCCCCAGAGCCGCGGAGGTGAGGTTTAGGGACGTGGTGAGCGAGATCCTGGAAGAGGTCGGTGAGGAGTGCTCTCTGCGCTTCTCAGGCTCCTACGAGCTCTCCTGGTACGTTGACGAGCGGTAGATCCCGAGCCCCTCCAGCTTATTAGTTGTGGAGTGTACGTAATAGAACGGTGGGAGAGTGTTTGAGGAGGCCGCGTACAGAGGTCCCCCGCCTTCGGTCACGCTGAGGAGGGTGGACGACTACACCTGGGAGATCCCCAGGGGCTACAAGGGCTGCATGAGGGTTCCGGCGATAGTGTTCGCGGACGACTACCTCCTCAAGAAGATGAGGGAGGACCTGACGCTGGTCCAGGCGGCGAACGTCGCCTGCCTCAACGGAATCGTCACGGCGTCGTACGTCATGCCCGACGGTCACCAGGGGTACGGGTTCCCGATAGGCGGAGTCGCCGGGATGGACTACGAGGAGGGCGTCATATCTCCCGGTGGAGTGGGCTACGACATCAACTGCGGAGTCAGACTGCTGAGGACGAACCTGAGCGTAGAGGACGTGGGGCCCAAGCTCAGGGAGCTCATAGACACAATATTCGTCAACGTCCCGTCGGGCGTCGGGAGCACGGGCAAGGTCAGGCTATCCCTCTCCGAGCTCGACAGAGTCCTACACGAGGGGGTCGCGTGGGCCATAGAGAAGGGCTTCGGGTGGCCCGAGGACTCCGAGTACATAGAGGAGCGGGGCTCGATGCGCGGAGCCGACCCCAGCAAGGTCAGCAGGACGGCGAAGGAGCGCGGAGCCCCCCAGCTGGGGACTCTGGGAGCCGGCAATCACTTCCTGGAGGTCCAGATCGTGGACAAGATCTACGACGCGGATGTGGCGAAGGTCCTCGGGATAGAGCACGAGGGGCAGATCATGGTGATGGTGCACACGGGATCCAGGGGTCTGGGGCATCAGGTGGCGAGCGACTACCTGGTAATAATGGAGAGGGCCATGAGGAAGTACGGTATAAACCCGCCGGACCGGGAGCTGGCCTCGGTACCCATAAAGACCAGGGAGGGGGAGGACTACTTCGCCGCCATGGCTGCCGCGGCTAACTACGCCTGGACGAACAGGCAGCTCATAACTCACTGGGTCAGGGAGTCGTTCGGGAAGGTCTTCCGCGTAGACCCCGACAAGCTAGACCTGAGGATAGTCTACGACATCGCTCACAACATAGCCAAGATAGAGGAGCACGTCGTCGACGGGAAGAGGATGAGGCTGGTAGTGCACAGAAAGGGGGCCACGAGGGCCTTCCCGCCGGGCCACCCGGAGATACCGAGCGCGCACCAGTCGGTGGGGCAGGTGGTGCTGATACCGGGCTCGATGGGGACGGCGAGCTACGTGATGGTGGGAATGCCCGAGGGAAGCAGGGTGTTCTACACGGCAGCGCACGGAGCCGGGAGGTGGATGTCGAGGGAGGCGGCGGTCAGAACGTACAGACCTCAGGCGGTGACCCAGGAGCTCGGGTCGAGGGGGATATACATAAGGGCGGCCTCGGCGAGGGTCGTCTCGGAGGAGGCTCCGGGGGCCTACAAGGACGTCGACAGAGTGGCCCACGTGAGCCACAAGGTCAAGATAGCCAAGCTAGTGGCGCGGCTGAAGCCCATAGGTGTAGCAAAGGGTTGAAGAGAGTAAGGGCGCTCCTCAGGAGCGGCAGATTTCTAGTCCCGGTTGCGGTACTCCTAGGCGAGGACGGGACGCTCAGCATACTGCCGCGCGCCTCGGTCTCGGAGTCGTCGAGGGTCAGGGGGTCTCTGTCTCCCAGGGAGGTCAGCGCGGTCCTCCCTAGCCGCATAGACGTTTCGCTGAGAGGATGCGGCTTCACCGTCAGGAGAGTCAGGAGGAGGATCGAGCTTCTGAACGGGGAGGAGAGGAGGTTAATCGAGCACCTGGACGTGGACCCGAGCGACCTGGTGAAGAGAGGGAGGAGCTTCTACGAAGGCGCCTACCTCATTAGAATCAGGATTCCGGACGCCGGCCGAGACCTCACGTTCGTAACGGACAAGAGGGGTGCCACTCTTCTGGGGAGCCACCTGGCCAAGCATTGCTCCGAGTAGGGAGTCGCGGCCGAGACCTCCGCGGCCGGAGCCCCCATCCGAATGGGGGCTCCGGGGGCCTCCCGAACGGTGAGGTCTTGTCCGCATCGCTCTGCCGGAAGCTTATAAGGCTTTGCCCAAAGAGTAGGGCTTGGTCTGGAGCATGCCGGTATGGAAGTACTCGCTGAGGCTGAGGGACGAGTCGCGGGTAGCGAAGGCCATGGCGTGGGACGCACCGATATCGAGGAAGGAGGCTTACGAGATACTCAAGGTGCTGAGGGGGATGAAGCTCAGCGAGGCAAAGAGGTTCCTCGAGAACGTAATAGCCATGAAGGAGCCGGTGCCCTACGTCAGGCACAAGCTCTCCATAGCCCACAAGGCCGGCCTCCCGAACAGCTTTCCTAAGTGGGGCACTCCCATAGGGAGGTACCCCGTAAAGGCCGCGAAGCACCTGCTCAAGCTGCTCAACAACCTCGAGAACAACGCGGAGTCCAAGGGGTTGGACGCGGAGAGGCTCGTGATAATACAAGCAGCGGCCCACCGGGGACCCTACCTGAAGAGGTGGATGCCAAGGGCCTTCCGCAGGGCCACCCCCAAGTTCAGGTCCCTGACTCACATAGAGATCGTAGCTAAGGAGGTGTAGAGCCCTGGTAAACGTAAAGAAGTACTTCCTCGAGATGAACCTCGCCAGGCTGAAAATCGACGAGTACCTGGCCAAGACCTTCTCCAAAGCCGGGTACGCGGGGGTCGAGCTCTTCAGGACCCCCCTCGGTGATAGAGTGATAATATACGCCGACAGGCCCGCGATGGTCATAGGCAGGAGGGGGCAGCAGATAAAGAAGCTGGCCGACATCCTCTCCAAGTACTTCAGGCTGGAGAACCCGCAGATAACCGTGACGGGGCTCGAGGTGCCCGAGATCAGCGCTAGAGTCATGGCTGCCAGGATAGCTCTGGCCCTCGAGAAGGGCTACCACTTCCGGAGGGCGGCCTTCGTCGCTCTCAGGAGGATAATGGCCGCTGGGGCCGTGGGGTGCGAGATCGTGATCAGTGGCAAGCTGACCTCCGAGAGGGCGAGGTACGAGAAGATCAGAGCGGGCAAGGTGTACAAGACCGGCGGTCACGTCGAGAGGCTGGTCGATAGAGCCATCGCGAGCGTGCTCCTGAAGCCCGGGATATACGGGGTCGAGGTGATCATCGTCAAGCCCGGGACGCCGGACGACGCGGTCGCGCTCAAGACCCAGGAGGTCCCACAGCAGGCGACCCAGGAGGCTGAGGGTGGTCCTAGGTGAGCCTGTCGGCCGAAGAGATAAGGCAGATGAGTCCGGAGGATAGGAGCAGGTTGCTCAACGAGCTCAGGATGGAGCTGATAAAGCTGAGGACCCAGGCCAGGACCGGGACCTTGACCAACACGGCAAGGATAAGGATAGTGAGGAAGAACATCGCGCGCATTCTGACTGTAGTGAACGAGGAGCGCGGAAAGGGTTCGAGAGGGGGTGGTAGCGGGTGAGGCGCACCGGGAAAAACTTAAGGTGCCACGAGCTGATAGGTCTGGAGGTGGAGGTGCTGGACCACAGCGATAGGGGGCTGGTGGGCGTCAGCGGACTGGTGGTATGGGAGACCAGGAACATGCTGGTGGTGGAGAGCTCCGGTCGCGAGGTGAGGATCCCCAAGGAGTTCGGGAGGTTTTCCTTCAAGCTAGCAGACCGAGACGTCTCGGTAACGTTGGACGGTCGGGAAATAGCCAGGGCTCCGGAGGATAGAGTCAAGATGTGCGGGTGAGGGAGATGGGAGAGGAGGTCAAGACGAGGGACGTGGGTGTGAGCTACAAGGGGCTTAAGCCCCCGGAGACTCCGTGCGACGACCCGAAGTGTCCGTGGCACGGTCACCTGAAGGTTCGGGGAGGCCTCCTAGTGGGCAGGGTCTACAAGACGAGGGCCCAGAAGATGGTCGTCGTCGAGAGGGACTACCTGGTCTACGTCGAGAAGTTCCGCAGGTACGAGAGGAGGAGGTCTAGGACGCACGCCTATCTGCCCCCGTGCATAAAGGTCTCCCCAGGTGACACGGTCCTGATAGGAGAGACCAGGCCCCTGGCCAAGTCCGTGGCCTGGGTAGTCCTAGGTAGAGTGGAGGAGGGTGGTGGTACGTGAGCTCGGCGAAGTCGACGGCCAGGTTCAGCAGGCTGGGTAGGTCTCCGGGCATCATAAACGGGACTAGGCTCTCTGTAGCCGACAACAGCGGTGCCAGGGAGGTGGCGGTGGTAGGAGTGGTGGGAGTGAAGACGAGGCTGAGGAGAGTCCCCTTCGCTACGGTAGGAGACATGGTGATCGTGTCCGTGAAGAAGGGCAAGACGGAGCTCGTGGGGCAGGTGGCTCGGGCCATAGTCGTCAGGCAGCGCAAGCCGTTCAGAAGGCCAGACGGGACTTGGATAGCTTTCGAGGACAACGCCTGCGTCATAGTGACGCCGGAGGGCAACCCCAAGGGGAGCGAGATAAGGGGGCCCGTCGCTAGGGAGGCGGCCGAGAGGTGGCCGGGGATAGCGAACCTAGCGACCCTAGTGGTGTGAGGCAGGTGGGAGCCGTGACAGCCCGGGAGGTCAGCAAGCAGCCCCGCAAGCAGAGGCTCGCTGTATACAGAGCCCCTCTGCACGCCCGACACAGGTTCTTCAACGCTCCCCTCTCGGAGGAGCTCCGGAAAGAGCACGGAGTGAGGAGACTCCCGGTCAGGAAAGACGACGTAGTCAGGATCCTGAGGGGGGACTGGGCCGGACACGAGGGCAAGGTCGTGAAGGTAGACCTCAGGAGGGTCAGAGTGCACGTCGAGGGGGTAACGATAAAGAGAGCTGACGGGACTCCCGTTCCCTACCCGATACACCCATCGAAGGTGATGATAGTGAAGCTCGGCAAGGTCGATAAGGTGAGGGAGAAGATCATCGAGAGGAGAAAGGCATCCGCGTCCGGAAGGCCTGAGGAGGCCGAAGAGTCCGGGGGTGGTGAGTGATGGGCAGGATGGGCGGTAGAAGACATCTAAAGAGGCTGGCCGCGCCGGAGTTTTGGCCTGTACTTAGGAAAGAGGCTACGTGGACGGTCAAGCCCCGCTGCGGGCCGCACTCGGCAGACAGGTCGCTCCCTCTACTGATAGTCGTCAGGGACGTCCTCGGGTACGCCGAAACCCATAGGGAGGCTAGGAAGCTCATCGCTGAGGGCCACTTCAAGGTCGACGGGCGCGTCAGGAGGGACTACAAGTTCCCGGTGGGCCTGATGGACGTCCTCGAGATAGTAGACACCGGGGAGTACTTCAGGGTCGTCCCGGTACCCGTGAAAGTCGTGGCCCTGGTTCCTCTGAGCAGAGAGGAGGCCTCCTTCAAGCTGTGCAGGATAGAGAACAAGACGACGCTCGAAGGAGGGAGGGTCCAGCTGAATCTCCACGACGGCAAGAACGTCGAGGTCCCGGCCGGCGAGGCGGAGAAGTACACCACGTTGTCTGTGGTGAAGATATCCATTCCGGACTACGAGGTTCTCGGGTACGTGCCCCTGGAGAGGGGAGTCCTCGCCACGGTGATAAGCGGGATAAACGTGGGCAGAGTGGGCAGGGTCGTAGAGGTGGGCAGCGGCATGCGCCACTACAGGAAGCTGGTGCGCCTGGAGGACGTGACCGGCGGCACCTTCTACACGTCTCTAGACAAGGTGTTCGTCGTCGGTGTAGAGAAGCCGGAGATAACCCTTCCCATAACCATGGGCGGCGGTGAGCAGAGGTGGCGGTGAAGGGGGAGACCGAGGAGCTGGTCGGCAGAATCCTCGGCAAGTGGTCTACCAACAAGATGCTCGAGCCGAGGATAGCCAAGGTCGTCGTCAACATAGGTGTCGGGACCTCCGGAGAGAGGCTGGAGAGGGCAGCCAGGCTGCTCGAACAGCTCACCGGCCAGAAGCCCTCCTACAGGAGAGCGAAGAGGACGATCAAGGAGTTCGATATAAAGAAGGGGGAGCCCATAGCGGTCGTCGTCACGCTACGCGGAGCCAGAGCCACGGACTTCCTGGAGCGAGCGCTGGCAGCCGTCGGTCGAAGGATCAAGTACTCGAGCTTCGACGAGTACGGCAACGTTTCCTTCGGTATAAGGGAGCACATAATGCTCCCCGGAGTGAAGTATGACCCGGAGATAGGGATATTCGGCATGGACGTGACCGTCAAGCTCGAGAGGCCCGGCTACAGAGTCATGAGGAGGAGGAAACGCAGGTCTACGGTGCCCAGGAGGCACAGAGTAAGCAAGGAGGAGGCTGCCGTGCTGCTCAAGACCAAGCTCGGGGTCGAGGTGATAGGCTTTGGGTAAGTACAGGAAGCCCGTAGTGAGGAGGCACGGTAGGGGAGTGCAGGTCTGCAGGAGGTGCGGCAGCAGGGACGCTGTGATACAGAAGTACGGGCTCTACCTGTGCAGGCAGTGCTTCAGGGAGGTGGCGGCGCAGCTGGGCTTTAGGAAGTACATGTAGGGTGGGAGCATGGTGTCCACAGATCCGCTCGCGAACGCCCTCGCGACGATATACAACAACGAGATGAGGGGTAGAGGGGAGGCCCTCATTATGCCTGCCTCGAAGCTGATAGCGTCCGTCCTCAGGGTGATGCAGAGGCACGGCTACATAGGGGAGTTCGAGCACATAGACGACGGGAGGTGGGGCAAGCTCAAGGTCCAGCTCCTGGGGAGGATAAACGGGTGCGGAGCGATAAAGCCCAGATACTCGGTGAAGTACGAGGAGCTGCTGAAGATGCCGGACTGGATGAAGAGGTACCTGCCGTCGCGCGACATAGGCATACTGATACTCTCCACGTCCCAGGGCGTGATGGCGCACACCGAGGCCGTAAAGAGAGGAATAGGTGGAGTGCTGATAGCCTACGTATACTAGGGGATCGACCGTGGCCCGCGCTGTTAGACTGAGGGAGGAGATACCGATCCCGGAGGGCGTGAGCGTCGAGCTCGAGGGGAAGAGAGTCAGGGTGAGGGGGCCGAAGGGCGTCGTCGAGAAAGACTTCGGCTATGCCAAGGGGGTCGCGATGAGCAGGGAGGGACAGTCTATAGTCCTCGAGGCGCACTTCGCAGACAGGAGGCTGAAGGCCCAGTTCTACTCCATAGCCTCTCACGTAAGAAACATGATAGACGGGGTCATGAGGGGCTACAGATACAAGCTCAAGATAGTCTACTCCCACTTCCCGGTGACCGTCAGAACCGTTGGGGACAAGGTGATCATAGAGAACTTCCTGGGAGAGAAGGCGCCTAGGGTAGCAAGGATCGTCGGCGACGCGAAGGTCTCGGTCACCAAGACCGACGTCATCGTGGAGGGCTGCGACCTGGACGCCGTGTCCCAGACGGCCGCCAACATAGAGCAGGCGACCAGGGTGAAGGAGTTCGACAGGAGGGTGTTCGTAGACGGGATCTACATATACGAGAGGGGGTACGCCGACTGAGGTGGTGGCGGTGAGCGGCCAGGTAGACCCGCGGAAGGCCAGGGAGCTGATCCGGAAGAAGCTGAAGGTACGCTTCTACAGGAACAAGTGGTGGAAGTTCCCCAAGTTCGAGAACGACCCGACGTGGAGAAAGCCCAGGGGGAAGGACAACCCGATGAGGCTGAAGCTCAAGGGGCACCCGCCGGTCGCGTCGACCGGCTACGGAACGCCGGCGGTCATAAGGGGTCTTCACCCATCTGGTCTCAGGCCGGTCGTGGTCAGCAGCGCCGGGCAGCTCGAGGGTCTAGACCCCTCCAGGCACCTAGTCTACGTCGCCTCTACCGTAGGCTTAAGAAAGAGGCTGGAGATAGTCAGGAAGGCGCTGGAGATGGGCTTCAGAGTAGCTAATCCGGGTGGTGCGTGATGGCGGACCTGTCGTTGCAGAGGAGGCTGGCCGCCGAGGTGCTGGGGGTAGGAAAGAATAGGGTGCGGTTCGACCCGGAGAGGCTCGCGGACGTAGAGTCTGCGCTGACCAAGGAGGACATAAGGAGGCTGATCGAGGACGGTGCCGTATGGGCCGAGCCCGCTAGGAGGAACTCTAGGGGGAGGTGGAAGGAGAGGCACGAGAAGAGGAAGAGAGGGCATAGGAGGGGTCCCGGCAAGAGGAAGGGGTCTAAGGGAGCGAGGGAGGACCCGCACGAGAAGTGGGTGAACACCATAAGGAAGATCAGGAGGTTCCTCAAGTGGCTGAGAGACAGCGAGGTGATAGACACGGTCACCTACAGGAGGCTCTACGGGCTGGCCAAGGGAGGGACGTTCAAGAGCCTCTCGGACCTCAAGAGGCACCTGGTAGCCATGGGCATCCAGGTGAGGTAGCGTGGCCAGGGGTCCCAGCTACAAGGTTCCCCTCAAGAGGAGGAGGCAGGGCAAGACTAACTACTACAAGAGGTACAGGATGGTCAAGTCCGGGCAGAAGGTGAGGGCTGTCGTGAGGAAGACCGGCAACTACGTCGTCGTGCAACTAATGGAGTTTGCGCCGAGAGGAGACGTGACCAGGGTGGCGGCGCACAGCGCGGTGCTATCTAAGTTTGGTTGGCGCGGCGACTACAACAACACCCCGGCTGCGTATCTGACGGGCCTTGTCGCGGGCCTGATGGCCGTGAGGATGGGCATAACCAAGGCCATCCCGGATATCGGGCTCCACAGGCCAATCAAGGGGTGCCGCGTCTTCGCCGCCATAAAGGGGCTGAGAGACGCCGGAGTCGAGGTACCGGTCTCCGAAGAGGTGCTCCCGCCGGAGAGCAGGATAAGGGGGGAGCACGTAGCTGACTACGCCTCGATGCTGGCATCCGAGAGCGAGGAGAAGCTGAAAAGGCTCTTCTCGAAGTACTTCGAGAGGGGGCTAGACCCCCGCAGGCTCCCAGAGCACTTCGACGAGGTTAAAGAGAGCATCCTAAAGACTCTCGCGAGCAGAGCCTCCACCGGTGGTGGGTGATGTCCGCGTCCGGCTCTGGTCTGGAGTCCTGGGTCCCCAGAACGAAGCTCGGAATGATGGTCAAGGAGGGCAAGGTCGTAAGCATCAAGGAGGTCTTCGACAACAACTGGCTCATACAGGAGCCCGAGATAATCGACTACCTACTGCCGGACCTGAAGCACGAGATAATCGACATGGCTATAGTCCAGAAGCAGACGGACGCCGGAGAGGTGTCCAGGTTCCGAGTGATGGTGGTGGTAGGAAACTTCAACGGGTACGTCGGGGTGGGCCTGGGCAAGGCCAGGCAGCTCAGGCAGGCCATAGAGAAGGCCATCAGGGAGGCGAAGCTGAGCATAGTCCCGGTGAGGAGGGGCTGCGGAAGCTGGGAGTGCTCGTGCAGGGAACCGCACAGCGTCCCGTTCGCCGTGAGCGGGAAGTCCGGGAGCGTTAGGATGATCCTCAAGCCTGCTCCCAAGGGAGCGGGGCTGGTAGCCGGGGACGTAGCCAAGGTGGTCCTCAGGTACGCCGGGATAAGGGACGTGTGGACGTGGACTAGTGGTGAGACGAGGACTTCGATAAACTTCGCGCTGGCAACCTACGACGCTCTCAGGAGGACGTACAGGTTCGTATCTCCCACCGACTGGCAGAGGGGTGTCTGAGCCATGACGCTCTACGCTATCGTGAGGATAAGGGGCACAGCGGACGTCCCGCCCGACGTCGAGCACACGCTACGCCTCCTGAGGCTGGTGAGGCCCTTCCACGCGGCGATATACCCGAAGTCTCCTAGCATCGACGGGATGCTCGAGGTGGTCAAGGACTGGGTCACGTGGGGCGAGGTCGAGAAGGAAGCCCTCAAGCTCCTCGTCTCCAAGAGAGGCAGGCTCGTCGGGAACAAGCCCATAACAGATGAGGACGTGAAGAAGGTCTTCGGTCTGGGGAGCGTTGGTGAGCTCGTGGACGCGCTCTACGAGGGGAAGGTGGTGTGGCACCACTACGAGGACTACGTGAAGCCCGTGTTCAGGCTCCGCCCACCGCGCAGAGGGTTCAGGAGGAGCACCAAGAAGCCCTACGGAGCCGGTGGCGAGCTCGGGTACAGAGGCCGGGAGATAAATAGGCTCCTGCTGAGGCTTATCTAGTGGGTGTGCCGACATGGTGGTGAGGAGGAGGAGGAAGAGCAGGTCGATGAGGGGCATACGGACTCACGGGTACGGTAGTGTGGGGCAGCACAGGAAGAGCGGCAGCAGAGGCGGCAGGGGGGCCGCCGGCATGCACAAGCACAAGTGGTCGTGGGTCCTCAAGTACTTCCCCGACTGGTTCGGAAAGAGGGGCTTTACGTACCCCGTTAGGCTCAGGGAGCAGTACAAGACCATCAACGTAGGCGAGCTGAACGAGCTGGTGAAGTACCTAGAGTCCAGAGGAGGAGTGGAGAAGGAGGGGGAGCTCTACGTCCTCGACCTGGCAGCTCTCGGGTACAACAAGCTGCTCGGGCGCGGGGAAGTGGACTCGAAGCTCAAGGTGATAGTCTACAAGGCGTCGAAGGAGGCTGTAGAGAAGATCAGAAGGGCCGGTGGGGAGGTAGTCCTTCTAGAGAGGCAAAGCCCTCCCCCCGCTCCTCGGAAACCGTCTTCTTGACTTCGCGAGGTGCTGTCCCCGTAGTCCAGTCCCCGCCCGGAGAGGCCGCGAGGCTAGCGGTGATGGGCTCTCGAGGCTCCACTCCATCGTCGGAGAGCTTTTAAGCTGCCAGCTTACTGGTTCTCAGGCAAGGAGCGAAATGGTGTGTCTCGGATGGGCGCGCTGAGCTTCCTCGCCCGGCTAGGCGAAGTGGTGCCATCGACTCCCAAACCCGCTAGAAGACCCGACTTGAAGTACCGGCTGCTGTTCACCCTAGCGGCCGTGATGATATTCTACGCCATGGCTTCCGTAGCGGTCTACCCCCAGATGTCCGGCGTCGGACCCCGGCTCCCGGCCCTGCTGCAGGTGGTCTTCGCGGCCACCACCGGGACTCTGGCCCAGCTCGGCATAGGACCGATAGTGACGGCGGGACTCATAATCCAGGTCTTGGCCGGCGGCAAGCTCATAGAGCTAGACCTGACCAAGCCGGAGGACCGGAAGCTGTTCACCCAGGCCGAGAAGGGGCTCGCTCTCATAATAGGTGCGGTGGAGGCCACGGGCTTCGCGCTGGCCTACAGGCAGAACGCTTTCGTGACGGCCTCCATAGCTCTGCAGTTCTTCATCGGAGCCCTGATACTGCTCATGCTAGACGAAGCGATACAGAAGGGGTACGGGATAGGCTCCGGGGTAAGCCTCTTCATACTCGCCGGGGTCGCCAGGACTATAGTGTGGGAGGCTTTCGCTCCCGTCAGCGTCCAGGTGTACCAGCTGGACGGGTCCTCCAAGAGCTACTACTACGGCGTCGTCCCCTACGTCGTAGGCGGAGTCCTCGGCGGGGAGGTAGACCTCGGGAGACTCGTCTACGGGTACGTGCCCGGGTACCTAGCCGGTGGCGAGAGAGCACTGCTGCCGTCTCTGGTCGGTCTCGCATCGACCTTCGTGCTGCTGCTGATAATAGTGTACCTCCAGGGCATGAAGATAAACATCCCGGTGACGATCCAGAGGGCCCCGGGCATAAGGGGCAGGATACCGCTCAACTTCCTCTACGTATCCAACATACCGGTTCTGCTGGCGGGCATCCTCGTCTCCAACATACTCCTGATAAGGAACATGGTGGAGGCCTACCTGCCCCAGCATCGCTGGCTGGCTAGCGGTCTCGAGAGCGTCCTGGTGTACCTGAGCCCTCCCAGAGGCCTCCTCGACGTGATCTACGACCCGGTTAGAACGGCCATCTACGCCGCCCTACTCGTCGGGCTCGCCGTGCTCTTCGGACTCATGTGGGTGGAGGTCGGGGGTCTGAGCCCGGCGAGCCAGGCGGAGAACCTCGTGAAGTCGGGCATAAGCATACCCGGGATGAGGTCTAACCCGAAGGCTCTCGAGCTCGTGCTGTCCAAGTACGTGTACCCGCTCGCGGTCCTCAGCTCCATCATAGTGGCCCTGCTGGCCGTCACGGCGGACGTGTTCAGCGTGTTCGGCGGAGGCATAGGACTGCTTCTAGCGGCCGGGATACTCCAGCAGATGTACACCGCACTGACGTACGAGCAGGCCCTCGAGATGTACCCGGTGCTCAGGAAACTGGTGGGTGAGTAGGGTTGCTGAAGGTCGTGGTCGTGGTCGGGATCCCCGGAGTGGGGAAGAGCACCGTCCTCTCCATAGCCTCCAGGAAGCTGGCGGAGAGGGGATACACGGTGAGGGTGGTGAACTTCGGCGACTACATGCTCGAGCACCTCAAGAGGGCCGGCGTGGTCGAGACCCGCGACCAGATCAGGGCGCTTAGCCTGAGCGCTCAGCTGGAGGCCCAGAGGGCGGCCGCTAGGTCTATCCGGGCGGAGCTGGAGAGCGCCTCGGGAGACCGAGTGGTCGGGATCGTAGACACCCACGCGGTGGTCAGGACTAGTCTGGGGTACTGGCCGGGCCTCCCCTCGGCCGTGCTGGAGGAGCTCAGGCCCAACGCCATAGCCGTCCTCGAGGCCGAGCCCGACGAGATAGTGTCGCGCCAGTCGAGAGATTCGAGTAGGTACAGGGCCGACGTCTCCCCGAGGGAGGTCGTGGACGAAATGCTCCAGCTCAGCCGCTACTACGCTATAGCGAGCTCCGTTGTTTCGGGAGCCGCCCTCCGGTTCATACGCAACAGAGAGGGGCTCGCCGAGAGGGCGGCCGAGGAGCTGGTCGAGGTGGTGGAGAGGATATAGTATGGGCGGTGGGATAGCGCAGGCCCTGCTCAGCCTGGCCGTGTACGTGGTCCTGCCGATGCTGTGCCTCCTGCCCACGACCTTCCTGGTCAGAGCCTACATAAGGAGGGTCAGGCTGGACAGGGTGCTCCGGGAGCTCGAGCACGTAGCCCTCAAGCTCCGGGAGACGTCGCCCGGCAAGGAGAAGAAGTGGAGGATCATCAAGGCCAGGTACGACAGCCTCTACAGGAGCGTCAGGGGTCTGATGTGGATAAACCTGCTCTCGGTATGGGCCGGCGTCCTCTTCATGATCTTCCTAACCCGCTACGTAGCCTACCTGTTCGGCGTCCCCCCGCCCTACTCTCCGCTGAGGCTGAGCTGGACGCCCTTCTCTATAATAGGCATCGAGGGGGAGGACGACTGGTACGTCGTCGATCTCTTCCTCTACCTGGCGGTGATAGGCGTCTACAACGCCCTGCACCTGAGAGTCTCGGGCTTAAAGGCTCTGTACAGAGTGTAGGCGATCGAAGGCGAGGGGCATACCGCTTGAAGATCCTCGGGGAGGACCTCAGGCACGGTGCGATCGAGGTTCGGGTCGAATGCGAGGACGACCTGTGGGTGCTGAAGAACGTGGTAGCCGAGGGCGACGTCGTCGTGGCGAAGACCATGCGCGACGTCAAGGTCGACGGGGAGGGCAAGAGGAGGCTGCCCATGGTCCTGGCGGTCAGGGTCGAGAGCGTGTACTTCCAGCCGTTCAGCGGCAGGCTGAGGATACACGGGAGGATAGTCGAGGGGCCCGAGGGTTACGGGCTGAGGGGCTCCTACCACACGCTGAGCATCGACGTGGGCTCCGAGCTGACCATAGTCAAGCCTAGGTGGACTCGGGAGCAGGTCGGCAGGCTGAGGAGGGCCTCCGAGAGGAGGGCTAGGGTCCTCCTCGCGGCGTTCGACTTCGACGAGGTCGCCGTAGCCGTCCTCCTGGAGCAGGGGGTCAAGTACGTCGCTGAGAGGAGCCTCCCGGGGCTAAAAGACGGCGGTCCCTCGACCGAAGAGCTCGCGGGACTCGTGGCAGAGATCGTGGCCAGTGCGGCGGAGCGGGAGAGGCCGGACGTGATCCTGGTGGCCTCCCCGGCCTTCCTCAAGGACTACGTAGCCGACGTCCTCAGCAGGAGGCTCGGGAGACCCGTCCACGTGGACTCCGTCAGCAGTGGGGGGAGGGCCGGGATCGGCGAGCTGATGAGGAGAGACTCCCTCAAGAGCGTCCTCCGGGCACACAGCGTCATCGCTGCCGAGGAGGTTTTCGAAGAGTTCATGAGGCTGCTGTCCTCTGGAAGCGATAGGGTCGCCTACGGGCTCGAGATCGTGAAGACACTCTCGGAACTGGGTGCGGTGTCGAAGCTCCTAGTCAACGAGGACGTGCTCTACGGCGAGCAGCGGGAGCTCGTCAGCGAGGTGATGGAGAGCGTGGAGTCCAAAGGGGGCGACGTTCGGATAGTCCCGGAGGAGACTCCCGTGTTCGACAAGGTCAAGGCGTTCGGCGGCGTCGTGGCCGTGCTCAGGTACCCAGTGGACGTGCGCGAGCTGGCGCTAGCAGATGGGAGGTGAGGAGTAAGCCGCCGGACCTCCCAGCACCCGTTGTGTAGCCCCGTGACGCTCTGAGCTATTTCGGGCACCCGTCTTGAGGATTCCAATCGCGCACTCCTTAGGGCTTACTTTGTGTCAGGATTAACTAATCGCTAGGGGTATCGACGAGTTTTAACACTACAAAGTACTAAGAGAGCCCATAAGCTTCTACTACCAGCAGAAGATCGAGGACAAAAGCGGGATGGAAGAAGAAAGCAGGGTAGTGGGCAAGCACGTGTTCGGGGAGATGTACGGATTCGAAGAACGCTCCCCGGAGGAGCTCAAAGACATCCTACTGGAGGCGGCCGGCATTGCCAACATGCACGTGGTCGAGGCTCTGAGCTACGAGAAGCCTACGGCGTACGGAGCGGTAGTCCTCGTCGAGGAGTCCCACCTCGCGATACACGTGTACAGGGGCTACTCGTACGGCATCGTGGACGTCTACACGTGCGGCGAGAAGAGTAGACCCGAGCTGGCGTACGACTTCATAGTCGAGAAGCTGAAGCCCCTCAGGTACACCAGGAGCTACGCAGACAGGTCGTCCGCGTAAGCGCCGCTCCTCCCGTTTTTTCTCCCACCTCCACCCTCACCCCTTCGGATCCGAGAGAAGTCCTCATGGTGAACTCGCTCAGGAAGCCCATGACCGCCTCGACCACGCCCATCTTCTCGGGGCGGCTCAGGGCTATGACGCACCCGCCCCCACCGGCACCCGTGAGCTTCGCTCCCAGTGCCCCGGAGCTCCTGGCCGCGTACACCACCTCGTTCAGCCTCCTGGTGGACACTCCCAGCGAGTCCAGGAGCCCGTGGTTCAGGTTCATCATCAGCCCGAGCTCCTCGAGGTCGTGGTTCAGCAGAGCCCTCTCCGCGGCACCGACCACCTCTCCCACCAGCTCGATTATCCGCCCGTAGAGCTGCGGATACCTGGTCACCCTCTCCCTGACCATCCGCACCATGTCTCCCGTCCTGAACTCCCTCTCGACGTACGCCAGGAGTATCGGGAGCTCGGCACCGACCCTCAGGCTCACTCTCTCGACCTCCTCGCCGCTGTACCTTATCCTCATGAACCCTCCGTAGGTGACTATCGAGGTGTCCATGGGTGACGCGATTCCCTGGACTTTCTTCTCGACCTCCCAGCCCAGCCTGGCTATCTCGTCTTTAGAGAGCTCGTAGCCGCCGCTGTAGGCGTAGGCGGCCACGGTAGCCACCGCCACGGCGGCGGAAGTCCCCAGTCCAGCGCCCACGGGCATCTCGGACTGGACCACCAGCTTCACGCCGTGCCTGCTGCCGAGGTAGCTGGAGGCCACCTCCACGGCCTTGTGGAGGTACGAGATCGCTGGCAGCACCAGACCGTAGTCCGTCTCGACGGTCACCTCACCCTCCCTGTAGGTGACCCTCACACCGGGAGTCCTGAGGTCGCGGGCTTCTATGGTGACCGCGCCGTCCGACCTGGGCTCCGCGAACACGTGGACTCTCCTGTCTATCGAGGTCACGATGGCGGGCTGGCCGTACACGACAGCGTGCTCGCCGAAGAGAGTTACCTTGCCGGGAGCCGATACGTAGACTCTCATCGGGAGCGCCCGGCGAGACTCGGGACTCTGGGATTAAATTAGCGAAGGCGCCGGTTCGTCTCGGAAGCCCCTCCGCGATCCGACCGGAGGGTGCTCCGGGGTGGATATATTCGACTCCGCTCCACATGTCGGTGGGAGCTCTTGGTGTACGTGGGCTGCTGCGGCTACTGCGTGAGCAGGTCGAAGTACTACACCACGTTCAGAACGGTCGAGCTCCAGGAGACGTTCTACGAGCTGGTCCCCGAGGACAGGCTCAGGAAGCTCCGCGGGGAGTCCCCCGAGGGCTTCGTGTTCAACATGAAGGCCTACCAGGGGATCACTCACGACCTCGACTCGCCGACCTGGCGGAGGTCCAGGAGCAGACCGGACGAGTCCCTGAGGGGCAGGATAGGGCACCTCAGACCCACCGGGGAGAACCTGGAGCTGTGGGAGGAGGTAGTGCGGAGGGCCAGGATATTGGGGGCCAGAGTCGTGGTGGTCCAGACTCCACCCTCCTTCGGGTTCTCCGAGGAGAACTTCAGGAACGCCATGGAGTTCTTCTCGGCAACCGTTGAGAGCGGGTTCGTGGTAGGCTGGGAGCCCAGAGGCACGTGGGCAGAGAACCCGCACAAGGTCGGGGAGATCGTCGGATCGTGCAGAAACCTCGTACACGTCGTAGACCCCTTCAGGTCCAGGCCCGCGCTAGTGAAGGAGGTGAGCTACTTCAGGCTCCACGGGATCGGGGGGAGGGAGGTCAACTACGGCTACAGGTACACCGACGAAGACCTGCTGACACTCTGCGGGGTGGTGAGGGATGCGGTCAGGGAGTCCAGAGAGGTCTACGTGCTGTTCAACAACGTCTCGATGGCTTGGGACTCGCAGAGGTTCTCCTCGCTCTGCGAGGTGTGATCCGTGACCACCTGCGACTACTACAGGTTCCTCGAGCACACCGCCGACGCCTACGTCGAGGTGTGCGGCGAGAGCCTCGAGAGGGCCTTCGAGCTGGCCGGCATAGCCCTCTTCGAGGTGATGACCGACACCAGCAGGGTCGAGCCGAGGGTCTCCCGGGTGATAGAGGACAGCGGGTTCGACCTCGAGAACGCCCTCTACAGATGGCTCGAAGACCTCCTGGTAGAGTACGGGAGGTCTGGCCTCGTGTTCGGCCGGATCGGGGTCGAGTACGTCAGGAGGGAGGGCGAGGGCTTCGCGTTTAGAGCCGTCTGCTGGGGAGAGGGCTTCGACCCGCAGAAGCACGAGGCGAGGATGGAGGTCAAGGCAGTCACCTACTCGCTGATGGAAGTACTGCAGTCCGACGGTAGGTGGATACTCAGGTTCGTTCTGGACATCTAGGCCGCTCGGGCGACCCGGACGTACCCAGAGCTGCCTCCGGGCGCACCGGGATGTGGACCGCGGATGCTTTGTCGCCGAAGCTGCGGGCTCTGGCGGGCTCGGAGAAGCGCCTTGCGTGGAGTCGAGGACTCGACCAAAAACCAGCTGAGCCGGGGAGCTCTCCGCGCGCGGATCTACTCTCCAGCCAGGACGATCTTGGGTATGTAGACCGCTGGCACTACGAACCTGTCGAAGCTCTCGGTCGTTCCCGAGACCCTGAGCTCCATCGACCCGAGCGCTTCGTACACGTTGCCGGACAGCACTACTCCCTTCACCGGGTGCTTCTCCTCACCGTTCTCAACGTAGATCCCGTTGGTCACGGTGGCGTTGAGCAGTCCGCTGACCGGGTTGGAGAGCCACTCCCCGATGGTAGCGTAGACCACGAGCCCTCTCCTGAGGTCCCTGACGAGGTCGTCCAGACTTCCCTTTCCGGGCTCCACTAGCAGGTTGGAGACCCACGGCGCCGGCGTAGAGTACGGGGCTCTCCTGAACGCGTTGCCTGTCGAGCTCTTCCCCTCGACGAGGGCCGTGTATGTGTCGTAGAGGAAGCCCCTGAGGAGGCCCCTGTCGAACACCGTCTTTCTCCCGGTCGGGACACCCTCGTCGTCGAAGCTCCTGGTCCCCATGAGACCGGGGTAGGTGCCGTCGTCCACTATGGTCAAGTTCTCGGAGAGCACCTTGGTGTCCACCTTGCCCTTGAGCGGAGACCTGCCCTTCTGCACGGAGTCTGCGCAGATGGCCGGCACTATGAGGGACGAGAGGACGGTGGCGAAGATCCTGGGCACCAGGACCACCTCGTAGGTGCCGGTGGCCATCCTCCTGGCACCGAGGGTCTTGACGGCGACCTCGGTAGCCCTGCTAGCCATGGCGTCCGGGTCGAGCCTGGCCAGGGTCAGCGCCGAGTAGGATTCGTAGTAGCCCGACTCCTCGCCTGCCTCCGTCGCCTTGACGCTCACGAATACGCCTATCCAGGTGCCCTCCTCCGCCTGGAGCTCCCCGTAGCTGTTCCCTATGGCCCTCTCCACGGTAGCCAGCCGCGCGCTGGCCGCACTCGCGAACGCTCTCCTGTCTATCTCGCTCGGTCTCCTCAGGAGGAGGCGGACGACCTCCACGAAGTACTCTAAGTCCGGCTCCTTGATTCTGCGGTCTACGGTCTCCTCCACGCGCGACCTGCCCAGCCTCTTCGGTAGGGAGACCCACTGCGGGTCCTCGGGGAGAACCCTAGCGATCTTGACGGCCGTCTCCACTATCGGGTCTATGTCCTCGACTCGCGATACCATGCCGCCCTGGACTGTCACCCTCTTGCCTACGGCTACCCTGACGCCCACGTCCACTTGCTCTCCCGAAGATATCCTCTCGATGCCTCTGTTCGTCCCCGTAATGTCTACCTCCCTCCTCCTGATGGCGTAGACCTCGACCTCGCTTGCCCCCAGCCTCGTACCGGTCTTCACGCCCCTCTCCACGATGCTCTCTATCATCCTATCCACCCCCAACGACTATCTTCCTGGTCCGCAGGTGCGGACCCCCGTCTCCCACCCTCACCGTCTGAGCGCCCTTGCCGCAGCCCCCGAAGATGCTGGTGGTTATCTTGAGGTCTTTGGCGACCGCGTCGACCTCCCTCAGGGTCTCGAGTATGTTGCCGCTGACGATGACACCCCTGACGAGCTCCACCGGCTCACCGTTCTTTATTATGTAGGAGGGACCTATGCTGAACGTGTACGTCCCCACAGACGGGTTCACCTGACCCCCCATGGCTCCCCGACCCTTCAGGTATATGCCGAAGGGTATCCCCTCGAAGAGCTCCTCCACCTTCCAGTCCCCGGGCTCGGCGTAGTAGTTCGTCTGCCTGACGAGGACGTCGAACGTCACGTCCTGGGCTCTCGCGTTCCCCGTCAGCTCGACGCCGAGCTCCGGCGAGGTGTCCCTGCTGGTGAGATACCTCCTGAGGACTCCCCTCTCGACTATGACGGTCTTCCTCTTGGGCACCCCCTCGTCGTCGTAGGGCACCGGGTACCCTCCCTCGACCAGGCCGGCGTCCACTATCGTCACGAGCTCGCTGGCCACCCTCTCGCCTATCCTGCCCTTGAGTATGGAGGCCCCGGTCACCACTCCGTCGCCCTCGCTAGCGTGACCGAAGGCTTCGTGGAGGAGGAGTCCCACCACCTCGTTGTCGACCACGGCTACGTACGGTCCCGGCGGTGGAGTCTTGGACTGCACGGCCTTCAGTGCCAGCTCGTCTATCTCCTCCGCGAACTTGCTCCAGTCCCTCTTCTCGATGTGCTCGTAGCCCCCGATGTGGGACTCGCTGTCGCTCACCCTCTCTATGACCGCACCGTACTTGGCCACGGCCATGTGGGCGAAGCCCACCCCCATCACGTCGACATTGACCTCCGCGCCCTCGCTGGTCAGCACGAGCCTTCTGTCCCGCTCCAGGCCGAGGCGGGTTACGGCCGAGACTATGCCCTCGCGCTTGATGCTGCCGGTGTTCACGTCTCTCACGAGGCCCACCTTCGTCTCCGGGTCGACGTAGTGCGGGTCCACCTTGAACTCGGTCACGTACCTGTCCCTGACCGGGGAGAGCGGTGCGAAGGTCTTCCTCCCGTACCTGTTCGCCACCCTGGCTATGGCGATAGCCCTATCGATCGTCCCGAGCACGCTCTCCTTGTCCAGGGAGGTAGTGTAGGCGTAGCCGAAGCCTCCTCCCACGACGGCCCTGACCCCCACTCCCACAGTTCTGCTCGTAGTGTAGCTCCTCAGAGTCCCGGTATCGTAGACTATGAGCTCGTAGACCCTCTCCTGGAGCCTGACGGTGGCCTGGTCGGCCCCCCTCTTCAGGGCCTCCTCGAGAACCCAGCGCGCCTCGTCCACGTTCATGTGCACGGCATACACCACGAGTCAGTAGCGGCTCTCAAAATATATCCGGGACATGGGGGGCTCGAGAACTTAGAGAATCGCCTGGGAGAGCCCGCGCGATAAGTGGGCCGTTCTCCGGGGCGACCCGTGAGGGCGCGTGTCGAGGCAGAGCGTCTCGGGGCTCTCTCGGCGGACTGGTGACACGCGAGGACTCTTCCCGCCGGAAGTGGGGAGTGGCCTCCCTCAGATACCTCGGATGTGCGTTCTTATCTCGATGACGTCCCCGTCGGAGAGTGCGTGGCTCAGCCCGACCCTCTCGCCCGGGTATTTGGCCGAGGGACCCCAGACCCTCGCATACTTGAAGTACTTCAGGTACTCCTCCCTTAGCATCCTAACGGCGTCCTCGACGCTTGAGCCTCTCGGCAGCACTAGGGGCTCCCTGGACGGCTCCCTGGAGTTGGGCTCCTTGGTGTATACTCGGATGAGCTCCAGGATGCTGAAGACGGCCTTGGGTATTAGGTCGAGTCCCTCTTTCGTGACCGCGGACACCGGCACCACCTGGACGTGGGGGTTCGCGGCTCTCAGCCCCTCTATATGTCTCCCTAGCGTGGCGCTGTCCACGGCATCCACCTTGTTGAGCAGAGCTAGCGAAGGCTTGTACACCGCGGACTCGAACAGAGCCTTCTCGACGTCGTCCAGAGAGACCTCACCGTAGATCTTCACGAGGGCGCCGTACACCCTGTAGGACTCGAGCAGCTTCCTCACGTCGTCCTCGGTCCCGTCTACGATCCTGCCCATCCTGACCAACCTGATCCCCTGGTAGGCCTTGCTCCTCTCCACCTGGACTCTGCCTCTGGGCTTCCTGAGCACTATACCCGCTTCTTCGAGCTCCCCCAACACGCACCGGTACTGCTCCAGCGGGTCGGCCGTAGCGTCGAGGACTACGAGAAGAGCGTCGGCGTTGCGAGCCAGCCCCACCAGCCTCGCTCCCCAGGAAACCTTCCCGGAGCTGGCTCCCGGAACGAACGGTGGTGCGTCGACGAGCTGGATCTGCACGTCTTCGAACGGCATCATCCCAGGGACAGGAGACATCGTCGTGTAGGGCAGACCAGTGACCGCGGACTTGGCGTTGGTGAGAGCGTTGAAGAGGGAGCTCTTGCCGGACTGCGTGAAGCCGAGGAGGAGCACCTGGGCCACTCCGTGCTTCTCTACGAAGAACGACGGACCGCCGCTCCTCCTGCGCCTGCTATCCTCGAGCTCCTCTCTGAGCTCGGAGAGCTTCCTCCTGACCCACGCGACCAGGTTTTCTGTTCCCTTGTGCTTGGGGACTGCCGAGAGGAACTCCTCTAGAGCGCGTATCTTCTCCTCGGTAGTCCTAGCCTCGAGGTACCTCGCCCACCTTACCCTCGCTTCCGCGGGGAGGTTCGTGACCATGGCCTTGCGGCTAGTACCTCTTGGAGAATCTCATTAAGCTCCTGGCCCTGTCCCCGCAGACGGGGCAGCTCAGCCCCTCTACTTCCCGCTCGTCAGTCCTGAGGGGAGTCCCCAGGGCCTTTCCACCGACTCTGATCTCCATCTCGGTCGCACACGAGACCCTCCCGCACCAGGGAATCTCCACTATGTGTCCGCTGGCTACGGCCCTCTCGGCCTCGCCCAAGTCGCTGATCCTGGTAATGCGCTTGCCAAACCCCTCGAGAGCTTCGGCCTTAATGGCCTCATCGTACTCCTCGCCGATGTCCACGACGGCTCTGACGAGCTCCTCGAGCTTCACCGAGACTCTAGACCTGTTGTCCCTCCTCACCACCGTGACGCTCCCCTCCCTCACCTCTCTGGGGCCTATCTCGATCCTCAGCGGCACCCCCCTCCTCTCCCAGTAGTAGAACTTGTCCCCGGGAGTCATGTCCTCTCTATCGTCTAGAGCTACCCTCACCCCTCCGACACGCAGCTCCTCAGTGACCCTCTCGCAGAGGGCCGCGACCTCCCTCCGCGCCTCCTCGGGACCGGTCGGTATGGGGACTACCACGACCTGCACCGGTGCGTACTTGAAGGGGAGCCTAAGGCCCACGGAGTCCCCGTGCACCGAGACCAGGGACGCCACCACTCTCTCCGATATTCCGTAGCTCGTCTGCCAGCCGTAGTCCATGGACCCGTCCGGCATGTGCACCCACACGTTGAACGCTATAGTGAACGACCTGCCCAGGTTGTGCACCGTCCCTATCTGCAGTGTCCTGCCGTCGGGCATCAGGGTGTCGAAGGCTATCGTGTATATGGCTCCGGGGAACTTGTCCCACTCGGGCCTCTTGGAGACGAGGAAGGGTATTCCGAGCTCCCTGAAGAAGGTGCTGTAGATCTCGACGGCCTCCACCACCTGCCTCTCGGAGTCTTCGTACGTCGCGTGGAGGGTGTGTGCCTCCTTGAACGTTGACACCTCGCGCACTCTTATCATGGCCCTCGTGGCGCCCGTCTCGTACCTGAACACGCTCACGACCTGGTAGTACTTCTTCGGCAGCTGCCTGTAGCTCTTGATCCACAGAGACTCCAGGTACGAGAGGGGTGTCTCGCTGGTCGGTCTCAGCGCCAGCTTCACGTCCAGCGGTGCGAGGCCTCCGTGAGTGACCCAGTAGACCTGGTCTTCGAAGCCGTGCACGTGCTCGGACTCCTTGGCGAGGATGCCGTCCGGTATCAGGATCGGGAGCAGTATCTCCTCATGGCCCGTGGAGTCGAGAAGGCTCCTCATCAGCTCTACGACGTGCTTCCTGATCTTGAAGCCGTAGGGCAACCAGACACCCATGCCCTTTACCGGGTATCTCCCGTAGTCGTAGACCTCTGCCTCGCGTATTATCCAGTCGAACCACTCGTCGAAGTCCCTGCCTAGATCTCTATAGACCCCCATACTTACGCTAACCCCTCAGGTAACCCCCCGATAAATTAAATTCTTTCTCCCGTCACCTAGCCCTCGAGGAGATGAGGGTCACCGACCTCACTATCTTGGGGTGCTTCCTCAGCTTCGTGACTATCTCGTCGAGGGTACCGAGGTCTGGCGCTTCGACGATCACTATCAAGTCGAAAGCCCCGTAGACTACGTCTGCCTCGATTTTGGCGTTTGTCGCCAGGCTCTTCAGCACGTACTCCAGGACGTCGTATTCGCTTCCAAGGCTCGTCGTAGCCAGTATGTACGCCCTAACGCCCACTCGAGTGCTCACCGTGGCGCTAGCCGATTAGTCCTTAAAAGTCCGGTGGACGGGGGCGGAACAGCCGCCCCGAAGTCCTCGGTAAGGCGGCGGGAATTATTGCTGAGCGAACGAGCCATCGTGGTGAGCTCTGGTGACGTCCATCGCTATCATCGGCTCCGGGATCTCCGGGCTCCTCGCAGCATACCACGTCTTCCGAAGGTCGGCGAGCTCTTCGCTTAGAGTCTACGAGGCCAGGCACTACATCGGAAGGCCCCACTGCACGGGCCTCGTATCCGAAGAGACCCTCAACAGGATACCCTTCGCTAGAGAGTACGTCTTGCGGGAGTACTCTTCTGTAAAGATACTCGTCCCGGAGCTCAGGGCCTCCGTGGACATAGTCTTCGAGGACCGACGCTTCGTAAAGATAGACAGAGTGGGGTTGGAGAGGAGGCTCTACTCAGAGCTCTCGTCTCTCGGGGTGGACTTCTCCCTCGGCGATCCGGTCTACGGCGCTCTCTACCGCGGTGGAAGGTGGTTCGTCCGCTCGAAGAGCGGTACGAGGGAGTACGACCTCTTGATCCTGGCGTCCGGGTACAACAGGAGGCTCGCCGAAGCCCTCGGGCTCTCCAGCAGAGCGGAGGTTCTCTCGGGTCTCCAGGTCGAGCTCGAGACGGGGAGCAGGCTCCCAGTCGGAGAAGATTCGGTTCTCGTCGTTATGCTCAGGCGCATGGACGGGGGCTTCGCCTGGGTAGTCCCCTTGGAAGAGAGGAAGGTCATCCTGGGCTGCGCGAGCGACCCCAGTGAGCTCTGGTCAGGCGAGTGCCTGCGGCTCATGTTGACCGTTGTCTCGAAAATCGTGGGAGGCTCTAGGGCTCTATCCGAGCCCTACGGAGGAGTGGTCTTGAGAGGGTACCCTCTCAGACCCTACAACGAGCGCGCGTTCGGGTTGGGGGACAGCGTATCTATGGTCAAGAGCCTCAGCGGCGGAGGGCTCTACGCCGCGTCAATAGCTTCTAAGCTCGCACCGGCGTTCGTAGAGCGGAGACACGGGCTGATGAGGTCTCTCGAGTCGCTAAGCAGTGAGCTGGAGAGGCACTACCGAACCGCTAAATCAGTCCAGGCCGCTCTGAGGTTAGCCGAGGCTGTCGGCTTCAGCAACGTGCGCGTGACTGTCCGGGCCCGGGGGATAGGCTACGACGATCACCCGAGGATCATGCTCGGGATTCTGAAGAGCGGGAAGCTCCTCCGAGCGGTGACTGCGAGGAGATCCGCGACACTACGCGTGGGCACGAAAGACTAGGCGGAGAGCTAGCCCAGAGCTAGGTAGTACACGGATCCCAGCAAGAGGACTACCAACGTGGGGGGTAGGATGTACTTGTAAGTGCTGATGAGGTCTGCCTTGAAGTACTCGACTGTGTACAGGAGGCATAGGTGCGTCGGCGACGCCACGTATCCTAGAAAGGAATACGTGTACACGAGGAGCACAGCGCCAGTGCTGTTCATACCAAGCGATGAGAGGAGCGGTAGGCTGACGAAGAGCCCGGTCACGACCGATCCCGTGGCTACCGAGACCAGGGTGGAGACCAGCGCCAGCGCCAGCTTCGCTCCGCCCAGCCCGTAGACGACATCTCCCAGCTCAGCGGCGAGGCCGCTCAGCGATATAACCTCCCTGAGGACGACCACGGCCACCACGGCCAGAACCATGTCGCCCACGCGCTTCGAGAGGACAGCCTTGGGCAAAAGTCTCAGCGCTCTCTTTAGAACCGCTAGAGAGAGTATTGCTAGGGACGATCCCAGAGGGACGGCCCAGTTACCTACTAGTGGCACCAGGGGCACCAGGAGGGCTACGGCTATCCCCAGCGGGACCAGAGCCTTGAGGTCTCCCTTGAGCTCTTGCGAAAGCGTGCTGAGCCGGGCTCTTCTAGCTCTCAGGAGGACGGGTGCCCCCAGCAGTACCATCAGTGCGGTTATGGGTAGGGTAGGTAGCATCAGGGTGAGCACTGGAATCCCGGTCAGCTGGGACATGACTATGGCCAGCTGGGAGAAGGGGTACGAGTAGAGGAGCGTGTGTCTGAACCACACGTTTACGTACACCAAGGCCTCGGCCGTGAGACCTAGTGGGGCACCGAGGGAGCCCACCAGCGGTGCGGACAGCAGAGCACCGCCGGCTATAGGCATTAGCCCGACGACCGCCGGTATGGCGGCCAGTCCCACCCTCGGATCCCCGAGGGAAGCTGAGAGCCCCCTTCCGAGCTCCTCGATAGCGTTCGTGACTCTGTAGAGCTCGGCCAGCGAGGCTATCGTGAGAGCCGAGAGAACAAGTATCCAGGCGCCCTCGTCTAAGACTGCGAGCCTGAGAGCCTCCGCTATGCTGTTCGTGAAGAGTCCGAGGCCCAGTGCTGTGAGCATTATGGAGAGTCCGAGGCCCAGCCCTATTCTCAGGCCAGCTATGATCGCTGCGACGACCAGTACTAGGGTGACTACCCCCTGCACTTCCATCGCCACACGACTAAAGTCGGCCCGGGTTTAAAGGTCGCGCTCGCCCTCGCCTTGGAGCTCCATCTCGCTGGCCAGTTTTATGAGGGTCTCCACGACCAGCTTCAGCTCGACCAGTATGCTCAGTATCTTCTCCTTACTCAGCCCCGAGGCCTCGAGCATGCCGATGGCCTGCTTCTTTATCCTCTCATCGACCTCCTCTGGGTCAACTCCCCGGGACAACAGGTACCTCCTGAGCCTGAGCATCGAGAGAACCGCGCCCTCGACGTATCTGACAACCTTGTCGTCCACCACTTTGGGCATCAGATCACCGCTCGGACCGACGAGCCTCCGCACCACCTTTCCTGCCATAGCTTAAATAGGTGCACCGTGTGTTCCGCGGTCTACGTGCGCCCGGAAGCTCCCTCCCCAGGGAACTTCGCGGCTCGCTCCCGCAGCTCAAGGTGGAGGAGACCCGAAAGCGCGGAGCCTCTCCTCCTGAACGGACACTCACACTACCGACAGCCCCGCTCGGCGCAGCCGAGCGGTCTCGCTCCACCCTCAAAGGGCGGGGAGTCTAGGGAGTCGACCGGCGCGAAGCCGCACGCTGCTCGGTGGACGGGAACCCCGGTACAAGAGGTCTCGGTTGCCGTCCCGATAGAAGGGAGGCCAGGCTCGCTGGTGCGGCGGCCGGGATTTGAACCCGGGATCGCCGGCTTGGGAGGCCGGCGTCCTAGACCAGGCTGGACGACCGCCGCCAGGACAGTTCTAGTTTCCTCACGCTTTTATGCGTTTCTCCGGGAGCCCTCTCAGATATCGGCGGTCCACCGGCATCTTCTCCCATCGACCCGGGGCGGCTATGCGTCGGCAACGAGGTGGCGCGGAGCCTAGCCACCCCGGTCCGTGGACCGCGAGCACGCTTTATTAGACCTCCTCATGCTCGGGTTAAGAGGGCGGTGGAAGCGGAGACCTCCGCACCGGCGGGGCTGCCGAGCCCGACCCCCGAGTTCCGCGGGTCTAGCTCCAGAGGCTCGGTCTCCACCCTAGCAGCGTCGATAGTCGCCCTAGTCGTTCTCTCCCAGATTTTAGCTGCCGCACTCTACGGTATCTCGGTCAGCGGCAGACACCTCGCGGAGTTCGCGAGCGAGGTGAGCAGGCTAAGCTCCGTAGAGATCGAGGCTTCCAGGCTACCCAACGGCTCCGTCAGGCTGAGAGCTAGCGCCCCGATCAGGGTTCTCGCAGCGTACTCGATAAGCGGGGAGTCCATAGTGCGAGGCTACGGAGGTGGTCTGATCGACGGTGAGCTGGTGCTGCCCCCGCCGGATAGCGGGAGCGAGAAGCTCCTCGTGGTTGTGGAGGGGGGCAGGTTCCTGATCGTTCCGCTGGGAGAGCCAGAGGGTCTCGACCGCGGCTCGAGTCCCGAGCTCCTAAACGTGGGCTATAAGCTGGCTGTAGCTCACCTGATAAACTACTTCAGCTACCTGGACTACGGTCCCATCCACGAGAGGATAGCCGCGAGTGCGCCACCCACTGGTGCGGACACCGGGTACAGGCCCCTGCTCCGGGGCAACGCGGTGTTCTACTTCGCGGGCCTGACCTACGGGATGCCGTCCGGGAACCACTGGCGGCTGGACGGCGAGTACCTCATCGTGTACCCGAACAGGGCCATCGCTAGCACCGGCACTTCCTCCGACCCGGCCGCCCTAACCCAGGTGCTGAGGGTCATCAGGGGTGGGGGTGTTGTAGAGGTGGAGCTAGAGGTCTCGGTCGAGGTCGCCGACACCACCGTCTCCAACTACTACCCGCGCGTGACGATAGTCTGCTACGTGGTTCCAGCTACCTCGGGCCTGCAGTTCCCGGTAGCCGTCTTCCAGCCACCGGCACTAGGGCACGAGCCGTGGGTTATGAGAAGGGTCTTGCATCTGTCACCGCCCGGGCAGACCGCTGTCAGCTACAGCGATAGGCTCGAGCTGAGCGGCGTGCCCAAGGACAGCTACGTACTGGTCGGGGCCGAGGTCCTCACCTACGGAACCGCGACCGTCGTGAGAGCAAGGGTGATCGCGAGGGTCTGAGGGGGTATGACGCGGCAGGCTTTCCAGATCGCGGCCCGGGTAGACCGTGTGGGAGCCTCGGCGCGCTGAAGGCCCGACAGTCACCAACTCCGGGGCGGGAGCCGCTGTGCGAGGTCCTCCAGCACCACGTTTTATGAGCTCCGGCAGCTAGCGCGCGGAGGAGGAGCGGTGCTCGGGAAGCTCCTCGAGAAGTGTGCTGGGAACTCCATATGCGTGGTCGAGGCCTTCAAGCTCCTCCTCGACGAGGCCTATGCCCCCAGCCAGGAGGAGGTCAAGCAGGTCTCGAGTCTCATCGGAGAGCCCGCGAAGAGAGTCGAGGTCTTCAAGAGCAGGTACATCGACGTGTTCACCAGGTTCCTGGAGAAGAACTGCTACTACTCCGGCGACAGGTCTCTCTGCATATACTCTTGGAACCCGAGGGTGCCCGTGAGGTACTTCCCCGTCTCACTCGACGCTACCGGGACGGTTCTCCTCTTCGAGGGCACCGGAGTGTCCCTCGTCGCCTACCCGACCCACAGGACTCACGACCTGGAGGGCAGAGGGGTGGAGCTGCCCGACCCCGAGAAGGTGAGAGTGGAGGAGGTGACGTCCCGGGTGGACGGTTACCAGGTGACGCTTTACTTCAACCCCCTGCTGGGGAGGTGGGTGCCGGCCACCAGGTACTCGCTCCACAACATGAGGTACGTCGGGAAGAGAGTGCTCGTCGAGGAGCTAGACCGCATCGTCGACCCCTACGCGGCGGTCGCGGACTACGTGGCGGAGAGCGGGGGCCTCTACGAGAGGGTGAAGGGCATGGAGGGGTGGACTCTCACGTTCGTCCTCGAGGCTCCGGAGCCCGCCATCCTCAGACCCAACGTAGAGCTCTACGACTACGGGAGCTTCAGGCTCCACCTCGTGAACGCCCGCGAGCCGGGCGGCCGCCTGCTGACCACCTCCGAGTCCTCGCGGCTGCTGAGGTGGGAGAGCGTCCCGGTCGAGGAGGTCGAGGTGAGGTCGGAGCCCGAGCTGAGGAGGCTCGTAGACCTCTGGAGCAGGGACCTTTACCGCAGGTCCAGGTTCGTCCGGTTCGCGTCCGGAGACCGGGCGAGACCGTACACCGTCGAGGCGAAGTCGAAGCTCTACGAGAGCGCCGTCATGGTGAAGCACTCCTCGGACCCCAAGTCCCTCATAGTCCTCGCTTCGCACGGGTTCGGCGACGAGGCCGTCGGGCTGCTGACGGACTACGGGGACGTGAGGAGCGTGGGCAGGGAGATCTGCGGACTCTACGAGGCTCTCAGAAACCTGGTCTCGAGGGCTCTGGAAGACCCGGTCCTCGGTGAACTACTGAGGAACCTGAGGGCTCCCGGAGAGATCCTCGGGGAGCTCGAGAAGGCCAGGCGCTCAAAGGACGTAGATAGGTTCGCCAGGAAGCTGTCCCTGTTCCTCTCCAGCGAGAGCCTCCACGAGACCAGGGAGAGGTTGAGGGCTTTCGTGGAGACCTTGAGGAGGAGTGTCGCCAGGGGGGTTTGAGAGGCGGCTTTAAAATCCTGCACCGCAAGTGATGCCCAGACCGGTGTCGGGAGTGTGCGGCATTGTGGCAATAGCCGTCAGTGAGAGGAGGGAGGACCTCGGCGTCATCCTCACGGAGGCCCTGAAGAGGCTCGAGTATAGGGGGTACGACTCGGTTGGTGTGGCCGTCGTGGACTCTGGCGTCCTCCGCGTGGCGAAGAACGTGGGGGCCGTCGACGCTGTGGCCAAGCTCGAGGGCTTCGCTCGCCTCTCTGGAAGCGTCGGCATAGGTCATACGAGGTGGGCTACCCACGGAGCGCCGACCAGAGAGAACGCCCACCCGCACGTGGACTGCGGAATGAGGGTGGCCGTGGCGCACAACGGGATAATAGAGAACTACTCCGAGCTCAAGGAGATGCTCAGGAGCAGGGGTCACGTCTTTGCCAGCGAGACGGACACGGAGGTGGTGCCCCACCTCGTGGAGGAGCTGAAGTCGAGCGGCGCCGATACCTACTCGGCGTTCAAGAGGGCCATATCCATGCTTAGGGGAGCCTTCGCCATAGTCGCCGTGGATGCCGGCCACCCCCGGAGGATATTCTTCGCGAGAAAGGTGTCGCCCCTCATCGTGGGTCTAGGCGACGGGGTCGTCCTGGTCTCCAGCGACATCGTTAGCATCCTCCCCTTCACGAACAGAGCGGTGGTCCTGAACGACGACGAAGTAGGCTACGCGGAGCCGGGCCTGGTCTTCGTCGAGGCGCTCGGTGGGGGTCCCGCGGACCTGAGCAGCAGGGTAGTCCAGGTGGAGTACGCCGCAGAGGACTTCGGGAAGGGCCCCTACGAGCACTACATGCTCAAGGAGATCTACGAGCAACCGCACTCCCTAGCCCAGACGCTCTCCGGGCTCGTCTCCGCTAAAGAGGAGGTGGAGAGGGCTGCCAGGGTCCTCGGGGAGTCGGATAATGTATACGTCGTCGGTGCCGGGAGCTCCTACCACGCTTCGCTCGTCGGAGCTCTCTACTTCAGATACCTCGGCCTTAGGGCTTACGCCTTCGTGGCCTCCGAAGCGAGCGTGTACCTCCGCGGGGTCGGAGAGGGAGACGCGGTGGTGGCCGTGAGCCAGTCCGGAGAGACCATAGACACCCTGCTAGCTGTCAGGGAGTCGGTAAGAAGGGGGGCGAGGGTCGTAGCCCTAGTGAACAACCCCCTCTCGACAATAGCCCGCGAGGCCGGCACTTACGTGTACCTCAGGTCCGGTCCCGAGATAAGCGTCGCGGCTACCAAGACGTTCACGTCCCAGGTGGCGGCCCTCGTATACCTGGGCACGGTGCTAGCGAAGGACGGCTCGCACACGTCCAGGGTGCTGGAGGCCCTCAGGAGGCTGCCCGAGGTCACCGCATCGGTAATAGAGTCCAGCGAGGGCGCGGCGAGGAGTCTAGCCAGGAGGATGTCCTCAGCGCAGTCGGCCTACTACCTGGGGAGGGCCTTCGGCTACCCCATCTCGGCAGAGGGAGCGCTGAAGATAAAGGAGGTGGCCTACGTGCACGCCGAGGCCTACCCGGCCGGAGAGTCCAAGCACGGACCCATATCCCTGGTAGTCAGAGAGTTCCCGGTGTTCTTCACCGTGGTCGGGGAGCTGGACGAACTCGTCGAGGGGAACGTCGAGGAGATGAAGGCCAGGGGTGCGTACGTAGTGACCGTCCTGCCGAGAGATAGGGTGACACCGGTCTTGGAGAGGAACAGTGACGCAATGATCTCACTGCCCCGTGTGTCCCTGGAGGTGTCCCTGGTGACCTACGTGATACCCTATCAGCTGCTGGCCTACTACACGGCGGTCGAGCGGGGACTGAACCCGGACAGACCCAGGAACCTGGCCAAGACCGTCACGGTGTTCTAGTCTCCCCGACTCCGCACACCTGGACGAAGACGGTCCTCCTCCGCGGGCCGTCGAACTCTAGGAGCAGCACCTCCTGCCACGCGCCCCTCACGATCCTGCCCTCCGATACCGGCAGCATTCTGGACTGACCGACCAGGAGCGAGGCTATGTGTGCGTGAGCGTTGTCGTCTATCTCGTCGTGCCTCCACTCCGCTCCAGGGGGGATCGCCCTCTTGAACCACGCGACGTAGTCCTCGACTATCCTCGGCTCGTACTCGTTCGTGGCTATCGCGGCCGTAGCGTGGGGAACGAACGCGAGGACGTGGCCCTCCCTTATCCCGGACTCCCTCACCGCGCTCTCGACAATCTCGGTTATCCTGATCACGTCGAACCTGCTCCTGGTCTCTACCGAGTACGTTCTCGAGTAGACCTGATAGGCCACGGTAGACCCGCGTGCGTCTCCCGCTCGACCTTATAGGTCTTCCGGAAGCCTCGGCCGCTCTCGAGCTCTGATCCGAATTAGAGGAAGAACCGGCATAATACTTCGAGGGTCACACGTCATGAAGTACGGCTAGTGGCGTAATATTCGACAGCGCCTAGGGGGGTTTCTCGATCCCCAGGCTATTTAGACCGAAGGCCTTGGAAGAGTCAGTGCGAGAGCTATGGGTTGCGTTAGCCATGTCCGCAGCCTGTCAAGCGGAGAGCCCCAGTTCCCTCTCTTCCCGGATCTGGAGCACCTAGACGAGCTCGTCTCGGGGACGGTTCTCGTCAACTCCGTACTGAACATAATCAACTCCCTCGGGTACCGCAGCCTCTCGAAGGAGCTCGCGAGCCTCCTCAAGGAGTATGTCGGAAGGCTGCTGGAGGCCCTGGCCGTGGAGGAGGCCTACGTTCCGGGCCTCGCGTCCTTCCTGGCTATGAAGATTAGGAGGAGGCTGTGGGAGCTGGAGACTCCGGACGGGGAGCTGTCCGAGTTCCTGAACATGCTAATAGGCTACAGAATAGAGCTCGCGAGGGGCAGATTGGGGGCGGAAGACGCGGAGGAGCTTCTCAGGCTGACCTGCCACTACCTGGACGTGTACCCGTGCGAGAGGCTCAGAGAGCGCTTGAGATCCCTCACTCCCGCGCTGGCCCTCCAGGTAGCTCTGACGGGTCTCGCGATAGCAGTTGGAGGTGTGGGAGTGTAGTTCGACCATGTATAGCAAGGACATACTCTCAGAGAAGCTAGTAGACGTGGTGATCAGGCTAGCAGTGGGGTTCAGAGTCCGGAACTTCAGACTGAAGGCAAGCTCCTCGGGCTTCGAGGAGGTAGTGTACAGGACTCTGGAGTACTCGTCGAAGCGTCTCGTGAGGATCTCCGGAGGTCAGACATACTGCGGCCTTTGCGGGAGGGGTCCCTACACTCGCAAGGGGATGTACCTCCACCTCCTCAGAGTCCACAAGTACGAGATCAAGAACATAGTCAGAGAGGAGCTGGAAGACCTAGAGTCCGCCGGGCGGACTTGAGAGCAGTGCGCCGAGAAGCTCCCCCAGGAGAGGCGGATCCCAACTTGGAGAGGCTGCGAGGCCTCGCGGACCTCACTGCCTCTCCAACGCGGCCGGCTTAACTTCCGGGATCTGACGAGTCCGGGTGTTTCCCGACCGCTATGGTCGGGATCCGCCCGGACAAGTGCTAGACGTCGAAGCTTTTAAGCTTTGTGAAGGCGGCACATTTGCGGTTTCCCCGGTTACCTCCACCTTCGAGCAGTGTGGCGGTGCCCGCTCTCGCGTGGTGGCCACCGCCCGGCTTCGCAGAAAGCCCACGCAAATGGACAGGCTCCCGCGGACGAGTGCCGGGTGGCTCGCTCGTGGACGAGAGTAGCAGCAGCGCTCGGCGGAAGCGAGAGCGTGGCACTCGAGCATCTTAGTATTGTGTGAAAGCAGGGACCGAGGGCTCGACTGTTCCGCGATGAGGGCCCCTCCTCAGCGTTTGCACCCGCGATCATAGGCACAGAGCCCTCCTTCATCACCGATGACGCTGTGCTGAGGGTCTAATAAGTTGCTGCGCAAGAGGCCTTGGTTTCTGAATGGCATATATACCTCTCGGCCCAACCTCCTTGGTGAGCGTTTGCCCAAGCTACTAGTCCTCTCCGGGAGGGACCTCGAGGAGCTCCTGAGGCCCGACATCCTCATAGGCGAGATCGAGAAGGCCTTCGTATCGTACTCGAGCGGGCTCACGGTAACTCCTCCCAGGACCGTGATGTGGGTGGAAGGAAACTGGTGGGGGGTGATGCAGTCCTACGTGCCGGGCTACGGCGTCGGGGTCAAGGTGGTGAACGTAGTCCCGGCCAACGTCGAGAGGGGGTTGCCGACCATCCAGGCCGTCGTCAACCTCTTCGACCCCCACACGGGCACCCCTCTAGCGGTCATGGAGGGAGGTGTGCTGACGGCTCTGAGGACTGGAGCCGCGAGCGCGGTCTCGGCGAAGCACATGGCTCCGGAGCCGGGGGGACCCGTGGCGATCATAGGGACGGGGTATCAGGCGAGGTACCAGCTGAGGTTCGTATCGCACGTCTACAAAACCGAGGAGGTCAGGGCGTACGACGTGAGGGAGGAGGCGGTCGAGTCGTTCAGGAGGTACGCTGAGCAGCTGGGCTTCAGGGTCTCGAAGTGCCGCAGTCCCCGCGAGGCCGTAGAGGGTGCCAGCGTGGTCATCGAGGCCTCGACGACGAGGACGCCGGTGATCGAGGGAGCGTACCTGAGCTCCCCGGCTCACGTCATATCTATCGGAGCCCACGTCAGGGATGCTAGGGCCCTGGACGACGACGTCGTGAGGAGGGCCGAGGTCGTCGTGGTCGACTCCAGGGAGGCCGTGATGCTGGAAACGGGAGACATAAGGATACCCGTCGAGGCGGGCCTGCTGAGCATGGACAGGGTCTACGAGCTCGGCGAGGTGGCCTCGGGCAGGAGGCCCGGCCGGCTGACTAGAGAGGGGGTGACGGTGTTCAAGAGCGTCGGACTGGCAATCCAAGACGCTGCTGCGGCGGCCGCGGCCTACAGGCTGGCCCTCGAGAGGGGGATGGGTAGGTTCGTCGAGCTCTAGGAGGGACCGGGGGATCCTATATAAAGAACAGCGTTTTTACGAGCTCGTAGCCCAGGGCTGTCGCGACGTAGACCAGGGACGAGGCTACGAGCACTCCAGCCTCTATCGCGAGCAGGGACTTGCCCCGGGGGAGCCCCAGTATGTGGGCCACCAGAGAGCCCGTCCAGGCGCCCGTGGCGGGCAGCGGAACAGCGACGAAGAGCGCCAAACCGAGTAGGCCGTACTTTTCGACCCCCCTCGACTTCCTCCGGGTCGCGCGCAGCACCCTCTCGTAGACCCTCTCCAAGAGCCTCCAGCGCCTGACCACGACCCTCTCCAAGAGCTCCAGCGCGTAGAGAACGAGTGGCGCGATGGCGAGGTTGCCGAGCACGGCCACCAGGGTGGCTAGGACGAAACGGCTATCGTCGGTGAAGAGGGCTCGGGCCAGCGGTATCGCTCCCCTGACCTCGCTGACCGGTGCGAGGCCCGCGATGAGGATTGCGAGGTACTTGAGCGCGTCGCTCAAGCTCGTCCCTGAGCTCCCTGCAGAGGACTGATTATTATAAGCTCTCGGTGACGACCCGGAAAAAAGTCCTCGGAGCCGCCTAGGATTTATAGCCTCCGGCTCGTAGAGTTTCGGATGGGCGTCGTGAGCAGGGAGGACATCTTCAGGGTCCGGATGTTCAGAGAGAGGGGGTACACGAGGCAGGTCTGCGGGAGCTGTAGGGCATACTACTGGAGCAGAGTAGAGAGACCCAACTGCGGCGACACCCCCTGCACGGACTACTACTTCGACGAGATACCCGTGAAGAGCCCGCCACTGTCCCTGTACGACGCCAGGGAGAAGTTCCTCAGGTTCTTCCAGGAGAGGGGTCACGAGGTCATAGACCCCTACCCCGTGGTCGCCAGGTGGAGGGAGGACATATACCTCACGATAGCCTCCATAGCCGTCTTCCAGCCCCACGTCACCAAGATGGTCGTGCCGCCGCCGGCCAACCCCCTCGTCATAGCCCAGCCGTGCATTAGACTGGAGGACCTGGGGAGCGTGGGCTATACCCTCGGGAGGCACTTGACTAACTTCATAATGGGGGGACACCACGCCTTCAACTACCCGCACAAGTACGTGTACTTCACCGACGAGACCGTCGAGTTCGCCGTGGAGTTCTTCACCAAGTACATAGGCGTCCCGGAGGAGGAGCTGTCGCTCAAGGAGTCCTGGTGGGAGGGAGGGGGCAATGCTGGTCCGTGCTTCGAGGTGTCCATCGGGGGCCTAGAGGTGGCCACCCTCGTGTTCATGATGTACGAGGTGGCCGACGGCAGGTACGTCGAGATGCCGCTCAAGATAGTCGACACGGGGTACGGGATAGAGAGGATCGCCTGGCTGACCCAGAAGACCCCCACGGCCTTCCACGCAGTCTACGGCGACGCGGTCGGCGAGTACCACAGGATCCTGGGCGTAGAGGAGCCTCCGGAGCCGGTGCTCCGCGCGGCGTTTAAGAGGTCGGGGAGGCTCGACCTGAGAGACCCCAAGCAGTTCGAGACCCTCAAGAAGACGGTCAGCCTGGAGCTCGGGATGCCCGAGGAGGAGGTGAGCAGCTACCTGGACGGAGCCGTCCTGGTCTACAACGCTCTGGACCACGTGAAGACGGCCCTCCTGATGCTGTCCGACGGGGTCGTTCCCTCCAACAGCGGCGAGGGGTACCTGGCCAGGCTGGTGCTGAGGAGGGTGTTCAGGATATTCTCCAAGCTCGGCGCGAGCGTAGACGCGGTGCTCGAGGCGTTCGAGACGCAGGCGAGGCTCTGGAGGAGCATCTACCCCAGGATCGGTGCGAGTGGGGACTACGTCCGCGACGTCGTGGAGCTGGAGTACAGGAGGTTCCAGGAGCTGGTCGAGAGGGCCCCCTCGGTCGTCAGGAAGTACTTGAGCAGGGGAAGTCTCGGCCTAAGCCTGGACGAGTACCTGGAGCTCTACGAGAGCCACGGGCTGCCACCGGAGCTGGTCGCCGAGGTATCGAGCAGGCTGGGCCACCCGGTCTCGGTGCCCAGAGAGTTCTACGCGGCTCTAGCCTCTAGGAGGGTGAGAGCCCCTATCAAGAAGGCCGAGGCGCCCGCGGTGCCGGTGGAGGTCTACGAGAAGGCCCGGGGACTGCCCGCGACCGAGAAGCTGTTCCACAAGGAGCCCTACACCAGGAGGTTCAGTGCCAGGGTAGTCGGCGTCCTCGGGGACTACGTGGTCCTAGACCGGACGGCCTTCTACCCCGAGGGGGGAGGTCAGAAGCCGGACAGGGGCAGGCTAGTGGTGGGAGATAGAGTCTACGAGGTGGTCGACGTGCAGAAGGTCGGTGACGTGGTCGTCCACAGGGTCAGACCGCCCCCGCGCGACATCTCCGCAGGCCTAGAGGTCTTCGGCGAGATCGACTGGGACCTCAGGTACTCCCACATGAGGCACCACACGGCGACCCACGTACTCCTGGGGGTGCTGAGGAGGGTCTACGGCGACCACATCTGGCAGGCCGGTGCGGAGAAGGAGAGGACCAAGGGGAGGCTCGACGTCACCCACATCAGGTTGCCAACCCCCGAGGAGCTGAAGCTCATCGAGGGAGAGGTCAACAAGATAATCAACGACGCCAGACCCGTGGTATCCAAGGAGGTGCCCAAGTACGACGCGGAGAGGGTCTACGGGTTCAAGCTGTACCAGGGGGGAGTGCCCCTGGAGCCGGTGGTCAGGGTCGTGGAGGTGGAGGGCGTGGACGCGGAGGCCTGCTACGGGACCCACCTCAGAAGCACCGCAGAGGTCGGAGGCTTCAAGCTGGTCAACGTGGAGAAGATACAGGACGGGGTCATAAGGTTCGAGTACGTAGCGGGTCCGCAGCTCGTTGAGTACGCGAGCAGACTCGAAGACGAGATAAGGAGTGCGGAGGAGCTGGTCGGCGGAAAGCTTCTCGAGAGGCTCCCCAAGCTACTGAGGGAGGCGGAGGAGCTGAGGAAGAGCCTCTCGAGGTACAAGGAGTTCTACAGAAGCGCTCTGGTCAGCAGCATAGAGGAAAACAGGGTGGCGGTCTCCGAGAGCTGCTCGGTATCGGTGGTGCTCTCGGAGCTCTCCGACGAGGAGCTCGTCACCAAAACCCTCAGAGACTACACCAGGGAGAGGCCCGAGGCCATAGTCGTGGTCGTTTCGGGTGACGAGAGGAGGAGCCGCGTAGAGGTCTCCGAGGGTGCCGCGGCCTCCGCGCGGGTGGACGCCGTCGACGTCGTGGGCAGGATCTCGAGAGCCATCGGAGGCAAGGGCGGTGGGAAGCGCGACCACGCCGTCCTGGTCTCGGAGAAGGCCCTCCGAGACCTCGACGTGGGCGAGGTCAGGAGGATAGTCGTAGATAGAGTGAGAGAGCTTTGCTCACAGAGCTGAGGAACGAGGTCGTGGAGGCTGCCAGGGACTACAAGTACCTCCTAAACAGAGGCTTTCCCCAGAAGGCCTCCCTCAACTTCGTCTCGGCCAGCTACGGGCTCACCCCGGTGGAGAGGAGCCTTCTGCTGAGGTGCGTCCACAGGGATGAGGACTCCGAGGCCGTGAGGGGGAAGACCGTTCACCAGGTGAAGGGGGTCAGCCTAGTCATAGACGGCTACAACGTCATGCTAACCGTGGCCTCGGCCATCGAGGGACTGACCCTCTTTCTGTGCGACGACGGGTTCGTCAGAGACCTCAGGAGTAGCTACACGAAGGACTTCGAAGCCGCGGCGGTGAGCAAGGCCGTGAGCCACATCGCCAAGGCGATCGACTCTCTCGGAGTCGCGAATCCTCTCGTCGTCTTGGACAAGAACGTCAGCTGGAGCGCTAGACACGCCGACCTCCTGAGATCGGAGTTCGGCATTGAAGCGACCACGGCCGCCAGGGCAGACATAGCTGTTCTAGGCACCGAGGGAGTCGTCAGCAGCAGCGACTTCGTGATCCTGCTGAGGTCGAAGAGGGTTTACGACCTAGCCCAGTTCGTCGTCAGGAACGTCGTCCGGAACGTGGAAATAGTCGACTTCCAGCGGCTGCTGCGAGCCCCACGCTCCTGACTCCGGGTCAGCAGCGGTCCGGCTAAGACTGATGTTGCGCGGACTCCCTGAGGACCTCGCACGCCCTTCTCATAATCTGGGTGGTCGAGTAGTTGTTCAGCCTCTCCCTGAGCCTCAACACCCTCACCGGCGAGAGCCCCCTCCTCTCCAGCTGCCTTGCAAGCTGGTCCTCGTCCACTGCCTGGTCGGGTCCCAGCAGGATCACGTCCGGACGTATCTCCAGCACGGGCCTTAGGTGGTCCTCCAGGTCGCCCAGCACTGCACTGTAGACGGGCTTTAGCGAGCTGACCAGAGCCAGCCTGTCCTGCTCGCTCATCAGTGGGGGCCTGCCCTTGCTCCTCGAGGCGTTCGCGTCCCTGGACACCACCACGTAGGGGAGCCCTAGCTCGTAGGCCTTGTTGAGGAGGTAGAGGTGTCCCGGGTGGATTATGTCGAAGGTCCCGGCGACCATGACTCTGGAGACCTCCGGCTTCCTCCAGCTGAACTCGGTCAGCCCGAGCATCCTCAGCGCATCTATGAGACCCTCTGCGTAGGCCACACAGGAGGTAGCCGTTATATAGTCACCGAGGGACAGGTAGTACTTCGAGTCCTCGAGGTAGAGCTCCGCTAGCCTAACGATCTCGCCGACCTCCTTCGACTGGGAGGCCCTCGCCCTCGCCTCCTTTAGGGCCTCCTCTAGCGCTCCTACGTACCTCCTCACCCTGAGCGGCTCCTCACCCAACCCTACACCACCTGGAGCTGATGGCCTTCATCATCTCGATCTCCACCGGGTGCGGTCTAGGCGATGCGAGTACCAGGGTCTGGGGCACCGCCTCTATGTCTAGCCCGGATATTCTTTTAAGCTCGCCCGCGCAGACGACGAAGTCTGGGTAGCCTAGAGAGGCCACCACGCTCACAAGCCTGTCCTCCCTCACGACGCCCTCGCGCCTCCTCTCCTCGATCTCCCAGAGGATCTCGAGAGCCTCCCTAGACCGCATAGCTATCCCCCTTTCGCCATCGTACTCCAGCAAGAGGAGGCTGTGGAGACCGAGGGAATCGTTTGCCTTGATGACGTCGTAGGGGTACTCGAACGTTATGCCGTCCTTGGGGTACACCACAGTGGCCACCTTACCCATCTTGTACACCATCAGTCCGCTAATCACAAGAGCCGATGGCACTATGCTGACTCCCGGCACTACGTGGAACTCGAGACCCCGCGCGTGCACCTCGGTGAGGAGCGATGCGTGGGTCGTGGCGACCAGCGGGTCTCCCGGAACCAAGAGAGCCACCCTCCTGCCCTCCTCGAGCAGCCTGAGGATATCCCTCCCGGACCTCTCCTCGAGATCCTCTCTCGATACCCTCTCGCAGGCCCTCCCGACGATCCTCTCGAGGCCCTCTAGGTCGACTCTCCCCGTGTAGGCCTCCACGAGCACCACGTCTGCCAACGATATCTTCTCAAGAGCTTCGATCGTCAGGTACCTGGGGGACGGGCCTATCCCTATCAGGTAGAGCTCGCCCCTCCTCTCCGGTTCTCTCGATAAGGCCCTTGCCTCCCTCGCCGCTCCGCCGGACCCGGGCGCGGAGGCGGGGCCGCCCGGTCTTGGGAGAGGCGAGAGTCCTCCGCGCTCCGGTGCCGGGAAGCCTTCGCTGCGCCGATCGGCTCCGCCAGGCACCGATAGCTCTCCGCGAGCCCTGCTTCTTCGACTCCTCATCAGTAGCGAGGTGGTGGGAGAGCATATAGAAACTCGTCTCCGGCAAACCTCCTCGGAACCCGGGCCCGAGCCTTTCGACTCCTCACCTATCTCTCAAACCGTTGTCGCGTAGTCAACACTTCGTGACTACGCGTTCCACCTCGGCCTCGGAGGCCTCGGTGGCTTTCGGGGGCAACGGTGAAGCACCCCACATCGAGCGCCTCATAGCGTGCCCATTCGGCTTACTCGCTTCGCCACATACCGGGCGCGCCTATCCCGCCATCATGTAGTGTTGGGGAGAGGTATATAAAGTTTACTATTTAGGGGCTGCAGCCGAACCCTCGCGACCCTCCCCCTACTGCGGCTCGGCCCGCTCGACAGCCTCCTCCGATATCCTCTTCAACTGCCTGAGGTACATCTCGACCAGTTCTTTCGTGGTCGTCGCGTCCTCGGGCCCCTTGTCGTCTCTCCACCTAATGAACCTCGGGAACCTTATCGATATGCCGACCCCCTTTCTGATGGCTCCCCTGCAGCACGTGTGTTGGGAGGACAGCGTGAGCTCCGCTCCGAGCACCTCGGCTACCAGCGCCGGCGTCACCCACACGTCGGGCTCCATCTCGGACACCACCCGCGGGTGCCTGTGGCCTATCACGTAGGGCGCCAGGAGCTCGTCCAGCTTCTCCAGGTCCGCGTCGCTGAACCCGGAGCCGACCTTGCAGACTGTCTGGAACGTGTCGGACTCGGGGTCGTAGGCCGCGACGAGCAGGGCTCCCACCTTTCCACCCCTCCTACCACGTCCCCTAAACGCACCGACCACGACGAGGTCGACGGTGTCCGTCATCTCGCTCTTGTAGTCCCGCTTGTACTTTATCCAGAGCCAGCCCCTGGCTCCCGCCTGGTAGACGGACTGGGAGTGCACGGCCTTCGCCATCACTCCCTCGGCTCCCTCCTCGATGGCCTTGAGGAAGAAGCTGTCGAGCTCGGGAGCGCTCGAGACCGTTACAGCCTCGGAGAGCCTGAACCTCTCGCTCTCGGCCACCACCTTGCTCAGGACCTCCCTCCTGGTCCCTATGGGCTCGCCGATCAGGCTCCTCCCGTCGACGTAGAGGACGTCGAAGAGGTAGACGGCTACCGGGTACTCCCTCATCGCCTCGTGGACGTCGTGCTTCCTCTTCCTGTGCATCAGCTCCTGGAACGGCCTCATGGCGCCCGTGTCCGGGTCTATGCAGACTATCTCCCCCTCCACTATCGCCTCCTCGGCCCTTATGCCCTCCCTGGCCATCTCGACGACGTCCGGGTACTGGTGGGTGATGTTCTCCAGCCTCCTCGAGAATATCAGCACCCCGTCCTTGAGCTTGTGTATTTGAGCCCTCTCGCCGTCGTACTTGTACTCTACGAGTGCCGCACCACCTGTCTTGCTCAGTATCTCCTGAGGGTCGCTCAGCCTCTCGGCCAGCATGGGTCTTATGGGTATACCGGGTCTCGGGGCTATGCCCTTGAGCCCCTCCAGACCCCTAGTCGCTAGAACCTTGGCCACGTTCCCCAGGTCCGCCCTGACGTTGTACGCGTGCTCGACTGCCGGTCTGTTCAGAGCGGAGCCCGTGAAGGCTACCGAGAGGGCGTCCATGATCGTGGCGTCTCCTATCCCCAGCCGGAGCCTCCCCTCCACCAGCCTCGCTACGTACCTCGCCTCCAGGGGCGCCGCCTTGCTCAGCAGGCTCGCTATGAGGTTTATCTTGACGTCCCTGCTTCCCTCTCCCGTAGCCATAGCGACTCTAGCCAGGGTGTCGTAGACCTCCGCCACGGTGAGCCTGGCGGTCTCGGCCTTCTGGATGAACTTCACCAAGCCTCCGACCGCCTGCGCCGGCCTGCTAGACCTCAGGCTCTCGGCGACCTTCCCGGCGTCCCCCAGCTTAACGTACATGGACTCTATATCGCTCTCCCCCACGTTGAACGCCTTGGACATGGCCTTTATGAGTAGCTTCAGCCCGACGCCCAGCTCTGGTAGGCCGGCCCAGTCGGGCCAGAGCTTGCCCTGGAGCAGGTAGATGACCTTGTCTATGATCTCCGGCTCGGACTTCTTGAAGAGGTCTACGAGAATCGAGGTCAGCTGGGTTCTGCTGGTGGTGCGCTCGGCCTCGTCGAAGGCCTTCGCGAGGACCTCGAACTGCACTCCGTCCCTTATGCTAGCTGGCTACAGAGAAAATAAAGAGAGGACTTCCGTCCCCGAGAGGCATCACGAAGTGCTGTCCCCGATTGCGGAGGCCGCGGAAGCGGGGTCTCAGAGCGCTCGCGTCCACTAGAGCACTTGCAGGAGCTCTTCGCAACCCGAGATGATCCTGGAGACCACGACCCAGGTATCCAGGGGTCTGGGGTAGATGGAGTACACGTACTTCGCGAACGACCTAATGGTAGGGCTGAAGCTGCCCCTGGGGAACCCACCTATAGTTATCGGGACCCTCCTCTCCAGCGCCACGCGGCATACTTCCCTTGGCTTCTCCCTAACGCCTCCCTCGTCCAGTAGCACCGTCTCCTCGGCGGCGAGCTCTCTCAGGAGGTTCGGGTAGTCCATGGCCACGGCCTGCACCAGCGGCGTCGGGGAGTCGAGCGGTGCCCTGCCGTGCTTGAGCACTTGCTCCATGAGGCCTACGAACCTCAGGTAGTTCCTCGGTATTCTAGTCGAGGGGTCCACGAAGATCGCGTAGTCGCCGATCGTGTGGACCACGAACCTGAGCCTCCCCTCGAGGTTGAGAGGTGCGGAGAGGGCCTCGAGCAGCGAGAAGTGCACTATGTCTGGCCTGCCGCGCTTCTCCCTGTCGCGCAGCTTCATCATCGCGGAGTAGTGCAGCGAGACGTCGAGTATCGTCTCGGTGGGGCTCTTGCCCCTGTGCTCGGCCCACCTCCTCACCGACGGATGCCAGGCTATCTCCCTGGGGACTAGCTCTAGGGAGGACTCGGCCAGGATGACCGTTACGACCTCCTTCGGAGGCCTCACCTGCGAGACCCCCTCCTCGTGACACTCCTCCGGAGCACGAAAACGTGCCCGCGCACTGTGACGAGGCTTGCCTTGGTCAGCTTAGCGACCTCGCTGGCTATCTGCTCAGTGCTGGCACCGGTGCTCCTGAGGTAAGACTTCATCACTCGGACTTTGACGATCCCCTCTTCCTTCAGCCACCTCTCTATCTCCTGGACTACACCGTCGTGTATCCCGCTCTTGCCTATCCTGACCCTCGGCTCTCCGTGGACGACTCTGACCACTCTTCGCTCCTTGGCCATTCGGATACCACCCGGTAAGCCGCGCCGAAGCTATTAACCGCAACCCCGGTGCCGAGGCTTTCCCCCGCCCGGCTCGGCTAGACGAGGAACGAGAGGGCCAGCGAGAGGATAGAGAGGGGGAGGGGTATTCTGAGCAAGACCCCGAGAGCCTGGTCGAGCCTAACACGTCCCATAGAGTAGGCGACGACCGTGAGTATCGTTAGGACAGCCACGTACTTCACCAAGGACGCTAGAATGCTGAGAGGCTCTGGCGCTACCGGCGGGACGGGTATCAGCAGGTTCGAGAGCACCAGGACGTACAGAGCCAGCTCCGCCTCGTGGAGCAGGATGCCCAAGCCGAGGGCCGGGCCGCTCAGCTCCGCTAGGTACCCTCCGGCTACCTCCGTCTCTGCCTCGGGGATATCGAAGGGCTTGAGCATAGACTTGGCGAGGACGGCTATCATGAGGGAGATCCCCGCGGTCACTAGCACGAATACCTGGACGAGAGTACGGTAGGGGTCGTTGAGTCCCAGGATCTCCGGTCGGCCCAGCGCGTCGCGCAGGGATAGGGTGTGCGGTGCCAGCGCCCTCACCGCGGCGATCAGCGACAAGGCTATAGCGGGCTCGAAGGCCAGCATGAGCGTTGCGTACCTGATCCCCCCGAGGCCGGGGTAGGGCGATACGCTGCCGAGCCCCACCAGCGCGAACGCTATGGAGGCGTAGAGGGTCAAGTATATGAACACCAGGACGTCGTACTCCGCTCCAACGGAGAACGGGGTGAGGGGTAGGAGAACCGTGCTGGTCACTACGGCGGCTATGCCCAAGGTCAGCAAGTACGTGATAGCCCTGGCCGGAGTGTAGACGCCCGTGACCATCTCCTTGACGAAGAGCAGTTTGTAGACGTCGGCGAACGGCTGGAGGATGCCGAAGGGTCCCACGTACGTGGGGCCCATCCTGTTCTGAAGCCTCGCCGAGAGCTTCCGCCTGTACCACTGCGAGAGCAGTCCCAGGAGCACTAGGAAGGCGAGTCCCGGGAACACCAGCGCTGCGAACAGCATTCGGCCGACGACCGCGAGAGCCTCCATTCTACACACCCCCTCTGTACGCGGCTACTGCGAGGAGAACCAGGAGGAGTAGCAGGTAGGGAAGGGACAGGGTGAACCAGTCGTTGAACGAGCCTGTCTGGACGTGGTTGACCAGGCTCGAGTAGAGCCTCTCGAGGACCCTCCTGACGGCCCAGGAGGCCTCCGCCACGCCTATGGGGAAGTGCGCCTGAGGTTCTCCGGAGAGGTAGACGTCTGTCCTCCTGACCCTCGTCCTCGAGGCTAGGGGCAGCCAGATAGCGAAGGACACGAGTAGCGAGAGCACCGTCAGCAAGCCCGCCAGGTTTAGCGCGTCCATGTTATCCACCCACTGGCGTCCCCCAGAGGTATTCCATGAATGATCGCAAGGCCTCGATTATATATCCCTCGGCATGCACGAGAGACCCGGATGCCCGGCTCAGCAGCTCCCCCACGAGGGGCGGGTTCAAGGCTATCAGCAGGACCAGCAGGGGCAGGAACGACGCCCAGATGGCACCCTCCCGAGCTCTGCGCACCTCCTCCCCCGCCGGCGGCACGCCGAAGACTGCTGACTGCACCACCTTGAGGTAACCCAGCAAGGCTATCCCAGATGAGACCAGCAGGACCGCGACCAGCTCGAACCTCCCCGTCTCTATGAATGCCTGGTAGAGGGAGAACTTGCTGAAGAACCCCCCAAGAGGGGGGAGGCCGACGAGGGAGAGGCTGGATAGGACTATCGACGCGCCCACGACGGGGCTTAGCCTGCCAACGGCCTTCAGCTCGGAGATTCTCCTAGTCCCCGAGATCTCTATAGCCACCCCCACGCTCATGAACAGGAGGGCCTTGCCCGCGGCGTGGGTGAGTATGTGGTACGTAGCCGCCCTGACCCCGAGCTCGGTGCCCAGCGAGAAGCCGGTGAAGATCAGCCCCAGGTGCATTATCGTGCTGTACGCTATGAGCCTCTTCGCGTCTTTCTGTATCAGCATCATGAGGGACGCGAAGATCGCGGAGATAGCTCCCACGGCCGAGAGAACGGTCGTGAAGTACGGGGACAGCTCGTGGAAGATGCTGAGGGGATCGTAGACCCCGAAGACGGTGTAGAGGAACCTCATCGAGGCGTAGGCACCGGCGTTGACCACCAGGCCCGAGAGGACGGCCGAGATGGGCGTCGGGGCGGCCGGGTGTGCGTCCGGGAGCCAGAAGTGGTTGGGGAACACTCCGGCCTTGAACGTGAAGGTCCAGTGCGCTAGGGCCAGGACGAGCACCACGGCCCCCACGACGTTTCCCCAGGCGAAAATCTCGGCGTAGGGGTACCTGAACTGGGGCCTCGAGGTCGCCGCGACGAAGCCCATCGTGAGGCTGCCGAAGCCGGAGTACGTGAGCACGGCCGCTAGGAAGTAGACCAGGCCCGCCAGAGCGCCGAAGAAGGCGTACTTGAACGCGGCCTCGACGGCCTCTCTGCTGCTCCTGTAGTAGGCCACGAGGCCATAGCACGCTATCCCCAGCACCTCGATCATCACGAAGAGGTTGAAGACGTCTCCCGTGTAGTATATCCCCAGCAGCCCCGCCTCTAGCCCGAAGAGGAGAGCGTAGTAGTACGGCACTCCGGGGTCGTCCCTCAGGTACCAGCGACTGTAGATTACCACCGAGACTATGATCAGGGCCGTGTAGGCGGCGAGGAGGGCCGAGAAGGCGTCGACTTCGTAGACTATCCCGAGGGGTGGAGGCCACCCGCCCATTCTGTACAGGACGGGCGATCCGCGCTTCAGCACGTGCGCGTAGGCGTGCAGGGTTAGAGCGAGAGCTGCTAGAGCAGCGGCTAGCGATGCGTCGTGGAAGACCCTCGCTGTCTTCACCTTCAGGTGCATCAGGGGCAGTGCGAAGGCGACCGCGACCAGGAGCGCCGGGGCGGTGGCCACGGAGTGCACGGGCTCCATCACTCGAACACCCTAGACAACCTGGTCTCAAAGTCCTTGAGGATGTTCTCGTACGCGGTCTCCGGGTCCAGACCCTCGGCGTAGATCCAGTGGACGTAGAACAGGGACTTGTCGGTGTCTATGTCGACGACCACTGTCCCCGGAGTGTTGGTTATCGAGTTGGCGCTAGCCACTACGGTGTACTCGCCCCTGGCTCTGTAGGGGACCCTCACTATAGCGGGCCTGACGGGCATGTCTCTGCTGAGTATTATCCCGATGACCTTTCGGTGGGCTCTGAACTCGGCCACGGTTAGGTAGTAGAGAGCGTACCAGACGAGGCGCGCGAACCTCCCGATGCTGCAGGCCTTCGAGGGATCCCTGACCAGGTACCTCGATGCCGCGAGGCTCACGCCCACGGCGAGCAGGGCTCCGATGACTAAGTCGTAGGGGGAGACGCTGCCGCTGAACACTATGTAGACCGCGAAGACCAGGACGGCTACAGGGACGTATCTCCGCACGGCTGTCACCCTCTCAGCTCCCTCGTCCTCCTCGTGTCCAGGGTTCCGTAGAGTCTGTACACCTGGAGCGCCAGGAAGACCAGGAAGAGGTTGACGGCGAGCCCTATGACTATGGCCGTGAGGACGAGGGCCTGGGGGAGCGGGTCGACAGCCGTGCGAGCGAACTCCATCAGGTCCACGTCGGCGTCGAACCCTAGCAGCACCGGGGGCACCGAGTACACCCTAAACCCTATGAATATGGCCAGAACGTTGAGCGCGTCCCCGAGGATCGTCAGCGAGATTATCTTCTTCGCGATGCTGGGCCTCGCGACGATGCCGTAGATAGACACTCCGGCAGTCGCTAGCAGGCTGTAGAGTGTCAGGACGAGCAGGAAGACCTCGAGGGTGCTAGTGCTCATGCTCCTCACCCAGCTGCTCCCTGACCACGTCCTCCCGCAGGGAGAGCAGCATGAATATCACGAAGAAGCCGAAGCTTACCGCGAAGAACTCGGCCAGGTTGAGCCATATCAGCGTGCCGGAGATCAGCTGACCGGAGACGTGGGTCGGGAAGGCTAGGGGCGAGTCGAGCTTCACGTAGTTCTGCATGAGGAACCCTCGGATCCCCGTCGCTACGCCGAACGCTACGGGCGCGAGCACTACCGCCGCTATCGTCAGCAGTCCCGCAGACCTGAGAGCCACGGCCCTCGCGAGGCTGACTCCGAGCTTGCCGAAGGAGAGAGCGGAGAAGACCACGGCTAGAAGGACCGACACTACCGCGAGGGCGGCACCGGCCTGGAACCCTCCTCCGGGCGTCAGGTGACCGTGAGCAGCTATGGAGACCGCGATGGCCACGTTCATCGGGATGAGGATCTTAGTGACGACCCTGACTATGAGGGACAGCCCCGCTCCCCGCACTCCCGAGCTGGAGTAGCCTATCCCCCTGTAGATCGCCAGCGCTGCCACTATTGCCATGTAGAAGACCACGGTCTCGTAGAGGGTGTCAACGCCTCTGAAGTCCCACACGATCGACGTCACAGCCTCGGGAGACATGACCGTCAGCTCCGGGGCTCCGGGGTTGTAGGCGTACACTAGGAAGAGCTTGGCCAACAGTCTGGTGTCGAACCCCAGGGGCCCTAGCGCTCCGAGGTAGGTCGTCGCGTATGCCAGCGCGGAGACGCTCAGGACTATGGAGACCAGGACTATGTGCCTCCTCATTCCCCATCCTCCTTCTCGGTCTTCCCTACGAGGAACAGGAGCGCCGCGGGGTACAACCCCACGGCCACGGGCAGGTAGACCAGCACTATGTCGGGAGCTCTGAGCAGGTACAGCATGGCCGCGTAGGCGGAGCTCTGGACGGCAGAGAAGATGATGGCCTTGACCAGGTCTCTCTCGACTACGGCCAGGTACGCGAATACGAGACCTATGGAGCTGAAGAACGCCATCAGGAGTAGAGTGATGTCCACGCTAACCACCCCTATCCTCCTCCAGGTGGTCCGCGATGACCGGCTCCGGCCTGGCGACCGACGCTCTGTGGGTCGCCCTAGCGAGAGCGTGCGAGCCGGCCGGGGCCAGCATCAGGAGTATGAAGGCTGCGGTCAGGAGGGAGCCCCCCATGAAGAACCTCCACTCTCCCAGCTCGGGAGTAGAGAGGGAGATCAGGGCTAGCCCCAGCAGGGGGTAGAACGTGCCGCCGATGGTGCTCACGGTTGCGGCGTGCAGCCTCAGGTAGAAGTTCCTGAACCTGATGAGCCCTACGGCACCCACGAGGTTGATGAAGCCGCCCGCGACCAGCATCGCCAGCCCCGCGTACCTGACTACCTCCTCAATCACCCAGCTCACCCCTCTCCAGGTACTTCGCTACGTAGATGTCCAGCGCGTAGGCCCACAGGACCAGCACCACGGTGCAGGCCGTCATTATGGGAGACCTTATGAGCAGGCCCACCGCGCCGAACAGTATGGAGATAGAGTAAAAGAACACGTCGACTGCGAGCACCCTGTCGGATATGGTCGGCCCCCTGTACACCACCAGCAGGTAGAGGGCGTACGAGACGGAGATCACCGGGAGCACTACGTAGGTTATCAGGAGCTCGACGAGGCTCACTGCGATCCACCCGGCTCGAGGGTGCCCAGGCTGAAGTCTCGCGAGCTCGATGTGCTATAGTCGGCCATCTCGAAGACCTCCGTAGATACGTAGGCCTTCACCGGGCACACGAAGACGCACTGGTAGCAGAAGACGCACTTTCCGTAGTCCACGACCGGGAACACCCCCCTCGGGTTGTGCTTGAGTGGCTGGGGGAGCTTCTCCATGACTATGGCGTTCGCCGGGCAGTCTATCGCGCAGAGGGTGCAGCCCGTGCACTTCGCTAGGTCCGCGTAGTGTCTCCCCCTAGACCCGGGAGCCACCGTCAGCTCGCGGACTCTCGGGTACTTGAGCGTGGAGGGCCTCCTGACTATGTTCCTCAGCACTTCCCCGAGCAGGCTCAGGCTCACTTCGAGCCCACCCGCGCTAGCTCCCTGAGGCTCATGTAGGTCCTCCTCCCGCTCCTCTCGTCTACGACGAGCACGCGCTCCGTACAGGAGACGCAGGGGTCGTAGGACGCGAATATCACGGGGACGTCGGCCAGCCTGTGGCCCAGGTACGTGGACTCCGTGTTGAGGATATTGAGGAACGACGGCGTCCTTATCTTGACTCTGTAGGGGTTGGTGCCCCCGGTGCTCACTATGTGGTAGATGAGCTCCCCCCTGGGAGCTTCGACCCTAGAGAAGACCTCTCCGGGTTTGGCGGCTCTAGGAACGGCCTTGGGCACGGCCGGCCCCTGAGGAAGCCTCTCCAGAGCGTGGCGGACTATGCCGACGGACTCCAGGGCCTCGTCGAGGCGCACCATCATCCGGGCCCAAGAGTCCCCCTCGTCGCGGTATACCGGGTTGAACGGGATCTCGGAGTAGGCTGCGTAGGGGTCCTCGAACCTGACGTCGGACTTCACCCCGGAGCCGCGGAGCGTCGGGCCCACCACGGATAGCCTGAGGGCCTCCGACTTCCTTATCCTGCCGACCTCCGAGAGCCTCCTCACTATAGTGTAGTCAGTCTCGAAGACCCTCTTATAGTACTTGAGCCTCTCCTCCACCTTCTCCAGCTCGTCGAGAATCCTGCTCCTCCTCACCTCGTCCAGATCCCTCTTGACCCCCCCGAAGGTGTGGATGTCCGCGTGCACTCTGTTCCCTGTCACCAGCTCCTTCAGGTACATCACTCTCTCCCTGTCCCGCATCATCAGCATGAAGAGGGTGGCGAAGCCCGTTATCTCGGCCATGACGGCCGATATGAGTATGTGGGAGTGTATCCTCTCGAGCTCCATGACGATCGTCCTTATGTAGTTGGCCCTCGGAGGAGGCTCTACCCCCATTAGCTTCTCGACTCCCTGCACGTACGTCTGCACGTGCACGGCGTTGCATATGCCGCAGACCCTGCCGGCGATATACATGCCCCTCACCCAGCTGTTCTTCTCGAGGATCTTCTCGATCCCTCTGTGGTTGTAGCCCGTGTTGACAGTGACCTCGACCACGTCCTCTCCGTCCGTTCTCACCTTCAGCATTATGGGCTCGTGGAGCGCGGGGTGCTGGGGCCCTATCGGTATCTCCACGAGAGCCACGGCTCACACACTCGAGTCCTTCCTGAGGGGATAGATCCCCCTAGCCGCCACGTCCTCTGGTACCAGGAACCCTCTCCTGAGGCGGTCGTTGCCCTCGAAGACGACTCCCAACAGGTCGTAGGCCTCCATCTCGCCCTTGAGGGCTCCGGGAACGATATCGGATATACTCGGGACGACGGGGTTCGCTCTATCGACAAGCACCTTCACTATTAAGGCGGCCCTGCGCTTGACGCTCCAGAAGACGTAGTTCAGCTCTATCTTACCCTCCTTGGGCATGTCGATGGCCGATACGGTGGATATGTAGACCTCCTCGCCCGCTATGGCCTCGACCACCCTCCTCAGCTCCGAGGCTTCGACGGTGGTCACGTACCTCCTGGGAGCGGTCTCGCTGAAGTCGTATCCGCCTATGGCGAGGCTCAATCTACCCACCCAGCTTGTCTAGGAGCCTCTTGATTCCGTAGAGCACGGCCTCGGGCCTCGGCGGGCATCCCGGGACGTAGACGTCGACCGGGACGGCCTTGTCGGCTCTCGAGATCAGCGGGTAGGAGTCCGTGAAGACCCCTCCGGAGATGGCACAGGCCCCGCATGCTATGACGAACTTGGGGGACGGGGTCTGGTCGTACAGCCTCCTGAGCCTCTCGGCGGCCTTCTTGTTCAGGGCGCCCGTTACGACTATGATGTCCGCGTGCCTGGGGTTCGGTGCCAGTTTGACCCCCAGGCGTTCGGGGTCGAAGAAAGGGGTGAGTGCGGCGAGCACCTCGATATCGCAGCCGTTACACGCCCCCGCGTTGAAGTGCATCACCCAGGGGGAGTACCTTATGACCTTCGCCTCCATGTGACACCACGGCGAAGGTGCCGCAAGATATTTAAGCGTTACGGGATGGTGTCAACACTTATCTCTTATACTCTCCAAACCCGACTCAGCGGTGCCTCCATACAGCCGTGGCTATCCAAGACTTCGAGGAACGCTCTCAGCACTTTCCGGATGGCGCGCGCTACGGGCTCCGAGACCCCCAGCCCTACGTCGAGACGCATGGGCCTGGTGCCGACCACGTAGACGTCGGACTCGATGAAGTTCAGCAGAGCGTCGATGCCTATTGTGTGCGTAGTCAGGACCTCGCGGTACGCCGGTATCTCGCCCCTGTAAAGCACGGCGATGTCCGAGGGCGGGAGCGGGGCCTCGACCGCGTCCAGCAGTATGGAGATCCTCTTCGAGTTAAGCACGTCTAGGTAGGACTCTAGCGCTGTACCGGCTTCGACGACCACCAGGCACTCCCTCGTCGAGTACCTAGCCAGGAGACTGCCGAGGGACCTCGCCAGGTAAACCCCGAATCCGTCGTCGCATCTCAGCTCGCTCCCGACTCCGACCACCACGGTTTCCCCGGGGACTACTATTTCCTTCAGGAGCTTCGCGAGCTCCTCCGCGCTGCTTAAGACCATCACTTCCCGCTCTGCCCTGGTAGTCTGGTCTGCGGGAAATAGAGCCCGTGCGAGCCCGGTAGCCGCGCTGGTCGGGGGCTCTCCGACCTTCATCGTGGCTGAGCACAGGCTTCCCCGTGTACGGCCAGTCACTTGGAGAAGTGCCGCACGCTCGCCTAGAGAGGAGCCCGCTTACCTGAAGAGCGGTGATGGGTCATACCCCATGTACATAAGCGAATAGACCTGTCCCAGAGCTATGCCTCCGTCGTTCGGAGGCACCCGGCTCGGCAGCACGAGGGCGAAGTCCTCTCTCTTGAGTTCGTCTCTAATCCCCCTGACGATGACGGAGTTGACGACGGCCCCGCCCCCAGCCGGGACCAGCCTGCTCACTCTCCTCCCCCTAGCGACAGCTAGGACGGCCTTCCCCACGGCCCTCCCCACGAGGTACTGGAACGTGTAGGCCACGTCCCTGAGCGGCTTGCCCTCCTCCCTGAGCTCGAGGACTTTCTCCAGCAGCGGGGTGGGGTCTATCTCGGCGAGCTCCCCCACGCGCAGCATCTCTTCGGCCACCTCGGCGGGCAGGAGCGGTGAGCCGCCGAACGAGGCCTCCTCGAGCCTGATCGCCGGAGCCCCCTCGTACTCCCGCCTGGTCGCCACACCCAGCAGGACCGCTACCGCGTCCAGGAGCCTCCCGAGGCTGGACGAGTACACCCAGCGCCTCCTCAGGCTGCTCAGGAAGACCTCCAGCTCCAGCTTGCCTCCCGGGAGCGCCCCGAGGAGACCGTGCCTCTCGTAGAGCTCCACGAGCTCCTCGTAGCTCAGGAAGCTGGACAGGTAGGAGGCCAGCACCCGCGCCGGGTACTCCACGTCTCGGTCGCTCCCGCTCAGCTTCACGTAGGACAGTCTCCCGAGCCTCCTGTACCCGCTCCTCGAGACGCTCATCACCTCACAGCCCCACACGGCACCGTCGTCTCCGTAGCCCACACCGTCCGCGGCGACCCCGACGTAGGACTCTCCGAGCATCCCGGCATCGGCCATGGTGCTCAGGATGTGCGCTACGTGGTGCTGGACTTCCGCGACCCTGCCCGAGCCCCTGGCCATCTCGATCCCCACGGCGCGCGACACGTACCTCGGGTGCTTGTCGACCACGTACGTGGAGCTCGCGGGGTCTACTCTGTAGGTCTTGAGGAAGAGCTCCAGGTACCTGACGAGCTCGCGGATGGTGTCTCCGTTGCCCAGCTCCCCGACGTACTGGGTCAGCACCACCTTGTCCTCGAAGGCCACCGCCGGGGCGCTGATTATGTCGGCCCCCATCGCCACGACCTCGGACTCTAGCCTGGACGGGATCCTGATCCAGCGCGGAGCGTAGCCCCTGGCCCTCCTGAGCAGCACAGGGCTGCCGTCGGTGAACCTCACGACGCTGTCGTCCACCCTGTTTACTATGACCCTGTTGTGAGTCAGGACGAAGTCCACCAGCTTGCTCAGCCTGCTCCTCGCGCACTCCTCGTCGTAGCACATGGGCTCGTCGGTCACGTTGCCGCTGGTCATCACCGAGAACCCGCCCCTGACCTCCCTCAGGAAGAGGTAGTGGAGGGCTGTGTAGGGGAGGAAGACGCCCTCGTGGGCCATGCCCGGGGACACGTATCTGGACACCGGGGAGTCCTCCCTCTTCGGCAGCAGCACTATGGGTCTCTGGGGAGACGCCAGCAGCCTCTTGGAGGGCTCGCTGAGCAGCACCAGCCTGCCCACCGTCTCCAGGTCGAGGACCATCACGGCGAAAGGCTTCGTCGGCCTCCTCTTCCTCTGCCTGAGCCTGAGGACTACCCCGTCGTCCGCAGCCGAGCAGGCGATGTGGTACCCGCCCACGCCCTTGATCGCGACGATGTACCCCTCGTTTACGAGCTTGGCCGCCTCGAGGATCGGGTCCGGGGTCTCCACGGGCTCCCAGTCCCCGGTGAACAGGCGCACGCGTGGTCCGCAGGCGGGGCAGGAGATCCCCTGCGCGTGGTACCTCCTCCTGTTACCGGGGTCTCCGTACTCCCCGAGGCACTCGGGGCACAGGGGGAAGTCCCTCATAGCGGTCTTCTCCCTGTCGTAGGGAACGCCGTACATCATCGAGAACCTCGGTCCGCACCACACGCACGAGTTGAAGGGGTAGGAGTGCCTCCTGTCCCCGGAGTCCAGGACTTCCCGGAGGCACTCGTCGCATATGCTGAAGTCGGGAGGGATCATCGAGCGCAGGTGGAGCGCTCCACTGGACTTCTCGATCCTGAACTCCCGGTACCCCGCGGGACGGCCCTCCTCTACGACTACGTGTTCCACCTCCGCGGGCTCGGGAACGTCCTTCAGCAGCCTGTAGAGAAACTCCGAGACTCCGGGCTCGTCCCCCTCGACGAGGATCTCCACCTCCGAGCCTCCCACGTTCCTGACGTAGCCTCGCAGTCCCAGAGACCTCGCCAGGGCGGCTACGTGGGGTCTGAAGCCTACCCCCTGGACCAGCCCGCTCACGAATATCTTCAGCGATACAGGTCTACCGCTCTCCGCGCCCATCTCGAGCCCCACGCGACGCGGCGGAGCCTCCCTCCGGTGAGCAAGGCCCCTTAGCTCTCAGAGTCTCCACCCACCTCCTCCAGATCACCCATCTGCTCAGCACGTAGTTTAGGACGAACCCGGTCAGTATGCCGAACAGCTGGGACGTGACACTCCCCGCTCCGTAGCCGTAGTAGAGCAGGTTCGATACCGCGAGTTGCGATACTAGGTGGACGGCGGCCCCACCGTGAAAGCCCGCGAGCCTCCCGAGCACCCCCTCGCGGAGCGCGGACTTGAAAGTCCACAGCTCGTGCAGGAGGAAGTTGAAGAGCGTCGAGCTCTCGAACGCCACCAGCACACTGACCCAGTGCTCCACCCCCAAGAAGTGGCGGAGGACGAAGATCGTCGCCAGGTTCACCAGAGCTCCAAGGCTTCCCACTATGGTGAACCTCACCGCTACGTGGGTCAGGTCCAGCACGTGCAGCACGTAGTTGAAGACCTCGCTCGCCCCCAGCTTCGACTCGCCCCACGTCCTGGTCCTGAACTCGATCGGGTGCTCGCAGACCCTGCTAAAGCGTCCCTTGACCAGGATCTCGAGCAGCAGCTTGAACCCCCTCGGGTTGAGGGGCACTCCCTCCACGACGCTCCTCTTAAACACAAAGTAACCGGACATGGTGTCTTTGATCCCCCTCGTCCTCGGCAGCAGGAGCTTGGCTATAGCGTCCGCACCCCTCGATACTATCCTCCTGGCCAGAGACCAGCCGCGGACGGAGCCCCCCGCGACGTACCTGGAACCTACGACTATGTCGCACCCCTCCTCGATCCTCCTCAGCATCTCCGGCAGCACCTCGGGAGGGTGCTGCAGGTCTGCGTCCATCACGGCCAGGACGGAACCCCTGGCAGCTCTCATGCCGTCGAGGATCGCCGATGCGAGCCCCAGCTTTCCGGGTCTAACTATCAGCCTGACGTTGTAGATCTGCGAGAGAGACCTCACGGCCTCAGCCGTCCCGTCGGGTGAGCTATCGTCCACGACCACGATCTCGTAGGGAATCCCCCTTTCGGTCATGGTCTCGTGGAGCGCCCTTATGAGTCTCTTCACGTTCTCCCTCTCGTTGTAGGTGGGGACTATTACGCTTACCTCGACGTCCTGCGGCACTCTGGCGGAGCACCCCAGCTTAGCACGAAGACCGAGTAATAGGCTTTAGGGAGGAAGCCCTCGCGGAGGCCGGGCCTGCTGCGCGGAGCCCAAGACTGGAACGTCTCGAGCGAGGGTAGGTTAGAGGTTAAAAGCCTCCACAGACTATAGTGTCGGGGGATGAGAGGGGTCTTTAAGCGCTGACCAGTGATGTCCAACCCACGCTGCGACCCCTCAAGTGATGACTTCCTCCGGCACTGAGGAGTGATGTGAAGGCATTTGTCTGACCCGCCTGGCGAGGCTCCGTCGACTGCGGAATTCCTCAGGTCTGCGCGGAGGTCGGATCGGCCGATGCGGGGTCATCGGAGGGAGGTATCGGTTGCTGTCCCGGAGAGCGGGGCACTGTCCCCGAATTCCCAGCCCTGCCTCTGCTTCTAGACGACCTCCTCGACACTTCCACGCCCTCTGCTACCGATCAATTCGACTCTCTTGGAGTGTTCTGCGCGGTAGAGCTCGCGGGTCTCCGCCGCTATCCTCTCGAGCAGCTTCTTACCCCCTAGCTCGTCTAGCAGAGAGGGGTTGTACCTCAGCATCTTTGGATGGCAGCCCTGAGCCGCTCTGGACACGAGGTAGCCCACGTTGGCGGCGTCCAGGACGGACTCCCTGCTCTCTAGGGCGTCGCCCTGCCCAACGTAGTAGGCGAAGGCCCAGGGAGGCATTGCTGCGCCCATAGAGTTCAGCGTGGTCATGAGCTGGGCCACCGCAAAGACGTTGCCGCTCTCGGCTCCCACGGCGATTAGCCCCACGACCTTGCCCTCCATCAGTGACCTCCCAGAGACGAAGATCATGTTCTCGAGGGAGGTCATCCTGTCTATGAGGTTCTTCAGATGCCCGCTGGGACCGTACCAGTAGACGGGCGTGGAGATTATCAGCGCGTCAGACTCCACTATGGACTTCAGCACCCCGTTCGCGTCGTCCAAGTCTATGGGGCACGGATACCTGCAGTCTAGCTGCGAGTCGCTCACGCAACCCAGGCACGGCCCTATACGGTAGTCGTAGAGGTGGAGGACCTTGGCCTCCGCCCCGGCGTACCTGGTGGCCTCGACGGCTACCCTGAGTAGCTTGTAGCTGTTCCCGTACTTCCTCGGCGACGCGTTTATCGCCAGCACCTCTACCATGGAGACCCCCACTGCAGAGACTTCGTGGAGGCTCCGGCCATTTAAGCTTTCCCAACGATCGGCGACGACCTCCAGGGAGTCTCCCGAGTTCGCAGACCGAGAGAGGGGCTGCTGCGCGGCCGTTTAATAGCCTTCGGTAAACGCTCCTCCGTGTCGGAGTCGCTGCGGTGCTCTTCGAGGGTGTTGGACGCGGAGGAGGTCGCGAGGTGCTCCAGCTGCGGGAGGCGTCCGGCCAGCTACTTCAGGAGGCACTCAGGCGAGAGGCTCTGCGCGGTCTGCCTGCGAAGAGACCTCGCTAGGAAGGTCAAGAGCTCCTTCTCTCTGCTCAGCAGAAGAGGCGTCGGACTCAAGGTGGCTGTTCTCGTGGACCCCGCACGGATTGTCGAGAGCCTGGTGCTGGCGCAGCTGCTCGACGAGATAGAGCAAGGATATGGGGGCACGGTGATCGGGATAGTCTCCAGCGACGAGGAGCCGGAGTGCGCCTACGAGGTGAGGAGATGCTGCCGGGACGTCGTCTTCGCGGTGCTGCGCGGGAGTCCAGTCGAAGAGCTCGTGCTGCGCGGGAGGGCGTGCTGCGATCCGGGCGTGAGGGTCGACGTCGTAGCCCTCCCGGGAACTCTAGACGACCTGCTCACCGCCTTTCTGAAGGAGCTGGTCCGAGGGGGTGAGCTCGCGAAGCCCAGGGTCTACGCCAGGTGCGGTGAGCTCGAGCTCCTGGTCCCGCTGTACTCAGTCCCTAGAGTGGACGTCCTGGCCTACGCCCTCGTCTCTGGGATGCTCGGGGACCTGAAGTGCCCGGGCTCCGCCGAGAGGCCTGGAGCTTTGAGCAGGCTTACGTCCCGGCTGTCCCTGGAGCACCCGGAGCTGCTCTACAGGTTCATGCACAGCATGATGGCTCTCTGAGGCTCCGCGCTGCCCCGGTCTCGCGCTTAAATCGCGCAAGGGTGAGACAGTCCCGAGCGGTATGGGTAGGCCGGAGGCAACGCTCCTGCTGGGGCTCTTCAGGAGGAACAGGTTCAGCTACGCGAGGGCCTCCGTGTCTAGGGACGTCAAGGTGTCGTTCATAGACGCGTCCGTAGCGAACGACCTCAGGTGCTACGAGGAGGTAGACCTGCCGGAGAGGCTCGAGGTCGAGGTGCCCGGTGCGGGGAGGTACTCCCTCTTCTCCGTCTGCGTAGTCGACAGGGTGGTGTTCGGCGGGTACGAGATCCCGGTTCCGACGGTGATACACGTAGCCAGGGCCGTCAGCGGCGGGGGACTGTTCGAGGCCTACATAGGCAGAGACCTGATAGAGTACTGGCAGCTCTACGTAGATCCCTCGGAGGGCATAGTTAGAAGTAGGATAGCGAGGAGGGTGAGGCCGGAGTAGCGACGCTATCTCTGGGGGAGCCGGTGGCCGGGTCGCGGAGCCCGGTTCTCGGGGGCTCTCACCTTATAGGGTGCGGTGACCAAGCGTGTCGAGGTCGGAGAGTGGGCAAGCCTGGGATCTTGGAGCTGAGGGCCAGGCTGAGGCTATGCTACGGGAACCCCCTCTCGAGAACCCTGGTCGAGTCCCTCAGTCCGGACGACGTCCCTCCGAGGGGCTTCTCGCTGAGGAGCTACTCCGAGAGCGGGTGCTACGTCTACGAGGTGTCTTCGGCGGGGTGCTCGGCCGACGGCATCCTGACCCTGGGCTCCATCCTAAACGAGGTAATCCTCTTGGCAGAGCTCGTCCGGAAGCTGGTGGGCTCTGCGGAGCGGGAGGAGCGGCGGCAGTCCGGCTCCGGGGCCGAGCTAAAAGCTTTTAACTCCTTGCCCGCTACCAGCGCTAAGGAGTGAAGAGTGTCGACAGCCACGAGGGTCAAGAAAGCGAAGAAGTGGTACACCGTCCTAGCTCCCGAGATCTTCGGGAGCGTGCCCATGGGGAGCATCCCCGCTGACGAGGGCTGGAAGCTCCTGGGGAGGGTCGTGGAGACCACGCTCTTCGACCTCACCGGAGATTTCACCAAACACTACGTGCACCTCCACCTCCAGGTCTACAGACACGACGACGAGAACGCGTACACGAGGTTCAAGGGTCACGAGCTCTCCAGAGACTACGTTAAGTCGATAATAAGGAGGAGGTCCTCCAAGATTGCCGGCATAGTGGACGTCACGACGAGCGACGGATACGTGCTGAGGGTCACGGGGCTCGTTCTGACGACGTACAACTGCAACGCCAGCCAGAGGAGGGCCATCAGGAAGATCATACTCCAGACGCTGAGCGAGTGGGCCCAGAAGAGCACTTTCGACGACTTCGTCAAGGCCATGGTCTTCGGAGACCTAGCCACAGAGCTAATGTCGCGCGCCAAGAAGGTCTACCCGGTCAGGAAGGCCGAGATATACAAGTCTAAGCTCCTAGCTCTCCGGACGTCCTCGGGTCTAGTGTCCGCGTCCATAGTAGCGCGAAAGCCCACCTCGTGAGCAAGGCAGGCTCCTCTAGGCTCGTTCTCCAAGCACGGTGTTTCCCCCTCGGACACTAAAGAGAGGGGGCGCGGCACCGGCTTTCGGCGCCCTCCTCGGAATAGATAAGGAGCCCGCTCCAGTTAGAGTTTCGGGCGGAGATCGTGCGGGTCCACAGGCACACGTGCGTCGTGTGCGGTCGTGTGTTCCCGGAGGGACAGGGCATAGTCGTTAGGATCGGGGACAGGAGCATAGCCTTCCACAGCAGTAGGTGCGCCGCCAGGTTCTACAGAATGCTTCTCGACAGGGGCTCCAAGGAGGTCGCCAGCGAGTCGCTGAAGCTCGCCAGAGAGCTCGAGGACCTCCTTGAGAGGAGGAGGGAGACCTCTTCGAAGAAAATATAGTCCTCGATCCTCGCGGTATCCGGCCCGGGGCGTTCTCCCGCGGGCGAGCCGCTCGTCGAACGCCTGCGGTGCTGCTCGGCGGTGGGGTGACCCCACTCGCTTAATATTTCCCCAGTTTTCCAGCTAGCTCCCGGGAGGCGCGCCGTAGCCAAAGTGATAACCGAGGTGCCTAGCGAGGCTGAGGTGGTGAGGCTTCTCCGGGAGTACACGGTAGCCTGGTTCAGGAAGTCGTACTCGACCTTCACGCCGGCCCAGCTCATGGCCATACCCTACATAAAGCAGGGCTACAACGTCCTGGTCTCCAGTCCCACGGGGACGGGCAAGACCCTCGCCGCCTTCCTGCCCATAATAGACGACCTCTACAGACTCGGAGAGCTCGGGGACCTGAGGGACCAGGTCTACGTGGTGTACGTCTCACCCCTCAGGGCGCTCAACAACGACATGGTCAGGAACCTGAGGGGGCCGATAGAGGGGATCCGCGAGGCCGCTTCCGGACTGGGCGTGGAGCTCCCCGAGCTGAGGGTGAGGGTTAGGACGAGCGACACTCCACCAGGCGACAAGCAGAGGATGCTGAGGGAGCCTCCGCACATCCTGGTGACCACTCCCGAGTCCCTCGCGATAGCCCTGGCGGCGCCCAGGTTCCGCGAGAAGCTCTCGGGGGTGCGGTGGGTCGTGGTAGACGAGGTTCACGAGCTCGCCTCTAGTAAGAGGGGCGCGCACCTCTCGCTGAGCCTCGAGAGGCTCGAGGAGCTGGTTCCCGGGGAGCTGCAGAGGATCGGTCTGAGCGCCACCATAGCTCCCGTGGAGACCGTCGCGCGGTTCCTGGTGGGCTACAGGTCCGACCTCGAGCCGAGAGACTGCGCGGTCGTCGACGCGAGGTTCGTGAAGCCCATGGAGGTGGAGGTGCTCTGCCCCAGGGTCGACATAATCAGAGACCCGGCCGACGCGGTCAGCGAGGCCATCTACCGGGAGCTCAGGGAGATAGTCCTCAAGCACAGGACAGTCCTGGTCTTCGTGAACACCAGGAGCTCGACCGAGCGAGTGGTCTTCAGACTGAGGAAGATTTTCGAGAAGGAGGGCGTGCTGGACGCGGACGAGATAGAGGCCCACCACGGCTCCCTGAGCAGGGACCTGAGGCTCGACGTGGAGGACAGACTGAAGAACGGTGAGCTCAGGGCGATAGTGAGCTCGACCTCTCTGGAGCTGGGGATAGACGTGGGCCACATAGACGCCGTCGTCCTGCTGAGCTCCCCCAAGAGCGCTACGCGGCTCATACAGAGGGTCGGGAGGTCCGGTCACGGCGTCGGCGACGTCAGCAAGGGCTACCTCCTCGCCGTGGACAGAGACGACCTCGTCGAGGTGATCGTGCTGGCCAAGCTCGCCAGGGAGAGGAGGCTCGATAGGGTGAGGATACCGAGGAAGCCCCTCGATATCCTCGCCCAGCACATAGTCGGGATGTCCCTCGAGAGGAGGTGGAAGCTGAAGGAGGCCTACGAGCTCGTCAGGAGGTCCTACAACTACCACGACCTATCCTGGGAGGAGTTCCTCCGGGTGGTGGAGTACCTCGCGGGGAAGCACGAGGACGTCCTCTCCGCGGCCAGGACGTACTCCAAGATAAGGTACTACGAGGACGAGGGGGTCTTCGGGAGGAAGCGGGGCGCGCGGATGATCTACTACCTGAACTCCGGTGCCATACCCGACGAGGCCAAGGTCAGAGTGTTCACCGAGGACGGGCGCTACGTGGGCGACCTCGAGGAGGGGTTCGTCGAGTACCTGGAGCCGGGAGACGTCTTCGTGCTCGGCGGGAGGACGTTCCAGTTCGTGAAGTCCAGCGCCATGAGGGTGATCGTGAGGAGGGTCGAGCACCAGAGGCCAACCGTCCCGAGCTGGTTCTCCGAGGTGCTCCCCCTCGCTTTCGACTCGGCCCTGGAGGTGGCCAGGTTCCGGGGCTACGTCTCCCGGCTGATAGACGAGCTCGGTGTGAGGAGGGCCGTTAGGGAGGTCTCGGCGACCTACGGGGTAGAGAAGCGCCTGGCGAAGTACGTCGTCGACTACGTCTACGAGCAGAAGAGCTACGCCGGGGTGGTGCCGGACGACAGGACGGTGCTCGTGGAGATGTGGTACGACGAGAGCGCGGGAGCCGACAACCTGGTATTCCACACTCTACTCGGGAGGAGGGTCAACGACGCTCTCGCGAGGGCCCTGGCCCTCATCGCGAGCGACGCCCTCGACACCAACGTCAGGGTCACGGTAACGGACAACGGCTTCATGCTGACGGTGGCGTCCAGCAAGCCTCTCTTCAGCGAGCAGATAGTCCACGCCATTCTGGAGGAGCTGAAGGCCCGCCAGCTCAGGGAGGTGCTCAGGAAAGCTCTGAGGAGATCGGAGATATTGAAGAGGAGGTTCAGGCACTGCGCGGAGAGGGGGCTGGCTCTCCTCAGGAACTACAGAGGCGAGGAGACGAACATCGGCAGGAGGCAGGTGACGGCCGAGACCCTGATGAAGCTCGTGGAGTCGGTTCCGGGCTTTCCGATACTCGAGGAGGCCTATAGGGAGGTGATGGAGGACGTGATGGACGTCGAGAACGCCGAGAGAGTCGTCGAGTCGATTAGGAGGGGTGAGATATCCCTGAGTGTGCTCAGGGTCGATGGTCCCCCGTCTCCGTTCGCTCACGCGATAGTCGCGCACGGCTATAGCGACATAGTGCTCATGGAGGACAGGAGAAAGCTCCTCCTAAGGCTCTACGAGGAGGTGGCCAGGAGGATCTCCGAAAAGCGCTCGCGGAGCTAGCTGTCTGTTCGACTCGGAAGTGTCTTCCCCCAGCTCCCGGATGTCCAGAGGCGCGCGAGCTCCTCCGAGGTCACCAGCTCGGCACCGTACATAGTCCTCATGTAGCTTAGGGCATCCTCGTGGTCCCTGGGGTTGAAGGTGGCGGTGGCGTCCTTCACGACCACGACTCTGTAGCCCCTGAAGAACGCGTCGGCGGCCGTGTGCTTTACGCATATGTGCGTGTGTATCCCCGTGAGTACCACGGTCCTGACCCCGAGGCTTCTGAGCAGCGGGTCGAGGCCCGTCTCGAAGAACGCGGAGTACGTCCTCTTCTCGAGGACGTGGTCGCGGTCCGCGGGCTTGAGCTCCTCGATCACCCTAGAGCCCTCGTCTCCCCTCATCGCGTGTTCTCCCCAGATCCTTATCTCGGGGTCGGTGGGCAGGTGCGAGTCGTTGACGTAGACGACCGGGATGTCAGCGGCTCTGGCAGCGTCGACGATTCTCCGGATATTGTCCACGATCTCCGCGCAGGGGTCGCACTTGAGCCTCCCGAAGACGAAGTCGTGCAGCATGTCTATAACGAGCACGGCGTGTTCCACCATCAACTCTCCCCCCGAGGGGGCTGGGGTTCGGCTTTAAATGTACCACAAAAGTGCCTCCGCGAGCAGCTGCCGGGAGCCGACTTCTCCACCAGGCCACCAGCTACTTAGATGACCCCAAAAGCTCTCTGTCCACCGTGAAGACGGCGCAGAGGTACTCTTCCCCGGATGCCCTTAGAACCTCTACCGCTTCCTTGCCCTTGAGCGTCCGGCCCTCGCTCTCCAGGAGGACTCCAACTATCTTGCTGCCGTCAAGCAGGAGTCTCGCTGTCGATTTCTCTCCTCTTAGGATAGCGTAAACGGGAGCTCGGTTCTCGGAGCTGATGCGAGACAGAGTTTCGAGCAGCTGAGGGGAGTATTTAGCCCTGTGAGTGCTCACCGGCTTCCCCGACGCGGTCAGCCTGTAGAGCGTCAGCGGGTCTTCGAGTAGAGCCGAGAACCGATCCGAGAGGCCCACCTCCACAGCCTCCTTCTCCCCGGGGGCCGGCGCGACAGGCGGTGTCACGAGCTCCTCCCTCTTCTTTACCTCCGCTTCAGCCGTCGCCCGCACTGCGGCCTCGGCCGGCGGAGCTGGCGGTGCGGCTGGCACTGCCGCGGGCTCGGGAGGTCTCACAGCCTCGCGCGGCAACCCGACCCCAGGTTCGGCAGAGACCCTCCTCGACACTTCGGAGAAGATCTCGGGGATCTTCCTCACCAGCTCTTCCGTCTCCCTACTTATCGCTCTCTCCCTGAAGTAGCTGGTCTTGACGTAGACCTCGAACGTCACCTCGATGCCTCCCTCGATCCTCGTAGCGTCTACCCTGAAGCTCAGATCCATACGGGGGGGTCTGAAGAAACCTAGTATAAGCTCCCCGATCATGCTGCTCTCCAACGTTACCCTGTTCTCCCTCCTCGCGACCGCGAAGCTGAAGACGGCATCGCCCTTGAACCCAAAAGCGTTCAGGTAAACGATAGCGTCGCTCCCTCTGAACGCTTTGAACTCCAGCGGAACAGGTAGCAGCGAGAAGAAGTCCCTAGGTCTCGAGACTAATTCGTAGAACTTGTCTAGGTCGTAGCGTAACCTAAACGTTGTAATTCGATGAACGGGCACGGTTCCTCAAGTAAGTGTGTGGTCCAGCTTTTATAAGTACCGATACTCCCGGTGCTCACCGAGAGGCCGGGAGCGCGTCTATCGGCAGGCCCTCAGGCGGGCTCTCACCTTGCTGGTCAGGACGTCGAGCTCACCAACGGTAAACCAAGGGTGCCTGCCCCTCAGCATCAAGCTCGCCGCTACGGACGCGGCTGACGCAGCTCTCACGAGGCCTAGCCCGCTCACGAAGAGGTGGTCGGCGAGAGCAATAGCGAACACGTCCCCCGACCCGATGGGCTCCCCGTGGATCCCCCGCAGAGGCTCCAGCTCGTAGAGACACATATCCCGGTGGGACGCCACCCTGAACGGCCTCTCGCCGTCGGTTATGATCACGTCGGAGCCCAGGAGCTCCGAGCACCCTAGAGGGTCCTCCCAGCACTCCTCCGGGAACTCTCCCCTCTCCCCCTTCAGGACACTCCGCCTGGACGCCTCGAGGCTCCTCCCCACCTCGAAGACCTTGCGCGGTTCGTGGACCACCCTACCGTCCGGGCCTCCCCTCCTCACGAATCCCTGCACATCGACCACCGCGTTACGACCCCCGGTTACCGAGGCCAGGTCTTTGAGATCCAGCTCACCGAATGTGGTCGAGACGAGGACGGACTCGCACTCCTCCAAGACCTCCAGGACGCCCTCCACGTCCAGTCGCGACCTCTCGAGAACTCGCAAGTCCCTACCGCCGTCGCGTACAGTTATCTCGAACACCGTCTCCCCAACACCGACCTCCACGACGTCCAGGAGGGGTCCCAGCTTTTTCAGGAACCTCGATACCGTAGACGCGGTCGTCACCAGGAGGAGACGTAGCCCGAGGTATGCGGCCGCCGTACCGATGAAGTAGGCGGGCCCCCCTAGGCGGGCTCTCTCGCCTACGCGGTCGAGAGTGGACGCTGCGATCGCGGCCAGCACCGACGCCCTCCAGACCGCCGTAGCGGCTCAAGCCTATAAGATGTAGTGAGGAAAGGCGTTCTAAGCTCCCTAGGATCTCGCCGGCCGGAAAGGGGATCCGTCATCAACAGCTACGCATTCCGCCTCGGTCCGAGAGACCTCGGAGGCCTTCGGGGACGGCGGAGGTCCTTCACGTCCCGGGCCCCCTCCGCATACCCATTCGGTGCTATTCTCTTCACCACACTCCGGACACGCCGGCTGTCCCTCCTATGCAGTAGGGAGTGTACGAGTTAGCCGTCTAGGAGCTGCCGTTATACCCTGACGAGGAAGGAGACCGATGGGAGCTCCCGCGGATTCGGAAGGAGCTCGAGGCCGGTAAGCCCGAGGGCCGCGCAGTCTTAGAGCCCGCGTGGCCCAGAACCCAGCAGGCGGTAGTCCATCGACGTAGAGCTAGGTTCTCAAGTCCTGGAGGTTAGTCTGTACTCCCTCCCGCCGTAGAGGTAAACCACTCCCTCTCTAATCATGGCGTTCATGAGCTCCCTCTCCTCGCTGCTCAGCTTGACGGCGTCCAGCTTCTTTATGGGGAACCTGTTCAAGAAGCTGTTGTAGAAATCCGCATCGACCGCTACGTCCGAGATCACGACCACCGAACCCGTCCTGACGTACTCCTCTAGGGGTCTCGCGGCTGTGGAGGCGAGCTCACCGACCTTCATAACCTTCCTCGCCTTTAGCTCCCGGAGGACCGGGTCCTCGCGGGATCCCTGCCCCGCCTGCGCTCTCGACCTGGGCTCTTGGGAAGACCTCACCAGCGCGTCCAGGGTCACCCTGATCTCCTTCACCTCCTTCTCTAGCTTCCCCACCCTCTCGACCAGCTGCTCAACAACCTCACTAAGCTTCTCGAACCTGAGCGCGGCACCGCTCACTCCCCCTCCCGAAAGCCCCGCGCCGGGACCCGTATCGGCTTCCCCGAGGTCCGCGGGCTCGGCGGGAACTCTGGCATAGTAACCTTCGCCGGGAACCCTGACCACGTAGCCCGCGTCCCTCAGTCTATTGAGGGCTATCCTCACCTGGTTTAGAGGAAGGCCCAAGGCATCAGCTATTAGCCTGGGAGTGGCCCCTGGATTCTCCTTCAGGTGCCTAAGTATCCTCGACTCTACGCTCAAGACGTTCCGAGGAACTTATAACGTTAAGAGGCTAATAAGTGTGGGGCGGTGAGCACGGACAGGAGCTCGGGTAGCCTGGAGTCCAAGAAGAGGAGGCTGATGGAGCTCGTAGACCTGAGCGCAGAGCCCTTGAGGAAAGCGGCCTTCTACTCGAACGAGGAGGCCATGGCAATACTGACACAGCTCTACCAGCGCTGGGAGCACCAGCGGAGAAGGGGCACTCCCCTGGACTGCGCGACTGAGGAGGAGCTCGACAGGCTCCTTCTGATAGCGGAGAGGATAGAGCCTGAAGACCTAAGCGCCCAGCAGAGCAGGATGCTCGCCGTGGCTCTCTACGGTGAGGAGGTCCTGGAGGAGCTGAGGCAACGGGAGAGGAAGGAAAAGAAGCTGTCTGAAAAGCTCAAGAGGGTCCTGAAGAACATCTTCTTCCTCAAGCCGTGGTAGGTCGGTCCTCGGGGCCTCCCGACCAGCCCGGCACTCTCAGCGCGGGCCCCGAACCAGCGCGTATTTTTCGTACGCCTTGATGGCTATCCCGATCGAGGCTCTAACGTCTTCGGGGAGCCTGCCGATGCTCTCTCCCACGAGCTCCCGGACGGCTCCACTCACCTCATCCTCCTCGATCATGTAAGCCGCCGTCACCCTCTCGTCCTCTATCAAGCTTAGCACATCGTTGGGCAGCTCCTTTAGATACTGGGCCCCGATGCCAAGCAGTATTACCCTGGGCCCCATGCTGCTGAACCTCTCCAAGATACTCCTTATCTCCGTAGCTCGGTCAGTGTAGCCGCAGGTCAAGAGCCTCCCTCCGACCAGAACCGCGTACGCTATCCTCTTTCCGAGGTCTATCCCTATAGAGATCGGACTGCGGTCACCGAGGACCCTAGCCAGTACTGCGCCGTAGGCGTCTCCGGGGCTGCTCACCGCGACTACTCCGGGACACGCGTCCGCGGATGCGCCGCTCGCCCTAATGTACTCTAGAGCCTCGCGGTCTACGAGGAGGAGCTCTCCGTTGGGGCATAGATCGTCCAGCCCCGCGGGGACTCTGAACTCGATGCCGTGCTCTCTTAGTAGAGACTTGAGCTCGAGGAAGAGCCTCGGGTTTAGCACGAAGAGGGAGAGCCTGACAGCTACCGCCTCCACCTCCATCATCCAACGCTGCTCTGCCTATAAATGCCTCGGGGTCGCCGGTGGCTCGACGTCCTCCCCGCCGCTCAGCGCTCCCCTCCGGACACGAGGCGAGACCTCAACCTGGACAGGGTAGTCCTGAGGTCTTCCGGCATCACCTTCGTTTCCGCTAGCACCGGCATGTAGTTCGTGTCACCCAGCCACCTAGGAACTATGTGTATGTGCAGGTGGGACTCTATGCCGGCTCCGGCCACCCTCCCGATGTTCAAGCCTACGTTGTAGCCGTCCGGCCTGTACTCCTCGTCTATGGCCCTGACGATCTCTTTAGCCAGGCTAAAGATGTCCAGCATCTCGTGGTCGCAGAGGAGTTCCGGCCTAGCGATGTGCCTCCTCGGGGCCACCATGACGTGGGCCGTGTTGTAGGGGTAAGCGTTCAGCAACGCTACGCTGTACTGAGTCCGCCGCAGGACTAGGTCCCGCTCCTCGTCGTCCGACAGAGAAGCCCTGCAGAACACGCACTCGGCCATCTCGGACGCTCTCCTCACATAGCTCATCCTCCAGGGAGCCCAGAGCACCCGCACTCGAGCTACCCACCGACCTGGCTCGGCAGCGTCTATAATGCTTAGCAAGGGACAGACCGCGAGCAAGCCGGGAGCTCTGTCTGCGCGGTTAGGGGAGTGGTGCCAGCGCCCTCAAGTAGTGGATAGCGATCGCGGCGATGGAGTAGGAGAGAGCTATTAACGCTATGTGTGGGATCGCTGGAGAGTAGATCACGTAGTCCCCGGAGTCCACCAGACCCTCCCTTACGGCCTCGGCTAGGTCTGTCCGCTGCTTCTCGAAGTCCACATCGACATCGACCTCGCTGGTGCACACGAGGCCTTCCTTAGACGGGTAGGTGTGGAGGAACGCAAACCTCTTCTCCAGGAACTCCGCAACGGTTATAGGTCTGCCCACGAGGTACAGTAGCCTCTTGCTCCCCCGGGCGCACGCGATGCTCTCCATGGCTTCCCTGTCGACCAGGGCGTTCCTCACCAGATTGGCGAGCACTAGAGGAAGGGGCGCTAGGGAAGATAGGACGAACGTGGTCAGCGGAACGAGGGGCTCGTCCAAATGCGCTAGGGCTACGAGAGCCATAGCCAGCAGGTCCGCCCCGCCGAGGAGCTTGAATGCGTAGAGGGCTCCGTAGACCGCTGCGGGCGACAGTGCCAGCGCGATGCCTACCGCGGAGTACCCCGTCCCGAGCACGGCGTTGAGCACGGCCAGCGCATAGGCCGGTGCCCAGAGCACCTCGTGCACCTCTCTGCTCACTACGTCCCTGTACGAAGCGTAGGCGAGCGTAGCGATGACGGCTGCTACGGTTAGGCCTCCGAGAACACCGCTGGACAACTCGGCTCCTGCCCGCTCCTACTCCTCTATATCTCTTATGCCCTCCTCCGTGATGGCGAAGACCGCCTCCCCCTCGGGCAGGTGGGGTGCGTCGACCACCCTGGCGATCCTCCTGTTGCCCCTCGACTTCCTCAGCTGCACCCTCACTCCCGGTGCGTGGGCCAGGACGTGCCCGCCGACGGCCTGCGTGGGGTCTCCGTAGAACACGTCGGGCCTCGCCATCACCTGGTTGGTCACCACTACCGCGATCCCGTAGACGTCCGCTATCCTCGAGAGCTGGTGCAGGTGCCTGTTCAGCTTCTGCTGCCTGACCGCCAGATTCTCCCTGCCCGGGTACTCGGCCCTGAAGTGTCCGGTGACCGAGTCGACGACTAGGATCTTTATGTCCTCCTTAGGTATCAGCTCGGCGACCTCTTCAACTAATGCCATCTGGTGGTCGCTCGATATGGCTCTTATCCAGTAGATGTTCGCCATCGCCTTCTCGGGCTCCAGCCCCAGGGCTTTCGCCATGGCCTCGACTCTCTCCCACCGGAACGTTCCCTCGGCATCCACGTACACAGCCCTGGCCTCCAGCCCTCCGCGGTCCCTGGGCAGCTGGACGTTCACCGAGAGCTGCATGCAGAGCTGCGTCTTGCCCGTACCGTACTCCCCGAAGAACTCGGTAACCGTCCCCACCTCGACGCCCCCGCCCAGCAGCTCGTCGAGCCTTCTAGACCCCGTCTGTATCTTGGGGAGGGCCCCCTTCTCCTTCTTCAGGTCCAGGGCGGTCTTCAGGGTCAGCCCCAGCAGCTCCCGAGCCTTCGTGACTATCCTGTGCGCGGTGGGCAGGGGGATCCCGACGATGCTCGCCAGCTCGGTGACGTTTGCTACCGCTACAGACTCCAGGGTCTTGAAGCCGGCCTCCTTTATCTTGGCGAGAATAGTCGAGGAGACTCCCAGGTCTTCGAGGGACTTCCCGCCGCTCATCCCAGCCCTCTCCAGGAGAATTAGAGAGCTATTAAACTATTAAACTCGGCGACCCGTCGGGCTTTGCAAGCGGGGGACGGGCTCAGGCTCCGGTCTTCTCAGCGCAGAGAGCCTTCAGTAGGTCGTAGACCTCCGGGACAGCCCTGGAGGCCTCCTCGAGCATCCGCTCGACCAGCTCTCTTATCTCCCACTGAGCCTTGACCGCGAGCCTGAGGCAGGCTATGTGCAACAGCTCCCTGAGGTTCACCGTCATCAGTATCCTGGTGGTGACCGCCTGCGGCAGCACGTACCTGGCGTCCTCGAGGGGGACCCCGGCGCTCGCCATCTCTTCGTAGAGCCTGAACGCCTCCTCGATCACCCTTCTGAACCTCTCCCCGAACCCCCTCGAATCTACGGACTCTGGGACTACGTATTCCTTCTCTGCCTCGGCGTACCTCTGGGACTCTTGAGTATAGGACGCTATCCTGTGCCTGACTAGCTGGTGGGATGTGACCCTGGAGATGCCCTCGATCAGGAAGGTGAACGATATGTGTTCGAGGACTGAGGGGAACTTCGCGGACTCCAGCATCCACCCGCGCACGTGCTCCTCGGGGTAGTCCCTCAGGTAATGCTGAAGCGTCTCCTGGGACAGCTTGCCCTGCGAGACCTTCGCTGCCAGCACCACGAGCCTCCGGGGGTCGGCGCCCTCGGGAGAGCTCCAGGAAACCAGCGTGACCCTCAAGGTGTCCCCACTGTATCGAGAGGAGCCCCCTTATATCGGCCTGGGCAATGGGGGATCTGCGCAGAGCGCGACCCGCGCGGAGGAGTCCGCGGCTCTCCGCTCCCGCGTATCGCGTAGAGGGCTCCCGCTAGGGCTACCGCCATCCCCACAACCACGTTGGGCTTGACCTCCTGGGACAGCACGAGGGACGCGAGGATCGCGGAGCCCGGAGCCTCTCCGAAGCCTATGGCCGTGGCCACGTAGGACTTCATGTACTTCACGAGGTAGTTGATGACGGTGTGGCCCCCGAGCATCGGAACCACCGCCAGCAGCACCAGGTAGACCCAGGAGCTCGCCTCTGCCGGTAGGATCGGTCCCCCCGTTGCGACGGAGTAGGCGAGCACGAAGACAGTCGAGGCGCCGTAGCACGCGGTGGTGTAGCTAGCTAAGCCGATCCCCCTCTTCCTCAGGAGTCTGCCTATGGTGAAGTAGGCCGCCCCGGTGAGGGCCCCGCAGAACGCTAGGACGGAACCGTACAGGGCCCTTCCGGCCAGATAGGGCTGGACAGCGATGAGGGTGCCGCAGAAGGCGACGAGTATGCCTATGAGCTCGGGAAGCCTGGGCCTGGAGAGCTTCAGGGTCGCTTCGTACAGCATCGCCACCAGCGGGTATAGGACCACTATGGTTGTCGAGAGGGATACCGGTATGTAGAACAGAGACTCCATCCACGTCAGGAAGTGCGCGGCTAGGAACGCTCCCGAGAGGAGGGACAGCACGACGCTCTCCGGGTCCCTCGGGAGGAAGCTCCTGGAACCTCCAGCGGCGAGGGAGTACGCCGAGGTCAGCACGGTCGCGATCAGGAGCCTCCAGAAGGCGCAGACCAGGGCGCTCGTCCCGGAGAGGAGCACCAAGATAGATGCCGATGATGTGCTGAGCCACGCCGTTAGGACCAGGACGTAGAGGACCGCCTCGCTCAAGGGCATTCACCGGGAGAGCTCTAGCGGCAGGTCGTAATAATAGATAACGGTTGCGAACGTAGGGAAGCCCCTGCCTGAGCCGCCGAAGCCTCGCGGTCCGAGAACAGCGGAGTGGAGGAGATGGCCTCGTCCTCGATTGCCGGCAGTCCGCGCACAAGGGAGCAGTACGACCTCCTCTACCTCCCACGACCAGTCTCGGCCTTTCGAGTGGAGGAGACGCAAAACCCTCAGTGACCAGTACGACTAGTAGTTCCACCCTGACGCTGAGCGTTTATCTGGACGCACCAGCCTATCTCGGGGAGCCGCATCACCACCGTAGCGCTAGCCGAGTGCGGCACCGGGACGATAGCCTTCATTCTCTCGAGAGCCTGCCTCAGCGAAGCGGTGCTGGAGATGCTAGGCAGACTCTGCGGAACTAGGCTGGTGGAGGAACCCTGGGAGTGCCAGCTCAGCGGCGTGAAGGTCTCCGGAGCCGCACTCAGTCCCTCACTAGGAGGCTGTACCTACGTGGAGATCTCGCAGGGGTACTACGCTGGACTGATGCCGGGCTACGTCGACGCCCAGTGTCTGTACTGCGGTGGGGAGCTGAGGTGCAGGTACGGTCTTCAGAAGAGGGTTTGCTCCAGCTCGGGACCGGTGAAGGCCGCGTTCCACCTGAGCATCGAGGACGTAGGCGGGCTGGTGCGAAAGCTCTCCGAGGTGGAGGGAGACTTCGTATGGTGCCTCACGGGAAGTGGTGAAGTGAAGCAAGTGTTCCTGTGACACACTCTCGAGTAGAGCGCGCCCTCTTCGCTTCCAAGCTATGGAGAGAGCAGAACTTAGCGTCCACTATGGTTCTCCGGGCTCCGCGCTAGTGTGCCTGGAGCATCGCGAGACCCTGGCTCTGAGCGTATTCCGACCATCGCAACCGAGCTCGACAGCCGACCTCATACGCTTTTAACCGGCAGAAAACCTTAATCCTGGTGTTCGGAAGCAAGTAGCAGCGGTGTAGGGTGCTCATTCGATGGTAAAGTACGTGGTGAGGGCGAGGATAGAGGTGGACGGTGTAGTAGACAAGCACGACATCGTGGGGGCTGTATTCGGACAAACGGAGGGGCTTCTCGGCTCCGATCTAGACCTCAGGGATCTGCAGGAGAAGGGGAGGATCGGCAGGATCTCTGTCGAGGTAAAGCAGCAGGGCTCCAAAATCGTCGGAGAGATACTGGTGCCCTCGAACCTCGACAGAGTCGAGACGGCCCTCGTAGCGGCGATGCTGGAGACGGTGGACAAGGTGGGCCCGTTCAACGCTAGGGTCAAAGTGACAGACGTAGTCGATGTGAGGAAGGAGAAGATCAAGAAGATCGTCGAGAGGGCCAAGGAGATAATGGCTATGATTAAGGAGAAGGAGATAGACGTCAAGGAGATACTTCAGGAGATAGAGTCGTCGGTCAGGGTGGCCGAGCTCGTCTACTACGGACCGGAGGGGCTTCCCGCCGGACCCGACGTCGAGAAGTCGGACACCGTCATAGTGGTCGAGGGGAGGGCCGACGTCCTGAACCTCCTTAGGTACGGCTACAGGAACGCGATAGCCCTCGAGGGCGCCAAGGGGCAGATCCCGGAGACCGTAGTCAAGCTGACCAAGTCCAAGAAGACCATAGCGTTCCTCGACGGCGATAGAGCGGGCGACATGATCCTCAGGGAGCTGCTGCGCGTAGCCAAGGTCGACCTGGTAGCGAGGGCTCCGCCCGGCAGGGAGGTCGAGGAGCTGACAGGAAAGGAGATAGCCAAGGCACTGAAGAACGCGGTGCCTCCGGAGGTCTACCTCCAGCGCCCCGCCGAGGAGGTGGTAGCGGAGAGGGTGGAGGAGAAGGTCGAGGCTCCTCAGGCGGTCACGGTCCCGGAAGCGGAGGCCGTCGGCGAGGTGGCCATCCCGGAGACCGTGGTGAAGACCCTCGAGTCCCTGAGGGGCACTCTGGAGAGCGTGATATACGATAAAGGCTGGACCGAGGTGGCCAGGGTGCCCGTGAAAGACCTGGTCGACAAGCTCATCGGCGACGAGGTCAAGGACGCCTACGCCATAGTCGCGGACGGAGTCATAACCCAGAGGCTCGTGGACATAGCCTCGGCTAAGGGAGTGAACGTGTTAGTGGGGGCCAGGATAGGGGCTATAAGTAAGAGGCCGACCAACGTCTTAGTGCTAACTTTCGACGACGTCAAGTCGTAGCTTCGGCGGGAGAGCTCAAACCGGTTGTTTTCGCTGTGGAAGCTGCTCGCGCTCGCTGCTAGCATATCCTCTCGCTCAGGCCTAGCTTCTCGGCAATGGAGTTGAGCTCCTCGCAGACCCTGACGTGGACCGGTATCCCTATCCGTAGCCTCGTCGCCATGGTCTTCCAGGCCTTTTCGCCGGGGATCCACACCCCGTCGGCGTCGGGGTGCTTCCTCAGAGACTTGACCTCGCGGACGTAGCTCTCGATCCTCTCGTAGAACTCTTCCCTGGACATGAAAGCCTCTACGTCTATAGCCGCAAAGGAGTGACCCACGTTCGCTGGCGCGGCTCCGACGGTATACCCAACGCGCGCCCCCCACGCGGCTCCCGAGAGCACCCCGGAGATCACGTCCACCACGAACGCGAGGCCGGAGCCCTTGTGTCCACCGAACTCCTCCCCCAGACCTCCCAGGGGGAGGATTGCCGCTCTGCCGGCTCTTATCTCAGAGAGGACTTTCGACGCGTCGCCGCTGAGCACCCTACCCTCCGAGTCTACGACCCAGCCCTCCGGCACACCCCTGCCCAGCCTGGCGTACATCTCCACCTTCCCGACCGGAACCACGGCCGTCGCGGCATCGAACAGTATCGGCGGAGGGCTCCTTGTGGGGATGCCAACCGCGATGGGGTTTGTCCCCAGAGTCCTCCCCACGGTGTTGACGTAGGCTACGAGGGGCTCCGAGTTCGTTGCGGAGACGCCGATGAAGCCTCTCTCGACCGCCTTCAGGGAGTAGTAGCCCGCTATCCCGTAGTGATGGCTGTTCCTAACGAGAACGAGCGAGGTGCCGTACCTCCTGGCCTTATCTACTGCCACCTCCACAGCCTTCACCCCGGCTATGTGGCCCAGACCGTTGTCCGCGTCCAGCAGAACTGTCGCTCCGCGGTCTCTCACTATCCTCACCTCCGGCCTGGGGTTGACACAGCGGGTTAGGAGCCCGTCAACGTACCTCCGGGTTCTCTGGACACCGTGGCTGGAGATCCCCATCAGGTCTGCGGTGACCAGCACGTCCGCCACTACCCACGCGTCGTCTGTCCGGAGACCCGCGGCGGCGAAGATCTTTCGCGCGAACTCTCGGAGCGTTCCGTGGTTTACCCTCACGTACTCGCCGGGAGGGACGGGCGGTTCGCGCTCGTAGAGACTCCCGGTCTCTTCCACAACCGTTCCCGAGGGCCCGCTACTCTATGGGGATATCTTTTCTCACGTATCTCTTCACGAACTTGCCTCCCGAGGGTATCCCCAGCTCCTCCTTCTCGAGCTCGTTGAAGAAGTCCTCGCTCTCCTTGAACTTCGTGGTGAGCGCGCAGTTGCCGTTCGGCAGGAGCGCTTTCCTCTCGCAGTACGCGAACTGGCAGTTGTAGCCTATGCACTGGTCTCCGGTCAGCCTACACATGGCGACCTTCTGGGTATACCCCTTGACCACCCTCGTGGAGAACACCAGCGCGTTCTTAGCGCACATGAAGAGGGGGCAGAGGTTGTTGCACATCTTGCCCAGGGGCTTGGGCTCGGCGGGCTCCCTCTCCCTGAATCCATGTCTCGGGTAGAACTCTCGCCTCTCCGGGTTCTTCGACACCGAGTCTTTACCCGTATACTGCACTCTCGCAGACTTAATTAAGCTTTGCGCGAACGCCGCACGGGCGGACTGCCTAAACTGACCGCTACGCTGGAGGAGAGCGCGAAGCCCCGATGTCCCCGCTGGACACTGGGATCCCGGGCTCCCACGGCTCTCGCGGCTCAGCTGGCGGACGGCGACGTTGGGCCAGGTTATAAGTTCAACTCGACTGCAGCGCAGGGTTCGGAAGACTTGGGCGCGGTGGCCGTAGCCTACAGCGTCTCGGACCCGGCCGGTAGGGGGATCGCTCTCGAGCTGTCCAGGCTGACCCGCTGCCGTATTATCGAGCTGAAGGGATGTTCGGAGGCCTGCGCTGCCGAGGTGGGGGGTCGCAGAGTCGTCATAGCCGGCTTCAGCGAGGACGTCCTCTACTTCAGCTTCCTCGACAAGGTTCTAGACGCCGACTTCTTCATCGTTGTGTCGAGGCACAGCGCTGCCTCCGGGATAAAGAGTCTCACGGTCCACCACACCGGAAACCCGACGAGTAAGGCCGAGTACGGAGGCAGGCCCAGGGAGCTCTCGGTGGCCAACCCACCGATATCCTTGTCGATACTGCGGAGCATCAGCGAGGTGTCGAGGAGCAGGGGGCTCGTGGACGCTGAGGTTACCTACGAGGTCACGCACCACGGCCCCACGGAGGTCAGGAGGCCCCTGAGCTTCGCCGAGATAGGCTCTACGGTTACCGAGTGGACTCACAGGCCTTACCAGGAAGCCCTAGCGGAGGCCGTGCTCGAGGCCATCTCAGAGCCTCCTCCGGTCTGCGTCCCCTCGGTGGGAGTAGGAGGGGGGCACTATGCGCAGCAGTTTTCCCAGAGAGCCCTCAGCTTGAACGAGTGCTACGGGCACATAATATCGAGGCACGTAGTCAAGGAGCTCCGCGACCACCCGGACGTCCTGGAGCTGGTTCTGAGGGAGGCCGTGCTGAAGTCGAGCGCCCCGATCAGGAGGATCGTCTTGGAGGGGAAGATGCCGGCCTACGTGAAGCGGGTCGCTAGCTCCGTTTCCAGCACGTACGGCCTGGAGCTCGTGGAGTAGCGAGGCTATTACCTCCACAGCGAGCACTACCCCGGTAGCGGTATCGATGAATAGAGAGCTCGAGTGGAGCGGGATAGAGCGAGAGATACTGGCGTGCACCCGCTGTCCACTCTCTAAGTCCAGGACCAGAGCCGTTCCGGGGGAGGGGAACCTCTACTCCAGTGTGATGCTATTGGGGGAGGCCCCCGGGAGGTCCGAGGACGAGGAGGGCAGGCCCTTCGTAGGGGCCGCCGGGAGGCTCCTCAACAAGCTGATCGAGGAGGTCGGCATGAGGCGGGAGGAGGTCTTCATAACCAACGTGGTCAAGTGCAGACCCCCCAACAACAGGGAGCCCAGTCCGGAAGAGATACTGGCGTGCTCTCGCTTCACGGACAGGATCATCGAGCTGGTGAACCCCAAGACCATCGCCGCTCTAGGCAACCACGCGGGCTACTACCTCTTCGAGCTCAGGGGAGGGGCTAGGTGGCTCGGGGTGACGAGGATGAGGGGAAGGGTCTACCGGCTCCCGGTCCTCGGGTCCGCGAGGACGCTGGTACCGACCTACCACCCCGCGGCGGTGCTCTACAACCCACAGCTCTACGAGACCGTTCGCGACGACTTCAGGCTGCTTAAGAGGGTGGTAGAGGCTCTAGAAGGTGGAGCGGGATTGCTCAGGTTCGCTAGACCCGGGGGGCGAGAGGATTGAGCCAGGATAGAGTGGCCAGGTACTTGGAGGACAAAATCAGGGAGGTAGAGAGGAGGATCAAGGAGCTGACCGAGGAGCTGGAGATACTCAAGCAGCTCGCCTCGGCTCTCACCACCGCTGGGCGGAGGTCTCAGGCGGAGTCGCGCAACGAGGACTCCAAGGTGTTCCAACAGGAGAGGGTCAGGGTGATCTACGCCGAGGACGAGATAATAGCGAACGAGGTGATATCCGAGGACGCGGTTAAGGTAGTCCTCAGGAGTGGGGTGAGGTCGAGCGACAAGGTGGTGGAGAACTTCCTGCTCAGGATCTTGGAGGAGCTGAGGGAGAAAGGTGACCTGAAGGACTATAGACTGCGGGAGAGCGGCGGGTACATAACCCAGATAGACCTCCTCGGCCCGACGCCGATGGCGCTGAGGCAGGTCGAGATAGCGCTGAAGTACGTCTGGAGCAAGCACGTCTCCGGCTAGCGCCTAGAGCCTCGTGGCCGCTAAGAGCCTCGGCTCACCGCTCTCGCTTACGAGACCGAGAGCTCCGCATCCCTTCTGGCGACGACGTATGCTGAAGCCAGCGAGAGCACAATAGAGGGGGGGATCGTCACGGTGACGGAGTCACCGGCATATGGACCTGTCAAGGTCATGGAGAAATCGTAGTCCGCTGGCACTTCCCTGACGACGGCTCTTCCCTGAACGACCGTAACCTCTACCACTCGAGTGCGCATGAGGCCCTCGAGCGAAAGTGCGACCCCTCTCTCGTCGTAAGTAGCTCTGATGAACAGGACTACCGGAACCCTCCGGCTTATCCCGTAGGCTTCGATCCGGATCTCGACCTCCCCCTCGATAGGTGTTTGGTGGGAGTCTAGAGATCTGCCCGCAAGGTCTGGGTTCACGAGGAGACCCATCTTGTGTAGCCTCAGCAGCAAGATGTTTGCGACCGCGCTCGTGGCTCCACCGTAGCTGTAGCTGCCGTCGGGTAAGACCTTGAGTAACATCACGTCCGCGTAGCCGTCCACGCTCACGTCTCCACTGTAAACGGTCACCCGAGCGACGTCCGTCTCCGCGGAGTAGTAGAACAGAGACGCGGCCATCAGCACCATCAGCAAGACGAGGACGGACTTGGTGAAGCGGCCGAGCCCCTCGCGGTACCCTCTAAAGACTATGTACCCGAAGGGGAGCGACCACCTGAACAGCCTCAGCTCCGCGACCCTGCTCCTGCCCAGGATCCAGACCATGAGTATTCCCGTGACGAAGCCCCCCGCGTGGGCGAAGAAGGCTATCCCGCCTATCCTCATGTACCCGTAGACGACCTGGAGGGCGAACCAGAAGACCAGGTACGCGGAGGCTCTCACGGTGAAGCAGAGCGGTAGGAGCAGTACCGGGAAGCACGCCACGAGGGAGGTCCCGGGGAATAACATCAGGTAGGCTCCCAGGACGCCGCTGATGGCTCCCGAGGCTCCGACGGCCGGGATGGCCAGCGCCTCCAGGCCCGACACGGGTACGGATGCGGTGTGGAAGAGCGCGGCTCCCACCCCGGACGCCAGGTAGAGCAGTAGGAACCTGCGAGAGCCGGTGAGGTCCTCGACGCCTCTGCCGAACACGTAGAGGAAGTACATGTTGAAGAGCAGGTGCAGTAGGTCTGCGTGGAGGAACATCGAGGTGAAGATCCTGGCGACTCCCTCGTATGAGAGGAGGAGGGCCGGTACGTAGCCGTACCTGTAGATGTACTCCGAGGACGCGCTAGCGAGACCCGTAAAGCGCGACGTCGCTATGTAGACGACAGCGTTCACGACGATGAGGGCCGCGGTCACCAAAGGAAAGCGCCTCGGCACCGCACCCCCGAAGACGTAGCCCAACGTCAGCACCGCAGCCAGGCTCTTACACCCGCCCGAGAATAAATACCTTGCCGATCCCCGGAAGCCTACGGTTTACGGAGGGTCGAGGCGGACAGCCCTCGAGCTCTCGACCGGGGTGCGGGAAGCTTGTCAGATGCTCACCTTTCCCTGTCTGACTTCCTCTAGGACTTCCCTGGAGATGGTGTAGCACCCCACACCGCGCTTGACTAGACCCAGGGAAGCCAGCCTAGCCAGCACTCTGGAGGGGTTCCTAACCCCCAAGGCCCTGAGCTCTCTGGAAGCCAGTATCTCCCCAACGGACTTATACTTGACGAAGTACCTCAGAGCGATGAGCTCCTCGCTACTCAAGCTCCTCACGATCTCGGCCAGGCTCTTCCCACTCTCGTCCAGAACCCACACCCCCTAGTAGTAGAACGTGTTCACGTAATAGTGCTCGATCACGCGAGAGGCCCTCCCGTGGCTCGGGCAGACGGACGATAGGGGACAGGAGCCCACCCTCTCGCACACGGGTCTCTCTCGCGTGCAGTACCTCCTTCCGAACGCCCAGAGGAAGTCGTCGAGGAGGTCCGGCTCTATGCCCGATACGCGAGCGGCGCACTTGTACGCCCTCCTCACGGCCATCCTCAGCTCCACGTCCTCCGCGTCCGTGAACTCTGCTCCCCGCAGGATCTTGCCCATCAGGTCGCCGCTTGGCTCGACCAGTCCCAGCCTCAGCGCTATCCTGGTGAGGTGGTTGTCCACCGGGACTTCCAGGTTCTCGGGATCCGCGAGCTCTACAAGTCCCCTCCTTCGCACGAACTTTATGAAGAGGAAGAGCTTCTTCTCGACAGGGTCCGAGTACGCTTCAAACACCTTGAAAAGACTGCCGAGCCCGTGCCCTGTGGGGTGCCTTATGTACGACCCGGAGGCCTCCACCAGATCGGAGACGGAGCCTCGGAAGAACTTGAGGAGCTTCCTACCGGCGTCCCGGAGTAGGCTCGCTCTGACTTCGGGATCCCATATGGTCTCCCCCCTTTCTGTCCTCAACCACTCGGCCACCTCTCCCTCGGAGATCGAGGCCATACTCTCGGGACTGAAGAAGTCCGGGTCGCTCGCGTACTTCGCAGCGCCGAGCCGGTAGAGGAGGTCGGCTCCGTGGTAAAACTCCCCGCCGACGCGCCCTTCGAAGGGCTTGAACCTGGAGGTTCTGTGGTCTATGGCCACCATGAAGAAGAAGTACCTGAGGACTCTCTCCGCGTCGTCTCCCCTCGGAGGGTAGTAGCGGGGGTCGGTGAAGTCCTCCGTAGAACCGACCACGTCCCCGAACCTCTCCCTTATCGCTCTAGCTGCTCTCGATACCCTGCTGACGCTCGGCTCCAAGGAGACCCGCACCGAAAATAGGTTGCTCCAGCTGCTATTAAGGACTCCCGGGTCGCGCGCGGCCGACGTGTTCGGGTGACCTGAGTTTTACGGCGTGGCAAGCGGCGCGCCTTCGTCTCAGCAAGAGCACTGCCGAGCGCTGCGGACTAGAGGGGACTGCGCTCGGGATCCGCGGAGGGCCTAGGCAGCGGAAACGGTCGGGACGCCGCGAGGGGGCTCCGCGGGTCGGTTCTTCACCGCAGCGAGCTCCTGGATATATGTATACGCTCGCTGCGTGGAGGGTTGGTGGGACGCTGAGGCCCTACGTCGTCAGATTCGTGTCCCGGAGGTCCGGAGAGGGCAAGACCCTCGTGGCCACGAGGGTCGTCGAGGCGCTTGTCAAGGCAGGCTACTCCGTCGGGGTCGTGAAGCACTCGCTGAGCGGCATAACTCTCGAGGAGAAGGACAGCGCGCGCTTCCTCAGAGCCGGGGCTCCCGAAGTCGTTGTCGCCACTAGGGAGCTCGTCCTGCGCTACAGCAGGGGCATGGCGGACGACCTCGAAGAGCTCGCGAGCTACGTGGGCAGACCTCTCGTCGTGGCCGAGGGGTTTAAGGAGGCGAGGCTAGGCGATAGCGTAGTGGTCGTCGAGAGCCTGGACGAGGTGTCCGAGCCCCTGAGCGGGGACGCGATTGCCGTAGCACTGAGCAGGGCGTCCCGAGAACCGGTGGCTCGGAGGGTCGGAGAGGTGCCCGTTTTCACTGCAGACCAGAGCGACGAGCTCGCCGGCTTGATTCTGAAGAGGGCTCTGAAGCACTACGTCGCACAGCTGCCGAACCTGAACTGCGGTGCCTGCGGGGTTAGTAGCTGCGAAGCCCTGGCCCTGAAGGTGCTGAGGGGGGAGAGGAGAACGTGCCCGGTAACACTCGGCGTGAGGGTTGTGGTCAACGACCGGGAGATACCCCTCAACCCCTTCGCGAAGAGGGTTGTGAGCTCGGTGCTCGAAGGGCTGCTCGGCTCTCTGAAGGGGGTACCGAGCGACGTGAAGCGCATCACCGTTACGATAGAGAAGTAGCGGCTCCGGTCTGGCTCCCCGGACCTCGGAGGGTCCGCATAGGTCCGCGCGGCATCTCTCTCTGAAAAATGCGTTAGGGGTAGACTCTTATCTCCTTGTCTCCTACCTTCACGAGCACTTCGAAGTGGTCGGCTATCCTCGTGGTGACCATCTTGGGCTTCAGCACCGCCTCCACCTGGAAGAGACCCGCGAAGTTGTCCATGTAGACCTCGATCGAGACGGGCCTTGCGATACCGGCCGAGATGTCCACCCTCTTGATGCTGAGAGCGGACGTGGAGTGCATGTCTATCTTACCGAGCTTGTAGGGTATCCTGGCTCTGCCCTCCGCCATATCGGCTCCGTCCGCCACCTTAACTACTCCGGCCTCGACAGTTAGTGCCTGGGTGTTGGTCTCCGTAGCGTATATCGCGTGGAGAACCTCCTGCCTCAGCATCCTCCTCCTCTTCCCCTCAACGCCGGGCAGTACGTCGGCCAGCATCCTGTCCACTATGTCTTTGGCGAGCAGAGACCCTACGAACTCGTGGTTGACCCTGTGTACGGCGTTCCCTATGTCGTGTAGATACGCGGACGCGAGGACTACGACCGCGGCCTCCTCCGCGCTCCTGGAGATGCCGACCTCCAGGGAGCTCGGCCTCACGCCGGCCCTCGTCAACAGGTCGAGTATCTCGAGAGCAGCACCGCTCACTATCCTCGAGTGGACCACTCCGTGGTCGTTGTATCTGAGTCTGCCGACGGCCATGATGTTGGCCATCTCTACGAGGCTCTGAACCTCCTCGTCTGCCTCAAGGAACTCGTAAGCGCTCCTCAGAACCTCGGAGCTCTCCAAGAACTTCTTCACCAACCAGGGGCTTACCATTACCATGAGCTGCCCCCTCTCTCCACCCCAACTTCTAGTGGGGCCGCCGGGATTTGAACCCGGGACCACCAGCGTACCGGCGGGGAACGTCCCCAGGCTGGCATCCTCCCAAGCTAGACGACGGCCCCGCGCTTAATTCACTCCGCAGGGTCTTTTAAGTTTGAGCCTGTTGCGCCCGCTCTCGCGAGCAGGGAGAACAGGCTACCCCGGAACCCTCTGCCTCCCGCGCTCTCGGAATTCTTCCGTCCTCGCCAGAAGCCGGGCCTCGTCTCGAGAATCACCTGCTATCGCCGGCGGGACTCGGGATCCACTCTGGACAGCCCCGCAGGTCTGCCGCTCGGGAGGGACTAGCCGTTGTACGCTAAGGTCGGAAGCCCTCCCGGTGAGAGTGCGAGGTGTTGGGAGGTAAAATATCTCTCTAGTGCTAGCCTAGGGGGCCCGCTTGCCTGCTAGGGAGATCGCGACAGGTGCCGAGCTCGCCAGGTCGCTGGTAGCGGGTGCCATCGTCGGGGCGCTGACCGGCTTCACCAACAGCTACGGCTATGCCGTTAGCGGGTACACGACTTCGGAGCTCTCTCCGATAGTAGCCGGGGTCTTGACCTACCTCGTCCTGAGGTTCGTCCTAAGGGTCTACAGCGTGCTCGCCCACGCCGCCGCGGTGGCCTTCGCGGTCGGGATAGACGTCACGTCCACCCTGACCTCCGGCATGTTGGTCACCTACACCATGTTCGCCGAGAGGTGCGACCCTAGGGCCGTGAACATGGCTCCGTGGGTCTACGAGGGCCTGAGTATTGGGTCTATCCTGTTCTACCTGTTCGCGTCCGCCGTCTCCGCGGGCGGAGTCCTGATAGCCATCTCCCTGAGCGACCACTTCGTAGAGAGGGAGAGGCTCCCGTTCCCCGTGGCCGGAGGCTCCTGGAGGGTGGTGAACGTAGTGAGGACTTTGAAGGTGAGCAGGATCGTCGCGGCCGTGGCCGTAGGCTTCCTCCTGGAGCTGGCGGCCCTCTACGGAAACCTCTCGGCAGACCTCTCCCAGCTCCTCTACCTCCTCGCGCCCGGAGCGGCGCTGGCACTGGTCTTCGACCCTCTGCTGCTCCTGCTGGCCCTGCTCCTCCCCATAGGCTCCTCGGCTGGCGTGGGTCTGGGGAGCATAATCGCGTTCTCGGTTCTCTTGCCCGTTCTGACCTTCCTGCGGGTCCTGACCCCTCTTCCCACGATGAGCGCGTACGACATAGCGGCCTCCGCCTCCCCCTCCATAGCTTCGATACTGATAGGCTACCTCATGGTGGCAGTGACCTACTACGTCGCCAGGCACTGGAGGGTCTTGCTCCACACGCTCAAGCTCGTCAGGGAGGTGGGGGAGTATAGAAGGACGTTCCTCGCCGGCTTGGCCGTGATCCTCCTCCCCGCGGTTCCCGCCCTTATGATATCTAGAGACGTCGCTAGGGTAGCGATGCTGGTGCCGATACTTCTGCTCCTCTACGTGATCATAACGCTCCTGACGTGCCAGGTCGTGGGCGAGGTCGGGATAGCTTCGCAGGCGACCCTGCCGACGGTCACCGGGACGATGTTCGCCGCGGGGCTGAGAGAATCTATGCCCTACGTCCTGCTCGACCCCTATACGGGGACGCCCATGCCCCAGTTCATCGCTGCCTCGGCGATGAACTTGTTCAAGCTCGCCAGGTACTCGGGGGTGAGGCCCAGCCTGCTGGGTGCCCTGATGATGCTCGGGATACTCCTGGGGGCGCCCCTCACCCTCGCCTACGGGAACCTCTTCCTGGAGGTGTACGGGACCTCCTCCCCGAAGTTCTCCCTGGTGAGGTGGCTCCCCATCGTGACCTGGACGAACGCCGTCTACACGGGCAACGTGCTGGCCCTGCCCACACAGCCCCTCGCGCTCGGCACGCTAATGGCCGCAGTCATCTTGCTGGCCATCAGGACGCTGGGCATCCGGGGACTATCCCCCTTCGCTGTACTGGTGGGAGTCACCGTGACTCCGGACGTGGGGCTACTCTTCATAGTGGCAGCCTTGATCAAGTACCTCGCGCTCCGCATGGGGCCGGACGTCTACGAGACCCTGGTGACCTACTCGTCGCTCGGGCTCTTCGGGAGCACTCTGGCCATAATGGCGTACACGTTCCGCGGTCTACTGGCCGGGGGAGCGTGAGCGGTGGAACCTCTCTTCCTGGTCTTCCTCACATCTTACGTCGGAGTCCTCGTCTACGCTGCCGCGAGCCTCGCCAGGGCCGAGAAGGCGAGCATCGCACAGCCTACCGCTCTCGCCGCCGGCTACTCTAAGCAGAGCGCTACCAAGCTACGCGCCTTCGGTAGAGTGTTGAGGATAACTTTAGCGAACACCACGACGCTGCTGATAGTCCTGTGCCTGATAGTCTCGTCGCTCATAGCTGCTGTTGCCTACAGCGAGAGGAGGACGGAGTTCGTCCAGACCATCGGTGATTACGTGCGGGAGCCCCTGGTCCTAATAAAGATGTCCGACGCAGTGCCGATGCGCGATGTGCTACCAGTTCTAGAACCCCTCGTGGAGAGGTCGGAGGCCGTCACGTATCTCCTCCGCGTGACTTTGGAGAGGGGGGTGAGCGTGGGGGAGCTACCGGGGACTAAGTGGGTGTTCATCGGCATAGAGGGGAGGCTGCTCTCGGAACTCAACATATCCAGGGGACAGCTCCTGACCGGCTGCGGGGCCTCCCAGTCGTGGGCTCGGCAGCCCCTAGGACGGGGAGTCGCATGCGCCCAGGAGAGCCTGCGGGACTTCAGAATAGCCCCGCTCGAGACCCTGCTCCCGGTTCTGGGCTACGTAGGAGCGGAGCCCATAACTCCCTCGCTCGACCTGGTCGTAATATCAGACATAGATACGATCACCGAGATCCTGGGCCTCGAAGAGCCCCTGGTCACCGACGTGCTGCTGGTCGGGGTAGAGCTGGAGCGCGGTGCGGTGGAGAAAGTCCTCGGAACCCTAAGCGTAGACGCACTCCACTACTACCACGGTACCACAGTCCTGATCGTGGGCTCGGCCCGAGTTATTACAGCTGAGGCCGCGGCATCCATGCTCCTCGTAGTGTTCTCCTGCGCTACCATAGCGGCCGTGGCCTACAGGTCCCTCCTACCGGAGTTCAGAGAGGCACACGAAAGGCTGCACTACGTCGGGCTACCGCTCTGGGGGACTACCATCACCCTCCTGGCGCACGTGGCCGTATCCGTCTCCCTGGGGGCCCTCGCCTCCTCCGCCCTGGCTTCGCACTTCCTCTCGGTGCGGCAGGCCCTGGCCTCCGCCCTCGTCAGCCTGCTCTCCGGCTCCCTGGCGGCGCTGACCCTCATGAGGGAGCTAGGCACCGAGTCGGTCAGATACGGGTCCTACACACCGGTCGTCGAGAGGCATGAGCTCGTACTGCCCGCGGAGGTGGTCGGTGGAGACCTGGAAGAGCTGGTGAGATTGGTGAGGGACGCCATCGCCTCGAACGAGTTCTTTGAGCTCGAGGAGTTCGAGTACAAGCGGTGGGAGAACGAGGCGGTGATATACTGTCGCGCTAGCTTCAGGGAGATGTGGGGCGTGTTCCTGGGAGGGATGATCGGCATAACGCTCTCGAAGGACATAGCTCGACTGTTCATCGAAACGGACGTGTCTAGCGTCGAGGAGCTGTCCGAGAAGACGAACAACTCGATAAGGGCCCTCTTCGTTTCAAAGCTCTTCGGGAAGCTGAGGGTCCTGGCGTGGGAGTAGGGGGTCTCGACTGCTTCCAGAAGATGCTGGAGGCCCGGGAGCTGCGAATGTCCGGCGATCGAGGACCTACGACACGGTCGAGCGGTCAAGACCCGGGCCTGTCTCCCGACGCTAATTAGGGCACCGAGCTAGAGCTGTTGGCAGATCGGGTTGGCGGTGGAACTGGCGGCGGAGTACGTGGCCAGACTGATGGAAGCTCTGCTCCTAGCGGTCTACTCGTACGTAAAGCCAGCAGCGCCGCACAGGTTTTCCACGAGATTCAGGGACCTGGAGTCCACAGTCTTCACCGTGACCTCCTCGCTTGACGTCTACAACCAGGCCTTCAGCGCTGGGCTGAGCGTCAGTAGCGGTAGGGAGACCCTCCACAGCGTGGGGGTGGGCCGCATCCTCTACAGCTCGCTCGCGAAGTCCTACAGGAGGCTGGGAGCGAGGGCTCACCAGGCCCTCAACCTGGTCCTGATCCCGTCGACCGTGGCCACGGCTTGCTCTCTGCGCTGGCGCCCCTTCGCGAGCAGCTACAGGAAGACCCTCTCTGCGGTTCTCAGCGTGGACAACCCCAAGGACGTGGCGGCACTGATCGAGGGAGTGAGGCAGTTTTACGGGACCGGTTCCCTGGCTCTCGCGGAGCTAGGGCTGACCTCCAGCCGGCTGGCGACCGAGAGGCCGACCCTGGGGGACGTACTCTCCGCTCTGGGGACGAGGGTGAGGGACCTGCGGTATACACTAGAGAGGCTCGATTACGTGATCGAGGTGGGGTCCGAGGCGGGGCGGGAGCTCGCGAGCGGTGCCGAACCCAACGAGGTAGCCGTCAGAGCGTTCCTCAAGCTTGCGCAGCCCGAGTGTGGGAGGCTGAGCAGGTTGACCGAGCTCAGCCAGAAAGCTCTCTTCGAGCTCGACAGGGAGCTCTCGAAGGAGGGGATAGACCTCTCCCACGTCCTCACGCCCCTGAGTCTGGCCCTTGCCCTCTCCCGCTACCTGAGCGAGGGGTAGGGTAGACGGCTCCTACTCGACTTCGACGACTATGTTGACTCCCAGGTTCTCCCTAAGCCTCCTAATCTTCCGCCTCAGCTTGCTGAGGTTCTTGGCCTCCTCCCTGGGGATCCTCACGACCACGTTCTCCCCGTCGTACAGCACCTTAGCCGAGGGGACGAGGGACTTTATGAGAGGCTCCACGTTCTTCCTCACGCCGCTCGCGTACACCTTCTTGACCGGGATCACGGTGGTCTGCTCGCCGAAGGTGTATATTTCGTACTCCAGCTCCCCGGTTAGCGCGTCCCTGACCTCCACGACCGGTCTAGCCAGGTCGGACTCCCTCAGTCCCGTCGGCAGTTTCACCGTGATGTCGAGCCCGTAGACCTTCCTGACCTCGCCGGAGTCTATGAATATGACCGTGTCCACCACGGACGGCAGCATGCCCACGTCCACCCTCCCGATGAACCTCTGGATGGCGTCTATGGGGGATGACGCGTGGACTACCCCGACCATCCCGATCCCGGCCAGCCTCAGGTCTACGTAGAGCTTGAAGTCCTCGTCGTTCCTCATCTCGTCGAATATCGTGTAGTCCGGCCTGCTGAGGAGGAGGATGTCGTGGAGCTCCTCGGGTGTCGCGTACACCTTCGAGTACTGCGTAGCCTCGGGCGGCAGCCTCATGTCTCTGGGGGACTCCACGGTCTTCACTATCCTGTTTCTCCTCGCGTAGTACTCGGCGAGGGCCTGGGCGAAGGTCGTCTTGCCCATGCCCGGAGCACCGGCTATCACTATCCCCTCCGCCCTCTCCTCGAGCCTCCTCAGGAGCTTCTCCGGGAGGTAGTAGTCCTCGAGCCTGGGCCTGGCGAGGGGCTTCACGGCCGTTATCTCCCAGCCGCTGCTCATGGGGGGCCTCGTGATTATGATCCTGTAGTCGCCGAGCTGGATTATCGTCGACCCGCTCCTCTCTATCTCGATAACGGCGTCAGGCAGGGTCTTGGCGGCCTCGAGGATCTCCTCGGAGAGGGCCTCGAGCTCCTCGCGGGTCAGGGGGACGTCGGAGACCCTCTCGAGGACCCACTTCCCCGGGCGACCCCTCTTGACCTGGGGAGGGGCTCCCTCCTTGAGGTGAACGCTCATCACGTCTCCGGTGAAGTACTTCTCGAGAGCCTTGAGCTGTACCTTCTCGGGTTCCCTGTAGAGGACTCTGACACCGAGCACCTCGGCGGCGAGCTTCTGGGTCCTGGAGGAGGTCACGAGGACGTAGCCGTTCTCGTAAGCGTACTCCCTTATAGCAACGTCTATGTCCTCGACCCTCCTCCCGAGTGACACGACCCTCAGCTCCACACCGTACCTCTCGGCCAGGCTCCTGACCAGCCTGAGCTCCTCGAGAGCAACGACGCCCAGGCTCTTGCCCTCCCTGCTCAGGCTGTCGAAGAACATCACGAGCTCCTTGGGTATCGCGACGACGCCCTCGACCTTCTCGCCGACTACGAGCCTCCTGAGGACTCCGTTGTAGATCACGGTGCTATCGGGGACTAGCACCACCTCTCCGGCCGTCCTCACCTTGTCCTCGTAATACTCTCCGCTCATTGGCCTCGAGTTCCTGGCTTCGACTACTCTCTAGAGGTTATAAGCTCGGGTCCTCTAAGGAGCCCGCGCCGATGCCCTACAGAAGGACCCGCCAACGCCCGGGGGGTCTAGCGGGGAGAGGCTTTCCTCCGGGCGGACGGGCGGAGCGAGAGATCTGAAGCAACATGGAGAGCTTTTAAGTTGTCGAGCAGGACGCTTCCTGATGCGGGGGTGCCCGAGCCTGGTCGAAGGGGGCGGGCTTAAGACCCTCCGACATCGTTTGGCGTTTGGGTAGGAGACCCGCTGGCGCAGGCCTGCGTGGGTTCGAATCCCACCCCCCGCATCAGCCTCTCGGACTCCACGAGCCCTCCCCCTAGCCGCACTGAAGCCCGGTCAGCGCGCCGGACTGCGTGGAATGATGCGTTCCACGTCCCCTGAGTATGGTGGAGGCCGGGTCCCACCGATCGCGCCGAGCTCGTAAAAACGCGGGAGACGGTGAAAGCTTTAAAACCTGGCAATCGTAGTCTAACACCGGTGGGCCCGTAGCTCAGCCAGGATAGAGCGCCGGCCTCCTAAAGGCGGGGTTCGGCCTTCGGCGACGCCGTGGAAGCCGGATGTCGGGGGTTCGAATCCCCTCGGGCCCGCCACAAGACCCGGGCCCACCGCTCTCCCCGATGTGAAAGGTTTGTATGTCAGCTCGAGCGTTATCCCGTGATGAGCTTCCGAGCCTGCTGAGGCACTGCAGAGAAACCTCGCAGGATTCCCCGGCAAACCTTATGGGTAACGGAGGCTTTATGCCCGGCCGAGGATTCTCATGGCCTTTCTCCACAACGGTTCTCGTGTTAGCCCTGTGTTAGCCCTAGGACCGGGCACACTCCGCGCGGCCCCGCTGGCTAGCGCTCCCAGACGTCATCCGCAGTGTCGTGTGGGAGCCCAAACCAGTTTTATGTAAGTTATATAATCTCGGTCGTTCGCTGACTAACCGGTGGCGCCATGAGCAAGGCAGCTACGTCCCAGCTAGCCGTACTAGTCGTGGTCGCGGTCGTATTGGGCATCGTGGGGTATGCCGTCGGGTACTACACGTCTCCCAGGGAGATAGCAGGTGAGGTGACGCGGACCGTTACGCAAGCAGTAACACAAGCAGTGACGCAGACGGTTACTCGAACGGTGACGCAGACGGTTACGCCTCCGGCCACCACGACTAAGGCGGAGTTCGTCCTCCATGCGGCTTACCTGACAGCTCCCAGCCTCTACGATACCCATCACTACTTCTTCACCAGGTTCAAGGAGAAGGTGGAGTCGAGGACCGGCGGCAGGGTGCAGGTCATACTCCATCCAGGCGGTGAGCTCGGTGACCAGGCCCAGTACCTAGAGCTGATGGCCACCGGACAGCTCTTCATCGCAACGATAGAGGTCTCCAGGTTCGCAGCGTACACCGACAAGCTGAACTTCCTGAGCTTCCCGGGGCTCTTCAGGGATACCGAGGAGGCCATGGCCTTCGCAGAGTCCGACTGGCTCCTCGAATACAGCAATAGCGTCCTGAACCGGTTCGGTTGGACGGTGCTTGGTATAACGGTCGGTGGAGCGAGGTACTTCCTCTCGGTACCTGAGAAGCCCATCACGTCGCTTGATAGCTTCCGGGGCCTGGTCTTGCGTGTCATGAACTCGCCTCCGTACATTGAGGCGGCCAAGGCCCTCGGTGCCAACCCCCAGACGATCGCTTACGCCGAGTGCTACACGGCTCTCCAGACTAAGATAATAGATGCCATGGAGAACGAGGTGGGGGCTATCATAGCGATGAGGTTCTACGAGGTAGCACCGAACATAGCGTTGATACCGTGGGCCTACGCGTGGCACTTCGTTGTCGCGAGCAAGCAGCTGCTCGACAGCCTGCCGAGCGACATCAGGCAGGTGGTCATCGAGGCCGCACGCGAGGCCTCGATGGAGAAGAACGCGTGGGGTCTCTTCGTAGAGCAGGTCATCGGCATACAGTACCTCATCGACCAGGGAGCGAACATCATCCGCGTCAACATTGACCCCATATTCGACAGGCTCCAGAAGGAGTTCATCCCCAAGTTCGCCGACCGGATCCCACAGGGCGCGCTCCAGTGGCTTGAGAATTATAGAAAGTCAGTAAAGTAGTCTTTAGTCTTTTTCCCGTCTCCCACTCGATTTAACCTGGGGAGCGAGATGCGGTCCGCCTGGAGGGTTCTGGGTAGCGTGATGGATGTTGTGGAGAACGCAGTAGCGATCGCGACTGGGGTCACCATAATCTCTGTGCTAGTATACGGTGCGATAATCAGGTACATACTGAAGGGCAGCTTCCCCGAGGCTCAGGAGCTAACCTGGATATCGTACACGTGGATGGTGTTCATCGGAAGCAGCATCGCCGTCAGGCACGGTGACCACCCCCTCGTATCCCTCATAAGGAGTCGAAGGGGGGCTCTCTACAACGCTTTGCTGTACCTCTTGTGCGTAGCGTTCATAGCCGCAGTGCTCTACGCCGCAGCGATAACGCCGCGCATCCTCCTAGAGCAGGTGACCTCGGTCATGAGGCTTAGGATGTGGTACTTCTACCTAGGGTTGTTCGTCGGCATGTCGTTCATGTTAGTCCGCTATATCACTAAAGTGCTGCGCCTCTTCGCGAGGTGAGCGGGGTGCTCGAACAGTTAATAGCCTTCGTGCCTCCGTGGGCGATGGGCATAGCGTTTATCGTGATACTGGTGCTCCTCATACTCCTGGGCATACCGGTGACCTTCTCGATAGGGCTGACGAGCGTCCTCTTCATGCTGATCTACGGCATACACCCTACCACGATAATCAGGGGGATTATGTACCCGATGCAGTCGTTCCCGCTGCTGGGGGTGTTCCTGTTCGTGTTCATGGGGGTGGTGTTCGAGAAAGCCGGGCTCACCGAGGTGCTGGTGGAGGCCTTGCAGCCCCTAGTAGGGAGGTTTAGAGGGGGCCTGGGAACGGTGCTGGTAGTGGGGTGCGCTCTCTACGGTCTCCTCACAGGGGCCGTCGCAGCGACCGCCGCGGCTTTTTCCAGGATACTCGGTCCCGCGATGATAAAGAGGGGGTATCCGAAGGGGTACACGAGTGCGCTCGTATCCTCATCGGCTGCCCTAGGAGCATTCATACCGCCCAGCATACCGGCGATAATAATCGCTACGTCCATCGGAGGGTCCGTGCTCGCGATGTTCATGGTCGGCGCGGCCCTGGGGCTCTTGATAATGGTTGGACTGGTTCTCATCAACCTGGCGATCTCGTACAAGAACGGGTACGGCGGTATCGAGAGAGTGTATACGCGCAAAGAGGTCGTCGCAAACGCCCTGAGGGCTCTCCCGCTCCTGAGCGTCCCACTGGGAGTCCTGGGCGGGATATACCTCGGCGTCTTCTCCGTCACCGAGGCGGGAGCGTTCGGAGCCGTCCTATCGCTGGTCGTAGCAGCGGCGTACAAGAGACTGAGCCTCAGGCACTTCCCCCAGCTGTTCATCGAGTCGACAAAGACCACCTCCGTGGTCATGCTGATGATCGCGGCCTCGTACGTGCTCAACTACACGTGGTCCCTCAGCGGCATAAACAACTCGCTGCTCAACTTCTTCATGGGAGTGGCCAGAAGCGTCGACCCCCTCGTAGCGCTCTCCATACTGGCCACAATGCTGTTCGTTCTCGGGATGTTCTTCGACGTGATAGTCCTGGCTATCGCCTGGGGCTCCGTTATAGTGGCGGCGTTCGCTCCGTTCGGGATAAACATCTATCACATCGGCGGTCTGTTCCTGCTGGGGGTCTTGATAGGCACGACGACACCACCAGTAGGGGCTGCGGTCTTCGTGGTCTCCGATGCGCTCGAGGTGAAGGTTGAGGATATAATCAAGAGCATGAAGCCGTTCTATCTGTTCTACCTGCTGTTCTACCTTCTGGCGGTGTTCGTTCCCGACATCACGCTATGGTTGCCCAGACTGCTGGGCCTGATAAGGTGAAATGAAAGCTTTTTTTTAACCGGCTCCGCTGGACCTTAGAACCTCCTTGACGGATAGCCTTGGGTTAACGAACGTAAGTCCGCCGTCTACCACTATCACCTGGCCCGTTATGAACTCAGCATAATCGCTGGCCAAGAAGACGACGGCGTTAGCGACGTCCCTCGGGAGCCCGAAGCGCTTGAGGGGGTTTATCGCTTCCTGCAGCTTTATGTCTTCCTTGCTCCATATCGACTCCACGCCAGGAGTCAATATAGGGCCCGGAGCGATGGCGTTCACGGTCACGTTATAGGGGGCGAGCTCGGCGGCCAGGCACTTGGTGAATCCCACAACGCCGGCCTTTGCGGCGCCGTAGTGCACCAGCGCGGGTACTCCGTGATAGAGGCCCGTTATCGAGGATATGTTGATGATCCTCCCGTACCTCCTCGCGATCATGTGGGGCACGACACTTCTCGAGACCAAGAACATGCTCGTCAGGTTCAGGTTGATCATCTCGGTCCAGAACTCCTCAGTCATTTCCAGGAAAGGCTTCCTCGGGTAAGCCCCTACGTTGTTCACCAGTATGTCGATCTTGCCGAGCTCGCTCACCACCCTCTCCACAGCTCTATCGACGTCCGCTTTCCTGGTGGCGTCAGCTACTACCCCTAGTCCCCTCACATTGAACCTCTCAATGTCTCTCACCGCCTGAACGAGTGCCTCCTCGCTCTTGTCGATGACCGCGACGTCCGCACCGTGGCGAGCTAGCGAGAGCGAGATCTCCAGTCCTATTCCTTTCGCGCCGCCGGTCACGAGAGCGGCCTTGCCCGAGAGGCTCAGCACGGCGGCTACCCCCCTTCAGTATATGCTAAAGAGCTCCTCTCCCTTCCTGACGGTCTCCACGTAGTCCTCGATGGCTTTCTCGTAGAGGTACCTGGGTGTCCACCCCAGCTCGGACCTGATCCTCGTGCCGTCGACCACGGCGGGGTACCTCACGGTCTGCTGCGGTGTCACCTCGTACTCTAGGGAAGGTATGTGTCTCTTTACGAGCAGGACGAAGTCTATCACTTTGCTGACGAAGCCGTCCGCGTTATAGATACGCGAGGGCGCTCTCTCGGCCTCCGCGAGGCGAACGAGGGCGTCGACCGTGTCCCTCACGTAGATATAGTTCACCCTGTCCTCAGGGTTCTTAACTATCACCTTCTTTCCCTGGAGAGCTCTTTCCAAGACGAGGCTCGAGTACTCCGCCGAGGGCCCTCCGAACCTCCCGGGGCCGAACACCACGGTCGGCCTCAGCGCTCTGAAGTCTACCAGCCCCCTCCTTGCGTACCACATGCCGATGAGCTCGCCGGCGTACTTCGTGACGCCGTAGTACGAGATCGGCCTACCGGCATCCTCCTCCCTTACGGGCTCCGGGGTATCGGGATGGTATACGGAGGCGGAGCTCATGAAAACGAACCTCTCGACTCCGTGGGTTATCGATAGCTCGATCAGGTTGTGGGTGCTCTCTATATTCACCCTAGTCGCGGCGAGCGGGTCGAGCTCGCACGCGTCGGCGAGCATGGCCGCTAAATGTATCACCATCGAGGGCCTGTGTTTGGCCATGATCTTGTTCACCGCAAGGGAGGCAGTAATGTCCGCTAAGTAGTAGCTGATTTTCGGGGTTTCCTTGAACGGTGATGGCGTCCTGTCGACGACCACGACGTGGTAGCCTCTTTTAACGAGCTCGGCGACTAGGAACCTCCCTATAAACCCACCGCCTCCTGTCACCAGGACGCTCATGTCTCTCGCCAGGAATAAGTCGTGCTTCAACGGTTTAAGATATCGTTATAAAACTTGTTTTATCTTGTTTTCCCTCTTGAGCGGATGCGCAGAGATATAAAGACCCGAGCCGGCACTAAACCCGGGTGCGCGCTCCCTGCCTAACAGGATACGGGCTGTGGAGATAGCTACGCTCTCGACTTCCCAGAGCTTCTTCGCCAAGCTCAGCAGAAGCGTGAAGAGCTCTGCGGAGCTTTTCGTGTACCCATATGAGCAGCTGTATCTCACTATAGGCTACTTGCCCAAGGCCATCAGTAGGGAGGAGATTTACAACGTCGTGAGGCACGAAAAGAACAAGATCCTGGAAATAAGGGTGGCGAGATCGTTGACCCCTGGGGGGACGTACATCGTAGTCCTGAAGGAGAGGTGCGAGTTCTACGAGTTGCTGGAGACCTATGACGTGATGATCTCAATCCCCTATAGAATATACGACGGGCGCAGGAGCTTCTGCGTCTTCGGAAGGGAGGAAAAGCTGGAGAGGTACCTAGACAACCTGCGGAGCTCCTACGGAAGCAGGAACGTAGTCTATCGAGCGAGCCGGGTCGACGAGTGCGTCAGGGGACAGATGAACGCGCTCGTGAAGAACCTCCTGCTATCGCAGCTGACCGAGCGCGAAATGCAGGTTCTGACGAAAGCGTACCAGAGCGGCTACCTATCTTCGCGCAGGAGGGCGGACTTGGGCGAGCTAGCTCGTATGCTGCACATAGCGAAACCCACGGCGAGCTTGACGGTGAGGAAGGCCGTCGAAAAGCTCGTCAGGAGTCTGCTCGAGGCCTAGGTCCGAACCTCGGGAGGGCTCGGCGCGGGGTTGACTCTCCATGAAAGTCTTATCGGTAGACGTGGGGACTACGAATATAAAGGGTGCTCTGATCGACGTCGACGAGAGCTCGGGAGAGCTCTCGTTCCTGGAGACAGTCAACGTCAGGCAGACGGCAATAAGCGAGGAGCGGGGAGCCCACGAGCACGACCCCGAGCGCGTGCTGAAGACCGTAGAGGAAATGATTGCTCACCTCGTAAAGAGCTACGGGAAGCCCGACTACATAGCGGTTTCGTCGTACCTGTTCTCCGTAGTAGCTACGAAGAGCGGGAAGTACGTTACCCGGATAATTACGTGGCTCGACGAGCGATCCAGGGATGCCCTGGAAGGGCTGAGGCCCTTCTACGAAGAGATATACCGTAGATCTGGCTGCCCTCCCTTGCATATCTACACACTACCCAAGGCTCTGTTCCTGAAGAAGAGGAGGCCCGAGCTCTTCAGCGGAGAGGCAAAGCTCTTAGACTCGAAATCGTTCATAGCGAATCACCTCGTCGGTTACCCCATAACGGACTACTCGACTGCTAGCGGAACATACCAACTACTCAACATACGAACTCTCAAGTGGGACGATTTTCTCCTAGACCTGGCGGGGCTGGAGGAATCTCTCCTCCCGGAGGTCGCGGAGGGAGACTACGTCGACCGAGTCAACCCGCGAGTTGCTAGCGCCACAGGCGTAGACCCGGGAACCCCAGTAGTGCTCGGGCTCTACGACGGGGGCTCGATGATCTACGCGCTCTCCGGGGGTCGGAGCAACATCGCTGTAGTGAACATGGGCACCAGCGGAATGGTGAGGGCAACGCATGGGTCCCCGATAATCGATGACCCGGAGCTGATGAGGTTCCAGACCTACTACCTCTACAGGAACGTCTGGATTCCCGGTGGAGGCATAAGCAACGCTGGAGTAGTTCTAGAATACATCGGAGGAATGCTCGGCATCGATACGCGAGGCCTTCCGGAGGCGCTGTCCAGGCTATCGCTCGATGCGCGCTTAGCGGAGGAGAGACCCATCGTAATCCCGCTTCTGTATCCCGAGAGGATTCCCGGGCTCGATACGAGCTTGGGAGTCTCCGCCGTAGGGCTGAGGCCCGACCACGGACGAGAGGACGTACTGCTTGCCACCGCGGAGGGTATAGTGTTCGTTCTGAGCCTAATCGCCGAGGCAATGAAGGAGAAGGGCATCCGGATAGACGAGGTGAGGCTGGCGGGAAAGGCTGCGACCCTCGGCGTGATGCCTTACATAATAGCGAACGTACTATCGGTGACCACGACGGTCCCGGAAGTGCCGGACGTCGGACACGTGGGGAACGCCTTGATGGGGCTAGAGCGGCTCGACCCTCCGTTAGCCAGGCTCGCGAAGAGCCGTATAGAGAGTTCTCCGCGGTTCACCAGGGTGGCTCCTAGGAAGGAGCTGGAGGGTCTGTACCTGAAGCTGAGAGAGAGGTTTACGAGGTACCTGCGAGACATCTATGCATGGCGTTTATAACATCCGCGATAAAATAGGTTTTACGGATAGATTTTATAGTCTAGTCCCCAGCAAACCTGGTGCTAGCTCCGTGTCGTACAGAAGAGGGATCATCACTGCGATCGTAACCCCCCTGAACAGGGACGGGTCTCTGTGCGAGGACTGCCTCAAAAACATCATAGAGTTCCAGGCCTCGGCCGGGGTACGCGGACTCTATCTCACGGGGACGGCCGGTGAGGGCGTGATTCTGCCCTCTAGGGTGAGGATGAGAGTCTACGAGAAGGCTATGGAGTATGCCCCGAGTGGAATGTATCTGCTACCCCACGTTGGTGGGGCCTCCCTCGATGTGGTGCTGGAGCTGTCGAGGGCTGCGAAGGACTGCGGCTACCGAGAGGTGAGCCTGATAGCCCCCATATTTCATAAGCCCTCTAGAAGGGGGCTCGTTGAGTTCTTCTGGGAGGTGTCGTCAAAAACGGATCTCGACATAGTGGTATACAACAATAAGAACAGGCAAGGGTACAACATATCTCCCGACGACTTTCAGGCCGTCGCGAGCTCCGCCCGGGTTATCGGGATAAAGGACGCTAGCAAGGACCCGGACCAGCTGCTGGAGTTGGTCAAGAGGTTCTCCGATAAGTACTTCGTTGCTGGAGCGGGGGACGAGCTCCTCTTTTACACGTTCGTGGTGGGGGCTCACGCCCACGTGTGCGCGGTCTCCAACGTCGTTCCCGAGCTCGCGGTATCGCTACACAAAAAGATCGAGGAGGGGAAGATAGGTGAGGCGCTGGAGCTCCAGCACAGGATCAGCGCGCTGAGGAGGTACCTGGGGAGGCTGACCTCGGAGACGCAGGAGGCTCTCAGAGAGTTGATGAGAGTGAGGAACGTCGACCCGGGCTATCCCCCCGTCCAGATGGTTCACGACTTTGACCCAAAGGTGTTGAGCGAGGCGAAAGGCTTCCTAAGCGAGCTACTGCGGGAGCTCCGGGGCAGCTAACATGATCAGGATCGCGATAGTCAACTCGAAGTCGTTCGGTGTATATACCGATGCCGTGGAGAGGCTCAAGCGGGTGGGTCACGTAGAGAGGATAGAGGTCCCGAAGGACTCGAGAGGCAGGGAACTCGCTGAGAAGCTCGCTGGGTTCCACATCGTAGTGGCCAGCGTCACACCGGTCTACGATAGGGAGTTCTTCGAGTGCAACCGCGACGTCCTCCTGATAGTTAGGCACGGAATAGGATACGATAACATCGATGTGAGGGCCGCCGAGGAGCACGGGGTCTACGTCGCGAGGGTCCCGGGCTGGAGAGAGAGGGAGGCCGTCGCGGAGCATGCGGTAGCTCTACTCCTCTCGGCACTGAGACACGTCGTGGCCTCTCACGAAGCGGTCAGGCGTGGCGGGTGGCACGAGAGAGCCAGGTTCGTGGGCAAGGAGCTCAGCTCGCTGACCGTGGGTGTGGTCGGCTTTGGCAACATAGGCTCGAGAGTTGCCGAGATCCTATCGAGGGGCTTCGGCTCTAGGATAGTCGTCTACGATCCCTACGTGAACAAGGAAGAGGTAGAGAAGCGGGGGTACGTCTACTCAGAAAGGCTCGAGGACATCGCTAGGCTCAGCGACGTCATAACCATCCACTCGGCCTATACGGGCGAAAACTACCACATGTTCGACGAGAGGGTCTTCGAGAAGATGAAGAGGGGTGTAATAATAGTGAACACCGCGAGGGGGGAGCTCATCGACGCTGCTGCTCTTTGTAAGTACCTGGAGAATGGCGTGGTGGCGGCCGCAGCGCTTGACGTGGTGGAGGGGGAGCCCATAGGTGCGGACCACATGTTGCTGAAATGCCCAAACGTGATAGTGACTCCGCACATCGCCGCATACACATACGAAGCCTTAGCGGGCATGGACGAGGCCGTCGTAGAGGCCGTAATCAACTACCTGCAGGGGAAACCTATCGACGGTGTAGTGGTCGCTCCCAAACATCCTAGGAAGCTTGCGGTAGCTTCTTAAGCTTTCGTTACCATCGGCAGGACACAGCCTCCAGTACCGAGCCTCTTTCACTGCCTCTCCAGGGAGCGGCACCACGTTCCTATCAGCCATCATCGGAACTCGCTATCTTTGAGGATTCTGTCGGATATCCGGAGCCCTACTCGGATACCCCCCGCCCTTCGTCACCGGAGCGATCCGGGAGGTTTCCGCCACTGTTAGCAGGCGGTGGGGTCCGCACGACCCTCCTCAGGGTCGGGGAGTCCTCCCCGAGCAGCAGCTCGAGCGCCACGGCACCGAGGGTATCGCAGTCCACCTCGACGATCCTGAGCCTGCCCCGGCTCGCTGCCAGCTCGAGGGCTACTAGGTGGTAGCACGATCCCCTGAGCCCCCTCAGCACGACGTTCAGCTCGAAGTCCTTGCACCCGCAGAATGTCCTCGGTATCATCATGTAGCTCCTTTCCTTTCCGCAGAACGCGTAGAGCTCGACGAAGCTCTCGTTCTTCCGGCAGCGGAGCTTCACCACGCGTCTCTCCGAGAGGGCCTCGAGGGCTCTCTCGGGAGGGTGCTCCAGGACGCTGGTGACGAACTCCCCGACGACGCTCTTGTCCCGCTTAGCCATCGCCTTCACAGAGCCTTCACAGAATACCTCCCTCCAGGACTATTATGTGTTCTCCATCCACCGGGCTATCGTCCTCCGCGAGTTTCAGCAACGCACTCTGTACGGACGGAGAGAGCTGTTTGGTCGGCGCAGCCGAACGCTTGAAGTCTATAAGTCCGACGACTCTCCCCATCGGGTGATCGCTCTGGAGTCCGGTGCGTCCGTCTACGAGAGGCTCGTCGAGATGCTCTCCAGGTTCGTGTCCCTAGTGTCTGTCAGGCTACCCGACGACGTTCTCCCCGCGCTACTGAGAGCCTCCGAGCTCGAGGAGTCCGCGCACGCCAGGCTCATTTACAACGCGATGTTCGAGAACCTCGAGGTGGCGCTGAGGAGGAGGGTCCCGCTCTGCCAGGACACGGGGGTGCTGGAGTTCTTCGTGGGCCTGGGGGAAGCTTTTCCATACGGGGCAGCCCTGCTCAGGGCCGTAAGGGATGCCACAGCGAGGGCTACGAGGGAGGGCTTCCTGAGGCCGAACGTGGTCGACCCGCTCACGAACAGGAACACCGGGGACAACACGGGGCCCTACGTACCGTGGGTGGACGTGGAGGTGCTCCCAGGTGCCGACTACGCTGACGTCAGACTCTACCTGGCGGGGGGCGGGTCCAGCAGGCCCGGCTTCGCGAGAGTCTTGGACCCGGCGCAGGGGCTCGAGGGGGTAGCCGAGCTCGTCCTGAGCACCGTTGCCGAGTACGGTCCGCCGGCGTGTCCACCGCTTGTCGTAGGGATCGGCATAGGCCCGACGGTCGAGGTAGCAGCCACCCTCTCCAAGAGGGCCCTCCTCAGGGAGGTCGGCTCGAGGAACCCCGACCCCCGGGCAGCGCTGCTGGAGGAGAAGCTCGCGGAAGCGATAAACGGGCTCGGGATAGGTCCCCAAGGTCTCGGCGGCAGGGTCACCGCGCTCGCGGTTCACGTGGAGTACGCCGGGAGGCACCCGGCCACCCTAGCCGTCGGGGTGAGCACCGCGTGCTGGGCCCTCAGGAGGGGGTGGCTCAGGATATACTCTGACCTGAGCTATCGGGTGCTGAGCCACAGGGGTGCCGAGCTTGGGTAGAACGGTGGTCCACCTCCCGACTACGAGCGAGGTCGTATCGAGACTGAGGGTAGGCGACGTGTTCTACGTCAGCGGAGTCGTGGTCACTATGAGAGACGCTGCCCACGAGAGGTACCTGAGAGGCGGAGTCCCTCTTCCCGTCGACCTCAGAGGTCTAGCCATACTCCACGCGGGTCCCGTCATGGTCAGATCGGAGTCGAGGTGGCTCTGTCTGTCCCTAGGCCCGACGACCAGCAGGAGGATGGAGTACTACGAGAGCGAGCTGATCGAGAGAACAGGGGTTAAGATTGTGATAGGCAAGGGTGGTATGGGCGGCAGGACGGCCGAGGCCTGCGGGAAGCACGGAGCGGTCTACGCGGTCTTCCCCGGAGGCTGCGGCGCTCTCGGAGCCTCCGCCGTGGAGGAGGTCATTGGGGTCGAGTGGCTAGACCTGGGCATCCCGGAGGCCCTCTGGGTGCTGAGGGTGAGGGAGTTCGGGCCCCTGATAGTGAGCATAGACGCTAGCGGGCGGAACCTGGCAGACGAGGTGCTCCGCAGCGCCAGGTCGAGGGTGTCCGCAGCGCTCCAGTCGCTAAGACCGCACCTGGCCCTCCCCTCCTGAAGTCGGGCTCACCTCCCGTAGAAATACACGCAAACGCTCTCTACCTCGGAACTCCTGAGGAGATCCACCATGTCTGGGTCTAGGTAGGAGACGGCCATGACGTCCTCCACGCTGTCCTTGCTAAGGCTGACCAGCGGGCTCCCGCCCGTGTTGGTCTCCCCGGAGCATTCCTCCAGGTCCACTATGTATGCCCACCTCGTTCTCACGTACGTCCCTAGGGGACCGGTCGCGTGGGCGAACCACAACTCCCCTCTCCTTACCCCTGGAGCAGCCTAACTAATAAGGCAGCGTACCTCAGGACTACGCTAACGGGCCCGGAGAGCGGGCCCAGGCTTCGCGAGAGAGCGGAGAGCCTGCCGATGTCCCTCTCCGTTATGGCCCTCGAGGCTACCAGGAGCGCTATGTAGACTGCTAGGAAGACGGCGAACTTGGCTACAAGGAGGAGCAGGGAGTCCGCGAACCCCTGCCCCCTCCCCATCGTCAGTACCGCGAGGGAGGGTAGAACAGCCGAGCCGAGAACCTTCACCGAGAACCCAGCGTCCAGAGGGGAGTCCGCGTATTTCCTCAGCAGGTAGAGCCGCGCTAGAGTCGTTGCGGCTAGGAGGATTAGGTAGGAGGATACCGCACCGTAAAGCCCGGCGGCTCTGGAGAGAGCGTAGAGTGTCGGGACGTAGATCGACGATCCGACGAGCCCCGAGAGCAGGACTAGCTTGGTCATGCCCATGGCTCCTAGGGCCGGCTCGAGAGCGTGGGAGCCGAGCAGGGTCAGGACGTTCGCCAGGATCGCAATGCTGAAGTAAGCGTCGGCCTCGACGTACCTGCGACCGTAGACCACTCGGACTATGTCATGCGAGGCTGCCGAGGAGAACAGGGCCAGTGGTACCGAGAAGAGGGCCACGTACCTGATGGAGTCTGCGATGAGCCCCTTGATGTCCCGAGTCCCAGCTCCCGAGAAAACCCTGAGGAGAGCGGTCGAGAAGGGAGCCACGGTGATGACGGATATGGCCGAGAAGAGGTTGAGGGCTGCTCTATAGTTGCCTATCTCGAAGTCCGTGAAGAACCTCGACAGGACTAGGACCGTGTACACCTGAGTTAGTGAGCCGAGGAGGCCTGCGGCGTATAGTGGGGCCGAGAACCGCATTACCTCGCGGAAGTCCCCAGCGCGGAACCCCAGTCTGAGCCCTCCCAGAGACTTCGCTAGGAGGGTCAGCCCGACCGCGGAGCTCGCCATAGACGCGATGACCACGCCCAGCACGGAGCCTCTTACGAACATTATTACCGAGAGAGTTGCGGAGAGGAAGAACCTGAGCGTGTTGTATAGAGGCTCGAGAGCTGCCGCCTTGGCGCTCCTCCCTATACCCACCAGGGAGGCTCTAGTGATGTTGAAGAGGGGCTGCGTGAGGAGGAACGGCATCGAGAGGACTACGATGTCCGAGTACTCGGGCCTGTTGATTATGACCCTCGAGAGGGTACCGCTCGCAGCTATCCCCAACAGGGTTACGAGGATGCCGACAAGGGCCGTTACGGTGATGCCCAGGCTCACGTAGGAGGGAACCCTCTCCGGGTACCTGGGCAGGTACCTCACCATCGCCGTTGCCATACCCAGGTCGACGAACACCATGAGGAAGGCAGGCACGGTCATAACGAGGGAGTAGGCTCCGTAGCCCTCGGGCCCCAGCACTCTGGCCAGGACTATGGATCCCAGACCGGCGATGACCATCGAGAGGAGGCTTCCTCCTGCTAGTAGGACAGCCGTGGAAGCCGCTTCGTGAAGGAGGTCGCTGTAGTCCCCCAACCCGCTCGTCCTGGGAACCTGGTCTGGATAGGGCTAAAGAATTCGCGCTCTACCTCGAAGACGCAGCAGCGAAGTGAAGGTAGAGGCTTGAAGGAGGCGAGTCCCGGATCCGCGGAAAATCCCGAGAGTGGAGCGGTTCCACCGCTCCTACGACCGCAGTTCTACCCTCCTCGAAGCAGAGCGTTGACGCGCTTAGCTATATCCCCTGGCATTACTATCCTCATCTTGGCTCCAGCGAGTAGAAGGGCCACCGCTTCGGTCACCCTGACCAGCCTCGTGGAGAACGCTCTGTACCTGCGCCCGCCCAGGACTATCTCTTCGTCGAACCTCACGGGCACCCTGAGCTCGTGGTCTGCGAGACCGAGGAGCAGCATGTAGTATATGTAGAGACCCCTGGCCACCCCTTCCAGGAACTCGAGGTCCACGAAAGATCTCTCGTCCGCCTCTGCGGGCACGGCCCCGGAGTAGACCTTCGACAGCCTGATCCGCGGCAGGGACTTCGCAAGGTCGTGGAGGAGCTCGATCAGCTCCGCACAGGGGAGCGCGCGGCTTAGGCAGAAGGACAGGCCCTGCTGCACCTCCCTAGCTACGTCCAGCAGCTCGTCGCGACCCAGTCTGGAGAGCTCCTCGCTCATTAGCTCTGTTAGGACTACTCTGTCTATGCTCGACATAACCCGCCTAACTACCTAGGTTCGCAGCTGTTTTAAGCGCGAGCGCGACCTCTAGATAGCCTCGGGAACCTTTGTCCGGGCCTTCCGGCGAGTGCGGTGCCTAGGGAACCGGCTATATTTGCTTCGTAACCCACAATTTGGCGGGGGGTCGCAGATAAAGAGCTACCAGAGCCTCGAGGAGAGAGCCCTCGAGATAATCAGGGACGCGACGAAGAGGAGCGGTGGCATCGTGCAGAGCGAGCTGTGGCGCATTCTCGATATAGATAGCAGGGACGGTGGCAAGCTGGTCACAAGGCTCATGAGGAAGGGTCTCCTGCTCAGGGAGGCTACGACGCACAGGGGGAGGAAGACGTACATTCTGAGGTATGCCGACGACTCGAGGGCTCCCGTTAGCGTCTCCGTGAGCCTGAACCCGGTGCTCGAGGTGCCGTGCTTCACGTGCAGGCACATAGGCAGGTGCGGCATAGGAGGCTACTACGACCCGACCAGATGCCCCCTCTTAACGAGGTACCTACTGATCATGGACTCCCGGAGAGCTTAGCGGGAAACTCGAGCACGGACGGAGAGCCGAGGTGCGGGGCTCTCCCGGGAGTGCGCGCAGACGCTGGCAGAGCCTCCGCACTTTAGGTGATGAAACGACGGTCTCCTGATAGCTGATGTGTCTTCTCTTCTCTGAGCTCTCCGGTTGGCTCTCCCCGCCTTTAAAGAATGGGGCGCTAGAGTGCATCTGGGTGTGGAGGAGGTGGCTGCAGTGGAGGAGAGCTTCAAGTCCATCTCCGCGGCCGAGTTCTTCTACAAGAACAAAGAGATAGCTGGCTTCTCGAACCCCGCCAGAGCTCTATATCAGACCGTCAGGGAGCTAGTCGAGAACTCCCTCGACGCTACCGAGAACTACGGCATCCTCCCGAGGATCAAGGTATCCATAAGAGAGATGGAGGTGGTCCCGGAGGGAGCCTACTACGAAGTGATCGTGGAGGACAACGGTGTGGGGATACCGCCCAAGTACGTCCCCCAGGCCTTTGCTCAGCTGCTGTTCAGCTCCAAGTACGTCCTGAAGCAGTCGAGGGGCATGTTCGGGCTGGGAGCCAAGATGGCCCTTCTCTACGCTCAGATCACCACTGGCCAGCCGGCCGAGGTGGTAGTGGCTCCGATAAAGTCTAAGCGCGTCTACGGCTTCAAGCTGAAGATAGACATTGGGGAGAACAGACCGGTAGTCCTGGGCTTCTCCACGACATCGAACATCTCGGGAACCCACGGCACCAGCGTCAGGCTGATCACGCTGGGCGACTGGTCGCGGTCTAAGCAGAGGATATACGAGTACATGAAGAGGACCGCGATAGTGGCTCCCTACGCCGAGATACTGTTTAGGGATCCCGAGGGGAACTACCTGCTCTTCGAGAGGTCTATAGAGAAGCTGCCGCCCCCGGCCAGGGAGACCCTACCGCACCCCCACGGCGTCGATATAGAGACCATGAAGAGCGTTCTGAAGTCCATGCCCAACAGCCCCCTGGCGGAGACCCTCGTCAAGAGCTTCCAGGGAGTGGGAACGGCGACGGCGCTGAGGATCCTCGAGGAGGCCCGGCTCGACCCGGAGAAGATGTCCGGAGACCTCGCGGAGCAGGAGGTGGAGGCCCTGGTTAGGGTGATGAGGAGCTATAGAGACGTGAAGCCTCCGAGGGCCGACCACCTGTCGTACCTGGGCGAGGAGATCATAGTGGCCGGCCTCAAGAAGGTCTTCGAGCCGGAGTTCGTTGCCGCCGTCACCAGGAGGCCCTCGGTCTACGAGGGTCACGCCTTCGTGGTCGAGGCCGGGGTAGCCTACGGAGGAAAGGTGCCGGTGGCCGATCGGCCTCTGGTTCTGAGGTACGCTAACAAGATCCCCCTGCTCTACGACGAGGGGAGTGACGTGGTGTTCAAGATCATAGACGAGAAGAGGGGCATAGACTTCAAGGTCTACGAGGTGGAGTTCCCGGCGCCTCTCATCATACTCACCCACATATGCAGCACCAAGATCCCCTACAAGGGGGTTGGGAAGGAGGCTGTGGCGGACGTGCCGGAGATAGAGGAGGAGGTGGAGGCGGCGCTCCGCGGAGTGCTCAGAGAGCTCAGGTCGTACATACTGAGGAAGAGGAGGGAGCTGGAGGAGGTGGAGAGGGCCGTGGAGATAGCGAAGTACATACCCGAGGTGGCGAGCTCGCTCTCCAAAATGTACGGAGTAGACCCACGGGAGGTATCCGTGAAGCTGCTGGAGATGCTCAACTCGAGGCTCAGGTCGTTCAAGATAGCAGACCTCGGCAGTGTGGTGGTCTAGGATGAGCACCGGCGGCTACACGACCAGGGTGGACGCTGGGGCCCGCGAGAGGGCCCTCAAGATCCTCCACGAGAAGTTCTACGACGTCCTCAAGGACGTGGTGGAAGGCAGAGTGCCGAGGCTGGTGATAAAGAAGAGGACTCTCAGCAACACTATCTACGACCCCGAGCGGAAGCTCCTCCTCCTGGGCGACGCCACCTTCGAGAGGTCGTTCCTAGACCTGCGCGAGGCGAGGAAGTTCATGCAGACTATGCTCATGGCGAGCATAATATACGAGGCGCTGACCCAGGGGGAGTACCCGACCATAAGAGACCTCTACTACAGAGGCAAGCACACGATAAGGTACAGGAAGATCCCGTCGAAGGCCGTCGGGGAGGAGAACACCTGGGACGAGCAGGCGGAGTCCGATTCCGTGCTGAGGGACATAGAGGTCTTCATCAACGTGCTCCGGGAGGAGATGCTCGTCCTGAGCAAGGAGAAGGGCAAGGTCGTCGGAGATCTGAGGATAAGGTCGGGGGACGACGTCATAGACCTGAGCAAGATGGGGCACGGCGCCTACGCCATAGAGCCCACGCCGGACCTCATAGACTTCGTCGAGGTCAACGCGGACTTCGTCCTGGTGGTCGAGAAGGACGCCGTCTTCCAGCAGCTCCACAGGATAGGCTTCTGGAAGAGGTACCGCGCCGTGCTCGTCACGAGCGCGGGGCAGCCGGACAGGGCGACCCGGAGGTTCGTCAGGAGGCTCAACGAGGAGCTCGGCCTACCAGTCTACGTGCTCACGGACTCGGACCCCTACGGGTATTACATATACAGCGTCTTCAAGACGGGGTCCATAACTCTCTCATACGAGAGCGAGAGGCTCGCGACTCCCCGCGCGAGGTTCCTCGGGGTTATGATGACCGACATCTTCGGGAGCAGGAAGCTCGGGAAGAGCCCCTACCTCTCCGAGGAGGAGAGGAGGAGCTTCATAATCAGGGCCAAGGAGCGCGACGTGAAGAGGGCCAAGGAGCTCCGGGAGTACCCGTGGTTCAGGTCTGAGAGGTGGCAGATAGAGCTCGACGAGTTCCTGGCTAGGAGGGTCAAGCTCGAGATAGAGGCTCTGGCCAGCAAGGGCCTCAAGTTCCTAGCGGACAGGTACGTCCCGGAGAAGATCGAGGTGGGTGACTGGATCGACTAGCTCCGTCCCGCGCTACCTCCACGGTTACCTGGGAGCCCTCCTCGAGGAGTCGATAGACCAGACCATGCTGAGGATGGATGCGTCGGAGAGGGACTACCTCGCCTTCGTCGAGGCGTCGGAGAGGTACAGGTTCAGGTCGATAGTGGTCCCCCTAGCCCTACTCCCCGTAGTGGTTCCGGTGACCAGGCACACGGTGGGGACGGTCGCAGGGTTCCCGAACGGCTACGTCCCCCTGGAGGTGAAGCTGCGCGAGATAGACCTCGCTGCGAGCGGTGGCGCCAGGGAGGTAGACGTTGTCATGAACACCGTGCTGGCCAAGAGCGGTAGGTGGAGGGAACTGGCTGACGAGGTCTCTAGGGTGGTCGGGAGGGCTAGGGAGTACGGACTGACAGTGAAGGTGATCTTAGAGACGTCCGTGCTGAGGAGGGAGGAGGTAGAGGCATCCTCGAGGATAGTCGAGGAGGCCGGTGCTGACTTCGTCAAGACGAACACGGGCTTCGGGACTAGAGGGGTCCTCCCGTCCGACGTAGTGACCATAAGGTCTGCCATCACCGGGAGGTGCGGGATCAAGGCCTCCGGAGGCATAAGGACGGCCCTGGACGCAGCCCTCCTCCTCTACCTCGGTGCCCGCGTGATCGGGACTAGCCATGGGATAGAGATAGTGGAGGAGTCCAGAAGGATCCTAAGGGGGACCTGACAGCCGCCGGATACCTCTGGGATCTCGAACTAGAGAATCTACTTCAACTACGACCGCCCCGAGCACCGAGCCCTCTGTCCTCCTGGGACCGAGCTCGGGGTTCGGCTGCAGCCCCTAAATAGTAAACTTTATATACTTCTCCCCAACACTACGTGATGGCGGGATAGGCGCGCCCGGTATGTGGCGAAGCGAGTAAGCCGAATGGGCACGCTATGAGGCGCTCGATGTGGGGTGCTTTACCGTTGCCCCCGAAAGCCACCGAGGCCTCCGGGGCCGGGGTGGAACGCGTAGTCACGAAGTGTTGACTACGCGACAACGGTCGACCGCTTCTCGCGAGGCACACGACCCGCGTGCGCAGGGCGTCCTCTCGTTGACCGCGCGCCAGCGTCGCTTTCGGAGCACGCCTAGGTTGGGCGCTGCGGGGCAGCGTAGGGACGGCTTCCGACGAACGGGAACCGTCTGAGCAGGGGTCTCGCGGAAGCGCGACCGCCTTCGCTTTATATCTATCGATCCGACCGGAAACCCGGTGCTCGCGGTGGCGTCCGGAGACCGGAGGCCCCTGGAGGAGCTCTGCCAGGCCATGAGGTACCTCTACGTCAAGGGCCTCATATCGGCCCTCAGCGGCAACGCTAGCGTGAGGCTGGGCGAGAACAGGATAGCGATAACCCCCTCCGGCAGGATCAAGTTCCTCCTAGAGCCCGAGGACTTGTCGGTGGTGACCCTGAGCGGGGAGCACGTGAGCGGCCCCAGACCCTCGATAGAGGTCTGGATGCACCTGGGTGTTTACGCGGCGTGCCCGGACTGCGGATCGGTCGTCCACGTCCACGGGCTCCTCTCCTCGGTGCTGTCCGGTCTCCTGGAGCCCCTCGAGGACCTGGAGCTGAGGGCCTACGGCATCAGGGTCTGCCACGTCGGTGAGCTGGCGCCCGGTTCGAGGGAGCTCGCCGAGGCCGTGAGCAGGGCAGTCTCGGAGGGCTGCAGGGCCGTGGTCCTGAAGGGTCACGGCATCGTCGGAGTCGGGAGGAGCCTCGGGGAGGCTCTCGAGGCCGTTGAAGCCGTCGAGAACTCCTTTAGGAGGAGCCTAGTCCTTTACGTGCTCGGCAGTTTGAGGGCGGAGCCTCCCGGGATCCGCTGAGGACTCGAGGCCTCTCTACTGGGAGGAGACCACGAGCGCTCCCTGGCTCACGAGCTCCTTCGTTACGGCGTCGAGGACGCTCTCCTCCGGGAGCTCGAAGAGCACCTCGACCAGCGCGTAGCCCACGGGTATCTGCACTCCCGCCCTCTCGTGCTTTACCTCTAGCACGTTGCACTTGTGCTTGGAGAGGATCCCCAGGGCTCTCTGCAGGGTCCCGGGAGAGTCCCTGAGGAACAGAGTCAGCTTCGCGACCCGCCTCTCGGCGCTGAGCCCCTTCAGTATCACCCTGTATATAGTCGTCAGGTCAGCGTTCCCCCCGCTCACGACGGCCACGACGTTCTTCCCTCTCTCCACGTAGCCACCCAGGATCGCCGCGAGCGGCAGCGCTCCCGCGCCCTCGGCCAGGAGCTTGGCTCTCTCGAGCAGCAGGAACATGGCCCGCGCTATCAGGTCCTCGTCGACCAGAACGACGTCGTCGACCAGCTCGCTCGTCAGCTTGTAGGTCAGCTCCCCCACAGACTTGGCTAGCACTCCGTCCGCGAGGCTGGGCTCGACCGGCACCGCGACCGGTCTCCCGGCGGCCCTGGACTGGTAGAGCTTCGGAGCGGCTTTCGGCTCGACTGCCACCACCTTGACCCCCTTCCCCAGGATCCTCTTGACGGCCAGCGCTATGCCCGATACGAGCCCACCGCCACCGACCGGCACCAGCACGTAGTCCACGTTCCTCAGGCCGCTGGCGATCTCGATCCCTATCGTCCCCTGTCCAGCTATAACGTAGGGATCGTCGAAGGGGTGGACGAAGAGGGCTCCGCTCTCCCTCGATATCTCGATGGCCCTCTCGTAGGCCTCGTCGTATACGCTTCCATGGAGTATGACCCGGGCCCCGTAGGATCTGGTGGCGTTGATCTTGTAGGGGGGAGTGGTCTCCGGCATCACGATGGTGGCTTCCACTCCCAGCACGGAGGCTGAGTAGGCCACTCCCTGAGCGTGATTGCCCGAGGAGGCGGCCACGACACCGCTCCTCCTGCACCTCTCTAGCTCCGAGAGCATCTTGAAGTAGGCGCCCCGGACCTTGAAGGAGCCCGTCTTCTGCAGGTTCTCGAGCTTCATGAACACGTTGCTGCCCGAGACCTTTGAGAAGAAGTGCGAGTGGACGAGCGGCGTCCTGTGGACGACCCCCTCGAGCACCTCGTTAGCGCGCTTGGTGAGGTCCCATATCTTGTCTAGGGAGCTCACAGGCCTCCACCTAGCGCATTCCCGACCGTCTCACCCCCTCATGCTTATAAGCGGGAAGGCGGACCTGGTGCCAGATGAAGATGCTGAAGCTAGACCTAGTGGCCCCAGCGGCCCTGATCTCCTTGACCAGCTACCTGATAGCGGTGGCCGTTCACCGGCTGCAGATGAGGATCGGGTTCGTAGACGTAGACGCGCACAAACCCGAGAGGACTCTCGTTGCCCGCTCCGGGGGCGTTGCTCTGATGCTGTCCCTAGCGGTGGGTCTGCTCTACTGGAGCGCTCTCGGTAAGCTGAACGAGCTGGTACTCGTCTACGTGCTCTCGGCTATTCTGACCGGGCTCATAGGGCTAGTCGACGACCTCAGGCGCCTGGGCGTTGCGTCCAAGCTCCTCCTCTTCTGCCTACCGGCCCTGCCTCCCGCACTCCTGCACCTCTACGATCCCCACCCCTACGTGCCCGGAGTAGGGCACCTGCGGCTGACGGTGCTCTACCCACTGATGATCGTGGCGGCCTACGACGTCGCGGCCAACGCGTTCAACATGAGCGACACGCACAACGGGCTGATAGCCTCGGCGTTCCTAGTGTTCGCCGCCTCGATACTCCTCTCCACTCTCATGCCAGGGCCGAGCCCCCTCGAGGGCTTCGAGGTCTTGCTCCTCACGTGCCTGGCGGTGGTGGTAGGCTACCTGCCTATGAACAAGTACCCAGCGAAGATGCTGAACGGCAACTCGGGCTCTCACCTGATAGGGAGCCTCGCAGCCTCCTTAATTCTGACGTCGAGGAGGGAGTTCCTAGCCTTGATGCTCCTGATGCCGCAGATCCTCAACGGATACCTCGTTCTATTTACAGCGGGGCTCAGGAGCAAGGAGGCCGTCGCGAGACCCACAGTAATGAGGAGTGGGGGCGTTATCGCCGCCAGCTGCAACCCCAAGGCCCCGGTGACGCTCGTGAGGTTGCTCGTCCTCGGGAGAGGGCTGACCGAGGTCGAGCTGGTCAGGAGGTACGTGACCCTACAGGTGGTGACCAGCACCGCGTCCCTGGCTCTCTACTGGGCCCTCTCCCTGGTCAGAGCCTAGAACTCGAGACCTGGACGCTGTAGCCCACGTCGGAGACCCTGGTGACCCACGCATCGCAGCCTACACCGATCCTATCCAGCGCGCTCAGCACGGATCTCCGCGCGAGCTCGGCCGTGCTGTAGCTGTCGGTGAACCCGTAGACGGTCGGTCCCCAGCTGCTCTGACCTATCCCTCTCAAGCCACTTCTCCTCATGACCTCGGCGATCAAGTCCCCGTAGGGACTGCTGAAGAACCCTCCTTGCGCTCTCGAGAAGTACCTGCCGGCGACCTCCTGGATGGTCTCGACACCGCGCGCGAACAGGTCTATCCTCTCCAGTCTGACTCCCGTGGTCAGCTCAACGAGGGCTCTGTAGAGCTCTCTCTGCTCGCTCACCTGAACCGGGTCTCTCATGTGCACCTCCTCTTCTTCCTCCCTCAGGCCCCTGCCCTCCGGCACTGCTAGCACTACGTACCAGTGCTGGGGGAACTTGAGGAGCATCAGGGGCTTCGGTATGCCGTCCCCAGGATGTCCCACCCCAGTGTCGACGGCCAGACCGCCGTAGACCATGGTGTAGTACCCTACGCAGCTGTACCTGCACCTGCCCAGCTTTACTAGCAGCTCCTCTAGGTCGAGGTTCACCGCCTTGAGCTGAACGGACGCGGCTATCGCGGTAGCCAGGTACGTCCTCGTGATGGACCCGAGACCTACGTGGTGCTTCACGTATCCGAGGACCTCCAGAACTCCGCTTGAGAGCCCCAGGCTCCTGGCGACTCTCGCTGCGGCCTCCCTGGCCTCCTCCGTCGGAGCCCTGACCTCCAGTCCCCCACCGACTCCGGAGGTCGTGAGGCGCAGCTCGAGGTGCGGGTCCTCCAGCGCCACGCCTACGGACCCGTAGGCGAGACCCTCGTCCAGGTACCTGTAGAAGCCCAGGTGGAGCCTATACCCAGCCCTTACAGCCACCCTCGAGGCACTCAACTCCGTACCCAGAGTCTCTGAGCAGCAGGAGTAAAAGCCTTGCCCAGGCCAGCTTGGCCAGCTTTGCGCTGACGCTGACCCGGACTCCGGAAGGCTTCAGATACCTGCCGACCGAGCTGAAGTCGAAGCCGTAGAGGTAAACCTTTTCGGCCCCGTAGTAGAACGCCAGGAAGACGGCCCTGTCCCCGTCCGTGAAGCCTCCCGGCAGCTCGACTCTGGGGGAGCACTTGCACTGGGCCGTTCCTACGAAGGGTCCCCGGACTTCCGGCAGGAGCCTCACCAGCAGCTCGGCGTTATCGCCGTGGGCGTGTATGGCGAGTACGGTGTTCTCGGTCTTTAGGGAGCTTTCGGAGACTCCGTCTAGGTCTGTCGCGACAACGTCCGGGACCGCTCCCTCCTCTAGGCACTTCTCGTAAGACGCGTCGGCCGCTATCAGTACGGTGCCGCTAGGCTTGGGGCACCCGAGACCTGGGGAGTCACCGACCACCACGACTCTCTTACCCCCGATTAGTTCCGAAAGGAGCCTCCGGGTCTCCAGCACGGTGTCCATCCTCGTGGAGAGGAACAGGTCGAGCAGGCGACAAGAGTAGTAGTCCTTCTCCCGCTCGAGTCCCAGGCTCGTCAGTATGCGGTCGTAGAGAGCCTCCCAGTACAGAGGGTTTCCGAGGTTCATCGGAGAACACGCATCCCCTCTAGTTCTCTGCGGACCTCCTCCGCGCACTCGATGAGCTCGCTAGTCCCGAGCCTCTCGACCACCGAGATGCTGTACTCCAGAGCGCTCAGCCAACCCCGGACATCGCCCTCGGGAGGGCTAGCACCGGGTCCGAGGGCCCGCAGCTTGGTGAAGTACACCAGCGCCTCTATGAGCATGGAGTTGGCTCTGCTATAGGGGAAGTAGCTCCGACTCCCCTCGTACACGTCGGTGACCCGCAGGAAGACCGACGCGACCCTATCGCCCAACACGACGCTCCTCGGCACGGTCTCGAGGTAGAGATCTACGTCGGCGTCCAGCACGTAGACCCGCTCGCTCCTCCCGCGCCTGAACCTCAGCCTCGAGGGTCTCAGGACCACGTCGCAGAAGACTAGCGAGTCGTGCGTGAAGGCGAGCGAGACCGCGGAGCCCGCCTGGATGTTCCTGAGAGTCCTGGTGTTCAGGTAGGGGCGCATGACTATGTCCGCTCCAGCCGGCGCGACCCCCATGGCTGCCGCGTGCGGCTCCCCGCGCTCCCCCACGGTAACAGCTATCGCCTCGTGGTGTCCGAACCTCAGCAGCCTCTCCGGGAAGGCGTGCTCGGCGCTCATACCGACCTACCAGGCTCTCGACCGAAATTAGCTCCTCCGGAGGCTCTTTATTTGGCTTCGGGTGGAGGGCTCTACGGGTATAGAGTGAAGAGGCTCGTGGTGGTCGACTCGAACAGGTGCGTCGGTTGCGGGCTGTGCGCGTACGCGTGCACCAACAGGTACGGCTACGTTGGTGTCAGCAAGTCGGCCATACACGTCAGGTCTGCCGGAGGAGTCGAGAGGGGGTTCGTGGTGGTGGTGTGCAGGGCGTGCAGAGACCCCCCGTGCTCCAGGGCCTGCCCCGTCGACGCTCTTGTTCCGAGGAAAGGAGGGGGTGTGGTCCTCAACCCCAGCAAGTGCATCGGCTGCGGATTCTGCGTCACCGCCTGCGACATAGGGGCGGTCATGTGGGACTCCGAGGCTATGAAGCCCGTGATATGCACTCACTGCGGGTACTGCGTAGAGTTCTGCCCCCACGGAGTCATCGCCCTAGAGGAGGTGGGGTAGAGTGACCGACTGGGTGAAGACCCTCTCCAAGGTCCTGTACGTGGACCTGAGCAAGAAGCTGTTCTGGGTCGAGGAGAGGGAGGACCTGTTCAGCAGGTGGCTCGGGGGCACAGGAGTCGCGATTCAGCTCTACAAGGAGGAGGTGCCGAGGGGGGCGGACCCGCTGGGTCCCGACAACGCGGTGGTCTTCGCCGTCGGCCCCCTAACGGGAGTCTTCCCCATGGCCTCCAAGGTCGTGGCCGTGTTCAAGTCTCCCCTCAACGGGCTCGTCTCGGAGGCCCACGGCGGCGGTAGGGCGGCCACCGCCATCAGGTTCGCGGGCTACGGGGCAATAGTGATCAAGGGCGAGAGCGACATCCCCATCTACATAGTGGTCGACGACGGGAAGGTGAGGTTTAGGGACGCCGGTGCACTGTGGGGAATGAGGAGCTCCGAGACCGTGGGCAGAGTCCTGCGAGAGGCTCTCCCGGGTGCCGGCTACAGAACGATAATGAGGATAGGGAGGGCGGGGGAGAGGCTAGTCAGGTACGCGAACCTGACGGTGGAGACGTACAGGCACTTCGGGAGGATGGGTCTAGGGGCCGTGTTCGGCTCGAAGAAGCTCAAGGCCCTCGTCGTGATCGGCAGGGGAGGGTTCAAGCTGCCGGACGTCAGGACCTACAGGGAGGTCTACAAAGAGATATACGGGCTGACCAAGGGGTCTATGACCAAGAAGTACCACGACCTGGGCACCGCAGCTAACGTGCTGCCTCTAGACAAGCTGGGAGCCCTGCCCACGAGGAACTTCACCAGCGGGAGGTTCGAGGGTGCCAGGGAGATCAGCGGCGAGAAGCTGGCCGAGGAGAACCTCTCGAGGAGGGTGGCCTGCACGGCGTGCCCCGTCGCCTGCATCCACCTGGCTGCCATAAGGGAGGAGTACGAGGACGAGAGGTACTTCTACAAGACCGAGTTCGTCCCCTACGACCACGAGCCCATATACGCTCTTGGGAGCAACCTAGGGATAAGCGACAGGTACGGGCTACTCAAGCTGATCAAGGCCGTGGAGGACGAGGGGGTGGACGCCATATCCACGGGCCTGGTGCTCGCGTGGGCGACCGAGGCTCTGGAGAGGGGGATCGTCGGCCTGAACGATACCCTGGTCGAGCTCAGGTGGGGCGACTGGAGGAACTACGTCAAGGCGGTCAGCTACATAGTGCTGCAGCCGAACGAGTTCTACAGGGCGCTGGCTCTCGGAGTAGAGGAGGCGGCCGCTAGGTACGGAGGAGCGGAGTTCGCCCTGGCCTACAACAGGGTGGAGCCCGCCGGCTACCACACGGGGCCGCTGTACCACGCATCGCTGGCCATAGGGTTCCGGCACTCCCACCTGGACGCCGGTGCCTACGCCACCGACCAGAGCCTGGTGTCCTCTGGTGCTCCGGTGCCGAGCCCCGAGGAGGCCGCTGAGCAGATCGTGGAGGAGGAGTCCTGGAGGCAGGTGCTGAGCTCCCTCGTGCTGTGCTTCTTCGGTCGGGGAGTCTACACCAAGGAAGTGGTGTCTAGGACTCTGAGGGCCCTGGGCTACGAGATCGACGAGAAGGCGCTGGTGGAGCTGGGAAGGCGCATATACCTGGAGAAGCACGGAGTCAAGTTCTCGGAGGGGTTCAAGCCAGAGGAGGTGAGGATCCCGCGGAGGTTCCTGGAGACCCCGACGCCCCTGGGCCAGATCCGGGAGGAGTTCCTCAGGAAAGTGATAGCGCACTACGCTAAGCTAGTGAGAGACTATATCGAGAAGTCCGGGAGCGGTTGATCGCTCGCACGGCGCGGTGCTCCGAGGGTCAGTCCTTTTCCAGATGACTCCACTGGCAGCTCGTTTAAGCCCGGCCCTAGGGCTTTCGGCTTTTCGCTCGAGTGGCTCTTCAAGCGTTACCTGTTTTACGTGGACTGCGTCGGCCTTATTAGGCTAGCAGATCGATCACGTCTCGAGAGCATGTCTCCTCGCTATCCTAAGCCTGCTCGTGAGATCATGCTCGAGTATCTGAGAAACGCGGGCAGACCGGTCGGAGTGCGCGAAATCGTTGAGAAGACCGGCATACCGTACAATACGGTCAGGGGCCGTCTTCAAGAGCTTAAGAGGAAGGGTCTTATCAGGAGGTCGTCTGGTGGATGGATAGTCGAGGCGAGCGCCTCGTGCGCGCCGTCGATAAAGGAAGGAGCAAATACATCCCTATGAGGCTCGTTACGTTTGAGGAGTATCTCGAGTACGTCAAAACTCACAAGGTCGTCCGCGTAGAGAACGAAGAGATACCCGTCGGGAGACCGCACAGGATCGAGAGGTATCAGCCGGACGACTTCTCCCTGGAGAGGACGACTGTTTGGTCTTTCCCAGAGAGGGGAGACTGGGCAACCCACAGGGGGGACTACAGGGGGAACTGGGCCCCCCAGATACCCAGGAACCTCATTCTTCGCTACAGCAAGCCAGGAGAGCTAGTCCTAGACCAGATGTGCGGGGGAGGCACGACGCTGGTGGAGTGCAAGCTCCTCGGCAGGAACGCCATAGGTGTCGACATAAACTACGAGGCGGTCATACTCACCCTCGACAGGCTAAACTTCGCGTACAGACCCCTAGACCCAGACTACAGAGAGCCCGAGATAAGGGTCTACCACGGAGATGCTAGAAACTTGAACTTGATCGAGGACGAGTCCGTAGACCTAGTAGCGACCCATCCGCCCTACGCGAACATAATCCCGTACTCTAAAAGCAGGAGAGTAGAGGGCGACCTGTCCCAGGTCTACAGCCTAGAGGAGTACCTGGAGGGGATGCGCGAGGTGGCCAGGGAGAGCTTCAGGGTTCTGAAGCCCGGAAGGTTCTGCGCCATACTGATAGGCGACACTAGGAGGCACAGGCACTACGTCCCCATAGCGTTCAGAGTCATGCAGCAGTTCCTGGACGTCGGCTTCGTATTGAGGGAGGACATAGTTAAAGTCCAGTGGCACACCAAGACCACTGGCAGAAAGTGGGCAGGACTCGCTAAGACTGCGGAAGAGTGCTGGGTCGAAAAACCGCAGGACAAGCGCTACTGGACGGACTTTTACCTGATCAGCCACGAGCATCTCTTCGTGTTCAGGAAGCCGAAGGACGACGAGGAGATCGAGAAGCACAGGGATAGCATGAAGTGGTGGTGAGCGGACGCTAAAGGCCGGCAGAGGGCAGGGTTGGCTGGTAGAGATTCGACGTAGAGAAGGTCGCGTAGCAAAAGCACGTCTAGGTCGTAGAGCTATGCGCGCGAAATCTCACACGGTCTGCGCGGCCGGCTCGTTCAGACGAGTTCGAGCGCGGCCATCCTTCTAAAGGCCGCGAGGAGCTCCGGGGCTCCGCGCGACCTCACGTACTCGCAAACCTCGTCGAGGTTCTTGAGAACTCCGGAGACCGAAACGCCCTCCCCTCGTTCCAGGGACTCCGCGTAGGCCTCCAGGACCTGGTGGGGTCGCGCATGCCTCCTCCGCCTTAGGGTGAAGATCCGCCCGGCGGGGCTCACGTAGGGGCCTAGGCTCTCGCGACCGGAGTAGTACTTCGAGACGAAGGACTCGATGTCGTCGGTCCTCCCCAGAGGGGGGCCGGCGTGCACCTCGAAAGGCGGGAGCTCTCTGGGGAGCACGGTCGCCAGGATGACGGCTTCGGAAAGCTCGTCGCTCCACATCGAATAGCTGACGACAGTAAATCCGGCCCTCTCTAGAGAGCTCATGAGAGACTTCGCGATGGATCTGAGCCTGCCCCAGAGGACGTCCGGCACCACCTCTCCGGAGAGCCTGAAGAGCATCCCCACGGCCTCGCGGCCCGACTCCACCACCAGCCTGCGCGAGCTCTCCACATCACCAGGCCTCGGAGTCCCCGTCCCCGAGAGCAGCATCTCTCTGGAGGGCCTCTGGAGGAATACCGTCGAGGCTAGGACGGCCCTGGCCAGGGACTCGGCGCACACGGCCGACGCGGCGTTCCTCCTCGGGTCCACCGGGTCTGGAACGGTCAGGGGGACCCTGGAGAGCCCCCTCGGGTGCTCGCTGACTGCCTCGACCGAGCCCCCCTCCACTACCACCACCTCACCGAAGCGCCACCTGGCGATGCTCCTCAGCGCGTCGAGGAAGCTCCCGTACTTGATCACGAGGAGCTCCGTGAGGTAGCCCGAGAAGCCCTCGACCTTTATCTCGGCTCCGTACACCCCTATGCTCTTGAAGAACGCCTTGAGCAGTCTCACCTCGTCTCTCCCCTTCTCCGCGAGTCTGCTCAGCACGTACCTGGTGTGGAAGGGCGTCCTGTCGACGGCCGTCCTCGCCTCCGAGACGTCCCTGGCCCAGTACGCCGGTACTACGTCTACCTCGTACCTCCCGAGGTCTATGTGGATGTACGGGTGGGTGGCGTACTTGAGCTTGGTTCCTCGGTAGAGGCCCTTCAGGACGCCGAAGAGCGGCCTGACCACCTCTCTCTCGAGCCACTCCCTGCTTATCCCCTCGTACCTCACGAGCAGGAAGACGTCCAGGTCCACCGCACCCCTGAGCTCGGTGCCCTTGGCCACGGATCCGTGCAGCTCCACCGTGAAGTCGTACGGTATTCTGAGGGAGCTCTCCACAACTCCCTTTACCTCCTCGAATATCCTCAGGGCCTCGAGCCTCTCCTCCTCGCTAGGCCTGAGCTCGCCGATGGCCTCCTCGACTATCCTCTCAGGGCCCTCCATGAGCTTTCAACCTGAACGAGGCGATGTCAGTGTATATGGGGCCCTTCGGGGTGAGCTGGCTCCTCTTGAGCTTAACCTGGGTCACGGGGCTCGTACCGAAGTCCACGGTCTCGTACTTCCTGAGATAGGCTGCTAGGCAATCCGGCCTGTACCTGCCCTTGACCCTCGCCACGGTGATGTGGGGGACGAACTCCTCGCGGTCCTCCCTAGCTAGAGGCCTCAGGCAGGCCTCGAAGGAGTCTCTGAGCCTCCTGAGGGCCTCGGCCCCCTCTCCGACTCCTACCCACACGACCCTGGGTCTCGCGACGCTCGGGAAGGCACCGACTCCGCGCACGGTCATGCGGAAGCTCTCGAAGCTCTCCACGGCGCGCAGGCACCCCACTATCTTCGGGACGTAGGACTCGGGCACCTCGCCTATGAACCTGAGCGTGATGTGGATGTTCTCGTCCTCTACGGGCTTTATGCCGCCGTCGAGCGCGCAGGAGACCACAGCGTCTCTGAACTCCAGGATCCTCCTCCAGAGTCCAGCGTCCTCTACCTCTACAGCCACGAAGAGTCTGATCATGCTCTCACCGACTCGAGCCGGCTAGGGATCGGTCGGGCGGTGCGCGCTGGGCCTCCTCGCTGGTAGCTCCGCTTCCGCGCACTTCTGCCGAAACCCCCGGGCACCGTCATCAATAACCAGTTGACTGCCGGGCATTATAAGCCGCCAACACTTCGGAAGGGCTCTAAGAGAGGCGAAGGGTTCCGCTCGGTATGCTGCGTTGGATCCTCGGTGTCAGCATATGAGAGCAACGAACCCTCTCGAGTGTGGGTGGAAGGGCGGGGGCTCCACTCGCTCGTCCGAGTACCGGTTCTCGGTTCGGGGAGGCCACCGCTACGGAAGACGGCGCTGTGCGAGGACGGTCTCACAGCTTGGGGGAGCCGATGGGCTTCAGCGAGCCGTCGAAGAGGTTCATGGACCTATCGAAGTACTCCAGCAGTCTAGCGTCGTGGGTCACTATTATGACCGTGGTGCCGAAGTCCTTCTTTATGTTGAGGAAGAGCTCGGCGACCTTGATCGCGTTGGCCCAGTCCAGACTCGCCGTCGGCTCGTCGGCTAGCAGCACGGAGGGAGTGGTCACCAGGGCTCTCGCTATGGCCACCCTCTGCTTCTCGCCCCCGGAGAGCCTCCCGACTCTCACGCTGGCCTTGTCCCTGAGCCCCACGTAGCCTAGCATCTCCATGACCTTCCTCCTCCTCACGTCGGCACTGACCCCGGCGAGCAGGAGGGGTATCTCCACGTTCTCGTAGGTAGTCATAGCGTCGACGATGCCGAAGTCCTGGGGCACGTAGCTGCACACGTTGTTCCTGTAGAGGGCTAGCCCATACTCGTCCAGCATGTTCAGGTTGTAGCCGTCGACTATGACCTCGCCCTTGTCGGGCCTCTCGAGCCCCGCTATGATCCTGAGCAGGGTAGTCTTCCCGGAGCCGCTGGGACCGTGGACTCCGACGACCTCGCCCCTGTAGACGGCCATGTTTACGCCCTTCAGCACGCTGACGGTGGCTCCCGAGAGAGTGTACGACTTCCAGACGTCCCTCAGCAGCACCACTACCTCCGCCATGCCCGACCTCAGGCTAGTGTTGCGCTAGCACCCTCTTTAACCTTCCTGATCTGGTACGTGAGGAGGGCCGCGGTCAGGACTCCCGAGAGGAGCAGGGAGAGCAGGACTATCATGGCCCTGCCGGACGCCGCCGTCGACAGGGCCAGTGGCAGGGCAATGATTAGGGAGACCGCGGCCTTCAGCACGTCGTAGTGTCTAGGCTCGGCTCCGCTTATCAGCAGCAGATAGTAGAACTGTCTGTAGGAGCGCTTGCCGTATTCGACCACCGTCAGTCCCGCGATCGCTGCCAGGACGGGTACTAGGTTCACCGCTTCCGAATCGCGCGTGAAGTACGAGAGCAGAGCCATAGATGCGGAGATCAGGAGCAGTGCGACGTGAGAGGAGGTCGTCACGAGCAGCCTTCCGGCAACACCGAAGACCTCGACGACTCTCATGGCGTGCAGACCTCTCGGTCTCCGGGATCCACCGCTCTAAGCCCTAGAGGGTCTTAAGGCTTTTTGCCGGGATCGAGCCTTGCTCCCAGCGGTGAGGGGGTGCTGGGGAGACCTTATCTCGATATCCCGATCTCGCGACCGTTTTCTGTTCGACTCCCTAGGTGTCCCGGCGTTTAGACTCTTCGCGGAGCCGATGCGGACTTCCCCGGTAGCTCGCGCTTCGAGGGAACGGAATGCGCTGTCAGCAAGCGCGCAGGCCTCCTCGGAGGCAGTGGTGGAACGGACGCCGTGTCCGCCTCCGCGGTCGCGCCATCCTGGGGACGAAAGTGCGCAACTGAAGCGCCTAGTGGAGGAGCCCCCAAGAGCCTTTGCCCAACTCGCGAGTCCGAGCAGTCGAGAACTCGGCCACAAGCTCGCCTTGGCAGCATAATAGAATGCGGAGAGCGGCGCGGAACTTATAACTTTTCGGGAGACACGCCTTCTAGGGTTTGCGGTTGAGCAGAGGCGTCCAGAGGAAAGTCGAGAGGCGCGAGCTCAAGGCAAGGCTGGTGAGCCTGGTGACCAGCAGGAGGTTCCGGCTGGCCCTGGGGCTGGCGCTCCTCGTGTTCTCGGTGGCCTACGGCTCGTACCTTAGGCTGCAGATAGTCTGGAACTCGAGGGAGCTCGGCTACGGCCCAGTCCTCTACGAGCTCGACCCGTTCCAGGAGTACTTCGTCGCCGAGCAGCTGCTGGAGCACGGGCTCGACTACCTGACCTACCTCAACCACTACAACAACGTCACGCGCATATTCTGGTACCCGTGGGGCAGAGACTTCACGCACAGCGTCTACATAGGCCTCCCGTTCTTCGCCGTGGGGACGTACCAGCTGGCTAGGCTGCTCGACCCGAGCTTGACGCTCTACGAGTGGATGGTCTACCTGCCGCCGCTCTTCTTCGCGGTCGCCGCCGTCGGCGTGTACCTGGCCGTGCGCGAGATATCCTCCGACCCTCCCGCTGGGCTAGCTGCCCTCAGCTACGCTCTGCTGTTCAACAGCAGGCAGCTCGCCGGCTTCACCGTCAAGTACTCCATGGGTCTGGCCTTCATACCTCTCGCGGTCTTCTTCCACCTGAGGGCCTGGAGGAGGAAGGACTACCTCAGCGCCTCCCTGGCCGGGCTCGCGCTCGGCCTGTCCGCCCTGAGCTGGGCGGGCTTCAACGTGGTGTTCGCGGCAATGGCGCTCCACGTGCTGCTCGTTCCCTTCGTGAGGAGGCCTAGCGCTAGGGACGTGGTGCTCTGGGTCTTGGAGTACGCCCCGCTGCTCGTTCTCCAGCTCGCGGCACCCACGTACGGGATCAGGTACGTCACCAGGTCCGTGGGAGTGCTGGGACCGGCGTCCGTGCTCATGCTCGCGCTCGGCTACCTAGTCTACATGCTCGGGGAGAGCAGGGCCTCGGAGTACCTGGGAGTGCTCTCCGAGAGACCGAGGCTGACATACTTCGCGCTCCTAGTTCTGGCCGGGCTAGCCGGCCTGTACGTCGTCGTGAGCGGGGGGCTCGCTCTAGCGGGCAAGGCCTTCGCGGCGGTCGGGCTCGGGACTCTCACGCACGTGCTCGTCGAGACGGTGGCCGAGTACCAGCCCTCGGGAGCTCAAGAAGTCTTGGCGAGCCTGGGGATCGTCGCGGTCTTCGCGGTGTTCTCGATAGTCTACCTGGTCTTAAGCAGCCTCGCGAGGAGGAGGGAGGCTAGGTACGGCTGGTACTTACTCCTCCTCGCGGTAGCCCTGGTCGTAGCGTCCCTGGTTTACGGAAGGCAGGAGCTACCGCTTTCGCAGTTCGTGGTGTCGGCGACCATGGCTGCGGGACTCGTCGTAGCATCGCTAGGCTCCGGTCTGAGAGACGAGCACCTCTTCCTAGTCCTCCTCTTCTCACTCGCCGCGGTGGGAACGCTGAACATCGCGTACTTCATCTACCTCCTCGCCGTGGCCGCCACAGTCCTGGCTGGCTACCTCATGCACGCGCTGATCTCCGGTGCTGTGAGCCGCAAGTCGGGGACTCTGAGCAGGATAGTCTCCGTGGTACTGATATGCATCTACCTGATCTCGCTGGTCTCCCACTCGTCGACCATATGGGTGAGGGCCTACAGCACCCAGCTGCCAACCATAGTCGAGGCCTCCCTGGGGCTCAACGTGGAGGCCCCCGTGTGGCTGGACGCCCTCAGGTGGATAAGGGAGAACACCCCGGAGGATTCCGTGGTGGTCTCCTGGTGGGACTACGGCTACTGGATCAGCGTCGTCGGTCAGAGGGCCTCGGTGGCCGACGGGGCGACGATAAACGCTACCCAGATAGAGATCCTGGCCGACGCTCTGACGAGCCCGGAGGAGAGAGCTCTAGACATTCTCGTCGAGTACTTCAGGATAAGGCCGGACAGGCTCTACGTAGTGGCCTACGAGGTGTTCATAGTGGACGCGGCCACGCTCTCCTTCTACCCGGGTCCGCTGGTCTTGGGCGGCAGGATGCTCGGAGCGGACGCGGCTAAGGGGATAGCGGCCATATACAAGATAGCCGGCAAGGAGCCTCCCGTGTACGTGTACACAGACCCCAACCTGATGTTGGCGGTGGGCCTCCCGGACTGGGCATCTCAAAACCTCACGTCTGTACTGCTCTACAAGATGCTCCTGGACGCAGCGTACAGAGTGTGGGGGCCCGGCGGCTACAGGGCGGTGTTCGCGTACAGAGACCCTCGGAACCCTCCAACGATACCCTACCCGAGCATGTCCCTCTTCGAGCCGGTCTACATCTCGACCTCCCAGCTGTTCGCCCAGGGGCCCTACTCCGCCTACGTGCTCCTGGCAGTCTACAGACCGAGGCTGGCTCCATGAAGGAGCTCTGCGGGCGGTACGTCGTAGTGTCCCCTCAGAGGGTAGTCGAGAACGCCTGCGTGGTGTTCGACGAGAGGATCGTCAGGATCGAGGAGGAGAGGGGAGTTCCCGAGAACACGATAGTGACCCACGGACTCGCGAGCATCCACACCCACCTGGGTCTCTACCCTATCAGAACCACCATCGCGGGCCGCGCGAGGCTAGACGAGTGGGTGTCTAGATACGCGTGGCCGTGGGAGAGAATGTTGCGTCAAGAGCCCGAGCTGAGCTACGCCTCGGCGGTCACCGCGCTCTCCGAGCTCGTCCCGAGCGGCGTGACCGCCGTAGCCGACATGCACTTCAACGAGGAGAGGGTCGCTGAGGCTCTCCTGAAAGTGGGCATCAGGGGAGACCTCAGCGTCGCACTGATGTCGGGAGGGGTCTACGAGTCCCTTGACGTAGCCCTAGCGGAGAACATGGAGCTGGTCAAGAAGCTAGCTGGGAGCGACCTGCTGAGAGCCAGGCTCGGCCCCACGACTCCGAGGCTCCTGTCCCCGGAGGAGTTCAGGGAGGTCGTAGACAGGGCCGAGGAGCTCGGAGTCGGGATCCACACCCACATCGCCGAAGTCCCGGAGGACTCCGAGCACCTCAGGATGAGGTACGGAATGAGCTTGAGGGACTTCATAGACTTCGTAGGACTAACCAGGGTCAACTCGATAGTGGCGCACGCTGTGTGGCTGGACGCCGAGGCGGCCAGCTCCTTGGTTCACCCCAACGTAGCCGTCGCGCACTGCCCCACCTCGAACACGCTCCTGAGGGACGGCGCGGCGCCCGTCAGGAGATACCTAGACCTGGGAGCTCGGGTAGGCCTGGGGGTGGACGTCTCCCCCAGCTACAGCATCATCGACGAGATCGCGATGGCCCTCGCCCTGCATATAGGCCGCGGAGACCTGGACTTCTGGGAGCTCTTCGAAGCAGCGACCGTGGCTGGCTATCGAGCCCTGAGTATTGGAAGCGGCCTTATCGAGGTCGGGGAAGTGGCGGATATAGTCCTCTGGTCCGTGGAGAGACCGGTCGTGGACCCGGTCGCCAGTCTAGCGGTCTCCGGGAGCGTGGCGGAGGCCTACGTGGGTGGTAGGAAGGTAGTGGAAGAGGGTAGCCTCCTGGGGGTGTCTGGCGGAGAGTTGGTGGAGCTCAGGAGGAACGTATCGGGGTACGTCAAGAAATGCTGCGCGGAGTAGCGCGCTTGTCGCCCTGGGGGTTGACCCTTCTAGTGACGGTCACGGCTACGGAGGTTCCACCCAGAGAGCACGAGTCCGGGGTCGACCTAGGCTACGCCCTGCTCATAGCTATAGGGGTTCTGACTCTCGCCGCCGGGTTCTTAGCCAGGGGGGAGACCCTAAAGAAGCGAGGTGGAGCAGCGCACCGGCCCGAGTGGTACAGGACGTGAAAGGTCTTACGGGGCTATTCCAGTGCTCGACGTGATCGCGGGCTCATCCGCCGAGAAGTCTCTGGTCGAGAGCCTCGCGATGCGCCTCGAGCTCGAGGGCGTCTCGGTCGAGAAGGTCCCGATCGAGGTGTTGGAATGGGGAGAGGTAGAGTGCTCCGTAAACGACATAGGCTGCACCGCGCAGCCCCCAGTCGAGAGTGCGGAGGTCTCGGGTATCCTGGGCGAGGATGTGGCCCTCGCATCGACCACTAGGGACCCGGACAACGTGTGGGTGACCTACTGGCTCAGCGCTAGCAGGGGCGCTTCCGCGGTAGTACTCTACGACGAGTACCCAGGCGTTGGCAGGAGGAGGATAGTGGTCAACGAGGTCCCGAGCTACAGCCTCGAAACCGAGATCGTAGCTGAGAAGCCGGCAGTCCACCTACCGCTGACGGCCCTACCCAAGCTCAGGAGGGCTCGGGAGGTCTCGATCCGCGTCAAGACCTTCAGGAGGACGTCCCTGGGCTACGTCGTAGACGCCGTGGTCGGGCCCGGGGAGCCCAAGGTCGCCGTCGTGACCCACCACGACCGCTGGCTGACCGGCTTCAGGGATAGTAGCATAGGGGTTCTGATCCTCCTGAGGCTCGCGCGGCTGCTGAGGAGCAGAGGGCTCTCCGCGAGGCTCATCAGCTTCACCGCGGAGGAGCTCGGCGACCCCGCGAGGAGGTCATTCTACTGGGCTTACGGCTCGCGAGCCTACCTAGACCGTATGGGCAGTGAGCTGGACCTCGACCTGGCCGTGGTTCTCGACACCGCTTACGCGGAGCCCGTGAACGTAGACTGCGTGGGGGTCCGCGGCGTGGAGCCCGCGCTGAGCTTCGTCAAGAGCCTCGGGTCGAGCGTGGGTGCCGGGTATACGGACGCCGTATCCATGGTGAACAGTGGGATACCCTCGGTCGTGCTCCACAACCTCGACTCCATCAAGCCCGTCTATCACTCCGACGTCGACAGATACCCGGGCAGATACGTCGAGGGCTTCATCCTCAAGACCGCGAGGTCCATCGCGAACCTGGTAGAGGAGTACAAAAGGGGGAGCGCGAGAGGAGTCTACGCGGCGTACGTAGAGTACGTAAGGAGAGTCTCTCCGCCGGACTCGAGGGGTCTCCTGGAGCCCGGCGCCGACCCCGTGGGCTTGAGCAAGTGCCTGGCAAAGCACTATACGGTGCCAGTCCTCGAGGGGACTTACAGCGACTTCTACAGCGAGGTGAAGGTCCTGACGTACTCGGAGATCCTGAGGGGCATCATGGACGGGCGCAGGTACACGCTCCTCTACGAAGATGCCATCGTGAGCTCCGGTGACGCGGAACGCCTCAGAAAGCTCTCCAGGGCAGCGCTCGAGGAGGCCGTGCGCTGCTCCAGGAGCTAGAACGCAGGGGCCCTGGGCGACAGCGCGGAAGCTGGGAAAAGAGCTTGGCCCAGATATCGCGGGCGAGAGGCTCACGCTATCTTGTCGACCTTAGTCTTCCCGTACCTCGAGAGCACGTCCGCGAGCCTCTCGACGCTGCTCGTGTAGACGCGGAAGAGCACCTCGATACCGCCCTCGTTCTTCACGAACTCCACGAACCCCCTCCTCGGGCACGCCCTGATGCCGTAGCCCTGAACGGGGAACTTCAGGGCGAACCCGGGCACCCCTATTATCCCGGTGCTGTAGACCTCGGCGCTCCTCAGGACGTTGACGTACCTTCTGACCAGCTTGCGGCTGAGGGACTGGATAGAGAAGGACAGCGCTATAGGCACCTCGTAGAGCACCAGGAGCCCGATAACGCGCTCGACCGCGCCATCGCCCGAGGGGAGGTGGCGCTGAACGAGCGAGGGGTATATGAGGAAGAACCACAGCATCACTAGTACCAGGGAGATCATAGAGATCCCCGAGGCCTTGAGCAGGGGCTTGAGCTCGCCGACCAGCTCTGTGTCCTTCGACTGGAGCTCTGTCACCTCCTCCCGCTTTATCACGAGGATCCTCCTCCCGCTGACTATCTCTCGGACGTCGGAACCCCTCGCTCTCTGCCTAAGCGACGTCAGCATGAATATTGACATGAACGATACGAAGTACAGAGTCATGACTAGCCCCTGGTACTCTTGGGGGACGAAGAGGTTCACCACTATGAAGAGGCATACCACTCCCTGGCCGATCAGCAGGGAGCGCACCATGGCCCTCTTCGTCAGGTAGTACGACAGCTCTCCGCACCTCCTACAAATCCCCGCGCGAGGCTTTTAATCTCCATGAGGTGCGCAGCTTTAAAGCCGTGCCGACGCTAGGGCGCCTCCGGGCGGTGAAGATGAGGCTGCCCTCGGAGATTAGTGTGCTCAGGGTGGTAGCCAGGCACGGCCCCATTAAGAGCACTATAGGCCTGCACAACCTAGTCCACGAGCTCCAGGAGAGGCGCGTGCTGGATACCGACTTCACCTTCATCAGGTACAGCTTCGGGTACTACAGCGGGGAGCTAGAGGAGGCTCTCCGCAGACTGGAGGGACTCGGCTTGATCAAGGTGACCAAGAGCAACGAGGGGCTCGAGGTCTACGAGGTCACCGAGAGGGGGCTGGAGATACTGAGGACGGTCTCGGAGCCTCGGAATCGATGGTGAGGCCGCTCTCTTCGAGGAAAGAGGCTTTGAGGATCCGGGCTCCGGGAACCGCCTTTCTTGAGATCTCTATATCGGGTACGCGGAGACCCTCCTCCAGGGATCACCGTAGTGACCGAGCCTGAGCCTGAGAGAGTGGAGCAGTCTGGTCCTCGTCGAGCTCAGGGACGCGAGAAACCAGGTGGGCGTGCTGTAGCACGGTCTGGTCCTCGCCTTCCTGAGACCCTCGAGCACCCCCTCGGCGCTCAGGGCGTCCACCTCTACGAGGGTGAACGCGGAGCCCACCATCTCCGGGACGTGGGCATCGCTCCCGGCGACCCTGCACCTCTCACCGCGGGCCGCGTAGGCCGCGTAGAGGTTGGTCACCAAGTCCGAGGAGGAGTTGTAGACCTCCACGCAGTCGAAGTACCTCAGCCCGAACGCCCTTCCGACCCCCATCCTAAATATGGCGAACGGGTGGACGGCCACCACGACGCAGTTCTCCCGGGCCGCTAGCTCCACCACCGAAGAGAACCTCACGCGTTCCAGGCTCCTGCTTCCGCGCTTCAGCAGAGCCGCGGCGCTCGTCGGCACGTGCTCGCAGAGAACTAGCGCGTCGCCCAGCTCCGTCCCGAACTCAGCACCCGGTACGACTACGACCCTACTCCTCCTCCTCAGAGCGATGTATGACCCGAGGAACGTGTTGTGGTCGGTTACGGAGATCGCCCCCAGGCCCAGCCTCTCGGCGCGCTTGACGGCCTCCTCCGGGCTCATCCCCCCATCGCTCACGTAGCTGTGGACGTGCAGGTCGGCCCTAACGTTGCCTATGGTGCTCTCCCCTCTGGCTCCTCTCGTACCACTCGGCGGCCAGCCTGAGGGTCCTCACGGCTTCCTCGGGGGACCTGAAGCACGGGACCCTCAGCTCCCTCTCTATGGACCTCGAGTGCCTCACCGCGTACTCACCTCCGGGCGCTACCAGGACTATGGGCTTCGACGCGCGGGCCCTCACGTCCCGCATCAGATCGATGAACTTCGGCGGATCGAACGCTGGCGACTGCATCAGGGTGATCACCACCACCGAGTCGACCCCGGCGTCCCCCAGCACCGCGTCGACGGCCTCTCTGTATCTCTCCGGAGGCGCGTCACCGAGGACGTCGACAGGGTTGTGTGGGGACGCCGCTGGTGGCAGCGCCCTCTTCAGGTGCTCAACGGTCTCCTCAGATAGGGTTGCCAAGCTCAACCCCTCCGCCTCGGCGGCGTCCGCCGCTAGGACGCCGGCCCCTCCTCCGTTGGTCACTATGGCGAGCCTCCTCCCCTTCGGAGGACCGCACCACTCGAGGAGCTTCAAGACGTTGACCAGCTCGCTCACGCTTTCCGCCACTATCGCTCCCGCCTGTCTCGCGGCGGAGAGGAAGATCCCGGGGCTACTGATCATGGCTCCCGTGTGCGACACTGCTGCCCGAGTCCCGGACTGCGTCCTGCCCCCCTTCAGCACGATGACGGGCTTCCCGGCGGCTCGCGCCATCCTCAGGCTCTCCACGAACCTCCTCCCGTCCTCGACCCCCTCCACGTAGGCGGCTATGATCCTGGTCTTCTCGTCCTGCGCCAGGTACTCTATGAGCTCCCACTCCTTCACGTCGGCCGCGTTCCCGTAGCTCACGAACTTGCTCATCCCGATCCCGGCCTCGGCCAGCCAGTCGAGCAGGGCCGCTCCCAGAGCTCCGGACTGGGAGATGAAGGCTACGGGACCCGGACCGGGCATAGACTGCCTGTCCACCGGGTTGAAGATCGTGTTGACCCTGTTCCAGGCGTCGTAGACTCCTAGGCAGTTCGGGCCCAGGATCCTCATGCCGCACGCCCGGGCCCTCTCCACTAGCTCCCTCTCCAGTCTCGCGCCCTCCTCCCCCACCTCCTTGAAGCCTGCGCTGATCACTATGGCAAACCCTACCCCGAGCTCGCAAAGCTCTTCGACGATCCTGGGAGTGCTCGCGGCGGGGACGGCGATTACGGCCAGGTCGGGAGCCTTCGGTAGCTCCCTGATGCTCTTGTAGCACCTCAAGCCGAAGACCGTCTCGTATTTCACGTTTACGGGGTACACCTCTCCTCCGAAGGCCTCGAGCAGGTTCACCATTATGGCTCTACCGATGGTACCCGGCCTCTCGGAGGCGCCGACGACAGCTATCGACCGGGGGCCGAAGAACTTCCCGAAGCTCACCGGTTCCAGAGCTCTCACCGCGAGATATTCGGTCAGGCCTTTTTGGCTTTTCGGAGACCGCTCTCAGCACACGTGCGGTGACACGCCTGCCGCGTCCGCACGACTCCGGAGGAGCCGGGGATGAGAGCTCTCGACTATGGTGGTTTCGGGAGCTCTCATTCGGGGGCTCCGCGAAAAGCGAGCCTCCAGCGGTGTTCGGGATGAACGGGAGCACCGGAGAGGTCGGAGTGCTAGCGGTTTACCGTGAGATATTTAAAGATCCTGTACCTGTGTAGGCCCAAGTCCTCGGCGATCTTTCCCCAGCTCTCGCCAACGGCAAACACGGCCACGAGGGCCACCGGCTGGGCCCCGCTCTTCCTGACCGCGGTCACCGCGGCCTCCAGCAGCTCTTTGTTGTTGAGGAGAATGGTCGCCAGGACAACCTTCCCCTTCTTGGGAATGCAGCCCCTGCTCACCGCTATGAAGTTCAGCCCCATGGTTCCGTCTCTGTAGTACTCCACCAGCGCCTCGCCAGGCGAGACCGTCCTCGTCGTTACGCAGACGTCGCCCCTGATCCAGTGGGCTATCACGGCGCCCAGAATGCCCGACTCCTCGGGGAACGCCAGCACCCCGTCCGCGCCCTCGCCGTCCAGGAGCTCCAGGGCCTCGAAGGACACGAGGTCGAGGAAGCCTATGTTCTTGACCACGCTCCATATATCGCCCAGGTCCCTGGTTCTCGCAAAGCTCCTCTCGAAGGTGCTCTCTATCAACTTCTTCTCCCTGATCACCTGCATCAGCCTCTTCGCGGTCCCCTCCTCGGGCGTCGTCAAGAAGCTGGTGTAGCGCCAGAGCATCTGGTAGGGCACCCCGAGGATGTCCTCCAGCTCCTTGAACGTGTAGAAGTCCTTTAGGGCAGAGAGGAGCTTCATGGCGAGCACTTTGACGTCCCGCCTCAGCGGGTGGACTACCTCGCTTACCTCGCTCATCTCGACCGTTCAGTACCCGGGAGAGTCTTTAAAAGCTCTCGGGCGGCAGCCGCGAGACCCCGACGCGACCGGACTCGGGGCAGTTCTCCTAGAGGGAGCATGGCGGGGGGTGGTAGCGGGGGGTGGATTTGAACCACCGACCTCGGGGTCTCACAGGGGATCGCCCATATGAGCCCCGCGGGCTACCAGGCTACCCCACCCCGCTGCCTTGACCCCCTCAGGCTCTAGCACCAGAAAGCTTATAAGCTCTCCTCTCGGCACCGAAGACCGCCGGCTTCTCCGGGAGCTCACGACCCCCCGGTCAACCTCTTCACGGTCCTGTAGTAGACCACCGGCATTAGGGCGAGAGAGTCTAGCTCCACGTACTCGTCGTCTCCGTGCATGTTGCCGCCCCTGGGACCTATGTCCACGACCTCGACGCCGAGGGGTGCGAAGTGCCTGGAGTCGCTCGCCCCAGCGCCCTCGGCTAGGCGGGGACTCACTCCCACCTCCCTGAGCGAGGCCGACAGCGCTTCGACGACCTTGGAGTCCGGCGGGGTATACACGTAGCCGCCGGCATCGGTCCTGACCCCGACGTCCGCCTCGGGCAGGCATTCCCTCACTACCTCCCTCAGAGGCTCCTCCACGTCCTCCTTCAGAGCCATCGCTCGCACGTCGGCGACTATCCTGTGGCGGCCCTGCGAGTAGTCGTAGACGTTCGGGGTGGCGCTGACCCCGTACTCGCTAAAAGCCCTCGTCCTGACGGGGGTCTTGACTATGGGCAGCAAGGCCCTCACGAGCTCCGTGAGCCCCTCGTCCACCTCGACCTCGACGCCCGAGGGGTCCGGGAGCACGTACTCGAGCTCCACCTCGGGGGGGACGACGTTGGACTTCAGGAACCGCCCCTTGATGTTCCTGACGAGGGCACCGGTCTCCCTGACGAAGATCGAGGCAGCTATCAGCGGGTGGGAGTCGGCACCGCTCACGAAGTAGGCCGCATGCGCGTGCTGAGACACGGGGTAGTACGCCGAGAACCTGGCAGTCCCGACCACCCCCCTGACCAGAGCCTTCCTGGGCCGGACGAGGACCTCCACGCTGAACGCCTTCCTCCTCCTCACGATGGGGACCATGCCCATTCCGTCCCCGTTTACCAGGTACTTCGGGAGGAGGCCGGAGGTCTCGAGCCTCCGGGAGACGACGAGGGCTCCGTTGGCCCCGCCTACCTCCTCGTCTCCCGTGAACGCGAAGACGACCCCGCAGTCCGTCCTGGACTCCCTGAGCCTCTCGAGGGCTAGGAGAATGGACGCCACGTTCGACTTGTCGTCCAGGGCTCCCCTGCCGTAGGCCCTGCCGCCGACCACGGTCAGCCTGAAGGGGTCGTAGCTCCACCTCTCGGGCACCGCGGGAACGGTATCGAGGTGCGCCAGGAGCCCCACGCAGGGAGGCTCCCTGCCGAGGAGTCCGAGGACGCTGTAGTAGCCACCGGACTCCACCACCTCCGAGTGGATGCCGCGCTCGCCGAGCCACTCGGAGATGAAGTCCGCGAGATCTCGCGAGGGCTTAAGGCCTCTCTCCGGGTCGTTCACGGTGTTGTAGGAGACCAGGACTTCCAGCAGCTTGACTACCTGCTGTTCCGCACCCAACCGTGGCACCGGTGTGCGATCGCTGGCTCTTAATAAGGTCGGCGACCCCGAAGGCTCCCGCGGTGGGCGGGCGGCTATGCCTCGCACCCGGTATTTAGTTTTACACGGTTACGGAACGAGCGCGACCCTATTCACTGGGGACTTCCATAGGTGGGAGGTAGAGCTAGGCAGATACGGTCGCCTCGCGCCCCGCCTTGCGCTAGAGAGGGGCGAACGGCGGACCGTATCCCATCAGGTCTCGCGGACTTGGCCCGCGGTTCGCGGTTCCCATATCAGACCCAGTATGCCCCCGACGAGACCTAGGATGAAGCCTATAGTGAAACCCCCCGTTAAACCTACGGCCCGGCTTAAGGCTGAGAAGACGAGCACCATGATCGAGCCTGTCCTCACCTTCCCCGGCTCTCCACTGTTGATCATGACGGCGCCGACTATCACAACTATCCCGAACGCTAGCTCGAGAGCCCCTAGGATCACGATTATCCGGAGTATTAGCCCGACCAGGTCTCTAAAGATAGTCGTGCCTCTGAACTCGAACCCGGGGATCCTCTCGACCATCGCTCCACCGATCGCGCCCACGATCGCCCCGACCACTCCGCCCAGCAGTATCAAGACGCCGGCAACCAAAGAGAGAGCGAAGGCAGCTCTCGGCTTCTCGCTCGCCCAACCCACGATCTCCGCCACGTCCGCCATTTCATTTGGAGACAAATATAGAGCTTCCGCGAGCACGCCCTCGGTACGCTACCCAGTTCACCGCTCGGCCCGCCGAGCTTAATTGAGACCATGCTGGGTCCAGAGGGGGTCGCTCGGTCCGCGGTGCCCGCCTTGCTCAAGCTCCTCAAGCTGGACGGCCTGGTGGAGTGCCGCGTGGTGGGCAGAGTGGGCAGGTTCGTAGTAACGGTCGAGGTGGGCGGCATGTCCGCTCTAGCGCACCTGACTAACACCGGGAGGCTCGCCGAGTACCTGGTGCCGGGCAGGAGGGGTCTCTGCACCACCATAGGCGGGCCGAGGCTCAGGTACAGGCTCGTGGCCGTCGAGGACGTGGGCGGCTACGCTATCGTGGACACCCTCACGCAGAGCAGGGTGTTCGAGCACCTGGTGAGCGGGGGCCTCCTGCCCTGGCTCTCCCCCGCCTGCAGGGTCTCCAGGAGGAACTTCAGACTGGGGAGCGAGGTCGTGGACTACGCCCTCGAGTGCCCCGAGGGGCCGAGGCTCGTGGAGCTGAAGAGCGCCGTCTTGAGGATCGGCCGCTACGCCTCCTACCCGGACTGCCCGACCGCCAGGGGCAGGAGGCAGGTGAGAGCCCTAGCAGACTCGGCCCGGGTCTACAGACCGCTGGTGGTGTTCACCGCGTCCCTGCCCGGGGTGTCCGCCTTCAAGCCGAACCGGTCCGGAGACCCCGAGATGCCGGGCGTCCTGAAGCACGCTCTCGAGAGGGGGGTCGAGCTCAGGGCGGTGAGCTTCTACCTCGCCGACGACGGGTGGGTGGTGCTCGAGAACGCCGACCTGCCCGTGGAGCTGGACTAACTGCCTCTCTGTCGATCCACAGGCTGTCCGTGAGCCCATCTTCGCCTACCCGGACACTCTCTAGCACTCGACGCGGGAAGTGGGGTCTTGCCTCGTTCTAGGACTAAGATGCGGGCAGGATAGGGGAAGCGGGGCGGCCCCTCGGGAAGAGAGCTTGCAACGCGGTCGAAACCTCGGGAGGCCTGCACGAGCACTCCCCTCCTCTCTTCCAGTATTTCTCGAAGGAAGCCCTGAGCAACTGGGATTTGGGATTGACGCAGTGAAAGTACCAAGGAGCTACACCGGAAGCACTACTCTGAGTACGCCCAACACCCAAGTTGTGAGAGAGCGGGAAAAGCTCTCCGGCCCAACAGGCAACTGGAGCGAAAAGTTTTGTGGACACTCTCGGAGGGGCTCAGCGCCTGCGCAAAGCCCTCGAGAGCACGGCGAGAAGAGCCAGGGAGGCCAGGGCCAGAGCCGCGACGGACACCGTCTGCAAGGTTCCGGTCGTGGTCGAGAGCTGGCTTAGGTCTCTCGAGACCAGATCGAGCTCCTTGCGGACGCTGGCGGAGAGTTTCTCGAGTCCCGCAGAGACCTGTTCATGGGAAGCTCTTAGGTCCGTCACTTCTCCCTCCACGCTGTTCAGTCTTGACCTAGTCTCGTCGAGGTCTAGCCTGAGCTTCGAGACCCCCTCTTCCACTCCAGATACCTTGGTACCGAGGACCGATACCTTAGTACCCAAGTTCTCCGTGTACTACCTTAGGTCCGCGATCGAGTAGAGGGCGTCGCTTAGAGTTGTGCTCAGCTTCCCGAGCTCCCCGACGAGGTTCAGGAGCTCTAGCCCGAGTTTATCCATCTCCCGGCCAAGCCTGTCTATCCTCTCGCGCTCGGTGCTGAGGGATGCTTCTAAGCTCGCCGCATATTGCCTCAGGTCTGCGATCGAGGAGAGTGCTTCGCTCAGGGTCGCGCTCAGCTTTCCGATCTCGGCAGCGACGGACTCCCTCAGCCTCCCGAGCTCCTCGGCGAGGCTCCGCAACTCCGGCCTCAGCTCCTCCACCGCTCGGCTCAGCCTGTCTATCCTCTCGCGCTCGACCGCCAGGGAGGTCTCCAGCCTCCCGATCGACTCCTCGAGCTTCCCGACGACCTCGTAGACTCCAGGCGGGTTCACGTAGATAGTCCGCCCCACGTAGAACCAGTCGGATTCCGCGTACAGCGTGAGGCGCACCGGCTCGCTCACGTGGGGTGCGAGTACAGCGGTCTTAAGAGTTCCCCTCAGGTCGGCCCACTCCAACAGGTGGATCGATCCCGCTGCTCCGTAGACTGCGACCCTCTCGACCGGTAACGTCCCCGAGACCACCAGTTCGTATAGCCGGCCCGAGGTCATTGTGGTCTCCACGAATATCGCTGGCACCACGTACAGCAAGGTGGTAGTGCTCTAGCGCGGTCCGACATGAGCTCCGTCCTCGAGCTGGGCTACAGGTACGTCCTCCCGGCGCTCAAGAGGGTCCTCACCGAGGTAATGCACGAGGAGCTGAAGCTGAGCAGGGTGGAGGTCGCTAGGAAGCTCGGGATATCGCCGTCGTCCGTCTCCAGGTACCTCTACCGCAAGAGGGGAGCGGTGGTGGAGCTCCCCGAGAGCCCCGAGCTGATGGACGAGCTGAGGAGGCTGGCCGCGGAGGTAGCCCGCGGGAGCCTGAGCCGGTACGAGGTGGAGGCGGGGCTTCTTCGGATAGCCTTCCGCGCGCTAAGCAAGAGGTACTTCTGCGGTCACCACCAGAAGCTCGAGCCCGAGATAGACCCCACTGTGTGCCGCATCTGTCCCGAGCTCTTCTCGGCGTTTTCCATCGCGAGCTGACCCTCTTTTCAGCTCGAGCCCTCGCGCTCTCCCGCCTCCCAGCTCGGCCGTGGCGGCGTTGAGGGGCGGCGTCTTCAGCTCGCGCGGCTTTCGCACTGCTCGCCCCGAGAGCCTCCGATAGAGCGCGGAGCCCGAGCGGAGGCCGCTAGCGTTTTTAATACGCCGCTAGTTAGGTGGCGCTAGAAGACAGCTTTGCGGAAGAATCAGGGGGCAGGAAGGAGCTCGAGCAGTCTCGAGGCCTTCGCTGTAAGGAAGGTAGTCAAGGAACTGGGAAAGTCTATAGTGGTAGTGAGGCTCAGTCCGAAGAGCCTGAGCACCAACACCTTGACTTCTCCGGTGCCCTACGAGGTGGTCAGCTCGGTGAGCGGTGCGTACCTCCTCGGGACATACTACTCCGGCGAGTACGGCAGGGCGTACATGAAGCTCTACTCCGAGGAGGACGGCAAGGTGTACGTGGTCTTCGACCCCACGGGGCACAAGCCCTACTTCCTCACGGATTCCCCTCCCGAGGAGCTGGCTAGCAACAGGAAGATCGTCGAGCACGAGTCCTTCGAGTCCTTCGAGCTGGTCGAGAAGGTCGACCTGCTCAGGATGAGGCGCGTCACCCTGACGAAGGTCGTGACCAGGGACCCCCTGGCCGTGAGAGGGCTCAGGAACTACGTGGGCAGGGCATACGAGGCCAAGATAAAGTACCACCAGAACTACGTGTACGACCTGCAGCTCGTGCCCGGCATGAGGTACACAGTGGAGGGCGGGAGGATCTCTCGTAACAGGGTCAGGGTGAGCGAGACCGCCATGGCCCTCCTGTCGAAGCTCGTCGAAGGCCACTCTCCCGAGAGGATGTCCTACTTCCTGGAGTTCGCCGAGCTCTTCGAGGAGAAGCCTCCGGAGCCCAGGACTCTCGCGATCGACGTGGAGGTGTACACCCCGATAGAGACCCGCGTGCCGGACCCCGAGGAGGCGAACTACCCAGTGATAAGTGCGGCCCTGGTCGGCTCCGACGGCTCAAAGAGGGTCCTCGTCTTGGCCAGGCAGATGGACTTCGGAGACCCGGCGTCCCTCCCAGGGGACTGCACCGTCGAGCTCTTCGACAGCGAGAGGTCTCTCCTGCTAGAGCTCTTCAGGACCGTCGAGTCCTACCACGTAGTCCTGACCTTCAACGGGGACTCGTTCGACCTACCGTACATAATCAACAGATCCCTCGTTCTGGGAGTGGAGAGGTTCTCGATACCCTTCGAGGTGGTCGAAGACTACATAACTCTGAGGCACGGGATCCACATAGACCTCTTCAGGTTCTTCGACATCGAAGCCGTGCAGAACTACGCCTTCGGCTCGGCCTACAAGGAGAAGACCCTGGACGCCGTCGCCAAGGCCCTCCTGGGGGAGTCGAAGGTGGAGATAGAGATGGGGGTCTCCGCGCTGTCTCTCTGCGACCTCGTCAGGTACAACCTGAGGGACGCGGAGCTAACGCTGAAGCTCGTAGGCTTCAACGACAAGCTGGTCTGGAAGCTCATGGTCTTGATGGCGCGTATATCCAAGCTAGGCCTGGAGGAGGTCACCAGGCGCAAGGTCTCGGCGTGGATCAAGAGCCTCCTCTTCTGGGAGCACAGGAGGAGGGGCTACCTGATACCCAACCAGTCAGACATCCTCTCGCTCAAGGGAGAGGTCAAGACGGCTTCCAAGCTGGGGAAGAGGTTCGCAGGTGCTATAGTCATCGAGCCGATCTCGGGAGTGTACTTCAACGTCGCCGTGCTGGACTTCGCGTCCCTGTACCCATCCATCATGGTCGTCTGGAACCTGAGCTACGAAACAGTAGACCCCCCTCAGGGCTCGTGCAGGAAGCTCGCCGACGTGAGGGACGAGTCCGGCCGCGTCCTCCACAGGGTGTGCATGGACTTCGAGGGGATAACGTCGCAGACGATATCGATCCTGAGAGACTTCAGGGTCAGGATCTACAAGAGGCTAGCGAAGGATAAGAGCCTCCCGAGAGAGCTCAGGAGCTGGTACGACGTAGTCCAGTCGGCGATCAAGGTCTTCATAAACGCCAGCTACGGGGTCTTCGGCCACGCGAGCTTCCCCTTCTACACGCCGGCCCTGGCCGAGTCCGTAACGGCCATAGGGAGGCACGTCATCACCAGCACGCTAAACGTGGCCGCGAAGTACGGCCTAAAGGTGCTCTACGGAGACACTGACTCCCTCTTCGTGTGGAACCCGGAGCGGGAGGCCCTCGAGGGATTGGCCAAGGAGGTCTCGGAGAGGTTTAGGCTGGAGATCGAGATGGACAAGATGTACAGGCACGTGGTCTTCGCCCTGAAGAAGAACTACATCGGGGTGAGGGAGGACGGCGGTGTGGACGTCAAGGGTCTCATGGGGAAGAAGAGGAACATCCCGGAGATAGTCAAGAGCACGTTCGTTCAGGTTGTCGACGCCCTCAAGACCATCGAGCCCAACGTAGGCTCCATGGAGGCCGTCAAGGAGAGGGTCAAGGAGTCTGTAAGGTCTCTCTACCTAAAGCTCAAGAGCAAGGACTTGTCGCTGGAGGACGTCTTCTACAGCAACGAGCTCAGCAAGGACTTGGGCGAGTACAAGTCCGAGGGACCCCACGTGAAGGCCGCGAGGATGCTGCTGGCATACGATAGGCGGGCCAAGCCGGGTGACGTGATATACTACGTGAAGGTCAAGGGCAGGGAGAAGGTGAAGCCCGTTCAGCTCGCGAGGATAGACGAGATAGACATCGACGAGTACATGAAGGTGGCCAGGTCCACCCTGGAGCAGCTCCTCATACCGCTCGGCATATCCTGGGACGAAGTCGCGGGCGCGCTTCCCCTGGACATGTACTCTAGGAACTCGTCCTGACCCCGCTCCGAGACCCTCTCGTATCGAGCACACTCCCTTGGAGGAGAGGCCCGCGGGGCTTCTAAGGAGGTCCGCCCGTATATAAGGCCAAGAACCCTTTACACTCGGGTGCCGAGGATAACCTTGGCAAACAGGCTGGCGATTCTGCTGAGCAAGCTGGTAGAGCCGTTCATAGGCAGGGACGAGGAGGGAAAGGTGATAGTCCTGTCCCTCCTCGCGCGGGAGCACACAGTCCTCATAGGAGAACCGGGCACGGCCAAGTCCGCCATGATAAGGAGAGTCAGCGAGCTGCTCAACGCTCACTACTTCTCCTACCTGCTGACGAGGTTCACCGAGCCTTCGGAGCTCTTCGGTCCGATAGACATAAAGGCCCTGGAGGAGGGGAGGTACGTCAGGCTAACGTCTGGAAAGCTCCCCTCGGCCGAGATAGCCTTTCTCGACGAGATCTTCAAGGCCAACTCGGCCATACTGAACGCCCTCAATACGCTCCTCCAGGAGAGGGTGCTCTACGACGGCTACAGCGAGATGGCCGTCCCCCTCTGGTCTCTCTTCGGGGCCAGCAACGAGGTCCCGGAGGAGACCGAGCTCCTGGCCTTCTACGACAGGTTCCTGCTGAGGCACTTCGTCAGACCGGTGCCGGAGAACCTGTGGAAGGAGCTCCTAGACAAGGCGTGGACTCTCGAGAAGGCGATATACTACGGTGGGGCGAGGGCGTCCGAGCCGGTGATGGATATGAGGGACCTGAAGAAGCTTCACGAGGCGGTGCTCGAGGTAGACCTGGAGCCGGTGAAGCACAAGCTCGTCAAGCTCTTCGCCGCCTTCGAGACCAGGGGGATACACGTCACCGATAGGAGGAAGGGAAAGGCCCTCAAGGTGGTAGCGTCGAACGCTCTGCTGGAGGGGAGGAGCAGGGCCCAGGAGCAGGACCTCCTGGCCCTGAAGTACGTGGTGCCCAGGGACTGGGACGAGCTGGAGAAGGTCAACACGATACTGTCAGAGGAGCTGAAGACTCCGTACAGGTACCTGAGGGAGCTGAACGAGATAAGGACTAACCTGCAGGAGCTCCTCAACTACGTCATCAGCCTCCAGGCCGTCGAGTCCAGGTACATTGACCAGAGGTTCAGGCAGATACTGAGGGACGTGGAGCTCACGCGGGAGAGAGTCTCCGCGATGGCCATGGAGTCCCAGGACGCTGCTGTTCAGAGAGCCGTCGAGGAGGTCCTCGACCTCATAGAGCAGATAGTGTCCATAATCAGGAGGAGGCTCCCGTAGGATGCCCAGCGTCCTCAGGGGTGTGGACCACCGAGACCCCGTGGCCCTCTACAGGGGCGAGAAGATACTCCAGCTCGTTAGGAAGATCTTCGGCAAGACCAAGGCCGTGGACCAGACCTTCTCCATAGACAGCTACTACACTCTGTACCTACCGCATCCTCTGCTCAAGGACGCTAGCGACGTCCCCGGGGAGGTCTTCAGGAACTACGTCTTCTTCAAGACCCTCCTCGAGTCCGAGGAGTTCGCGAGGACTCGGTACAGCACCATCGGAGACCCCTCTCTGAGCGTTCTGGTCGCGTCGCTGATAGCCGCCGAGTTCGAGAGGTCTCTCGAGCAGCTCCAGCAGGCGTCCGGTGGCCCCGACCAAGGCGAGGAGCTCGGAGAGGAGGACGTGAAGAGCATAGCCGAGTCCATAAGCAGGAGGATATCGGAGACCGTGGAGACGATGAAGTCTATGAAGAGACTGATGAGCTTCGGTAGCGAGCCTGGCACCGGAACAGCCTTCGACCTGGAGGAGGGTGGCGAGGAGATCATAAGGCTGGCCCAGCTCGCTGACATCAGGGCCGTCCTCGAGCTGCTCAGCAGGGTGCCTAACGTAACGGGGAAGCTGCTCAGACCCTACGAGAGGTACAGTAGGGGAGAGGTGAGGGGGTTCGAGATAGGGGGCGACCTGGAGAGGGTGCACCCCTCGGAGATAGCCATGCCCAAGCTGCTCTTCAGGCTAAAGCTCGCCGAGGGCAGGCTCCTCCTCTACGACAAGGTGCTGCCGAAGCTTCTGGGCCCGGTGTACGCGCTTGTAGACAAATCGGGAAGCATGGAGGGAGAGAAGATCGTCTGGGCCAAGGCGACCCTGCTGGCCCTCCTCATGAGGAGCAGGAGGGACGGTCGGGCCTTCTACCTGAGGTTCTTCGACGGAGTCCCGCACGAGCTGGTCAGGGTAGGCAGGAGGATGAAGTCCCGCGAGTTCGTGGAGCTCCTGAAGTACCTCGCTAGGGTGAAGAGCGGTGGCGGGACCGATATAACCAAGGCGGTAATATCGGCCTGCGACGACGTGTCCGCTGGCACCACTAGAGAGGTCTCCGACATAGTGCTGATCACGGACGGTGAGGACAGGGTAGCCGCATCGGCCCTGAACAAAAAGCTCAAGGACGCCAACTGCCGCCTCCATACGGTGATGATCATGGGAGACAACAGAGACCTCAGGAGGATAAGCTATAGGTACTTGAGGGCGGTCAAGCTCTCTCACAAGGAGATAATTCAGATAGCCAGCTTCTAGCCGGCGTCTCCCAAACCGCTTCGGCTCGACTAGACTCCCGCCGTAACGAGCCCCTCTTTGCGGGACAGCACCTGAGTTGCGGGTTCCGCACCTTCCCGTTCCTGGAGATTTCGTCGGTCCAGCACGTATGTGCGGCGTGGCCCGGAGTCGTCCGCAACCGCGGGACGAGGATGCGGCTAGACTTACGCTATGCTGGGGCCGTTACCGAACCCCGCGCCCGAGCCCTCTCGGTCGATGATCCGATGCCCTCTCCGCGCAGAACCTCGGTAACCGCGCTGTCGCACCCGCGTCAGCGGACAACCGCACGTGTGCGGTTCGGCCTCTAGACGATCTTGCTGACCTCCTCCGGGGACTTTCTACGCCTCGGGCTCGGGGTCTCCTGGGGGTACCCGAGAGCTAGGACGCCCATTATCCTGTACGACGGTGGTAGCCCCAGGAGACCCCTGAACTTCTCTTCCACGAGTAGAGGGACGCCTATCCACACCGAGCCCACGCCGAAGCACCAGGCCGCCAGTATCGCGTTCTCCATGGCTGCGGCGGCGCTCTGGATCTCCATTACGAGCTCCGCCATGAAGGCCTCGCTGCCGCTTTCGCTGCTCAGCTTGCTCGAGTCTATGTAGACGGCGATGTAGAGAGGGGCCAAGTACATCCCCTCCTCCATCAGCTTCCTCCACCTCTCTATCCTCTCGGGAGGCATCTTGGCTATCTCCCTGGCGTAGATGGTGTGAGCCTCGACGAGCAGTCGGTGGAAGCTCCTCCTCAGCTCCTCGCTCTTCACGACCACGAAGAGCCAGTTCTCGCGGCCACCGGCCGTCGGTGCTCTGGTGGCTGCCCAGAGTATCCTTTCCACAACCTCGTCCGGTACGGGATCGGGTCTGAACCTGCGGACGGAAGCTCTGGTCCCTATCACGTCTAGGAGCTTTCTCTCACACGACATGATTCTCCGCGGTAGAAGCTACGGGCCTGAGGATTTAAGTGAAGATCCTGTCCGAGCCCCTGCTCCGGGGACTCTATCCGCGGCGAGCACCTCCGCGACGCTCATGACTCCCAGGGCTTCGGGGATGGGAAGCCTCGGCACACTCGACGGGTCGATCTCGAGGAGCTTCCACTCTCCGACTAGGCCCCTGGACTCTAGGATCCTCAAGAAGCTCGCGAGCCTGGGCACCAGGTCGACGGGTATAGAACCCGTGGCGTAGGCCACGCCCTCCTTCGTGTTCAGGTAGGCCTCGGCGAACGCCGGTATGGCCGTGACCGCTCTCACCCCTTTGGCTAGGGGACCCGGGACCCCGTAGAGTATTAGAAGCTTTCTGGTGGAGGTAGCGACCTTCTCTACGTAGTTCTCTATGGTAGGCCTCAGCCCGGCTATCGCACCCCTCCCCACTAGGTGTTCCCTGAGGTGCCTCAGGACCGTCTGGTAGCTTGGAGCTCTGCCGAGCCTCCTCTTCATGTCATTGTAGACCTCCTTCACCTTGACCAGGGCGTCCTCCTCGAGCCTGTTCACCAGGGCTATGTCTATGAGGTCCGCGCGGCCAGCTATCCGCGGCCTTCCCGAGGGCGGGGCGGCCGACGCCATCGCGATGAGGTCGCGCGGGTAGAGTCTGTCTAGAGCACCGCGGGCCACCAGCGTCAGCAAATACCTTGGAGGGGCCACCGCGTCGATGACGTACACTTCCGAAGGCTCTACCCCGAGAGAGTCGACGACGTAGTTGACCGCCGACTCCACCTCGTGAGCCGTGCTCACGTACTTCAGGAACGTCGCGCCCTCCAGCGTCCCTACGTAGGATCTGAGGAGCTTCCTGGGAACCCTGCTCGGGGGTATCCTGGTCTTGTATATAAGCAGCACCTCTACGAGCCCCAGCCTGCCCAGGTCTACGACGGACTTGAACCTGATCCCCAGGTCCCTCAGGTCTCTCAAGATCCTCCAGACCGTCGGGGGGCTCAGACCCACTGCTCTCCCGGTCTCCGCGAGGGTGGGCACGTAGTTTACACTGTTGAGGTACTCCAGCACTCCCAACGCTTGAGACTTCAGCAGCACCTCCCTCCAGCCCACGCGCAGTGTTCGGAGGGAGATATAATGCGGCTCTCGGTAGGATAGTTGCGGAAACGGAGACGCGCTCTAGACTCCGGGGGAGTTGAGAGCGTATGGGGGCTCGTGTAGACCTAGACCTGACCCTCTACGCTAGCTTCTCGCTACCCATGTTTAGGAAGAAGGGGGAGTGCTGGGTGAAGGTCTACGGCTTTGGGAAGGGGACGCGGTTGTGCTCGAACGGAGGGTTGAAGTGCTACGGCAGCCTCTGCTCCGGAGAGCTCCTCGAGTACGCCGCCGGACACTGGATAAGCAGGGAGGTGTGCCTCGGGGAGCTGGAGGCTAGAGCTAGGGAGGTAGCGGAGGAGCTGATGAGAGGCTTCTACTGCCTTGGCGTCTCCGCCTCTCCGTGGGACGCCCTCGCGGTGCTCGCTAGCGCGTTCCTTTCGAGGAACACGGACTACCACAGGAACACGGTGAGGTGGGTTAGGGCCTTCCTGGGTAAGCTCGAAGCTCTCGGAGGATGCGAGAGAGCGGCCGCGAAGGCCGCTCTCTCCACCTATAGAGAGTTCGGGTCCTACCAGCTCCGGCAGTTCGTGGAGGTAGTCGACAGTCTACTCGCGATCGCTCGCACCATGCCGCTACCGCCCGGTTCCGCGAGCTCGAGCGCTCTCAGGAGGAGGCTTCTCGAAGTGAAGTACCTGGGACCCAAGGTGGCCGACTCGTTCATCCTCCACAGCGGTCTCGACCGGAGCAGGGCGCCGGTCGATATACACTACCTGAGGTACCTGAAGAGGCGCGGGCTTCTAGAGGGGGAGTATGTATACCCGCAGAAGGTCTACTGCGCCAGGTACGAGTGTACCGCGTGCCCCATATCGCGGAAGTGCGTCTACTCCCACACCAGCAGGTTATTCAGAGACCTGAACGGGTTCGTTCAGACGGCCGCTTACGTCGCGGGCAAGCTCGGAGTGAAGAGCTGTGAGGACCTGAGCGACGAGTCTATTAGGGCCAAGATACGCGAGGCCACAGTCCTCTAGGGACCGGGTATACCGTTGCCGCGTAGTCAACGCTTCGTGACTACGCGTTCCACCCCGGCCCCGGGAGCCACCGAGGTTCCCGGGGGGACAAAGGTAGATAGAGCACCCCACGTCCCGGGCCCACCCTCGCGTGCCCGTTCGGTGCTATTCTCTCCTCCGCCACATATCGGGCACACCCGTCCTACGTTGATGTTGGGTAGTGGTATTATGAAGTTTGCTGCCCAGAAACTGCGACCGAACCCCTGTACGGGCCGGTGCGGCTCGGGGGCTGGCGCGCTACCACTTCGGCAGCGTTACTCCCCTCTGACCCTGGTACTTGCCTCTGTAGGTACTGCTAGCCGGCGTCGCGACCTTAGCGAACACAACGTGCAGGAACCTCGTCCCGACTCTCAGTCTGACCGGGAAGGGGGGCGTGAGGATCTCGACCGTCAGCTGACCCTCGAAACCCGCATCGACTATCGTCGGTGGCATCAGGAAGCCGAGCCTAGCGAACGTCGAGCGGAGCTCGACGAACCCCATGAGCTCCGGCGGCATCCTAAGGTATTCGAGCGTGTGGAGCAGGTAGTGGGACGAGGGCTCCAGCCTCAGAAAGTCTTCGGCTCTCCCGCAGCTGTAGTAGCTCTCGGGAGGGTCCTCCTCAACCGCCAGCTCCCTGGAGCTCGCTACCACGCGGCAGTACTCCTCTCCGACTCTCAGGTCTAGCCCGTTCTCCCTGATCGTCTCGCTCGAGAGTGGTACGACCCCGAGCCTGCCGCTCTCGAGGTACGCCCTCAGGTCGAAGTCCGAGAGTATCACGAGCGCCCTCCTTTCGAACCTTCTTGGGCAAAAACTTATAAGCTCCCGGCTCCTTAGCAGACTCATGCACCCGAGCTGTGGGGCGGAGGTGTGAAGTGTGCTTGGCAAGCCCATCCACATGACCGTCTCTCCCGAGACAGTCGCCAAGAGGGTCGTAGTGGCCGGAGACCCCGCTAGGGTCGAGCACGTCAAGGAGCTCCTAGAGGAGCCCAGGCTGGTCAACACCAGGAGAGCCTTCCTCACCTACACGGGAGCGTACAGGGGCGTGCCGGTGACCGTGGCGGCTCACGGAGTCGGGTTCCCATCCTCGGGGATAGTGTTCGAGGAGCTGTCCATGGTCGGAGCGAAGCTGATAGTGAGGTTCGGGACGTGCGGTGCCATGGTGCCGGGGATGCGCATCGGGGACGTGGTCGTTCCCACGGGCGCCGCGTACTACCCGGGCGGGGCCTTCTACCAGTACGTCCGCGAGTGGGTCTGCTGTCCCGCCGTGCCCAGCTTCGACGTCGTCAGAACACTGGTCGAGGAACTCGAGAAGGCTGGAATAAGGCACTCCGCGGGGCCGGTCGTGAGCAGCGACGCCTTCTACGCCGAGGACCCGGAGTTCGCCAAGAAGTGGTCGTCCAGAGGAGTAATAGCCGTAGAGATGGAGTGCGCGGGGCTCTTCACTCTGGGGCTGATGAGGAACGTCAAGACCGGTGCGGCGCTGCTGGTCAGCGACTCGCTAGTGGAGCACCTGGGGTACGCGACGGCGGAGGAGCTGAGGGAGTACGTGCTGAGGACGGCGAGGGCTCTCCTCGAGGCCGTAGTCAGGGTCAAGCTGGAGTAGACCCCGCGTTCCCCGAAGCTGTTTTATCTCCGAACACCTTTAGCCGGTGCTCGCGCGGGCTCCCGGGCTACCGCTGCCCGGGCTTAGCAGACCTGTCCACCTCGACGTAGCAGGGGTTCCGCAGGGCTAGCAGCTTGAGCTCCTCGGCATAGTACCTGAGGTTCCGCACGAAGTCCCCGAAGTAGTATATCGGCACTATCCCGATGCCCTCGACGGAGCCCCTGACGGACTCGCTCAGGGTGACGATCGCGCCGAAGAACTCCCTGACCCTCCTCAGAACCGGGTAGTCGATAATCGTGTAGCCGCACTGGTCCAGGAACTCCCTCATCTTCGCTGAGTGCACCAGCGAGGCCTCTCTGATCCTACCGCGAGCGTGCCTCGGCGACCAGTGCTTGCAGTCCACGACAACGCCCAGGGACGAGGGGACGCTCACCGCCAGGATGTCGAACTCCCTCCTCCTCACGCCGAACCTGAGGTTCCTGAAGACCTCGTAGCCCGCCTCCTCCAGAGCCTCTGCCACGAACGACTCGAAGTCTCTCCAGCTGAGGTAGGCCGAGACCTTCCTGGGGTCGCACCCCCGCCTGATCGCGCTCATTGCCAGCTGAACCATGGACTTGACGCAGAGCTCCCCCGAGACCGCTCTGTAGACCAGTCCCGGCTCCAGCAGACCTTCTGCGGTGTCTGTGTCCAGCTCCTCCCTCCTCGCGCACGGCCTTTCGGAGAACAGGCGCAGCAGCCGGTAGAATTCCTCAGCCGGTTGATGCGTCCTCACCGAGTCCGAGATCACCTCCCTCATCACGAATCCGCTGGGTCTGCCAAGCGAGATGACCGGTGGAGCTAATAAACGGCCTAGGGTCTCCCGCGTCCAGAGCCGCGGTGTCTGGCAGCGGTGGGGAACGCTCTCGCGCGAGCCACGCGTCTGGGTCGGTGAGCGGAGGAAGCGCGACCGCCCGACCACTTATAAGCGGTGGTACCCCAGTTTGAACAAGGTCCGCCGTGCTCAAGAAGCTCTTTAGGACCGGCGAGCGGGAGCTGATAGAGTCGCTCAGAGAGCACCTGTCTCTATCAAGAGAAGCACTGGCCCTATCGCTCGCCATGCTCAGGAAGCACTCGAAGCTCGACCTCTCTCAGGTTTTGGAGTGCAGAGCAAGGATAGTAGACCTGGAGAAGAGGGGAGACCGCATCTACGACGCCGCGGTTTCCTCAGTCCTCAAAGGCGCGTTCCCCCTTCCCCTCATCACCGAGCTCGGGACGCTGCTGGACGACCTGGACGATATCCTAGACCTGATATACTTCCTCGGCATGGAGCTCGCGCGCGGGATCAAAGCGGGGCTCACCAGGAACCCCACGGTCGCGGAGATATACGAGGTCACCGGTGATATGGCCGAGAAGGCCGCGGAGTCCCTATCCTCTCTGGAAGCCCTGCTATCGCACATACTCAAGGACATGGCCAAGGCCGTGGAGGAGGTCTCCCGCATAGACCGAGTGGAGGACGTGGTGGACGACATGAAGAACGTGACCATAGAGAAGATATACTCTAGATCCGGAGAGCTGGGAGTCCTGGAGTTCACGCACCTAATGGAGGTCGTCAGGACCGTAGACACGATAGTGGACAAGGCGCAGGACGTCTCGCAGGAGCTTGTGAGGATATTCTCGGCAGCGCTCTCGTAGGTGTCGCATGACCTTGCTCTACTGGCTTCTGGTGTTCGCCAGCGCGTTCCTCGCGGTACTGAACAGCATGGGCTTGGTGCTCGGTCCCTCCCGCTGTGTCGGGTACGGCAGCAGGGTCCTAGTCTTCGCGCTGAGCACCAGCGGGTGGCTACTCGGCTACGTGGTCGAGGGCCCCAACTTCAGACTGCCGCATGTCCCCTTCGTGTGGGTCTACGCGGTCCCCCTGCTGCTGGTCTTCGCCCTGACCCTCCTGGGCTACCCGACCTCCGTCACCCAGCTCTACGTGGCGGCGCTCCTAGGCTACTCCCTAGCCGAAGGCTATGGCCAGGGACTGTCCGCCGTGGCCTGGGCGGTCTTCTCGTGGGCGCTATCCTTCGCGGCGGGCTTCCTCCTTTCAGCGGTTCTCCGGGAGGCCTTGGTGAGAGTAGTCGGGCTCACGAGCGTGGGAAAGTCCCTCCTAGCCATCAGGGTCTGCTCCCTTGTATACGTCTTCCTGCTTTCGTACGTGCTCGGGGGGAACGTCCTCGGCACTGTGGCGTCTCTCCTGGGGGCGGGCAGCGACCCGAGGAGCGGGCTCGTCCTCTTCACGGCCGTCACCGCGTCCGCGTACGTGTCCTTCAAGTCTGGAGCACCCCTTGGGCTGGTGAGGATTCTCTTCCCGATGAAGTACCTCTCGTCGATCATCCCCTACTCGGTCTCCATACTCTTAACCCAGGTCGCCAACCGCGCGGGTCTGCCGATAGTGACCTCTCTCGTCATGTTCTCCTCCACCCTGGGCGTAGGCATGGCCTCCGAGCTCGCGGTGCTCCACAGGAGGAGGGTCTTCGCGTACCTGGCGACGTCTTACGCGGGGTCATTCGCGCTCTCGCTGCTCTCGAGCTACCTCCTCACGAGGGTCACCAGCTAAGGGGGAGCAGGCTGAGAACGGGCGAGCCGGGAGTCCGGCCGGACCTGGAGGCCCTTCAGTACGGGACTTCCTTTATCCCTAGCAGGTACGCTATGTAGTTCGTCAGGGGATGTAGCACCAGGGCTATGCCTATCAATGCCAGGACCTCCGTAGTCCCCAGTTCTACGCCCGCGAGCCCATCCACCCCCAGCAGCTTCACGAGCGCCAGCGATGCGACCACGAAGGACGCCTGGTCGGAGACCGGCAGCGGCGAACCCGGCTTCATGCCTAGCCTCCTCTTCACGAAGGAGTTGGCCAGATCCCCCAGCATCGCACCGAGGCCCTGCACGAACCCGGCTATGGCGAGCTCCGCGAGCGCGCATCCGTAGAGGGGAGATAGAGCTGCCCCGACAGCGATGCCGGCCAGGACTCCGGCCGCGAAGCCCTCCCAGCTCTTGCTGTCCCCGAACACCCTCCTGCCGTCCACGAACACCCTGCCGAAGTCCACCGGATGCCTCTTTTTCACAAAGCCCTTCACCACCAGCGGCAGAGCGTTGGCGACGAACGCCGGTGCCAGGAAGAGCAGCCTGAGGGCGAACTCGACGTGGTTATCCAAACTCCACACCCCGCTCGCTGATCCTGAACGCGAACCTGAGTCCCCTGAGCTCCTCCGGCTTGACCGCCTCGAGCTCCCTCAGGTCTCCACTCCTCCTAGCCCTGAGGATTACGTCTGACCAGAAGCTGAGGACGTCGTACCCGCTGGGAACGTGCTCGCCCTCCTCCTCCCTCACCTGCGCCGTGAGCACGACCCTAGACCCGAACCTGCTCGCGGCGTAGGAGAGGGCGGCTAGCAGGGCGTTGAGTAGCTTGTTGGCGTCCTGTCTTCCGGCGACCTCGTACCTGTAGTGGGCGTTGACCGAGTCCACGCATATGGACTTGAAGTCCCCCAGCGACCCCTCGGCGAGCATGCCGACCAGCTGGACCGAGAGGTCTTCGAGGCTGAAGGCCTCCCTGAAGTAGAACTCCCTGTCCACCAGGGAGTACCTGTCTAAGAGCGGTGCCGGTATGGTGCCCTCCGTGCTCAGGTAGAGTGCGGGCCCGGGGGTCTTGGAGAGGACCCAGAGGCACAGGTTGGTCTTACCACTCCCCGCGTTCCCGTATACGAGCGTGACCCTGCCTCCGCTGATTTCCAGCAGCCGCTCGCTCAGCCCGGTGTCCCTAAGCTGCTTCCTCGCTAGACCGGCATTTATAGGAAGAGCTCGCAAGCCCTAGCCTGCTCCGATCCCGTACACCGAGTCGGTCTCCGCGGCGACCTCTGACTGTGCGGAAACGACGCTCTCTGGAGAGTTTTCACCACCAGACCCTTGCGGAACTCGCGCGGTCGGACTCCACACAGACTCCGCGAGCAGGACGTCTCCCCGGTGCTTCGAGACCTACGTGTGCGCGTTCACGAGCTCCGGCGACCGCCGCGGTCACTCCGGTTGCGATGTAGATAAATAGCCCCTCTGCGTACAGGCACCTGGGCCAGCGTCAGCGCTCGGTGGGTGCGGTGAGGAGCGACGTGACCAAGTCTTTGGCCGACCCCAGGCTGAGGGTCGTGCTCCTGACCCTAGTTCTTGCCCTCTTTAGCCTTAGCATGTGGAACTGGTACGACATCAGCATCTTCGAGAACTGGGTCAGAGCCGCCAAGTACACGGGCCTCTACAGGATCTACGAGGTCCCGTTGCTCCTGAACAACATGAGCTACAGGGTGGTGTATCCGCCCATCCCGCCGCTCATATACATAGGGACTCACTGGCTGGTGGAGGCTGTGGTCAAGGCCGTGACATCGGTCAGCAGGACTGTGCCCGGCGTAGGGCGGACGTTGCTGGCGGCGTTGGACCACGTCGTTAGGGGAATAGTCAAGCTGCCCATGCTGCTGTTCACGGTAGCCCTAGCGATCCTTTTGTGGAGGAGGTTCGGCTCCGAGGCCTCCTACTGGGCGGTGATAGGTGTTCCGACCATCGTGACTCTCGCCAACTACCAGTTCGACCCCCTGGTAGCCTTCTTCCTCTACCTAGCGATAGTAGGACTGCGCCTGCCACGCTTCGGCACGTTCCTGAGCTGCCTATCCGCCGCGCTCGTAGTCCTAACCAAGCCCCTGGCAGCCATCCCGCTGATACCCCTCCTCTACTACGTCTATAGAAAGGAGGGAGCGAGGGGTATCGCCCAGTACATCGTTCTCACCTCGGTCGCCGTACTCGCCGTGGTCCTCCCGTTCTTCCTAGCCAACCCCCACGCGTTCATCCACAACGTGCTCCTCTTCCACAGCGAGAGGCCTCCCCAGTACGTCTCCGTGTGGAACATACCGGTCCTGCTCTCGGGGAGGAACCCCGAGGTCGTGAGGGTGGTGAACGCCGTCTGGCTCCCCGTGATGCTGGCAGCCGTGGTGGGGGCGTTCCTGCTGTTCGTGAGGAAGCTCGGGGTCCGCAGCGAGGACGACGTCGTCCTCGCGAGCCTAGTCCTCGTGTCCCTGCTGCTGGTCTTGAACAAGGTGGTGAACCCGAACTACCTCCTCTGGGCGTACCCCCTCATAATCCACCTAGCCTTCACCCACGGGCTCAAGCGCAGGAAGACCGTGGTGGTCTACAACGCGGCGGCCGCGCTGGCCGCTCTCTGGAGCGGGCTGTACATGCTGATCCCGGCTCTGGTGAACGACGTGGTCGTAATCGAGGAGACGGGCGAGATCCTCCCGGCTAGAGACCTCCTCTACAAGTCTCTGGACACCCCCCTGAACGAGACGCTGCAGGGACTGATCAGCCTGGGTGAGAAGTACTACAGCTACGCGAAGCTCGTAGAGTCTTACACGAACGTCCTGGGAGCCTCTCTGATACTCGTCTACGCTCTAGTCATGCTCTACTTGGTGACATCCCTGCTGAGAACGCGCGCCGATGCCTGCGCGGGCGCCCAACCGTCTCGGGAAGGCACTGAGCCTGCAATGCTGAACCCTCTGCGGCCTCCATACCCACCCGCCCCTAGCGCGACCCACGGTCCTACCACAGGGCGCGTCCCCGGGTTTAGCAGCAGCTCCTAAACCAACCTCTCTGCGCGTAGTGCGTAGAGCGACCGCGGAGGGGCCGGAAGGGGCCGCCGGCGTGTCCGGTATGCGGTGGAAGATCGGCACCGAGGGGCGCCGGAGGGGGCCCGGGACGTGGGGTGCTCTATCTACCTTTGTCCCCCGGGAACCTCGGTGGCTCCCGGGGCCGGGGTGGAACGCGTGGTGACAGCCAGCGACAGCGAGGCTATCCTAGCGTCCCTCCAACAAACTCCCTGAAGTAGCTCGTACCGAGCTCGAGGAGCTTCGATAGTAGAGCGCACGTGTTCTCGGACGGGGATATCCTGCAGAAGCTCGACGAGAGGTCGTAGAAGTCCCTGGTCACCACCAGCCTGATGTTGGGAGCGTTCACGCCGTCGCCCTGCACCACCAGGTACAGAGACCCCGAGGGGATGGCCTTGCTGACCGCGACGGACCTTATGTGGGGAGAGTACCTCTCGAGGGCCTCGAGAAGCTCGGGTAGTCCCAGGTCTCTCAGAGAGTCCAGGTGCCTACCGGAGACGTACACCTCGACGACGGCCGGGCTGATCCTCAGGTCGAGGAGCACCTCGCTCTCCAGCTGAATTCCCAAGTACATTGTCGCCTCGGAGGAAGAGGAGATGAGTGCTGAGCCGGGAACCCCGCTAGAGATGGACCTAAAGACGCTCTCGATCCTCTCCAAGCCTGGGTGTTGCCCTTTGAGCGCCTCCCTCAAGTAGCCCGCTCGATTCATCTATCCGCAACCCTATATATACCGGACAGGCCTCGGCCTTATTCGTGCCTCCTCTCCAAGACTATGGCTATGGATTCTCCTCTCTCGTACGCGTCTATTATCGACAGCTTCTGCCTGATGGCCTCGCTTACCGCGAACTCGAGAACGTCCTCGGAGACCTCTATAGTGGCGACATCGTTCCTTTTGAGGCTCCTCCTGACCTCTTCTAGCGCTCTCCGAACCTCGGTCTCTCTCTTCAGCACGGTCGCGCTCTCCAAGTAGTTTCCAACGGCCTAATAAGTATCCGCAGAGGCCTGAGCGCTAAGAGAGTGCCTCCCCGTCGCTCCGCATGGGATATCCCGGTGCCCCGCCGAGGCCGAGAACGAAGCTAACCAGGGACTCGTCGCTTAGCCAGTCGACGTAGGTCTTGCATGGCCTAGAGCCGACTATCACGTCGACAACCTCCCGGGACGCCTCCTCGACGCTCTTACCGCTGACGTCCACCTCGCACACCTTCTCGGGCGGGTGCTCGGATAGGGCGTTGCCTGTGCAGACCCCCAGGAGCTCCGCCTCGACGTTCTCGACGACCTTGTCCGGAGGCCAGCCCCTCTCGGTCAGCCTCTCGTAGAGCTCCGCCGGGTTCAGCCTCAGCACCACGATCTTATCGAGCATGGAGTCGTCGACGATCTCGCTGTAGTGCCCCACCACCAGGACCCTGCCCCTCTCGGCTACGAGCCTCCGGAGGTAGTCCCTCAGCCTGTCCTCGTCGACTACGAACGTCCTCCTCACTTCGTCGTAGCCCGCGTAGAGCCTGTTCCCGATCACGAGGTCGCTCAGCTCCACCAGTTCCATGCCGAGCGCCTCGGACACCCTCCTCCCGACGAGGGACTTGCCGGTCCCGGGCGTCCCGCTGAGCGCCACGACCTTCCCGGCTTCGCGGCTCCCGACCACTCGAGCTACCGAGACCTACGCTGCGTCCACCTTATTAGCGGTAGAAGGGCTCTCTCTGCGGAGGTGCTCCCCCTGGGCTTTTGCGAGCTGTGCGGCACTCGCTCCAAGACCGTGAGCGGTACCGTAGGGGTATGCGCTAGCTGTCTGAGGAGGCACGGTGAGAAGGCCCTGGAGGTGGCTCGCAGGGCTCACCGGGACTACAGGACGGGTCTCGGTCTGCCTCCGGGCGTGCCCAGGAGCGGTGGGCTCAGGTGCGGCATCTGCGCGAACGAGTGCTCCATACCCGAGGGCTCCCGGGGGTTCTGCGGCTTCTGGAAGAACGATGGCGGGGTGCTGAGCCCCATCACGCGCGACCCTAGCGTGGGAGTAGCCCTGTGGTACTACGACCCTCACCCAACCAACTGCGTCGCCGGACCCGTCTGCCCAGCGAACACCTCGAGGGGGTACCCGAGGTACACGAGGTTCAGGGGGGTCGAGGTTGGCTACTACAACCTAGCCGTCTTCTACATCGCGTGCAACCTCGACTGCCTCTTCTGCCAGAACTGGGAGCACAAGACCATCCTCGCCGACGACAGGCTCAGGACCAGGTACCTGAGGACGGTCGGAGAGCTCGCTAGCGAGGCTCTGAACGAGAGGGTCACCTGCGTCTGCTACTTCGGGGGCGACCCGGGTCCCCAAGTCCCCCACGCAATAGCGGCCTCCAGGAAGATCCTCGAGAGCGTGGGCGGCGGCATCAAGAGGATATGCTGGGAGACCAACGGACTGGTGAACCCTGCGATAATGAAGCAGATGGCCGAGCTGAGCCTCGCCTCCGGGGGGATAGTGAAGATAGACTGGAAGGCGTGGACTCCGGAGGTCTACGAGGCCCTAACCGGGGTCGACGGAGCGAGGGCAGTGGAGAGGCTCAAGATCAACGCAAGGCTGGTCTCGGAGCTAGCCGGGAAGCGCGATGAGCCCCCGCTGCTGGTGGTGAGCACCCTCCTCGTGCCCGGGTACGTTGACGAGGAGGAGGTTGGGGGGATAGCGGAGTTCCTTGCCTCTCTCAACACTAGGATACCGTACGTACTCCTAGCGTTCCACCCGGACAACGTGTTGAGAGACCTGCCCCCGACGAGCAGGAGGCACGCGGAGGCAGCCAAGAAGGAAGCTCTGAGAGCTGGCCTCGAGGAGGTCTACATAGGCAACGTGTGGTTGCTGGGAGACTACTACTGAGATCCGATCCCGGGACCGTTTCGGACCTATGCCCCCCTCCTGGTCCTCCTGGATACCTCCTTGACGGCCTCCTCGAGAGGGACCGAGGGGTCTAGCACTATCCTGAGGAAGAGACCTGTTCGGCCCACCTCGTCCCTCCTGGACAAAACCTTCACCCGCTCCCTCACGGTGTCCACGCTGATGCCCAGGATCCTCGCCACGTAGTGCTCGTACCCCACGACCGGGGCCTCTCTGTGACCCAGCTCCGTGGGGACTATGAGCACCAGGGACTTGCTGACTCCCGGTACCCTAACGCCCCCGAGCAGCTCCTCGTATGACACCTGGCCCCCGAACCTGTAGAACTCGAGCTCGCTGGGGCTGAAGTCCTCCAGGGGGAACGACACCGTGACCCTCCCCTCGGGGTCTAGCTCGTAGAGAGCCTTGAGCGCGGACTTCGGGGTGGCCCTCACGACGAGCTTCCCGAGGATCTTCAGCCCTCCCCTCTCGAGACACGCCTCGACCACCGCGGGAGCCACGACGTAGGGTATCAGAACGTCGACGTCGCTCTCCCGGACCACGTCGCCCCTAGCTACCGAGCCGTGCGCTACCGGACCGTAGCCGCACTCCACCAGCACCCTCATGAGCTCGGCAGCCACCGCCCTGAGCCTTCCCAGGAGCTCCCACCTCTCGTCGTCATACGCCACGTCTCTGAACTCCGGGACTCTCACTACCTTGTGTCTGGGGACTTTGTAGGACACTCTCCGTACCCCGAGCCTACCGGGAGTTCCCTACTCTCGAGTTCTGCGGGCAGATAAGGAGGAACCGGCCTAAGCGCTGAGGCTCGCGGTCTGCCGGATGCGCGCCCGGGCCATTCGCTACGACCGGCCGACTCCCGCGACCTCCGCTCTCCGAAGATCTTCGGGACTGTCTATGTCCAACACCACACCCGGGTCGTCTACGTCGAGGTAGGACACGCTCTCGCCGCGCCTAGCTATCAGCCCCTTGAGACCCCTCTCCTCCTCCCTGATCCCTGCGATCTCCCTGATCGGGCTCCCGGTCAGCAGGATCGGGTGCCCACCCCTGCCGCGGTACCTGGGGATCAGCAAGCGGTCTCTCCCGAGCGTTTCCAGTGCCGCGCTCACCAGGTGCCTCAGAGTGGACGTCCTCACAAAGGGGACGTCCGATGGGTGTACGGCTACGAGCTGGGAGTACCTGGACACTCTCCTGGCACCGGCGATGACGGACGCCGACATCCCGAGGCGGTAGTCGGGGTTGTAGACGAACTTGATGTCGAGGTCGGCGAGGGCCTCGACCACCCTAGCGTACTCGAACCCCACGACAACGACCACCTCGTCGAAGACCCCGGCCTCGAGGAACTTCCTCGCGACTATCCTGACCATGCTGTCCTCCCCCAGCTCGGCATCGCGGATCCTGAAGAGCAGCTTGTTCTCCCCGAACCTCTTGGACTCCCCAGCGGCCAGCAGTATCGCGGTCCTCATCTCCGCGGCTCGCCCGGGAGCCTCCTCTCGAGGACCCTCGAGATAGCTCTCAGGACTCTGGGGTACGTCCCGCAGCGGCACAGGTTCCCCTCGACGGCTTTGAGGATCTCGGACGTAGAGGGCCTCGAACGCCCTTCCACCACCCTCTTCACGAAGGCGTACGACGTGAGGACCATGGCCGGAGCGCAGTAGCCGCACTGGACAGCGAAGCTCTTGTTGAACTCGTCGACGAGCTCGCCGAAGAGCTCGTCCTCGCGGAGCCCCTCGACAGTCGTCACTTCGCGACCCTCGACCTGCGCCGTCAGGAGCAGGCAGGAGACCACGGGTCTTCCGTCGAGCAACACGGTGCAGGCGCCGCACTCCCCCCTCTCGCAGCCCCTCTTCACGCTCCTCACGTCTAGCCTGAGCCTCAGAGTGTCCAGGAGGATCTCGCCGGGCTCGACGTCCACCTCGACCCTACGCCCGTTCAGGTTGAACGCCACCCGCATCACTCAGCACCCAGAGCCTTGGTCAGGGCATCGAGAGTGAGCCTATAGCTCATCTCCCTCCTGAACCAGGCCGTCGACCTCACGTCGTCTATCGGCGAGACCTCATCCATGACCTCTCGGGCGGCCCTCTCCAGCGCTCCCCTGCTCACCTCTCTACCCCTGAGCATCTCCTCGGCCCCGTAGGCCCTCACCGGGGTCGGAGCCACGGAGTTCAGAGCTATCCTCACGTCCTCTACAGTCCCATTCCGGACTCTGGCGAGGACAGCTACCGCGACTATCGACAGAGTGAAGCCGTCCCTCCTCCCGAGCTTGATGTAGTTCCAGCCGGTCCACTCGGCCTTCCTGACGATTATCTCTTTGAGTATCTCCGCTCGGCCCAGAGCCGTCGCCCTGTACCCCGTGAAGAACTTCGTGATGGGCACGGTCCTGGACCCTCCGGGGCCGACGACGACGAGCTCGGCGTCGTAAGCGAGGAGCGGGGGAGCGGTGTCCGCGGCCGGAGAAGCGTTGCAGAGGTTCCCGCCCACGGTGGCCATGTTCCTTATCTGCCAAGATGCCATAGACTCGACGGCGGCCCTCAGAAGGGGCAGGTTCTCCGAGACCGCGCTCGATTCCAGGAGCTCCTGGAGCTTCGTCGCCGCCCCTATCCTGATGGCGCCGCCGAGGTCCTCTATCCCGCGCAGCTCGGCGATCGAGCCTATGTCCACGAGGGCCTTAACCCTCACCCTGGAGGTCTTCGCGTCCACCAGGATGTCCGTTCCCCCAGCGATGACCTTAGACCCCTCGACCTTCTCCAGCAGTCCGACGGCCTCCTCGAGGGTCTTGGGGCGGAAGTACTCGATCTTCGGGAGCCTGTAGTACATGACTAGCCCCCGCACGTCTGCCTCGCTATAGAGTAGACCCTCTCGAGAGTCGCGGGCAGCTCCAGGATCCTCGCACCCAGGGCGTGGCTCATGGCGTTGGCTATGGCGGCCGGCATCGGTATGAGGGCCATCTCACCGACCCCCTTCGCTCCAAAGGGGCCGAACTCCCACAGGTCTTCGACGAATATGGCGTCCCTGATCGCCGGAACCTCGTGGAACGTGGGGATCACGTAGTCCGTCAGGTTGTCGTTGACTATCTTCCCGTCGGCGGAGAAGACCAGCCTCTCCATCAGCGCGTAGCCGATGCCCTGAAGCACGGCACCCTCGACCTGGGTCTTGACGGCCTCGGGGTTGACCACCTTTCCTATGGCGAGTGCCGGGTGCACCTCCAGCACCCTGACTCTGCCCGTGCACGTGTCGACCTCGATCTCGACGACCACGGCGATGAAGCTGAACGCCGGGTACGCGAAGCCCTGCCCGACCTCTTCGTTAAACGTTCCCTTGGGGAGGAAGAAGTAGCCCGTGGCCGAGAGGTCGACCCCCTTGCTGTAGGCTAGGGCGACGAGCTCCTCCCAGCTCATCCTGACCTCGCCGTCGACGAAGACCTGCCCGCGGGACATCTCGACCCTGTCTCTCTCGACACCGTAGTACTCCGACAGGAAGCTCTCCAGCCTGCTCCTGATCCTGCCGGCCGCTACGACGATCCCTATGGCACCCACGCTCGTGCCCCTCGATGCGTGGGTGGCCCCCGAGTCCGGAGCATCGGTAGTGCCGAAGACTATCCTGATCTTGTCGATCGGGCAGCCGAGTATCTCGGCCACGAGCTGCCTGTGGGACGACGAGGGCGATCCCTGACCCATCTCGACTATCCCCGTGTAGACGCTGACCGACCCGTCGCGGGCCACGTGTATGTAGGCGTTCGACCAGTCCGGCACGCCCCTGCTGGTGCTGTTCCCGTGCCAGGCGACGGCTACACCTATGCCTCTCCTGAAGCGGCCCGCCCTCAGCTGCCCGTACTCCTGCCTCTTGGCTCTCCAGCCGCTGGACGCGGCCAGCCTCCTCAGAGCCTCGTGTATGCCCACCGACGACTCCAGCACCTGGCCCGTCAGCGTCTCGTTACCCGGCCTCAGCAGGTTTATCAGCCTGAACTCTACCGGGTCCATCCCCAGCTTCTCGGCTAGCTGGTCCATCTGGGACTCGACCGCGAAGTGTACGGGCGGGTTCCCGAAGCCGCGGAAGGAGCCCTGGGGGACCTTGTTCGTGTAGACGCAGTAGCCGTCGACCTTGGCGTTGGGCACGTAGTAGGGGCCGGAGGAGTGCATGGTGGCCCTCCAGAGTATGAAGGGGCCCCTGTTGGCGTACGCACCGGTGTCGTGGACTATAGTGACCTCTATGGCCGTGAGCCTCCCGTCTCGCGAGGCCCCCGACTTGTACCTTATCACAGCGGCCTCGCGCTTGGGGTGGACCTGTATCGAGTCCTCCCTCGTGTAGTAGAGGAAGACTGGCCTCCTAAGGTGGTAAGCCGCTAGGGCGGCTCTGGCGGCGACCAGGGGCCCCTCGTCGTCCTTGCCGCCGAACCCTCCACCTATGTAGGGGGCCACGACCTTCACGTAGCTAGCCGGCAGACCGAGGACTCTCGACACTATCTTCTGTCCCAGGTGCGGGTACTGTATCGTGGCTAGCACCGTGATCCTGTTCTCGAGGTCCGGGATGGCGAGAGCGGCCTCGGGCTCTAGGTACACGTGCTCCTGGTGGTGAGTCCTGTAGGTGTTCTCGACAACGACGTCGGCCTTGCCGAACCCCTCCTCCACATCCCCTTTCCTCACCCTGGTCCTGAACGCGATGTTGCTGTCCAGAGCGTCGTGAACTAGCACGTCGCGCCTCTCCATGGCCTCCAGAGGGTCTAGGAGGGTCGGGAGAGGCTCGGCCTCGAGTTCTATCAGGTCGACGGCTTCGTTCACCGCGTCGGGGTCCCTCCCTACAACTACGGCCACGGGCTCGCCGTAGTACCTCACCTTTCCCTCCGCCAGGAGGGGCTGGTCGGGTATCGCGTAGCCGACCTGGTTTTCGCCCGGGATATCCCGGTGGGTGAGGACCCTGAGGACTCCGGAGACTCTTAGCGCGGGGGAGCACTTCACGGCCTTCAGCCTGGCGTGGGGTGTCCTGGCAAGGGCGAGCCTGGCGACGAGGTAGCCCTCCTCGAGGAAGTCCTCGACGAACCTCGCTCTTCCCAGGGCCTTCTCTAGAGAGTCCGCCCTCTCGATGCTCCTGCCGACGACGAGGAGCGTCTCGGCCTCGAGCCACCTTCTCAGAACAGACCTCGGGTCCTCAGCCGTCACGGCTCCCCGGAAGGTTATGGAGCTCACCTTAAAATGTCGCGCGGCGACGGGGTCGCTCCCTCGGCAGAGCGTGTCAGCCCCTCCTAACTTCGAGATCCCCAGCCTCGCGGCTTCCAAGACTCCTGTCTAGCCCGCGGGATTTCTTTATATTTTACTTCGCAATAGCTCTCTGCACTGGTGCTAGCTCCATGTATGTACGTGAGCCTACCTACGAGGTAAGCTACATGTTCAAGAAGATCCTGGTCCCCGTCGACGGCTCTTCCCATAGCATCAAGGCCTTGAGCGTGGCTGCCGACTTCGTGAAGAGGTACGGCTCTGCGGTGACGGTGCTCGTAGTAGACGACGGCACCCTGGAGTCCATGGAGAGAGTGATGGAAACCGTCGCATCGGTATTCAGGAAGTCCGGGGCGAACGCGAAGATCAAGACCCTCAAGCTCGAGCCCAACACCTCGGTGGCCACGACCATAGTCGAGGAGGTGTTGAAGGAGGGCTACGACCTCGTAGTGATATCGGCGAGGGGGAGGAGCGTGAACCCAGACCTAATCATAGGCTCGGTGGCGCTATCCGTGATCGTGAACGTGCCCGTCTCGGTTTTCGTGATCAGGTAGGGATTCCGAGGATTGGGCGCTGCCCTCTGAGCACCGTCGCTCGCATGGAGAACGCGAATACCCGCAGCGGCTCACGTGCTCGGGAGAGCGGCGGTAGGAGAGCTTCGGGCGGCCCTGCGCGAGAGGCGAGCGACAACGAAGCGGGCATCCTGGGGGACAGACGAGCGCAACCAAATATGCCGCGGACTCGCCTCTCCTCTAGGTGCGCGGGCTGAGGCTGCGCTCGGGGTATCTGCTGTACCTAGCGGGAAGCGGGAGAAGGGTCTCCGATCTCGTGAGGAGACTCTCCGCGTGCAAAGAGAGAGGGGAGGCTGTCTTCATAACGAAGCCCTCCATAGCGTTCGTCCGGCTGCAGCGGGGAAGGGTCCTCCGCCTGACCATCCCCCCATCCTCGATCGCCGTGAGCCCGGAGGTCCCGGAGTCCTGCGGCATGGAGCGCGCGGACTACGTCGTCGCTGAGGACGCGTGGGTAGACGGGAAGAGAGTCCCCAGAGCCGGGGATGTGGCCCGACGCGGAGCCAGGTGCCTGCTAGCAGACTCCATCGAGGAGGTCTTCGGGAGCCTGAGCGGCAGTGGCAGGTGCTACGTATCGTGCGGAGGCAGCGTCCGCGAGCTCGTGGAGAGCCTCCTGAACCCCCTGGTGTGCGACCTGAGCACTCTAAGCGACGTGGGCAGGGTAGAAGCGGAGGGTTTCGTAAGCACCCTCTGGCCCAGCCACCCGGTGCTCTACGGGCTCGATACGAGCAGCAGGATCAGCCTGGCCCTCGCGGATATAGGTGAGAGTGCCCTGAGGCACTACGCGAAGCCCCTGGCGTACCTGGACGGGCACGCTCTCCTCTACGAAGTCCCGTACTCCGGCTCGATACTGCTCTCCGGCTTCGGCCCAGGATTGCTGGAGATGGCAGTCCGGGCGGTCCTCTACTCGTGCTAGAGTATGCTCACCTCAGAGCCGATGAGCTGCCCGGGCACGTTCCTGCTGAAGACAGCTATGACTACGCCGTTCCTCCCGGTTCCGTGAACCCTGAGGACTCTCCCCAGGTACGCGTTTCCGTGAGCGTCGACGGCTCTCACCTTGCGGCCCACCAGGGAGTGGGGACTTACGTTCGCCAGCACCTTCACGTAGACCTGACCGACGTACTGCTTTCCGGAGCCCCTCCTGTATCCCAGCACCACTCCCGGGACGCTCGACTCTGCCGACATTCTCGCTACACCGCACCTCCAGACGAGGGGAGAGGAAATAAGATTGTCCCGGCTACCCTCGGCCCCATCCCTTCGACGAAGACCTATCGGGCGAAGTGCGGCTCCGCCCTCGAGCGCAAAGGCCGCCGGGAGCGCCCTCTCGCTGGCGACGAGCTCGCCCGGCACCGTCGCGAGCGCGGGTGATGAGCGGTTACCTCAGTACGTCAGCGCATTTTTATCTTGTCCACCAGCCTACTCGGGGGCCGCTGTTGAGCGTTTCAAAGGCGAAGGTTCAAGACCTGCCCGGGTATCTCTATTACGTCACCCTCGCGGAGCGAAGACCCTCCGTCGTAGTTCTCCACGCCTTCAACCAAAGGCCGGAGGACGTGGAGCACTACTCGAGAGAGCTGGCCTCCCTCGGAATGATCTCTCTGGCTCCTCGCTATACCGACGCCAGTGACGGGGTCGCGGTCGCCGTCAGGGCCCTCAGGAAGCTGAAGACCATGGACGGGGTAGACCCAGAGAGGCTGGGGCTCTTCGGAGTCTCGCTAGGTGGAACGGTGGCTCTGCTCGCCTCGACTCAGGAGAGGGTTAGGTTCGTCGTGAGCCTGAGTGGATGGGTGGACTTGGCCGACCTCTACCGGTTCCTCTCGAGGTTCCCTCGGGGGAGTCCACAGAAGTACATAGCGGACTTAGTCAGGTCTACCCTCGGGGAGCCGGAGGAGAACAGAGAGCTCTACGAGCTGGCCAGCCCGATAACCTACGCTGACAGGATCTCGGGGAGCGTGCTGCTGATACACGGCACGGAGGACACCATGGTGCCCGCATCCCAGTCCGAGACGCTGTACAGGAAGCTCAAGGAGCTGGGGCACGACGTGGAGTACCACCCGGTGGAGGGAGGGGCGCATCTACTCGCGGGAAAGGAGGGCACCGTTGTGGACATGGTGTCGAGGTTCCTGAGGGCGAGGGGCGTCCTGTAGCTAACGTAGGCTCCAACGGTTAGCAGTGGTAAACAGAGGGGTTTTAAGCGTCCCACGCGTTAGGAGGGTCGGGTATCCGTATGAAGCTTCAGGCGGTTCAGGCGGTACTGGTAGTGCTCATAGTGATAGCCGGACTCGTCGGCTACTTCGCCGGCCAGCTGACCGTTGCCCCAGCTACGGTGACCACGGTAACCGTCACTCATCCCGCCTCCATCGTTACAGTCACCACAACCGTCGTCACGACCGCGACCCCACCTGCAACGCCTCCTCCAACGACACCCCCACCGTTCGTCGGGACGGTAAAGGTCGGAGCTCTCCTGCCTCTCAACTTGCCGATAGGGGGGATGATGCTAAAGGCTATAGAGATGGCGATAGAGGAGATCAACGCCGCCGGAGGGCTTCTGGGCTACAGGGTCGAGCTGGTGTACTACGATACCGAGTGGAAGGCCGACAAGGCGGTGGAGGGCTACAAGAGGTTGGCCGAGGAGGGGACCAAAGCAGTCTTCGGGGTCTTCGCGTCTCACGAGGCCTTGGCGATAATGGACCTCCTCCCACTCTACGGTGTGCCGGTCATAGCCTCCGGTGCGGTAAGCGATGCCATAGATCAGAAGGTGCTGGAGAACTACGAGAGCTATAAGTACTGGTTCAGAGCCTACGTCAACGCGACCTCCCAGGCGACAGCCACGTGGGACCTCCTGGCCTACCTCTCTAGGAGGTTCGGCTGGACGAAGCTTGCGTGGATATACGAGGACCTGCCGTGGGTCATTCCGCACGCTCTCTACGGCCAGATGAGGTCGGCTCAGGAGGGCATAAGTGTCGTAGAATCCATAGGCGTGCCCATCGACGTAGCCTCCTTCACCGACGTCTTCGCTAGGGCGATGGCCTCCGGCGCCGAGTACATCACCTGGCAGTTCTCCGGCACCGAGGACTACGTCTTCGCGAGGGACTACTTCCTGGGCCAAGTCCCCCTGCTGGCCGTGGGTGGCGGTAGCTACGCGATGCTCGACGTATTCTACGAGCAAACCGGGGGCGCTGCTGAGGGCCTGATATGCATAGCGTGGGGCTTCCCCGCTCCCATCACGCCGAAGACCATGGAGTTCTACGAGAAGTACAAGAGGGTCGTCGGAGTGGAGCCGCTATTCACCACGTGGTACGCTTACGACTCGGTCCACATATGGGCCGAGGCCGTCAGGAAGGCCGGGACCTTCGAGGCAGACAAAGTGATCGAGACCCTAGAGACCTCGGTCTTCGTGGGGGCAGCAGGGGTCTACGAGTTCACCAGGAGCCACACGGCTAAGCTGGCTCCGGAGAGGATATACCCGATATACTTCCAGTGGCAAGGAGGCAGGAGAGTGGTCGTCTGGCCGTTTAGGTTGGTAGAGTACGGCACGAGGCTCCTGCTCCCGAAGTCCGTAGACGGGACCAGGGTCTGGACAGAGATACCCTGGCCCTAGCGAGGAGTGATCCAGATTGGAAGAGCTCAAGCACGTACTCGTTTTTGGTCTATTCCACTCGGCGACCTACCTGGTCTTCTCCCTCGGGTTCTCGCTTATTTTCGGTGTCGCCCGGCTCCCCAACATCTCTTACGGAGCCCTCTACATCCTCACCGGCTACATAACTTACGCTCTCATCAGCCAGCTGGGGGTACCCCTCTACTTAGCGATACCAGCATCGATCTTGGCGACTATCGCTGCCAGCCTCGCTATAGGGGAGGTCGCGATCAAGCCCGCCATCAGGTTCCCGGTTAGCATGTTCATAACCACGATGGCGGTAGCCTACATATTCGAGGAGGTGTTCAGAATCCAGATGGGGCTCGTGCCCGCCACCCTCCCGTACTACCCCGGGACGACGTTCGTGCTCGGTATCCCGGTGAGCAACCACTGGCTGCTCGTCGTCGGCATCTGCTCGCTAATGGTCTTGGCCCTACTCGCCTTCCTCTTCAAGACCGGCACCGGGAGGGCCATTAGGGCCGTGGCGGAGAGCTGGGAAGAGTCCATGAGGCTGGGCGTTAACCCCCTGAGAGTCCTGAGGATCACCTTGCTGGTATCCGGGCTCTACGCGGCCCTCACGAGCATTCTGCTGGTGCCCCTCAAAGCCCTAACCCCGACCGCTGGATGGACTCCCCTCTTCGCGGCCTTCGCGATAGTCGTCCTGGGAGGCCTAGGCAGCGTCCTCGGGACCGCCGTCGCATCGCTCATCTACGGCTTTGCCGAGCAGCTGGTGGTCTTCACGCTCGGAGGGGGTATAGCCAGGGTAGTCCCCCTCGTCCTGATAGTCCTCGTGTTGACCTTCAGGCCTCACGGGCTCTTCGGCAGGGGGGAGTGAGATGGCTTTCGCTAAGCAGTCCGGGCTGAGGAGGGCGAAGAGACTGCTGCCGGCCCTCGCGGTAGCGGCCGCCTACGCGGCGTTGCCCGCTCTCGGCTTGGGAGGTTACTGGCTCGACGTCTTAACCCGAGCCAACATCTTCCTGTTGATAGCCCTGTCGCTAGACCTGTACTCCGGGACGACCTTCTACCTAAACCTCGGAGTGCCGTTCACCGTCGGGACGTCGGCTTACGCGCTAGCGGTCCTGAACAAGTACTACGGCATCCCGGTGGAGTACGGCATCCTCCCGGCGGTCCTGGTTTCCGTCGCCCTCAGCTTCGCGATATTCCTGCCCAGCCTGAGGGTGAGGGGGGCCTACTTCGCGATACTGTCACTGCTCCTCCCGATCATCGCGGCCGGGCTGGTGACATCGCTGCCCCTTTCCCTGTACCTCGGGGGAGAGGGAGGGATCCACTACCCACGGCTTCTCTACTCCTACGCTATGAGCCTTCCGGTCAGCGAGAGGCTTCCCTACCTCCGGCTGTCCTACTTCTACATATCGGTGGCGGCAGCCGCGATAGCTTTCGCGGTTAGCTACAAGGTGGCGTACTCGGACTTCGGCTTCATGTTGAGGTCGATAGGGCAGGACGAGCTCCTGGCCGAGGCGTCCGGGATAGACACCCTCAGGGTCAAGCTGGTCGGGTTCACCATTTCCTCCTTCCTCGCCGCACTCGCTGGAGCCCTGCACGCCGCGATGACGCCGCCCGTCACCGCGGAGGTCTTCGTTCCAGCGAACACCCTGGTCCCACCACTGACCGCCATGATCCTGGGCGGGATGGGGACTATCGTGGGGCCAGCCGTAGCCAACTACCTCGTCCTGATCGTCTACGAATTCCTGTGGGGCGTTGTGGGGAGGTGGAGGAGCGTGTTCTACATGAGCCTCCTCATAGTCCTGGTCCTGCTGAAGCCGCAAGGAGTGGTGTTCTACGTGTACCTGAGGCTGAGGAAGGCTGTAGCCGGCATGATAGGCAAGATCCGCAGGGGTGCGTAGACTTGGAGAGCATTCTGGCCTGCGACCGAGTTACCAAGAGGTTCGGGGGGCTCCTAGCTCTCGACAGGGTATCCATCGAAGTTCGCAGAGGAGAGATCCTGGGCCTCATAGGTCCCAACGGGTCCGGAAAGACGACTCTCATAAACGTGATCAACGGAGTGCTCACGCCGGACGAAGGCAGGATACTGTTCGAGGGCAAAGACATCACCAAGCTCAAGCCGCACGAAAGGGTCGCCCTGGGGATCTCCAGGACGTTCCAGGGGATGAGGGTCTTCCCCTACCTCCCGGTATACTACAACGTGGAGCTCTCGGCCAGGTCCGTTCTCAAGGACGCCAAGCTCGCGAGGGCCAGAACGAGCTGGGCGCTGACGGTCGCGAAGCTCCTAGCGGAGGCCGGAGAGCTGCCCGTCAACCTGACTCCCTACAAGCTGAAAATGGTCGAGCTCGCGAGAGTTCTCGCGACCAACCCGCGGCTCGTGCTCATGGACGAGCCCTTCGCCGGTCTCTCACCGGAGGAGATAGAGGAGCTCAGCGGCATCATAAGGAAGCTGAACGAGGGCGGGCTAACGTTCATCGTGGTAGAGCACAAGCTGAGGTACCTGATGAGACTCGCTAAGAGGGTGGTGGTGCTCAACGAGGGTAGGAAGATCTTCGAGGGATCCCCCGGTGAGGTAGTGAAAAACGAGGAGGTCGCGAGGGTCTACCTCGGGGTGGCATAGGTGAGGGTGCTCGAGGTATCGGACCTCACGGTCGGCTACGGAAGGGTGGTGGTGCTGAGCGGGATCAGCTTCTCGGTAGACCAGGGACAGGTCGTCGGCATAATAGGGCCGAATGGCGCGGGGAAGACCACTCTCGTGAGGACCGTACTGGGATACCTAAGGCCGTGGAGGGGCAGAGTCCTCTACATGAAAACCGACGTCACCAACTATCCCGCTCACGAGAGGGTCAAGCTCGGAATAGGCTACGTGCCGGAGAGAGGAGGGGTGCTGAAGACCCTGACCGTCCGCGAGAACATAGACGTTGCCGTGAGCATGTCCAAGTACGGGAGGGATAGAGTCAGAGAGGTGGTCAAGCTCTTCAAGATAGTCGAGGAGAGGCGGGACCAGCTGGCCGGGACGCTGAGCGGTGGAGAGCAGAGGATGTTGGCCATAGCCTTAGCCCTCCTGATGGCGGACAAGCTCATAGTGATGGACGAGCCCTCGGCCGGTCTAGCACCGGTCATAAGGAGGAGGCTGGTAGAGGTCGTGAAGCACGTCAACAGGGAGCTCGGGGTATCCCTGCTCATAACGGAGCAGGACCCCACGGTGGTTCTCGAGACGGCGGAAACCGTTCACGTCATGGAGATGGGGACTATAGCTAGGAGCGGAAAGGCCCGGGACGTAGTCAACGTAGAGACCCTCAGGGAGTACTACCTGGGCATGTAGTAAGGGTGCGAGCGGGGAGCTTCGACCAAACCGGTTCCGGGACCGGGTAACGAGTGTAAACGCCGGCCTATATAAGTCCACGGGGACTCGCTCCCAAGGATCGACCGGGATGCCCGAACGATACGCGTACATAAGATCCACTGGGATATACGTGCCTCCAACGGTAATGACTCCCGAGGACTTCGAGAGCAAGACCGGGATCAAGGTGGACCCGCTGTTCATAGAGAGGACGGGCCTGAGGGTGAAGAGGGTGGCACCACCCGAGGAGACTCCGGCGACCATGGCGGCCAAGGCGGCTCAGATGGCCCTCGAGAGGGCCGGACTCGGCATCGGAGACATAGACATGATAATAGTCGGGACGGATACCCCCGAGGCCGTATCTCCACCGACCGCGCCCAAAGTCCAGCACCTCCTCGGCGGAAGCCAGCACGAGATACCTGCCTTCGATGTAAACGCGTCGTGCGCTAACCCCGTGTACATGCTCGAGCTGGCCTCGTCGATTATCGCCGGGAACCCGAGGTACAGGAACGTTCTCGTGATAGGCACGTACGCCATGACTAGGTTCCTCAGGTGGAAGTTCATGTGGGAGTGGATCTTCTCGGACGGCGCCGCCGCGGTCGTCCTCTCGGCAGCCGACAGGCCCGGGTACCTGGCTGGGAAGCTCCGCGCGGACGGGTCCTTCTGGGACTACTGGGGGATATTCCTGGGAGCTTGGAAGCCCGTGGCGGAGCAGGTGGTAGACGAGAGCCTGCCGTACCTCGACCTGAGGAAGGCGTACCCACCGGTCAACGACCAGTACTGGCCCGTGCTGATAAGGGACGTGATGAGCCAGGCCGGCATAGCCCCAGACGACGTGTCCCAGATAATATTCACCCAGGTCAGGCTCAAGACGATACTCGACGTAATGAAGGGTCTCGGCTTCCCGGAGACGAAGACCCACTGGATCATGGACAAGTACGGCTACACGGGCTCGGCCTGCATCTACATGGCCCTCCACGACGCCATAGAGCAGGGCAAGGTGGAGAAGGGCAAGGTGGTCATAATAGTGGCCTCGGGAGTGGGCTACCAGCAGGGTGCGGTAGCGTTCAGGTGGATAGACCAATAGGCGAGTCCAACACGTTATCAGACGTTAATGCGCTATCTATAATGCTTCCCCGGTTTATCGCTCAGGGACCGCTCCGTGGTCGAGGATCTTGTAAGCAAGATTAGAAGCGAGCCCAGGAAGGGAGCCCCCCTCCTAGTCTCCAACCCTTCCGGACCCCTGTCCGGGGTGAGGATAGTATCCTCCGGGATCCTCATAGCCCAGCCGTTCGCCGCCTACATGGCCGCGCTGTGGGGAGCGGAGGTCATCCACGTCGAGAGACCCGGTGGAGACACCTACAGATACTCTCCACCCTTCATCGAGAGGAGCGGGCGCAGAGTGAACACCTGGTGGGCGCAGGACAGGAGGAACATGCTCTCGATAGTCGTAGACCTCAAGAAGGAGGAGGGGAGGGAGATCTTCCTGAGGCTCCTCAGGCACGCCGACATATGGATGGAGAGCTCGATGCCGGGAACCTACGAGAAGCTCGGCATAACCGACGAGCTCGTGAGGAGGGTCAACCCCAGCATAGTCATCGTCCACGTCTCGGGCTTCGGGCGCTTCGGAGACCCCAGCTACCTGGGTCTGCCCGCGTACGACGCCATAGCGGCGGCCTACAGCGGCTGGATGAGCATAAACGGCTTCCCGGACTCCCCACCCTATAAGCCCTACCCGTATACCGGAGACTACCTGACGGCGCTGCATGCGCTGGCGGCGGCTCTCGCGGGCTACATTCACGCTAGGAAGACCGGGGAGGGTGTCACCGTGGACGTCGCCCAGTTCGAGTGCATAGCCAACGTCTTCGGAGGCCTCTGGATCCAGGCAGCGGAGCTGGGGGACGTCCCGACTAGGCGCGGAAACAGGGACATATACTTCCAGCCCTACGACATCTTCGAGACGAGGGACGGGCAGTACGTGTTCGTGGGGGCCCTCGGCTACGCGGTCTTCAAGAGGCTCTGCGACGCTATCGGGCTAGACTTCGAGGAGTGGAAGGACGTTCACTATGCCCCCGGCATGCACACGGACAAGGGGAGGAGGTTCGACGCTATCCTGAGGTCCTGGGTGAAGCAGAGGACCGCCGAGGATGTCCTGGAGCACATGAAGAGGTACGACGTTCCCTGCTTCAGAGTCTACAGCCTCGGGGACGCCCTAGAGGACTCCCACTACAGGGCCAGGAGCGACTTCATAGAGTGGGTCGACGAGTCCCTGGGCGACAAGATAAGGGGCTGGGGGATCACGCCCAAGTTTCTGATGGAGAACGGGCCGAGGGTGTGGAGAGGCTCCCCCAGGCTCGGTCAGGACGCAGCGCTCGTTCTATCGAGGCTCCTCGACTACCCGGAGGAAGGCATAAGGAGATTAGTAGCCGAGGGAGTAGTTTGCTGCGGTGAGTAGCGTGCCCATGCTAGACGTCGGAGGGGTCAGGATATACTACGAGGTGCACGGGAGCGGGGAGCCGGTGGTCTTCCTGAACGGGATATTCATGAACACCGCGAGCTGGGCCTACCAGAGCGGCCACCTGGCCAGGCTGGGCTACAGGGTAGTGCTGCACGACATGAGAGGGCAGTGGAACTCCGATAAGCCGGACGACCCGGACCAGTACAGCCTAGAGATCCACGCGGAGGACTTGAGGTCTCTCCTAGACCACCTCGGCATAGAGAGAGCGCACATCGTGGGGACGTCGTACGGTGGCGAGGTGGCCATGCTGTTCGCCGCCAAGTACCCGGAGTACGTGAACGACCTGACCGTGATAGCCTCCGTGAGCGAGATCCACGAAGACCTCAGACTGACCGCACTGAGGTGGATCGAGGGGGCGATGAGCATGGACGTGAGGAAGTTCGTTCTGTCCTGGATCAGCGACGTCTACTCGGAGCGCTTCATAAACCGCTACGGAAGGGCTCTGGTCGAGACCCTGGTCGAGAGGTTCTCGAGGGGCTTCAGCCTGACCTCCGCGGTCCACATGGGCAGGGCCTTCCTGAAGATGCTGGACTCCCCGCTGACGCCGCTGCTGAAGAGCATACGCGCACCGACTCTGGTGGTCTCGGCCGAGGAGGACCGAGTCAAGCCGCCCAAGTACTCGAAGATAATAGCTAGCGAGATCCCCAACTCGGTCCACGTGGAGATAAGGGAGGCCGGTCACGCAGTCGTGATAGAGAGACCCGAAGCGGTCAACTACCTGCTCACCGGCTTCATCCACAGCCATCCGATAGCTAGAACAGCGACGGCTAAGTGAGATGCGGAACGGATCCGCAGGCTTCACTACCGGCTTACCGCCTTACGGTACATGCCGAAAAGGTTAATTAGCACGCTAGCGAGTTTCGTGCGGGACCAGGGAACCGATGCTCGTCGGGACGTTTGACATAGTCCAGTACGATTGTCCGGTTGTTTGGCTCACCGAACACGTTAAGGACTCTAGCATACTAGTCGTGGGGGCCAACGTAGCGGAGATCCGGAAGGGCTACGAGAAGATATACATCGTCGTGCTAGGTGACGAGAGCACGATAAGCAGGGTGCTGGAGAAGATCGGCTCCGTGGGCAGGGTGAGGAGGTACGAGCTCTTGAGGAAGAAGAGGGGGTACGCGAAGGCGAGCATGCTGATAGAGAAGACCAAGACCATGGAGACAGCAGTGAACTACGACGCCGTGCCACTGACGACTTGGGTAGCCTTCGACGGCTTCGAGCGCTGGACTCTCGGCTTCCACACCGCTAGGCAGATGAGGGAGTTCATGAGGAGAGTCTCCGAGTACGACTACATCGAGAGGTACGAGGTCATAGAGCTTCCCGAGCACGCTCTCTTGCTAGACCATGTTAGCCTGCTCTCGCTCGCGAGCAGAGGCGTGGGCAAGCTGACCGAGAAGCAGACCAAGCTCCTCGCGGAGGCCATGAGGCTGGGGTACTACGAGTGGCCCAGGAGGGTAAACGCCGACCGGCTGGCTAGAGAGCTCGGGATCTCTAGGGTGGCCGTAGTCAAGACCCTCAGGAGGGCCGAGAAGAACGCGCTCGCGACGTTCCTGAAAATACTTGAAAGAAGTCCCATCGTCGGGGGGACGTCGAAGCGGTAATAGAGGCGGAGCGCGAGCGGTCGAGCGTCCGGGAGTAAACAGGAGTAACCCGGAGAGTGTTTTTTGGTAGGAGTGCTAGCTTGGAGGGAGAAGGTTGAGGGTAGGCATAGTCGGTGCTTACAGCACTGGGTACGAGCTCAGGTCGGAGAGGGAGGCGTGGGAGCTGCTCGAGGAGGCGGTCCGGGGGGCTCTGAACTCTGTCGAGAAGGGGATTAGCGGTGAGGACATAGACCTCGTCATAGTCTCGAACTTCTCGGACAGGTTCGGTGGGATACTCCACACAGTGCCCTACGCGCTCTCGCTTCTGGGACGGACCAGCGCGAAGGGGGTGAGGGTGGAGAACGCCTGCGCGTCCGGTGGGACGGCCCTCTACCTGGCCTGGAGCATGGCTAGGGCCGGGCTAGCGAGGAACGTCCTGGTGGTCGGCTTCGAGAAGATGAGCCACCAGCCCACGGCAGCCGAGGCGAACGAGGTCCTCATGGCGGCGGGTCACCCCGAGGAGATACTCGCGGGCGCGCCGTTCGTATCTCTCTACGCCATGATAGCCAAGGCCTACATGGATAGGTACGGTGCTACAGAGGAGGACTTGGCGCTGGTAGCGGTCAAGAACCACGAGAACGGCCTGAGGAACCCCCTCGCGGCCATGAGGAGGAAGGTCACCGTCGAGGACGTCCTGAAGTCTCCCTACGTCTCGTGGCCCCTGAAGCTCTACGACTCGTCCCTCATAAGCGACGGGGCGGCCGCCGTGGTGGTCAGCGCCGAGCCGAGGAGGTTCACGGACGCACCGGTCTACATCGAGGGGATGGGACTCGCTCACGACACTCCGGGGATCTTCGAGCGCCCCGACATCACCGAGCTGAGGGCCATGAGGTTCGCCGCCGAGGAGGCCTTCAGGATCTCGGGTCTCGGCGTGAAGGACGTGCACATCCTCGAAGTCCACGACGCGTTCACGATAGCCGAGCTGATAGCGTACGAGATGCTCGGGCTAGCGAAGAGGGGGGAGGCTGCCAAGCTGCTCAGGGAGGGGATCGTAATGTTCGGTGGAGAGAAGCCCGTCAACCCCAGCGGAGGGCTGAAGTCGAAGGGGCACCCGATAGGAGCTACGGGCGTCGGAATGGCCGCGGAGATCTTCTGGCAGCTGAGGGGTGAGGCGGGCAGCAGGCAGGTCGAAGGCGCCGAGAGGGGGCTCATGGAGAACCACGGCGGCACGGGGGGCACTGTAGCGGTAGCGGTTTTCTCGAGGTGATGGGTGTGGTCTGGAGACTGATCACCTACACGGAGCTCTACACGCCGGTACCGCCCTACAAGTCCACGTACGCGATAGGGGTGGTCGAGGACGAGAGCGGTAGGAGGGCCGTCGTCAGGATAGACCGCAGGTACTTCGGCAGACTGAGGACCGGCATGGAGGGAGAGGTCGTCGAGGAGTGGACTGTCTTCGGCACGCTGAAGAAGTTCGTGCCGAGGGAGGAGGTGAGGGTGACCCGGGTAGCACTAGTCACCGGTGGTGCGAGGGGGATAGGCTCGGCGATAGCCCTGGAGCTGGCCAGAGCGGGCTTCTCGATAGCCGTAGCCGACCTCGCGTACGATCAGGACGCGGAGAAGACTCTAGAGGCCGTGAAGTCCCTCGGAGTAGAAGCGACGTTCGTTGCCATGGACGTCTCGAGCGCGGAGTCCGTCGAGAGGGGGGTGAGCGAGGTGCTGAGCAAGTTCGGGAGGATAGACGTCCTGGTCAACAACGCTGGCATAACCAGGGACGCCTATCTGCAGAGGATGAGGCCCGAGGACTGGGACGCCGTCGTAAGGGTGAACCTGACCGGCGCCTTCCACTGCTCCAAGGCCGTATCACAGCACATGGTCAGGGCCGGCGGGGGAGTCATAGTCAATATATCGTCGATAGTCGGGCTCGTGGGCAACATCGGGCAGGCCAACTACGCTGCGACGAAGTCCGGTCTCGTTGGCTTCACGTATACCCTAGCCAAGGAGCTAGCACCGTACGGGATAAGGGTCGTCGCGATCGCTCCGGGCTTCGTCAAGACCAGGATGGCTCTAGCCGTGCCGAGGTCGATACTCAGGGACTACCTGAAGAGGTCTCCGGTGTCGAGGCTGGTCGAGCCCGAGGAGGTGGCCAGACTGGTCAGGCACGTGGTCGAGAACGAGGCCATAAACGGCATCGTGATACCGATAGACCTCGGGCTAGGGATATCGTCCCCCAAGGCTTAGCCCGTGGCGCCAAACCCGCTTGGTCCGCCGACCTCGGTCCCTCTCCTTTTTGGACTCCCACTATTCTCATTGGTGAGCGGGTGGTGAGCTCCGGTGGGGAGCTCTCGAGCACCGCCTCCACGAAGAGGGTGGTGAGGTACGGGAACTGCGACGTGGAGAGGGTGGTCGCCATCGTGCCCAGGGGTCACAGGCACCTGCGACTGGTCTTGGAGTTCCCGGACCAGGTCGTAGTCCTCAGCGAGGCCACCGTGGCCGCCATCGTCAGAGCATACGTAAGCGTGGTCGCGCACCCCGCGAGGAGCTCCGCCGAGCTGGTGCTGAAGAGGTTCGAGCGCGGAGAGGTGAAGCCCGGCTACGCGGAGTGCCAGCTGGTCGAGACGACTACACCGGAGGAGGAGCTTCAGAGGCTGTGGCGCGACGCGGTCCTGAAGAGGGAGACCTGCGGGGAGTCCTAGCGTCACAGCTCCTTGAGAGCCTCGAGACCTCGATGACGAGCACGACCAGCAGCAGGAGGTTCCTCGCGGCGGCGAACCACTGCACGGGCGAGTCTATGGTCCAGGGGCTGAACCTCACGCTCACGGGGATCCCGACCTCCCTGAGGAAGAGCCTGAGTTCGTAGTCGCGGAAGAACGAGAACATTATGGAGAAGTTGGCGACGTCCGACACCGCGTAGAGGGCCCGGCTCGCCCTGCGGGAAAAGGCGAGAACCAGCGGGGAGAAGAGCAGGACCATCTGGGGAGAGAAGACGTAGTTGGAGAGAACGGCTCCCAGCGCGGAGACCGCCGAGAGCCTGTAGGGCAGGAGGCCGTCTTCCGAGCCTCTCCCCCTGGCCACGAGGAGGGCCACCGCTGCCGCCAGCGCGGAGACCGATGCTATTGCCAGCAGTCTGTGAGCGGGGCTGTGTATGTCGTGGACGAAGACCATGTAGAGGCAGTTCTCGCAGTACCAGGCGTAGTGGTGGGTCACGAAGTCGCGGAACCCGGCGGGGGACAGTGCCAGCAGGGCTAAGTAGGGGAGGGCTCCGGCCACTGCGAGGCCCGCCAGGAAGTGGCCGGCGTCGCGCAGCCTGGCGTCGCCGCGCTTCCCGAACAGCAGGTGGAGGAAGAGGACGTACGCCACTGACGCGGTCATGAGCTTCGCCGCCACGGACGCTCCGAGCAGGAGACCAGAGGCGAGGTACCTCCTCCTCGCGAACGCGACTAGCGATCCGAGAGCCAGTGCCGCGCACATCGCGTCCCAGTTGTAGACCGAGTAGAGCACGGTCGACGGGAGGAGGAGCCAGAGGGTCGCGACCCGCGGACCGAAGGCCCAGCCGAGAGACTCGGCGAGCTTCCAGAGGAAGAGTACCGAAAGGACTACGAAGATGGAGAGGGCTGCGGCGTTGAGCGCGAAGTGGAGCTCAGCAATGCGGTCCACGCGGACGCTAGGCCGGTGCTCCCCCGCTGTCGCCAGCGCGGAGAGGCAGGTGGTGGAGTACCACAGGAGCCCGACGAGCGGGGGGTACTCGAACGCGTAGTCGACGTAGGGGACGGGGCACCGGGGCTCCCCCCTCAGCAGGGACTCGAGGGCCTCCGCGTTGTACCAGTACCTAGAGGAGACCGCCGGGTCCGGCGAGAAGCGCGGATAGTACACCCCGTAGACTATGTCGCTATACTTCAGCCCGAGGTTCCCCAAGAGCACCGGCGTCGAGGGTGAGTGCAGGTAGGCCGAGACCCCGCTCACAGCTAGGGAGAGGATAAGAAGGAGAGCTAGAAAGCTGCGGCCATAGTCGGGAGAGTCGGTGCCGATAGCCTTCCCCGCGCACAGCTCGGGCGGTATCTTTTAAGCGACCGCAAGGCTCGCCAGACCCTCCGGAGAGCGCGGGGTTCGGAAGGGAACCGGGCTCCCCTTCGAGCCCTCGGACGAGCCGCTGCGCAAAAGGCCGTAGCTGTAGAGCTGGTGGTGGCGGTGAAAGGCATCGAAACATAGCTTGCGCAGAGCTCGGGGGCTCAGAGGAAACCTCCTGGAGGCGGAGATCTCCGGAGACTACGAAAAGGTAGCCCGCGCGGGTAATCCCGTTTCCGCCGAGTCCGAGGGCTTGAGCGTCGACCAGAGCACTCGCGAGAGGCCTAGCTCGTAGCAAAAATACTCCGCAGCGTGGCATACTTGGGTCTGCCGGTCGTGGGCAAGTATAGGAAGTACAGAAGACCGAAGAGGGCTCCCGAGAGGAGGTCTGGGAGACCACTACTAGCTCTGGGGGTCTCGCTCTCCATACTCTACGCGCTTCTAGCAGCATACGGCTACGTCCCAATAGGAGGAGAGCTCTTCGACCTCAGCGTAGACGGCGCGAGGGTTGTAAACGTCACGCTCTATCGAGTAGCGTACATAGCTCCCACGGGGAACAGGAGCTACGTGGTCGAGCTCCAGCTCGGCGAGAGCGTCGAGGACTTCGTCATACCCGCGGGGGAGGAGGGTAGGAGGGCAGTGCTCGGAGAGAGCAGGCTGGTGAGGGTCGACCAGGAAGTCGTACAGCCCAGGCTGAAGGTCTTCGACGACGGCGTTGGCATTCCCTACCCCGGCCCCCCCATAAACACGTCCCGGATCGGGCGCTACGAGGACTTCATCCTGCCTCACTATCCCCTGGAGCTCTACTTCGTTTTCACGGTCCAGCTGTGCAACTTGAGCGTCCGCGTCGAGCCCGCGGGAGCCTCCGTCACCAGAGCCCGGCTCCTTTACGTGGATAGGGAGGACGGGGAGGAGGTGGAGAAGGAGCTACCGTGCGCGGGGGGTTCGTGCTCAGGGTCTCTCGAGGGGGTCTGCGTGCGCTCCTACAGAGTGGCCCTAGACCTGGTGCTCTTCGGCGTCTTCAAGCTGAGCCACGAGAATGGTAGGGCGCTGCTCAGGTTCTCCGAAAATCTCTGGATACCCTCTGCCATGTTCGTCGCGACCGCGGCCTCCCTCTACTTGGTGCACAAGAGGTCGCGCCAGAGGACTAAACCTGCATGATCTAAGTGTAGAGCCAGCACCTGACCCTCCTCGCACCACCGATCTCGGCGAGGGGCGGTACCTCCCGGCACCTCCCGTCGAGTCTCTGCGAGCAGCGCGTGTAGAAGGGACACGCGTTCGGGTTCACCGTGAACACCTCTCCCACCTCCTTCAGCTTCAGAGACTCCACGAGCTCGCGCGCGTAGGGGTGGAGGGGTTTCTCCAGGACGCTGGAGGTGGGGCCCTCCTCGAGCATCAGGCCGGCCATCATGATTGCCAGCCTGCTCGCCAAGCGAGCTACCACTCTGAGGTCGTGTGAGACCAGGATGCTCGTGTAGCCGAAGAGGTCTCTCAGTCCCCCCAGGAGGGACACTATGTGCGACTGGGTGATCGAGTCCAGGGCCGATGTCGGCTCGTCGAGCAGAAGAACCCTAGGCTTCGCGGCTATGGCTCTAGCTATGACCACCCTCTGGAGCATGCCCAGGCTGAGCTCGTGGGGGAGCAGGTCCATCACGCCCGGGTCTAGGTCTACCATCTCGAGCAGTGCGGACAGCACTCTGTCGATCTCCCTCTTCGACACGCCGCTGGCCCTGAGAGGCTCCGCCACTATATCCCTCACCCTGTACCGAGGGTCCACAGCTGCCAGCGGGTTCTGGGAGACGTACCCTATCCTCCTCACAATACCCCTCCTGGTCCCCCCGTCTACGCCGTAGAGATCCACCCCGTCGATCTCAACGGTCCCGCCGGTCGGCTTCACGAAGCCCATGATGGCCTTGAGGAGCGTCGACTTTCCGCTTCCACTGGCCCCCACCACCCCGTACGTCTCCCCCTCCGCGACCTCGAAGCTCACGCCCCGTAGCGCGAGGATTTTCCTTCTCCCGAAGAGGCCGGAGGCTGGTGAGTACTCCACCCACAGGTCGCGCACTCGGACTACGGGCCTCACCGCGCTAGCCTCCAGCACCTTACCTCCCTCCCATCGCCTAGCCTTAGCATAGGAGGAGGCTTGAGGCACTCGCCGCCGGCATGGGGGCACCTAGCGTAGTAAGCGCACCCCTCAGTTCGCATCCCAGATTTCCGGCCGGCCCTTTCGAGGACCGAGGCCTCGATGAGCTCGCTGGTGTAGGGGTGAAGAGGCTTCCTGAGCACCTCGCTCACGGAACCGCGCTCGACTATCTCTCCGAGGAACACGACGCTCAGGTCTCCGCACATCAGCTCGGCGACGGAAATGTCGTGGGTTATCACCACCAGGGTCATGCCGAGCCTCCTGTTCAGGTCTCCTATGAGCCGGACTATGTAGCCCCTCAGGTACGCGTCCAGATTGCTCGTAGGCTCGTCGGCCACTACGATAGAGGGCCCCGGGGCAAGGGACAAGGCTATGGCTACCCTCTGGCTCATGCCCCCGCTCAGCTCGTGGGGATACATGTCCAGGACTTCCTCCTCGAGGCCTACGAGCGAGAGCAGCCTCCGGGCCTCCCCCCGAGACTCGCTCCTGCTCCCGATGCCTCGCGAGTCCCTGAGGACGTCGTAGAAGATCTCCCCGACCCGGAGGTACGGGTTGAGGGAGGCTGCCGGGTTCTGCGGTATCCTGGTGACCACTCTACCCCTGATCCTGTCGGCCCCCACGACCCTGGAGCCTCTCACCACCTCCACACCCCCCACGACGAGCCTGCCGTCCGTCCGAACGTAGGGAGGTATGATCCCCGCTATCGCGTTCCCCAGGGTCGTCTTGCCGCTGCCGCTCTCCCCGACGATGCAGAGGGAGCCGCCTCTGGGCAGCTCGAGGCTTACGCCCCTTACTGCCCAGAAGACCGCACCCATGTCCTCGTAGCCCAGGCTAAGAGACTCGGCCAGCACCGCGGTCCTGCTCTCCTGGGCTAGAACCACAGCCACCACCTCCTCCTGAGGCTCGGGCTGCTCTCCTCGCTGAGCGCGTCTCCCACGAGTATGAATCCGAAGGCGGCGAGGGTCAGGAAGAGACCCGGGAAGAAGCTCATCCACCAATAGGTGGTTATGTACCTGAACCCGTACCCGATCATCGTTCCCCAGTCCGGGGCATCGAAGGCCGTCGCGACGCTCCCTATCAGGAAGTTTATGGAGGAGATCTCGAGCAGTACGGAGGCCGAGTCCAGGACCGACTGCACTACCACCTTGGGCGCCACGTTCGGGAGCACGTGGTGGAGAGCGACGTGGATCTTCCCAAAACCCAGGGCCTCGCTCACCTTGACGAAGTCTAGGTCGCGGAGCTCCCTGCTCTGGACGTGGGCTATCCTAGCGTACCAAGCCCACCAGGTCAGCACGAGGGACAGCGCGACCGTGAGCATGCCCGGTCCGATAACGACCGAGAGAGCGGCTGCCACCACTACGGGAGGGAGCGGCAGGAAGAGCTCGACGGCATAGCTTATTAAGGCCTCGGGTACCCCGCCGAGGTACCCAGCCAAGACCCCCAGGAAGACCCCGAGGGCCAGGCTGCCGACCATCACCAGGACCGTCTGGAGGAGGGAGTACCTAGAGCCGACGAGGACCCTGCTGAGAACGTCGCGCCCGAAGACGTCCGTCCCGAAGGGGTGCGCCGCGGAGGGGGGTAGAGGGCCCCTCAGCCTGGCGGCATCGGTCACCAGGCCCTCCCCCTCATCGGGGTAGGGAGCTAGCACTGGGCTTAGAACAGCTACCAGTGCGAGGGCTACCAGTATTGCCACACCCGCCCTAAAGCTTCTCCTCCGCCAGCAGCGACGGAGGGTCTCGCGCTCCCCGGAGGGTCTCGCGCGGCTCATACCCTAACCCTGGGCTCTAGTTTTTTCTGCACCAGGTCCACGGCGCTGTTGACCGCCAGCATGACCAGGGATACCGTGAAGAACGCCGCCACTATTAGCGGGTAGTCGCTCCTCAGCAGCCCCTCGACCAAGACCCTCCCGATCCCCTCCCTCATAAAGACCGTCTCGACCACCGCGGCGTCCACGAAGCTGTAGACGAGGTTTATGCCGAAGAGCTGGAAAGCTGCTGGGAGGACTCCCCTCAGAGAGTACCTCATCACGAGAGTCCGCCTCGACACACCGAGGGATATAGCCTCTACGACGTAGTCTTCGTAGAGCTTCTCCGACAGCGCGAACCTCACGTACTTCGCCACGTAGAAGGTCGGATACACAGCCACGATCAGTGCTGGTGGGATGAGTCTGGCCAGCACGTCCAGAAACGCGTCCGGCCTCGACATCAGGAGCGCGTCGAGGAGGTAGAAACCCGTCACCTCCCTGAACTCGGCTAGGTAGCGCGGGTCTATTCTTCCCAGGGGCTGGAACCCGATGAGGTAGAACGCGAAAATGACCACAACCGCGAGCCAGAACCTGGGAATGCTTGCCAGCAGAGAAGAGAGGAACTTCAACACCTTGTCCGCCGCGCTCCCCCTCCTCAGAGCCATGAATATTCCGAGGTAGAGGCCCAGCGGGATAGAGATCGCGTAGGAGAGTAGCAGGAGCTCTGTGGTGGCCTTAAAGGCCCCGAGCACTACCTCGGCCACGGGTCTCTTGAACGCCACAGACGCCCCCCAGGATCCCGTCAGGAACCTGCAGACGAACGACGCCACCTGGATGTGTAGCGGCTGGTCTAGGCCCAGCTCCCTCGCGGCCAGCTCTATAGCTTCCGCGGCCTTAGGCCCTCTTGGCTTACCCGCCCAGACGTACGCCGGGTTGCCCGGCGCTACGTACACGAACAAGTAAACGAGCGCGATTAGACCCAGGATGAGGGTCAGCCCGAGCAGAGCCCTCCTGACGTAGTAGCCCACCATCTCCAGCTTCGCCGGCTACAGCACTTCAACGTACTGGAACCAGACCACGTACATGTACAGGGGGTTCAAGGCCTCCTCCCCGATCTTCACCTTCGGTGAGACCACGTAGTGCTGGACGATGGTCCAGAGGGCCGCGGCTACCCCCTCCTCAAACACGATACGCTGAGCCCTCTCGTAGAGCCTGAGCGCCTCTTCGTACTCTAGACCCTCCAGCTCGAGAGCGGTGTCCAGCAGCTCGTCCAGTTCCTCGTTGCAGTAGCCGGCCCAGTTCCACTCCCTCGAAGAGCAGTGGAGCAGGTAGAGGTAGTCGTACGGGGTTGGGTACGTAGGCCACCAGTCGTTTATTATTAGGTGGGGGGCCTCCTCGGGATCCCTCCATACCGCTGCTCCGTGCTCCTTAACCACCTCCCACGGATAGGAGCGGATCTCGAGCTCTATGCCCAGCTTCCTCAGCTCGGACTCCAGGAGCCTCGAGAACATCTCCTCCTCCTCGTAGCCCGCCGTTATCACTATCTCGATCTTCACCCTCGCCCCCTCGAGGCCGGCTTTCCTCAGGAGCTCTCGAGCCTTGGTCAGGTTGTACTCGTACCTCAGGTCGTCCACGTAGCCCGGGTATCCGTACGGCACTACGCCGCTCCCGGGCACGCCGAACCCGTGGAGGACCCCGTCTATCAGCTCGCCCCACGGTATAGCGTGGAGGACTGCTAGCCTGAACTCCGTTATGTTCGTCGGCCACCTCCTGACGTTGAACATCAGGGTGTAGCTGTAGTAGGTGTGCTGCTTTATCACTCTAAAGCCCTCGCCGACCAGCGCCCGCACCTCCGCTCTGGGGACAGCCGTGGCTATGTGGATGCTGCCTCCCCTGAGCCCCACTACTTGCGTTACGGGCTCGCCGACGATCTTTACGATCACGAGCTCCGGGGCGCGAGGGTTATCCACCTTAGCCCAGCCCCACCACCCGTCAAACTTCCTCAGCCTGACCTCGTTGAGCGGATCGTAGTAGTCTATGTAGTAGGGACCGCTCCCCAGGCTCCGCCCCCTCTCGAACCAGAGTCTCACCGACTCGTCCGCCGGATCCGCGGCTCCGGCGTACTCGAGGACTCTGGGGCTGTAGATGTAGGCACCGTAGGCGGACGAGGCTATCAGGTCTAGAGGAGCCGGGTACCTCAGCTTGAACCCGACGGCGGTGTCGTTCAGCACGAGCACGTCCTCCACGGGATCCCATATGTAGCCCGGGCCTACGCCCCTCTCCTCGTAGACAGCCTTGCTCCTCAGTATGCTGAACCTCACCGCCTCCGCAGTCATCGGCGTGCCGTCGTGGAATACCACCCCCTCCCTCAGTTTGAAGACCCAGTACGTCTCGTTGACCCTGAGCCAGCGCTCGGCCAGCGCGGGCGTGAAGCTGTTTGTCAGGGGGTTGTAGTAGAGGAGCGGCTCGTAGACCGCTCCGAGAACGACCAGCCCGGTGTCGAACTCTACGCTCGGGTCGATCCCGGTTATGGGATCTCTATACGCGTAAACGAGGAGCCTAACCTGGGGACCGGGGGATCTCAATAGCGTGAAGACCGCGAAGAAGCCCACGGCTAGCGCTAGGGCCATGGCTAGCGCGGCTAGCCTGATGGACTTCATCGCAATGTTCCACGTAACTGCTTGGCCAGCTCTTAAAAGCTTTATGTCCCCAAACGCTGGCGGAGTCCGCTATCGGGAACGCTCGAGCAGCGGGTTGTGGGACGGGCTATCACTTACACTCCATTCCTGTGTGGTAATGGAGGGGCTGTTGGCGTGTCCAGTACGTGGTGAAGAGGGCATGCTGAATGGGCACGCTGCGAGACACCGATGAGGGGCGCTCAGCTGTTGCCCCCTAAGGCCGCCAAAGTGGAACGCGTGGCTGTGAACATGCGACAACGGTCAACCGGTTGAAGAGCCCAGGAGCTCCTTGACGCAGAGCTCGACGCAGCTGTGGAAGGCCTCTCCGGAGAAGCCCTCCTCGGCACACCTCTCCCTACATACCTTGACCGCATGAGTCCTAGAGCGCACATCCAAGCCCGTGTGCGACACCGATAGTCCCTGCGATCTTCCCCTAATTAGAGTTTCCGATGCTGTCCCCTCGGGGGAGGTCCGTCACTCGACACTACTCTAAACTGAAGACGCCTTGGACCGTCCGACCGCTCTTGAGGTCGACCTCCACTAACACGGCCGTCTGCAGCGGCAGTTCCTCGGCACTCCCGAGGCGCCTCGCTATGGAGGAGGAGAAGAAGGCTCGAGAACCGTTCGAGCCTCCGGCGAACAGCCTGTAGTACTCGACCGCTAGGGGGTTCTGCACCCTCTCTCTAGACACGTACGAGGTTACAGCGACCAGCAGCCTTCTATCGTCGTAGAGAACTACGAGAGTGTTCATGGCCGTCTTGGTGTACCTAGCCGCACCTCTCAGGGCATTGACGAGCTCACCGCCGTCGACGCCGCTCAGCCGTCTGTACACGTACTCCCCGAGGTAGTAGGTGTCGGTGGTGTCGCTCAGCTTGCCAACTCCCAACTCTCTGGAGAGGCCCTCCGAGTTCACGAGGCCGTTGTGCGCGATCCACATCTCGAAACCCCTCCATCCGTAGTGCATCGGGTGCGTGTTCCACGTCCTGGCGGAGCCCTCGGCCAGCCTCCTCGAGTGGGCTATGAGCACCCCTGCTCCGACTCCCCGGGCAAGGTCCTTGAGGCTGCCCAGTCCTTCCGAGTCTTCGTACACGGGTAGCGTCGTCCTGTAGTGTGCTGAGAGAGCCCTCCCGTCGCCTCTAACCCCGACCACTGCGTATCCCCACCCATCACTATGACCCTCGCACCCGGAGCTCCCGCGCAGCTCCGCGAGGAGCGGGTCGCACCTGCTGACTTCCACCAGCGAGTCGAGGTATCCAAGGAGGCTACCCGGGTTCCTGCCTACCAGGGCCAGGAGCCTGCACATGATGCGGTCCCGGATACCCTGCGCGCGTTACTATAAAGGCTGGACAGGGAGCGGTGGAGAGGAAAACCGATTCGGCTAAAGGGAGCTCGCGCTCTGGGTCAAGCTCTCTTTCTGCTCCCCATGAAGACGTATACAGTGGTGCCGCAGGTGGGGCAAGAGCCCCTGATGGCTCTCCTGCCGTTCTTCAGTACTACCTCTTCAGGACCCTTCAGCTCCTTCTTCGCTCTGCACTTCACGCAGAAGCCGGCCACAGTTCCCTTGACGGGTCCTACGACCTGTGCCATAGATTGTCCCCGCGCACCTGTCCCGCGGGAGCTTAAAAGGTTTCATCTACGCATGAGACGCTAAGCCTCGATGCGTCCCGGCCTGTGCGTTATATTTATACACCTAGTCCGGGAGGTAGCTGGGACGGAGGGAATGTTCAAGGTAAGGGACGTGGCCCTCGCTCCTCAGGGGAGGACCGCGATAGAGTGGGCTGGGAGGAACATGCCCGTCGTGACGAGGATCGCTAAGGAGTTCGAGGAGACCAGGCCGCTAAGAGGGGTCAGGGTGGGAGCGGTCCTCCACGTAACGAAGGAGACCGCCGTGCTAGCCAGGGCGCTGGCGGCCGGCGGTGCCGAGGTATGGCTGGCGGCCTCCAACCCCCTCTCGACGCAGGACGAAGTGGCAGCGGCGCTCGCCGAGGAGGGCATCAACGTATTCGCCTGGCGCGGCGAGACCGAGGAAGAGTACTACTGGTGCGTAGAGCGAGTGGCGCGAGCGAGCCCCGACGTAGTCATAGACGACGGGGGAGACCTCCACGTCTTCCTCCACGAGAGGGTGCCGGAGCTCGCCGAGAGGGTGGTCGGCGGAACCGAGGAGACTACTACGGGGGTCATGAGGCTCAGGGCCCTCGAGAGGGCCGGGAGGCTCAGGTACCCGGTGATAGCCGTGAACGACTCTATGACCAAGTACCTCTTCGACAACAGGTACGGGACCGGCCAGTCGACGCTGGACGGGATAATGAGGGCCACGAACGTCCTCATAGCGGGAAAGGTGGTCGTCGTGGCAGGCTACGGGTGGGTCGGCAGGGGGATCGCTATGCGAGCTAGGGGCCTGGGTGCTAGAGTCATCGTAACCGAGGTCGATCCCGTGAAGGCCCTCGAGGCGGTGATGGATGGCTTCGACGTGATGCCTATGTCCGAGGCGGCGAGAGTGGGGGACGTATTCATCACCGCGACCGGGAACATCGACGTAGTAAGGGCCGAGCACGTCCTCGCGATGAAGGATGGAGCCATACTCGCTAACGCGGGTCACTTCAACGTCGAGATAGGCGTCTCGGAGATAGAGGGCATCGCGGTGTCGAAGAGGAGCATCAGGAGCAACGTGACGGAGTACCTGCTCCCCAACGGAAGGAGGGTCTACCTCCTGGCCGAGGGTCGGCTAGTCAACCTTGTGGCGGCCGAGGGGCATCCCAGCGAGGTCATGGACTTGAGCTTCGCGAACCAGGCACTAGCCGTGAAATTCTTGGTAGAGAACCGGGGCAAGCTGGGAGCCTGGGTCTACAAGCTACCCGAGGAGATAGACCGCGCGATAGCGAGGATGAAGCTAGAGACCATGGGTATAAGGATAGACGCGCTGACCGAGAAGCAGGTCGAGTATTTAAAGTCTTGGAAATAGGAGGGGCGAGTCATAGCAGTAAGCTTCACACCAGGCTGCCGGCGCATCCGGTGAGCGGTGGAGAGAATAGGCTGAGCGCGCTCTCGAGCGCGAGGCACGTGGAGCGCTCCGCCGTTGTCCCCGAAAGGCCGCCAGGTGTCGATGGGTAGCCGGGGAGAGCGGGGACACTTAAACCCGCGGCTTCTATAGAGCGTGTACCGAGCGGTGGATAGGTGTCCGAGGTGGACGCTGAGAGCGCGGTGAGCAGGTACTACCGGCTGCTGACGATCGCCCCCGGCAAGAGAGCTACGTCGCTGATCCTACTAGCGGTCGTCTTGACGGTCTACGCACTGGCCACGTCTCTCCCGGCCAAGAGCCTCGAGGTGTACGCCGAGAGTGCCTCCCTCTACGCCTTGGAGGCCCTCCTCCTCGTGCTCCTGCTGATGCCCCTCCGGCGCACGCGAGTGTTCAACCTCAAGAGGTTGGTCAACCTCGCGACGAGCCTCCTGCTGGTCACCCTGCCGACCGAGGTGGTTCTGAGCAGGCTCGGAGACCTCAGGGGAGTGGGGATCTCCGCGGGCTCGGGACTAGCATTCTTCATACTCTCGGGGATCTCCGGGCTCGGAATCGCGCTCCCGTTCTCAGTCCTCCCGGCGATCCTAGTGCCGCTGGTCGGAGGGCTAGCTCTAGGCTACGAACCGCAGAGGCTCCTCTCTTCAGCGGTCTTCTTGAGTCTGGCGTCGCTGGCCGTCGGTGCTCTGTCCCTCTACTCGATCGAGCGCCTGGGGAGGAACAGGGGAGTGTCCCCCCTCGGCTCCGCCAGGGCCTTCCTGAAGACGTGGCTCACGGGAGACCACAAGCACCTCGAGGAGATGATGCGGAGCCTCGGGGTCACCGACAGAGTTAGGGTCGGAGTTCTAGTCTTCAGGAGGGAGCAGGACAAGCCCGTAGCTCTCGTGTTTCCCGACATCCACTTTGGTCCCTTCAGGAACGTGGGCTCCGCCCGCTTCCCGTACTTCCTAGAGGAGAGCCTGGGACACACCGTGGAGGCTTTCGTGTTCCATACCCCGGGGTCCCACGAGAGGAACCTGACTACGTCCTCGGAGAGCTACGAGAAAGCCAGGGCCGTGGCCTCCTCCATCGTGAGCTACTACGGTCAGCTGGTAGGCTACGGTATGTGCAGGCCGAGCGTCCTGAGGGACGGGGAGTGGGAGGCCTACGTCCTCAGGGGCCCCACGGCGTCCGTCTGCTTCCTGACGAACACCCTCCGCGGCAGCGACGATCTGCCCCACGGCGTCTGGAGGAAGGTCGAGGAGGCCTTCGGGGAGAGGCGCGGGCTGAACCTGGTGGTCGCGGTGGACTCGCACTCAGCCAAGGGCCCCCGGATCGGGAGCGAGGAGGAGCTCTCCGGCCTCGTCGAAAAGCTCAGGGGCGCGGACGAGTGTCGCGAAGAGGAGGTCTACGTGGGCTACGGCGAAGCTGTGGGGACAGGGTGTCGCGAGCTCTGTCACGATAAGGTAAAGGCCCTAACGATTCGGTTCAGCGACGGTGAGAGATACGCCATCGTGTACCTCTACGGCAACAACGTGGACATCCGGGCGAGGGAGGAGATCGTGAGCAGGCTGGAGCGCATGGGCTACAAGAACCCCCTCGTGGTGACTCCGGACGACCACAGCTGCGCCGCGACCTTCAAGGAGAAGCCCTACTACGTGGTATCCGACTGCCCGAGCCTCTACGAGGCCATAGCCAGGGCCGTTGAGAGGGCCGCGGAAAGCGAGACCAGGGCCGACTACGTCACCATAGAGCACGTGTTCCACGACGCGGAGCTGGCGGGGCAGAACCTCTGGAAGCTCGCATCGCTCATCGACGACCTGGGCGGGACCGCGCTGCGCCTATTTCTCGCGGTCTCGGTCTCAGTGAACCTCCTGGCGCTGCCGCTGGTTTTAAGCCTCTAGTCGAGAGGTTAGCGACGTGGAAGGATGAGGCACTCGGTTATAATCAAGGACCCCATTCACGACTACATCAAGGTGTACGAGCACGAGAGGTGCCTTGTGGACTCGGCCCCGCTCCAGAGGCTCAGGAGGGTACTGCAGCTCCCAGCGTCCCAGCTCGTCTACCCCTCGGCCACCCACACGCGCTTCTCGCACTCCCTAGGTGTAATGCACGTTGCCGGAGTCCTCGCCGAGAGCATCTACTCCGAGGGGCTCGAGAGGTCTGAAGCCCTCAGGCTGCACGCTGTCGCCCGACTACTGGGGCTCCTCCACGACATCGGGCACGGGCCCTTCTCGCACACGTTCGAGGACCACGTCCTCCTCCGCTACGGGCTGAACCACGAGGTGGTCGGCGCCAGGATCCTCAGGGAGCACCCCGAGACCGTGAGGTGCTTCGAGAAGTGCGTCGAGAAGGAGTTCAACGTGAGCGTGGAGCAGGTCTCGAGGGCCGTAGAGGCCCCGACGATGGAGGCCTGGCCCCTCCGCTCCAGGGTGGGCGACCACAGCGAGAGCTCCCTCTACTACATCATCAAGGGGCCCTACAGCGCCGACATAGTAGACTACCTGCTCAGGGACTCCTACTACACCGGCGCCTACTACGGGCTCGGGCTCGACTGGAGGAGGCTCGCCTACCACTCCAGGGCGGTCGGGGACACCGTAGCGCTCGAGCACAAGGCCCGCGACGTCCTGGACCACCTCCTCATCGCCAGGCTGTACATGTTCAAGACCGTGTACTACCACAAGACCTCGAGGGCCTTCGACAGGGTCCTGGGAGACCTCCTGCTGAAGGCCGAGCACGCCCTCAGGATACCCGAGGCCCTGGAGGATCCGGAGCTCTACGCCGAGCTCGACGACGGCTACGTCCTCGCCAACCCGGAGGTCAGGAAGCTCGAGGAGGCGAGGTACGTGCTGAGGCGCGAGGTCCCCTACAGGCTGGTCTACGAGGTCATACAGCCCCTGGAGAAGGTCTCGGCGACCCTGATGAAGGTCGGGAAGAGCCTGCTCGAGCGCATCGTGGGGGAGGCGTTCGCGAGGCTGACGGGCCTCTCGGACTCCAGCGCGGTTTTCGTGGACAGCCCGAGGCTGCCGACGAACCCCATGTTCGAGGAGACAGAGATAAGCATCCTGAGGCCGGACGGGACGATCGCTAGGACTCCCATAAGGGAGACCGTCGCCGGGCTCATGCCCCGCGAGGTAAACTTCTTCCGAGTCTACCTCCACAGGAGGTACTCTGATTACCTTGAGAAGCTGAGAGCGCAGGTGGAGTCTCTCTTCGGAGAGTCGCCGGACCTCCTGCGGCCCTTCTATTGAGCACCTTCGCAGTACACCAACCGGGAGAGCACTCCGGAGGTAGCCCGTAGCTAGACTCGCGAAACCACTCGAGGGCCTGGAGGAGAGGGTGCGTGGTGGTGCTCTCGAGAGCCGGCTCTCGACGCGGACTTACCGGCGCTACCTGGTAGCAGAGTAAGCCAGCCCACTCGGCAGAGCCGGCTCGGATTGTCCGCGGGCTTTCAAGCGGCCAGCGTTCTCCTAGGAGGCACACTCAGCCATAGACAGTCAATCAGAGCCGACTCCGTTCTATTAGGATGGAGAGCAGGCGGTTGACTCTCCACCGGGGACTGGGCCCCTGTGGGAGGTAAACCGCAAGGGTGGAAAAGGGCTTCTCGGCTATGACCCTCCTGCCTTACCGGTAGGACATCGACCCGGCCCGTCAGCTAGCGACGGTCTCGGGCGGTTGTCCCCCTCCTACATCATTTCTTAGTCTCCGCCCCTACTCGACTCTCCGATCACGACCACGTACCTCGCTACGAAGGGTCTCACACCCGCAGCCCTGTACCTCTCGCTTAGGTAGCTCTCGCCCTTCGTTAACATATCCACGGTCACCCTGACGTCCTCGGGTAGGCCGTCGCGTTCCCACCTAAGGGTCACTCTTACCGCGAGCGTTCCGAAGGTCGTGTCCGCGTAGTCGAGGAAGGCCAGGGGCAGTAAAAACGCTCCGAGCCTCGGATCGGTTACAGTCGCGCTGAACAGGTCTGTTGCCAGGCTCTTGGCAATACCGAAGAGCACCGACCCCATGGACTCTCCGTACTTTACGTCGCTCCTGAGGGACATGTAGAGGGTTTCGAAAGTGCCGGGTATGTCCCTGTGCTTCGTGTCCCTGAGGCGGGCGTAGCTGAGCGGTATAGACCACGTCATCTCTTCGAGCAGGTCGCTCACGTTCCTAGCGTGCGGAGGGCAGCCGTATACGGGCCTCCAGTCGGCGTCGTAGTAGCACACGGTGAAGTTCCGACTCAAGCTTACCTCCCTGTAGTACGGCGTGAGAGCCGGGAGCGGTATTGCTCGCCAGTACTCGCGGCCTCCGTAGCTGTACGTCCCTATAATCCAGTTGAAGACTACGGCGTCGTACTGGTACTCATACTCCGCGGGGACTACGACCGCTCCGTGGCGGACTCCAGAGTTCCAGTCGTCCCTAGTAAACGAGACTATACCTTCGGTTATGTCAACCCCCGTGCCCCTCCCAGCTGTACAACATCACGCCCATGAACGATATGCCGACCCTCCTGTACCCGAGCCCTATCACCTCGTACTCCAATCGGATGCTCATCGGGGGCATGCTGCCCGTGTACGAGACGACCGATAGCACGAACGGCTTGGAGATATTGAACCGCGACCCCGGAGCCGCGGTGTGGTTCCAGCCCACGTAGTCCTTCGGGACGCCGTCGGGGAGGGCGCACTCCCTCACCACGTACGTCATGTTCACAGCCGTTCCCACGTTCCTCAGCTTACGGCAAGGGTTGGAGGCCACCGTCACTGTCAGGTAGTTCCACACGCTGCCCAGAGTCGGGAACCTCGACTTGTCCAGGAGGTAAGCGGTTAAATAGATCTTTAGGAACTCCGTCCACGCGCCTTGAATTACTCTGTTCCTATCGAGGGATGGATGCACCCACACCCTGCTGGCGAACCACTCCGGGGGCGTCTCAGGCAGGTCCCAGTAGTTCCCCCTGAGGCAGACTCCGGTATCATAGTACTCGTAACCCGGTGGGCACAGCGATGTGGATGCAGCCTGCGCTGACCCGAGGCCCTCCGGGAGTGCCGGACTCTCCAGCCCCAGCTCTCTCCTGGCAGCCTCGATGGCCCTGCTCACGTTGACTACGGCCAGCACCTTGGCCAGGTCCTCGAGCCTCACCACTATCGGGGGTACCCCCTGACGACCGCCAGTGGGTCCTCCCACATTCTCCTAGTCGCGCTGAGGGGGTCGAGCCCTCTAGCCGTGTAGTAGTGGCGGGAGGTGAACACGTCGTTCGCTATGTAGTACACCCCGTCTCCTACGAGCCAGAAGGTGACCGAGACACTGGGCACGTTCGCCACCGCGTAGCCCCTCTCCCACAGCGTCCTCCGCACCTCCTCGGCACTCATCCCCTCCCTTATCCTGAGCTCCTCGAGCCACCTACACCAGTACCTTACGCCCTCCTCGAACCCGACCCTGACGACCCTCTTCTCCAGGAGCTCGCATACGTCCAGGGTATGGAACTCACCTCCGAACATCAGTATCACGGATCCGGGCAGGTCTCTGCACAGTAGCTGGCCGTCCACCTCGAAGGGCTCTCCCTCGACGACCAGGGTCACTCCGTAGCCCGGGAACAGCAGGGTGATGAGTGCGAGAGCGGACAGGAGTACGAGAGCAACGAGGGCGAGCCCCAGCTTTCCCGGACCCACCGTGCCGCCGTGAGAGCGCGTGTCCCGGAGACTTTTTATGCGCGCATCGCGGAGCCCGCCCGGCTAGGGGCCCTCCGCTCCGACCACCAGGTCACTGGGGGTCCTCCCGGTGCGGCATCCACTCGACCCAGGGGATTTGAACAGGAGGTCCCTAGCCAGGCCCCGCCTCATGGTCATGAGACGAAGCCCGGTCAGCGACCCTCGCGAGCGCCCTCCGGGAAACGGGGAGGGCTCGCGCAAGATCCCCGCCAACGCGGATGGTACCTGTTCCCCTCTCTCCACCATCAGCTTATAAACTCCCTACCATCTCCCGGTGGGGTGAGGCCCTTGTCGAGAGGCCTCCAGAGCACTGCTGAGGCCCTAGTGATAACCTTCCTGATGGCCCTCGCGGGTGTCTTCGTAGTCCTCCTCTTCCAGGACTATCTGGTCGTGGCGCTCAGCAGCTGGATCAGCGGGGAGCCGAAGATGATGGTGAAACTGGAGATATACGTACCCCGGGTCGACGCGGAGTACTGCGCCGTCGTTGTCATCGGGTTCGGCTCGCCGAGCCACTCGGATGTCGTCTACGCGGGCGAGGTGTCACCGGGGCGGATGGTGGTGGCGAGGGAGCTCCGCCCCGCGGTGGTCGCCAAGTGGAGCTACGACCCCGAGACCGGGGAGCGCAGGGTCGAGTACTACGAGCCGGTCGAGTACTTAGTTGTGGTCAACTGCCCGAGGGAGGACGGAACGGCCTACCAGTACGGGAGGATACACCAAGTCTTCCCGAGGGCCCTCGTGTGGACCCACTGGGTGGAGGTTTCGTTCTCCGAGAGCGAGCACTGAGAGCGGCAAGGCTATTCGCGGGATGGCAGAAGCGGAGGAGCCGGACGGTACCCCTGCGTCTTCGGGCCGCGAAGGTCTACACTCTTTTGGCTGGAGAGCTGAGTCCGTCACCTGGGGCTTGGACCCCTACCTCTACTCCGCGGAGGATCTCGAGATGCCCTTCGACATAAATTGGGAGACGATGGCATACCTAGAGGAGCACGGGTACAGCGTGGTGGGCCCCTCCTCTGGCGATCCCCCTCGCAGTGGAATAGCTTGGGGAAGAGGGAGGTGCCGGGTATCACAGACTGTGAGTCGACGAGCCTCAGCGGTAACCGGATGGACCGGCTAAAGTTTAACAGCATGGCGGATCGCATTGACACCTCTTCCGCGACGGTCGTGGAAACTATAAAGAGCGCGACCGGTGACGTGCCTGTGTACGCGACGGCTTCGCCCGTCCTTCAGGAGCGCTCAGGCTCCCCAGAGCCCGCCGAGCCTAATGGGTCCCCGAACTGCCTGAGTGCCGACACGCTCCTCTCGAGACGCAGGGGTACAGGGGGTTCAGACCGTGCTACGCTGGGCTCTCCTGTGTCTACCCGCGAGCGTGCGGGGGGCAGGCGCTCACGGAGACGTATCAGCACGAGAGGGCTTGGTGAAACACAAAACCGAGGTCATCCCCGGGTGGAGACCATAGATCGCCTGCCCACCTGGGCGACTCCGCGGCAGGGCGCTGACCACCTTGCTAAACTGGGGACTCGCGGAGTCCTACTCTACGACCGTACTCCCCGCGGTCGGGGATCTTGGCTGGGAAAACGCGGAGCCGCATCCGGGAGCTCTGGGGGTTTTCGACGATCCTCGCCGATTTGCGGGAAAAGACAGCGTCGGCCGCAGCTTTCACTGACACCTTCGTGCGGAGTGTTCCCACCCGGAGCAGGGGGTCTGTCCTGGGAGAGCGTCTACCCAGCTACACCTGCCACCTGGGCTTTCTCTTTTCCAGGAACGCTGCGATCCCCTCTCTCGCGTCCTCGGAGGACGCGGCCACGAAGAACATCGAACGCTCTAGCTCGAGGCCGGGCGCGAGCAGAGACCTCGCGGACCTGTTGAGCACCGTCTTGGCCATGGACACGGCCGACGGGCTCTTCCGGGTGAACTTCCTAGCGAGCTCCAGAGCCTCCTCGAGGAGCCTCTCGGGGGGCACGACCCTGTTGACTATCCCCAGCCTCAGAGCCTCCTCCGCGGAGAGGGTCTCGCCTAGCATCACGATCTCCCTAGCCTTGGCGGGTCCCGCGATCAGGACTAGCTTCGGCGAGGCACCCCACCCGGTTACTATCCCGAGGTTCACCTCGGGGGAGCCGAAGACGGCACTGGACGAGGCCACGACGAGGTCGCAGGAGAGGACTAGCTCGAAGCCCCCTCCCAGCGCGTAGCCGTTGACCGCGGCCACGACTGGCTTGCTCATGTTCTCTATGTACTCGAACACGCTCCAGCCGAGCTCTATGAACTCCCGGACCTCGGCAGCGCTCTTCGCGAACTCCGTGACGTCGGCGCCCGCGCAGAAGCTCTTCCCGGACCCGGTGACCACGACCGACCTGACCTCGGGATCCCTCTCGGCCTCCTCCAGGGCCCTCCGCAGGTCGGCCAGGAGCTCCCTGTTCAGAGCGTTGAGCCTCTCCGGTCTGTTCAGGGTGACTACCGCTACCCCGTCCCTCTTCTCGTAGGAGACGTACCTCAGCTCCACGGTCACCACCCTACCTGTAGACGTGTATCCCCCGCCCGCTCTTCCGCCCGAGGTGACCGGCCGCCACCAGCCTCCTGAGCAGGGGCGGTGGATGGTACGTCGGGCTCCCGGTCTCCCTGTGCAGCACCTCCGCTATCCCCAGGAGGACGTCCAGCCCTATGAAGTCCGCCAGCTCGAGCGGCCCCATGGGCCAGTTGTACCCCAGCTTCATGGCCTTGTCTACGTCCTCCGCGGAGGCCACGCCGCTCTCGTAGAGCCTTATGGCCTCGAGTATGGCCGCTACCCCTATCCTGTTGGCTACGAAGCCGGGGGAGTCCTTGCAGAGAACGGGGACCTTGCCGAGCCTCTCGGCCAGGGACTTCACCACCTCGACGGTCTCGTCGGACGTTAGGAGTCCCCTGACGACCTCGACCAGCCTCATGACCTGCGGTGGGTTGAAGAAGTGCATCCCCACGACCCTGTCCGGCCTCCCCGTCGCGGCGGCGAGGGCCGTTACGCTGAGGGTCGAGGTGTTGCTGGCCAGTATGGCGTGGGGTGGAGCAGCCGCGTCGGCCTCCCTGAAGACCCTCCTCTTGGTCTCCAGGTCCTCGAAGACGGCCTCTATGACGAAGTCCGAGTCCCCAACGGCCTCGGCGAGGCTCGTCGTGGTGGCGATCCTGGAGAAGGCCTCGCGCGCCTGCTCCTCGGTGATTCTGCCCCTCTCGACCGCTTTCCTGAGACCGAAGGGCCCCTCCCACACGGTGCTCAGTCCCCGCTTCAGGACCTCCTCGGAGACGTCGGTGGCCACGACGCTGAACCCCGCCTGGGCGAAGACCTGGGCTATGCCGGTGCCCATCGTGCCGAAGCCTATCACCGCCACCTTGCGAATCTCGACCAAGGCTTTGACCCGGCTAGATGGTCGGAGTGGCAAAAATATGCTCCGGAGGCGGCGGAGGGCACCGGGTTGCCCCGGCGCTTGCCGGGCTTGAGACAGCAAACCGGTCCCGCTCCGCGACCGGCAGCGGGAGCCTCGGGGGAGGGAGGGTTATTAAGGTCCGCCGGCGGAGTTTGAGCGGTAGAACCCGTGAGGCCGATAGGCGTTGTCGCGAGCTGGTCGAAATCGTTCTACACCTACGTCCTGGTCTACAAGGAGGCCGAGAGGGTAGTCCGGGAGGAGTCCCTGGTCATCATAAGGGACAGAGCGAGGGCCAAGCAGTACCTCGGGGTCATGAGATGGCTGACCAAGATAGACCCCCTGCTCCCGGCGACGCAGAGGTCCGGAGTGGTCGACAACCCCAGGCTGGCAGAGATGGCCACGAACCTACCGTTCGAGAACTCCTATGTCAGGATAGTCGGTGAGGTGAGGGACGGGAGGCTGGAGCCCTCGGCAGACCCGCCGACCCCGAGGAGCGAGGTGTTGCTGGTCGAGTCTCCAGAGGACGTGGACCTCAGCCTGGGCGAGGGGCTCATCGTGGGGGAGCACAAGCACTCCGGGATTAAGGTCCCCCTAGACCCCAGCTACCTCCCCTACCACATCTGCGTCGTGGGGGCTACGGGCACGGGCAAGTCCAGGCTGGTGAAGGCCCTCGTGGACGAGGTGCTCGCCAAGACCGGCTGGAAGGTGATAGTGTTCGACCACTCCGGTGTCGACTACGTATCGTACTACTCCGATAAAGTCGTGGACTCTTCGCAGATAATGCCCGACCCGCCGACCCTCGGGGAGCTGCTGGCCGATGCGTCGATGCTCGAGGAGCAACTGGACTACATCGTCTCGTCGATATACGCGTACATAGCGTACATGCACGGGCTCGGAAGCTCCGCCAAGCCCCCGAAGACCCTGGAGGGCTTCGGCCGGGAGGCGGCGGTCAGGGGCGGGGTGTCCAGGGAGCCCGGTCACTGCAGCCTCGAAGCTGTCGAGCACCTAGATCTCACCGACCCGGAGAGGGTCATGACTGGAATCAAGTGGAGCCTAGACTCCCTAGTCAAGTGCGTCTACGAGGTGGGCTCGTCCTTGAAAGCGCGGGAGGCAACGCTCGCGAAGATGTCTCTGCTGCTGCGGACCTACGCCAGAGGCCTGGTCGAGTCCCTCAACGAGAAGAAGCTCACGACCGGAGACGTGGTCGACAGGGCCCTGAAGGAGGGGCTAGCCGTGGTCGACCTGAGCAGGGCGGACATCAGGGTGAAGAGGTTCGTGGTGAAGTCGGTAATAGAGGGGCTCTGGAGGCTCGTAGACGAGAGGGGAGAGAAGCCGAGGGTCCTCGTGGTGGTGGACGAGGCCCACAACTACGCCTGCGAGAGGTGCGCCCCCTCCCTGAGCGCCATCGAGAGGACGGCGAGGGAGGGTAGGAAGTGGGAGATAGGCCTCGTGCTGGCCAGCCAGAGGATGATAGACTTCTCGACGGACGTCAGGAACAACATAAACACGTTCTACTTCAGCAGGCTCCAGACCCCCGGCGACTTCAAGAACCTCGAGGGAGTCCTAGACCTCGGCGGCATAGGCCCCGACACTCTCTCGACCCTGAGCACGAGGGAGTTCTTCTTCGCCGGTCTCGGAAACCCCCTGAGGTTCCCGATACTCGTCAAGGTGAGGGAGGTCAAGGAGCCCGAGGTGGAGAAGGTTGGAGAGCCGGAGACCGCTGGAGGGTCTGGAGGTAGCTGAGGGAGCCCTCGGGATAGCTCCCGAGCTCGTCGAGAAGGTCCTGGACTCCGTGGTGAAGAGGATCGGCAGGGTAGCCTCGATAGCGCGCATTGCCGCCAGGGTCAGGGAGAAGCTGGTGACCAGTGGCAGCATCGGGAGGATCGGGACGGCACCGGACCTCTGCTACCTGGCCGTGGACTCCAGCTACACCTCCCCTCCGCTAGAGCTCGTCGGAGGGTATCTCGGGATAGTCTTCGTGGCGAGCGTCATGTATGGGAGGAGCTGCCGCCATGAGACCTCCGGGGTGGAGCTGAGCGCGTACGTGACCTACGACCCGACCAGAGACCTGACGAGGCTCGAGGCCAGGCTGCGCGAGAGGGAGAGGGCCCGCGAAGCGCTGAGGAGGAAGTCGAGCGGCGAGATCCACTTCGACGTCCTGGTCCTGGACGGCGAGGTGATCCCGAGGATCTCGCCGAGGATGTTCACCGCAGTGGGCGGGGAACCGAATGTCGTCGAAGAGATCATACGCCGCACTGATAACATGGTCCTCTTGGCAGAGAAGACGGGGACTCCCGTGCTCGGCGTGCTGAAGAGGAGCTACTCCAAGGACGCTCTGGCAGTGCTGGAGCGCGATTTCGCGGAGCGCGGACTCTTTTCCAAGGTCAAGCTCAGCGACAGGGCCTTCTTCACCTACGTCCTGGAGCCCGGGGAGCTCTTCGTCCTCGGGGACTACGAGAAGATAACCTCGGCGTACGAGCACCTGGTCGAAGAGTACGGCGAGGCGTTTCCCCGGGAGTACGCGCTGGCCAAGTACAGGCTGAGGTGGTTCAAGTACATGAAGGGACGCACCAGCGCGGCCAGCAAGATGAGGATGGCCCTCTACAGGCCGAGCGCGGGCTTCAGCAGCGCGGCGGTCAAGGTGGAGTACTGCGCGGCCGGGCTCAGCGACGAGGAGATTGTCTCCTCGGCAGCCGCGGTGAGCGAGGCGACGGGCTTCCCGGCACCGGTCGACTACGCGGACGCGCTCTCCCAGATACCGGGCGACGCTAGGTTCACGGTGTACCAGCTCGTCCTCCAGAGGATAGGCGAGAGGAACCCGGAGGTCGCCGAGAAGCTGTTCTCTCTGGTAAACCCCCAGAAGCTGAACACGATCGGTCTCAGGACGTAGCCGCGCGCTCCGGGCGGGGAGAGCCGCACGGTATGTAGTACCTGACCTTGCGCTCCCCCCTCGGCCTGACCTCGCTGCAGACCTCGCCCCTCCTCTCCATGGACTCCAACAGCTTGTACGTCCCGCGGAGGGTGTAGACGGGGAGCCTCCTCCATATCTCGTACGCGGTAGCCTCTCCGTAGCTCTCGAGCACGCGGACTATCTCCCTGCGGAGCCCCGCGCTTCCAGACCTTCCGCCCGAGGGGGCTCTGAAGCCTATGGTGACCACGGCCACGGAGCTCCCCAGGTTCTCGGCCACCGCGAAGGCGGAGGCCGAGAGGGGCTTAGTGCTCACCCCCCTGTTCCAAAGCCTCGCGAGGAACTCCAGGACCTCCTCGCCGTCCACCTCGACGACCCTGACGGACTTCGCGCGGTCGAGCACGCGGGGTCTCCCCGAGCCCTTGATCGACGCGGCCACCACCTCGTAGTGAGGCTCGGCACCGGCCTCCTCGAGGTCTCTGAAGCCCTTCCAGACGGAGTAGGCGAGGAGCCCCGTCCTCGCGGGGACCACGACCCTCTCCACCCTCAGCCCCCTCTCGTATATCTCGAAGGCTATGGTCTTCAGCCCCTCTACCGTGAGCGGGTTCAGGTAGCTGAGGTCGACGAGGTCGGAGGAACTTCCCCGGCTGGTCAAGCGCACGTTCCTAGCCCGAGCCAGGAGGGCCACGTCCGAGCGGTCCAGGGAGAGGGGGTCATCGAGCACGACCTCGACCGCCGAGACCCCCTCGAGGTAATATACGAGGGAGTAGGTGAAGTCCTCCTCGAACCTCGTCCTGACCCCCGGGACGCCTCTGGAGCTCAGGTAGCTCGCTATGACGGAGGAAGCCCTGTCCGAGTACGTGCTCGTGGGGTTGCGCTGCTCGTTCTTGGCGAGCACTCCCCCGAGCCTGCTCACCGGGGTCAGCCCCTCCCCCTTGGAGACCACCCTCTCTAACCTGGGGAGGAGAGACCTGTACCTCCAGATCCCCGGCTCCCTCCTGTCGATGTTGAACCTGCTGCCAGGGTATTCGAACACCGTGAGCCCCCCGCAGCTGGAGCACGCGAAGACCTCCTCCTCGTATGCCCTCCCGCAGTCGGCGCAGACCAGCAGAGCCGGGCGCTCCTCCCCGCCCAAGCTTGGGTCCCGCTATTCCGCGCGCTCACCGAAAATATCGCCCGGGCGACTGATCCCCAGCGTCCCGGCCTTGGGCTTTCCTTTGCGGGCCTCGACTACGGAAAGCCGAGAAGGTTGTCGGCACGACCGCGCTCTCGAGCGAGATGCGCGACGGACTTTCACCTGCCCTGAGAACGGCGACAGCTCGTCGAGGCGCTCTCCTTCGCAGTCCCCCATTGCGCGGTGACAACGCACTTTAACCGTGTTAAATCTGGCGATATATGTCGTTGCGCTACGTAATACCTCATGCCGACCCACCTCGGGGGTGAGCCTGATTACGCTAGGGGGACACGTCGCCCCACCTTTCCAGAGCCCAGTATTCGCTATATATTCCCTCGGAACGGAAAAGGCGCGGTGGTATCTCTGGCAGTCCAGAAGCTCTACGGGTACGCAGGCAGGATTCTCGAGATAGACCTCACGAGCAAGAAGGCCACGAAGGTCGAGACGCCCAGAGAGCTTGTCCGCAACTTCATCGGGGCCAGGGGCTTCGGAGCCAAGATCCTGTGGGACAGGATGAAGCCCGGGACAGATCCCCTGTCTCCCGAGAGCGTCATGGTGCTCACGTGGAGCCCCCTCACCGGCACGACTGCTCAGAGCTTCCACAAAGTGTACGCCATGTTCAAGTCCCCGCTTACCGGCTCGTACTTCAGGTCTACCGGCGGAGGGTTCTTCGCCGCCGAGGCCAAGTTCGCGGGCTACGACGCGATAGTGATAACCGGGAGGGCCGAGAAGCCCACCTACGTGTGGATACGCGACGACGAGGTCGAGTTCAGGGACGCTACGAGGATGTGGGGGACCACGGTCGACGGCACGGTCGAGATGATCAGAGAGGAAACAGAGAGAGAGGCGAGAGTGCTGGCCATAGGCCCGGGCGGAGAGAGGTTGGTGAAGATAGCCTGCCTCGTGTCCGACGACTACAGGACTCCCGGCAGGGGAGGCAGCGGGGCCGTCTGGGGCGCTAAGAACCTCAAGGCTATTGCCGTCAGAGGCACCAAGAGGCCCGAGCTCTTCAAGCCGGACGAGTTCGGTAAGCTCGTCAGAGAGCAGGTGGAGGTGTACAAGAAGAGCTCGCTGTTCGACCCGTTCCACAGGCTCGGCACAAACTCCATAGTGTACTCGTTCTACACCCTCGGGCACCACCCGACGTACAACTTCAAGAACACGGAGCTCGAGAACGTCGAGGTCTGGAGGCCGGAGGTCCTGGAGAAGTACGTAATGAAGCACGTGGGGTGCTTCGGCTGCATGATAGCCTGCGGAAAGAAGTGGAAGCTGACCAAGGGACCCTTCGCGGGTCTCTACCACGACTTCCCCGAGTACGAGACCCACTGGTCTATGGGCCCGACCTGCGGAGTCACGAACCTCGAGGCCATCCAGTACGCCAACATGCTCTGCGACAAGTACGGCATCGACACGATATCCGCCGGGAACATAGTAGGGTTCGTCATGGAGCTCTACGAGAAGGGCATAGTGACCGAGAGGGAGCTGGACGGCCTGAGGGCTAGGTGGGGAGACCCCGACGTTCTAGTCGAGCTCGTGAGGAAGATAGCCCTGAGGGAGGGCGTCGGGAACATACTGGCCGAGGGCACGGTGAGGGCCGCTGAGATAATCGGCAGGGGCGCCGAGAGGTACGCTATGCACTCGAAGGGCCTGGAGCTGCCGGCCTACGACCCGAGGGCAGCCAAGGCCCACGGGCTGAGCTACGCGACGTCGAACATAGGGGGCAGCCATATGATAGGGTGGAACAAGTACGAGATCCTGGGGATGCCGGAGAGGTTCGACCCGCTGGCCGTCGAGGGCAAGGGAGAGCTCTGCAAGAGGACGCAGGACCAGATAGCCGCCTACGAGGCCGCTGGCTGGTGCGCCTTCGCTGAGCTCGTCCAGACGGCGGGCTACGGAAGCGTGGAGCAGACTATGGACTGGATAGCCAGGGCCCTCTACGCTGCCACGGGTATAGAGGAGTTCAGAGACCCGAGGTACATCTGGCTTGTCGGTGAGAGGGTCTACAACCTGGAGAGGGCGTTCAACGTCAGGGAGGGCTTCACGAGGAAGGAGGACTGGCTTCCCGAGAGGTTCCTCAAGGAGCCGTTCCCGAGGGCTCCCGCGAAGGGACAGATCTTCGAGCTCGAGAAGCTGCTCGACGACTACTACGCCGTCAGAGGCTGGGACCTGAAGACCGGCATACCCACGAGGAGGAAGCTGGAGGAGCTGGGTCTCAAGGACGTAGCGGACGAGCTCGAGAAGCTGGGGAAGCTTCCGGCTTAACCTCCCTAAGCAGACGAGTCTTTTTATCTCTCTCAAGCGTACTTGTTCCGGGAACCGGCCGTGAAGGTCTACGTGGAGTTCTTGGGCTACGCAGCCGAGAAGGTAGGCAGGAGGTGGATCTGGCTCGAGGTAGAGACCGGCTGCACCCTGGGAGACCTCTTCACCAAGCACCTCGGCTCGATCGTGGGAGTCGAGCTGTCCAGAGCTCTCGCCGAGGCGTTCGCGCGCCGGGAGCTGGTGGTAGCGGTCAACGGGAGGACTGTGGATAGCCTGGAACACGTTCTGGAGGACGGGGACAGGCTCCTCGTGTTCCCTATAGCAGCAGGGGGAGCGTAGTCAACACCCTCGGATGGTTAGGACTCGACAGCGAAGCGGGACGCCGAACGTTTTACGTAGAGAACACCTAGCTCTAAGAAAACTCTCGAGTGGCCGGATCGCCTAGGCCTGGTTCGCGGCTAAGTAGTTGTACGCCAGGAGTGCGTGGAGAGCTGCACCCTTCCACAGGACCTCTTCGTCGACATCGAACCTGGGGTGGTGGTGCGGGTAGACTATGCCCTTGCTCTCGTTCCCGACGCCAAGGATTATGAAGGCTCCCGGAGCCTTCTGGAGGTAGAACGCGAAGTCCTCCGAACCCATACTCATGGGCGCCTCTGAGGTCTGCCCGAGCTTGCTCGCGACCCTCATAGCGAAGTCCGCGAGCTCCGGGGTGTTCACGACTGGGGGATACGAGATCCCGCTCACCTCCACGCTCCCCTCGCACTCCCAGGCCGCGGCGTAGTTTCTTGCTACGGACTCTATCCTGGCCAGCAGCCTGTCCCTCAGCGACAGGTCGAAGACCCTGAGGGTTCCGTGGATCTCGACTGCGTCCGGTATGACGTTGGCCGCTCTGCTCGCCTCGATCCTGGGTGTGGAGATAATCACCGGAGTGAAAGCGTCCACGTTCCTCGATACTATCTTCTGGATAGCATTGTATATGTCCGCGGCCGGCACCGTGGGGTCTCTGGTCTGCTCCGGGTGTGCCGCGTGGCCCCCCTTGCCCCTTACCCTTATCACGAACCTGGTCGACGAGGCGTTCATGGGTCCCCTCCTCGTGGCTATGACCCCGGAGGGGAGCTCGGACCACACGTGGATCCCGAAGACCGCGTTCACGTCGTTGAAGACCCCCTCCTCGACTATCCTCTTCGCACCGGCACCCCCCTCCTCGGCCGGCTGGAAGACCAGCTTCACGGTGCCCGAGAGCTTCTCCCTAACGTCCGACAGCACCCTGGCGGCCCCGAGGAGCATAGCCACGTGAGCGTCGTGACCGCACGCGTGCATCTTCCCGGGAACCCTGGACCTGTACGGAACGCTGCTCTCCTCCTCTATGGGGAGGGCGTCCATGTCCGCCCTCAGAGCCACCACCCTGCCCTCGCCCGCTCTCAGGACTCCGACGACACCCGTGCCGGCCACCCTGTAGACCTCGAAGCCGAGCCTCCTCAGCTCCTCCGCCACCAGCTCCGAAGTCCTGTGCTCCTCGAACGCGAGCTCGGGATAGGAGTGCACGTCCCTCCTGACACTGATGATGTAGTCGCTGAGGGACTTGGACAATTCGGCTATCCTCACCTCGACCGGGTCTAAACTCATCCGGGTCCCGAGGAGACATCGGCCCTGGCAATATAGGTTTGCGAGGTCGGATCTGGCTCCGTGGCCGACCGGACTCCATCTGCGGTGAAGCGGGTCCGAGCACGCGCTTCCTCGGAAGCGGCGGGGAACTCTTGTGGGCAATGCGCTACGGGAGGGGATTTATTTTCTGACGGTCGAGAAGAGGACGGTGGAGCACTTGAGGATCGGGATATATGGGTTCGGGGCGATCGGAAGGCTGGCTTCTAGACTCGCGCTGGAGAGGGGGTACGAAGTTGTGGGTGTCGTGGACGTAGACGAGAGGATAGTCGGTAGGGACGTGGGAGAGGTCCTGGGGATCGGCAAGCTGGGGGTCGAGGTGACTAGGGACGTCGAGGAGCTGGCGGACGCCGACGTGGTGATCCACGCTACCGGGTCTTACCTCGACAGGGTCTTCGACCAGATAGCCTCCGTGCTGAGGATGGGAGTCCACGTGGTCTCCACCTGCGAGACCCTGTCCTACCCCTACTACAGGTACCCGGTCCTGGCCCTGAGGCTCGACGAGATCGCCAGGGCCTACGGGTCGGTCGTCATAGGGACCGGCATAAACCCGGGCTACCTCCTGGACACTCTGGTCGCGGTTCTCGCGGCCTCAGTCCCGAGGGTCAGGAGGGTGAGGGCTACCAGGAGCCTGGACGCGGCGAAGAGGAGGGAGCCCTTCAGGAAGAAGATAGGCGTCGGGGAGGACCCGAGGCACGTCAGCGAGAGGCTCGAGAGGGGCGAGATAACCGGCCACGTGGGCTACGCGGAGTCCGTCTACCTCGTGGCCCTCGCCGGAGACCTCAACCTCACCAGGGTCGTGGAGCGCCAGGAGGTGGTCCCGGCGGAGGCCGACGTGGAGACCTCCGGGGTCAGAGTCCCGAGGAGTGCGAACAGGGGGATCAGGGGCTACGGGGCCGGCTTCGTGGGAGACCGCGAGGTGATAAGGGTGGAGTTCGACGCCTACGTCGGGGCTCCCGAGTACGAGGAGATAGAGATCGAGGGTCACGAGTACTCGGTCACGTGGAGGAGCACCGGAACGCCCGGAGACCTCGGCACGGTCACGGTGGCCCTGAACGTGGCCGAGAAAGTTCCGCACATGATGCCCGGGCTCAGACTCATGACCGACATGCTGCCCTTCAAGATAAAGTTCGCCAAGGGATAAAGGCGTGGTGGACTACTCGGCCCTGGAGGAGAGGCTGGGCGGCCTAGTCAAGGAGCTCGAGAGCGAGTACATCAAGAGGACTCCGAGGAGCAGAGAGCTCTTCGAGAAGTCGAAGAGGTTCATGCCCGGAGGGGTCTCCTACGCTATCAGGTACTTCAAGCCGTACCCTGCGTTCATCCAGAGGGCTGAGGGGACGAGGGTCTGGGACGTAGACGGAAACGAGTACGTCGACTACTGGATGGGCCACGGCACCCACGTCCTGGGGCACGCACCCGGGCTCGTTCTCGACGCCGTCAGGAGGGCGCTGGGTGTGGGGACTCACCTGGGCTACGAGAACCCCTACGCCCTCGAGTACGCGGAGCTGCTGACCAGGGTCGTGCCCGGGCTCGAGATGGTCAGGTTCGCCAACAGCGGGACGGAGGCCAACATGTACACGCTCAGGCTGGCCAGGGCGTTCACGAAGAGGAAGTACGTGCTCAAGATCGAGGGCGGCTGGCACGGAGGGTACGACGCTCTCCACACGGCCGTCTCGCCGCCGTTCACCGGACCCGAGTCGGCAGGGCTACCCGAGGAGTACCTGGGGCACACTCTCGCCGCCTCCTACAACGACCCCGAGGCCGCCGAGAGGCTGCTCAGGAGGTATCCCGTCGCGGCAGTGTTCGTCGAGCCGGTAATAGGTGCGGGAGGCTGCCTGGAGCCCGTCGAGGGCTACCTCAAGGAGCTCAGGGAGCTCACCTATAGGTACGGCTCCCTGCTGGTCTTCGACGAGGTGATAACGGGGTTCAGGCTGGCTCCGGGAGGAGGGCAGGAGTACTTCGGCGTGAGGGCAGACCTGGTGATCATGGGCAAGGTCGTCGGCGGCGGTCTCGCGGGTGCCGGTGCCTTCGGCGGCAGGGCGGAGATAATGGAGCTGCTAGACCACCTGAAGATCCCGGACCCGAGGTCTAGGGCGTTCCACGGCGGGACCTTCGTCGGCAACCCGGTCAGCATGATGGCCGGCTACGCGCTGGTCAAGCACCTCTCCGAGAACAGGTCTCTCTACGAGACCGCCAACGGTCTGTGGGACGAGCTCAGGAGGAGAGTGGACAGGCTCTGCGAGGAGCACGGGAGGGTCTGCTGGACCACGGGGACGGGCACCATGACCGGGATACACTTCACCAGGGTGAGGCCCAGGAACGTCAGGGAGGTCTACGAGCTCAGGTGGAGCAGGCTGGTCGAGCACGTACACCACCTCCACGCGAGGCTGAGCGGAGTCCTGTACGTCAGCGAGAAGCTGGTGCACCTGCTGCCCTCCCTTGTGCACTCCAAAGAGGAGGTCGAGCTGTTCGAGAGGGTCTTCGCGAGCTTTCTGGACAGAGTGTTTAAGGCCTAGGGACAGCGTTCCCAATGTGCACCTAACTCTCTCCCCGGCCCGACGGGGAGAGGAATTCTTTAACCGCTAGCGGGAGGACCCGCGGTGAGAGAGTTGGAAGAAGTCCTGAGGGTCAAGAGGCTCGAGAGCGGTGCCCTGGGGCTGGAGGTGAACCTGCCGGGCTCTCCACCGCTCGTGGTCCTCGTGGGCAGGAGGGCCTTCGTCGCCTGCGGGTTCCTAAACGTGGAGGTCGCGGAGAGGATGGGCGCGCCGTGCGCCCGCGTCACTGGCGTGAGGAGCGTGGAAGACGTCTTGGAGAAGGAGATCGCGGAGGCGACGACTAAGGCCAGGGAGCTCGGGATCCTGCCGGGGCTTAAGGTGAGGGACGTCCTGGACAAGCTGTAGCACCGCGCTGCTCCCGAGCAGCGCGGGCGCTCTCCAGGAGAGCGCCCGGGTCTCGCGTATTTTTTGTTCGCGCGCCGAATTGCTACGGCTACCACCATGGGTATGGAGAGGGTCTCGTTCATCAAGTCCAGGTCTCTAAAGTTCGCGGAAGAGAACTACGAAGAGTACCTGAGGGTGCTCGGGGAGCTTGTGTCCTACAAATCCGTCTCGGCCTGGGGAACCGACGACCTCAGAGCCTGCGCCGAGTACGTTGCGGACCTCCTCCGCGAGAGGGGCTTCAGTGCGTCCCTGAGGTCGGCCGGGGGAGCTCCGGTCGTCTTCGCCGAGGGAGGCTCCGGCTCCAAGACCGTCCTGCTGTACAACCACTACGACGTGCAGCCACCCGACCCCCTCGAGCTGTGGGAGACAGACCCCTTCAAGCTCGCGGTCAGGGACGGGCTCGCCTACGGCAGGGGGGTCGCGGACAACAAGGGGAACATAGTTGCTAGGATAGCCGCACTCGACTCCCTGGCCGACTACCTGGAGGAGCTCGACCTGAGAGTGAAGCTCCTGATAGAGGGCGAGGAGGAGGTAGGGTCTCCGACCCTCTACAGTGTAGTCAGGGAGAACCTAGACTGGGTCAGAGCCGACGGGGGCATCTGGGAGACCGCGTACATGAGGAGGGGTGGCTCCCTCGGAATACCCCTGGGCTTCAAGGGCATGCTCTACGTCGAGATATTGCTCAGGGGTCCCTCCAGGGACGTCCACAGCGGCAGCGCACCGCTGGTCCCCAACCCCGTGTGGAGAATGGCCAGGCTTCTGGCAAGCCTGAAGACGGAGGACGGGGTCGTCAGAGTGCCCGGATTCTACGACGATGTCGAGGAGGAGTTCCTGAGGGGGGCCGAGGAGCTGATTGGGAGGATGAGCTACGAGGAGCTGGAGGAGCTGAAGAGAGAGCTAGGCCTCAGGGAGTTCGTCAGAGGTCTGAGTGGGGAGGAGGCACTGAGGGAGCTGTACACGAAACCCTCACTGAACGTCTCCGGACTCTACGCGGGGTACACGGGGAGGGGGTCCAAGACCATAGTGCCCTCGATGGCCGGAGTCAAGATAGACATAAGGCCCGTCCCCGGTCAGAGGCCGGAGAGGATCCTGGAGAGGCTCAGGGAGTACCTCGATTCCCTCGGCTTCCCGGACGCGGAGGTGGTGGTGCGCAGCATGTACCCATCGGGCTACACGAGGCCCGGTGAGCCCATAGTGAGGGCATCCGTAGAGGCGGCTAGGGAGGTCTACGGGGTGGAGCCGGAGCTAGCGCCTCTCTCGGGGGGCTCCGGGCCCATATACGCGTTCACGAACGTAGCCCGAATACCGATGACCGGGGCCGGAGTGGGGTACTACGGGTCCAGAGTGCACGCGCCCAACGAGAACATCAGAGTGAAGGACTTCGTTCTGGGGATAAAGCACGTAGCTCTGACACTGCTGAATTTCTCTCGAGCCTAGCCCCCCTATCGGAGTCGTCCCCCGCTCTCTGAGATCCGGTGGAGCGTCGCCCCGTCTGCGGCAGTTTTCAGGTCAGAGGGGTTCGCTATCGGCACACCTGGACGAGCGCCGGTGGGAGACGACGGGGGGTATCCCGGGTGCGGGGGCGGAAGCCCCCGAGGGGGTGAAGCGGGTGAGCCCCGAGGGCTGGGCACAGGTGCCTAGCCCAGAACCCGTTTTCAGCTATGTTCTTCTCCACGAAAACCCTCTCGCTCCCCACGCGGTGCCCCCGCGTCTGGTGTTGTAGAAGTAGAGCGCTACATAGACCGCGGCCAGCAAGGGCGTTGCTTGTTCGTACGGCGTCAGGTTCGCCATGCCCAGCACCACCAGCACTACCCTCTGGAGCCTCCCTATCGGCGTGCCGTGCCAGCCCACTATGCCCGCGCTAAGCATTAGCATGGAGAGAGCCGTGTTCGCTATCCCGTAGGCCATCCTGTACGCCGTGTAGAGGTTGAGGGATCCCGCCGGGAGTATGAGGAGGGCCGGGTCTAGGGCGAATATGTAGGGAACCAGGTAGCCGGCCAGGGCGAACTTGGTAGCGTTTAGAGCAGTCTTCCAGAACTCGGACTTGGCGAGCATGGAGCCCGCGTAGGACGCTAGGGCTACGGGGGGCGTCAGGTCGGCCAGTATCCCGAAGTAGAAGACGAACATGTGCGAGACCAGCTTGGCCATATCGAGGTCTATGCCGGTTATCGAGGCTACGACTCTGGCCATCGGGGTCCCGACTATGGTCGAGGTTATTATGTAGTTGGCGGTGGTCGGCACACCCATGCCGAGCACCAGGCTGATGGACATGGCTATGAACATCAGCGCGAATATGTTGCCACCGGAGACCTCGACGAGCCTGTACCCTATGGCGGCGGCCCAGCCGGTCATCGTGAGAGTCCCCTGGATCAGTCCCGCGCAGGAGGCTGCCAGGAAGATCGTCACCGCGCTCCTAAGGCTCGAGTCGAAGGCGCTCAGCAGTGCCGAGGATAGTGCCCTGCTCTCCCTGAACGCGTAGCCGAGGGATATGGCCACCACTACGGACATGACCCCGGCGAAGAAGATGGCGGCGCTCACCGGTAGCCCGAGAAGGTACGTCACGATCCCCACGAGGGCGATCCCACCTACGACTGCCAGCTTCGGGACGGCCCCTAGTCCCCTCTGGTAGACCCAGGCCGACATTATTGCTGCCCCTATCGCTCCGAGGGCGCTGTACTGCGGCTCAAGCCCCGAGAGCAGCAGGTACGTGACCACCGGTATCGGACTGAGGAGGTAGACCCCCCTCGCCAGCTCCCTGAAGCTGGGCAGGGACTCCCTCGGGACGGGCCTGACCCCCAGCTTCTTGGTGGTCCTATCGATGAACACGTATACCGAGGTGAAGTAGAGGATGGCCGGTATCGCTGCGGCTATCATTATGTCCCTGTAGGGCCTGCCCAGGAACTGGGCCATCACGAAGGCGGCCGCTCCCATGATTGGGGGCATGAGCTGGCCTCCTGTGGAGGCCGCGGGCTCGACGGCTCCGGCGACCTCCGCTGGGTAGCCGGCCTTCTTCATCAGCGGTATGGTGAACGTCCCCGTGGTCAGAACGTTGGCGACCGAGCTCCCGGAGACCGTCCCCATCAGGGCGCTCGCGACGACCGCCGTCTTGGCCGGACCTCCCCACCTGTGGCCGACCGCGGACATCACGAACTTTGTTATGTAGTCACCGACTCCCACCTTCTCGAGTATGGTGCCGAAGAAGACGAACGCGAAGACGTAGGAGACCATGACGTAGAGCGGTATCGCGAAGACCCCCTCCCTCGCGTAGAACATGTGGTTCACGAAGCGCCTCAGGTTGAAGCCCTCGTAGCCCAGCCCCAGGAGCATTACGACGAGCGCTATCGTAGGCAGAGCCACTCCGAGGGACCTCCTAGAGGCCTCCAGGAGGAGACCTATCGCTACGAGCGGTATCAAAACGTTGGGGAGGGTGGCCTCCACGTAGCCCTGCTCGACGACCTTCGGGTAAACGACGACCAGGTAGAGCATGGAGGTAAACCCTAGGATCCCCAGCGCGTAGTCGTACACGGGCGTCCTGTCGACCCTAGCTCTCCTGCTCGCCGGGTAGATGATGAAGGAGGTCAGCAAGAGCAGCCCTAGCAGGAAGGCCATGCTCTGCTGTATGTCGGGAGTGTAGAGGAGCTGTCTGAAGTCTACGCCGACGTTCCTCAGGACGGTGTAGAGGGAGAAGTTGAGCCCCATGACTAGGGAGAGCTCGTAGAACGCGAACACTATACCCACGACCAGAACGGCCTTGGCCACCGCACCCCTCTTGGCCCTCTCAATGGCTAGCGCTTCGGCCATAGCGGAGTCGCCCGGTCGAATAGCTAAGCGAGGCCGCTAAAATATGGAGCCCGCTGCCCGGCTCCGCACAACCCTGTACGGTCCAAGCAGCTACCGAGCTCTCGGTCAGCTCCCGGCGATCACGTCTAGCGATCCCCTGAGCCACTGCCAGAGGAGCCACGCTACGGACCTACCTGTGCACGCCCTTATCTCTACCAAGCCTCCGGTCGCGATCTCGCTGCCGCTCACCACTAGCCTCGGAGAGATCATGTACCTCGTGCTCAGCGAGAGCGCCCCACCTAGGCGGAGCGACAAGTTCTCGAGGATGTACCCTCCGTCACCGGTCGCTGTCGGAGCCTCCAGGTCGCCCGGACTCGAGGGAAGCCCGGCTCCGTGACCGGGCCACGCGAGCCTGGTCAGCCTGATCTCGCAACCGGTTACCTCGTAGGTCTCCGCAACCCTTCCCAGCTCGACGCTGTGCAGATACTCCAGGGTCACGGTGAACCTAGCTCCGGCTCCGGCCACGAGTACTCTCTCACCCACCTCCACCTCGGAGACCCGGACTACGGGTATCGCAAAGAGAACTGCCGCGAGTGCGAGACCTGCGAGGAGTAAAAAGAGCCTACGCCTGCCCACCATCCGCCTGGCACTCTCAGGGCCTCAGCTCCGCCGGCACGCTTATCCGCTTATCCCTTTCTCCTGATAGAACCGGAGGGCTCCTGGGTGCAGCTTTATGGGTACTCCGTTGAGCGCCGTCTCGAGCCTTATGTCCCGCGCTCTCGCGTGGGCCTCCCTAAGCTCGTCTATGTGGTCGAACATCACCTTGAGTATCGCGTAGGCCACGTCCTCGGGCACGTCGGAGCTCACGGCCAGCATGGCCATCACGGCGAGAGTCCTGACGTCCTTGTCCACCCCTGAGTAAGTGTCCTTGGGTACCGTGTAGGGCACGAAGAACAGGTATCCCTGCTCTCTCAGCTTTGTGGAGAGCTCGTCCGGTATCTCGACTAGGTTGACGGGGACTGTCGCCGCCAGCTGCATGACAGCCGAGGTCGGGATCCCGGCCACGACGAACGCCGCGTCGACCTGTCCGAGCTTGAGGGCCTCGGCCGCCTGCGCGAAGTCGAGGTTCTGTACCGTTATCTTGTCCCACACCCCGGCTGCCCTGAGTATTATCTCGGCCTCGACGGCGGTCCCGCTACCGGCAGCACCTATGGCGACCCTCTTTCCGACGAGGTCGCTCACGGACTTGATCCCGCTGTCCGCCCTGACTACTATCTGGACTACCTCCGGGTACAGTGCTGCGAGAGCCCTTATCTTTTCGACTCTACTGCCCTCGAACATGTAGAGACCGTGGAGAGCGTAGTAGGCTATGTCGTTCTGTATGAAGACCACGTTGGCGTCCCCGGCTCCCAGAGCCCTCGCGTTGGCCACCGAGGCTCCGCTCGAGGAGGCCGACGCTCTGATCCTGTCGCCAGCGTACTTGTTCAGCATATCGGCCAGCTTAACACCGAGCGGATAGTAGACGCCACCCGTGCCGCCGGTATATATGGTAATGGAGTACGGAGCCCTAGGAGCGCTGAGGTAGTAGGCCACGAGTCCTACAGCCGCCAGGACTACGACTATCAAGGCCACTACAGTAATCTTCGACACTCCATGCATGGAGATACACACCAACTAGCGGAAGCTGCGACGCTTATTAAGCTTTAATGAACGCTCCCAGGCATTAGGCAATACGTCTAGATACCGAGACGCGCGGGCGAGTCCCGAGGTGCAGAGCCCCGCGGCTGGCTAGAGGTACCTTAGCACATCCCTATATCTCCTCAGGTACAGCTGGTTCCTCTCCCTACCGCCCGGGACGTTGACGCTCGTCCACACCTCGGGCTCGTATCCCCTGGCCACCAGGAGCTCCGCGGCCAGAGAGTTCACCGCGTGGACTATGAAGGAGTTCACGACGGTGGACACGGGGAAGACCCGCGGGCCTCCCGGTATCTCGTACGCGGCGTCCCCCGCCGGGACCTTGTTGTCTATCACCACGTCGACCACCTCGAAGAGCCTCTTTCCGTAGGGGTTCTCCGGCGCCAGAGCCCTGGAGTACTCGAGAGAGGTCACCCCCACGACCCTCATCCCCCTCGCCCTCATCTCGAGGGCCATCTCCACGGGCACCGAGTTCTTGCCGGAGTTGCTCACCACTACGCCGACGGAGTTCGGGACGACGGTCGCGGACTCGATGAGGGCTCTAGCGTAGCCGGGAAGCCTCTCTAGGTGGCTAGCTCTGATGGCCGATGGTACCCCCATGAGGGAGAGGTCCACCAGCGGAAGCGTCCTGACCAGGCCGCCGGCCCTGAAGGAGGCCTCGAGGGCGACCAGCATGGAGTGCCCGGTCCCGAAGAGGTACTCCAGGCCGCCCGAAGCTATGGCGTCCGCCACCATCTCCGCAGCCCTCTCGAGGCTCTCCGCCTCCTCCGCTACCACGCGCGAGATTATGCCGGCGACCAGCTCGGAGAGGCGCGATGCCGTTGCGCCGGATCCGCCCACCGCCATAGGTGGCACACGTATAGGCTCGCCGGGGCAGTAAATAGCCTAAGGTTACGTAAGCGAAGGCTCCGGCGAGTCTCTCCGAGCAGCGGGCTCCCCTCGGCGAACTACCCTCTAACCGTAGACCCGGCGAAGCCCTCTCGAGCGTAGACGAGCCTCCCCTCGACGAAGGTGGCCGCGATGTCCATGGCGTCCCCCAGGACCACCAGGTCGGCCCTCCTCCCCGGCGCCACGGCGCCCAGCTCCAGCGCCAATCCCAGAGACTCCGCGGGCGTCGTCGACGCCATGCGGAAGGCGTGCTCGAGCCCGTAGCCGAGCGAGAGGACGTTGCGGAAGGCCCGGTCCATGGTCAGGGTGCTGCCCGCGAGGGTCTCCCTGCCCGCTAGCCTAGCCACGCCGCCCACGACCTCGATCCTCGCGTCTCCCAGCTCGTAGGTGCCGTCGGGAAGCCCAGCTGCGGCGGTGGAGTCCGTCACCAGCACCACCCTGCGGTGTCCGGCGTAGTCTATGGTGAAGTCGACGACCTCCGGCACTACGTGGACGAAGTCCACTATCAGCTCCAGGTAGGTGCCGCCCGCCCGGAGCAGTGCGAGAGCCGCGCCCGGAGACCTGTGGTGGAACCCGCTCATGGCGTTGTACAGGTGGGTGGCCTTGGACGCTCCGGAGTTCAGCGCCTCGAGGGTCTTGGAGTAGGTGGCCTTCGTGTGCCCTATCTGGACTACGATGCCCATCGTCGCGGCCCTCCTCACGAGCTCCATGGCTCCCTCCACCTCGGGCGCGACGGTCACGGACCTCACCAGGGCTCCCGACGCCCTCACGAGCTCCTCGAGCTCCGCCACGTCGGCAGGCCTCATGTGCTCGGGGTTCTGGGCACCCGCCATCTCCGGGTTCAGGAACGGGCCCTCGAGGTGTGCTCCGAGGATCCTCGAGCCTCCCGCGCTCCTGGAGGCCTCCAGGACGCTGCGGCAGAACCTCACCAGGTCTTCCCGGGGGAGGGACACGGAGGTCGGGACGAACGAGGTGACGCCGAACCTAGGCAGAGCCTCGGCCAGCCTGGCGATCTCCCCAGCGGAGGCCCTGCTCAGGTCGACCCCCAGAGCACCGTGGGTGTGCGTATCTATGAACCCGGGGCCCACGGTGAGACCTCCGAGGTCTATCTCGTCCAGACCCTCCCCAGACCTGTAGGGCTCCTCCCCTACGCCGGCTATCCTCCCGCGGACCACGGCCACGTACCCCGACTTCACGATTCCGTGAGGGGTCACGATCTTCGCCCTCCTCAGAACCACCCCCTCGGAGTTCGGCACGGAGCCATCACCCGTAGGCGGTTATGAGGGTCGCCTCGAGTATGTCCTCCGCTATGGTCACCGCTATCTCGACTTCGGACAGCAGCGGAAGGAGGGGCGGTGCGGAGATGGTCATGAGCTCCTTCAGCTCTCCCCTGAGCTCGGAGGCTCTCGCGAGGTTCGAGACCACGTCGTCGACGGGGCACCTGCGCAGGTAGCACTCTACGGCCTCGGAGCTCAAGTCCCTGACCTTGGCGTAGAGGTTGGCGTAGTCCCTGGAGACCGTGGAGAGCTCCTTGATTCGGTGCGCGGACCTGTCTACGCAGTCGGAGATGTCCTCGAGGGCTTTGGCTACCAGCACGTCCAGGATGCCCCTAACGAGGACCTCGCTCTCAAGCCCCCTGCTCAGGGCCTCCGCTACGAGCCTCCTGAGCGTGAGCCTGAGCACGAGGTGCGCCATGGCGTCGAGCTCGCTCTCTATTCTGTGGATCTCCTCCCACACCTCTGCGGAGAGCCTCTCCATGTTTTCGGAGAACAGCTTGAGCGCTTCCTCGACCCTCCCGGCCATCGCTTCGAGCACCTCCTCCGGGCTCGCGCGGAGCTCCCTGAAGTTGATGACGACCTCACCCCGCGTCTGCTCGACCGACGCGATCTCGCGGGGCAGGGGAACCGGGTTCTCAAAATCGAGAATAGCACCTGCTAGGCCCGCAGCGTAGAGAGCCAAGACTATCTTGGAGGTGAACCTGCCGTCCAAGCCCGGGAGCGGGCCGACCCGCACGCTCGGTCGAGACGGAGTCTCCGGGGAGGTCTTGAGGGGTGCCACAACTAGGGAGCCACCATCGCCCATCACTATGTAGACGAGGTCCCCGGGGCATATCCCGAGGAGGTGCGTCCACTTCTTAGGTATAACGACGGCGTATGACCTTTTCCCCACCCTCACAACTCTCCTAACCGCCGACCTCAATCGAGCAACCCCGCTCCAGATGGTGCTCGAGAGATAATAATGTGCCACGTCTCCCGCAGCGCGCTCAGCAGTCGACCGCGGAGTGCTCGTAGAGCCGCGCTCCCGGTAGAGAGCGAACACCGGCGAGCTTCCCAGTCCAGCGGCAGAAACTGTCGACCATAATCCTTAAATTCTCTAGCCGGCTATATGCCCGGTGACCGGATTGCCGGACAGGTTCTCGGGGGTCGTCCCCGCGCTCGCCGTCCCGTTTAGGGGGCACGAGATAGACTTAGACCTGCTGGGCGCGCACCTCGACAGGCTCCTCAAGGCCGGTGTAGACGGGCTCTTCGTAGTCTCGACGACGGGCCTCGGCCACGCGATGGGGATCAGGAGCAAGCTCGAGCTCGTGAAGTACGTGAGCGAGAACAAGGGCTCGGCGTTCGCGATAGTGAACGTGGCCTCCATAGAGTTCGAGGAGATAAGGGAGCTCGTGAAGGCCTCGGAGAGGCACGGCGCCGACGCCGTGGCCTCCAACGTCATGTACTACTTCAGGATCGACGAGGAGGGGGCCCTCAGGTTCTTCAGAAAGGTGGCCTCCCTGACCGAGCTGCCGTTCTTCGTCTACAACATACCCCAGAACACGGGCTACAACGTGGAGCCGAGGCTCGTGAGGAGGCTCGGAGGAGAGCTCAGGAACCTGACCGGGATCAAGGACAGCTCGGCGAACATCCTCCAGGTAGCGGACCTGGCCACGATAGAGGGGCTAGCGGTCTTCAACGGGGCTGACGAGCTCGCGCTGCCGGCCCTGGTCGCCGGTGCCAGGGGGTACGTGTCTGCCCTGGCCAACGTCTTCCCCGAGCTCTTCGTAGAGCTCTACAGAGCCTACGCGGAGGGGGACTACGGAAGAGCTCTAAAGCTCTATAGGAGCGTTCTGTCGATAGCCGTAGACCTGAAGGCCATGCCCCTGAACCTCTCGGTCTACGGAGCCCTCTCCGCGGTCTACGGTAGGGAGTTCGGTCTGATCGAGGTGTTCAGGCCGCTGAGGGAGGAGGAGGCGAAGAGGATCGCTAAGACCCTGGAGGGGAGGTCTCGGTAGCTAGAGCTCTCTCCGCAAACGCTGAGGCCCTGCGAGCTTCCGCAGTAAGCCGCGCAGCCCTCGAGGGCTGCGCCGAAAACCGGGCCGCTACCGAGGTTAGGGTGAGTAAAAACGGGGCTCTTTGTCCTGAGGAGCTCTCTACGCGGGCTCTATGGTTATGGCTCCGACGGGGCAGGCTACCCTTCCCTGCTCCGCACAGTCCTTCAGGTCGTCCGGTACTATCCCCTCGTTGGGCCGAGCACCCCTGAACTCCCTGACTATCTGGCACTTCCCGTCGGGGCCAGCCTCGTAGACTCTCGGACACAGCGCATAGCAGACCCCGTCGGCTATGCAGAGGTCCAGGTCTACCCTTACCTTTAGGGGCAACTTTGTCACCAGTACAGGTTCTCGGTCAGACTAAATAAGCGTTCGACCTCCCCTCGGGTCTTCCCCGGGTCTTCCCGGCCGCGCACACTCAAGGGTTGAGCTTATTAGCAGTGCGCCGAGAGATCTGGCAGGGCTAGAGGGAACATGCCTAGGTACAAGACGGTGGAGCAGATACAGGCGATAATGGGGAACATAGAGCAGATCAGAAACATAGGCATCATAGCGCACGTAGACCACGGGAAGACCACGACCTCGGACCTCCTCCTGGCGGCCGCCGGGATAATCTCGATGAAGGTGGCCGGCGAGGCGCTGGCCCTCGACTACCTGGACGTGGAGCAGAAGAGGGGGATAACGGTGAAGGCTGCCAACATAAGCCTCTACCACGAGTACGGCGGCAGACCGTACGTCATAAACCTGATCGACACGCCCGGTCACGTAGACTTCAGCGGCAAGGTGACGAGGTCTCTGAGAGTTCTCGACGGTGCTCTCGTCGTAGTCGACGCGGTCGAGGGAGTGATGACCCAGACGGAGACAGTCCTGAGGCAGGCTCTGGAGGAGAGAGTGAGACCGCTGCTCTTCATAAACAAGGTCGACAGGCTCATAAAGGAGCTGAAGTTCACCGCGCAGGAGGTCCAGCAGAGGTTCGTCGAGATTATCAAGACCATGAACTCCCTGCTGGCGGAGTACGCGGAGCCCGAGTTCAGGGAGAAGTGGGCCTTCGACCCGGCCAGGGGCACCGTGATCTTCGGGGCAGCCAGGGACAAGTGGGGGTTGACGGTCTCGACGGCGCAGAGGAAGGGGATAAGGTTCAGCGACATCGTGGGAGCCTACGAGAAGGGGAAGGAGGGAGTAGAGGAGCTCGCCAAGGCCGCGCCCCTGCACGAGGCCATACTCGAGACGGTCATAAGGTTCGTCCCGAACCCCAGGGAGGCCCAGAGCTACAGGATACCGAAGATATGGAGGGGGGCTATCGACAGCGACGTCGGGAAGGCGATGATGAACGCCGACCCCTCGGGTCCGCTCGTCTACCTAATCAACGACATGAGGGTCGACCCGCACGCAGGCCTCGTGGCGACCGGCAGGGTCTTCTCCGGGACCCTGAGAGCCGGCGAGGAGGCGTGGCTCCTCGCGTCCAGGTCGAAGCAGAGAGTCCTCCAGGTGAGCCTCTACATGGGCCCCATCAGGGAGGTCGTGGAGAGCGTGGCGGCCGGCAACATCGCGGCCACGCTTGGGCTCGAGGCGGCGAGGGCCGGCGAGACCGTGGTCCAGGTAGCCTACAAGGACTCCGTAGCTCCGTTCGAGAGGCTGAGGTACGTCTCCGAGCCCGTCGTCACCATGGCTGTGGAGCCGAAGAAGACCGCCGACCTGCCGAGGCTCGTGGAGGCCCTGAGGAAGCTCAGCATAGAGGACCCGAACATACTGGTGAAGATAAACGAGGAGACGGGCGAGTACCTGATCTCCGGGATGGGACCGCTGCACCTGGAGATAGCCCTGACGTTCCTGAAGGAGAACTACGGAGTGGAGGTGGACACCACACCGCCCCTGGTGGTCTACAGAGAGGCCTGCAGAGCTCCCTCACAGGTGATAGAGGGCAAGTCCCCCAACAAGCACAACAGGCTCTACATAAGCGTTGAGCCCCTCAACGAGGAGACCACCAAGCTGATACAGCAGGGCGTGGTGGTGGAGGACATGGACGCGCGCGAAAGGGCGAGGATCCTGAGGGACCAGGCCGGCTGGGACTACGACGAGGCCAGGAGGATATGGGCCATAGACGAGAACATAAACGTGTTCGTGGACAGGACGGCCGGAGTCCAGTACCTCAGGGAGGTCAGGGACACGATAATACAGGGCTTCAGACTGGCCATGAAGGAGGGGCCCCTGGCAGCGGAGCCCGTCAGGGGAGTCAAGGTGGTGCTGCACGACGCGGTCATTCACGAGGACCCGGCCCACAGGGGACCGGCGCAGCTATACCCGGCCACCAGGAACCCCATATTCGCCGGGATGCTACTGGCCAGACCGACCCTCCTGGAGCCCATCCAGAAGCTCGACGTCAGGGTGCCCGCGGACCTGGTGAGCGCCGTCGTGAGCGTGGTCTCCCGGAAGAGGGGCAAGGTGCTGGACGTGGTCTACACAACCCCGACCTCCGCTAGGATCGTGGCCGAGCTCCCGGTGGCCGAGTCCATGGACTTGGCCAGCGAGCTCAGGAGCGCGACGGCGGGGAGAGCCTTCTGGGGCACCGAGTTCAGCAGGTGGCTGTCCGTGCCCGAGCAGCTGCTCCCGACGGTCGTCAGGTCCATAAGGACTAGGAAGGGTCTACCACCAGAGCCTCCGAGACCCGAGGACTTCATGCCTACCTAGCCGTCGCGGTCTGCGCAGTAGGGGTTTATGCCGAAGCTCTCGGTAGTCTTCGTGGGTCCCGCTGGGTCTGGGAAGACTCTTCTGACGTGGGCCTTCGGCAGGTGGCTCGAGCGGGAGCTCGAGATCGCCGTGGACTACGTAAACCTAGACCCCTCGGTCGAGTCCCTGTCCTACGAGCCTTCGTTCGACTCCAGGGCACTAGTCAGGGCGCGCGACGTCGTGGAGAGGGAGGGACTGGGCCCCAACGCTGCCATAGTCAGAGCTGTCGAGGTCCTGGCCGAGAGGGAGGAAGAGCTGCGCGAGGCCCTCGAGAAGCTGCGGGGGGACTGCCTCCTAGTCGATACACCGGGTCAGATGGAGATACTGCTCTTCAGGCCCTCCGGAGTCAAGCTGTTTCGGGCGGTGAGGGAGGTCTCGTCCCCCATAGGGGTCTTTCTCCTAGACTCGACTCTCGGCACCCGCGGGGCCAGCGCGGCCATCTCTATCCTGCTGGCGACGGTCACCCAGCTGAGGCTAGAGGTCCCTGTGGTGCCCGTGCTCAGCAAGGCAGACGCCGCCGGCATCCGCGGGGGCCCGGTCTCTCCCAGTCTGCACCTGGAGGTCGACGAGGTGGTGAAGCGCCTGAGCGAGAGCGGTCTGGGCGCTCTGTCGGAGATGCTCTCGGAGGCCATGGGCGTCGCCAAGAGGTACCTGAAGTCGGGGAGGCTGATAGCGGTCTCCTCGGTGACCGGTGAGGGGCTGGAGGACCTCTACAAGGTGCTCCACGAGATCTTCTGCGCGTGCGGTGACCTCACGTAGGGTCGGTGGACACCTTAATACGCTCCGGCCAAGGGCTTCGGTGGTGACCGCATGAGGTACAGGGTGTGCGTAGCCGAGGTGTTCAGCGCCGCTCATAGCATAGGGTCGCACGGGGGCGTCGGGAGGCACCTCCACGGCCACGACTTCAGGGCGAGGGTCTGCGCTACGGCGGAGACCCTCGGCGGGGGGAACGTGGCGGTAGACCTAGAGGTCCTGGAGTCGGCCCTCAGAAGGGTCTTGGAGGGCTTGGACCACAGATACCTGAACGAAGTGCTGGGAGTCGAAGACCTCTCCATGGAGTACCTGGCGCGGTATCTCCTGGAGAGGCTTAGGGAACGCGTGGCCGAGGTGGACGCCGTCGAGGTATGCGCTGGCGAGGGGAAGTACTGCGTAGAGGTGTTGAGCGAGAGACCCGGAGGCGCCCGCCCCGATGCCGAGCGTTCGTAGCTTTTTAACGCCCTCGTGAACAGGACGCGGATAGGATGTCGGAGATCCCGAGGTACCTCCCCCTGCCGGACGCCGGGATGAACGTCACCGCGCCCGAGGCGGTGAACCTTAGTGGAGCAGTCAACAGAACCTTCCCGTCATCCGTGCGACAAGTCTTAACCCTGTTCGAGCCGCTGGCAGCCCCCCTGGGAGCGCTGGCCGCGGGGGCGCTGGTGACCATGGCTCTCCTCCTGCTGCTAACCATGTGGTACGGCAGGGAGGTCACCACGTTCGCGAGATATCTAGCCCTTGCGAGGAGGCAGTCCGAGACTGTCCACGGAGAGTCCATCGAGTATACTTACGCTGGGATGAAGCTCGTCCTGAGGAGGTACTACCTGAGGCTCAGGGAGGCTCTGGGATGCAGGAGGTGCACCCCCAGGGAGCTGGCCGCGAGATCGAGCAGGCGGGAGCTCGAGGAGTTCGCCAAGCTCTACGAGGACGTGGTCTACGGGTCTAAGGAGGCGGGACCGGAGAGCGAGAGGGTCCTGGCGAGGCTCGATGACTCCGGCTAGAGTACCGGTGCTGTCCCTCATCGCCCTCTGGCTCGTCCTCCTCTCGACAGCGCAGATACCCCTGTTCCAGTCCCTAGTCGGAGACCCGCCCTCCATCTACAACAGAGGCGACGGAGGGTTCTCGGAGCTCGTATCGATAGCGACCGTCTACAGGAGGGTCAAGGTGGTAGCGAGCCTCGACGACCTCTGGCAGTATGACCCGAGCTCCTCCGTCCTGGTCTTATCCGGTCCGGACTTCCTTCCGTCGGAGCGGGAGGTCCTCCAGGCCCTGAGGTGGGTCGAGAGAGGAGGTAAGCTGGTCGTGCTGGACGAGTACGAGACCCCGGGACCCCTCCTCGCGAGGATCGGCGTGAGCGTCGGACCCCTGCACGATGGCATATCCACCGGCGAGTGCCACCTGGGCTCTCACAGATACCCGGCCGTCTTCAACGTATACAGGAGGATCGAGGGGGGAACTCCAGTCTGCTGGGTGGACGGCGTACCGGTGGCCGCGGCGGTCACCCTCGGGAGGGGCAGTGTAGTGGTCGTCGGAGACTCCAGCATCTTCATCAACGAGCTCATGAGGTCTGGGTACAGGCAAGTCCAGCTGCTGCTCGCTCTAGCCCTGCTAGACCGGGATACCGTCGTCTTCTACGAGGGCGGGCGGAGAGGCTCCGTGGCCGTGTTCTCTCCCCAGGTGCTCGCGAAGGTCCCGTACTACGTGGGCAGGTTCGCCAGCTACGTTCTGCTCGGAGACTCCCCGGTTGACGCCGTCAGGGTCGTGGTGGCCGGAGTGCTGATCCTTGCCGTAGCCTCCCCGAGATCTCTAGAGGCGCTGACCGAGCTGCAGTCTCGCGTATCGGGGTACAAGTACAGGAGGAGAAAGAGGGGGGAGCCCTCGGTGAGCTTATCGTTCAAAAGCTCGGTCCGCATCTGGGAGGAGTGGGTGAGGAAGCTTGGAGGATAAGACGAGAGCCCTCTCCGACGCCGTGAGGAGGGTCGTAGCCGAGGTCGAGAAGAAGGTCGTGGGGAAGAGGAGGGAGATAGAGCTCATCCTCGCGACACTGCTGTCCGAGGGTCACGTGCTCCTGGAGGGGGTTCCAGGGGTCGCGAAGACCTTGCTCGCGAAGACCGTCGCCGGCGCTCTCGGCCTCGAGTTCAGGAGGATTCAGTCCACGCCGGACATGCTCCCCTCCGACATCATAGGGGTGATGGTCTACAACCCCAGGACCTCGGAATTCAGCTTCAGGAAGGGCCCCGTGTTCACGAACATACTCTTCGTCGACGAGGTCAACAGAGCTCCGCCCAAGACGCAGGCGGCCCTCCTAGAGGCCATGCAGGAAAGGCAGGTGACCGTTGAGGGGGTAACCTACGGCCTGCCGAGACCCTTCCTCGTGATAGCAACTATGAACCCCATCGAGACTGAGGGCACGTTTCCCATGTCTGAGGCGCAGATCGACAGGTTCCTGGCCAAGGTGGAGATAGGATACCCCTCCGCGAGCGAGACCGTCTCCATCCTCGACAGGTACTACGACATCATGTCGGAGCCCGTGAAGCCGGTCCTCGGACTCGATGAGGTGCTAGCTCTCATCGAGATCGTGAGGGGCGTACTCGTTGACCAGAACATAAAGAAGTACATCTCGGCGATAGTCCAGGCCACCAGGGAGCACCCCATGGTCAGGCTAGGAGCGTCGCCGAGGGGCGCGATAGCTATATACCTGCTCTCCAAGGCCGTAGCCATAATGAGGGGTAGAGACTACGTGACCCCCGACGACGTGAAGTACGTGGCCTACCCAGCGCTAGCGCACAGGATAGTCTTGAGGACGGAGGCCAGGATCTCCGGTGTGAGGACCGAGAACGTGGTCATCGACGTGCTAGAGAGGGTGGAGGTCCCCTGAGGCTAACGCTCAGAGGATTCTCGGCTGTCCTCGCGGTGCTGGCACTACTGCTCCTAGGCTTCAAGACCGAGAACGTGGTAGTGGTATCCCTGGCGCTGTCACTGGTCCTGCTCGTCTACTACGACTACCTCCGGGCGTCGGAGCTCGAGGGTCTCACCGGGAGGATCGCGATAACCCGCGAGAGCCCGAGGATAGTAACGGAGCTCGAGGACGTCAAGATCCGAGTGCTCGTCGAAAACCTCAGCGGTAGAGACGTACCGCTGGCTGAGGTAGTGGACCATCCACCGGAGCCTCTCGTACCGAGGAGTAGGCCGGAGGCGTCGATGGTGCTCCCCAAGGGCTCCATAGCTGCATTCTCTTATTCGGTAAAACCTATGCTACCCGGCACCTACACCCTGAGGAGCCTGGAGGTGCGCGTCTACGGCCCTCTAGGGTTCTTCATGACTCGGGGAACCGTCTCTAGCACTACCACGATCACGGCTCTGCCGTACTACGGCGGGGCAAAGACTTCCCTGAGGAGCCTCGAGAGGCTCTGGGGTCTAGTGATTCGGGGCAAAGCCACGGGGGGTATGTACGACCTAGCAGACCTTAGGGAGTACGTTCCCGGGGACGATCGCAGGAAGATAGTCTGGAAGGCCTACGCGCGGACCGGGAGAGTTTACGTCAGGGAGGACTTCGGAGAGGTTACTGCGAGGGTCCTCGCGATGCTGGACGTCAAAGCATGGGACTGGACTCTGGGGGAGCCCCCGAACACCCTGGCCTCCGTGGAGTTGAGGACTCTGCGGTCGGTAGTCCACGAGCTGGCGAGGTACGGCGTCCCCCTCGACCTGGCCGTTTGCTGTGGCGAGGGGATAAAGGTGGTGAGGGGGGCCACCGAGGACCTCGCGAGAGCCCTGGCCGACGTGTTTTCATACATAGAGCCGTACTGCCGCTGCGCACCGCGCGTGGACTTGTTCGCTAGCGCTCCCATTTACATGGGGAGGTCAACTAGTGACTACGCTGCGGCCCTCCTCATCACAAACCCGGTCTCGCTAGCTGCCGAGAACCCGGCGAAGTTCCTCGAACTCGCCACGATGTACGGGGGTAGGCTCAGGGTCGTTGTGCCTAGGTTTGACTACGAGCTCTACGTAGATAGGGAAGAACTGAAGAGGATATACAGAGTGGCTTCCGACCTGCTCGAGCGGACGGGGGGAACCCTCGAGTTTCTCGAGGAGAGCTTACTCGTAAAACCGATCGGGGGGACCAGGAGGTGGAGGTAGAGGAGTACGCGCTCTACCTAGCCGTAGCGCCCCTATCTCTCCTGCTCACCCGCGTAGCGCGGCGCGACCTCGTCTCGATCGCCGCGGCCCTCCTGGCAGCGTACTACGCGTCCGCGGGGAGAACGGGTCCGACGGTCCTCTCCTCCCTGACCATAGTGCTGTACCCCCTGGTCAGGACGGCCCTCGCCAGCCCGAGCTGGGGGAGGAGGGCTATCTTGGTGAAGCTCAAGCACACGTGGGTCGCTCTGGCTCTGCTCTGCTCGTCGGTCCCGGTAGCCTATGTAGCCCTGGGGGCCGCTCTCCACCTGTCGCCTCTCGAGGCCGTGCCGCTGGCAACACTCATCGCTCTGACGCTACACGCGCTCGTGGGCGCGGTGCTCGTTCGTAGGCTGATAGTTATCGTCCACCCGGGGCTGTGGAGAGCGCTGAGCCTGGAGACCCTTGAGAGGGTCCTGTGGAGGGTCGGAGTGCTGGTGGGTGCGATCACCATGATGGCCAACGTGGTTGTGCACGGGGCGCTGGGAGCTCTGCTAATGCTCGCATACGTCGTCGCTGTGCTAGTCTCTGGCAAACTCGGAAGACCAGCCTCCGGGGCGCTGGTGGCCGCGGTGACAAGCGCGGGTGCCGCGGTGGTCTACGCCGTCGGCTATCTGTAGCGATAGTGAGAGCCGGTTCGGCGCCGCTCGCAACCGAAGGCCCCGACGGCAGACCCCTCGGCAAATTCTGCTGAACGTTCAGCAACTCTTAAAACATCCGCCGGGCCTTCAGCGGGGTGGTCCCGAGTGAGAGCGTTCCGCCTCGTGGTCCTACTGATCCCCGCCCTGCTGGTAGGAGCGTTCGCCGCGCACCTGGTCCTAACGCGCATGGGTCAACCGACCGCCGTTCAGCCCCCGAGGGAGGTCGTCCTCACGGTCGTCACCAGGCTCGCGCCGGACGAGGGAGAGGCTCTGCGCAGAAGGTTCCTGGAGAGCAGCATAGCCTCCGAGTACGGAATAAAGGACGTGGTGTTCCTGAAGGAGGACGTGGCGAAGTGGCCCATCTACGCGGAGGAGGGCAAAGCGGACGTATTCTTCATCGGCGGCTACGCTCTCTACAAGGACCTCTGCGATAAGGGCTACCTGAGACCCGTAGCCGACGA
>CALJEN010000004.1 GCA_938073905.1 uncultured Sulfolobales archaeon | reverse complement strand
GCGCCAACGTGGTCGTCTGCCAGAAGGGCATCGACGACGTGGCCCAGCACTTCCTGGCCAAGAAGGGCGTGCTGGCCGTCAGGAGGGTGAAGAGGTCTGACATGGAGAAGCTGGAGAGGGCCACGGGCGGGAGGATAGTCAGCAACATCGAGGACCTGACGGAGAAGGACTTGGGCTACGCGGAGCTGGTGGAGGAGAGGAAGGTCGGCGAGGACAAGATGGTGTTCATCGAGGGCACCAGCAACCCGAAGGCCGTCAGCATACTGATCAGGGGAGGGCTCGAGAGGGTTGTCGACGAGGCCGAGAGGGTCTTCAGGGACGCGCTCAGCGTCGTGGCCGATGTGGTGAAGACTCCGAAGGTGGTCTACGGAGCCGGCGCGTTCGAGATAGAGCTGGCCAGGCACATCAGAGACTACGCTAACAAGGTCGGGGGCAAGGAGTCCCTCGCGGTGGAGGCGTTCGCCAAGGCCCTCGAGGGGCTCGTCGCCGCCCTGGTGGAGAACGCCGGTCTAGACCCAGTGGAGAAGATCAGCGAGATCAGGAGGGCCCACGCTCAGCCCGAGGGCAGGTACTACGGCATCAACGTGTTCGCGGGCAGAGTGGAGAACTCCAAGGAGATGGGGGTCGTAGAGCCCCTCGTGGTCAAGGTGAACGCCCTGAAGGCGGGGACGGAGGCCGCCACCATGATACTCAGGATAGACGACATCATAGCGGCTTCGAGAGCCAAGGAGGAGAAGAAGGAGGAGAAGAAGAAAGAAGAGGAGTAGCTCAAGTAGCGAGAGCTCCAACGGCGGGTTTTTAGCGGGATACACGCTCACGGTCTTCTTAAGGTGCTCCAAACCCTTATAGGTACTCTAGCGACTTACCCTGACCCTGTTCTGGCTCCCGGACATGCTCTGGTTTCAAACCCTTGTAGGTACTCTAGGGACCCGTCACGCTGAATGTGAACGTGACGAACACCACGCTGTTTCAAACCCTTGTAGGTAGTCTAGCGACGAGCTGAAGGCCCTCGCGGAGAGGCTGGGCTGGGAGTAGTTTCAAACCCTTGTAGGTACTCTAGCGACCGCAGATGCGGTCGGCCGTCCTTCTTTCCCAAAGAGCGTTTCAAACCCTTGTAGGTACTCTAGCGACGCCAGTCCTGGCAGGCTATTATTACGTTATTATTCTGTTTCAAACCCTTGTAGGTACTCTAGCGACCGAAAAGCGAGAATATATAGCGGGCGCGGGGGAAAGTTTCAAACCCTTGTAGGTACTCTAGCGACCCCCGGGAGAGTTCCTTGCCAGAGCTTATAAACCCTCCAGTCGACCCCCGATCGCCCACCCCTCTCCCAGGGATCGACTGGAAACCCACACGGGTGACCGAGCTCCCGGGAGCCCTTGAGGAGCTCGCGGCTCTCCACCAACATCCTCTTCTGTGGGCATAGAGCCCCGGACTGCCCCGCACTGGTCGAAGAGGCTCGCCCGGATCGGGCTCTGTTTGGCCGGCGCGCCCCCCAGCTATTCCAGGCTCTAGGGCAGCCTGACCACGGCGCTCCTCCCCAGAGGGTCTTCCACTATTAGAGTGAAGTCGGTCTCTCCCCTGAGGGCCCTCCTCACCTCCTCTAGCTTCTTCGCGCAACCCTCGTCGCTCTCCCGACAGACCTCCGAGAGGATCTCGGCCACCCTCTCGAGCACTCCCCTGGCCGTCGTGATGTACCCCTGCGCCGCGGGTCCGGGGGTTATCTCTATCTCCAGCTCCGGCACGATCACCGTGGCCGAGGAGGACTTCACCAGCAGGTAGTCGCCAGACTCCCTGGTCACCCTGACCTCGAGCCTAGCGGGCTCCCCGTAGCTGGCCAGGTAGACGTCCCTGTGCACGAAGCCGCACTCGGGGCACTCGCCGAACTCCAGGACGACCTCGTCGAAGAACCTCACCTTCACGAGGTACGCCACCACCCTCATGTCCTGGCTCCCGCACCCCGGGCACCTCACAGTCTCTTCGAACAGGACTCTCGGAGCCTCCCGACCTTCCACTGCCGAGGCCGGCTCGCGGTTCCCGGACGCCATCTGGACGCCCCCGGTGACCGCGGTGTGCGCCCCTCCAGCTCTCGCGCCGGAGCCGAAAAGCTTTAGGCGAGCGGAGAGCGCCCGGGCCGCGCACCGGCGGATTCCGCGCCGAGAGTCTAAATTGCGGGGTTTCTCAGTATCGTGGGTGCGGCTTGTGAGCTCCAAGGCCAGGCTGACCAGGCAGTTCGGGTACGTATACCTGGACCTGGGTCTCGAGGAGGCCCTGCGCGTCCTGGGGTACCTCAGGGATAGGAGGGGTGGGAGCGAAGACGTGGAGGACTCCATTAGGATCCTCGAGAACTTCGACTACTTCTACGCGTACGCTCGCAAGAAGCTCAAGGAGTACATAGCTCCGAAGAAGAGCGAGGCGGACATGCTCTCGGGGAGGGTGACGGTCGATAAGATGAAGCTGGAGGTCGACGGAGAGAAGAGAGTCACAATAGTGTTCGACAAGAGGGTTGGGATCGAAGAGGTCGTCGAGGCTCTCAGGAGCGTCGGGCTGGAGTTCGAGGCACAGTAGATGAAGAGCTTTCACTGAGGTGCATGGTCTCTCGCGACGCGGCGCTTCGCATCCGGCGTGCGGGCCGGACCCGACCCGAGGCAACGCGTTGCGAGGGCTACCGCAAGTCAGTCGCTACCGCTTCCCGGGAATCGCAACAGGGGCTCTCACGAGCGCGCTCGAGTTACTTCGAGGTGTACTCCACCACCTCCACTCCCGCAGCCCTCAGCCTCTCCGCGATCCTCTCCACCATTACCTCGTCGATCACGAACGCCTCGATCACGCACTCGGACTCCCAGCACTCCACGAGCCTCAGGTCGGAACCCTCCTCGAGGACTGCCGAGACGGCACTAACCACGTTCCTCCTCTCGTACAGGCTCACCCTATAGCTCGCCACGACCCCCGAGGTCGCCGGTCTCACCACGACAGCTCTCCCGGAGGCGTCTACGGTGAGCTCGACGACCGTCCCGGGTTCTATACCTAAAGACTCTCTGAGCGGCAGAGGTATCGTGACCCTCCCCTTTCCATCGACCCTTAGGACGTACCTCCCACCGGCTCTGAGCGGCATCCCATCCCACCGGGAGCTCCGAACAGCGGCTCTCCGTGCACGCTAGCTGGACTCGGCTAAAAGGAAGAAGGTGGGGTTCAGCTAAGCAGTGCGACCGGCACGGGTGCTGCGACTCGTTCCGATCCCCGGCTCGCTACCCCCTGTGGACAGCTCTCCCGCCTCGTCGGGTCTCGAGAGTTGCTGTTCGCCGCATCCCTCGGGCGCTCGCTCGTGATGACGAGCATCCACCGTCGAACACTAAGGGGCTTCGCCACAGGATTCCCGGAGGCCCGCCTGGTCGCTCTCGAGCGCGGCTCTTCTCGCAGCGCTGCCCAGCCTCATCTCCGCTAGGGATGAGAGGGGCACCAGGATGGCCAGCTCGTAGGGGATGTCCCTGTCCACCCTCTCCGCGAATCTCATGAGCCTCGCCGTGTACCGGGACGTCGCTAGCTGAGGGCTAACCTCCCTGACCACTCTCAGCACTTCGACTCCCTTCTTGGTGGGCACCAGGCACTGCCTGTACCTGCTTATCACCGCGTAGCCGTGCCTCCTGTTGTTCTCTATGGCCTTAGCGTAGGTCGAGGGCCTGCCTATCCCCTCCTCCCTCATCCTCCTTACGGCCTCGGCCGTGGTCATCAGTCCCACGGGCGAGCCGCGGTAGCGCTTCACGGACGCGGGCTTCACCACCGCGGGCTCGTCGGGAAGCCCCACCAGCTTCGGGGGCCTGACCCTCGCGAAGCCCTCCTCCAGTATCCGCACGGGTAGCCTGACCCTCGCGACCTCCTCGCCCGAGAGGAGCCTGAGGGAGTACGTCCTGGTGAGGAGCTTCGACGGGGCCATCTGACTGGCCACGAACCTCGTGAACACGAGCCTGTACGCTTCGTAGTGTTTCCTCGTGAGCGAGAGCCCCAGCTGCAGGGACTCGGACTCTACGTCCTCCAGGGGTCTCGTGGGCCTTATGGCCTCGTGGGCCCCTCCCTCGCCCCAGCTTCTCGGAGCGAAGAGGTGCTGGAGGCCCACCGAGCTGAGGTACGCCCTCGCTATCTCCATGCCGTAACTCGAGACCCTCGTCGAGGGGGTTCTGTGGTAGGTTATGAAGCCCGCCTCGTAGAGGTCCTGGAGCACCCTCATGACCTCCCCCGGCGCGAGCCTGAGGCTCTTGCCGAGCTCCTCTAGTGCCGTGTCGGTGGTGTAGGGGGGTTTGGGGTGGACCACCTCGACCTCCTCGCTCAGAGGCACCACCTCGACTCCCCTCTCCAGCTCCGCGTGGAGCCTTGCCGCCTCCTCCTCGCTGTCGGCGTAGATCCTCACCGCGAGACCCTCGTAGGGCAGCTCCGCGGAGACCACGAACTTCCTGCTCCGCGCGTACTCCTCGTACCTCTCCACGACCCACGAGAGGACCGGCGTCTGGACTCTGCCGCCACCCACGTTGGGCTCGCCGAGCCGCTCCCTCAGCACGCTGCTGAGCTCGAAGCCGACGAGCCTGTCGTCCACTCTCCTGACGACCTGAGACTTGACTAGGCTCGCGTCTACCTCCCTCAGGGAAGACATCCCCTCGACGACGCCGTGCCTGGTTATCTCGCGGAACTCGGCGCGCTTTACGTTGTCGTTGTACGGCCTCAGGGACACGTAGATGTCGTAGGCTATCTTCTCCCCCTCTTCGTCGGCGTCTGTAGCGATGACGACGATGGAGGACTCCTTGGCTAGCTTCCTCATCACGTTGATAGTCCTAACGCTGTCGTAGACTCTCGGAGACCCACACCTGGGGCACGTGCCCAGCTCGTCCGTGAACTGGTGTCCGCACTCGCGGCACCTCTTCAGGGACGTGTAAACGGGCCTCACGTTGCCGTCTCCGTCTACCTCGACTCCGTAGATGCCGGTGTCGGTCGCCAGGTCGAAGACGTGCCCCAGGCTCGGCACGATGGTCGAGACGTAGTACGTCTGGCCGACCGGGATGACTGCCTCGTAAGCTACCACGCCGCCGAGATACCTCTTCCCACCGCCGCCGAACATCCTCGCGATGGTCTTGGCCTTGGTCGGGGACTCCACTATCAGCAGCGCGGGCACTATCCTGGAGACGGTGTCGCCGGAGCCGGAGGAGCTCGACCTGCTCTCCTCGGCCTGCCGCAGGGCCTCGGAGAGGCCGTCCGGCTCTAGGTCTCTGAAGCCGCTCTCGAAGAGCCTCCTGAGCCTCTTCAGGAAAGCCTCGTATATGTGCCCGTCCTCGTACAGCAAGACCGAGACCCCCACGGTCATCCTGCCGTTCAAGAGCCTGCTCGTCCTCCCGGAGCCCTGAACGTAGGTGTAGACGTCGGGGATCTCGACGACTACGTCGCTGCCCAGGTATCTCGCTACGGCGTTCCCCAGCATCAGCCGACCGCTCGGCGGCGTCCTCGACTTCACGAGCCTCTTGAGGTAGTCCCGCAACTCCGAAGCGCGGTTCACCAGCTCCTCGATGTGCGGACTGTTAGGCTGCGCGAAGCCCGCTAGACAGAGGTCTACGATCTTCAGTACCGATGGTCTCAGTCTGGAGAGCGACTCGTAGAGCCTGAGCGCCTCGGGCTCTCGACCGGGGTCGGCAGCGAGGGCTCTGAAGGTCAGGAGCATGTAGCTGGTCTTGGAGAGGAAAGCGTCGAGGGGGAGCGAGAACTTCGGAACCCCCACGAACACCGAAGACCTTATGAGAGTGGGCTCGTCTATCCCGCGCGTGAGGACTCCGTAGTAGGTCGCTACGCCCACGAGAACGTCGACCTCTCCCCTGCGGAGCCTCTCGATGGCTCTGGGTGTGTGGGCTGTGCCGACCCTAATGCCGCCGCTCCCCAGCTCCTCCACGAGCCTCCTCACGTAGCCCCTCCCCAGGTCTCGGGAGACGAAGACGAGGGTCCCCCTCCCCAGCTCCTCCACGAGCTCGCGAAGATCTACCCCGTCGAGCGGCGCCGAGAACTCGCGAACGTTCCTCAGGTAGTCGACTATGCTCCCGATCTCGAAGTTCAGGAGCTGGGCCAAGACTCTGACCCTCTCCCTCCTGCCCCTCCCCGTCGCGGAGGCGATCAGGAGCTGGCCCACCCTCCTGCCACCTATGCTGTTCGCGAGGCGTGCCTCGAGCTCCTCGATGGACTTGGTCACCTGTCTGTAGTGCTCCGGGCTCGCGCGCTTCAGGATCGAGGCTGAGCGCTTCAGCTTGACGAGGTTCCTCGCGACCTCTACGTCCTCCGGGGCGAAGCCCAGCGCGAGGAGGATCGAGCTGAGAAGAGAGGAGCTCTTCAGGAGGGCGTCGAAGTCGTCCACTATCACCGTGCTGACGCTCGCCAGCTCCAGAGCCTTCCGCTCCCTGAATAGCAGCATGTGCGTAACAACGCTCACCCCAGCGCGGAGGAGGGCTAGGTCGTTCCGCACCTCGACCCCAGTACCCCCGCCGAGAGCTCTCAGCCTCTCTGTGACCTGCTGCACCAGGGACCTGGTGGGGACTACGTACAGGACGACCTCGCCGGCCAGGGCCCTGTGGAGCCCGTAGACCTGGAGCAGGGTGGACTTGCCCACTCCGGTAGGGGCTATGAGAGCGAAGGACTCTCCGGCTAGCATCCTCCGGGCCCAGGACCTCTGCAGGACCCAGAGGGACGACCCGGTGACCCTTCTGAAGAACTCGGAGAACTCCTCCAGTAGCCCGTCTACGGCGTCGCGGACTCTCGGACTTCCCAGGAGGGTGTCGTCGTCGCACTCGCTCGCGCCGTTCAGGCATACGTGGCGGTAGGACAGCATACCTAGTCCTATAGCTCTGCTGTAGTACCTCTAGACCATAAAACACGTGACCCTTGAGACGCGTATCCCCGAGCGACCATGCGGAGCTTTGGAGTGGCACCTGGGCGCCGGCATGTCGAGGTCTCCAATCGAGCAGCCGAGCGGCCGGCGTCCAGTTGTCCAGTACCGTCGAGCTAGCTGCTTTCAGTCCAAGCACCTAGAGGCTCCGAAGCACTTCTATCCTCCAGAGAGCGCTGACCACCCAAAGCTCCGCGCTGGAAGGAGCGGCCTCAGAGCTCGCGAATACTCTCGATATTAAACGTCGCGGTTGAATGAATAGGTGGGATTCGGTGAAGGTAGTAAGCCTGCCGGGAGATCCGGGGATAGGTCTCGGGATAGCCCGCCACCTAGGCCTGGAGCACGTACCGGTGTTCACCAAGAGGTTCCCGGACGATGAGGTGTACCTGAGGCTAATGCGGAGGGTAGAGAAGGAGAAAGTGCTACTCGTGCAGTCCATGTACCCCGCGCAGAACGACCGCCTGCTGGAGCTTCTACTGGCCCTCGAGCTTCTAGACCGCTACGGGAACGAGCCGACCCTCCTGCTCACCTACCTGGCCTATGCTCGCCAGGACAGGGAGTTCCTAGAAGGGGAAGCCGTGAGCTTGCGGTCCATAATCAGGACCCTGACCGCCCAGGGAGTCAGGACTCTGATAACCATCGATGCCCACAACCCGCACGCCGTCAGAGAGCTCCTGGGCGGCGCTAGCTACGTCAACATACTCCCGGGAGATGTCTTTGCGGAAGCCATATCGAGAGAGTACGGAGGGAGGGAGATGACAGTGATAGCCCCGGACCAGGGGGCGGAAGCCAGGGCTTCGTCTCTAGCCAGACGCCTGGGCTGCGGGTACGTAGTAGTCTGGAAGTTCCGTGACAGAACGACGGGCCAGGTGAAACACTCGCTCGACGCCCTAGGCAGCGTGAGCGGGCTAGCCGTGGTGGTCGACGACATCATTAGCACCGGCGGGACGGTCGCGGGGATAGCGTCCAGCCTCTCCAGCAGAGGCATCGAAACCGTGGTGGCAGCTTCGCACGCGCTCCTCATCGGGGACGCTCTCGAGAGGTTGATGAAATCCGGGGTGCGGAGGGTCTACGCTCTGCAGACCGTCTCCAAGGCGTTCAGCGGCGTGGTCTATCTCGACGTAGTCCCGTACCTGGCCGGCGAGCTCAAGGAGAGGGGGATCGTGGAGTGAGCAGAATCTCCGATCTCCGAAAGCGCGGAGCTCTCGACCGGCGGGTCTCGCGCGGATGAGCGGGAAGCTGATCTACGTCTACCTCTCCGGGGCTCACAGAACCCTGCCCGGTGCCGAGGTAGCAGCCATAGCCGAAGCCGAGGGCATCGACGCGAGGGTGGTGCTCGAGCTAGACCAGCTCCTGGTGCTCTACGCGGATCCGGAGCTCACAGAGTTCCTCAGGCTCAGGTCGGCCTACTCCAGGAGGGTCGGCAGGGTGCTGTGGCTGGGTCGTCTGGAGGACGTTAGGGACGGGGTCGCGGAGGCCGTGGAGAAGCTGCGGCAGCTGGGAGTAGAGTCGGCGAGGGTAGAGTACCGACATCTGGGGGGAATGGAGAAAGAGAGAGTCTACGAGAGCATCATGGGGTTCCTCAGGGAGAGCGGGCTCAAGCCTTCTAGGGAGGCTGAGACGTCTCTGGACGTGATCCTCTCTCGGGAGGTAGCGGTCGTGGGGCTGAGAGACTACGAGATCAGGCTGAAGGACTTCTTCGGGAGGTGGGCTCATAGGAGGCCGGTGTACATGCCCGGCTCCCTCAACCCGGACGTCTCGCGCCTCTTCGTCAACCTTAGCAGAGCGAGCGTCAGGCGGGGTACGGTGTTCTACGACCCCTTCTGCGGAGTGGGGGGCTTCCTACTCGAGGCCTGCTCCATGGGCCTCAGGTACGTCGGGAGCGACATAAGCGAGAGGAGCGTCGAGGGGGCTTTGAGGAACCTGGAGGATTACGGCTGCCCCCCGGACGTCCTCCTGGCCGACGCGTGTAGGATGCCCGTCCACAGGGTCGATGCCATAGGCACCGATATGCCGTACGGGAGGCAGTCCAAGCCCCTCGGAGCGGGCGTCGGAGACCTTGTGAGGTGCCTGCTGGAGAACTCCGAGAGCGTTCTGAGGAGGGGGTCCTACCTGGTGTTCGCTCAGAGCAGCGAGCTCGAGGAGCACGTAAACAGGGTCGTCAGCGAGCTGGACTTCGAGCTCGTCGAGGTGCACCGAAGTTGGGTTCACGGCTCGCTGACGAGGAACATATATGTCCTGAGGAGGAGGTGAAGCTCGGAGGTGGAGTGACATCAGGGTTCCGCTGACCCTGACTCTCTACGGAGTTCTCGCAGTGGCTGCCCTACCTCCGCTGATAGTAGTGGCGCACTCACTAGGAGCCTCTCTGGAGAAGCACCTCACCGGGCTAGGCTCGTCGGTGCTCTCGCTAGCCGTCGTAGGGCTGACCGCTGTCGGGGCCCTCTACTTGTGGCTCAGGCTCGCGAAGTGGTTCGTTGAAAAAGAGTGCGAAGACCCTCGACCTAGCCGCACCGAGTCAGGGGAGACTAGGTGAGGTCGAACCGCGGGTAGCATTTTCCGCGTACCGAGCTCCATCTATTCGCACCTTCCAGTACCCGCGGGCTTGAAGGAGGGGTGGTGCTACGCGCGGTCTCCCCCAAGGGGGTCTGCCCTGTCTGGAAACATAGCTACCGTTTGGCGATCGCGCGTTCTGCCCGACCTCGGCGGCCTCTGGAGGCGATGGTGGAGCACTCCACACCGGACACGCTGGCGGCCTTCGCGATACCGTGTAGCGCTAGGGACTGCTGATATACCCATAAATGTGCTGGCTCGATAGTTAGCGCGGTGTGACGGTGCCGACGGAGCTGCTCTACCAGAAGGATAGCTACCTGAGGGAGTTCGAGGCAGTGGTCGTCGAGGTGGCCGACAACTACGTCGTGCTGGACAGGACGGCCTTCCACCCGACCAGTGGAGGCGTCGACAAGGACCTCGGAGTCCTCGTACGCGGAGACGCGGTACACGAGGTCGTCGACGTAGTCATTGAGGGAGACGTGGTGAAGCACGTGGTGAGCTCGACCGCCGGGCTCGCGCCGGGCATCGCGGTCAGAGGAGTCATAGACTGGGAGAGGCGTTACAGGCTGATGAGGCTCCACACCACCGCTCACATACTCTCGGCCATCATGTACAGGGACTACGGTGCCCTGATCACCGGCGGTCACGTTTACCCCGACTACGCCCGAGACGACTTCGACCTCGAGGCTTTCGAGAGGGAGCTCTTCGAGAGGGCCATCGAGAAGGTCAACGAGGTCGTCAGGCAGGGCTTGGAGGTCAAGATATACTGGCTGCCGGAGGAGGAGGCCCTCAGGATCCCCGGGATAACGAAGCTGGCCCTCAAGTCCCTGCCCCAAGCTCCCTACCTGAGGATAGTCGAGATACCCGGGGTAGACCTCCAGGCCGACGGGGGGCCGCACGTCAGGAACACGTCCGAGATAGGCACGGTGAGGCTGCTGAAAGTCGAGAACAGGGGGAAGAAGAAGAGAAGGGTCTACTACACCGTAGAGCCGTAGCCGGTGCCTCGCGTTGAGCGAGACGCCGCTCGGAGACGTGAACCTCCTGGAGCTCACCAAGGAGCAGGTAGGGGAGGCTCTCCGGACCGGCAGGCTTACGATAGCCGTGTTCGGCCTCGGCGGCGTGGGGCTCGCGGTAGCGTCGGTCTGGCTGAGGGCAGGGGCCAGGGTCATCGGGGTGGACGTGGACGAGGCTAAGGTGAAGCGCATAGCCTCGGGCGACGTGTCGCACCCGGAGAGGGTGGTCGTGGAGACCATCGGGGACTCCCTGCGGAGGGGCTTCTTCCGCGCGAGCACTGACGGAGCCGCTGCCGTTAGGAGCTCCCACGTGGCCGACATAGTAGTGCCACTGCTTTACGGACCCGGGGGTCCCGACTTCGGGGCTCTGGACAGCGCCGTGACGACCGTGGGAAAGAACATGAGGAGGGGCTACGCCGTCGTTGTCGAGACCTCTCTACCTCCGCTGACGACCGAGGAGAGGGTCAGGCCCATGCTCGAGGAGCTCTCCGGGCTCAGAGCCGACGCAGACTTCGCGCTGATCTACAGCCCCGAGAGGGTGCTGGTCGGTAGGGCCGTCGAGGACATAGAGGTCAGGTACCCCAAGGTGGTGGCCGGCGTAGGGCCGAGGTCTCTGGCTCTAGCGGAGGCCCTCTACAGCGGCATAGCTAGAGCTGGGATCTTGAAGGCGTCGAGTCCCCGCGTGGCGGAGTTCGCTAAGCTGGCCGAAGGGGTGTATAGGGACGTCAACATAGCGCTCGCGAACGAGCTGGCGAGACTGGCCAGAGCTCTCGGCGTGGACTTTACCGAGGTCGCCGGTATAGCCAACACCCAGCCCTACTCGCACATCCACAGACCGGGTGCCGGCGTCGGGGGGCACTGCATACCGGTCTACCCGAAGCTCCTGAGCTGGCTCGGGTGCCTCCGAGGGGTGAGCCTAGAGCTCGTCGAGCACGCTAGGCTCATCAACGAGCTCCAGCCGCTGGAGGTCGTCGGGCTCCTCCTCCGAGAGCTGAGCGGGAGGGCTCGGAAGCGCGCTAAAGTGGCCGTCCTGGGGCTAGCGTACAGGGGGAACGTCCCCATACCTACGCTCTCTCCGACCTACCGCATAGCCGGGGAGCTCGCGCGCCTGGGCTTCGAGGTGATAGTCCACGACCCCCTAATAGGGGGAGACCCGCAGCTCGAGTCCATGGGAGTGAGGCTCGTCAGCGACCTGGCCGAGGCTGTGAGGGGCAGCGACGCGGTCGTGGTGGCCACGGACCACGAGGTCTACAGAAGCCTCGATCCCTGTGGACTGGCCAAGCTCTCTTCGAGGCCGGGACTAGTCATAGTTGACGCTAGGGATGTCATGGCCGTGACGGAGTGCTGCGACACTACGTACGTGGGCGTGGGCAGGGGCGTGAAGTGCGGTGGTGGAAGGCTCTCGGGCTCCGGAGCGCGGTGAGGAGGCGTGGCGGAGGCCCACCGCGGGCTGCTAGAGGAGGCCCTGGTCGCCGCGGCGACCAGAGCGGTCATGTACCTGAGGTCCGCCTACGTCAGCAGGAGGCCCCTCGGCCCGGGAGTGGGCGGTGACGTCTCTAGAGAGTTCGACGTCGTCGCCGAGGAGATAATCGCTAGGACTCTCAGGGGCTATCTGGGGGAGGTCAGGCTGGTGACCGAGGAGAGGGGCTATCTGGGGGAGGGTCCCTGGTTAGCCGTGGTGGATCCCGTCGACGGGAGTCTCAACTTCGATGCCGGGCTACCAATAGCGTCCGTGAGCATAGGGATCGCCAGGAACACAGATCGCGTGAGCGCGAAGGACATCGAGGCAGCAGTCGTCGCCGAGGTCTTCAGGGACGCGCTCTACCTCTACGACGGACGCAGCGGGTTTAGGGCTATCGGCGTCGCCGCCAGGAGAAGGGAGAGGCCAAGTGATATACTGCTGGGCTACTTCGAGAGCCCGGAGTCCTTCGAACCCTACGCGAGGTTCGCTAGGGCCACGAAGTCGAGACCGAGACTGAGGTCTCTCGGCAGCGCCTCCCTGGATATAGTGTACGTATCTCTCGGTATGGCCATGGGCTTCATAGACGCTAGAGCGAAGCTGAGGAACGTAGACGTAGCTCCGTCGCTGGCCATAGCGAGCGGCCTCGGCGCCGGGGCTTATCTGTGCGATGGGACTAGCGCCGCAACTATCACGTTGAGAGAGGTGAGCAGGGTAGAGTGCCTGGTCGTAGGCTTCGATGAAGAGATGGCTAGGCTACTGCTCAAATCCATGTCGGCATAACCCCGGAACCCCACCGCTTCCGCAAGTTGTGTCGGAGACCTTTTAAGGATCTACGCCATAGAGAAGCTTCCGTGAGCGCGAAGAAGGCCTTCGCAACTGCGGTAGACGTCTCGGCGTGCTACTGGACGCTCAGCTTCGCGAGTCTGGTTCTCGGCCAGCTCGACGTCTGGAGGGCCCTCGCAGGCTTCGCCATGCTGCTAGCGCTCAGGGTCTCGTACAGGTTCCGCGTGCCGGTCGCGACCCTTGCGATGGAAGAAGCCAGCGAGCTCTTCCTCGACCTGCTCGACTGGGACGGGGCCTCAGCGGTGGTCAGGGTCAGAGTGCGGGGCGAGGGGGGCTTGAGGATCTTTCTCTCCGCGAGTACCCTGCTGTACGCTGCCACCCTCATCGCCGCTCTCGCGTTCGTCCCACCGCTTCGGCTAGACTACTCCAGGGTAGCCGTGCTGCTGGCGACCTTCGCTCTCTCAGTCCTGTTCTACAGGAGCCTGTCGACCTACGTCAGGTCGGTGGGCGTCAGCGTCTTCGTCCCCAGAGCCCTGGCGTACACCGTCCTGACCAGCCTCCTCGTCTGGCTGGTGATCGGGGAGGACGGGTCGCTCGTCCTCTCGGCTCTACTGAGCTTTCTGGCAGCTATCGTGGGCTGCGACGTGCTGACGGTCAAGTGGGCTCTGCTGAACGGCGCGAGGACTCTGACCATCGGGGGACTCGGGCTCTACGACGCGGTGATCTCGATCCCGGTACTCTCGTACTTCGTCTCCTCACTGCTGACCGCGGTCCTGGGAGCGCTACCGTAGGGCCTCTTCGGCGCGTTTCAAGACTCTATTACGAGCATGAAGTACCTGACGTGGTAATAGCCATACCGCAGGAGCCGACAGAGGACGGGGTCCGGCACATAGCCTAGGAGACAGCCGTGTAGATTGTACTGCTGCCGCCCGAGCCTCAGGAGGGGGCTGACGCTCAGGGCAGTGTTGTGCGGAAAGACGGGGACAATGACTCCCACATTGACTGAGCAGACAAGGAGCCCGTCCCCGGCTGCCTGGCAGATAGCCCTCGTGCAGTTCACAGCGTGGAAGTACTTGTCCTCCGCTGTGTAGAGGCCCGGGACTATGTACGTGTTGGTAGCGGAGACCTCCAGACAGATCTCGGCCTCGCTCTCGCTAGCGGCAGCACCCTCGATCTCGATGGCGGCAACGTAGTTGATTAACAGGTACCCCGGTATCGGTGTGGGCACTCTGGCCAAGAGCGTGGTGTTCCAGCTTCTGTGGAGCCTCAGAGCATGGGTAGAGTTGCTCAGGATCCGGGTTAGCGACCCGTTGACTCTATAGAGGTCTAGGACGTGGCCCGCCAGGTAGTGAGACCTCAGCAGCTTGACCAGCGCAATGAGCTCTCCAAGGACTTCCAGCTGCTTGGTTGCGTTGTCGTACATAGCTTTGAGCTCTACGTGCGCACTGCGGAGCTCCTCGTAGAGCTCCTGGCACCTTCCCAGAGCGAGCAGCGCCGACTCGTGCTCGTGCAAGAGCGCGTTGTACGCCTCCACGAGGTTCGTGTAGTTCACCAAGAGGGACTCCGCGAACTCGAACACCCTAGTGCAGTTCGCGTAGAGGCCCCGGGCGTAGAGTCCCAAGGACTCCAGCTCGCTCCTGGCGTTGTAGAGGGCTTCACGGCACCCGCTCAGACTAGCCGAGGTCTCCCTCAGCTGGAGGTAGAGGACCGAGGCCAATGTTACCGAGGCTATTAGCGCGAGAGACAAGACCTTCGCGAGGCCTCTCCCAAAAGGCCTAGAGCCCACTACAAACCCTCGCATGTCTCGCTCACTAATGTTATAAAGCTTGGCGAAGTCCCGGAGGAGAGCGGGGAAGGAACGCGCGAGTGCTAGCCGAAGAGAGAGGCTATGCCCTCGGCTATCTCTTCTTCGCCGACCTCCTCCTTCTCCGGCTTCTCCTCCTCTTCCTCCTTCGGTTTTAGTCCTTCAGCCCTGGTCTGCGGAGCGCTGACCGGGATCCCCAGGTCGACCTTGCCGGAGAGAGCCTGGGCTAGCGCGAGGGCCTGGAACGTCGCCCTCACGAGGAGCTCCCGCGCTACCTCCGGAGCCGCATACCCTATCGCAGCGGCCAGCTCTACCGACGCTCTATGGGCTCTCAGGACTAGCTCTGGCACTACCTCGGGTATGGGGAGAGCAAGCTCCAGAGCCAGAGCTTTCGACGCGCTGACGGCGGCAGCGAGGCTCCTGCCGATCTCCTCGAGGTCTATCTTCAGGTTCTCGGGCAGGTAGACGAGACCGTCCTCGTAGACCGCCTTGAGCTGGAGCCTGACCGGTATAATGGGTATCCCCAGCTTCCTGAGGAGAGAGCACAGCTCCGGGGACACCTTGTCGCCCGCCTTGAGCACCCTGACGTCCTTGGCTATCCATACCACACCCTCTCTGACCTGGGTCGGTATCTTCAGCTTGCCGAACAGGCTTAGCGAGGGGCCCGGCTTGATGTCCGTCGGACCGGGGGTTAGCTCAACGTCGAAGTCGACTGCGTCTCCGGGCTTAGCGTACCTGTGTTCGACCAGCTCCTCGAGGAGCCTCGCGAGCTCGAAGGGGTTCATGTTTGTGAATATGAAGACGTTGGAGCCGGTGAGGTGTCTAGAGACCCCGTCGAGGTTCTTAGCTCCTATCTCCTCGAGGGCTTTCAGGACCAGGCTATTCTTGTAGAGTCTGATGACCGCTCCGTAGTTGGATACCTTGTCGAAGATCTTTCGCGACTCGGCGGTCGGCGTCTCGTCCACGGAGACGACGGCCAGAACCCTATACCTCCTCAGCAGCTCCTTTATCTCCTCGACGACCCTGCTCTTTAGACTGATGGACTTCCTCACTCTCTCTTCTCTCTTCTCCCTGGCCGCCTCCGCTGCCAGCCTGGCGAGCTGAGCTCGGGTTTTCGCCTTCATGCGTACAACACCTCTACGGGCGGGCCCATCGTGGTCTTGACGTAGATCCTGGTAGTCCCCTCCAGAGGCTTCTTGATCTTGTTCCTCACGAACTCTACCACGGCCATGGCGTTCTCGGCGAGGTCTTCGACCGGCATGCCCTCCACCCCTATCCTACACCCGACCCAGTTCTGCTCCTTATTCCTGAGCCGGGTGCTGTTGCTGTACTGCTTGACCAGCAGCTCCAGGTTCGCCTGGGGCGGGACCGGGGTGGGAGCCTTGCCCCTCGGACCGAGGGCCGGTCCCAAGACCCTTCCGGTTAGGGACATGGCCTCAGTGGCCACCAGGAACCAGTCGTAGCTTCTCGCGATCCTCCTCACCTCGCGCTTGCTCAGGTTCCTCAGCTGGTCCGTTCCCAGAGCGTCTAGGCCGAGCCTCTGAGCGGCCAACCTCATATCTCCATCGGCCACCACGAGTATTCTAGCGGCTCTGCCCAGACCCTTCGGGAGGAAGACGGTGTCTCTGAACCTAATCTCGGGAGCCTTTCTGTCGAAGCCCGCGAACGTGAACAGCAGCTCGACGCTCTGCCTAAAGTTCCTGCCCGCGCCCAGGTCGAGGGCTTTGCTTATCGCTTCCGCGAGCACCTCCTTAGTCAGGGGCATCTACCTCACCTCTCAGGTCGTCTCCCGCACACCCTCTCCGCTTCGCCACTGCTTCTCGTACGAGCTAAAGTACTCGTCGTAGACCCCTTTGTCTATCCCAGAGAGGACCTCCTTCGGGTCTTTGCCGTCGACCGTCAGGCCGATGCTGCGAGCCGTCGACACCACCGACTTCACCGCCGCTTTCAGGCTCTTGGCGTTCAGCTCGTTCTTCTTGATCAGGGCCACCTTTATAGCGTCTTCCAGAGAGATGTTCCCGACCTTCTTGTGAGCCGGGTCTCCGGAGGGCTCCTGGACGTTCGCGAACTTCAGCAGCAGCGACGTGGTCGTGGGAGACGCGACGTCTACGCTGTACCTGCCCGTCGACTCGTCCACCCTGAGGATCACCGTAACCTCCATCCCCGAGTACCTCTCGGTCAGCCTGTTTATCTCCTCCACGACCCTCTCGACCGGGAGGCCGTACTGTGCGAGAGTCGGGCCCAGGGGTGGCGACGGGCTCGCTCTGCCCGCCTGTGCCCGGATTCTAACCACCCTCATGCTCTCACCTCCTGCTCGCGGGTTTGACGTTGTCCCCCGGAAGGAACACCTTGAGCGGGTACGCAGCTTCCAGGATCTCGACCTCGACCTCGTTCTTGGACAGGTTGATAGTCCTCACGGTGGCTTTGAGACCCTTGAAGGGACCGGCTATCACCTCGACGACGTCCCCGGGCTTGAGCTCCTCCAGCGGCGAGCGGACTCTGACCAGCCTCTCCACCTCCTCGTAGGTTACCGAGCCAGTGACCCTCCCTCTGACGTGCTTCACTCCCTTGGCAACTCTCTGGACCGAGTGGAGACCGTCCGACTCGACTATCACGTACCCCCTTACGTCTGGTGGTATCAGTATTCCGTAGATGCCCGTCTCCCTCGAGGCCCTCAGCTCCAGGACCAGCGCTACGTTGAACTCCTTTCCCGAGACTGTCCTGAGGACCGCGAACTGAGAGGATCCCCCTCCTCTAGTCTCGCTGCTATCCAATTCCCACACCTTGCAGGAAGGCGAGAAGAATGTGCAGAGCCATGCCGATCCCTCCGACGAGAAATATTCCAGCTAGGGTCACCTTGACCAACAGCTTGAACTCCTCGGTCTCCGGCCTATCCGAGAGCGCCAGGATCCTCTGCCACATCTCTATCATCCTTGAGAGCTCCACCTCCACCTACCTTCCAACCTCTCCCTCTCGAACTTTTAAGCATTAGTCGGTAGAGGCAGGGGTCTCGGACTAGCCCAGTATCCTCTCGGCGACGTCCCTGGCCCTGAAGACCTCGAGGTCTTCGTAGGATTGGCCTGTCCCAACGTACACTATGGGAGTCCGGAGGAGCAGTGAGAGCGTCAGAGCGCATCCGCCGCGAGCATCGGCATCCATCTTGGTCAGGATGACCGCGTCGAAGCCAACCGCGCTCTCGAAGTACCTCACCTGCTCCAGCGCGTCGTTGCCCGTCAGCGCGTCGAGCACGAGGATCTTCGTGTGGGGCCTGACGACCCTGACTATCTTCCTCAGCTCCTCCACTAGGTCTACGTCCACGTGCATCCTACCGGCCGTGTCTATGAGGACTACGTCTAGACCCTTCTTCGCGAAGTGGACCACAGCGTCCTTCGCCACCGCGGCCGGGTCTGCTCCGTACTTGCCCCGGAAGAAGGGCACTCCCAGCCTCTCCGCGTGGAGGGCCAGCTGCTCCTGGGCACCGGCTCTGAACGTGTCCGCGGCAACGAGAGCGGGCCTGAGACCGGCCTTCATGAGCCTATACGCGACCTTGGCTATCGTAGTCGTCTTCCCGACCCCGTTTACCCCGAGGAATACCACTACGTAGGGTCTCGCTTCGGAAGCTTTGACTCGGTCAACGAAGTCGTGCTCGGGCTCCACGCCGGCCAGTATCTCCGCCAGGGCCTCCTTCAGCAACTCCACGAGCTCCCCCTCGCCGAACCTGCTCACCCTAGAGCCGACCAGTCTACGCTTTAGCTCTTCGAAGAGAATCGGGAGCGCGTCGTAGGCGACGTCGCTCTCGACCAGGGAGAGCTCGACCTCCCTGAACACCTTCTCCAGGTCTTCCTCCGTCAGCTCCTTCCTGCTAACAGTCTCGACTATCCTGCTGGCTATATCCCGGAAAACCCCTCCGATCTTCTTGAACACTACCCGGCTCTCCCTCCGCTCGCTGCCTGGGCTCTAGCGGACAGGATGACCTCCTGCAGGCTCCTGAAGTACTTCGTGGCCTCCGCGAGCTCCTTCTCGAGCTCCTTCATTAGCTCCTTGATCTCGTTCTCGACGCTCACTATGACCTCCATAGCCTTCTCTAGACCGAGCTCTACGAAGTACTCCTGCCCCACCTGGACGAGCACTTTCTCCCCCCTTTCGAGCTTCGCGTAGACGTACACGCTCCCGCTCCTGTCCGCGGGGACCAGCGCCTCCTCGACCTTCGAGAGCTTCATGGTGGATATGAGCTCCCTAGCTATCGCCAGGTCGTTCAGCCTCTCGAGAGCGCGCTTCATGTTCTCCTGAATTCCCTCTATGTACTTCCGCGTGCGCTCCAGCTCGGCTACCACAGCCTCCAGAGGGACTACCAGCCTGACCTCCTTGCCGCTGCTACCGCTCAAGGTGCCACCTCTCGAGGCTCTCCATGTCCCTCACGAACTTGCTCTCGGCCTCGCCGGCATCGATCTCGTCGACCGACAGTATCTTTATGTGGGGTCTCTTGAGCTTGTGCCTGCTCCCCAGCTCCGAGAGCACCCTCTCCACAGCGTCCTCCTTCCTTACGGCTCTCACCTCGACCGTGAACTTCTGCCACCTCCTCAGCCTGTCCGGGCTCACGAGCATCAGGCCCGATACCCTGTACACCCTGACGTCGCGGTCCATCTAGTCACCCACCCTTAGTGCTCTCGCTATCCTAATTATTTCGGGTCCCGTGGTCAGCTCACCCACCAGGGTTCCGTAGTTGTTGGTGACGAGACCCGACCTGACAAAGCCTATCCCGAAGTTCACGGTCCCCACGTCGAACTCGACACCGAAGAGCTCCGAGAACGCCTTCACGTCCTCGTCGGGAGCGCTCGGGTGGACTAGTCCTCCCCTGTCGGTTACCACAGCGGCCGACCCCACCGTGGGTATCCCGCCCACGGTCTTCGACGCAAATCCGCGCACGTTGAGCAGTGCCGCTACCCTCGATGCGAGGTCTCTGTTCAGCTCCGGGTGGACCACAGCGAACCTCGAGTTGTGCAGCACCACGTTGCCTAGCGCGTTGAAGCTGGAGGTCTCCAGCACCTCGACTCTGAGCCCCGCTCCTCTCAGCCCATCCACCTCCTCCTCTCTGACTATGTCGGGCACTATAACGGTCTTGCCCTGCGCCACGACGAATATCCCTATCAGCGACGTCCCGGCGACGGTCGTCTCTACGATGTCGGACACCGAGAGGACTTCCCTAACCTTCCTTCTGAAGTCCTCCTCGGCCCCCCTGGGGACTAGCGCCACCTCGTCGGTGGCAACGGCGTACGTGCCGAGGTGGGGACTGCCGAGAACCCTAGCCTTGTCTATAGACCCCGTCACCGGATCGACCCTTCGGGCTGAGGTGTTGGAGGGATCCGCACGGCCAGGGAGGCCTTGACCACCTTACCCTCCTGGTCTAGCTTCATGACTGCTATCGCTACCCTTCTCGGTGGCTTGTCGTACCCCCTCACGAACACGTACTTGCTCACTGAGCTGTCGAGTATGACCTTCTCAGCCTTCGTATGCCTTTTAATGAACTCCTTGATGTGCTTCACGGCCCTGGGGACCCTCCTGCGCCTCCCAGTCCGGTATAGCCTGGAGAGACCTATGATGTATATAGCCTCGGACACAGGCCCACCCCTACACGTTCCCCAGCTTCGTCCTCCTCCAGTGCCTCAACTTGGGCCTGAAGGAGACCCTCCTCCTGGTCTTGACCACTACCCACACGGGTACGGCGGAGTTCGACTTCGTTGCTCTGGCCAGCCGGAGTTTCCTCGCCAGGTGCTTGTTCCTTGCCACCCTACTCACCCTTCCTCTTAATCGTGATCCTGAGCTCCCGCCTCGTCTTGGTATCGATCGCGGTTAAAATATCCCTGAGAACGTCGTCGTCTATCGCTCCCCCTATCTGACCCGAGGAGTACATGTTGATGAGGTAGTCCTCGACAGCTCTCGCGAGCTCCGGTCTGACGAGCTTTACGTTGGCCAGCCTCTCCCTAGCCTTAGGGGTTAGGATGGTTCTGAGGATCGCCTGCTTCTGAGCCTCCCTCGCGGCCTCCTCCTCAGCCCTCCTGCGCCTCTCCTCGGCCTCGGCGAGCATCCTCTCCATCTTCCTCTTCTTCAGAAGCTCCAGCTCCTCGTCCGAGTACTCGTAGCTCACCTCTACCCCCTAGGCCCCGTACTTGGAGAGCTCGGGCCTCTCCCTGACCAGCTCGGCGAACACCTCGTGAGCTATTGAGCTGAGCAGGGATTGACCCTTGGGGCTCAGAACCCTGCCCCTTGGAGTCCTGGTCACCAGGCCGGCCCTCTCGAGCTGCTGCAGTATCTTCCTCACGTGGTTCCTGGAAGCCCTCCTGAAGTGTGGAGGAGCAGAGCCCCTCCTCTTCAGCCCGCCGTAGACCACACTAAAGGTGTTCAGTCCCACGGGTTCCTCCGATACGGCCAGCTTCCTCAAGATGCTCGCTGCCCTCATGTACCACCAGTCCTGGTCTCCCGGGCTGTTCTCCTTGTGGACTCCCAGCTTGACGAAGGGAGTCCACAGTGGGGGTCTGAGCTCTCTCACGTTCTCTTTCAGGTACTCGCTCAGCCTCCTTATCAGGGCGTCTGCTGGCACCTCCTTGGCGGTCACCATCTCCCAGACCCAGCTCTAGGAGGCTAGCTAGTTAAAAGGCTTTCCAAGGCCTCGGCCAGGCCGGGGCCGCGCTGTCTAGCCACGCCAGCCGGGGCCGACCGAGGCGAGCACCGAAGTCCAGAACTCGGCCGAGCCGGTGCCGCTGACCGCACTTGTCGGGCTCTGCGGTGGGGGCTAGACGCGCGGCGCGATCCAGGCGGATACCCTGGAGCCGTCCTCTAGCTGGGCGTAGATCTTCAGTGGAAGGGCCGAACCGTATTCCACGTTTACGAGGTCCGCGGCCGACAGAGCCGTGAGCGCCATCTTCAGGTAGTCCACATCGTACTTGCTGCTGACCGTCGCCTCCCTCGATTCGAGCTGATAGAGGGGTCTATCGAGGGCTAAGGTGGTCCTGTATGACCTGCCCTCCGAGACGCTCGAGACCTCGATGGAGCCTTTCTTGTATACCAGCTCCAGCTCGTCCCCGACTATCTTCACGTCCCTGATCAGCCTCCCGAGGTCGTCGGTGGATATCTGGAACCTGACCTGCAGCTCTATCTGGATGGGCTCGACGAGCTCGCTGGCGGCCTCGCTTATCTCCACGGCGAACTCTCGCTCGACCCCCGTCTTTATGTTGGTCAGCAGGAGCCTCAGGTATCTGGAAGCCCTCTCGTAGGACAGGGTCACGCTATCCCTCTTGCCGGCCCTCCTGACCCCCCTCAGGAAGTGGTCCCTGGAGAGGGTTAGCGTAGTCTCGGACTCCACCTCGATGGCCTCGAAGGCCGCACTCGGGATCACCACCTCTATCATCATGTTCTTGTCCGGGGTGAGAGCCCTGAGCTCGAGCCCCTCCGGAGCGACCCTGATGGGGACCGCGTCGAGGGGCTTGACAGCTCCCAAGAGGATCTTCTTGAACCTGCCCCCGTCACCATAAACTAGCTTGAACATCTCGGCACCGAGCAGCTACTGCGGCGTGAAGTAATAAAAGTGCGTTGGCCCGGGAGTCCGCGACCGGGCGCCGGTTGCCGGTCCGCTGCGGCCGGCTAGCCGTCTCCTCGGGAGAGCAGACTCGGTGACGGGCCCGCCGAAGAGAGAGCTAGACCGCCTCCACCTTGACCGGCGCGCCCTTCCTGGCCTTGACTATCAGCTTCGAGCCGCACATGGGGCAGCGTATGAAGGCGTAGCCCTCCCTGAGAGCCCTCTCAGCGAAGGGCTCGAGCTCGCGCTTCTCGAAGACCCTGCCACACGACCAGCACCTGTAGTAGACGGGCGCCACCTCCGCTGACCCTCTGCTAGTAATCGGCTTACTTGGGTAAAAAGCTTTGACGCTCCGGGAGAGCCGTAGCCCTACGCGCAGCTGCCGAACTTTCTCAGCTCCGAGGAGAGCCTCTCCGCGAGCTCCTCGATCTTCCTCCTGTCCTCGGGGCTCGGTAGGGATTTCGTGCTCACCACCGGCTCGAGTATCTGAAAGCCCGCTCTGCTCAGCGCGTCCACGGCCTCCTTGGCCGAGGGTCCCCAGGAGAAGGTGTTCACGACCGCTGCGAGCCTGCCCCTCCCGGCCTGCTTGACGTGGAGGTAGTTGATGACCTCGCGCACCGGCGGGAACACCGAGGCGTCGTACGTGGGGAAGACGAAGACCACCGCGGCGGACTCGGCCACGAGGCTCAGCGTGTAGGACGGGTGCGTTCTAGCGGCGTCGACTAGGTCTACCGAGACCCCGCTCCTCTCCAGGACCCTCTCTATCGTCTGGACGACCTCCTCGGTCCTCCCGTACATCGACCCGTAGACCACGGTCGCCCTAGCGCACGGCTTGGGCAGGGAGAGGTCTCTGTACAGGCTGATTATCTCGCTAATTCGCTTCCTGTAGACGGGTCCGTGGGACGGTGCGAGGATCCTTATCTCCAGACCGAGCTTCTCTATCTTGTCTACGGCCTCCAGGACATTCTTCGAGTACTTGAACACGATGTTGGAGAAGTACCTCTTGGCCTCCTCCAGGTAGTAATCGAGGTCTACCTCGTCGTCGAAGATCCCGCGGACTAGGGCCCCGTAGGACCCGAAGGCGTCGCAGCTGAACAGCACTCCCCCCTCCTCGAGGTAGGTCATCATGGTCTCCGGCCAGTGGAGCCACGGCGTGTATACGAACCTGAGGGTCTTGTCTCCCAGGCTCACCCTCTCTCCGTCCTTGACCTCCACGATCCTCTCTCTGGGGACTCGGTATAGGGACTCCAAGATCCTGGCTCCCACGGTGGACACGAGCACGACGGCGTTCTCCGCCAGCTCGAGGAGCCTCGGAGTAGAGGCGTGGTGGTCTGGCTCCAGGTGGTTGATCACGATATACTTCACCCTCCCCAGGTCTCCCACGACCTCCCTGATCTTCTCGACGTACTCGTAGGTCAGGTGCTCGTCCACTCCGTCTATGATGGCCGCGCCCTCGGACCCGACCACCGCGTAGGCGTTGTAGGAGACCCCGTCCGGTATCGGCCACAGGGACTCGAAGAGGTCCTTGAGGCAGTCGTTTACCCCGACCCAGTACACTCCGTCGGCTATCTGCCTAGGCCCCAAGGAGATTCCTCTAGGGTCAGAGCAACTCAAGGCGCTTCCCGCTACAGTATCTCCGGTCACCAATTTAACATCTCGAGAGGCTTCGCGCTTTGGCCGTCAGCCCACGATGCCAGAGAATTTATGTCGCAGCTGGATAGGGTGCGGGAATGGAGGTTGGCGAACGACGCGATAGTGGCGGAGAAGCTGGTTAAGAGGTATATTACTAAGAAGCGCGTGGGGCTCTTCCGGAATCTCACCGAGAGAGTGGACGCGCTCAGGGGGGTCTCCTTCAGGGTCAGGGCCGGAGAGGTCGTCGGGCTCCTGGGCCCTAACGGCGCCGGCAAGACGACTACCATCAAGATACTCTCGACCCTCCTCCTGCCGGACTCCGGCCACGCGTCGGTACTGGGGCACGACGTGGTTCGCGAGGCCCAGAGCGTCCGCAGGGTCATCGGGATAATGCTGACCGTGGAGAAGGGCTTCTACGGAAGGCTTACGGGGAGGGAGAACCTTGTCTACTTCGGCTCCCTCTACGGGATGGAGATGGGGGAGCTCAGGAGGAGAGTGGACTACCTCCTAGACCTCGTCGGACTCAAGGAGCTCGGAGGGAGCGATAGGCTCTACGAGGAGTACAGCCTCGGCATGAAGGCTAGGTTAGCTCTCGCCAGAGCCCTGCTCAAAGACCCGCCGGTGCTGCTCCTAGACGAGCCTACCCTGGGCCTCGACCCACCGTCGGCTAGGAGGATCAGGACTCTGGTGAGAGACCTCGCCACCAGGGACGGCAAGACCGTTCTCTACACTTCGCACAATATGTTCGAGGTAGAGTTCGTCTGCGACAGGGTCATACTGATAAACAGGGGGGAGGTGGTGGCCGAGGGGACTCCGGAGGAGCTCAAGAGCAAGCTCCCAAAGGTGCGCACTCTAGAGCTGCACCTGGAGCGGGTTCCGGAGGGCCTCGCCGACGAGATAAGGAGCTACGGCCTCGAGGTCAGAGAACCTATGCAGACTCCCGAAGGGCTCTTCGTGCTCAGGGTGTTAGCGAGAAGGCCGGAGGAGGTCCTCGACGACCTCGTGAGGGTCGTCACCTCGAGAGGGGTCGAGATCGCTCGGCTTAAGATAGAGGAGCCCACGCTCGAGGACGTATTCGTATACTTCACCGAGAGGGGAGCCTGAGTGGGGAGCCTGGTCGACCTGGTCAGGGCCGAGATGATGCTCGTGTACGCCGACCTCTTTAGGAGGAAGAGCGTCATCGCGGTGTACCTGGCTTGGCCCTACATGACGACGGCGTTCATACTAATGATAGGGTACGCGGCCGGCTCACCCCAGGCTTTCGCCGAGAGGGTCGGCGTCGAGGCTCCGCTGTTCATGGTGGTCGGAAGCTACCTCCTATTCTCGACCATGGCGGTGGTGGACGATATCATGTGGAGGCCCATCTACGACGAGAGTTCCGGGACTCTGCCCTACATAGTATCGAGCCCGACGAAAGCGGCTGTGCACTACATATCCATGCCGATACCGAGGTTCCTCTTCGCGCTGGTCCTGGGAGCGGCGGCGCTCCTCCCGCTGCTGATAGTCTACAGAGGAATCGAGGGGGTCCTGCTCGGTGCGGTCGTGGTGCTCCTGTCCGTGGCGTCCGCGATCGTTTTCGTGCCTCTGGCCACGGCCCTCGGGCTAGGGCTCTACACCCTCGGTGGGGAGAGCTGGAGAGCCATAGGCTTCCTGAGGCCCCTACTCCTCATGCTTATGGGGGTCTACTACCCGAGGTGGCTGATGAGCTTTCCCCTCTACGTGGTCTCGTCATTGCTCCCTCCCGCCCACTGCGTCGAGGTCGTTCAGAGGGTCGTGACGGGGTTGGCGGAAGCTAGAGCGGTCACGGTGTCCCTGTCCCTAGCCCTCGCGCTTGCCGTGGTCTACGGTCCGGGGATGCTGCGGGCCTCGAGAGCATGGGAGCTGAAGAAGCTCAGGGAGGGGGTCAAGACGTGAGGGACTTCTTGCGGGCGGCCAAGGCCGTGCTGGTTGCCTACTTCGTCGGAGAGCTGGTCAGGAGCAAGGGGCTCACCTACGGGCTGCTCTCCCTAGCCGTGTGGCTGTCCCTCTTTACGGGCCCGACGCTCCTCTTCGCCGGAGGCGAGGCGGCGGGCTCCCTGGCGGCCAGGATCCTCCTCGGCATGGCCGTCTTTCTAGCCTACAGCACAGCGACCTGGGACTGGGCCATGCTGCTGAGGTGGCTGATGCAGCTGGGAGTCCTCGAGTACGTGGTGGCCTCGGGAAGCCCCCTCCTCTCCCACTACCTGGGGACAGTGCCGGTCTCGATAGCGTGGTACCTCATAGCCCTGGGCATAGCCTACGCGATAGTCAGCGCCTTCGTGGGACCCCCGAAGGTCGTGTTGGTAGACCCCCTGGCTCTGGTGGTCGGCGTGAGCACGCTCCTGCTAGTCCTCATGGCGTACTCTTTCCTGCTAGGCGGGACCATGCTAGCCGCTGGAACCGTGGGACCCGTCGTAGAGTTCATCGGCTGGATACTGCCGATAGCTACCGGTGGCCTCGTGCCTCTCGCCGCTATGCCGCGACCCCTTCAGATCGTGGCTTGCCTGACCCCGTTCAGCTACCCTGCTGAGCTCCTCCGGTACTCGCTCGGGGTGTCGACATCAGTGCTAGGTCCCGGAGCGACCGCGGTGATAGGGGTAGCGTACTCCGTAGCCTTCTTCGCGGCATCGTACGCCTACCTCGGCCACCAGGTCAAGAGAATGTTGAAGGAGGGCGTCCGCACGGTAGCCCTCTTCTAGGGATCTCGAGACGACTACTGCCTAGCGGGAGTCATGCGAGCTCTCCGCAACTTCCGGGCTCGGTGTGTCGGCTGAGCGCAGAGCCGGTCCTGCTCCAGCTAGATCCTGGAGTCTATTCTCGGTGCGGTAGCGCAGTAAAGCTCGAGCGGGGACTGGGTCGCAGTATTTAAGCATGCTGCGGAGTTGCTGCAGGACTCGGGGGGCATGGGTGTCCGGGGCGGCGCCGCTTGAGGACAAGTACGATAAGATAGTCGATTTAGCGAAGAGAAGGGGGTTCTTCTGGCCCTCGTACGAGATCTACGGGGGCGTGGCGGGCCTCTACGACCTGGGGCCCCTGGGCGCGATGCTCAAGAACAACATAGTGAACCTGTGGAGAGAGTACTTCGTCCTGAAGCACCAGGACTTCGTGACGGAGGTGGAGACACCGGTAATAGTCCCGGAGGTCCTCCTCAAGGCGAGCGGCCACCTAGACCACTTCACGGACCCCATAGTCGAGTGTCTCAAGTGCGGGCGCAAGTACAGGGCGGACCACCTGGTGGAGGACCTCACGGGACTGAAGGTCGAGGGGAGCGACGCCAGGGAGTTGGATAGCATAATCAGGGAGAGGGGGCTCAGGTGTCCCCAGTGCGGCGGAGACCTCAGCGAGGTCAGGGCCTTCAACCTCCTCTTCAGGACGACCATAGGTCCCTATTCCTCGGACGTCGGGTACCTGAGACCCGAGGCGGCCCAGGGGATGTTCTCGGCGTTCAGGAGAGTCTTCGTGGCGATGAGGGAGAGGCTTCCGCTCGGGGTAGCCCAGATCGGGAGGGTGGCCAGAAACGAGATATCCCCCAGGCAGGGGATGGTGAGGCTGAGGGAGTTCACGATAATGGAGGTGGAGTTCTTCCACGACCCCGAGGGCGACGACCCGCCGTGGGACAGGTTCTCCGGAAAGCTGAGGTTGCTGCCGGCGGAAGCGAGGTCGAGGGGAGAGGAGAAGCCCTTCGAGGTGGACGTAGTCGAGGCGGTCAGCGAGGGAATGATCAAGAACAAGTGGCTGGGCTACTGGATGTGCGTCGCCAGGGACTTCGTCAAGGAGCTCGGGGTAGAGTACGGTGAGATGTACTTCGAGGAGAAGCTGCCCCACGAGAAGGCTCACTACTCGGCCCAGACGTTCGACCAGCTGGTCAAGATAAGCCGCTGGGGCTGGATCGAGGTATCTGGTCACGCCTACAGGACCGACTACGACCTCAGGAGGCACATGGAGTTCTCCGGAGAGGACATGACCGTGTTCAAGCCCTTCAAGGAGCCCGCGACCGTGGAGGTAGAGAGGGTCGTGGTGGACAAGTCAGTCTTGGGCAGAGCCCTCGGTCGGTCGATGCCCCTCTTCCTGGAGGCCATCAAGAGGATAGGCCCGGACGAGGTGAAGAGGGCCCTAGAGAGCCCCGGGGAGACCGTGACCCTGGCCGGGTTCGAGGTGCCGAAGACTGCCATCAGGGTGGTTAGGGAGAGGGAGAAGGTGTCCGGGACTAGAATCGTGCCCCACGTGGCGGAGCCCTCGTTCGGCGCCGAGAGGCTAGTGCTGGTAGTCCTCGACAAGGCCTATACGGAGGAGGAGGACAGAGTCGTCCTGAGGATACCCAAGAGGGTCGCGCCGGTGAGGGTGGCCGTCTTCCCGCTGCTGGAGAGGGAGGAGCTGGCGAGGGTGGCCAGGGAGGTGTACGCGAAGCTGATGAAGTTGGGGTTCACGGTGATCTACGACGAGAGCGGCAGCATAGGGAGGAGGTACGCGAGGGCGGACGAGGTGGGAGTTCCCTACGCCGTGACCGTGGACTTCCAGACGCTGAGCGACGGCACGGTGACGATCAGAGACCGGGACACGAGGCAGCAGATACGCGTGGGCTTGGAGGAGCTCCACCGCAGGCTGGTGGAGTTGCTGGGCCTGGCGACGGTCGCGCTCTAGGCCTGCCGAGGTCGCGGCCCGCTCGGCTAGATCGGCTAGAACTTGAGAGCGTCGGGCCTCCGGGCGTTGACCCTCTCCCTCACGGCGCTTAGCAGCTTCTCTCTCTTGGCGGGGTCTAGCAGCACCTCCGCCAGCTCCTTCGGTATCTTGGTGAAGACGACCTTGGGCTTCCCGATCCTCTGCCCGCTCCTGAGCAGCTCGAGGGGGCTCTCCCTCACCACCAGCTCCCCGCTGTTCTCCACACCCATGACCTCGAGGAGGGCCGCGGAGCTCTTGGGCATTATGGGGTAGAGCATCACCGCTATGTACAGTCCTAGCCTGAAGCACACGTTCAGCGTCGTCCTGACGTCCTCCGGGTCCTCCTTTATCCTAAACCACGGAGCCTTCTTGGTTATGTACTGGTTCCCGAGCCGGGCTAGCTCAACTATCGCCTCGGTGGCCGGCCTTATCTCGGCCCTGTCCATGCGCTCCACGTAGAGAGACCAGCCCTTCTCCAGCTCCTCGAGGACCCTGGTGTCGTCCTCCGAGACCCTGCCGGCTTCGGGGACCACGCCGTCGAAGTACCTCCATATGAGCGTCAGGGTCCTGTGGACGAAGTTCCCTATGTCGTCGTTCAGCTCGTCGTTCACCATCCTGACGAACTCGCTCCACTTGAAGCTCGCGTCCCTGTCCTCCGGCCTCATCCTCATCAGGGCGTACCTCCAGCTGTCTACGTCACCGAATATCTCCACGGCCTCGTCGGCCCACACGCCTATCCTCCTGCTCTTGCTGAACTTCTCGCCCTCGTAGAGCAGGTACTCGGTGGCGGAGATTATATCCGGGAGCTTGTACCCCCTGCCCGAGGCCATGATGAGCGCCGGGAATATGATCGCGTGGAAGGGTATGTTGTCCTTGCCTATGAAGTAGGCAGTCATGGTCTCCGGGTCAGACCATAGCCTCAGCCACTCGCCGGGCTTCCCGGAGTTCAGGAAGAACTCCTTGGTGGCAGATACGTACCCCAGGAGGGCGTCGAACCACACGTAGACTGTCTTGCCCTCGGAACCTCTGAAGGGCGCCGGGATGCCCCACTCGACGTCCCTAGTGATGGCTCTCGCCTCCAGCCCCGACCTTATCCAGGAGAGCGAGTAGCTCTTCACCTTCTCGCTCAGCAGCCCGTGGTCTCTCAGCCACTCGTGGATCCTGTCGCTCAGCTTGTCGAGCCTGAAGAACCAGTGCTTCTTGGTCAGGAACGCGGGTCTGCTGCCGCAGAAGACGCACCTGGGCTCGACCAGGAGCTCGGGGTCCAGCACTCTGCCGCACCTGTCGCACTGGTCTCCGTGCGCATCGGGGTACCCGCAGTAGGGGCAGGTGCCGGCTATGAACCTGTCGGGCAGGTGCTGCCTGTCTCTGGGGCACCACGCGACGAGCTGCTCGCGGACGTCCACGTACCCGTTCCTCTCGACATCCAGGAGGAGGTCTCGGACGAACTCCTTGTGGACTTCGGACTCCGTCCTGGTGTAGTTGCTGAACGAGACGTTCCACAGCTCCCAGACGTGCGTTATGTAACTGTGCGCCTGATCCGTGAAGGTCCTGGGCTCGAGGCCCTTTCTCCTCGCCTCGACCTCTATGACCGTGCCGTGCTCGTCGCTCCCGCTCACGAAGACGACCCTCCGCCCCCTCATCCTCAGATATCTCGCGAAGACGTCTGCGGAGAGCACGCTACCCACAAGAGTGCCCAGATGGGGGACCCCGTTGACGTACGGCCACGCGGACGTCACTATCCACGCCGTCGTTGTCCACACCTAGGGCTCTTCTAACCCGGACTTTTTAGCGTGCTTATAATGCGAATAGTGGACGGCGTGAGAGGCGAGGTAGGGCCGTTGGGGGGCTCTCTCTACCCCGTTTACTCCAAGTACCCAGTCCTGGCGGGCTTGGAGAGCCTGCCCGAGATCCTGGTCGGGAGAGCGCTGAGCGTCTCCGAGCTGGTAGATTACATGAAGAGCTTCGCTGACAGGGCCGTGCTCAGGCTGGAGCACGCCGTGAGGAGGTCTAAGTACGTACCGACCAGCGACCCCTTGGTGGAGCTCTCCAGCTTCTACCTGGCCGTAGCACTGGCCCAGCATGCGCACAGCTGGCTGCTGAGGAGGCTGGCCGACCACGAGGGCAAGAGGGTCGCGCACGAGATTGCGAAGGAGGGGGAGGAGGAGGTGGCGAGGCTGCTGGGCGCGATGGGCATCGAGGTCGAGTACGCGGGGGGAGAGGACGGGTGCGGCCACAGGGTGGTCTTGGGCAGGCGGGGGTCGGAAGAGGTGATAGCCTGCCTTCCCTACAGGATGAGGGTCCCCGCGTACCTTAGGTGTGCCGAGAAGCTCTTCACAGAGCCCGAGTGGAAGCTCGTCAACAGACTCGTGCTCGGGGGCTACGTCTTCTTGAGCAAGAGGGACGTGTCTAGGCTCGCCGAGGAGGCCGTGAAGAGGAGAGTGCTCGAGTACGGTAGAGCGTTCTCGGCCGAGTTCGTGGGCGAGGCGCTCAGGGACGTCCTAAGCGAGGTGGTGTCCCTGGTGCCGAGGGAGATAGTGGAGAGGGGGGAGAGGCCCGCGCCCGAGAAGGTCGAGAAGGCCTTCCCCCCGTGTGTAGGCAGGCTCAGGGAACTGCTCTCCAGGGGGGAGCACCTGAGCCACCACCAGCGCTTCGCGCTGGCGACGTTCATGCTCTCCGTAGGCTACAGCGTCGACGAGGTGGTGGACGCGTTCAGGACGTCGCCCGACTTCGACGAGAAGGTGGCCAGGTACCAGGTAGAGCACCTGGCTGGTCAGCGCGGAAGCAGGAGGAGGTACCTGGTCTACAGCTGCGCCAAGATGAAGTCCCTGGGGCTCTGCGTGGCCGAGTGCGGTACCGGGAGCCCACTGCAATACTATAAGAGAGCGGCTAGGGAGCGAGGAACTCTATGAGCTCGTAGCCCGGGATCTCGTAGCCCTTCCTGACGTCGAGAACCAAGATCCTGTCGTCCACGAGCTCGTAGGGGAGCCCCAGCTCCGCTCTAACTATCTTGAAGCCCTCGGGAAAGGCCCACACGACCCTGTAATCGTAGCCCACCCTCTCCCTCTCGTAGTGGTTCTCGTACGAGTTAGCCCCCTTCACGAAGTCCCCCCTGAAGGTTATGAGGAACTCGACGTACGGCCTCTTAGTCGAGGAGAGGTAGCCCACGCCGACGTGGACTACCCTAGCTCTGACCACCCTCCCGTTGACCAGGATCCTCTCCGAGTCCACGTAGGCCTGCATGTTCCTCCTCATGGTCTCGAGCTCCTGTCTCATCCCCGAGGGGGTTGAGGTGGAGCGGTGGAGCTCCTCGTCCGGGTCCCAGTAGAAGAACAGGATCTTCTGCCTGAACTCTCCAGTGGGATCGACGCTGAAGAAGCCGTACCCATACCTCGGCTTCAAGGGAGCACCTTGTCGTCCTCCTTGATCGTTCTCAGGACGACCAGCGTCGAAGTGTTCATGACTCCGTCTATCGAGCCTATCAGGTCGAGCACTCTGGATAGTTCCCCGTGGTCTCTGACCAGCACAGCGCAGGCGAGGCTCCACTCGCCGGTGACGTCGTAGACACCCCGGACTTGAGGTATGGAGCTCAGCGCTTCGACTACCTTGTTGAACTTCTTCACGTCTATCATCATGAACACCAGGGCTCTCAGCCTGTAGCCTAGCTGCTCGGGGTTCACCACGGCTACTATCTTTCGTATGTACCCTTGCTCCTTGAGTCTCTTCACCCTCACGTAGACCGTCGAGGGGCTAACCCCGACCATTTTGGCTATCTCCGCGTAGGTGAGGTCGGCGTTCTCCTGCAGTATCTCCAGCAGCTTCACGTCTATTTCGTCCAGGATCTTGCCACCCATTCTGATTCCCAGAGCCTGTCCATGGTGCTGTATAAAAGCTTTCGCTAGGCTTGGGGGGCCAGTATATATCTTACCAGCACGTCCCCGGGGATCCTGAAGACCATGCTGAGGGGGCTAGAGGTGCTCAGAGAGAGCTCTAGGCTGTCGGTCAGGTCGAGCAGCGGAACCGCCTTACTCAAGTAGCTCTCCTCATACGCAGACCTGACGCTCTCCTCGAGCTCTACATCGAGCACGGAGCCGGCCGCTCTGGAGAGCTTCACCGCGGAGCCTCCACCCCTCAGCACCACGTAATCGGCCGACGACACCTCTATCTCTACTGCGCCTGAGCCCCCGAGGGTCGCTAGGGCCTCCTTGAAGGCTCTGGAGGGGAGCACCGCTCTGGCCTTGAAGTCGAAGCTCAGCTCTGGGATCTCCTCGACCGGGACCTCTATAGACCTGAACCTGAAGGACTTGGGCATAACTCCCTCGATGGACACCCTATAGAACGTCTCGTCGGCCGAGAACCTCACCACGTCGCTCTTCTTGGGCTTGGGGAGCATCTTCAGGAGGGAGGCGAGGTTCATCCCCACGCTGAAGTCCCTCTGCCTCACCTCGTACGCCGTGAACGCGGAGGAGGGGACCTCGAGCTCTATGAGAGACAGCCTCGCCGGGTCGAGGGCTCTGACCCTCATGCCGTCGGGGGAGAACCTCGCGAGGATCTCGTCCGCCACCTCACCGACGGCCCTGAGCAGCGAGACAAAGGTCTTGGCCGACGGGTACTCGAAGCTGACTACGTATTCGCCCGGCATGCCGCTTTCCGGACTATATAAGTGCGGGCAGGAAATATAAGGAGGCGGGCATGATGTGGTTCTTCGGAGCCGATCCGTGACGAACCGTGTGAGGGCTGACCTGCGGGTTATTTGAGCAGACAGCCAGGAGCCTCGGTGCTCTGCTTGGAACTCGGGAGGTTCGTCCTGAGGTCCGGCAGGACCGTGCTACACTTCGGCCCTGGCTCAGTTTCGGCGCTGGAGGGGTGGTTGTCAGAATTCAAGAGGGTCCACGTGGTGACAAGCAGGAGTGCCGCGAGGATCAGCGGTGCGCTGGGGGAAGTATCCCGATACCTGGACCGCAACGGCATCAAGTACGAGGTCTACGACGGAGTCGTGCCCAACCCCTCGGCCTCGCTGGTGGACGCGGTTGCCGAGAGAATATGGAGATTCGGTGCGGAGGCCGTGATAGCTATCGGGGGTGGCAGCGTCATCGACGTCGCCAAGCTCGGGTCTGCGGTCGCAGCGTGCGGCGGGAGAGCTGCGGAGTATCTCAGGAGAGAACGGAGCGTGTGCGGAGCGCTAAAGATAGCAGCAATCAACCTGACCCACGGCACTGGGAGCGAGGTAGACAGGTTCGCTGTCGCTACCGTCGACGAGACTCGCGAGAAGGTGAGCGTAGCCAGCGACTATATCTACCCATCGATAGCCGTGGACGATCCGAGGTACCTCACCACCCTGCCGAGGAGCCAGACCGTCTACACAGCCCTAGACGCGCTCTACCACGCTCTAGAGTCTTCCACCAGCAGAGCGTCGTCACCTTTCACTAGAACTCTGGCTCAAGAATCTGTTCGGCTGATATTGAGATGGCTGCCCGAGGCTGTCGAGAAGCCCGAGAACCTCGAGGCCAGGTACTGGCTGCTCTACGCGTCGGCCCTCTCCGGGATATGCGTCGACAACTCGAGAACCCACTTTATCCACGCCATCGAACACGTTCTGAGCGGGCTTGAAGCCTCCCTAGCTCACGGAGCGGGGCTAGCAGCTCTCGGGCCAGCCGCGGTGAGGGTTCTGTACGCCAGCTCTCCCGGACCTCTCCACGAGCTGCTAAAGCACGTCGACCCGTCGCTAAGCCCGTCTCCGGAGGATGCTGAGAGGGCCGCTGATGCCCTCCGGAGGTTCCAGGAGAGAGTGGGCTTCAGGGAGTCCCTCGCGGACTACGGGTTTACAGCTGAGATGGCGGAGAAGGTCGCGGATTCGGCCCTCAAGTCCATGAGATACCTCCTAGATCTAGCCCCGGTGGACGCGAGCCGCGACCTAGTGAAGAGGGTGTACCTGGAGTCCCTCGCCGGACACAAGAAGTGAGACCCCCACCATCAATCTTGCCGAGGGGTCCCGACGGGGACGCGAGCTCGAGGGCCTTCGTCCTACTTAAAAGCATGGGGGTTCGTGGTTACCGGGTGCCGGCTTGGGCAACGAAGCCGAGCTCTTCATAACCGGCTCCCCCTACGTCTTCGGCGGCGTCAGCGGCAGGAGGGATAGGACTCCCTTCAGCATTCTCGGTGTCCCCCTCGACATGACGTCCTCCTTCAGGTCCGGGTACAGAGCGGCCCCGCTGAGCATCAGGGTCGCGGCTCAGAACCTGGAGTACTTCTCGATGAGGTTCAACGTCGACGTCGAGGATTTCCTGTACGTAGACGAGGGAGACGTCCTGCTGCCTCACGAGGGGGTCGCGAGGGCTCTCGAGGTGGTGAGGACGGTCGCGGCCTACCTGCTGGCGAGCGGCAGGGTGCCCATATTCCTCGGAGGGGAGCACACGCTCACCGTCGGGACGCTCAGGGCGGCCGTGGATTCCCTCGGCAGGAGCACCTGCGCGCTGGTGTTCGACGCCCACGCCGACCTCAGGGCGGAGTACTCGGGCACGAGGTACAGCCACGCCTGCGTCGTCAGCAGGCTCCTGGACTTCATGGACAAGGAAAGCGTCTACCTCGTCGGCATCAGAGCTGTGAGCAGGGAGGAGTACGAGAAGCTGAAGAGCTCGGGAGTGCGCTACGCGACCGCCAGGTCCGTCAAGAGGGTGGGTGTCAGGCACCTGGCCGCCTCGCTCCAGGAGTTCGTCGGCAGCTGCGGTAAGGTGTACCTCTCGGTCGATATGGACGTCTTCGACCCGGCGTACGCTCCCGGGGTGGCGACTCCGGAGCCCGACGGGCTCTCACCCTCGGACTTCCTCGACCTCCTCTACGAGCTCGCCAGCGGGAAGCTCGTGGCTCTCGACCTCGTCGAGGTCACGCCACCCTACGACCCCTCGATGATAACCTCCATGCTGGCCGCCAAGATAGCGCTGGAGTTCATGGCCGGACTGTACCCGCACGTGGCGCCCGGGCGGGCGCGGTCTTAGGGTCAGGAGAGGGGCAAGACCGGGCGTCTCCGGGACTCTCCACTACTCCCAGCATCTTTTAAGCTTGGGTCTGCTGCAGTCCCGGTGGCATAGTGCCCCACCCGTGGATACCCAATTCCTACATCAAGGAGAGGCTGATGGGGGAGATCGGGGTATCCTCGATCCTCGAGCTCTTCAGCGACGTACCCGGAGAGCTCCTGCTATCCGGAGACCCGAGAGTCGGGTACGGTAGACCCCTCACCGAGTACCAGCTGGTCCGCCTCTTCAACGACCTCATGGAGAGGAACTCCTACGCCTACAGGCTACCCCCGTTCCTCGGTGGCGGCGTGTGCCTCCACCACGTCCCCTCGGTGGTCAAGCACATCGCCAGCAGGTCGGAGTTCTACACGGCCTACACGCCCTACCAGCCGGAGGTCACCCAGGGGCTGACCCAGGCGCTCTTCGAGTACCAGAGCCTGGTGGCCGACCTCTACGGGGTCGACGTGGTCAACGCCTCGGTGTACAACGGGTCTACGGCCACGGCTGAGGCCGTCAGGCTCGCCGTGAGGGTTACCAGGAGGAGCTCCGTCGTGCTCTCCAGGAGCGTGCACCCGGAGATAGCCGAGGTGGTCAGGACGTGGTCCGAGCCTGTGGGCATAGCTGTAGACGTCGCGGGCTACGATGGGGAGACTGGGAGGGTCGACCTGGGAGACCTCGAAGACCGCGTGAGGAAGCTCCAGCCGGCAGCGGTAGTTGTCCAGACTCCGAACTTCTTCGGTGTGGTCGAGCAGGACCTAGAGGAGGTCTCGCGGGTAGCCCACGAGAGCGGGTCTCTGGTGATAGTGTACGAAGACCCCGTCTTCACCGGGGTCCTCGAGGCCCCGGGGAAGCTCGGAGCCGACGTAGTGGTCGGGGACACGTCCTCCGTGGGGAGCGGCCTCAACTTCGGAGGCCCCTCTGCCGGGATCCTGGGGATAAGAGACCCGGACGGGAGGCTGCTGAGGCAGCTGCCTGGGAGGCTGATAGGCTACACGAAGACCGCCGACGGTGAGGAGGAGGGCTACATCATGGTGCTCCAGACCAGGGAGCAGCACATCAGGAGGGAGAGGGCCACGTCCAACATAACGACGAACTCATCCCTCGAGGCCGTCAAGGCGGCCGTGCACCTGACCCTGCTGGGCTCCAGGGGGCTGAGGAAGCTCGGCGAGGCCATAGCGGGGAGGACCGAGTTCCTCCTGGAGAGGTTGAGGAGTGCCGGGCTCGAGCCCCATTTCGAGAAGGGGGTCCACCTGCGCGAGGTCCTCTTCAGGCACCCCAGGATCGGGGACCTGCGCGACTTCCTGAGGAACCGCGGGGTCTACATAGGGCCCCTCGTGGGCAGGTTCTACCCAGAGCTCCGGGACTGCGGGCTCGTCTGCGTTACCGAAGTCCACTCTAGGGAGGACATCGAGGCTCTCGCCGGTCTGGTGAGAGAGTTCCTGGGGGTGGACGCTCCGTGAGGGGCTTCAGGCAGGCCAGGTGGGACGAGCCTCTGGTCTACGACGTGAGCCCGGACGCCAAGGAGGGGGCCCTGGTGGACGAGGAGTTCAGGGAGCACGCGGAGAGGTTGCTCCTCAAGCTGCCGGACAGAGTGAAGAGGGCCTCCCTCGACATCCCGTCGCTGAGCGAGGTCGAGGTGGTGAGGCACTACACGAGGCTCTCCCAGATGTCCTACGGGGTGGACCTCGGTCCCGTCCCCCTCGGCTCCTGCACGATGAAGTACAACCCGAAGGTCTGCGAGGAGCTGGCGGCCGATAGGAGGATAGCGGAGGCCCACCCGTACCTAGACGAGGACGAAGTCCAGGGACTGCTGGAGATAATCTACACCCTCCAGAGGTGGCTCGCCGAGCTCGTCGGGATGGACGTGTGCTCCATACAGACCCCCGCCGGAGCCGCTGGCGAGCTGGCCGGGGCCCTCATGATCAGGAAGTTCCACGTTGACTCCGGCGAGGGCCACAGGGATGAGATGATAATCCCCGACAGCGCTCACGGGAGCAACCCGGCGAGCGCCGCCATGGCCGGCTTCAAGGTGGTCAAGGTGCCCACCGACTCCAGGGGGAACACCGACCTGGAGGCCCTTAGGGCCGCTCTCGGGAAGAGGACGGCCGGCATAATGCTCACGAACCCCAACACCCTCGGGCTCTTCGAGGAGCACATACTCGAGATAGCCAGGGAGGTCCGCGGAGCCGGGGGACTGCTCTACTACGACGGTGCCAACCTGAACGGGATACTCGGCTACGCCAGACCCGGCGACATGGGCTTCGACGTGGCTCACCTGAACCTGCACAAGACGTTCGCGGCGCCCCACGGGGGCGGCGGTCCGGGGGCCGGAGCCGTGTGCGCTAAGGGCTCTCTGGTAGACTACATGCCCGTCCCGATAGTCGACTACGACGGGCGGAAGTACTACCTGAGGTACGACGTGCCCAAGTCCATCGGCAGGATAAGCTGGTTCTACGGGAACGTGGTCCCGGCGGTGAAGTCGTTCCTCTACATAGCCGCTCTCGGGCCCTCGATCAGAGAGGTGGCCGAGGTGTCCGTCCTGAACACGAACTACCTGCTCAAGAAGGTCTCGAGCCTGCCGGGAGTGGACCTGGTCTACGGTCACGGCAGGTGGAGGAAGCACGAGTTCGTCGTGAGCTTCGAGAGGCTGTACAAGGAGACCGGCGTCGGGGCCGAGGACGTGGCGAAGGCACTGCTCGACAGGGGGATCCACGCTCCGACGATACTCTTCCCGCTCATCGTCCCGGAGGCGCACATGGTCGAGGTCACTGAGACCGAGACGAAGGAGAACCTGGACCGCCTCGCGGAGGCCTACAGAGAGATCGTGAGCCTGGCCTACGAGAACCCCGAGGAGGTCAAGAGGAGTCCCCGAAACGCGTCCGTCGGGAGGCTCGATACCGCGTACGGGAACCTGCCCAAGAACGTGGCGCCCACGTACAGGCTCCTCAGGGAGAGGAGAGCCGAGGCCTAGCCTTCCGCCTCAAGCCAGCACTCTGGCCCTGTACTCCTCCAGGATCCCTTCGAGCCTTCGAGACCAGGTCTGGAGCTCCGCTGGCGACTCGGGGTAGTTCTCGTACAGCGTTCTCACTCTGTTCATGTACTCCGCAACGCTCCTCAGCTTCAGCAGGAGAGAGGGTCTGGTCAGACCCGCTAGCAGCCTCATGGCCTTGTCCACTACCGAGAGCTCCAGGTCTCCCCTGAGGGATAGAACGTTGAGGTCCTCCTCCCTGATTATCCTCCTCCTCATCCCGAACTCTATGTCGTCGTCCGATAGCTCCTGGAGGAACATCCTGAACACGTCGAGCACCGCCTGCTTGACCCCGTACCCCTTCATGTAGCACAGGTTGGCACTCCACAGCCCCTCGGCGTCCGCCCTCCCGAGCTCGAGGGCCTCTACCACAGCGTCCGCCACGCAGCTGGCCGACAGCATGGAGGAGCCCTTGCCACCACCGTGGACGGGGTTCACGGTGTATGCGGCGTCGCCCACCACCGCGACCCCGTTCCAGACGAGGCTCCTGAGGGGCCCCCTCGTCGGGACGACGGCCCCCCCGGCCTCCACCACTCTGCTACCCTCGAAGACCTCCCTTCTCAGCACGTAGCGGTAGAGGAGGTCTCTCGGGTGGGGGTAGCCCCTGCCTCCCTGGACTCCCAGACCCACGTTCACCCGAGTACCCGTCTTCGAGTAGGGGAAGAGCCACCAGTAGCCTCCCGGAGCCACCCTCTTGCTCACGTATATTCTGAGTATCTCGGGCTCCTCCACCTCCCGCCTGAGCTCCCGGACCTCCCTGTAGGCAACGTTGCTGTCCACGGCCTCCAAGTCCTCGCTAACCGGCCACTCCTTCGGCAGCCTCCTCGATATCGCTCTAGCGTTTCCCGACGCGTCTACGACGACCCTGGCGCCGACCTCTACCGACCCGCTCCCCCTCTTGAGGACTACTCCTCTGACCGACCCCTCCTTGACGAGGGGGCCCAGGGCCGGCGTCCCGGTCTCCAGCTCCAGCCCTCTGTCCAGAGCGCGCTCGACGAAGTACCTGACGAGCCCGATCCTGTCGACCTCGTAGCCCTCCCCCAGGACTCTGAACCTGAATCCCTCGCTGGGGGAGTAGATGTCGATCCCCCTGACCCACCCCTCTATCAGGTCCTGCGGGAGGTCGTTCAGGCCGAGGGAGTCGAAGTGGTGCTTGCCTATGGCGTCGCCGCAGGGCTTATCGCCGAGCCTCTCGTAGGGCTTCACGTCGACTGCTAGCACCTTCAGGCCAGCCCTGGATAGCCTGTACGCCGCATATGCCCCCGCTACACCCAGCCCAACTACGACTACGTCGTAGCTCGGGCTCATCCCCTGCGACCCACCTCTACCTTAGCGTGGAACAAAAAACTGCGGCGCGAACCGTTGTCGCATAGCTACCTTCCGGTGACCGCGCGTTCCACCTCGACCGTGGAGGCCTCGGCGGCCTCCGGGAGCGACGATGGAGCGCCCCGCGCATCTCGGCAACAGCTCCTCTGCTACTACAAAGGAGTGTGTAGGGCTAGCCGTTTAGGAGCTACTGATAGCTCCTAGACTAGCAATATATAGGGCTAGCCGGAATCCAGAGGGGGTTAGCCCTGAGCAGGGTGGCTTACAGGGACCAGGTCATTACCGTAGTAGGGTACAGACCGGCTCCGGATAAGCCGATGAAGATGGTGGTCAAGTCCGGTGCCCACGAGATAGCCGTGGACAAGTTGGGTGGGGAGGCTCCCTCGCCCATAGAGTATCTGCTGGCCTCCCTAGCCGGCTGCGTGAACATAGTCGGCGAGATAGTGGGCAGAGAGATGGGGATCAGGATCGACGACATGAGAATAGAGGTGGTGGGAGTGTTCAACGCGGCCAAGCTAATGACGGGTGCAGGCGAGAGAGCCGGCTACAAAGATATTAGCGTGAAGATCTACGCCAAGACCGACGCGAGCAGCGAAGTCCTGAGGGAGTGGTTGAGGAGGGTCGAAGAGAGGTGTCCGGTGGAGGACAACCTGACCGTGTCCACGCCGATTAAGGTCAGTATCGAGAGGCTTTGAGAGAGATAGCGCGCACCGCGCCGAGAGGGCCACCGAGAGGCACCACTAGCGAGAAACGTTAAGGAGAAGTAGGCGAGTTTTTGTCCTGAGCCTCCGGAACCTCCCCGTTTCCTCTTCTACCGAGCCTTAGGAGCACTACGCTCTCGAACTTGGAGATGGCCCTGTCGATCTCCCTGTCCACCTCGGCTAGCACCTCCGGGGTCAAGGGGGTCTGGCTCGCGAGCGTCACGTCGACCGTGACGTCGAGAGTGTCTCCCACCTCCACCTCGATGGACGCTTGGTAGTCTACCCTAGACCCCAGCACCCTGTCCAGGTGGTTGGCTAGGAGGTCGCTCAGCAGCTGTGAAAGCTCCTCGAGCGTGGCGGGGTCCGCAGCGTCCAGGTCGAGGTCCAAGTTCACCACGTTCCTCGCTATCCTCCTCGTCCTCATCACCCGCGAGTTCCGCTGGTGGACAGTCCGCCAGCGGGGTCCTTAGGGCGACCGCCGGCGCTGTGGAGCGGCTCAGGGGCTCCCAGGCGACCACACCTTCCCGCGAATCCCCTCAGAGAGCTCTCTGAGCCTCGCCTCAATGTACCTCAGGACGTCTGAGAGGACCTCGGAGTTGTCGTAGCTCTCGAGGATTCTCCTCAGGGACTCCTCCGGCTCGGACCTCATGGTCTCCGCGAGCTCCGCGAGCTTCGGCATGGCTCTGACCACGTTGTCCACTATGGTTATGCTCGCGGCTAGGGAAGTCCTGGAGAGGGGGTTCAGGTCTATGGCTACAACGGTCTTGCCCATCCTCCTCAGGGCCTCGGTCCTGTCTCCGTCCTCCAGGGCCACGAGGACCACGTCGGCCGCGTATATCCCCCTGGGGCTGACCCTCCTCCTCTCGCTGAAGAGCTCGGGTATGGTGGCTGTAGCGTCGTCGACCCCGAGGACTTCCTGGGCTCCATGGGCTCTGAGCACCTCCGCGATCTTCCTCACCCTCTCCTCGGACCTGTAGAACAGGTTCACCTCCACCCTGGCGTTCACGGCTCTGGCCAGCCTGACGACCTCTCCCGGCACCAGGGCAGCCACGTTGCCGTTCACCGACACAACCGGGTGCCTGGCCAGCAGGAGTGCCGCGGCCGCCGCCCGCATGGCCCTGAGGGCGGGCTCCGTGGTCTTCTCCCCCAGCAGGTAGTCGAAGCACTCTCCCCTTCCGTGGGCTATGAGACCCTGCGGGACCACTACGCCGCTCTCCAGGCCCTCCACTAGCCTCTCCCTGATCACGAGGGACTCGTACCTCGGGTGCGACCTGGGTATCTCTACCCTCTCTACCCTCGCTATCCCCACGGCACCACCGCGAATCCCTGCCTAGCCAGCTTAAATGGGGGTAGGGAGTAGGAGCACGCCTTCTCGATGGCCTCCCTCACGGCCGGACCGGCTCCCGGTCTGTGGACTACGACCAGGAGGGACTTCTTCACGAAGTAGCCCACCACCTCGTCCGAGAGCCTCCTCAGGGAGGTCTCGAGCTTCTCCGACATCTCCCGCGACATGAAGCCTAGAGCGGCGGAGAACTCCCTGGAGAGCCTAAGGAAGCTCTTTAGACCCGGCTCGGTGAGGAACTCTCCGTACACCTTCGGGCCTACGTCGGCGAGCCTGTCGGCGTATCTCCGCAGCATCTCTCTGGTCGTAATTCTGTTCTCCAACACTCCCAGAGTGACCTCTACGTCCTCAACCGGCACGGGCGTGGCCTCCCCTATCCCCGGGGGTCCCACCCTCCTCCTGAGGACTAGCCCGCCTCCGGTCGTCTGACATATGACGTCTCCCAGCCCGCCTCCCGTCTCCACCTCCACCCTGTGAGCTAGCGCGCCCACCCTGAGGGCGTCCGGCTCGCCCCCCTCTTTCGTGTAGAGGTGGGCGTAGGCCAGTGCTATAGCCAGGGCCCCGCTGACGGCCGCTCCGACGCCCAGGGGGACGGGAGAGGCTCCGTGCACCGAGACCCCCTCGAGGGCGAGCTCCTGGGCTATGGGGTGGTACTCCTCGATGCACACCCCGTTGAGGAGGATGGGACAGGAGCCTCTGGTGATCCTAAAAACCGCCGGGGGCTCGAGGGTTAGGCTAGCCCCGAGAGACCCCGTGCTCTCGTGCGACTCCCCTCTATGGGGGACCCAGAAACCGCTCACGTTCAGGGGTACCCGGATAGCTACCAAAACTACTTCCCTGGAGCCTTCAGATACTTCAGCACCTGGTCTAGGATAGCCCTGGCCACCTCGGCCTTGCGGGTTTTGCCGACCAGGAGGCTCTCGCCCCGGTCCGTCAGTATCAGGACCTCGTTGTAGTCTGACGCGAAGCCCACGTCTGCCCTGCTGATGTCGTTGGCCACCACCATGTTGAAGCCCCTCTTGGCGAGCTTCTCTCTAGCCTTCGAGGAGAGCTCCTCGATCCTCCCCTCGGCGAACTCTGCCGCGAAACCCACGACCAGCCCCCCGAAGACCCTCCTCAGCTCCAGCGAGATCTTCGGCGTCGGGACCATGGTCACCTCCAGGCGCTCCACGTCGCTGCTGATCTTCCCCCCGGCGGTGGAGGCGAAGCCGAAGTCTACCGGGGCGGCCGCCAGGATCGCCGCGTCGTACTCCCTCGAGCTAAGCTCGGAGAGCACCGCGTCCAGCATCTCCCGGGTAGTCGTCACTCCGATAGACCTCACGTAGTGGGGGACTCCGACTCCCAGCGGACCGTGGACTAGTGTCACCTCGGCGCCCCTGAAGTAGGCCTCCCTGGCTATCGCTACGCCCATCTTGCCCGAGCTCGCGTTCGTCAAGAACCTGACCCTATCCAGGGGCTCCCTCGTCGGACCCGCCGTGACCAGCAGCCTGAGGCCCCTGAGGTCTCTCCCCCGCAGGGCGGAGGCCTCCACTGCCGCGACTATGTCCTCTAGCGGCGGGTACTTGGCCCTCCTCTCCTCGATGATCGGGGGGACTAGGGTGACGCCCAGCTCCTCCAGCTTCTCGGTGGCCTCGGAAACCGGAGGAGAGGCCAGGAGGCTGTAGTGTGCTGCGGGGACTACCACCAGGGGCTTGCCCATGCCTAGGAACGACTGGGCCAGTACCGTCACCGAGGTGTCCGCGATGCCCTGGGCCACCTTGACTACCGTGTTCGCGGTCGCCGGCGCGATGACGTAGGCGTCGCAGATCTCGGCCAGGGCTATGTGGCCCACCTCGCCGGCGAAGACCACGAATACGTCGTTCCCCGTAGCCCACTCGAAGAGCCGCGGCGTCACGTACTTGGCGGCCTCGGGGCTCATCACTACGTGGACGTCCGCTCCCAGCCTGATCAGCTCGCGCGCCAGGTCGACGCTCCTGTAGAGGGACACGGACGACGTGACTCCTAGGGCAATGGACTTGCCGAAGAGGACGCTGCTCAGCTTGCCCTTGATCTCATGCGCTGGGTGCCACGCGAGCTTCTTCACTCCTTCACGCCCAAGCGCGAAGACCGTGGGGAAGTAATAAGTTTAGCAGAGCCTCGCGCGGCAAGCGCGTTTGCCGAGATAGCTCTCGAGGGCTGCGCTGGACTATTCCCTTATTTTGTCACAGGCGATCGGAGCCCGGTGTTGGCCCGTGACCGTTAGGGGCCTAGCGGAAGCTGCTGAGATAATAGAGACTCTCGTCCGCATCCCGAGATACGCGCTCGTAGGCTTCGCCGGCAGGCACCTGGTCTACGGCTCCACCGAGGGAGGGGTCTACAGCGCTTACGCCGTAGACCCGGAGACCGGGACCAGAAGGCTCGTGGCGTCGGACGTGCACATGCTCATCGAGGCCCGCGAGCCATCGACCAAGGTCGTGTTCCTGAGAGACGTGAGCAAGGGGTTCGAGCTATCGAGAGTCTTCGCGCGGGACGTCGAGACCGGTGAGGAGGTCGAGGTCTCGGGGGGCGTCGAGCCCCAGAGGATCGCCGGGCTGGCGTTCGACGGCGAGAGGGTGGCGTGGTCCGGCGCGACGAAGACCAGCGCCGGGATATACGTGGCGTCGCTCTCGAGGGGTGGAGTCGAGAGGATCGCGGAGACCAAGGGGCGCGAGTTCGTGACCGACGTGAGCGAGAAGTACGTAGTGGGCTACGGCCACCTGACCGGCAACCCGTTCTCCGCGGAACTGTTGGTTATAGACGTCTCCGCGCGAACCCAAAGGATCGTTACCCCCAGAGAAGGGTCTACCAACGTGGCCCCCAGGCTCCTGGGCTCCAGAGTCCTCTTCGCCAGCAACTACGAGGACATGGACACGTTCAGGCTCTACGTCCTAGACCTGGAGACGGGGGAGCTCGGGAGGGTCTCGCTCGGCCGCGGAGACATGGACGAGTTCGGTCCCGTGGAGTTCGTTGACTACGGCTGGACTCCCGACGGGAAGGTGTGGGCGATAGGGAAGAAGAGGGGGACATCGAGACTGTTCGTGGACGGGAGGGCTCTGGGCCCGGAGTCGGGCTTCGTCTCGTCGGCCGCGGTGCGCAGAGATAGAGCTTTCGTAGTCCACTCCAGTCTGAGGAGTCCGCCGAAGGTGCTCTCCGTGGATACCGAGACGGGCAGCACGACCGTACTGGTTGACAACCCGTTGCCGGCCAAGATAGAGGAGTCCCTGGGCGACGCGAGGTTCGTCGAGGTCGAGTCCTCCGACGGCCTGAGGATACCCACCTACGTCCTCGAGTCGAGGACCTCGCCGAAGCCCGGACCGACCGTGGTCTACCCCCATGGCGGCCCCTGGTCCGAGGTGGCGGACTCCTGGACTCCCATAGTGGCCGCGCTGGCGGCCCTCGGCTACCACGTGGTGGCACCCAACTTCAGGGGGTCTACGGGCTACGGTGCGAAGTTCAGGCTGATGGACATAGGGGATCCGGGGGGTGCCGACATGGAGGACGTCGCGGCCGCCGCGAGGTGGGCGGTCGAGAGCGGCCTCTCCAGGGAGGGCGGAGTATCGATAGTCGGGTACAGCTACGGGGGGTACACGACCCTCATGCAGCTGACCACGAGGCCCAAGCTTTGGAGGTGCGGCGTCGCCGGGGCCCCCGTCGCCGACTGGGAGATGATGTACGAGCTGGCCGACAGGTACTTCAAGACCTTCCAGGAAGTCCTCTTCGCGGGCAAGAAAGAGCTGTTCAAGGAGAGGTCGCCTATAACCTACGTAGAGAACATCGAGGCCCCCGTCTGCATAGTCCAGCCCCAGAACGACTCGAGGACTCCAATACAGCCCGTTCTGGAGTTCGTGAGGAGGCTGGTGGCCCTGGGCAAGACGTTCGAGCTCCACGTCCTGCCGGACATAGGTCACGCCGTGTCCCTGAGCAACGAACCCCTGGCCAAGTTCCTAACGTACGTGGCAGCGTTCCTGGCACGCTGCTATCCCGAGTCGTGAGGAGGCGGACGCGCCCAGGCCTTCGCTTTTTAACGAAGAGCTACGCCGCTCTAGGGCTCTCGCGGTATCGGTGACAAACCCGGTTCAGGGACTGTCCGCGAAACCGAGACCCGGGCGCCTCCGGACGAGTCTCCTCAACACGGGGACGGGGGCTACTCCAGCACCACAAGGGGGTCTCCGACGTTTACGAAGTCTCCGGGTCTCGCCCTCACGTCCCTCACCCTTCCGTTCTTGTCGCTGAACACCTCCACCTCCATCTTCATGGACTCTAGAGTGGCTACCAGCTTTCCGGGGCTCACGAGGTCTCCGGGGTTCACCAACACCTTCAGCACCTTTCCGGGTATGGGGGACGCTATCACGGCTCCGGAGACCGCCGGCGCTGCTGCCGGTGCCGTCGGTGCCGCGCTCGGCACGGATGCCGGCGCGGGCGCCGCTCTCGGCATGGCCTCGGGCCTCTTGTCCGCACTCTCGGATGAGTGTCCGGAGCCTCCCGGAGACGCCTTGGCCTCTACCGGCTTGGCGGGCTCGGGCCGAGCCGCGACGCTCGGTCTTCCGGTCTCCACGAAAACCTCCAGCTCCTCGCCCTCCACCACCACCCTGAACCTGTTCTCCCCGGCGGGCCTGACCAGTACGTTGTACGTCCTGTCCCCGACCTTCACCACGTAGCTGTAGGCGTGCTCGCTCAACTGGCCGCCGCCCTAGGTAGCTACCGCCAATCGCTTATAAGCCTCTAGAAAGTTTCGGTGAAGGAGCTCTGAGACCGGCGAAGAGGGGTGGAGCGGTTCGCGCCGAGCGGCGTCGGCTGTTACTTGAAGCCACCGGCGGTGGTCAGGGTCGCCGCTTCCGAGCAGCTAAGCCTCGCGCCCGTCGCCTATGTCCCTCGCCGAGATTGCGGACTAGGCTGGGTTTCCGTTCTCTACCGTTAGTTTATAAGTTTCCTCGAAATTCTTCATCGGGTGAGCCCCTTGCCGAGGGGGCTCAAGAGCACGTCCGCTTTCGTAGTCCTGTTCCTAGTGGCACTCGCGAGCCTCTCCGCCGTGCTCGTCGGCTGGGCCGAGGGGAAGCCCAAGAACGTAGTGAGGCTCGAGATAGGGATACCGAAGGTCGAGGCCGACTACTGCCGCGTTGTCGTAGAGAGGCTCCCGGGTCGCTCGTGGCTGGCCCTGAGCGGCCGACCCGAGAGGGTCTATCTCGGTGGACACGTCCCGGGGGATACGGTCATGGTGAGCGACCTCCTCCACGCTAAGGCCGCCAAGACCGTCATAGACTCCAGGACGGGTGAGCGCGTTGTCGAGTACTACGAGCCCGTCGAGTATATGGTCGCAGTCCTCTGCGTAGGCAGGGGCGGAACCCGGTATAAGTACGGGAGGATACACGAGGTCGTCCCGAAGGCCCTCGTGTGGACTTACAGGGTCGACGTGGACTTCGTCGCGGAGAGGCCAAGCGAGGAGGTCGAGCCTGCGAGCACCGCGATCTCGATCACGTGCGACCTAGATGAGATCCACAGCTACTGGGAGCACGCCGAGAGGCAGTGCTTTACCTTCGTCAGGGGCCCGATGCTTTACTCCCTCGAGGGCCTCTCGACGAGCTTCGGGGTAGTCGTTGCCCCCCTCGATGCCCCCTATACCCGGCCGTCGGCGGTCTACCTCGAGGCCTACTACGACATAAAGTCGCAGATAGGCTGCGCGGGGTTCTGCCTCCCCGAGTGGAAGAGCGCCGGGAAGAAGCTGGTGGCCGCGGTGAGGAGCTCCGAGACAGCCCCACTCTCCGGAAACCTGAAGGACAGGGTCTACTTCGTCGTCCTCTACGAGTACGTGCAGGCGTGCTACGACGACCCGTTTGCCGGGGGCTTCTGCTCTTGGTACCTGTACCCCGCGGCGCTCGTCGAGGTTAGGTTGAGCGGGGAGCTCGCTGCGAGAGGGCTACTCCCATGGGGGGAGGTGGAGCTGGGCAGCTACACACCGCCGTCTCCACCGGGCTACGCTAGGCTATCCTCGAGCTATGATATGGCCATATCCTTTGGACTTCACGACGTGACAGAGACCGACGACGTCCTCGCGAGCACCACGATCGACTTTAGGACGGTGGTCAACGGGGTTCCCGTCACGTGGAGGCTCACGGTAAACTTCTACAAGGCCCGCAGGGACGACTCGTCGTACGCGACGCCATACTTGAGGATAGTGAATCCGCGGGGGAGGGTTTACCAGTGGTGGTTCAGGGACAACGACCCCGCGACCTACGAGATACTGCTCGAGTGGCGTCCCGGGCAGCGGCCTTGGGGGTCCTGGCCTGGCTAGGCTTCTTCCGCAACTATGCGCCCCTAGCTGTCCGACAACCGTTCACCCGAGACCAAGTCTGCTCGAGCCTGGGCTCCCCGCGACCGGCAGCGCCCTAGGAGCCCGGGGGCTTCACGAGCCCCGCGCGGGCGACCGTGCAGACGACCTCCCTCCTCCTGACCTCGCGAACGACCGCGTCGACTATCCTGCCCCGGACCTCGTCGTCGCTCAGGACTATTGCCACCGGTCCGTGGGGCAGCGTGTAGCCTACGTAGGCGTTCCCGCGGTAGCGGTCTACGACCGCCACCCTGAGGGTCTTCCCCAGGAGCCTCCTCTTAGACGAGAGCTCTAGGGAGCTCACGAAGCGCTTGAGAGCCTCCGCTCTGGAGTCCCCGCTCGGCGGGCTCGGGTAGCCCTCGAAGGCGGACCCCCTGAGGGGTCTGAACCTGTAGAGGATGACCCTCTCGGCACCTAGCCTGTAGACCCTCCTCAAGGTCTTTATGGTCTTCCTGACGGTCTCCCAGCTCTCCCCCGGCAGTCCATAGATGGCGTAAACGTAGGGTCTGAGACCCGCGTCTCTCAGCAGCTTCACCGCTCTCGCAACCTCCTCGACCGTCGAGGGCCTCCCCAGGCTCGCGTGGTGCTCCTCGTCGCCCGTCTCCAGCCCTATGTTTATTGTAGTCCCCCCGAGGTACCTCCCGAGGAGCCTCGCCGCCTCCACCGTGACCAGGTTCGGCTTAACGTTCTCGACCATCACGTAGACGTCGCCCCTCTCCACCCTGGGGATCGAGGTCACGGAGCTCAGGAGCTTCTCCAGAGCGTCGAGGTTCGCCGGGGGGTTCCTGGGGTCAGTGAGGGGCCTCGGTCTGACCAGCCAGTCGCGGCCGTAGTCGAGAATGTCTGGGGCGCTCAGCACGACCCTCCTCACGCCGAGCTCCACGAGCCCCTCTACCTCCTTCACCACCTGTTCCACGGGTCTAGATCTGGCTGGCCCGTAGAGCCTCGGCACTAGGCAGTAGCCGCAGCCGGGCGGGATCCCGAGGGGACACGTAAGCCTGGACTCCAGGTCGCCGCGCCTGCAGATGCCGCACCGCGAGCACTCGAGGGCCTTGGGGAGCACGGCCGGCAGAGTAGTCCTGTAGAAGTTGCTGCAGCCTCTCACCACCTCCACGTAGACCCTGCGGGCCCAGTAGTGCCTGTAGCCCTTTATCGACTCGGCGTCGGGCTCGAAGGACCAGAGGAGGGGTTCCCGGGCATACCCGCCCACCACGTTGGAGACCACACTGCCGCCCTCCTCGAATACCAGGTTCGGCACGCCGCGGATGTTCCCGCTCTCCAGGGCCTCGACGAGCTTGGGGACGGACAGCTCCGCCTCACCCCACACGACTGCCGTAAACCCCCGACCGAGGAGCTCCTCGTAGTCGACGCAGGCGGGGCCGCCGGCAAACGACATCCTCCCCCTGCCGAACCTCTTCAGCACGGCCTTCATGGACTCGATGTCCGAGGACATCCCGGAGACCATCAGGACGTCGAAGCCTTCGAGAGAAGTCGCTAGAGCCCTGTCGCACTCGAGCAGCTCGGGCTCCAGGCCGAGCTTCTTAAGCATGCCGACCAGGAGTCTGGGCCCTGCTCCGACGACGTCGACGCTGGACACCCTCCTGCCCAGCGAACCGAAGGCGAGGCAATCCACTACCGCGACCTTCAGCTCCACTCCCACAGCAGCTGACTAGAGGCGTCTTAAGGATTTCCGGCGTTGCCGCGGTCCCCGTCCTTGGCGCTCTCGCTGGGAGAAGCCCCGAGAAGAGCCCTTTCCCGAAGTCGGAAACCGCGAGACCGGTCTCGCATATTAGCTCGCGAGCGAAGAGGTATCGGCAGATGATGAAGCCGCTCCAAGAGCAGAGCCGTGACGAGCTCGCGACGAGCTGACCCGGAGGGCTAGGAGTTCTTCCTTCGACCGGCAGCGTCGCACGCCGCAGCCCGTGACGCTTGGAGGAGCGTGGTGGGAGGAGATCGTTAGGCACCGAATCCCGCGGCTTAGGGTGACCACGAGCGTCCGGGAGCGCTCGGCGAGACCCCGCGGTGGGCGCCGGCTCCGGACGTCACCGCCGAGGAAGCTCTCGCGCCCAGAGCCCCTTCTCGACTCTCTCCACGAGCTCTGCGAGCTGTCCTCTGGTTAGAGAGCCCCTCTCGCCAGCGAAGCGGACTCCTTCGTACTCCTCGGAGAGAGCCTTGAACGCCGATACGGCGTCCCTGCTCCCGAGCTCCCGCTCCACCTTCGCGACGTACTCTCTGTGAGTGTCCCAGGGGTCGCGCGGAACTATCCTCGAGAGGAGGCCTACGGCGGCCCAGTACGCGGATATAGCGTCCTCTGGTGAGACGAGGACCGAGGCTACGGTGCCCGGGGTCAGGAGGGCTCTGCGTATGGGTATCAGCCCGGGATACCGCGAACGCGCTAGAAGAGCGAGCGAGGCGTACGCCATCAGGGGTGCGAGCAGGACGGCGAGGGCGGGTGCGAGCAGTAGCCCGGGGACTTCGGGAGCTCTGACGAAGAGCGCGCTCCGAGCGACTCCCCTCGCTCCGTGGGGCTCGGGCAAGAGGGGAAGAGCGGACTTTCTGAAGACCAAGAACACCTCGTCGACGGCCCTCCCCACGTTAGCCAAGGTCTCTGGGTCGTCTATGCGCTCGACCCTCAGTCCGCTAGCTAGGTGCCCCATCAGCGCCAGGTAGTCCAGAGAGCTCAGCTCCCCGCTCTCGTAGAGGCGGTTTAAGGTCTTGACCACTAGGCTAGCGTTCCCGCTGGCCAGCAGTTCGGGAGGGATCTTCGCCACCAGGCTCTGGGGGACTTCTCTGAGACCCAGGATGCTCCCCACTGCTAGCGAGAGCCTCTCGTCGAGCAGCGCGAGCTTCTCGATCAGCCTGCTCAGTAGAGCCTCGTCAGCCGGGAGGGCTCCGAGGAGGCGCGCCGGGCCGCGCTGCTTGAAGCCCTCCAGCACCTCCATCAAGGTCTCGACATCCTCCCGCGTCCAGACGTCGCCGTAGCTGAGTATCCTCTGCTGGAAGTCCGGGCTGTGCCTCCTGAGGCTGGGCTCGGCCAAGGACGGGCACGGGAGGAGCGCCAGGGCTAGGAGCAGAGAGAGCGATAGAGCTACCGACAGACCGCGCCTCGGGACTCCCTCTATCGCGTTCGCCCAGCAGTACTCGTCTGGACACCTATTAAGTCGCACCGCCTCTCGGAGAGCGTCGCCTACTGCGCGGTCTGGGCTGCGGTGCCCGATAGCTCCGCCACCAGCCGGGGAACGGCGTTGAGGCTCTTCACACTGGCGCCGCGCTTCAGAGCAACGAGCTCGGCGGCGATGCTCACGGCAACCTCCTCGGGAGTGTCCGCTCCTATGTCAATGCCGACCGGGGCCCTCAGCCTCCTGACGAGGTCTTCTCCTCCGAAGCCCTCCGAGACCAGCCTCTTGACGAACTCCGCCACCTTCCTCCTGCTGCCGAGGAGCCAGACGGTGCCGGCCTCGGTCTTGAGGGACTCTCTGACGAAGAGGTAGTCGGCCTCGACGGCCCCGTACACGACGAACACGTGGTCTCCCCTCTTGACCACCTCGCGTATCCTCCCCGCCACCTCCTCCACCGTGCCCACGAAGACCGGTATCCCCAGCTCCTCGGCGACCTTCCTAAACCTCTCGTCCGTGTCCAGAGCGTAGACCTCGTAGCCCATGAGCTTCAGCACGTGCGAGAGGGGCTTGCCGACGTTCCCGAGACCGACCACTACGGCCCTCGGCCTGGGCACGAACACGTCTACGTAGACCCAGAGGAGTCCCCCGCAGATCAGACCGGTGTCCCTGGCCCCCTCGACCGGCTCACCGGCGAACGAGTACTTCACCAGCCTCGGTCTCCCCTCCTCGATGGCCCTGAGGGCGTCCGACACCACTCCGGCCTCGAACGCTCCGCCACCGATGGTCCCGAAGCTGCGGCCGTCCTCTCCAACGACCATCCTGGCCCCCACGTCCCTGGGAGCTGACCCCTCCTTGAACACCACCTGGCAGAGGGCCACCCTCATCCCCCTCCTCAGGTACTCGAGTATGGTCGAGACGAGCGCGTCGTCGATAACGCTCAACTCGGACTCCCCGTAAGGTCCTCTCGCAACCAGCAAATAAGGGACCCGGGAGGATCCGCGCTCTCGGCTACCTCAGAGGCCTTCCTATCGGCCTCTCTATCACCAAGTCGCCCCCGTCCACTACGAGCTCGCCCCGCAAGAACACCTTGTCCACCCGACCCTTCAGCCTCCACCCGACGTAGGGACTCAGCCTGTGCTTGTAGGCGAGGGACTCCTCCGTCACCACGTACTCCGCCGCCGGGTCGACCGCGACCACGTCGGCGTCCGCTCCCGGGAGGAGGGAGCCCTTGGTCGGGTAGAGACCGAATATCCTGGCCGGGTTCTCGGAGCACAGCTCGACGACCCTGCCGATGGGTATGCGCCCCTCCAGAGCGCTGGTCAGCATCAGGGGGAGCAGGTGCTGGAGGGACGGCACGCCCGCGGAGGCTTTCCAGAAGTCCGCTCTCTTCTCGTAGTCCGCGTGCGGCGCGTGGTCTGTCGCCACCACGTCTATGAGCCCCTCCGAGAGGGCTCTCCAGAGCCTCGCTCTGTTCCCGGAGTCCCTGACAGGTGGGTTCACCTTGACCAGCGCGCCGAGGCCCTCGTGGCTCTCATAGTCGAAGAACAGGTACGTCGGGGTGGTCTCGACGTAGACGTTCGCGCGAGACCCCCTCCTCCCGACCAGCTCCAGGGACGAGGCCACGCTGAGGTGGGCTACGTAGGCTCTGCCCCCGGTAGCTCTGGCCGCGGACGCTACGTACCCTATGCTGAGCTCCTCGCACAGGGGCGGTCTGGCATCGCTGTAGGCCCTGAGACCCTCCCTCCCCTCTCCGAGGACTCTGGACGTGAAGAACTCCACGCACTCCCTGTCCTCCGCGTGGAAGACCACGGTGAAGCCGAGCTCCCTGGAGAGCTCCAGCGCCCTGTAGACGGTCCCGAAGCTCGGCGGAGGGAGGTTCCCGGTGGTCTGAGCCATGAAGGCCTTGAACCCCACCGCACCGCTCCTCACCAGCTCCGATATCCTCGAGTCCAGGTCGTCACCGTAGTCGTAGAGAACCGCGTAGAGTCCGAAGTCCGCGTAGGACCTCCCGGAGAGCAGGGACTTCTTCTCCAGGAGCCTGGAGGGACTGTCCACGGGAGGGACGGTGTTCGGCATCTCGAGTACGGTGGTCACACCACCGAGGACAGCGGCCTTGGAGGTATGGAGGAAGTCGTCCTTGTACTCCAGTCCCGGCTCCCTGCCGTGTACGTGGGGGTCTACGGCTCCGGGCAAAACGAGCCTGCCGCGCAGGTCCACGGTCTTGGTGTAGCCGGACTCTATGGACTTCCCGACGCTGACTATCTTCCCCTCCTCGACCAGTATGTCGGCCTCCACCAGCACGTCCTTGAACACCAGCGTCCCTCCCCTGAGGAGAAGCCCCGTCTCGCACCACCCCGGGAGGCGGTGGCTATCGGCAAAATATTAGCACCCTCGAGTGCCGGCACCTTTTAACCTCAGCACGGCACAGGCTCCGGGGCGGGCCGGTGTTCGATTTCGTAGGGAAGAGGTTCCCCCGTCACGACGGCTTCGTCAAGGCGGCCGGTCTCGCCGAGTTCACCTTCGACGTGGAGGTCCCGGGGATGCTCTACGGCAGGATATTCAAGAGCCCCTACGCCTTCGCCAGGGTCGGGAGGATAGACACCTCCCTCGCCGAGTCCATGGGCGCCGTAGTCCTGACCCCCGACGAAGTCCCGGACGCCCTCTTCAACCCCAGGCTCCTCAGCTTAGAGGAGGACACTTTCAAGGACTGGAGAGTCCTCACGAAGACTCCCCGCTACGTGGGCGAGCCGATAGCGGTCGTGGCAGCGCCCACGGAGGACGCGGCTCAGAGGGCCCTCGAGGCTCTGCGGGTAGAGTTCGAAGAGGTCTACGAGCCTCTCCTGGACCCGTTCGAGGCCATGTCGCCGGGAGCCAGACCGATACACGAGAGGATAGTGAGGGGGAGGCGGTGGGTGGAGGTGAGGAACAACGTCGCTGCCGAGTACGGGTACTCCGAGGGCGACCTGGAGACCGAGGAGAGGAGGTCGAGCGTCGTCGTGGAGAGGAGGTTTCACGCCTCCAGGAGGTACCACGCGCAGCTGGAGCCCAAGGGGGCTGTCTGCAAGATAGAGCCCGACGGCTCCCTGACCGTCTGGACCACCACTCAGACAATCCACAACACCAAGATCCTGATATCCCAGGTCTACGGGATACCGATGAACAGGATCGACGTGAGGAAGGTGCCGCTGGGAGGGGGGTTCGGGTCGAGCATACACACGAACCTGGTCACCCTGATAGCCGTGGGGCTGTGCCTGAAGGCCGGGAGACCCGTGAAGCTGGTCCTAACCCGGGAGGACGACATGGTCCACGACCACGTGGGCTTCGAGTTCTACATGAGGGTCAGGGCCGGGGCGACCAGGGAGGGGGAGATCACCTTCGGGGAGCTCGAGAACACGGTCGACATAGGAGCTCACCAGGTGCAGGCCTACCCCCTGCTCGGCGCCAGCCTGGGCTGGTTCGTCTCGCTGTACAAGTGGAGGGCCCTGAGGTACTACGGAAGGGCCGTCTACACGAACAAGGTGCCCTCCTGCGCTATCCGCGGCTACGGAGCACCGGAGGTCACGTGGGCCGTCGAGACGGTGGTCGACGAGATAGCCGAGGAGCTGAAGGTGGACCCGGTGGAGTTCAGACTGAGGAACTACAGGGGCAGGGGGGAGATCTTCTGGGGGCAGGGACCGACCGTCAGGTCCGTGATCAGGAGCGACGGAGTTCCGGAGCTCATGGCTAAGTGCTCCGAGCTCATAGGGTGGAAGACGAGGGGAGACCCCAGGAGCAAGAGCGGCAGGTTCAGGAGGGGCATCGGGGTCGGGAGGGGCTTCCACACATCGGGCGCCGGGGGTCCGCTCTCGGGAGCCGTGATAGACTACTCGGGAGCCATAGTCAAGCTGAACGAGGACGGGACTGTAGACTACATCACCGCGCTCCAGGACCACGGCGGTGGGACTCTCGACGCTCACGCCAAGATTATAGCCGAGGAGCTGAAGGTGCCGCCGAGCAGGATAAGGATAGTGTGGTCCGGAACCTCGACCACGGTCTACGACGTCTGCACCCACGCGTCGAGGGGGGTGTTCGTGGGGGGAGAGGCCGCCAGGAGGGCGGCGGCCGAGGTCAAGAGGAAAGTCCTCGAGTACGCAGCCAGGATACTTGACGCCGTCAGTCCCGAGGCCCTCAGGATCGAGTACGACAGGGAGCTGAACGACGCCGTCATATTCGTCGAGGGGGCTCCCGAGAAGAGGGTGAGCCTGAGCGAGGTGGCGAGGACCGCCTGGCAGAGGAACTGGGGCTCCATATCCGCATCGGTGAGCTACAGAGCGACCGTGGCTCCGCCGAGCTTCACCGTCTACTTCGTCGAGGTCGAGGTGGACACCGAGACGGGCATAGTGAGGCCCGTCAGGGTCGTGGCCGGTGCCGACGTGGGCACCGTCGTGAGCCCCGAGCTAGCGGCGGGGCAGCTCCACGGAGGCTTCTCCATAGGGTGGAGCTGGGCTACGGGAGACGAGGTGGCGTACCTGCGGGACGGGGTGCCGGCCCACAGGCTCAGCATGACCGACTACAAGATCCCCACGGTCCTCGACCTGCCCGACGACGAGAGGTTCACGGTCGTCTTCGCCTCAACCTACGAGCCCTTCGGACCCTTCGGAGCGAAGGGTCTGGGGGAGTCCGCGTCCAACCCGGTGATAGCGGCAGTGGCCAACGCTATATACAACGCCATAGGTGTGAGGTTCTACGAGATCCCGATGACTCCGGAGAAGGTGCTCAGAGCCCTCAGAGGGGGTGGCTGACGTGCTGTCGATAAACCTCGTAAACACCTACAGGATACCGCAGACGTTCGAGTACTACAGACCCGAGAGCCTCCGCGAGGCCCTGGTGCTCCTCAGCACCATCGAGGGCGCGAAGGTCGTCGCCGGTGGCACGGACCTCCTGGTGGACCTCAAGTTCAGGCGGGTGACCCCCAGAGCCCTCATCGACATAACCGGGATAGGCGAGCTGAGGTCTATCGGGGTCGGCGACGGCTACGTGGAGATAGGAAGCGCCGTGACGATCCAGGAGCTCGTGGAGAGCGAGGTCGTCGGGAGGCACCTGCCTCTGCTAGCCGAGGCCGCGGAGCTCCTCGGGTCTTGGCAGATAAGGAACCTCGCGACCGTGGGCGGCAACCTGTGCAACGCTTCCCCCGCCGCCGACACGGCACCCCCCCTCCTCGCTTACGACGCTGAGGTCGAGCTGGTGTCGCTCGGAGGGTCTAGGAGGATCCCCCTGGAGAGATTCTTCGCGGGCCCCAAGAAGACCGTGCTCGAGCGCGGAGAGGTGCTCCGCTCGATAAGGGTGCCGCTGTACCGGCGCAGGGCCGGGTGGAGCTTCATCAAGATAGCGAGGACATCCTTCGACCTGGCCAAGGTCAGCGCGGCCGTGCTCCTCAGCCTCGAGGGGGACACCGTGGCGGACGTGAGGATAGCGCTGGGCTCCGTGGCTCCCACACCGGTCAGAGCGAGGGCCGCCGAGGAGTCCCTCACCGGCACCGGCTTCGAGGAGGCCGTCGCTCTAGCACCCGAGCTCGTAGCGAGGGAGATAGCTCCGATAGACGACGTCAGGTCCACCGCCTGGTACAGGCTCGAGGTGGCGAAGACCATAGTCAAAGACGCCATGCGGAGAGCCTACGAGAGGTTCCTCCGGGTAGGTGCTGCGCCGTGAGGGTCAGCTTCAGACTGAATGGGTCGGTCGTGGAGGTGGACGTCGAGCCCCACGAGACCCTCCTGAACGTCCTGAGGGACAGGCTGAAGATCAAGAGCGTGAAGTACGGCTGCGGCATAGGGGAGTGCGGTGCCTGCACCGTGATCCTGGACGGCAGGCCCGTGACCTCGTGCCTGGTGCTGGCGGCCAAGGTCGGCGGCTCGGAGGTCCTGACACCGGACTACGTAGCGCGGACGGAGCTGGGCAGGAGGATCGTCGACGCGATGCTCGAGGAGGGAGCGATCCAGTGCGGCTACTGCACCCCGGGCTTCCTCACCACCATATACGCTGCCATAATCCGGGGAGTGAGGGACGCGGATTCCATGAGGAGGGCTCTGCTCGGGAACCTCTGCAGGTGCACGGGCTACGTAAACATCATGAAGGCCGTCAAGAGGCTACTGGAGGACGTGCGTTAGCTACCGTCAAGTGCGGCTGAACACCTCCGATTGCGATGCGGGAACCCCGGTGCGTTGCGAATCGCCTTGAAAAGCCCTGCTTCCGAGTAGGTCTCGGTACGCCGGAGTGTACAGGGTGGAGCTGGACTTCGGGCTCGGCTCCGAGAGGATCGCCACTGCCGTCTGGAGGGCCCTGCTCCCCGAGAGCGGGGTCGCGCTGAGGAGCGTCAGGGTCCGCTTGACGCTCTCGGGTGACCGCCTCGGCGTGGTCATAGAGGCCGAGGACGAGTCGGCCCTGAGGGCGGCGACCAACTCCTTCGTCAAGCTGGTCTACCTGGCGCTCGAGGTCCTCGGGGCTGGTGGTGGGGTTGAGTGACCACGTAGCGGTCAGGGTCTCGGGCCTGCGCAAGCTCTTCGGGAAGACCGAGGTCTTGCGCGGCGTGAGCCTCGAGGTGCGCGCGGGAGAGGTCTTCGGCGTTGTAGGCCCCAACGGCGCCGGCAAGACGACCCTCCTTAGGATCGTGGCCGGGCTCCTGAGGCCCAGCTCGGGCGAGGTCGAGGTGCTCGGGCACAGAGTCCCGGAGGAGGTCGACAGGGTCAGGAGGCACGTCAGCTACCTCCCCGAGGAGGCCAACCTCTACGCAAGGCTCACGGGTCTCGAGAACCTGAGGCTGTTCGCCATGGCTTACGCCGGCAACAGGGACGTCGGCGAGATCGTGGAGCTCGGGACCGCCATCGCCGGTCTCCCCGAGAGCGACCTGAAAAGGAGGGCGGAGACGTACAGCAAGGGGATGTCGAGGAGGGTTCTGGTGGCCGCGTCCCTGATGGTCAGACCGCGGCTCACCATACTCGACGAGCCCACCGCGGGTCTCGACGTGGTCTCGGCGAGGTACGTCAGGGAGGTGGTGAGGAGGTTCTCCAGAGAGCTCGGCACGACCGTGCTGCTCTCCTCCCACAACATGTTCGAGGTGAGCAAGGTGTGCGACAGGGTAGCCCTCATATACTCCGGGAGGGTGCTCGCCCTCGGCAGGGTGGACGAGATACTGGCCGGGGTCGGCGCGGAAGACCTCGAGGAGGCTTTCGCCAAGCTCGTGGGTGGTGAAGGTGCGTGACCTCTACGTAGTCCTCTGGAAGGAGCTCAGGGAGATAGCCAGGGACAGGAGGACTCTGCTGGCCGTGGTGCTGACGCCCATCGCGACCCTCCCCCTCCTAGGCATAGCCCTCGTGTACCTGCCGGGGCTCCAGGAGGTGCTCGTGGCCGTAGTGGACGAGGACCTCTCCGAGGGCTCCGTGGGGAACCTGACGGTCAGCTCCCAATCCGTAGTGCGGTTCGTCCGGGGGTACCTGGAGGCCTGGGGCTTCGCGGTGACCGAGGAGGACGCGGAGGCGGCGGACGTGGTGCTCAGAGTCCCCGCGGGCTTCGTGGCGAACCTCACGAGCTTCGAGCACCAGGCTTCGGTCGTGCTGGTCAAGAGGCTGGGCTCGCCCAGGGCAGACCAGGCCGCCACCTACGTAGAGCTCTTGCTGAACTACGTCTCGAGGCTGGTCTCGGAAGCCAAAGTCCTCGCCCTGGGGGAGCTGGCCGGGCAGGACGTGAGTGCGGAGGCCGTGCTGAGCCCCATATCTCTCAAGAGGGTTGTGGTGGCCCCCACTGGAGCGCCCGCCGGGCTCCGGGAGGAGCTCAAGCTGCAGCTGGGCCGCCTGCTGGCGGTCAGCCTGGCATTCGTGACCACGCCGGCCGCCTCCTACATAGCCGACTCGCTGGTCGGGGAGAGGGAGAGGAGGACGCTGGAGAAGCTCCTCTCGACGCCCATAAGCAGGAGCTCCTTCATCCTCGGGAAGTCCCTCGCAGCGAGCGTGGTCGGCCTCGTGGGGGGCACTAGCAGCGTCGCCGGCGCCGTCCTCCTCTACGCAGTCCCGGCGCTCTTCCGCCCGACCGACGCTCTCCCGCACCTCCCCTCGGAGATCTTGGTCGTCCTCTTCCTCTGCTCCTACGCGTCCATACTCGCGTCCCTCTCCATATCTCTGCCCGTCGTGCTCGCGTCCCCCACCATCAGGGCGGCGAGCATCTCCTCGACGTCCGCGATAGGTCTCGCCTCCGTGGTCTACCTCGCGACGCTGTTCGTGAACCTAGACGAGCTCAGGATGCCCGCGTCCCTCGTTCTCGCGGTGCCCTACGCCTCGATAGCGTCGGCCGTCGTCAGAGCGGCCCTCGGGGAGCCTCTCAGAGCCGCCGGCTACCTGGCGTACTCCCTGGCGTTCTCGGTGGCTCTCATCCTAGCGAGCACCAGGCTGCTAGACCCGGAGAGGATGGTGGCCTCGAGGACGTAGCGGGAGCTTCGGTGGCTCTCTCCTATTATTTCTCCTGTCCCCGCTCTCTGGGAGCGTGAATGAGGGCTCTGCTCATACACGCCAGGCACTTCGAGTACAGAGCCCTGGAGAAGGCCATAGAGGAGGCGGAGCCCCTGAGCGGCGAGAACGCCTCGGGGAGGTTCTCCAACGCCCTGATCGTGTTCACCACTATCGAGAGGGGCGATGGCTCGAGGCTCCGCGAGCTCGCGGGGATGGTTGCGGAGGACGTGGCGAGCGTCCTGCTGAAGGTCGGGGCCGAGTCGGTGGTCCTCTACCCGTACGCCCACCTCTCCAGGAACCTGGCCGACCCGGAGGAGTCGAGGCTCGTCCTCCTGGAGCTCGAGTCCGAGCTGAGGAGCCGCGGCATCGAGGTCTCGAGAGCGCCCTTCGGCTGGTACAAGGAGTTCAGGGTCGAGTGCTTCGGTCACCCGCTCTCCGAGCTATCGCGAGAGTTCAGGGTCGAGGAGCTCCGGAGGCCCAGGAGCGTCGAGAGGAGGTACGTGGTGCTCCTGCCCACCGGAGAGGTGGTCGACCCGGGGGAGTACGCAGAGAGGGGCGACGACGAGGAGCTCAAGGTCCTCATATCGAAGGAGGTCTTCAGGGTGGAGCTCCCGGGAGGCGAGCCGGAGGTCACGGAGGCCTGCAACAAGTTCGGGTTCGAGTGGGAGCCCATGTCAGACGCCGGCCACATGAGGTACGGCCCCCACGCGACGGTCATGGTGGAGGCGGTCTCCAGGTACGCCTGGGAGGTGGCGAAGTCCCTCGGGATACCCCTGCTGAGGGTCGGGGGCACCAACATGTTCAACGTGAGACACAGGCCGATCAGGGAGCACGCCGAGCTCTTCGGGGACAGGCTGTACGAGATCGAGACGGACAGGGGGACGCACGTGCTCAGGTACGCGGCCTGCCACCAGCAGTTCGCCATGGTCAAGGACTGGATCATCAGCTACAAGGACATGCCATTCGGGGTCTTCGAGGTGGCCGACAGCTACAGGTACGAGCAGCCGGGCGAGCTGCAGATCTGCTTCAGGCTGAGGAAGTTCTCGATGCCGGACCTCCACCTGTTCGCGAGGGACCTCGGGGAAGCCATCGAGCTCGGCAAGCTAGTCCAGAGGAAGATACACGAGGAAGCGGGGAAGCTGGGGCGGAGGTACGTAGCCATCTACAACGTGACGGAGGACTTCTTCAGGAACCACTTCGGGGAGCTCGTGGAGTTCGTCAAGAACGACGGGAGGCCGGCGCTCGTGGCACTGGTGCCCCCCGGCACGTACTACTGGGTGATAAACGTGGAGTACACGATAATAGACTCCCTGGGGAGACCGGCCGAGATAGCCACGTTCCAGATAGACGTGGGCAACGCCGAGAGGTTCGACATCAAGTACGCTACCGAGGACGGGGGCGCGGCCCGCCCGGTCATAATCCACACCGCGATAATAGGCTCCGTCGAGAGGTACATCTACATGGTCATGGACACGGCCGTGTCCAGGAAGAGGCAGGGGCGCGTTCCGACGATTCCGACCTGGCTGGCGCCGATACAGGTGAGGGTCGTTCCCGTATCCAGAGAGTTCCTGGACTACGCGAACGACGTGCTCAAGCGCCTCGTGGACGCCGGGATAAGGGCGGACTTGGACGACAGAGACCTCAGCCTAGCGAGGAAGATAAGGGAGGCCGGGATAGAGTGGATCCCCTACTGCGCGGTGGTCGGTGAGAGGGAGCGCAGCACGGGGACGGTCAACGTGAGGATCAGGGAGGACAACTCCCAGAAGGTCATGAGGGTGGAGGAGCTGATAGAGGAGGTCAGGAGGGAGACCAGCTCCTACCCCCAGGTCTCCCAGGCGACCCCTCTCTACTTGAGCAGAAGACCTACGCTAAACTACCTGACGAAGCTCTGAGAGACCGCGGGCGACTCCGGGCACCGGGAGGGCGCGTCAGAGGAGGTTCATTCACTCACCGGGTCGTCTTCGGCAACGATCATCATCTCCCCGGCTCCCTACGGTCTTCCGCCAGGAGCTAGTCCGAGGACTTATAAGTTTCCCCCGCGTAGGGAACTCGTAGCCCTTATTACTTTCCGGGAGCAGTAGGTTTCGGGAGAGTTGTGCCGAGGAAGAGCAGGAGGGCTACCAAGGAGGAAGAGAGGCCCGAGCAGCCCGAGGAGGGTTCCGGGAAGCGGATCGATGGTGGGCGAGAGAGGGTCAGCAGGAAGACGACCGGCAGAAGAGAGGTGGACGTCGAGTCTTGGATCGAGAGGAACATCGACGAGATCGTGTCGAGAGTAGGCCTAGACTACCTGGGGCTGAGCAGGGAAGAGTGGCTCGATGTTCTGAGGGACATACTAGTCGAGCTCTACGGGTCCACCGGCAGCTACAAGTCGGCGGAGGACGTGGCGAAGAGGTTTACGAGGAGCTCCGAGAGGGTGCTCCCGGTCGTAGCGGCCAGGCTCTCCCAGCTGCTCGAGAAGCCTTCGGCAGAGCAGCTCGAGTTCGTCGTTGCCAACATAGGAGACGCGGTGCTCGAGCTGGCCCCCAGGATCTACGGCTGGACCGCCGAGCTGAAGAGGGACGACCTCCTGGGAGTCCTGAGGTACAGGTGGAGGGTGGCCTGGACTAGGGCGAGGACTCCCGTGCTGCCCGTCGAGTGCCCCAGGTGCGGCTTCAACTCACTGATGCCGGACCTGACGTGCCTGGTCTGCGGCGCTTCCGTATCGGAGAGGGAGCTCAAGGCGAGCATAGACTTCGCTGCCAGACTCGGGGAGTTCCTCTCTAGGGCCGACTGCTCGGAGCTCGGGAGCATGGTCAAACACGACTACGTTCTCATCAACGACATCGAGGTGAAGCCTCCGTCGAGCGGGCGCCTCCCAATAGACATAGAGGTCTACTTAAGCGAGGCGGAGAAGGGGCTGGTGAAGGGAGAGTACAGGTCGAGGTGCGCGGATGAGACCGCTAAGTGACGTGGAGGACGTGAGGAAGCTGGTCTACGGGAACAGGGTAGCCGTGGTCGCCTACCTGGGCAGAGACGAGAGCCTGAACAGCTACGTGACGAGCGTCCTGAAGGCCCTGGAGGAGGTATCGAAGGGAGCGATAGCCTTCGGATCCTACAGGGCGGGCGAGGACATCAGGGAGGTGGCCGTGGTCGTCTACGTAGATGGGAGGGAGGTGCTCGAGCAGAGGTACTACTTCATGAAGCTGGAGCTGGACGTGAAGGCCCTCAAGATGGGGATAAGGGAGGTGATGAGCTCCCTGGGGCTCAGGACCCCGTTCTAGCGGGGCCCGAGACCGAGCCGCTGCTCCTGCTGACGCTCCTGCTGAGCTCCCTCAGCAGCCTGACGGCGTCCGCGACCTTGCCCTCCCGTATCTCCGCGGCCAACACCACCAGGTTGTTTCCAGCGAAAGCCGAGAGCCTGTAGACCCTCAGCTCGGCGGAGCTGACCAGCCTCCTCACGAGCTCCACGTCCCCCGAGTCCTCGTAGTAGACTACGTACTCCCCCTTGGGAGTCTCCACGACTCGCCTGGAGATCGCCTCCCTCTTCGACCCCAGGTCTCTGAGGAGCAGGGAGTGCGTTCTGCCGTCCTTCGCGAAAACTGCGTGGAGGTCTCTGATCACGGGGCGTCTGGGGCTCTCCAGGGCTATCTCCAGCCTATCGGTCCTCCCGAGGGCTCTCGCGATCGGGTAGTAGAGCAGCGAGTGCCTCGGCGCCGTGGTGAGCAGCACGTAGACCCTGTCCCCGCTCTCGAGATCGTACTTGGCTCTGTACCCGACGAGGTAGCCCAGGAGCACGTACGTCTTGTCTACCGGCTTGAAGATCTTCTCCAGCTCCTCGGTCACAGCCTTCGTTAGCACTAGCGTCTTCCTCCTCATCCTGAAGTACCACACCACGGAGGCTACCGCGAGAAACGAGAGGAGGACTAGCGCCAGGTAGTCTAGCACTATCAAGGCCTCCACACCCTGACCTTATTCCTCAGCTCCCTAATATCGGATATGCTCTCCGTAGGCCTCCCCAGGTACTCCACTAGCGCGTAGCTCGCGCCGTAGCTCCTCAGCTCCTCAAGGAAGCCCCGCTGCGCGTCGAGCTGTCCCAGCGCGGCGGCCAGTCCCTCCGGCAGCACCTTGTTCAGCACGAGGAGCTTTGGCCTGACCCCGAGCCTGCTCTTCAGGAACCCCACGCTCTCCCTGAGCTCGTGCATGGGGAGGGGCTCCGGAGTCGCGACTATGACGTAAGAAGTCCTGCTCTCCGAAGAGAGGGCTCTCTCGAGGGCCTCGAACCTGCTCCGCATCTCGTAGAGCTTGAGGAGGGCCCTGTCCCGGACTTCGGCCTTTCTCCCCAGAGTCCTTGCTATCACGTAGCGCAGGGACACTATCCGCTCCCTGACCTCTATCAGCTTGCCGAGCCAGACCATGTAGAGCCTGGGCAGGGCGAGAGTCCTCAGGGTGACGCCCGTCGGTGGGGTATCCACCACGACGTAGTCGTACCCGCTCGTCAGGGCCTCCTCGAGCTTCCTGAGGAGGACCTCCTCCTCGACCCCCGGAGAGTACTTGAGCGCGTCGACGGCGCTGTCTAGGTTTAGCACCGAGAGGGAGGGCATGAGCTCTCTGAGGAAATCGGCGTACTGGGACGCGATCCTCTCCACCTCCCTCTCCACGGAGACCTGTCTGACGTGTATGCCCCTATCGATCTCCCCGGTCTCACCGGCCAGCTTCAGGTACCTGGAGAGGTGCCTGGCCGGGTCGAGGCTCAGGAGCACCGTCTTCCCCCTAGAGCCCAGCTCCATGGCCAGCAGAATAGAGACCGTCGTCTTGCCTACACCCCCCTTGCCCACCACCATGACGAAGTGTGGGCAGCAGTCGAGCGGGCTCAGGGCGTCCACTAGGTCCACTACCACTCACCACCCAACGCGGCGAAGAGGTCTCCCAGGACGTCCTCCCCCTTGAAAGCCCTGCTCTCCAGAATCCTTATCTCCGCGGGGGACAGCGAGTCGAGCAGCTCCAGGCTCAGCATCGGGGTGGAGGTCTTTATCCCCACGAGAGGGCCTAGAACCATGAATAGGAAGGCGCTCTCCAGCTCTACGTACTCTTCCTCGAGAGCGCTCACGCTCTCCTCCACCACGGCCCTCCTGAGACCACCGACCAGCTCGACCAGCTCCCTCACGATGTTCCTGAACCGGTCTAACACTCTCTGCCTCCTCCCTTACACACGTTTTCTGAAAGAATAAAGAGGATGTGGAGCAACGAGACCTCGGGATGGAAAAAGAGCTAGGCTTTTCTGGCCATCCGTAGGCCCCTGACGAAGAGGGATATGAGGAGCACGTCCAGAGCTACCGATGCTGCGACTATGGACCCGGTGCCGACCATGTACAGCAGCGGAAGGTGGGGCACTATGAAGATCAGCCAGATTATGAGAGCCAGCGTCACCGTCGTCCACAGGAAGGCCGCTGGCGCGAGCATTAGCAGGGCCGATCCACCCCTGACCCTGAGTATCGCGTAGACCCACAGCGTGGTCGTGAGGAGGGCCAGCGCCGCTAGCAGCTGGTTCGTCCCGGCGAACGCTGGCCACAGGATCGAGTAGGCCCTGATCGTTCTAGTGGGATCGACCGGGTCGACGATGGAGGGATACGCCAGGGTGGCCCCTATCAGCACTGCTATGGTCGAGGCGAACCACCTGTTGGTCAGGACTCTGTGGAGCCTCGGGGTTCGGGGCTTCAGCCAGTCGAAGAGCTCGACCCACACGTACCTGCTCAGCCTGTTGGCCGTATCGAGAGTCGTGAGCATGAACGCCGTCAGGGCCCAGGCTGCGAACGTCGAGAAGCCGACGAGGAGGTCTGAGAACATCTCCATGCCGAAGACCCTAGACCAGGCGACGGCCTGGGTTAGGCCGTAGGCTGTGTAGAACCTCGCTGGTGCCCCCACCAGCCCGAGTATGTTCGGTGTCTTAGTCATGTTTACGTCTATTCTCGCTAAAGCTCCAGACATCACGTCCGCAGATATGCCGGCGTTCTGCGCCAGGGCGGCGAAGTCCCAGGCGATCGCTGCCGGCAGGATGACCGCCAGCGACGACACAGCTCCCTCGGTCAGCATGCCTCCGTAGCCGACGAGCAGAGCGTCGAGCTCGCTGGATAGCTGCTTAGAGGTTGTCCCGGAGCCGACTACCGAGTGGAAGCCGGAGAGGGCTCCGCAGGCGATGGTCAGCGGAACCATGGGCCAGAACCAGCCTATGGGCGCTCCCGCTGGCGGAGTGCCCGCCGGTGCGCCAACTACGGCCCCGGTGACGACGAAGCTCCTTATAGCGGGACCCGTGAGCCTGAAGACCGGTATCATCAGGGGTGCCAGGATGGCTAGTATCACGAACGTCCAGAGCAGGTAGGCATTGAGGTAGTCTCTGGGCTGCAGCAGGTACCAGACGGGCAGGGCGGCCGCGACGATGCTGTAGAGGGCCAGGACGACGACCCACGCCTCGTACGTTAGGTACGTGGGTGCGTAGAAGGAGTAGGCGATCGCTAGAACGAGGAGCACTAGGGAGATCGCGGTGCCCAGCTTGACTCCGATGCCGAGCCTGTAGACCATGACTCCGAAGAGAAGGGCGAGGGGCATGTACACTATCGCCACGGTGGCCGCGGTCGGAACCCTGGTGAAGGTGTCAGCGCATACGCTGAAGAACGCTGCCAAGACCAGTATGAACGCGAACCACACGTAGGTTAGGAACACGTACCTGGCCCTCCTGCCCATGACGCTTTCGGAGATCGTCGCTATCGATACCCCACCGTGCCTCACGCTCGCCATTATCGAGGTGTAGTCGTGGACTGCCCCGATGAACACGTTCCCGAAGAGGACCCACACCAGGGGCAGGAGCCAGCCCCAGGCGAGGGCCACCGCGGGTCCGACGATCGGACCCGCGCCAGCGATGGAGGCGAAGTGGTGCCCGTACAGCACGTACTTGTTCGCCGGGACGTAGTCCACCCCGTCGAACTTCTCCCACGCCGGGGTGAGCCTCTTGGGGTCTGCCCTGACCACCCTCTGCTCCAGGAGCCTCTTTCCGTAGAAGGCGTAGGCTAGACCGTATATCAGGAGGACTACGAGGAGTACGAGTATCGGGACCATGAACCCCACCTCAGAGCCTCCTTCCGGTCTTCGCTTCCACGAACTTCTTTATGGCCACCGGCACTTCGCCCAGCCAGAGCCAGGGGCCTATCAGTATCAGGATGAACGCTGACGCTAGGAGAGCCGCGTCTATCGACACCGCCCCCTTCACGCCTATCCCGCCCTTGGTGATGTTCACGTAGAACAGCTCGTATAACATTATGATGACAGTTATCACGGTAATAATCGTGCCCAACGCTTTCCTACGCATCATAGGGATACCTCTAGACCACCTGGAGCCGAGGGCATAAAAGCCTTTCGCCTGGGTCTCTCGCAGTAGTCGCAGCGTCTTCTCCAGCGGTATCAGAAGACGTCGAGAGCGGACTTATTACCTCCTCCTCAGTGCCGTACGGGAGGCCATGAAGGCGGTGCTGCTGGCCGGCGGCTACGCCACCAGGCTCAGGCCCCTCACTCTCACCAGGCCCAAGCCCCTCCTGCCCATCCTGGGGAAGCCCCTCGTCCTGTGGTCTATCGAGGCCCTCGCGAGGGCCGGCATACGGGAGATCGCGGTCTCCGTCAGGTACATGTCGAACCAGGTGGTGGACTTCCTCGGCGACGGGTCGGAGCTCGGCGTATCGGTAGAGTACGTAGAGGAGGACCGCCCTCTGGGTGACGCGGGACCGCTGAGGCTCGTCGACGAGAAGGTGGGGCTCGACGATACCTTCGTCGTCGTATACGGAGACGTGTTCTCGGACATCGACGTGCGCAGGGTCGTGGACTTCCACAGAAGCAGGGACGCTCTGGCCACGCTGACGGCCGTCCGGGTCGAGAGCCCCGAGAGGTACGGAGTCCTCGATATCGACGAAGAGAACAGGGTCGTCGGGTTCGTCGAGAAGCCAGCGTACAGGCCCCAGTCGAGCCTGGTCAACGCCGGCGTCTACGTCTTCGAGCCCGACGTCCTCCGGTACATCGAGGAGGGCAGGAAGCAGAAGATCTCCGTGGACCTCGTGCCGAAGCTGCTGAAGACCGGGAGGGTCTTTGCACACGCGCACGAGGGGCTGTGGTTCGACATAGGGGTCCCCGAGGACTACCTCAGAGCGAACCTGGTCACCCTCGGCACCCTCTACCCGAGTAGTCTCGTGGTCGACTCCTCGGAGGTCCGGGGAGAGATCGTGAACCCGGTCTACGTAGGCAGGGGCGTCGTGGTGGGCAGGGGCAGCGTCGTGGGCCCGGGCGCCGTGCTGCTGGACCGCGTCGTCGTGGGCGACTCGTCTAAGATCAGCCACTCGGTGGTGATGAGGGGGAGCAGGATCGGTTCCTCCACCTACATAAGGGACTCCATCGTCGGCGAGGACTGCTCTATCGGTAGCTGGGTCAGGATAGAGAGCGGGACGGTAATAGGTGACCAGGTGAGCATAGCCGACGACGTGTTCGTCAGCAGGAGGAGCTACATCCTCCCCTATAAGGAGGTGACAGACAGTATCTGGAAGGAGGGAAGCGTAGTCCTCTAGGTAGAGCGGCGGGCTCTAGGCGGGGGAGGCCTTGCCGAGGCGCTCCATCACTTCCTCGAGCCTGCGCTGCCTGTCCCTGAGCACGTCACCGAGCTTCTTGCCGCCGCTCAGAGGCTGACCTCCCCCGAGGAGACATCCTCCGGGGCACAGCTCGTAGAGCACCAGTTCGCCCGTCCCCTTCTCCAGGTAGCCCACGGCCTCCGCGAGGCTGTAGACCCTGAGCAGCTCGCGGGGTCTGAGGACGACGCGGTCCGGGCTCGCGCGGCTGACGGGGACGTCATCGTGTGCTCTGAACGCCATCTGGACCTCCCTCGCCGTCACGACCCTCGGAGCGGCGGACTTCCACGAGGGGCACACGGTCACGAAGACCGCCCCCGGCGGTATCTCCACCTTGGGCACCGGGACTCTCGCCTCGGGCTTCAGGCTCTGGATCAGTCTCCTCTCGGCCGGCGACCTAGCCACTATTCCGCCCCCCTCCGCGGGGGTGACGTTGCTCAGGGGGTCGTACACTGAGACCCTTCTGAACCCCAGCTCCCTGAGGTAGCTGACCACCTGGAGCGGGTCCAGACCCTCCGCTTCCGAGAGGGAGGCCAGGGCCTCCGGCTCTAGAAGGGCTTCCGTTATGGCGCCCATCCTCGCTTCCGCCAGCACCGCGTCGATGTCCGACCTGTAGTAGATGGCCCCCACGGGGCAGTAGGCTGCGCAGAGGCCGCAGTGCACGCACCCGGACGTGGCGAAGGGGTCCCCGTACGGCGTCGAAACGAGGGTCTGCGTGCTCCTGTGCGCGTAGTTCAGCACTCCCGCTCCGATCCTGGAGCACAGCACGGCGCACCTGCCGCAGACTATGCACTTGTGCTGGTCGAGGTACAGTAGCCCGTCCCCGATCGTCTGTCCCTCCCTGGCGGCGTAGCCGAACCTCCTCTCACCGATCAGCGGCGTCAGCCCGGCCGCGAGCTTGTCAAGTAGGTCGATGAGCTCGGTAGGCCTAACGGGACACCCCCTCACGTAGTAGTCGACCTTCACGTGGCTACTGAGGGGTCTCGACTCCCCTAGAGCTCCCTGGATCCCGCCCAGGTACGCACAGCTGCCTAGAGCGACCAGCACCCTCGACCTGCTCCTGACATCGCGCAGCGTCCTGGCGTCCCTCTCGCTGATCGCGGAGCCCTCCACTAGCGCTACGTCGACCTCGTCGACCTCCCCGGTCGCCCCGACCAGGGGCCAGTGGACTATCTCTATACCGCGACTCCTCGCGAAGTCCATGAACTCCTCGCTCACCAGGTTGTACTGGCACCCGTCGCAGCCCGCTAGAGACACTATCGCTAGCCTCACGGCTCCTCACCTCCTGACCACGTGCACCGCGCACGGTATGCAGGGGTCATATGCCCTCACGAGAGCCTCCGCCTGCCTCTGTATGGTCGCCTCGCCGGCACCCTCGTTCAGGAGCCTCTGCACCAGCGCGGTAGCTGCCAGCTCGATGTGCTCCGCGTTCATGACCGTCGGAGTGATCACGTCGGCCCTGCGGATCCTCCGGTCCTCACCGGCCTCGTAGTAGTGTATCAGCAGCCCTCTCGGCGCCTCGATGACACCAAGCCCCGCGGACGCGCTCCTCGAGGTCGTCGATGGTCTCAGTCTCGGTTCTCTAGAGGACAGCTCGCTCAGGTCCCGCATCACCGAGTCCAGGACTATCCGGGACTCTAGCGCCTTAGCGTACAGGTTGGAGAACGGATTTCTCCTCAGCACCCCCTCATAGCTAGCCAGGGTGCTCGCGAGGTCGCTATCGAGACTGCGGGTTCTCAGGGCGCTCAGGAGTCTCGCTCTGGCCCCCACGTAGAAGGGACGCCCCATGAAGAGGCACTTCTTGCTCGTCGAGTACTCGGTCCGCAGCTCCCTAAAGAGCTCCCCGTAGTTCTCCGGCGTAACGCATACGCGCTCCGCCCCGTCGTATGACGTGCTCAGGCAGTACGGCTGCCCCCTCGGGACGGTCCCGCCGCGATGATCTAGCAGAGCCACGTAGTTGGGCGCTGGGTCCTCCAGCTCGGGCAGCTCCACCTCGAGGACCCTCTCGGCGAGCCCCTCGAGGAGGGGTCGCGAGGACCTGAGGTACTCGAGGGCCGAGGCCAGGACCCTCGAGCTGATGTCTGCGCAGAACCCTCCCGGAACGTAGTTGTTGGGCGCCGTGAGCCTACCGCACACGAGCCTTATCGCCTTGCCCAGGTGGCTGTTGAGCCTTAGGGTATCCCTCGCGAGGAGCCTGGAGGCATCCTCGTCCACGTAGTCTGGCAGCGCTAGGACCCCTAGGTGGGCTGCGTGGTTCTGCAGCAGCTGCAATTTGTTGCAGACGTCTCTGAGCACCACAGCATCCTCGGAGGCCTCGACGCCGGCTATCTGCTCCACAGCGAGTGCCGGGGCCCAGAAGTGGGCATGGCTGCAGACCCCGCATATCCTCGAGGCTATGAGCGGCACGTCGTCCGCTCTGCGCCCCACTACGAGCCTCTCGAAGCCCCTCAGGCTGAGCAGCGAGCCGTACGTAACCCTAACGGCGTCCCTCTCTAGCAGTATCTCCAGCCTGGACTCCCCAGCTACCCTGCCCAACTCCCAGCTCACCGCACCGCTCAACCCCCTTCCACCCCGGAGAGAGTCCTCCTCAGCCTCTCGGGAACGGACCTCCAGAAGAACTTCATAGCCTCCTCGAGGTCTTCCCTTTCCACCCCGTACTTCCCGTAGAGTTCCCTCATGGCGTCCTCCCAGACCCCGGGGTCGCTTACGAAGCCTCTGCACCCCGTACACGGGAGCCCTTGGCGCGTGCACTCGGCCGAGCAGCCGGCGACGGTCAGGGGCCCTAAGCACGGCAGCCCCTTGGCAACCAGGCAGTCCTCCCCAACGAGGGGACACTCCGCGCATACGGGTATCCCCTCCACGCCGAAGTCCCTGGAGAGCTCTACCAGGCGGCATCTCGACTTCCGCGAACAGCTCCAGCACCTGAGCCGGTGCGTGGAGAGGAGAAGCTCGAAGTTCAGCCTCCTGTACCTGGTGAGCTCCGGGCTGTCCGTCAAGACCTTGGCTCCCTCGGAGACCGGGAACCGGCACGCGGGCACCACCCTCCCGTTGACCACGACTACGCACACCCTGCACGTGGCCTCGTCGAACAGCCCCTCGAGGTAGCAGAGCAGCGGCACCCGGTATCCGGCCTTCTCGACCGCCTCTATCACGGGCGCGTCTTGGGGAACATCCACACTCACGCCGTTCACGTAGACCCTGACCATATCCTACACCTTCCTCACTGCCCCGAAGGGGCACGCGACTAAACACTGGCCGCACTTAGCGCAGAGGCTCTCGTCGATCTGGTAGACCCTCCCCGGCGAGCCGGATATGGCGCTTGCCGGGCAGGCCTTAGCGCACAGACCACATCCCTTGCAGAGGTACGGGTCTATCACGTACTTCACCAGTTTGGAGCACACCTTCGCGGGACACCTGCGGTTGACCACGTGCTCTACGTACTCCTGCCTGAAGTACCTCAGAGTAGACAGTATCGGGTTGGGGGCCGTCCCCCCGAGCGCGCAGAGGCTCGTCTTGGCTATGGACTCGCCGAGCTCCTGAGCAAGCTCTATGTCCTCCACAGACCCCTCTCCGCTGGCTATCCTCTCCAGTATTTCGCTGAGCTGCTTCATGCCGACCCTGCAGGGGAGACACTTACCGCAGGACTCGGCAAGGGTAAAGCCAGTGAAGTATCTGGCGACGTCCACCATGCAGCTGCCGTCGTCGATCACCACGAGGCCCCCCGAGCCCATTATGGCGCCGTAGCTCTGAAGGCTCTCGTAGTCCAGCTCTAGGTCGAAGAGCTCGGCCGGGATGCAGCCGCCGCTCGGGCCCCCTATCTGAACCGCCTTGATCTTCCTTCCCTCGGGCGGGCCTCCGGCTATGTCGAAGACCAGGGTCTTTATCCTCGTCCCTATGGGCACCTCGTAGACCCCCGTTCTCCTGACGGCACCGGTGACGCAGAACATCTTAGTCCCCCTGGACCTCTCGGTGCCGTACTTCGCGAACTCCTCGATGCCAGCCTGGAATATCGTGGCCACGTGAGCTAGGGTCTCCACGTTGTTGACCACGGTCGGCTCGTCCCAGAGTCCCTTGACCGCCGGGTAGGGAGGCCTCTGCCTCGGCCTCGACCTCCCCTCGATGGCAGCTATTAGAGCTGTCTCTTCACCGCAGACGAAGGCCCCAGCGCTCCTGTACACCTCCACGTCGAAGTCGAAGCCGGACCCGAGTATGTCCTTGCCGAGAAGGCCGCACCTCCTGGCGGCCTCGACGGCCCTCTCGAGCCTATCGGCCATGAGGGGCTTTTCGGCCCTCACGAATATTATCCCCCTGGTGGCACCAGTGGCGTACCCCGCTATGATCAGCCCCTCCAGGACCCTGTGAGGGTCGGACTCCGCCAGGAGCCTGTTCATGAACGCTCCGGGGTCTCCCTCGTCGCCGTTGCATATCACGTACTTGACGTCGCTCCTCTGCTCGTACGCCACCCTCCACTTGAGCCACGTGGGGAACCCGGCTCCTCCCCTGCCCCTGAGCCCGGAGGCCTTGACTGCCTCGATCACCTCCTCTCTGCTCATGCTCAGGGCCTTCCGGAGCCCCGAGTAGCCGCCGGTCTCGACGTAGTCCTCTAGGGACTCCGGGTCTACCAGTCCGCAGTTCCTGGAGACGTACCTGGTCTGGAGCCTCCAGAAGTCGAGCTCCTCCAGAGCCGGGGGCCCTCCCTCGAACCCCTCGATCCTGAACCTCAGGGCCGCGGCTCCTCTCAGGTCGCCTCTGGAGTAGTCCTCCACTATGCGCGGCACCTGGTCCGGCCTCACGTTAGCGTAGATGGTCGGGGGAAGCCCCTCCTTGGCCAGCTCCACCCAGGGGTCCATGAAGCACAGTCCCGTGCACCCCACTCTGTATACCTCCGCGTCTAGCCCGAGCTCCTCGACAGCTCTGAGAGCGGCTCTGTAGACCTCCTCGGCGCCGGCTGCCAGGGTGCAGCTCGAGAGGGGTACCCTTATCCTGAAGCCCTTGCTGCCGTATATCAGTCTACCCGGGGCTGCCGGCGGACGCACTGCCGTACCCCGCGGCAACCGCCGCCCTCTGTCTATACGCGTAGACCAGCCTCCTCGCCTCCTGCGGGTTGAGCCTCCCGTGTATGTACCTCTCCGAGCCGTTAGAGGAGACGACCATGAGCACCGGGGCCAGGGCGCAGCAGCCGAAGCATCTCGCCTTCTCGATCGTGATGGCTCTGTCCTCCGTCGTAGTCCTTCCTCCGTTCAGCCCCGCCGCTAGCCTCATCGCCTCGTAGACCTGCGGGGAACCGCGCAGGTAGCAGGCCGTGCCGAAGCACACCTGCACGACGTAGGTTCCCAGGGGCTCCAGCCTAAACTGATGGTAGAACGTGGCCACGTTGAGCACCTCGCTCAGCGGTACTCCGAGCCTCCGGGAGACGGCCTCTAGCCCCTCTCTCGGTAGGTATCCGAAGGTTTTCTGGATCTCCTGGAGTATGCGTATCAGACTGCCCCTCCCAGATCCGTACTTAGAAACCAGGCGCTCCGCCGCCTCCTCGGGATCCACCCACTCCCTCGTAGGCTTGTTCTAACAGTGTTAAAAGCGATGGTTAATTTAGGGTAGTTAGTGATACGTATGTCGGGTGGACTCAGCTAGACGGACTCTGCTCACACCTTCGGGAAGAAGTACTTGCACCTGCAGGCCTTGGTCCTGACACACCTCCCCAGCACAGCTTCCGAGAGCCTAGCAACCAGGTACTTAACGTTCCTGCAGGCCCCCGAGGAGCACTTCACGCCCTCCAGCAGGCCGAGGATCCTGGTAACGCTATCCATGGCCGTCTCGATGTCCTGCGCAAGATTGGCGCTTATCGCCGCTCTGGCCAGATCCAGCACCCTCGAGAGCTCACGGTCCTCCTCAGGCGCCTCCAGCCCCAGCGCCACGATGAAGTCGAAGAGCTCCTTGACGTACTCCACCGTCATCACGAGATCCAGCGCATCGTGGGGATCTAGGGACCCCTCGGCCACGCCGCGCTTCGCCGCCCTCAGGAAGTAGAGGTACTTCCTGCGGAACTCCCTGTAGAGTGCGTGGATCGAGGGGCACCGCTCCTCGGCGCAGATCAGGAGCTCCTCCGAGACGGCCTCGAGGATCCTCAGGGCGGAGGGGACGCTCGTCTTGACGTCGGAGAACGCTAGTTCATGCACTGTCGAGCTCGGGTCGGCCATCAGGACGAAGCCCGTCACGTAGTCCTTGAGACCCTCCGATAGCTCTAGGACGCGCTCGTAGCTGGCCCTCACCTTGATCCTGGTGACCCCCTCGATGTAGGACGCGATCAGCTTCATCAGAGCCAGCTCCCGAGGCTCCGCCTCTATCATCAGGTTGACCTCCTCGCCCTCCTCACTGGTCGCTGGCGATATGATGATCCTGGAACCGTCGAAGCCGAGGAAGACCCTATCGCCCGGCTTTATGCCGAGGGAGTCGGCCCACCTCTTCGGGATCACGACGGAGAGGGAGCCCCTTCCGACAACGTTCACCTTCTTGACCAGGCGTTCTGACATCCGCGTTCCAAGTTTCTTATGTGTAAGTAACCTATAAATAGTTTTATGAATGCCCGCGGCATTCGGCGAGCGCGTGGGCCGTCTGCGGCAGTTTTCAGGTCAGAGGGGTTCGCTATCGGCACGCCTGGACGAGCGCCGGTGGGAGACGACGGGGAGGTGTCCCGGGTTCGGGAGCGGAAGCCCTAGAGGGGGAGATCTCCAAGGCCGAGCCCCGGGACATGTCCGCGGGGGATGAAGCGGGTTCGCCCCAGAGGAGGAAGCTGATGAGGGCTTCCCTGAACCCGGGAGAAGCTTGGTCCAGAACCCGCGAGCAGCTAGGCTCCTGCCGCATGCCTCGTGCACCTCACGAAGTCCTCGTAGGGCGCATCTGTCTCCAGGGTCGTAGCGGCGCCGAAGAACCTCGCTGCTTTGTACCCCAGGGACCTCAGACACTCGACTACCCTCTCGACCTTCGGGGGATTCAACCTGAGGCGGCTCGACATCGAGACCACGTCGTAGGGGACTAGGACACCGCCCTCGGCCTCGGCCAGCTGGTACTCGAGGAGCTTGGACAGCTTGACAGCAGAGCTCATATAGGAGAACGCCGGCATCCTCTCCACGGCCCTCTCCACGAGCTCTCGGGAGACGAGCCTCCCTATCCACAGAGGGCCCAGGTAGGCTAGTCTGCTGCCGCAGACCCCGCAGCTCATCTCCTCGATCGAGCGCGCGAACTCCCTGAACCCACACGCGCCGCAATACTTCATGTAGCCCAGGCTCTCGGATAGCATCGCGTCGGCAGCGGTGGCCCCCTTCTTCACGGAGTAGACGACCCTGATGAAGTGCGCGTACACCGCGTATGTCAGGGGCTCCACGTATCTGTCCAGCTCGGCGGCCACCCTGGCAGCGTAGCCGAGCATGACCCGCAGGGCGACGACCTTAGGCACGTCGGTGAGCGTGAGCTGGCACCAGTACCTCCTGCTCCCGGCCCACGGTCTCGCTCCGGACAGCGAGGCCACGTCCGTCGCCGTGATGCCCAGGTAGCCCCCGTTCCTCACGGCCCAGGAGGCCGCTCTAAGGTAGGGCGCGGGAGAGCCGTAGGGGTCTACGTCGATCACGTCGAGCCTCTCGCCCGACCTCTTGAGGCTGTACATGGCTACGTTAGCGTCTTCGTTGAGCGCCACCACTCTCCCCTCGAGCCCGTTGAGCGCCACATTCCTGACGATCAGCTCGTAGGCCCTCCTATCGATGTCGTTGGCGAAGCACTTGGCCACGCCGGGCACCTCGACGCAGTAGCGCAGGGCCCTGACGCCGGTGCCGGCGAGAGCGTCCAGCACCGCGGCGTCCCGCAGGTCTAGCAGGGACACCGCGAGAACGCTGAAGTCCCTGCTAAAGGTGGCTGCCGGGTTGTAGAAGACGGGCGACCAGGCGGGCTCGTAGATCCCGTCGGGTCTCCGGTATCTGTCCAGGTCGTAGAGCAGTAGCCTGACCTTGCCCTCGACAAGCTCTTTGAGCTCCTCACCGTCAACTGCGACCGGCATTTCCCCCCAGCTCACTTCGGGAGGAAAAAGTTATAGCGGAGCTTCCTAGCCCAAGCTCGACTGGTGGGAACCGCTTGCTCTGCTCGCGACCAAAAATGCGGTGGACCTGTTAGTCTAGCTCGGGCTTGCTAACACCGGTCTCCTCTTCCTCCTCCTTCTTGCCCTTCTTCTCCTCCTTCTTCAGCGGCGAAGCCGCTATCAGGTCGTCGACCTTCAGTATGGCGGTCGCGGCCTCCGTCGCGGCCCTGATTACCTGCTTCTTCACCGACAGCGGGTCCACGACCTTCAGCTTCCTCATGTCCTCTACTATCTTGCCCTCGAGGACGTTTATCCCGGCGTATTTGTTGCCGTCCGCGTGCATCTTCCTGAGCTCCATGATGGTCTCGAGCGGGTCCATGCCGGCGGACCTGGCCAGTATCACGGCTATCTCCTCGATGGCGTCGGCGAAGGCCAGAACGGCCAGCTGCTCCTTGCCGCTGACCGTCTCGGCCCACCTCTTCAGCTTCAGGGCCACCTCTATCTCCGGAGCACCGCCTCCCGGAAGCACCTTGGGGTCTCTCAACACGTTCCTCAGGGCGTTGATGGCGTCGTTGAGGGACCTCTCGGCGTCGTCGAGGATCATGTCGTTGGCTCCGCGAACGAGTATCGTGACGGCCTTCGGGTTCCTGCATCCCTCTACGAACACCATCTTGTCGTTCCCGACCCTCCTCTCCTCCACCAGCTCCGCGTAGCCCAAGTCCTTCTCGGTGAGGTCGCGCACGCTCGTGACTATCCTCCCGCCCGTGGCCCTCTCCAGCTTCTCCATGTCAGACCTCTTCACCCTCCTGACGGCCAGCACGCCCTTCTTGGCCAGGAAGTGCTGGGCCACGTCGTCGATGCCCTTCTGGCAGACGACCACGTTGGCGC
>CALJEN010000003.1 GCA_938073905.1 uncultured Sulfolobales archaeon | reverse complement strand
GTCGTAGTACCCGCATCTGGAGCAGGTCTTCGAGGTGCCCCCGGGCTTGACGAAGTCGTGCTTGGAGTTCTGCCTGTTCACGCTCCTGCTCCTAGTCCTGGCGACCCTCTCCTTGAAGCCCCTCAGGTCCTCGAACACGTTGGTCCTGTCGGCCAGTCGCTTGGCCAGCTTGTGCAGGAAGTCGTCGACCCTGTTCCTCTCCCTCCTCGAGTACTTCTCCAAGAGCCTCCTCCTGGTCTTATCCGGGAGCCTCTGGACCTTCCTCCGCTTCAGCTCGTAAGTCCTGTGGACCGTGTAGACCTGCTTCAGGCTCACCGTGTAGTGGCTCTCGCCGTCGTAGCCGTCCATAGTTAGGAGGTTCACGTCCCAAGCGATCGGGTTCTCGACTCCCAGCTCCACTTCCTTCCTGACGGTCACGACCAGCCTGTCCGGCTTGAGGATGAGCTCGCCGAGGTCTAGACCCTCGATCCTGCTCCAGAACCAAGCCTTCCTCAGGTCGACGGTTATGCTCTCCCCGTAGGGCTTCACCGAGATCCTGAGCACTCCGTCCCTGTAGCTGTAGAGCGTCTCCTTGATTCTCACGAACTTCCTCCTCAGTACGGGCCTCCTCCCGGCTCTCCCCTTCAGGTACCTCTTCCTCCACGACTCTAGGATGGAGTAGGCCTGCTTGATCGCGGAGTCCACGTAGTGCTTGGTGTAGGGCCAGTCTCTGAGGTACCTGTTCCTGAGCTCTCTCCTGAACGCGCTGTCCTTCCTCAGGAACGGTCTTGGCTTCCCGCCCACCTCTCTCCAAGCTATGCTGTTCCAGAGGTCGTCGAGGATCCGGTTCAGGATGTGCATGTAGCTCTCGACGAGCCCGCCGACCTCGAACCTGTGCGGTACGGAGTGGGCCTTAACCAACGAGCTCTTTGACGCCGTCGACCACCTCCCTGTACTTGCGACTCCTCGTCCCGTAGAGCCTCCCGGCGAAGTGGGAGACTATCGCTATCATGTCCTCGACTAGCTCCTCTCGCGGAGTCCTCTCCTCGCGGTTCACCACCTCCACCTCGGTTCCGAAAGCCGAGAACACCCTCCTCAGAGTCTCGAGCCCGAACCTGGCCAGCCTGTCCCCGTACGCTACCACGACCTTGGAGACCCTCCTCTCCAAGACCATGTCCAGGAGCTTTAGGAACCTCTTCCTCTTCTCGCTGAGACCGGAGCCTACGTCCGTCAGGATCTGGACCTCTCCGTAGCCCCTCTCCCTAGCGTAGTCCAGGATGAGCCTCCTCTGCCTCTCCAGGTCGCCCCTCTGGGAGCGGGGCGAGACCCTCGCGTACCCGACGACGACCCTCTCCTCCCTCAGGCCGAGGATTCGCCTTATCTCGCTCTCGGGGACCCTCCTCCGACCGCCGGGAGTCCTGACGCACCTGATCTTGCCCTGCCTATCCCACTGCTGGATCGTCCAGGTGGTGACGCCCGGGAGCCTCCCCGCCTCCTTGAGCGTGTAGAGCCTCCCCGCCGCTTCCCACCAATACTTATCTACGCATACCCATGTTTAGGCCTTTCTATTTTTGGGAACTGTAGGGAACGGCATCCTCTCCGGGAGCGGTTCCTCGGCCGAGATCGCCACCACAGGCAACCGTTTCGAGACAGAGAGGTTCTGAACATCGGCGTACGTGGATGGACATCTATGGAGAGCGAGGGGAGCCTCTCGGGATGCGGGTGCCGCGGGCTCCTCCTGGAGGGAACCGAGAGCGTGAAGGCTCGAGGGCTAGGCATCGGTGCTTGACCCAGAACCCTGGCCTCCTACCTCAGAGCAGATCGCGAGGGGTGAGCATCGAGAGCTTTCTGCCCGTCTTCGTGGTCACCCCTGCATGGCATAGCAGTACCTGTCCGCGCCGTCCACGCGCGGAGCGCTGCGCGTTGCGACCCGGTTGACCACCCGCTCTCGCTCTATACGGCTCCGGCGGGAGCAGTTTCAAGACCGAGGGCTCCGCGAAACTTACCTGCCCCCCGCATTCGGGTCCTCGCTCTCCAAGTGCTGAGCGATCGGGGTTTCGTGTGCGAGGTCCTTAAAATTTTCGATCACACCCCTAGGGCTTGGAAGAGGGTACGGGTGGCGGCCCGTGGACGATATCCTTAAAAGATTGGCCGAGACCGGAGATCTCTGGGTGCTGCTGGGAGTGGTGTATACGCACCCGCTCGCGCAGGCTCCCTGGGTCCCGACCAGGGAGGAGCTCCTGCCCTACGTAATGATGCTCGCCAAACCTGCGAAGAGTGACGTCTTCTACGACCTAGGCTGCGGAGACGGGAGGGTGGTCATAGAGGCCGCTCTTCACGGAGCCAGAGGCGTCTGCGTAGAGATCAACCCGGACCTCATAAAGAGGGCCAAGGAGACGGCCGAGAAGCTGAAGGTCGCCGACAAGATCCAGTTTGTCAACAACGACTTCTTCAACGTGAGCCTCAGGGACGCTACCATAGTCTACATGTACCTGCTGACGTCCGTCAACAGGGCGCTGAAGCCCAAGCTGGAGAGGGAGCTCGGACTCGGAACTAGGGTGGTTACGCTGGACTTCGAGATCCCGGGGTGGAGACCGGTGCACATAACGAGAGTGTCTCTCGGGTACAGGGAAGCCACGCTATACCTCTACGTAAAGGGAGTCTCGGACGTCTAGGCCCTCGGCGACCCCCCGCTGGGGACACCGGTTTAGGTCCCGTCGGCGGGCCAACCCTCTCTAGGCCATCCGCGGGAGTGTCGAGCCCCCTACTTCAGGAACTTCTCCTCGAACTCCTTTATGAACTCGATGCTCCTCTTCGTGTCTATGAAGAGCCCGCTGGCCTCCGCCACGTCCTCCGCTCTGACCTCCTTGCGCCCCCTCCTGGCCGCCACCACGCCGGCCGGCCTGAGGAGCTGGATCGAGTACCTCAGACTGTACTTTACCCCCAGGTCTGCTAGCAGCTCGAGGGCGTCGCTGGAGAGGCTCACCTCCTCTTCCTCAGACCTTATCCTTATTATCTCCCTGATCTCCTCTCTCGTGTACGGTCTCACCGGGATTATGAGGAGCCTGTCGAGTATGTCCAGAGGGATCCCGTGCGGAGCCTCCACGTCCGTGCCGTATATCTTGGTCATGCCCCTGTTCGTCGCCATGATTATGATGGGGGAGAACTCGCTCTCCATTATCTTGGATAGGAAGGCGAAGCACTCGAGGTCGAGCATGTGCGCGTCGTCTATGAAGAGCACGCCGGGCATCAGCTCCCCCTTGCCCTCGTCGATGAGCTTCTTGACCTGGGAGTTCACCGTCCTCCTGGTATCCTCGTCGATCTCCCTCTCGAGCTCTACTCCCAGGAAGCCTATCAGCGAGATCCTCTGGGAGGCTACCGCGAGGTCGAGGTCGTTGAAGGTGAACACCCTCGTTATCTCCTTCTCCTTCTTCACGGAACCCCTGGGGAGCTCCTCCGCGGTCTCCCACACGTCGACGTCGTAGTACCTGGCCTTCTCCACCCCCTTGACTCTGCCGGTCTTGTGCACCATGCCCGTCTCGGCGTCTATCCATATGAGGTCTCCCCTCTTGATCCCTAGCTTGAGCAGCTGCGATGTGATCTCCTCGCCTACCGTGATGGTGAGGCTGTCGTCCTTGGTCTCCAGGGTTACCCTGGCCTCGCGCGGGATCCTGAGGTAGGGGTTGAATGGGTGCCTACCGTACGCTATCTTGACCTCCTTGACCGCGCCCTCGTAGACCTTGCGCACCTCCCTTATTCTCACACCCATGGCCTTCCTGACGGCCCTCATCAGGACCTCGGTCTTCTTAGCCTCTAGGGAGTAGACCTCGGAGGCGTGGAGAGCGACGAATGGCGTGTCCTCCCCGAGCTCCTTGGAGATGGCGTAGGCCAGGGCCGTCTTGCCCGTGCCCGGAGGGCCGACCAGCAGAACTCCCTTCCCATGGAACCTGCCCTGCTTGACGAGCTCGACGACTATCGCAGCGCTCCTCCTGGCCTCGACCTGTCCCACGATCCCCTCGGCAACGCGCAGAGGCTCTCCTTTCTCGTCGAGACCCAAGCCCCTTATGTGGCTGTGGAGGCTGACCTCCACGGTCCTCCCCGCGGGGCCGACCTCGCGTATTTGCGCGCTCATCCCACATCCATAAGTAACTGTATAGGCTTGCTGACCCCTTATAAGAGTTCTCAGATGCCCGCTCCTGGGCCCCGGGCTCCTAACGGCCACTAGCTCAGCGAGCGCGCTCCCGAATGGTAGACCACAGCTTCACGAGGACCTCACGGGCTTGCCTCCGGTCGGTCCTGCTCAAGGCCTTGGAGAAGGTCGCGGGGTTCCTGAGGGCCCACAGCAGCACGTCTAGGTGGATAGGGGGTATCCCGGTAGCCTCTCCGACAGCTCTCCACGCTTCGACAGCTTCTCTTCCGCACTTCCTCATAACCTCGTCCGCGGACTCGGCCGAGACCAGCCCGAGAGCGAGAGTGGCCCTGGCAACTCTGGAGTCCAGGGGTATGGGGATCTCCGCCGGCAGGGGGCCCGAGCATGCTCCCGTAGCCCTGCCGCAGTAGTAGACCATCTTCACCGCGAAGACCACCGTCTTGCTGGCGGGGTCTGCGCCCAGAACCCTGGAGGCGAGCCTCCACAGCTTCTCGAACTCGCAGCTGCGCGCGAGTCCCTCTATCGTGTCCGAGTGGTCGGAGAACCTCTTCACTCTCCCGATCTTCGTCTCGCGGAGGTAGGAGCTGCAGGGGTCCCCGAGGAGGAATCTCGATACCCTCTCGACCGGGTCCGCCGCATGTCCTCCTCCAGCGAAGTGCTTGGCGAATCTCTCCCAGTACTCCTCACCGGAGCACCTCAGCCTATAGGCCGACAGCGCCGCCAGGAACACGGATGCCGCCGCGCCCGGCTCCCCGCTGGAGCACACCGCAGCGGCTACTTCGAACTGGGGGTCGACCTCCTCGATCCCGAGCACGTCCTCTAGGGAGAGCCCGCTGAGCATCGAGGCAGTCTTCGCGATGGCCGCGTAGTTCAGTCTGCACACGGTCAAGCCCGAGTCCCGGTGCACTACCCGTGCAGCATAAAATGAGGGGGTTCGGGCTCCGCATCCGCGTAGAGCCTCGTGTTACCGGATCGATGGGGCCCCTCCGCGGCTCGACCGAGCCCTCATCGGCTCGGAACGCTTTTAAGCTATGCTGTACCTCTGTAGCCAGGCACGGAGGATGGCCAAGTCGATGTACCACTACATAGCCCAGTACTGGAAGAGGCCCTACGAGGGTCCCCTAGCCGAGGTAATGAGGGGAAGGCTGATCCTGTGGAGGAGGGGGCCCGCCGTCGTCAGGGTCGAGAGACCGACCAGGCTGGACAGGGCCAGGGCCATAGGATACGAGGCCAAGGTAGGCTTCGTGGTCGCGAGGGTCAGGGTGAGGAAGGGAGGTCTGAACAGGCCCAGGCCCAACTCGGGCAGGAGACCTAAGAGGATGGGCGTCTACGGGTACGCTCCCGAGAAGCCCTCCAAGCTCATAGCCGAGGAGAGAGCGAACAGGAAGTTTCCCAACCTGGAGGTCCTGGGGAGCTACTACGTAGGTGAGGACGGTGTGTACAAGTACTACGAGGTCGTGCTGGTAGACCCCCATCACCCCTCGATACTATCGGACTCCGACGTGAACTGGGTAGCCCACCCGAGCCAGAGGGGCAGAGTTTTCAGAGGGAAGACTGCGGCCGGTAGGAGGATGAGGGGTCTGCTGAGGAGCAGAGGCCTCAAGGGCACGCACCACTACAAGTGGAAGAGGAAGCAGAAGGAGAGGGAGCTCGGGAGGAGGCACGAGGCCTCCAGAGGGGCTAGGCTGATAGTCCCCCGGGAGGTTATGGAGGAGCTCGGGTACGAGAAGTAGCGGAGACGTCATGGTGAAGGTGGCCCTCGAGCTCTCGGCCTTCGCTCACGCAACGGAGGATGAGGGGAGGGTCCTCAGCGCCCTGCTCAACGCCGTCCCGGCGGGCCTCAGGCAGGTTCTCGCTCAGCGCGTCAGAGTCCAGAGCCTCGAGGGCTACTACGGAAACGTCATCAAAGTCCTGAAGCTCTCGATAGAGGGGGATCCAGCCGGGGAGGCCCTGAGGCACCTCCTCTGCGGCATGAGCGGGAGAGACAGGGACCTCCTGCTCGCGACCCTCGAGGGCAGGGTCGAGAGGAGGAGGGCCAGGGTGCACGTCAGGCTAAGCAAGCAAGACCTCTACCTGGGGAGGATGGTGCTCAGCGAAGGCGACGACGTCGTCAAGGTGGTGGCGTCGTTCGAGGGGGTTCGCCGGAGCGACCTAGCGACCGTCCTGAAGAGTTTCGGGGAGGCCTGTGGCGGTTGACCTCTGCTTCAAGGGCACCGTGGACGAGGCCCTAGCTAGGCACGCTTCCAGGCTCGGCTATAGAGCGATTGCCGTATGCGGGATAGACTCATTCCGGGACGTGGGAGGGCTGCGGCTGGTTCCGAGGTTCGAGCTGGCGAGGAGCTCGGTCGACAGATACCGCAAGAGCAGGGGGCTCAGGGTGCTGCTCGTGAGGTCTAGGGACGACCTGAAGGCTTACCCCAAGCTCGCCGGGAGCGTGGACAGCGTGAGGATACTCTTCGACGACCTGGGCGAAGCGGACAAGGGCTTCTGGAGGAGAGTGATCTCGCTCGGAGCACCGGTGGAGGTGGAGTTCTCGGAGCTGCTCCAGAGGATAATCGACGGCAGCCCAGTGGACTACTACTACCTGCTCTTCAGGCTCTACGCCCGGGGTAAGGTGAGGATCTACATGTGCAGCGGAGCCGCGGACGCATCGACCCTGGTCCATCCCACCGCCATGTCCGCGCTGGCCTCGGTCTTGGGGGTGCCGGAGGCCCTGGCCCTCAAGGCCGTTCTCAAGACGCCCGGGGAGCTGGTGCCGGATGCCGCTTGACCCTCTACCGCTGGCCGTGGCCGCGCTGGCCGCCTCCCTCCTGTCTGCGTACCTCGGGATCGTGGCGTGGCGCAGGACGAGGAGAGCTGTGATCGTGCTCAGGACGCTGCTCGGCGACCGAGCGTCTAGACCCGCGAGGCCTAGGAAGAGGTACATGGTCTTCGAGATCGTGGCCATCTCCGGAGACCTGGCGAGGGTCAGGAGGGCCGACGTCGAGGAAGCCGTGAAGAGGAGCTGCCAGCTCCTCTTCGGAGCCCTCGGCTACGGAGCGGCGAGACCGACCCTCGTCTACTACGACGAGTCCAGGGGGGTGGGAGTACTGTCGTTCAGACACACGTGGAGGAACCACGTGTTCCTGCTCCTGTCTCTTATAAGAGAAATCGGCGGGGTCAAGGTGGTGGCCGTGCCGACATCGACCACCGGGACGAGGAGGAAGGCGATGAGGATCGCCGAGAAGCTGTAGACAGCCTCGGGCGATGAGATGCTTAAGCTCAGCGTATCCACCATGGTCTACCTGAGGCTGGCTCCCTCTAGAGCTGTCGAGAGGCTCTTCTCGAGGGGCTACAGAGCGGTGGAGCTTAGCTTCGATAACTTCCTCCTCAGCGGGGTGGACGAGCTCTCCGAGCTAGAGAAGGTGGCCGACATAGTCTCAGGGTACGACACCGAGACTTTCTCCGTCCACCTGCCCTACGACCGGCTGGAACCCAGCGAGCGGGGACTCGCGAGAGCCGTTAGCAGGTTCGCTAAGTGGATGAGGATCCTCGATAGGCTGAAGGTCGACTACTACGTCACTCACCTGCCGAACCTGCCGCCGCACGGGAGCTCCATAGGTCTGGCAACCAGGTACCTGAAAAGCCTAGTGGAGCTCCCGATAGGAGGCTCCCGGGTGCTCGTCGAGAATGCCAGCAGCAGGGCTCTCCTCGGCGCCCTGCCTGAGGACATAGCGGAGATCGTGAGGAGGGTCGGGTCGCCCGCGGTGGGCGCGTGCGTCGACGTGGGCCACGCGCTGATAACCAGAGTCCCGCTGAGGGCGTTCGGGGACATTCTCGGGAGCCTCGTGGTGTCGGTACACGTCCACGACAACGACGGCTTCTCCGATAGGCACATGCTCCCCGGCACCGGCGTGCTGAGGATCGAGGAGCTCGCGGAGTTCGTCGCGAGGCTCGGGGCTCCCCGGATGGTCGCCGAGGTCGCCTGCGGCGGCTCGGTCGAGTGCGACTCCCTGCTGAACGCGATCAGGCTCTTCGAGAGGGACCTGAAGAGCCTGTCGCTCTCTAGAACATATTAGACCGACAACAGCTGGTTCCTGGTGACTCCCGTGAGCGAGGCCACCAGGCGGCTGAGGCAGGAGCTGTACTCTCTCCTAGACCACGTAGTGGTCGTCAAGCTGTCGGACGGGACTAAGTACGAGGGGAGGCTGAAGGGGCTCGACGTGGACGGACTGACCCTGCACATGGTTCTCGAGGACGTGAGAGACCCCGGTGGGAACGAGCTGCCGAAGGTCTTCATAAGCGGCGGGAGGGTGTCGGAGATAATCCTCAAGGAGAAGGCCGTCTTCAACGCCAAGGAGTTCGCGGCGTACGTCGTGGAGAGACTGAAGGTCAGGCCGGACGCGGTGAAGGTCGACGAGATACTGAACGCCGTGAGGTTCCTGGATAGGTACGTAGTCAGCGAGCGGGGGGTAGAGGGGTCCGGACCCTTCGCCGAGAAGCTGTACAGCGTATGGCAGGAGTACATGGAGAGCAAGTCTAGAGCGAGGACGTCGTCGAGTTGAGCTTCGAGCTAAAGGACAAGGACCTCGCGGGCAGAATAGGGAGGCTGAAGCTGAGGACGGGGACGGTAGAGACCCCCGCCTTTTTCCCCGTAGTGCACCCGTTTAGACAGTCCCAGGACGTGCCGCTAGAGAGGATCGAGGAGCTCGGCTTCAAGCAAGTCATAACCAACGCCTACATAATCAAGAGGAAGCTGGAGGGCAGGAGCGTCAGAGTGCACGAGCTGCTGAACTTCGGCGGCGTGGTGATGACCGACTCGGGAGCCTACCAGCTCCTAGTGTACGGCCTCGAGAGGGTGGCCATAGACCCCGTGGAGCTCGTGGAGTTCGAGGAGGCTCTGGAGCCGGACATAGCGGTGATAGTGGACATTCCCACTCCGGACACCGCGACGGTCGAGGAGGCCAGGCTCAGCGCCGAGGAGACCCTGAGGAGGGCCCACCTCTCCCTCGAGGTCGTCGAGCGCAGCTCCGACAGGATCGCGTGGGTCCTCCCCGTTCAGGGAGGGGTGCACCTGGACGTCCTCAGGCGGAGCGCCGAGAGGTCTAGGGAGCTGGCGGAGTTCTACAGCATCTACGCTGTCGGGAGCCCGGTGAAGGCCCTCGAGAAGTACGACTTCAGGAAGGTGGTCGACATGGTGTACACGGTCAAGTCATCGGCACCCTTGGACAAGCCGGTCCACCTCTTCGGCGGCGGGCACCCGCTGCTCATCCCCATCGCGGTGGCCCTGGGAGCCGACACCTTCGACTCGGCCTCCTACATACTCTATGCTAGAGACGACCGGTACATGACCGACTACGGTACCTTCAGGCTGGATAGCCTCAGCTACTTCCCCTGCAGCTGTCCCGTGTGTCGGAGGTTCGAGCCCGGAGACCTCGTGGAAATGAGCAAGGAGGAGAGGACCAGGCTGCTCGCGGAGCACAATCTGAGCGTCATCAATAAGTCCGTGAGGGAGACGAAGGAGGCCATAAAGGAGGGGAGGCTGTGGGAGCTGCTAGAGCGCCTGGCCAGGTCCCACCCCTCGGCCAGAGACGCCTTCGGGAGGCTCATCCGCTACGTGGGCTGGATCGAGGAGCTGGACACCAGGTTCAGGGGGTTGGGCAGGGGAGTGTTCCTCACCGAGGTCACGTCGTACCACAGGCCAGAGCTCGTGAGGCACAGAAGGTTCCTCGAGGAGTACTTGGGGAGAGAGATGTCGCGCGAGCCCAGAAGGCCCATCGCCCTGTTCCCGGGAGATCCCAGGGACAAGCCGTTCGCCTCGTCGCGTGTGTACAGGAGGGCGCTGGAGTTCTTGAGCAGGGAGGGCTCCGACCCCGAGGAGTACCTCAGGTTCGCGTACCTGCCCTTCTTCGACCTGGTGCCGGTGGAGGTCTCCCATGCGTACCCGTACTCCCAGTTCGAGGTATCCCTCAGTGCCTCCAAGAGCCTCTCGAGGAAGATGCTCGAAAGGATCCTAAGGCTGGTCGGTAGCGGTGAGAGCGAGGCGCTGGTGTTTACCTGCCGTAGGTACTCCTGGTCCAGTCCGGAGTTCGTCGAAAAGAGGATATGCGGAGCCGTGGACTGCTCGCGGGTGCGGTTCGTAGAGCTGTGCGGTGCCCCGTAGAGCCGCAAAAGCTGACTACCTTGGGAAGACCTGGGTGCCCCCGACGCCCCGTACGACGTCGTAGCCCTCGCGAAGGTGTCCTATCGCGGCCCTCAGTCCCCCGTGCCTTATGAAGCGTATGCTGGCCAAGACTTTGGGTCCCATGGACCCGGGAGGGAAGTGCCCCTCTCTGTAGTACTGCTCGAGCTCGTCGACCGATACCCTCTCGAGCCTCCTCGCACCGTCTCTTCCGAAGTCTAGGTAGACCCCGTCGACGTCCGTCAGTATCACGAAGTGCCCGGCGCCGAGAGCCGTAGCCAGCACCTCTCCGGCCAGGTCCTTGTCTATGACGGCCTCGCACCCGACGAGCTTGCCCCGCTCCTTCTCGACCACCGGGATACCCCCTCCTCCGGACGCCACCACTATCCACCCGTTGCTGAGGAGGGTCTTAACAGCCTCCACCTCGACGTTCCTGTAGGGGTCGGGCGAGGGCACGACTCTCCTCCACCCTCCTCTGGGATCCCTCTTGAACACCCAGCCCTTCTCCTTCGACAGCCTCTCGACCTCGGCCTCGTCCGTGTACCAAGCCCCGATGAACTTCGTTGGGTTCTGCCACGCCGGGTCGTCCTCCCTCACCGCGACCCTGTTGACCAGCGCGACGGCCCCCCTGACCCTATCTACCAGCCCCCTATCGGCTAGGGTGTTATGGATCGCCTGGACCAGCAGGTACCCCAGCCAGCCCTGCGTCATGGAGCCAGCTATGTCGAGGGTCTGGGGAGGTATCCTCGCCTTCAGCCCCTCCATCCACTCGCTTATTATGCCGACCTGGGGACCGTTGCCGTGGGTTACCGCTACCCTGTAGCCCTCCTCCACTATCCTCACGATCGTTTCGGCCGCCGCGGTCGCGTTCCTCCAGTAGTCCTCCGGTGTCCCCCTGTCCCCCTTGCTCTGAAACGCGTTGCCTCCCAAAGCTATGAACACTAGCTTCTCGTCCCTCCGGACCATCGACGACGCCGTAGACTATTCGCCGCAGTCTAAAAAAGTTTCGGAGCGAGTTCGCGACTGTCGGGACTCCGGAGCGGAGAGCCGAGTCCGCTGTGAGATTAATGCCGGCCGGAGCGGATTCGGGGAGCAGAGGGAGTGTACGTGGTCAGGCGGGCCACGAGAGAGGAGGTCGATATGCTCAGGTCCGTCGCCGACTACCAGTTCGGGCTAGGCGTCGGGCGCAGCGCCGTGCCGGACGCGGTCTACCTGAGGATCTCCAAGAGGACCGGGAGGATCAGGGCCATCCTGGACGGGGATGGGCGAGTCCTGTACACCGTTAGAGCGTACACCTACACCCTGATACCCTCCATCTACGGCGCGGTTCTGCTGCACAAGGCCGTGAGCTACCCGAGGCTAAGGTGCGTCGTGGCCTCCGAGGTAGCGAGAGACCTGCTAGAGCACGGGTCGAGCGTCTTCGCTAGGCACGTCCTGTACGTAGACGAGAACCTGAGAGCCGGAGACGAGGTCCTGGTCGTCGACGAGTCGGACAGGCTCCTGTGCACCGGGACCCTGAGGCTGTCTCCACGAGAGGTCTTGGAGTTTATTAGAGGGCCCGCCGTTAAGATAAGGGCATGCCTAGTTGGCGAAGTCGGTCAGGGTAGTCCTGTCGGAGCAAGGGAAGAGGGTAGTAGAGGGTAGGAGAGAGTGGCTCCTCGTAACGGGCTTCCCGGGCTTCGGCTACGTGGGCACCATAGCCGTTAGGTACATGGTCAAGAAGCTGAGAGCCCCCAAGGTGGGCAACGTATTCACGAAGTACATGCCCGACTTCATCGCGGTCGAGGACTACGGCATAGTGACGCCCTTCGAGCTCTTTGCCCACGGAGGCTCCGGCATCCTGTTCCTGCTGAACAACGTGATACCCCACACTGCGGAGAGGCAGACCTTCGTGGAGGCGGTAGCGGACTGGTTCTCCTCAGTAGGGGGTCGGAGGGCCATACTCATCGGCGGGCTGAACCAGAAGTTCAGGGTGAACGAGGGAGAGGAGCTCTCGTGGCTGTGCCTCAACGAGTGCGGGTGGACGCTCCCGGAGACGCCGCTCCCGAGAGGCCTCTACGTAGTGGGGCCGCTGGCCCTCCTGAGCATGGCGCTCGAGACCCGCGGTATCCCGACCCTCGTGGTCCTCCCGTATACGGACCCGAGCAGGTACGACCCGAGGGCGGCCTCGGTGGCCGTGGAGAGGGTCGGCGAGCTGCTCGGCCTGTCGATAGACGTCGGCGAGCTGCTCGAGCAGTCGAAGATAGTCGAGGAGGCCGAGGAGATGCTGAAGGAGGCCGTTAGGGAGGCCGAGAGCAAGGTCAGGATGCACATGTAGAGCTTCTCCACCGACGGTATCCCTCGCGAGGCGTGCCGGCTAGGGCACTAGCCTCACGAGGAGCCTCGACTTGAGCCTTCTGTAGAGGAGGTAGGATACCGCGAACCTGCCGTACATGTCGGTTATCTGCGTCGCCCAGACCCCGTAGATCCCGTAGGCGGGCTGCAGTGCCTGGGCGAGAGCCGCTCTGAGGACGAGCACGGCGAAGGAGTTTACGGCGAGGGGCACCCACGTGCTGCCCATCCCCCTAATTACTCCCTGGAGGGCCAGCGAGCCACCGAAGCCTATCTCGGATACGGCTGCCAGGACCAGGTAGGCTCCGACCAGCCCGGCCACCGCCTCCTCTCGAGTGAACGCGTTTCCCGCGACGGGGGACATCGCCAGGAGCAGGACCGTGGCCACCGACATCCACGATAGGCCTACCTTGAGGGCCTCCCTGGTCAGGTCGTCCAACCCCTCCGAGCCCCTCGACCCGATCCTCTGCCCCACTCTCGCCGATGCCGCGATGCTTATGGCAAAGACCGGGTTAATGACTACGCTCTCTAAGCTTATACCTATGTTGTGAGCGGCCAGCGCTTCGACCCCCGACCTCGCCACCGCGTTGATGTATACGTTCTGCCCCGCGCTGCTCACCACCCTCTCGAGAGAGGCCGGTACCCCGACTGCGAGGACCCTGAGGAGCACTCCTGAGGGGAGCCTCGGGCGGAGCCTAAACGGGGGCCTGAAGAACGCATAGACGAGCAGGCCCACGTACTGCGACACCGCCGAGGCAAGCCCCATGCCCTCCACCCCCATCCTCGGAAGGTGGAGGTATCCCAGCCCCAGCGAGGGGATGAGCACGGCGCTGGAGACGCCGACGGATATCGAGGAGTACGCCGGCACCCAGGGCATGTCGACGGCCCTGTAGGAGGAGGCCAAGACCGAGACGACCATCGTCGCGGGTGCCGAGAGCAGCCTCAGGCTCAGGTAGGTGACGGCAACGGCGGCGACCTCCTGCCGACCTCCCGATAGGACGCTCACGTAGCCCTGGACCCACAGGTACGAGGAGACCACTATGGCCGTGGCCAGCACCAGCGAGATCGTCAGGGACTCTCCGACGGCCCTCTCGACGAGGTCTCTCCTCCCCGCTCCGTAAGCCTGCGAGCAGTAGACCAGTAGCCCCACCATGAAGACGGACATCAATGCCATGAGTATGAAGAAGAAGTAGGAGGCCAGGCCCGTCCCGGCGACCGCCTCGGTGCCGATCCTGGAGGCGACAGCCATACTCACCAGGCTTATGACAGAGTCCGGAATCATGCTCACGAGCGTCGGGAGGGCCATACTGACTATCTCTCCCCTAGGCCTCGACCTACCTCACCGGGGATATCCTGCGGTGGAGCAAAATTATCTGCTTGGCCCCGCCGGACGTAGACGTCGAGGTGGTGCGGAGCGTAGGAACCAAGAGAACCCCGAGGGACTGGGAAGTCGAGGATACGGGTCCTCACCTCAACGCTCCTCCCTATATCCAGACCCGCGGAGAGCCTTCGTAGACTTAGGCTCTAGCTCCAGGACGCCGCAGCGATGCGACGGGTTTTCGCGGAGGAATAGTTTGGCGGGGGACGTAGAGCCCGGTCGCCTCAAACTACAGTCTGTACTTGACCTCCCTAGGGACGGTGCCTCCCCTTAGGTACCAACCGAGGTCGAACACCGTCTTCACTACGGTGTCCGTCCTCCCGAGCCTCCCGAGCTCCTCGCAGCTGGATATTCTCGACAGTCCCACCGCGTACACGCGCCCGTCAGGCCCGACGACGGAGAGAACATCCCCGAGTTCCACGGGTTCGTAGCATGAAGTCGCGGACTCGGCGAGCAGGTCCCTCCCGTAGAGCACCGCCTTTATTCCAGCCTCAGACCCCCTCACGGCCCTGACGAGACGCCCCAGGTGCCTGTAGATCTTCTCGACAAGGATGTGCGACGGGATGAACGCCGGCCTGGAAGACCTCAGCCTCCCGGCGTAGAGCCCGGCGAAGTAGGGGACCCTCCCGCTCCTCATTACCAGCTCCACGGCCCCCAGGAGAGGCTCCTTGAGCAGGTAGACCTCAGTGAAGACCCCGAAGCAGTATACCGGTGTATAGCCCTCTACTGCTCCTAGGGCTTCCTCCCCGAACAGCCGAGCGACGTGGGCGAAGACCTCGCCGCCCCCCAGGACACACTTCAACCTCCTACCTTCTCGAGCACGCATACAAAGAACCCCTCGAGACCTTGTCTGTGCGGGTACGTCCTCCCGCAGAGCCTGAGCTCCCGGGGCAGCTCGACCCCGAAGTACTCCGTCACACCCGGGTCTAGGTCCACCCCGACCTCCGGCTTCACCACCCTGACCCCCTCGAGTCTCGCCACGGCCTCGGCCACCGTGAACTCGTTCTCCTCCGGTGCGATGGAGCACGTGGAGTAGACGACCCTCCCACCTGGGGCCACCGCGCGCAGGGTGGCGACGAGCAGCTCCACCTGCCTCCTGTGGGCGCTGAGGAGGTCTTCGAAGGTCGTCTTCGTCTTCCTGGTTGGGTCGAGCTGTATTATGCCCTCCCCCGTACACGGAGCGTCCAGGAGGGCCTTCGCGAAGTACTCCCCGAAGAGCTCGGGAACCCTTCTGCAGTCCATCCTTATCGCCACCGTGTTCTCGACCCCCATCCTCTCGAGGTTCGTCCTCAGAGCCCTGAACCTCTCCCTACTCACGTCGGTCGCCACTATCAGACCCCTGTTGTCCATGAGCTGAGCGATGTGGGTGCACTTGCCCCCGGGTGCCGCGGCCGCGTCGAGGACTCTGTCCGACTCTCTCGGCTCTAGGACTAGCGGGGGGATCAGGGAGGCCGAGCCTCTGTAGAGGTAGTAGCCGCCGAGCAGGAACTCGTGGGTCGCCCCCAGGGACACTCTGCCGCTTCTCTCGACCACGTAGGAGAACCGCTCCCAGGGTACCTTGGAGAAGGCGTAGCCTAGCCTCTCCAGCCTCTCCACGACCTCGTCCACCCTCCCGAACCTCAGGGTGTTGACCCTTATCGTCTTGGGCAGGGGTCTCTCGAAGGCCTCGAGGAGTTCGACGACCTCGTCCAGCCCACCGAGGATCTCGCGGTACCTGATCACCATGTAGGTTAAGTACCCGAACCTCGACGCGAGCTCCTCCGCCCTCAGGTCTACCGAGCTCCTCATCCTCCTCCCGACCTCCTCGAGTAGCCGACTGTAGCTCGCGCTCACCTCGCTCCAGTCCAGCGAAGTAGCGCGGCCGGCCACATTAGCACACCTGGAGCCCGCTAGCCTTAAACTCCGGGCCCACTGTAGTCCGAGGGCCGACAGGTGCGCGGGACCGAGTTCGAGGTCAAGGTGGAGCTGGACAGCTCGGAGACCCGGGAGGTTCTCGAGAGGCTCCTCCTCGCGGGCTTCGAGGTCGAGGGGGAGGCGTACGAGGAGGACTACTACTTCGACCTGAGGGGCTGTCCTTGGTACAGGCCGGGGACCGTGCTCAGGTTCAGGAGGGTGCGGACGGGCTCCGGTGCGGAGTACAGGCTGACGTACAAGGGCGCGGTGACCTCGGAGGGCGTGAAGGCTAGGGAGGAGGTCGAGGTTCCCCTCCTGGACGAGGGGGTCCTAGAGGTGCTGAAAGCTCTGGGGATGAGGGGCACCGCGATCGGGAAGAGGCGGGTCTACCTCAGGGGCGAGGGTTTGAGGGTCTCGCTGGACGAGGTGGAGTGCTTGGGGACGTTCCTCGAGTTCGAGGAGGTGAACCCCCGGTCGGCCGGGGACTTTCTGGCCAAGGTCGGGAAGGTCCTCCGGGCTCTTGGGCTCGAGGGCAGGGAGCTGATCGCGGAGTCCTACCTAGAGCTCTACACGAGGCGGGGCTGTGGCTAGGGGCCCACCCGAGCCAGCTTATATGCCTTTGGAGCGGTGCGGTCTGAGGGATCGGGTGGTCTGGAGCGACGTAGTGCGAGCGGTGTACCCGGGTAGGTTCCAGCCCGTCCACCTGGGACACGTCGAGGTCATCAGGTGGGCTCTGGAAAGGGTCGAGGAGCTCATAGTAGTCATCGGCACGGCCCAGGAGTCGCACACAGTGGTCAACCCGTTCACTGCCGGCGAGAGGGTAGTCATGCTTAAGCTGGCCATGAAGGACTTCGGGATAGACGCGGACAGGGTCTACGTAATCCCCGTCCCCGACATACTGATGAACTACGTGTGGACTCACTACGTCCAGCTCTACGTGCCGAAGTTCAGGTACGGGGTGGCCAGAAACCCCCTAGTCGTGAGGCTGTTCAGGGAGGCGGGCTACGAGGTCCTCGTACCGCCTCCCTACGAGAGAGGGGAGTACTCGTCGACTAGGATCCGGAGGCTCATGGTATCGGGAGACGAGGGCTGGAGGTCGCTCGTACCCCCCTCCGTGGCCAAGTTCATAGACGAGATAGACGGAGTCAGGAGGCTGAGGGACGTCCTGGGCTCGGATTAGGTGGCAACAGTGCTCGTGATCGACGGGTCGTTCGGAGAGGGGGGAGGCCAGATCCTCAGGAGCGCGGTGGCCCTCTCCGCGATAACGGGCACGGACATAAGGGTCGTCAACATAAGGGCTAAGAGGCCCGAGCCGGGGCTCAAGAGGCAGCACCTGACGGGCATCCTGGCTGCGGCCAGGATGTGCGACGCCGTCGTGGAGGGGGCCTCGGTGGGCTCCACCGAGATCGTCTTCAGACCCGGGTCCATACGGGGAGGGAGGTACGAGTTCGACGTCGGAACGGCCGGCTCCGCGACCCTCGTCCTCCAGACCCTGCTCCCCATAATGGCCTTCGCGGACTCGCCCGTCGAGGTGGAGATAAGGGGCGGAACGGACGTCCCCTGGTCTCCACCCGTAGACTACCTGAGGTACGTCATAGGACCACACCTCGCAGAGCTCGGCTACGAGTTCAGAGTAGAGCTGGTGAAGAGGGGGCACTACCCGAAGGGAGGAGGGATAGTCAGGGTGTACGTAGACAGACCTCCGAGGTCATTCAGGCCCTCGAACAAAGTGGGAGCCGGAAGGCTCCTGAGAATCGGCGGGGTATCGCACTGCGTCAGGCTCCCCAGGCACGTAGCGGAGAGGCAGGCCGAGGCAGCCGCGAGGGAGCTGGCCGGGCGCGGTATCGGGGTTAGGGTAGACCTGAAGACCGAGTGGTACGAGCCCGACAGGGACCCCCACCTCGGTCCCGGCTCCGGAATAGTGCTGTGGGCTACGACAGAGAGGAGCATCCTGGGGGCCGACTCCCTGGGCGAGAGGGGTAAGCCCGCCGAAGTCGTCGGGAGGGAGGCTGTCTCCAAGCTTCTCGAGGACCTCTCGACCGGCATGGCCTACGACAGGCACATGGCCGACATAGCGATCCCTTACCTGGCGCTGGCTGAGGGGCCCAGCGTGGTCGGGGTCTCGAGGCTCACTCTCCACGCGTACACCAACGTGTGGCTCGTGAAGAACATGTTGGAGGTGGAGGTAGAATGCGATGGAGACGTGGGCTCTCCGGCGGTGATCAGGGTCAGGCCCAGGGCCGGGTAAATTTAAGCTCTCTCCCGAAGCCCTACTCGGAGGGGCCCGTGGCCCAGCCAGGATAGGGTGCCGGCCTTCTAAGCCGGTGGTCCCGGGTTCGAATCCCGGCGGGCCCGCCATGTAGGCCGGAGTTCTACCCGTGCGCGAACCGCGGAGAAAACGGTAACCCGTGGTCTACGGACCCTCCGGGTAGAGCCCTGGTGCCCTATAGAGGGGCACGTAAGTGCCCTCGACCAGCTCGACCTCGCCCGGCTTCAGCAACACGAAGCCGTGGGAGAACGCTACGACGCTCTGGATGGGTGAAGCGGCCTCGACCAGCTCGACCTCGAAGTCCCCGACCAGCTTCGCGAACCTGACGCGGGCGAAGCTCGCGAATCTGCCGGAGTACCTGTAGCTCGAGGCTAGCCTGTAGAGGCCCACCGGGTAGTGGGCCCTCGGGGTGGCTCCCTGGAGCCTCCTGAGGAGAGGCTGGAGAGCGAGGACCGTCCCGACGACCGTCGATTGGATGAGGCCGGGCAGCAGTGCGAGAGGCTTCCTGCCGACCCTGGCGAGAGTGGTCACCCTCCCGGGTTGCACGGCGAGTCCCCTGGCCAGGATCTCGGAGCCCGGCAGCTCCAGCGCAGCCGCGAGGACGTAGTCGCCCCTCCCCAGAGACGCTCCACCTATCGTCGCGACAGCGTCGTACCGTCCCAGGCTCTCCTCCAGGACTCTCTTCATGGTCTCGGCGGAGTCCTCGACCGGTTCAGAGACGTCTACCAAGGCGCCGACGGCTTCGCACATCGCCTTCACCAGCACACTGCTCGACTCCCTCTTAGACCCCTCGACGAACTCCGTGCCCGTCGGGACAAGCAGAGTCCTGGGCCTCCTGTAGACCCTGACCTCCTCGACGCCCAGCTCCAGGAGGAGCCTAGCTATGGATGGCGTTACGACCTGACCCCTGCTGGCGACCAACCTCCCCCCGGCGACGTCGGAGCCCCTCCTGATGATCTCGTGGAACCTCTCGTAGCTCCTGGGGGCGGCGACGAGACCCCCCTCGAGGAGCCTCGCGGACTCCACCGGGACTACGGCGACGGCTCCCTCGGGCACCGGCTTACCCGTCTCGACGTAGGCCGCCTCGCAACGGCCCAAGACCTCGCCTCTCACGATCCTGTAAGTCCTGTCGTCGCACTCGGAGATGGCGAAGCCGTCCACGTGGGAGATGTCGTGTCCGGGTAGGTCTACGGGAGACTTCACGTCCTCCGCGAGGACCCTGCGGACGGACTCTCTGACCCTCACGGGCTCCGAACCCAGGGGAGCGAAGGAGTCAGCGATCACGCTCTCCAGTCGGTCGAGCCCTACGTACTTGAACAGGGGCTGGTTCACCAGGGACTCAGCGGGTCTGGAGTCCAACTTCCGTTGCCCTCTAGACCTCGAACGCGAGTTAAAAGGTCTCCTCCAGAATCCTCCGAGCAGGTTGCCGAGCCTGAGGACTGTCCGCGAGCTTCCGGGAGTGTAGGCCCGCGTCGCCTGGGGAGCCGAAGTCCTCAGAGGCGCCTCTTCACTATCTCTGAGAACTTTTCAACGAACTTCTCCAGGGTTAGCTCCCTGACCCTCTCCACGGACTTCTTCGAGAAATGCGTCCAGAGCTTCTCGTCCGTCAGGAGCCTCGCGAGGTGCTCGACGGCTTCGCTCTCGGTCTCGTAGCCCAGACCGCAGGAGCCCTCGAGAGCGAGATCTGTCCACGCGCCTCCGGACTCGTGGACGACCACCGGCAGGCCCCTAGCCATGGCCTCCGCGATCGCTATGCCCCAGTGCTCGTTAACGGTTGCGTGGAGGAAGACCTTCGACGAGTCCATGAGCCTGTTTATAGTATCCCTCAGTGCGTCCGGAAGCAGGTACACGTCGGCCTCGGCGTTCGGGTCCCCCGAGACCCTGAGGCCCGCTCTCCTGGCTAGGGCCTCTACCCTGCTGAGGTACTGCCGGCCGCTCCGGGTCCTAGCCCCGCCGACCACGTAGAGCTTCGCGCTCCCCACCTCCCTGCGCAGCTCGGGCAAGACCTTCTCGACAACCCAGTGGTACCTCTTCCCCTCCGAGAACCTGCCCAGCATGAGCACCGAGTTGCTCCTGGAGCCGAAGTCCGCGGGCTTCTCGACGATCCCGGTACTTGGGGCTATCGGCGGGTTCAGGATGAGGGGGTCCTCGCCGTAGAGCTCCTTGACCACCCTAGCCGTCCAGCGCGAGTTGGTCAGGACGGCTGTGGTATGCTCGAACGGGTTCCTCCTGGTGAACACCGGGACAAGCTCGAGGAAGAGCCTCCAGTATACGTTTAGCGGAAACCTACCGTACCTCTCGAGGCTCTCGCGGATATAGGGGTCTAGTGTGCGACTGGGGTCTAGGTAGTAGACCTCGAAAGGGAAGTGCACGTACTCGAAGAGTTTCACTCCCTTCCTCCTCAGAAGTCCCTCGATTCTCCTGTAGAAGGCGTTGTCTATGTAGACCGTATCCACGTCGTACCTCTCCAAGGCCCTCTTAACCGGGACCCATGAGAGGAGCCTTGAGTAGAGCCCGAAGGCCTTGAGTTCGAACCCGAAGAGGGAAAGATTCTCGTACTTCCCCAGGTCTATGCCGAACCACTCTCCATACTTTCCGGGATCGAAACTGAAGACCGAGGCGAGCACGGGCTCGAGCCCTATAGACTCGAAGGCCACTGCCACGGCTGCCGAGACGAGCTGGCCGCCACCGGGCACGTCCCAGTGATGATGAGTTACTACCGCTCTCCCCAACTCCAATCACACTTTGATGAAGCTGACCATCGTTTAAAAGCCTTGTGGAGTCCTTCTCCTCAGCATGACTGTGAGCCCCAGAGCGCGCTTCCACGCTAAGACGGGGACCCCAAGCCCACTCAGCCTCCAGAACATCGCCACCCTATCTTTGTGAACGTGGAACTCGTGCCGGAGCCTGGTGAGACAGCCCTCCTTGGAGAGCAAGACCCCGGAAGACGCTTGCCCGCGCCTTGGGATAAGCTAAAAGAGTGACCGGCTAGAGTTCCCGGTGTCTCGCACTGAGCGAGAGCTGCGCGGTCGCCCTCGACGTGGACGGTACCCTCATCCCAATGCTCGTGGACTTCGAGGCCCTGAGAGCCAGGATCAGAGAGGCCCTAGGCCTCGACCACCCGCTCAGGCCCCTGGGCGAGAGCCTGGCCTCCCTGGCCCTGAGCGAGGAGCAGCTCCGGAGGGCCTGGGGCATGGTCGAGGAGGCGGAGCTCGAGTCCATCCGAGGGCTCGAGCCCTCGGAGGTCGCGGAGAACGTCGAGAGCGTGAGGGAGTTGGTCTCCCGCGGAGTGACCCTGGTCTTCGTGACTCTCCGCAGCACCAGGACAGCCGAGATGGTCTTAGAGAGGCTGGGGCTGCTGGGCATCGCTGCGGCGCTAGTCACCCGCGACCACAGTCCGCGCAGGGTCGAGCAGCTCGGACACGTTCAGAGGCTCTCCGAGGGGAGGAGGCTCGTGTTCGTGGCGGACACCCCCAACGACGAGGAGGCCGCGAGAGCCCTCGGCATAGCCTTCGTGAGGGTGAGGGATTATAGGGAGCTTCCGGAGGCCCTGAGCAGGGTCCTAGAAGAGTGCGGTGGACGCGGAGGGTTCGGCTCGGTTCCTGGACGACAAACCTAACACCAACGTAATGGCGGGATAAGCGTGTCCGGTATGTGATAGAAGAGCAGCGCCGAATGGGCACGCTATGAGGCGTTCGATGTGGGGTGCTTTACCGTTGCCCCCGAAGGCCACTGAGGCTTCTGAGGTCGGAGTGGAACGCGTAGTTGTAAAGTGTCGAGCACGCGACAACGGTAGCGTACGGCGGGCCCAGCGGACACCTTATTTTCACCGAGCGGCAGCAGAGCCCGGTGGGCTCTCTGGGAAGGAGGAGCGTCGACTGGTTCTCGGTCTCCGAGGAGCTCCACAGGAAGTACGGGGGGAAGATCGAGATCGCCCCCAAGGTTCCCCTCACGAGGCTGGAGGACTTCTCGGTCTGGTACACCCCGGGGGTGGCTGCTCCCTGCAGGAGGATATCGGAAGGGGGTGAAGACCTCTCGTTCGACTACACTCTCAGGTGGAACTACGCCGCAGTGGTGAGCGACGGGTCAAGAGTCCTGGGGCTGGGCGACATAGGTCCTGAGGCAGCCCTCCCGGTGATGGAAGGGAAGGCCCTGCTCTTCAAGTACCTGGGGGGCGTCGACGCGGTCCCGCTCGTAGTGAGGGAGAGGGACCCGGACAGGTTCGTCCACCTGGTGAAGGCCCTGGAGCCCAGCTTCGGGGCGGTGAACCTGGAGGACATAGAGTCGCCCAAGTGCTTCTACGTGCTAGAGAGGCTCCAGGAGGTCCTCGACATCCCGGTGTGGCACGACGACCAGCAGGGCACGGCGCTCGTGACGGTGGCCGGGCTGATCAACGCCTTCAAGGTGGTCGGCAAGAGGCTGAGCAACGCTAGGATAGCGCTCGTGGGGGCCGGGGCCGCCAACGTAGCTACCTACAAGTACCTCAAGATCGTCGGTGCCGACCCGAGGAACATGGTCGTCGTGGACAGCAGGGGCGTGCTGCACAGGGAGAGGCCGGACCTCGAGAAGCTCAGGGTGGAGAACCCGTGGAAGTACGCCATAGCTCTGGAGAGCAACGCAGAGGGGATCAGGGGCGGGATCAGGGAGGCCATGAGGGGGGCCGACGCGGTCATCGCGGCTTCGAGCCCGGGTCCGGGCGTGATAAAGAAGGAGTGGGTGGCCGAGATGGGCAAAGACCCCGTGGTGTTCGCCGAGGCGAACCCGGTGCCCGAGATATGGCCGTGGGAGGCCAAGGAGGGCGGAGCGAGGGTCGTCGCTACGGGGAGGTCGGACTTCCCGAACCAGATAAACAACAGCCTCGGGTTCCCGGCCGTATTCAGGGGAGTGCTCACCGTGAGGGCCAGGAAGATGGCCGACGAGATGTTCGTGGCCGCGGCGTACGCCCTGGCGGAGTACGCCGAGGAGAGGGGGATCCACGAGGAGTACATAGTGCCGAGGATGGACGAGGAGGAGGCTTACGTCAGGGAGGCCGTGGCGGTGGCCGAGAAGGCTATGGAGCTTGGACTGGCTAGGAGGACGGTGGGTCGCAGGGAGCTCGAGAGGGAGGTTAGGGAGCTGATAGAGCGTCCGAAGCGGTACATGAGGCTGGCGCTGGAGAGCGGGCTCATCGAGATACGCGAGCCCTTCGGCTCCTGGTGAGCCGCGCCCGGCCTCTCCCGCCCGCCACCCAGAGCGCGCTGGGGTTTAGTCGCAGTTTTTGAATGGCAAACTCTACATACCCCTATCCAATGTCGACGTGGTTGGCGGGACGAGCGTGCCCGGTATGTGGTGGAGGAGTGACGCCGAGTGAGCACGCTATGAGGCGCCCGATGTGGGGTGCTCTACCGCCGCCCCCAAAGACCATCGAGGCCTCCACGGCCGAGGTGGAACGCATAGCTACCGCTTGCAACAACGCTCTACTAGACCGAGGAGCGCCTCGGGGGAGAGGGCAGGAAGAGCAGTTATAAGACGCCCTCCGTTAGGGGTGTGGTGTGCTAGGTGGCCACGTTCAAGGTAGTGGTCGGGGACCCCGAGGCCAAGGAGCCCAGGGAGCTCTACGTGAGGGTAGCGGAGTCCGAGGAGCTGAAGCTGACGGAGGCCATGAAGGAGGGGAGGGAACTCTTCAGAGCCAAGGCCAATCCCAAGCTGGTAGAGCTGCTCGAGACTCCCTACAGGATAGCCACCATCAGGGTGTGGAAGGACAGAGCGAAGGGGGAGAAGGTCAGCCTGACGGTGCGCCTGGAGCCGGACCCGAGCGTTCCGGAGGGAGTGGTCTACGTCCCAGCCGGGAGCCTCTCGGAGAAGCTCGGCAGCGGCGAGGTCCTGGCCGAGGTATTCAGGGCCAAGTGTTTCCAGGTGGTGGTCGACGGTCCGAGGGCCGCCGCGTTCGTCGGTAAGAGGATAGGCGAGCACGTGGACGCCTCCGTGGTCGGCATACCAGGTAAGAGGCTGCTCATAACGGGAGGCACAGACTCCTCGGGCTTCCCCATGATCCCGGGCCTGCCGGGTCCCGCTAAGAGGGCTCTCCTCCTCTCGTCTCCACCGGGCTTCCACCCCCGCAGCGAGGGCGAGAGGAGGAGGAAGATCGTGAGGGGGGACACGATAAGCGAGGAGATAGTCCAGGTGAACACCAAGCTCGTCGACTAGGGACTACCGGTGCTCGGGGTACCGCCGGAGGCTCTGAGCTCACCTGGCTAGTAGAGCGGAGGCCGTGACCACCGTCGCTACGACCAGGTTCTTCCCGGCTTTGCAGTCCACCCTGCTCCCCACGGAGAGCACCTTCACCTTGGTCCCGCTCCCCACGAGGGGGTTCCGGCAGAGCTCGCTGAACCGGCAGGGCACTCCGCACTCGCGGTGCACGTACGTGACTAGCATCCCCTCGACGGCCGCCTTCGGGTCCAGGGCCACGCTCAGCTCGGCGGGTTTCACGTCGACCGTGACGACCTCCCCCAGCACGGGGCACCTGTTCACTATCCCGTAGACCTTGACCACCTCGTAGGCCGCACCCTCTCTGAGGTTCCCAACGCACGCGTGCCTGAACCGGCACTCCGCGCACTCGTCCATCTGTCCGGAGAAGAGGAACCTGTACCCCTCCCTCGCCACGTATCTGCTAAGCAGAGTCTTGGTAGTTCTCACCTATGACACCCGTCTTCAGGGCGACCTCCTCGGCGGCTTCCCTCGTGAGGCCGCTCTCCCCCAGTATCGTGTACCTGTGGGGCCTTATCCTGTGAGCCATGGTCAGGGCCTCGATCACGTGCTCCTCCCTGATCCCGAGCTCCCTAGCCGTGGTCGGCAGCCCGAGCCTCCTGAGAGTCCTCTTGATGCGCCTCCAGTCTATCCCGTGGATGTAGCCCATCATTATAGTCCCGAGGCCCACCTGCTCACCGTGGAGCGCCGGGTAGTTGGCCACTATGTCGAGCGCGTGGCTGAAGAGGTGCTCGGAGCCGCTCGCAGGCCTCGTCGACCCCGCTATGCACATAGCCGTCGAGGAGCTTATGAGACCCTCCACGAGTATCCTGAGGCCCGCCGGAGTGCACCTAGATATCGCTCTGCTGAACGCTAGCACGTGTCTGGCGGACATGAGGGCCAGGGACGCCGCGTAGTCCCCGTAGTACTCGCCCTTCAGCCTGTTGGCTAACCTCCAGTCCCTCACGGCCGTTATCTTGGCAACGAGGTCACCGGCGCCCGCGATGGTCAGTCTCCTCGGGGCAGCCGCGACCACCTCGATGTCGGCCACGACGGCTATGGGGGGAGAGGTCTTCACGGAGTACACCGTTTCCAGGCCCCTCAGCGATGCGAAGGGAGAGGCTATGCCGTCGTGCGACGCGACCGTGGGCACGCTGATGTAGGGGACTCCGAGCTTGTGCGAGACGTACTTGGCTACGTCGATGCTCTTCCCACCTCCGACGGCCGCAATGGCCGACGGTCTGAAGGAGCTCACCAAGTCGGCCAGGCCCTCCGCGACCTCGACCGATGGGGAGGTCGCCTCGAGAACCTCTACGCTGAAGCCGCTGAGGGCCCTCTCCACCAGCGGCTCGGCCACGAGCTTCCTCACGTGCGGGCCCGTGATCACCGCTAGCTTGCTTCCGATCCCGAGCTCCGAGAGCACGGTTCCCAGCTCCCACCTCACTCCGTGACCCACGACGACCTTCTTGAAGAGCTCTATCGAGTGCTTCAAGCAGCCTCACTAAAACTTATAAGCCGGCTACCCATTTAAGTGCGGGAACAGGTCCCCATAGGTGCGAACAGGTTGAGGGTTCTGTTCGGGACGACAACGGTAGGTCTAGTAACGAAAGGCGCGGCAATAGTAGCCGCCGACAGGAGAGCCAGCAGCGGCACCTACATAGCCCACAAGGCCGTGAAGAAGATAGTCAGGGTGGCCGACCACGTGGTGTTGACCACGGCCGGACTGGTCGCCGACACACAGGTCCTGGCCTCGCTCCTGAGGATCAAGGCGACGGAGTACAGCTTAGCAAGCAAGGCCAAGATCCCGGTGAGGTCGCTGGCCGCGTACCTCTCCATACTCTTGAACAGCTACAAGTACTACCCGTTCCTGGTGCAGTTCATACTCGCGGGCTACGACGAGAAACCCAGGCTCTACAACATAGAGCTCTACGGAGACTACTTCGAGGAGACCTACACGGCGACCGGTTCGGGATCCCCCGTGGCGATAGGAGTCCTGGAGTCGGAGTACAGGGAGGACATGGACGAGGAGGAGGCGGTGGCCCTCGCGGTGAAGGCCGTCAGGTCTTCCATAAGGAGGGACGTCTTCACGGGCGAGGCTGTCGACGTGGCGATAGTGAAGCCGAACGGGATCGAGGAAAAGTCCTACCCGGCGGGTTAGTGAGCGAGATGAACGCGAAAGACTTCAGGTTCGTGGACGACATAAGGGAGAACATTAGGGTCGAGATATTCTCGAAGCTGCCGCCGGAGGCCCAAGTGACCAAGGTGGAGTTCGAGGGTCCGGAGGTAGTAGTGTACGTAAGGAACGTCTCGTTCATAGTCGAGAACGAGGAGGCCCTCAGGAGCCTAGCCAAGGCCATAAAGAAGAGGGTCGTCGTGAGGGTCGACGAGTCCAGGAGGCTCAGGGAGAGCGAGGCCAGGAAGCTCATACTCTCGAAAGCCAGGCAGCACATCGAGAGCGACTCCGACGTGATGTTCGACGACGTCCTCGGAGAGGTCGTCATAAAGACTCCGCAGCCCCAGGCGTTCACGGACAACGGCGGGAGGCTGTTCAAGGAGATATTCGTCGAGACCGGCTGGAGGCCTAGGATAGTCAGGAAGCCGCCGCTGAGGTCTCTCATCCTTGAGTCCGAGCTGAACTACGTGATCAGGCAGTCGGCGGAGAGGCTCGAGTTCCTGAGGGCCGTCGGCGAGAGGATACACAGAGAGGTTCTGTTCAAGGACAACTACGTCAGGATAACCGCCCTCGGGGGGTTCATGGAGGTCGGCAGGTCGGCCATCCTCGTCGAGACCGCGGAGTCCAAGATACTGCTGGACTTCGGCCTGAACCCCGGCACCATGCTCCTGAAGAGCTTCGCTCCCAGGATAGACGCCCTGGACCTAAAGCCGGAGGACATAGACGCGGTCGTCGTCACGCACGCCCACCTCGACCACGTCGGACTGGTGCCATACCTCTTCAAGTATGGGTACAGAGGGCCGGTCTACATGACGCAGGCGACGAGAGACCTCATGGTGCTGCTGGAGAAGGACCTGCTAGAGCTGTCCAGGAGGGAGGGGAGGAGTCCCCCCTTCGAGTCCCGCCACGTGCAGGACGCACTGCTCCACACTATAGCGCTGAGGTACGGAGAGGTCACCGACATCGCTCCGGACGTCAGGCTCACCCTCTACAACGCGGGTCACATACTGGGGTCTGCGATAGCCCACCTGCACATAGACAACGGGCTCCACAACATAGTGTACACGGGCGACTTCAAGTACGACAAGACGAGGCTGCTCGATAGAGCGAGCAGCAGGTTCCCGAGGGTCGACACGCTGATAATCGAGGGGACGTACGGCAGCACCGACCAGCCTAGCAGGGAGGAGTCGGCGGAGAGGCTGATAGAGATAATAGGGAAAACCGTCGAGAGGGGCGGGAAGGTCCTCATACCCTCGCTGGCCGTCGGGAGGTCTCAGGAGGTTCTGCTGATAATAGCGGACGCCATGAGGACTGGCAGGCTACCCGAGCTCACCGTCTACATCGACGGGATGATAAACGAGGTCACGGCGATCCACACGGCCTACCCGGAGCTGCTCTCGAGGGAGCTCAGGGACAGGATATACAACTCGGAGAACCCGTTCATGCACCCCTCGTTCGAGATAGTCGGGGGTGGGGTGGCCAGGTCCGAGATAGTCGAGGCCAGGGAGCCCTGCGTGATACTCGCCACCTCCGGCATGCTCAACGGAGGTCCGGCTGTGGAGTACTTCAGGCTCATGGCGGAGAACCCGAACAACTCCCTCGTGTTCGTCAACTACCAGGTCGAGGGGACTCTGGGCAGAAAGGTGCGCGACGGAGCCAAGGAAGTCCACATACTCGTCGGGGACAGGATAGAGCTCGTCAAGGTAGCCATGGAGGTGCACTCGATAGAGGGATTCTCGGGTCACTCGGACAGGACGCAGATACTCAAGTTCCTGAGGGACATCGAGACCAAGCCGAAGAAGATAATCCTGAACCACGGTGAGCCCACAGCGCTAGAGGGGCTGAGGACGACTATATCTAGGAAAGCTAAAGAGCTGGGGCTTCCCCAGGGAGTAAGGGTGGCGGTGCCGAAAGTCCTCGACTCGCTCGCGCTAGTGATCTAGACTACCGAGAGCTCCATAAAACAGCTCGAAGAGAGCTGAGGACGCTCCCTCGGCCGGCCCTCCCCGGCTTAAGCTGACAGAAGGGCTATGCCCCTCAGAACGTCAGCCACGTCCTCGCAGCGGTCCGCAGCGTTCTCTATCGAGTCCATGATCTCCTTGACGAGCAGGCACTTGGAGCTCCGGGCCGTGTCGCAGAACTTCAGGATCTCCCTGAACGCCTCGTGTCTGATGTCGTCTACCTCCTCCTCGAGGGACTCTATCTTGTTCGCCAGCTCTAGAACCTCCCTCGGGTTCTCCGTGAGGCGCTCCGCGGCCTTCTTTATGAGCTTTACTGCCTCGCGGACTCTCGACGCCATACCCTGGAGAGCCCTGCCTATGTCTTGAGGAGGCTGGTCGGGCAGGTAGAGCATAGCCCTCCGGCTCCACGCCTTGGCGTAGGCAGCTATGTCATCTGTCGTGAGGACTAGCCTCACTATCTCCTCCCTGTCTATCGGGTGGAAGGTCTCGCTGGCGAGCTCCGCGAGGAGCCTCCTCTTGATGTCATCAGCCCTCCTCTCCGTCTCGAATACCTCTCCCCAGTGCATGGCGACGAGCTCCGCGTTTCCCTTAGCCAGCTCGCCGATCACCCTCTCGGACTCTTCGACCACCTTCTCCACCTCAGCCGCGTGCTCGATGTAGAACCTTAGAACATCCTTCCTCCTCCTCCCCGATACCCACGCCCAAAAGGACATTCCGAGTCCCTAGCAGTCGTGGTGCTGTACGGTTTAAAAGGTAATGCGCCCCCAAGCCGAACAACTCCCAGAGATCTTCGATGTGGAGTGCCGCTAAGCCCTCGGACCGGCCCCCGGAGGACTGACGGCATAGCGAAGGAACTCCGCGATGAGTGCCTCACCGCTGACTACAGTGTATAGGAGGCGGAGACCCTCCTTACGAGCTCGCGGTCCGCGAGCTCGTAGACCACTACCGCAACCGTTCTAGAGCTCACGGAGAGCTCCGCGAACGAGGGAGTCCCGCTACCGCCGCTCCCACTCCAGACTCCGGTGACGCTCCCGGGGTTCACGTGCAGGACGCCGCTCTTGTCGTAGACGACGAATGGCTCGTGAGTGTGCCCGGACACGAGCACTCTCGCTCCGAGAGCGCGAGCGATCCTGGTCAGTGCGGCTAAGTTTCCCCTGGGGTAGACCCCGTCTCCGTGGACCACTCCAAGGACGAGCTCCTCCACTTGAACCTTAGCGTGCCTGGGGAAGCTCAGATAGTCCATGTTCCCTCTGACCACGATGACCTTGGCGCCCGCTTCCCGCTCTATGAGCTCTAGCAGCCTCCTCCCGGTCACGTCGCCGGCGTGTACCACCGCGTCGAACCTCTCGCTCGTGATGTACTCCTCGATAGCCCTCGGTATCCCGAGAGCCCTCTCGGGAACGTGGGAGTCAGATATCACCAACAGCCTCATCGAGACTCCGTGTTCTCGCCACTTAAAACTCTCCCCAGCGTCATCTGGAAGACTGGTAGGCTCCTCCAGCCCCCCTCCTCACCAGCCCCACTACCCTCTCCACCGGGATCTGGTGGACCACGCGACCGTCCCTCCCCTCCATCGTCGTGGACTCGAACATCGAGTTCAGCACGGCCTCCTCGGTAGCCTCCACGACCCCCCTGAAGAACTCGTTGAGAGCCTCGTCCGGGAGCGAGGCGAGATGGACGAGCTCTGCGGCGCCGTGTCCGACTCTGTGAGCCGTCGAGAAGGCTACGACGACCTCGCCGCTCCCGTGGTATGTGTACCCGCCAACCCTGACCAGGCCCGACTGCACTCTCCTAGCTATTCTCTTCAACTGCCTGGGCGTTAGCGGAGCGTCCGTAGCGACCACGACGTTCACCGAGCCCGAGGCCGCGCCGGGGTCTAGACCCGCTAGGTACTTCCCCACGGGGACTCCTCCCACCAACAGATCCTCTCTCCTGCCGAAGTTAGACTGGACCAGCACTCCCAGAGTGAAGCTCCCGAAAGGAGTCTCCACGACTCGGGAGGAAGTCCCCACGCCTCCCTTGAACCCGAAGGCCACGGTCCCGGTCCCAGCCCCGACGGAGCCCTCCTCGAACCTCTCGGACGCTCTCTCTATCGCCTCCAGAACGTGGTGCTGCCTCACGTGCCTCCCCTGGATGTCGTTGAGGTAGCCGTCGTTGCACTCCAGGACTACAGGGTTCACCGTCGGAGCGGTGACCCCTATCTCCGGGTTGGCTCTCACCGAGTACTCCACGAGCCCGTCCGCTACGAGCCCGACGTTGAGGGTGTTCGTGAGGGCTATCGGAGACTCTATAGTCCCCAGCTCTTCGATCTGCACCAGCCCGAGTGCCTTCGTGAAGCCGTTGATGACGTGAGCGGCCGCGAGCACCTTCTCTCTATACAGACTTCCCTCGTGGGGCAAGACTACCGTGAGCCCCGTCCTCACGGGACCCTTTCCGGGCACAAGCGGACCCCTCCCCTCTACGAGGGTCACGTGACCCACGCGAACCCCCCGTACGTCTGTTATCGAGTTCCTGGGCCCCGTCTTCAGTCTCCAGTAGTCGATTTCCAGGACTTCCCTGACCCGGGGCACGCGCCCACCTCGGCTAACTTCACAGAATGATATAATAACCTCTCAGCTCGATGAAGCCTCTCGCCAGGTGCGGAGAGGCTCTGGAGCGGAGGTTCAGCTCGAGGAGGAAGCTATGTAGATCCCCGGCTTGAGGGGGAGAGCCCTGCCCTTCCTCCCACCGAGGTCTGGTGCTTCGGGGTCGGAGGCCCTGTAGACGACCACGTCCTTGAGGCCCAGCCTGACGGCTATGAGCTCGCGGTGCCTGCTCAGTATCTCGAACTCGTCGAATCCTCCCACGGCCTCTAGGTACCTGAGCAGCCTGTCCGCCCCCATGTAGCTAACGGCCTCGCGCAGGGCTCTGACAACCCTATCTGGCTGCCTCAAGCCCGCTCTGGCCAGGTCTCTCGAGAGCCTCCTGACGGTCTCGCTCGAATCCGCACCACGTACGACGTCTTCCGCAACGCTCTTCACCAGCCACGAGAGCTCTCCGTCCGCTACGTAGAGGACCGCGGCCTCTCCTCTGACCACCTCGAGGACGGACCTTATGTCTTCGGAGACCAGGTCGACGTACCTCTGCTCGACCTCGGGCAGGCGGCCCTCCTCCACGAGCTTCCTGTCTATCACTGCCTTCGCCACGTACCCTCTACCCCCGGCAGCTCTCCAGAGTTCCTCGGCTACGAACGGCGTGAAGGGGCTCATGAGCTTCACCCACTCGGCCACGTACTCCCTGGCCACCCTCCCGGGAGTCCCAGCCCACTTGACGTAGGTCTCCAGGTCCTCCAGCATCCTGACGTAGACCCTGAGGGCCGCAGCTCTCAGCTTGACGCTCTCGACCTCGCTCACGTAGTTGGCCACGTGCTGCGAGAGCGTCCTCCTCAGCCACTCGTCCGCCCGCCTGCCGACCTCCTCGGTGGCCGAGGCCAGGATCTTCTCCACCGTGCTGTAGATCCTCGCGAGCTGCCTGGCCGCGAAGATTATGGTCTCCTCGCTGAGGTCTAGGTCTTGGTCCACCTCGGCGCCGAGGATCAGGCCGAGCCGCAGGGCGTCCGGAGAGTAGGCGTCCATGAGGTTCCTGAGCAGCCTCACGTTGCCCCTGGACTTGGACATCTTGGCTCCCTCGACCAGGACCCAGCCGTTGACCACTATTTGCCTCGGCCACAGCTCCCTCGGGAAGACCGCGGTGTGGTTGAACACGAAGAAGGTGAGGTGGTTGGGTATCAGGTCCTTTCCACTGTGCCTGGAGTCCAATGGGTACCAGTATAGGAACTCCCTCCTGATGGACTCCAGATCCTCGGTTCTCACACCGATCCTGCCCGCCACCTCCCTCGGGTCGCCGATGCCCAGGAAGACGTAGTCCCAGAACCGCTCGTCGAGATCCTCGGCCCTCACACCGAGGCTCCTGATCCTGTGCACGACCGTGTAGAAGGCCATGTATATGGTCGAGTCGCTGAGAGCCTCGATCACCCAGCCGGGTTCCCACGGCAGCTCCGTGCCCAGCCCCCTAGTCCTCGCGCACGCCCTCTCCTTCAGCCACTCTATGGTGGCCTCGATGCCCCTCCTAGCCTCCTCCGGCACGATCCTCATTCCCCTCAGAGCCTCCCTAGTCAAGGCCTTCCAAGCCTCGTTGCCGTAGTCTATGAACCACTGGTTCTCCAGGACCTTCACTACGACCTCGGCACCGCAGCGGCACCTGACGGGAGCGTTGATAACCTCGTACATGGAGTCCAGGGCTCCGAGGTCTCTGAGCAGGTCCTTCACGCTCTCCCTAGCCTCCTTGACCGGCCTCTCCGCTACGCGGCTCTTCAGGAACTCCACCACCCGGGGGTCGCGGCTCACCACGTACGAGACCACGTCCGGTCTGACGACGCCGCGCTCGAACTCCTCTCTGTAGACCTTCGCGGTGGCCTCTTCCAGGCGCTCCACGTCGGTCTGGCTCCCGACCCCGAGCCTCTCCACGGCGTCCCTAGCCGGGACATCGCTCCAGCCGGGAACCTCTATCAGGGGACGCGGTGCCAGCTCTCTGGGCCAGGCTCCGCCCGCGCTCTTCTCCACGTAGTCCCTCAGTGCCGCGTAGTCGTAGGGCGCGTGGGCCGGGACCGACATCACCACACCGGTGCCGAACCTCGGGCTCACGAACGCCGCTGGGAGCACCCTGACCTTCTCGCCGGTGACCGGGTTCAAGACCTCCCTCCCCACTAGCTCGGAGCCTCCGAGCTCCTCCAGAGGCTCCACGCTCTTCAGCTGGTGCCTCAGCTTCTCGACGGCCTCGCACGAGACCACCCACCTCTCGCTCCCGACCGAGGACACGCAGTACCTGGCGTTCGGGTTGACCCACATATTCGTGACTCCCAGGACGGTCTCGGGCCTCAGGGTAGCGGCCGGGAACACGGTCCCGCGGTCGTCCACGAACTTTATCAGGGTGAGCTCCCCGATCTCCGGCTCGACGTCCCCCTCGGTGTCGTGCATGCTCACCGGCATGCCGTGTCTAGGACACCACCCCACCGGATGGGTGCCCCTAACCAGCAGCCCCGACCTGAGGAGCTTGGTGAACTGCCACCGTATGAAGGCTTTGTAGTCGGGGTCTACCGTGGTGAACTCCCTCCTCCAGTCTATGCTGAGGCCGTACCCCTTCATCACCTCCTTGGAGAGCTCGTGGAAGTACCTCGCGAACCTCACGGGGTCTCTGAGCTTCCTCAGAGTCTCCGCGTCCACGTTGAAAGTCCTAGACATGGCCTCTATCTCCTTGACGTTGTTCTCCACTATTGCCTCGACCCTCACCAGCACCGGTGTCCCAGTGTAGTGGAAGCCCATCGGGAACAGGACGTTGTAGCCGAGTAGGCGCTTGAACCTGGCCAGCGCGTCGGCTACGAGGTACGTCCTGCCGTGGCCTACGTGGATGGGCGCGTTCGGGTACATGTACGCCGCTGTCAGGAAGTACTTGGGCGCTCCCTCCATAGGGTCGGCCTCGAAGACCCCGTCCTCCTCGTACGAGCGCGACCACTTCTCCGCCAGCCTCTTCAAAAACTCTATGAACTCCTCCACGGAGCTCACGCTCTCGCCCTCTATCGTAGTCCGTTTAATCCAAGAGCTAATAAGGAACCCGCGGTGGAGCCGGTGAGCCCCTTCCCGGAATTAATAACGCTCGGCGGACTCTTCTGGGGATAGGCGTGGGAAGGTGGGAGGTCCCGGTCGCTATGACGATCGCCGGGGTGGACTCCGGCGGCGGAGCGGGCATCGCGGCTGACCTGAAGACGTTCGCGGCGCTCGGCGTCCATGGAACTCTCGCCGTGACGGCCCTGACCGCCCAGAACACGTACTCGGTAGCGGGGGTACACGAGGTTCCACCGGAGTTCGTGGAGCTCCAGATCAAGGCGGTCTGGGAGGACATGGGCATAGACGCGGCCAAAACCGGGATGCTCAGCTCGTCTCCGATAGTCAGGGCCGTGGCGAGAGCTGTGAAGAGCTTTGGCTTCCCCCTGGTCGTAGACCCGGTTATGGTGGCCAAGAGCGGTGCCAGGCTCCTGGCCGAGGAGGCCATCGAGAGCCTCAAGAGGGAGCTGCTCCCCCTGGCTAGGGTGCTCACCCCCAACAAGTACGAGGCGGAGATACTTTCGGGGATCACGATAGGGAGAGTAGAGGACGCCGAGGAGGCCGCTAGAGCGATAGCGCGCGAGCTGGGAGTCGAGTCGGTGGTGGTCAAGGGCGGTCACATCGAGTCCGGGGACAGGGTGGTGGACGTAGTCTACGTCGGTGGCTCGGTAAAGCGCGTCGAGACCGAGAGGGTCGCGGGGTGCACCCACGGGACCGGCTGCTCGTTCTCGGCAGCCATAGCCGCGAACCTGGCCAAGGGGCTCCCCGTGCTGGACTCCATAGTGGAGGCCAGGAACTTCATCCTCACGGCTATATCCCGCTCCTACAGGGTCGGCAGGGGTTCCTGCCCCGTCAACCCGACGGCCTACCTGGAGCTCGACGCGGAGCTCTACAGGGCTCAGAGAGCCCTCGCGGGGACCCTCGAGAGGATGACCTCGGAGCCCCTCGCCCGCAGGCTCGCGGCCGTGATACCGGAGGTCCAGTCCAACATGGTCTACTCGGTGCCGAGGCGCTTGGCTCGAGGCGTTGCAGACGTCGTGGGCGTCCCGGGCAGGATAGTCAGGTACGCGGACAAGGTCGCGGCCTTCGGGTACCCACAGCCCGGGGCCTCGAGCCATGTCGCGAGGCTGGTGCTCGAGGCGATGAAGTACGACCCCAGCATCAGGTCGGCCATGAACATAAAGTATAACGAAGAGCTCGTGGAGGCAGCCAAGCGGCTGGGGATGTCCGCGGCGGTGGTCGACAGGCGGGAGGAGCCGGAGGAGGTCAGGAGGGTCGAGGGAGCCTCGCTGCCCTGGATGGTGAAGAGGGCCGTGGAGCAGTGCGGGAGAGTCCCGGACGTCCTGGCAGACCTGGGAGACGTCGGAAAGGAGCCCCTGATCAGGGTCTTCGGCAAGACTCCCGACGAGGTCTTGGACAAGATTCTGAAGCTTATGCGTGGCCGCTTGTAGAGCTCACTCGCGGTAGTACGCTCCCCTGTAGGGAATGGCCGACTTTTCGGTGAGCCTTACGTAGACGAGCTGCGCTATCTGGGACCTCGATCCTATTCTCACTCCGTGCTCGTTCAGTACGAGTAGCAGCCCGTAGCCCCTCCCCTCGTACCCCGGGTCCCACACTGCCGTGAACAGCGTCACTCCCGACCTCAGCAGGCTGGAGCGGGGGATCGCCAAGGCCATGGAGTCCTCGGGTATCCTCACGTACTCGCAGTAGCGGACTATGTAGGCTCCCTTTCCGAGATCGAAGACCCCCCGCTCGTCCGGCTCTACCTTCAGGTACCGCGGCACTCTCTTGCTATCCGGGAGTATTTCCCCAGCCTCCTCCAGAGTGTAGACCTCGCAGAGGGTGAGCTTCACTCCCGCGCAGTCGAGCTGCTCGGCCGCGAACCCCAGATCCGCGAGGGCTTGAGGGGGGACTACCACGCACCATCCCGAGGCTAGCGCTAGCGAGACCCCCGCTCAAAAGCATCGAGCCTAATCGCCGCGGCCGATGGAATATCACGCTCCGAAAGACCCCGATCGCGAGACAGCGCTAATATTAGCCGCGGCAGCCCTGGTACGTACGAGGGAGTTGATAGGGAGCAGGCTCTGCGTGCTGTGCCGCGGCGGCCCCAGGAGGCTATGTGGGCTAGAGTACTGCCCCGCTCTCCTCAAGACTCTATCGCTACGCACCCTCGAGCGCGTGCCGCGGGAGCTCTCCAGCAGCTCCCCGCCCTCGGTCTACGTCGGATGGGTCGGCTACCCAGCGGTCACCGTGGCCGCAGGTCTCCCGCCGGAGGTGGGGGACACGTCGATCTACGACCTCCCCGAGAGGTGGCTGGAGCTCGCCCTGGATGACGTACTGAGGTTCAGGCTGACTCTAGTCCGCGGGGGCAGGTCTCTGAGAGTCCACGACGTGGGCGACAGCTTCGTCGAGCAGGTCAGAGAGCTGGCGATGTCCGCGAGACCGGTCGACGTGGAGGCAGTGCTCGAGGAGAGCCCGAGACCGAGAGTTCTGCTAGACGAGAACATCCCCCCGATGGGCCCTCTCGCTCCCGTCAGGAGGCTCCGCTTCGGCTCAAACCCGCGCGTGGACAGCCGCGTGGAGAAGGTCTACGGCGACAGAGACCTCAGCGCGAGGAGCGCGGTCCTCTACCTGTACAGATCGTCGATCCCGGTCTCCGCGATCACCAGGATCCTCTCGGTGGGCTCGCTGGGGAAGGCCACCAGGAGGAAGCTCGTGCCGACTAGGTGGGCCATAACCGCGGTCGACTCGTTGGTGTCGGGCTCTCTGGTGAAGGGGCTAATCGACAAGCCGACGATAAACGAGTACAGACTGTACACCATGAGCAGGAGCGGCAACCTCTTCGTGGCCGTCCTCCTGCCCACTCGCTGGATGTTCGAGTGGATGGAGGCCTGGTTCCCAGGCTCGACGTGGAACCCCTTCGGAGGCGAGGTCGTGGTGGAGGGGGACTGGGAGTTGACCAGCGAGAGGAGGGAGTACCCGTCGATAGGGGGCTGCTACTACGCCTCGAGGCTCGCGGTGGCGGAGCACCTGAGCGGTCTGGGCAGGCAGGCGGGGGCCGTACTCTACAGAGAGATATACCCGAGCTTCAACATCCCCGTGGGGGTGTGGTTCGTCAGGGAGTGCGTCAGAGCCCTGCTGGCGGGGCCCTACAGGAAGTACGGCACGCTGCGGGAGCTCCTCGAGGACTTGAGGGGGCTGACGAGGGTCCCGCTGGAGACCGTAGTGTCGAAGTCGAAGATCCTGAGCCTGCTGTTGAGGGGTAGGAGGCTCGTTGACTAGCTGCCCTAGGGTGCGGGTCAAGTCGGCCCTCTCCAAGTCCGGGCTCCCGGACTTGGACTACTCCCTGAATCCCTACGTAGGGTGCCAGCACGGCTGCCTCTACTGCTACGCGAGGGAGTACACCAAGTACAGAGAGGTGGTCGAGAGGTGGGGCTCCCTGGTCTACGTCAAGGAGAACCTCCTGGCGCTCCTCGAGAGGGAGACCAGGAGGCTCAGACCGGGCACCGTCGGCGTCTCGACCGTCACCGACCCCTACCAGCCCGTGGAGTCCGAGGTCGGGCTGACCAGGAGGTCGGTGGAGGTGCTGCTGAAGCGCGGGTTCAGGGTTAGCGTCCAGACCAAGTCTCCCCTAGTCCTCAGAGACCTCGACTTACTGGCGGCGAAGAGGGACTCGGTCGACGTGGGCTTCACGATAATAACGCTGGACTCCGGAGTGGCGTCCCTGCTGGAGCCGGGGGCTCCGCCGCCCGGGGCGAGGGCCGAGGCCCTGCTCAGGGTATCCGAGCGGGGGGTGAGGACGTGGCTCTTCTACGGGCCCGTGATCCCGGGCTTCAACGACGACGCCGAGTCCTTCGCCGGCGTCCTGGAGGAGGTCATCGGTGGAGTCGACCTGGTCCACATAGACAAACTGAGGATCACCCCGAGGGTGCGCGAGAGCCTCGGCTCCGCGGTAGGCGACCTCGAGAGGATCGAGGCCGCGGTGAGGAGCGCGTCGTGGTGGTCTAGGGTGCTCGGGGAGTTCGAGAGTGTGTGCGCCCGGCTGGGGGCGAGGTGCGTGGCCTCGCTGGCCGAGCCCCTCGGTTCGGAGGGCGGGCTCTCTGGGCTCTGGGCTAGAGCTGACCGAGCTCCGTGATCCGCGCGGGCGTGCCGATCGCGGCCGGCAGCTCTCCTCGAGTGCCATCCCTCGGCGGGAATTCCGGTGCGCGGCGGTTCCCAGCCCGCCGACTCCCTCGTTATGGACTCCGCGCCTTGCGATAGCCTGAACGAAACCGCGCTCCGACAACGCGCAGTCGTCTCTACGGGACTCTACGCGGCACGACCGGAAGACCTTGAGCTTTGGAGCGCAGTGGTGCGACTTGAGGAGGTCCCGCCTCTATCGAGAAAACCGTATGAGGACTAGAGAGACGCTACTTTATGTGCATCGGCCTACCCAGGGCGAGGCTCACCAGCTCGCCCACGACTTCGGAGTATGTCGGGTGCGTGTACACTACGTCCGCGAGGTCTCCGACGCTCATCCCCTTCGCTATCGCCAGGCAGAAGACGTGGACTATCTCCGACGCCTCGTTGCCCACCACCTGGGCCCCGAGTATCCTCCCGCCCTCACCCACCAACACCTTGGCGAACCCCTCGCTGCTCTTGACCAGGGCCGCGGTGTTCCTCCCGAGAGCCACGTAGGGGAACTTGTAGGCCCTGTAGCTGATGCCGGCAGCTGTCGCTTCCTGCTCTGTGAGCCCGACGATCGCTACCTGCGGGTGGGAGAACACGACCTGCGGGACGGGGCCTCTCGGCGGTGGGTTCGGGTATCCAGTGATGAAGTCCGAGGCTATCACGGCCTCCCTGAAGGCCTTGTGGGCCAGCTGGGGTGGGCCCGCGACGTCACCCGCCGCTAGGACGCTGGGCACGCTTGTGACCATGTTCTCGTTGACCTTGATCCCTGTCTTCGCGTCGAACTCCACTCCCACCTCCTCCAGTCCCAGGTTCTCGACGTTAGGCCTCCTCCCGACGGCCACGAGGACCTTCTCGGTCTCCAGGGTCTTCTCGGAGCCGTCTCCCAGGGATAGGGTCACGAGGACCGACCCGCTCCTCTTCTCGACGCTCTTGGCGGTGGCCCTGAAGAACGCCTTGACTCCAAGCCTCCTGAGGCTCCTCTCGACCACGGCCGAGACGTCGGGGTCGGCGAAGTAGAGGGGCCTCTCGAGCAGCTCGACGAGGTAGACCTCCTTCTCCAGCATCGCCAGAGCCGTGGCTATCTCCACGCCGATCGCCCCCGCTCCGATTACGGTCATGGACTCGGGCAGCCTCCTCAGCCCGAAGAACTCCCTGTTCGTGATCACGTGCTCTCCGTCGACCCTGACCGCGGGGAGGTCCCTGGGCTCGGAGCCCGTGGCCACCAGGATGTAGCGAGACTCGAGCTCCTTGGTGGACTCCCCGCTCACCACCTTGACCCTTCTGGGTCCGGCCAGCCTCCCCCAGCCCTCGACGATCTCCACGTCGCTCAGGAGGACCCTGATCCCCTCCCGAGAGCGGGAAACGGCCCTGGACACGTGCTCCAACAGCTTCTCCCACGACACCGACCCGGTGCTGAGCTGGAAGCCCGCCTGTCGCAGAGCCTTCGACTTGTAGTAGCTCTCGGAAACCTCCATCAGGGTCTTGGTCGGTATGCATCCCCAGTTGGTGCACTCCCCTCCGAGGAGCCTCCCCTCCACGAGAGCCGTGCGGAGCCCGCGCGAGCTCGCCCTAGCCGCAGCCAGGTAGCCCGCCGGACCGCCCCCTATCACTACCAGGTCGTACAAGAGAGTCCCCCGGCTTCGGTTCCGAGCTATAGGTCGGGAGCTGTTTAAAGCTCTATGTTCCTGCTCTGCTCGCCACCGGAGAGCCCTCGCGCGTTGCCAGATTTTAAGTCTGGTCAGAATAGCTCGGCGGTGCGGAGGTTGATAAGAGGGGCCGTCGAGAGAGCCCAGGTCAAGCTGATGGTGGCCCTGGACAGCCCCAGGCTAGACCTCGGTTTCGTGGCAGATCTCGTATCCTCGATGAGGGGGATCGTAGTCGGGTTCAAGATCGGGACTCCCTTCCTACTCGGCAAGGGGCTGAGAGCCGTGAGGAACCTCATAGAGTCCTCGCCCGGGACATACTTCCTCGCCGACGTGAAGCTCGCCGACACGGCGCAGGTTATGGAGTACGTAGTAGAGCTGCTGCGGGACTCGGGGTTCGGCGGGCTAGTCGTAAACGGCTTCATAGGGTACGAGGGGGCCCTGGAGAGGGTAGCGAAGAAGTGCGAGAGCTCCTCGCTGGAGCTCTTCGTGCAGGTATCGTTCGACCACCCAGCGGCATACATAATCGACAGCCGCTACCCAGACGTCAAGATAGCGATCCAGAAGACGGACCCCAGCGGCCTGGTAGTCCCGGCCAGCAAGACGACGATCATAAGAGACCTGAGGGAGACCTTCGGGAACAGGTACGTGATCCTCTCTCCCGGAATCTTCGCAGCCGGTGCGGGACCCGGCGAGGCCCTCTGCTACGGAGCCGACGCGGAGGTGGTCGGCAACAGGGTAGTCCTGGCCCCCTCACCGAGGGAGGCTCTCGGGAGCGTGGCTAGGTCTCAGGCAAGGTATTTAAGTGAGAACAGGGAGAGGTGCTTGACGAGGTGACGCTCGTGAGAGCCAAGGTGCTCCTAGTCCTGTCCCTACTGTCCGTGGCCTTGGTCTCCCTCTTCGCCGTCCAGCTGCTCCTCTACCACCTCGCGCCCGGGTACGCAGGCCCCCTGGGGATCTTCAGGTTCGTCTGGCTCTGGTGGCTCGTGGACGCTCTGGGGTATGTCATAGCCATAGTGACGCTGGTTCTCTCGGGAGTCCTCCTCGGTAAGTTCGTAGAGAGGAGGGTCCCCGCGGACATGGACGCTCTAAGGGCCTCGATGGTGTCGACAGCCGCGGCTGTCGTAGGGGGCGTGGTGCTGGTCTTCGGGGTGGTGGTCCACCTCCTGGGCGAGGAGCTGACCATCGGTCTGGGGACGTTCGCGTTCCTGATGGCCGTAGTGCCGACGACGGTAGTGTGGCTCGTATCCCCGTATATGATAAACGCCTTCTACGGCTGCCGCCACGACCCGGAGCTGCAGAAGGTGGTGAACGAAGTGGCCAGGACGGCAGGAATGAAGCCGCCGAAGGCTATGAGGTCCTCCATGACCGTCCCGAACGCGTTCGCGTACTCCTCCCCCATAGCCGGGAGGTACGTCGCGGTGACCGACGGTCTGCTAAGAGTCCTCAAGGGCGAGAGCGAGCTCAGAGCAGTCATCGGTCACGAGCTAGGCCACCACAAGCACAGGGACAACGCGGTGATGATGATCTTCGGAATCCTCCCCACGGTCGTATACTACATGGGGAGGCTGTTGCTGTACGCCGGGCTCTTCGCCGGCAGGTACGCAGACGGGGGTAGGAGGCGCGAGGGGTCGTCGGGCATAGTGATAGCGGCCGTGGGTGCCCTCCTGATGGTCTTCAGCATACTCATACAGCTAGGCGTACTCGCCCTCTCGAGACTGAGGGAGTTCTACGCAGACGCTCACGGTGCCAAGGTCACCTCGCCGTTCGCTATGATAGGTGCGCTGAAGTCCATAAGCGGCTTCTACGAGCGGTTCGGGAAGGCGAGAGTGGAGAACAACGCCTTCAAGACTCTCCTCATCTACGCGTTCGCCGAGCCGTTTGTGGGGCTAGAGGAGCTCCTATCGACCCACCCACCCGTGTGGAAGAGGATAGCGTTCCTCGAATCGCTGCTCGGGCGTGAGATAAGAGCCTGAGGGCGGATCGCTACGACGCTGACCCACCTGCTGGCCCTGCTTAGCGCTCTAGCGGCGGTGTACGGCTACAGTGCTAAGAGGCTCGTCTCGGCCGCTTCCCTCGGGCTCGTCGTCGCGCTCGCGACCACCGCGATCCTGCCCGGCTGGGTGGAAAACCCCGGCACGCCTGCGATCACTCTGCTCTCCGCCGCCTCTTTCTCGGTGGGGCTGTTCTTTTACAGAGCAGCCGCCATAATCTCGGCATCGGTAACTCTCTCGCACACCGCCCTCAGACTCGCCGGACTCCCGGTAAACCTAGGATACCTGGCTGCACTCTCCCTGGTCGCGGCCTCCGCGATGTGGCCCATCTCCAGGAGGCGCGAGTACGTACCCTACTCAATCCTGGGCTGCTCAGCCTTCGCCTACTTCACGAGCTACCTGGTCGACGGCGTCCTAGCGGTGCTGCTCGCGGTATCGGTGGCCCTGGTCAGCTACGCGGTCCAGGAGAGAGCGTGGTGGGTCAGGAGCAGGTACGAGAGGCTCCGCTTGAGCCTTGCCAGGTACCGCCGCTCGGCACCGGGGAGGATCGGGCGCCCGCGGAGGCTCCGCAGAAAGCCCGTGGCCCTTTGAACCTCTCCTCCAGGGACACGTTCCCCCTCTCGTGGTAGCCCAGGGCCTCCCAATACCCGTCCACGTACCTCTCGGTGAACTCGATTCGGGAGACCCACTTGACGCTCTTCCACCCGTAGAGGTGCGGTATGAAGATCCTAGCCGGGAACCCCTGCTCCACCGACAGGGGCCTCCCGTTCATCCTCAGGACTAGGAGGGCCTCCTCGGAGACGAAGTCCTCGAGAGGGACCACAGCCGAGTACCCGTCGAGCCCGGAGACCAGAACCCACCGAGCCCCCTCTCGGGGTCTCGCCATCTCGGCTATCAGCCTCAGCTCGACTCCCTCCCACGAGACCGAGGGGACGGACCAGCCTGTGACGCAGTGGAAGTCTCTCACTAGGGACACTCTGGGCAGCCTCTCCACGTCGTCCAGGGAGAGCTCCAGCGGGTTCTCGACGGTGCCCGAGACCCTCAGCCTCCAGGAGCCGGCGTCCACTCTGGGGGTGCCGAGGATCCTGTAGATTATGAAGTGGTCTATGTAGAACTGTCCGGGAGGCGGTTCAGCGACCCTGGCACTCGCGGGCGATAGCTTGGGCTCCCCCGGTACCTGTAGCGGATGCCCCGAGACCCTGGTCACCTGAGACGAGTCGAAGGTGCACACGACCTCCTCCAACACCCTTCTCCTCACGACCGCTCTGCACGAGGCGACGAACCTATCCCCGTCGAACGCGTGGTACTTGTACAGCACGTAGTTCGTCCCTATCGGCTCGTTCTCCGAGAACTCCACCCTCACTGCGGGCGGGCTCAGGTAGCCTCCCAATAGCCTGACCAGGAGCTCCCCGATGTCCGCGAGGGGATTCGCGAGCTCCTTGCCCACGTCTAGGCACTCGAGCACTCTACCGATGCCTTTGCCCGAGAGGGCCCGCGGGGGAGTCTTTAGGTAGCAGTCCATCGAAGACCCCCGTGCACCTACCCCACCGTAGTAATTAGCGCGCAGACTCGAGCCGGCGCCCCGCGATCCACGAGCCGGTCGAGCGAGGCCCGAACTTATGTCCCTCGCACCGACACCTAGACGGGAGGGATGTGAGGGCCGCCGTACTCCGAGAGAACGCGGAGATAAGGGTCGAGGGACTGCCGCGGAGGTACCCCGAGCTGCCCTGGCGCGAGGACCCGCTGGCGATAGAGGTGGACTACCCGACGCCGACGGTCGGTCCCGGAAAGGTGCTGATGAGGGTCCTGGCCTGCGGTGTGTGCTACACAGACATAGACATAGTGGAGGGCAGGGTGCGCTGCAAGACGCCTCTGGTGCCCGGTCACCAAATAGTCGGGAGGGTGGTCGAGGCGGGACCCGGAGTCGGAGACCCGGTCGAGGGAGAGGTGGTCGGCGTCGCCTGGATCGGTGAGGCTTGCGGGAGGTGCGGCTACTGCTCCACCGGGCTCGAGAACCTCTGCGACGACTTCAGGGCCACCGGGTGCCACCTCGACGGGGGCTACGCCGAGTACGCGCTAGCCCACGCCGACTTCGTCCACAGGATCCCACCGAGCATGGACTACGCCAGCGCGGCGCCCCTGCTCTGCGCCGGAGCGGTCGGCTACAGGGCCCTCAAGCTCGCGGACCTCAGGGACGGCCTCAGGCTGGGGCTCTTTGGGTTCGGCGCCAGCGCTCACATAGTCATCCAGGTAGCGAGGAGGCTCTTCCCGTCCTCCGAGATATACGTCTTCAGCAGGAGCCCCGAGCACAGGGAGCTGGCCGAGGCCCTCGGGGCCGACTGGGCGGGTCACCCCAGCGAGGACCCTCCCGGGAGGCTGGACAGAGCTATAGACTTCACGCCCGTCGGGGAGGTGACTGTCAGAGCCCTGGAGCTCCTCGAGAGGGGAGGGGTCCTGGTGGTCAACGTCATCAGGAAGCAGACCCAGATAGCCCTCGACTACGCGAGGCACCTGTGGCTCGAGAGGACGGTTAGGAGCGTCGCGAACGTCACGCGGAGGGACGTCAGGGAGCTGCTGGAGGTAGCCGCGAGGCTCGGCGTGAGGACGGAGGTCCAGAGCTACCCGCTCGAGGAGGCGAACAGGGCCCTCAGAGACCTGAAGGCGGCCAGAGTCAGGGGCTCGGCGGTGCTAAGGACTGCCTGACCCAGCGGAGTTCGAGCGCGCTGGAAGACGGGAGTCCAGAACTTGAAGTGAGAGCTCTAAGGGTTTGTGTCACTGCGGCGTAAAGGGTCGAGGAGATCCGCGCTCGGCGTCCCGGGGCGCTCCGAGCCATCGGGAGGCAAGACGCTGGTGTCCACTCCTGCTCCGGCGCGTCAGACGAAGCTCTTGAGCTTAACGACCCCAAGGGCCTCTGCTATCTCGAGAGTCCAGCCCGCCAGCTGCACCGCGACCAGTCGCACCGCCTGGTCTTCGACCACCTCGGTTCCCAGGACATCTCTAGCCGCTCCGGCGCTGCACTCGGGGTCCACTCTACTCCTAAACCTTTCGGCCAGCTCTCCGAGGAGCTCCTCCAGGGACGCGGCCCCCCGGCTCGCCAGGCGCTTGACGAGCTCCACGTCCGAGGAGTTCGGGAGAGACGCGATCCTCCTCTCCTCGGGGCAGAGCTCCAGGTATCTCACCAGCAGCGCGTAGTTCCCGAAGACCTTGCCGCTCGAGAGCATGAGCCTTCTGCTCAACGGGTCGCCCTCCTCGCGGCCACCCTCCTAGGACCCGCTCCGTAGAAGTAGCGGCCGCTGCCGTGGAGGAGCACGTTGACCCCCTCGGAGAGCAGGTAGCCGAACCTGTCGGCCACCCCTCCTCGGACCCTCGCTCTCCTCACCTCGAGTACGTAGAGGACTGTCTCGCCGACCGGGTGCCTACCCAGCACCCTGGACTCGAGTATCGCTAGAGACCTCGAGAGCCCGGGAGGCCTGACGCTCTCGCCCTCCACCAGCTCGAGCCCGAACGTGGAGACCTTGTCCACCTCCCTGCCGGACGTCGAGCCCAGGTCGTAGGCCAGCTGCGCGTCGTCCAGGCTCAGGACGTTGAGACTCGCCTCGCCGCAGAAGTCGAGGCACTCCCGGGTGTACGCCTCGGTGCCCACGGCTATGGCGACCGCCGGGGGCTCCTCGCTCACCGGAGTGTTCCAGCTCACTGGAGCGAAGTTCGCCCGACCGTTGGGGCACAGAGTGCCGACCACCAGCACTGGCCTCGGGTGAAGCAGGTAGTAGAACCTGCCGGTGAACTCCTCGAACAGGGTCTCACCTAGCCTAGGATTTTTACCCCGATTATTTAACCTACGCAGAGGTGGAGGCAGGAGCTTGAAGAACGTAGGTGCCGTCCTCCTGACCGGAGACTTGAAGTACTCGGAAGTGCCCCCGCCACCCATTAGGGAGGGTGAGGTGCTGGTCAAGGTTCTCTCCGCAGCCCTCACGCCCACGGACGTCGCTGCCGCGAGGGGGCGCCTTCCCTACGCCTACGGAAAGGTCGTCGGATCCGCGGGGCTGGTCAGAGTCGTAGAGCTGGGCCACGGGGTAACGGGCCTGGCCGTCGGAGAGAACGCGGTAGTGTCGCCGAGGTGCTTCGTCGAGCTGGCGCTCTACAGGAACGGCGTCATGGCCGAACAGGCTAGCCTAGACTCCAGGTGCCTCGAGCCGGTGCCCCAGTCCCTCACGGGCATCGCGGGTCTCAACCTATCGCTGTTCGCTCATCTTCCGCAGGTCGTCTCGCTCATCTCCGGGTCGACTATGCTGATCGCGGGCTGCGGCTACGAGGCGCACGCGCTGACCGCTCTGGTCAAGGACGTTATCAGAGTCGAGGCCCTGTGCTCCAGCGAGCGCGGGCTCCAGAGGATCGCGAAGCTGGGCATCAGGGCGCACCTGCGGGAGGGCTCCGGGGGAGACTTCGATGTGGTCTACATAGCGTCCCTAGACCCCTACGTGAACAGTGTCGCGGTGAGGAGATGCGGGGAGTCTCTCTACGTATCCCCCCTGGTGCCCGACCACCTCGTACCGCTCGGGAGCGGTGTGAGGAGAGTCCTCTCGGGGGCCCGATTGAGGCCCAATATCGCCGAGGCCCTGAGCATCGTTCGGAAAGCGGGGCGCGATATCGAAAGCGTGTTCAGGGTGGTGGAGAGCCTCAGGGCCGTAGCGGAGTCCGCGCGGTACTACGGCCACCTAGCCTACGTGGCGTCCCCGGAGCCCGGGAACCGGGCTGGTCGCTAGGGTCATCGATCCTAGATAGCCAACCTTATGCGCTCCTTCCCGCGTGGCAGCGGAGGGGTCGGGAGGGGCCGCCGGCGTGTGGCGAAGAGAGTAAGCCGAATGTGCGTGCGGAGGGGACCCGGGACGCGGGGCATCTGCCGTCACCCCCGAAGGTCTCCGAGGCCCCCGGGGCCGGGGTGGAACATGCGCAACGACGGAAAACAGGGTTAGGAGCTAGCCCTCCCCAGCTTCCTCCTGACGAGCTTGCCCAGGATCTCCACTCCAGTCCTTATCTCGTCCACGCTCGGGTAGCTGAAGTTGAGCCTCAGCGTGTTCCTGCCGCTCTCGTCGACGAAGAACGCCGATCCCGGCACGTAGGCTATGCCCTCCTCCAAGGCCTCCGGCAGCATGGCCCTCGTGTCTATCTCCGGAGGCAGCCACACCATCAGGAACAGTCCTCCGACCGGCTTGACCCACCAAGAGTTCTCGACCATGTTCTCCGAGAGGGACTCCAGCATGACGTCTCGCTTAACCCTGTAGATCCTCTTCGCCTTCTCCATGGTCTCCTCGACGACCCCCCTCTCGATGGCCTCCTTGGCTATGTACTGCGTGAGGGAGGATGTGTGGAGGTCCATGCTCTGCTTGGCTCTCTCGAAGACGTCCACCAGCTGCCTGGGGCCCAGCATCCACCCGACCCTCAGGCCCGGGGACAGTATCTTGCTGAGGGTGCCCAGGTAGACCACCCTCCCCTCCTGGTCCAGAGTCTTCAGCCTGGTAACGTCGGCCTCGTCGTAGACGAAGAACGAGTAGGGGTCGTCCTCGATTATCGCGAAGTCGTACTGGGACGCCAGCTCGAGGAGGTGCTTCTTCCTCTCGGGGCTCATCGTCGTCCCGGCCGGGTTATGTGCCACCGGGATCGTGTACACGAACTTAACGCTCTTCCCGGAAGACCTCAGCTCCCTGAGCTTCTCCTCCAGGACATCTGTCTTCATCCCTGAGCCGTCTATCGGGATCCCGACGATGTTCGGCCTAGCGGGCCTGAAGGCCGTGAGGGCCGCTAGGTACGTAGGGTTTTCCGTTACTATGACGTCTCCGGGGTCGATCAGCGTCCTGGATATTATATCGAGCCCCTGCTGGGACCCGCTCGTGACTATCAGGTCGTCCCCCTCGGTCACCTTCACGCCGTTGTTACGCAGGAACCTGAACAGGGTCTCCCTGAACACCGTGACTCCTTTCGTAGGAGCGTACTGGAGCGCCTTGTCCCCGTAGTTCAGTATGACCTCGTAGGCCATCCTGGCGAGAGCCTCTCGCGGAAAGGTCTGCGGATCGGGCATCCCGCCGGCGAAGGCTATGACCTTGCGGGCCTCCGCGAGCTTCAGGAGCTCGCGGATCTCGGAGGCTCTGAACGCGGCTGCCGCTCTGGCTATGAACTTGGTGTAGTCCACGCTTACACCACGACAGGGTAACAAAGTAAAAAATATAGCGCTCTTATACAATGACGGTTGGTGTTTATTCTATTTAAACCGGCTTGAACTTTATGCCGTAGTATATAACCCCGTACGGATCGTCGGACGCGTACCTCCTCAGCACGGCCTCGACCTCCATGCCTTCCCTCAGTTCGTCGCCCCTGACCCCCACGATCTCGCCCACCACTCTCACCCCCTCACTGAGCCTGACCACTCCGACGAACTTGGGCAGGTCGTCCTCGCTGGAGTCCCTCCTGTAGTAGACCTTCGTGAAGCTCTCGAGCACTCCAGTTCCCGAGGACTCGACGTACCGCACATCGCTAGACCCGCAGTAGGGGCACGCGGACCTCTTGAAGACCGCGCTCCTACCACAGGAGCCGCAGACCGTTACGAAGATCCTGTACTCGTTCTCCCTTACCCTCCAGAACTGCTGAGGGGAGAGCCTCAAGGGGTCTCACCTCTTCAGCACTACTACTCGAGACAAGTTGTCCGGCCCGCTCATCGAGTGCGCCAGGCCGTACTCCGCGGACGCTGTCCTGTCGCCCAGTCCATCGGTCATCAGCTTGAAGAGCTCGTAGACCTGGTAGACCCCTGTGGCACCCACCGGATGCCCCCTCGCTTTCAGCCCGCCGCTGAGGTTCAGGTGCTCGAACTCTCCGAGGTCGCACCTCTCGTCGAGGTACCCGAGGCTCTTCAGTATGGCCACCGGGTAGACCGTGTAGCTGTCGTGGAGCTCCACTGCTGCTTTCCTGAGGTCCAGCCCCAGCTTCTCCGAGACCCTCCTGAGCAGCCCGACCGACGCCGCTAGGTCGGAGACCCTGTCCCTCAGGTACGCGGGCAGTCCCACCTCAGACCCGCTGTAGACGATCTCCGGAGAGGAGTCGCTCCTGCTGGGCTCCGACGATACCACTACTGCCGCAGCCCCGTCACCGAAGGCGAAGCTGTCGTAGAGCGTGAGCGGCTCCGCGAGGGCCTGAGCGTCCCTGAAGGACTCGGGGGAGATCTTGAACTTGAGCATGGCGTGCGGCGTCCGCATCGCGTTCTCGTGCATCCTGACCGCCCACCCGCTGAAGCACTCGCGCTTAACCCCGGAGCTCATCAGCTCCTTCATCGCCAGTGCCGCGTAGGCGGGTGGACTGACGCCCCTCAGGACCTCGAACTCGAAGTCCAGGGTCAGAGAGTAGAAGTAGTTGGTCGTGTACGTCGGGTACTCGGTGACCTTCTCGACGCCCAGAACCAGCACCCGCCCGGCCCTGCCCGAGGCCACCAGCGAGGCCGCCACGTCGACGGCCGCGAGCCCAGATGACTCTCCGGACTCCACCCTGAGCACCGGCACCCTCCTCCCTATCCACTGGACTACGTGGGTGCCGAGGTCGACCTGGTGTGCCGAGAGCTCCGGGAGGGCCGACGACACGATCACGTAGTCTACCTCCGAACACTCGGGGCAGTCCTTCACGACCCTGTAGGCTAGGTCTCTGTAGCCCAGCTCGAAGTGCCTATCGATCTTGAGCGCGGCCCCTCCTACTACGTACGCCCTCATCCTAACCACCGATGTTCCTCAGCAGGAGGCCCCTGAACTTGCTGTACTCGCTGTAGGACACCTGGACTCTCGAGTTGATCATGTCAGCGACCCTCGGCCCCCTCTTGGCCAGCTCGGGAGCGGAGTCCTGGACGACTATGCTGAAGGCGTCGCTCCCGGCACCGCTCCCGAAGGTGACGAGGAGTATCCTGCTCTTCGGGGGAGCCTCCTCGAGCAGCTTGGCCAGCCCCAGGAGAGCCGAGGCGTTGTAGGTGTTCCCGATGTACGGAGTGACGAGCCCGGGAACCACCTTCTCCTGCGGTATCCCGAGCATCCTGGCCACCTGGAGCGGGAACCTCCCGTTGGGCTGGTGGAATATCGCGTAGTCGAAGTCCTCTACCTTGAGGCCTGTCTCCTCCATGAGCAGCCTGGCCGCGCTGACTATGTGGTGGAAGTACGCGGGCTCGCCGGTGAATATCTCGGCGTGCTCCGGGTAGGGAGACCTGTCCCTCCTCCAGAAGTCGGGGGTGTCCGTGACGTAGGACACGCTAGCCTCTATCGCGGCTGCGGAGCCGTCCGCTGGGCCTACGACGAAGGCCACGGCACCGGAGGAGGCCGTGAAGTCCAGGAGGTCACCCGGGTTCGCCTGCGCGGTGTCGGAGCCTATGACTAGCGTGTTCCGGGCGAGACCGCTCTTCACCAGCCCCACCGAGATCCTCATCCCCTCGCCGGCAGCCCTGCACGCGAACTCCAAGTCCGTGGCGAGCTTCCTCCTCTTCACGCCCAGCGCGTCCGCCACTATCGTAGCCGAGGGCTTCACCGCGTAGGGCTTCGACTCCGTGCCGAAGAACACCGCGTCTATGTCGTCACCGCTCGCCCCCGCCCTCCTCATCGCTACCCTCGCAGCGTACCAGCCCATGGTCACGGCGTCTTCGTCCTCCTCGGCGACGGACTTCTCCGCCATCCCCAGGGCCTTGGGCAACCTGCCGTCGTAGCCCCAGAGGGCGGCGATCTCCGAGGCGCTCAGGCGGAACCTAGGTATGTACGCACCCCAGCCCCTGATGCCCGCATCCAAGGATGGTTACCGCTACAGAGTCGGGCTAAGCTATATAAGCTTTCGACAGTTTGTCTAAGAAACTTTACACAAACTGTACGGATCCGCTACCTCTTGGCGTAGAGCCAGCAGGAGACCTTGTGCCCCTTCTCCACCTCGACCTCCGGAGGCTCCTCGGACCTGCAGACGTCCATCGCGTACGGGCACCTCGGGTGGAACCTGCAGCCCGGAGGTATGTTCGCAGCGCTGGGTATTTCGCCGATTATCGGGAGCTCCCTCATCTTGAACCTGTTCCTCGGGTCGGGCTCCGGGACGGCTGCTATCAGGGCCTTGGCGTACGGGTGCTGGGGGCTGTTTACTACGACGTCTATGGGGCCCTTCTCGACGATCTTGCCCAGGTACATTATCGCTATGTTGTTGCAGACGTAGGCCGCCACGGCTAGGTCGTGGGTTATGAACACGTAGGTGAGGTTCCTCGTGGCCTTCAAGTCCAGCATCAGCTGGAGTATCTCGGCCCTTATCGAGACGTCGAGCATGCTGACCGGCTCGTCGGCCACGACCAGGGACGGGTTGAGTATGAGAGCCCTGGCCACGGCTATCCTCTGCCTCTGCCCGCCGGAGAGCATGTGCGGGTACCTCTCGGCGAACTCCTCGGGAGGAGTGAGCTTCACCTCCTCCAGAGTCCTGAACACGGCCTCCCTCCGCTCGTCCTCGGTAGAGCCTATCCCGTGTATGTCCAGGGGCTCCTTCAGGATGTCGTAGATCCTCATCCTCGGGTTGAGGGACCCATACGGGTCCTGGAAGATTATCTGGACGTCCCTCCTCAGGAGCTTGTCTACGTGCCTGGGTAGATCGCTGGCCAGGTTAACGTACTTGCCGTCGATCAGGAACTCAGGCGGTATCTCCGAGAGCACCTCCTTCTTCGGCATGTAGAGAGCTCTGCCGGATGTGAAGTCTATGAGCCTGACTATGAGCCTGCCGGTCGTGGTCTTACCGCACCCCGACTCCCCCGCGAGGCAGTATATCTCGCCCTCGTTGATTGTGAAGCTGACCCCGTCCACGGCCCTGACGTACCTGTGCGCTTTGAACGTCAGGATCTCGCTTAGGGATCTCCTCAGCGGGAAGTACTTGTAGGCTTCCTCGACCAAGAGCTTGGGCTGCATGCTCTCACCTCTTGGCGTAGAGCCAGCAGGAGACCTTGTGCCCCTTCTCCACCTCGACCTCCGGAGGCTCCTCGGACCTGCAGACGTCCATCGCGTACGGGCACCTCGGGTGGAACCTGCAGCCCGGAGGCGGTACCCTGAGGTCCGGCGGGACTCCCGGTATCCACGTGATCTTCTCCTTGCCCCTCAGCCTCGGGATGCTCCTGAGGAGCCCCTGCGTGTACGGGTGGAGCGGGCTCCCGAACACGGTGTCCGAGCTGCCTATCTCGACCATCTTCCCCGCGTACATCACGCTAGTCCTGTCCGCTATCTCGGCTATCAGGCTCAGGTCGTGGGTTATGAGTATCATGGCGTTCCTCTCGACTCTCCTGAGCTCCTTAAACAAGTTCATTATCTGGGCCTGGATCACGACGTCGAGCGCCGTAGTGGGCTCGTCGGCTATCACTAGCCTGGGCCTCAGCAGCAGCGCCATGGCTATCATGACCCTCTGCTTCATCCCCCCGCTCAGCTCGTGAGGGTACCTCCTCAGGACGTCGGGCGTTAGCCCGACCTTCTTGACCATATCGGCAGCCACGTCCAGCGCCGCCTTCACGCTCAGGCCTCTGTGCAGCACTAGGGGCTCGGCCAGCTGGTGCCCCACGGTGTAGACGGGGTTGAGCGCGTTCATAGCTCCCTGGAAGACCATGCTGACCCTGGTCCACCTCACTCTCCTGAGCTCGGAGGGCTTTAGCTTTGTGAGGTCCGTCTTGTCTAAAACGATGGACCCGCCCACGATTTTCCCTGGGGGTGGGACAAGGCCAAGGAGACCGTAGCCCAGGGTCGACTTGCCGCACCCCGACTCCCCGGCTATGCCGAGGACCTCACCCTCCGCCATCGTGAAGCTCACTCCGTCGACCGCTTTTACTATCCCAGTTAGCGTGTAGTAGTATATCCGCAGGTCTTTTACCTCGAGCAGGCTCGAGGACATCCCTAACACCGCGCTGGTCCGGGGAGACTAGCCGGCAGAGCATATAAATATCTTGTGAGGAGGATAAAGAGTTATTAGCTCCAGACGCCACTGGATCCGGATGATGAAGTGGGCAGCCTTGGAGAGGTGAAGACACTAGTTCACACTGATATCCCCGGAAGCCTCGACTACCACCTTGCTCCGCGGTCGGCGCCCGCTGCTCCTCTTTCGAGGGCTCCGCGGAGGTTCCCGGGAGCGGCAGAGACCATTGTCGCATATAGGTAGCCACGCGTCCCACCCCGGCCCTGGAGGCCCCAGCGGCCTTCGGGGGGCGGCTGTGGAGCATCCCCGCGTGTCTCGCGCCCGCTCGACCTGCCCGCTCCGCCGCACAACCGGGCACGCCGGCAGGCCTCGCCGAGCTCCGTCCCCTCCGGGAGAGCCCGCGGTTTCTCGCATCACGAGGGACTCCACCTCGGGCGGCGACCGCTCCCCTCGGGTCTCTGCCGCGATACCCGGAGCAGGTCTTCGGGGAGCACCCATCGATACCTAATTTGAAACTGTTGTCTAGGCAGAGCTGAGTCCGGACGGGCATAGGCCCCTAGGGCACGTGGGCGGAGCCTCTCGCCTCGAAAGCCTCTCCGCGAGCCTCCGGGTCGGCAAAGGCGAGCCCTGTGGAGCGCGAGGTCTAAGCCGGGGCAGCGGATATCACGTCGTGGAGCTCCCTGAGCTCCGGGAACTCCAGGACTCCGACGTCGGGACCGATCACGATGGGTCTCATGGCCTCCACGTCCACGAGCTCCCTTATTACCGGAGACAGGTAGGTGTCCCGCGATAGAGTCACCCTCGACCCGGTCTGGTAGACCCCGACGGCCGGCAACACCACGACCCTCCTTCCTAGGGAGGGCATGCTTCCGACGAGGAAGCACGAGAACTTCCCGACGACGCCTAGGGGGTCCCTGAGCGCTATGCTCGGGTGCTCGTGCCCCATGACGAGGTACTCCCACTGCTGAGATAGCTGCTCCTCCCCGAGGGGCTTGTGACCGTGCACTACCAGGTACGGCGGCATGGGGTAGCTGTCCACGATCTCGAACTCGACATACCTCCTGACCCGGGGCAGGAAGTTGTCGTGGTTTCCCCGGACGACCACGACCCTCCCGACGTGCTTCTTAACGTAGGTCAGGAGCTCAACCAGCTCTAGCCTCTCCAGCCTGCCCAGGGTGCTGAATATGTGCTTCACGTCCCCGGCGAAGACGACGGCCTCGGCGCTCACTTCACCGAAGGCCTCCTCCATCATCCTCAGGGTGTTCCTGAGCTGGAAGCGGGGCACGTAACCTCCCTTCAAGGAGACCTCTTCCTCGAACCCTATGTGGACGTCGGCCAGGATCAGCGTTTTGTGCCTCCTAGAGTAGGCCAGTGGAAGCTCGCCGACGACCTCCAGCCCGGGCACTAGCTCCAGCTCCCCACTCCCGCAGAACACGCCCTATGCCGCTTATAACGGGCTGTGAGCCGGAACGAAGGCTTCGGAGGAGCGGGATCGCGTGAAGCCGGCCTCCGCAAAGAGCTCGGTTCCCGGGCCCGAGGCACGGACAACCAAAGTCACGGTCAAGGAGACGCCTCCTTCCCCGCCTTTGGGACCTCCTGGGGGCCCAGGGAGATCGCCGCGTTTATAAACTTTATTAGACCGCTACCTAGGGTGCGGCGCTATGAGCAAAGTTACCCCTCTGATTAAGATCGAGAACATAGTTGCCACGGCCACTCTTGACCAGGGCCTCGACCTGAACGCCATAGCCAGGTCCATACCCAACGTCGAGTACGACCCGGAGGAGTTCCCCGGGCTCGTCCTGAGGCTCGACAACCCCAAGCTCACCGCCCTGGTCTTCGGGACGGGCAAGATGGTGATAACCGGTGCCAAGAAGACCGAGTCCCTCATCAAGGGGTTCAAGAGGATACTCAGGCTCTTCTACAGGCACGGGATCATCGTTACCGGAAAGCCTAGGATACAGATACAGAACGTCGTTGCCTCCGCGAACCTGAACACCGAGGTCAACCTGGAGATAGCGGCGGAGTACCTGGACAACGTGATGTACGAGCCCGAGCAGTTCCCCGGGCTCATCCACAAGATGAACGACCCGCGCGTCGTCCTCCTGATCTTCAGCAGCGGCAAGATGGTCATAACCGGGGCGAAGAGCGAGGAGGAGGTAGTCCAAGCAGTCCAGAACATCCACAGGAAGCTCGAGGACGTCGGCGCTCTGCGCAAGATAGTCGAAGAGTTCCCCGCGGAGGAGGTGCTGTAGCCGGGCATCAGGTGCGGAGGGCGACCTCGGCGGCTCACTCGACTGCCCTGCCGAGAAGGTTGCTCAGTAGAGCACTCCTAGAGAGAGCCGAGGCGATGGCGTCCGAGACCCTGAGGGGCTCCGGCGTAGGCGACACCAGCTGGGTATACGATACCAGCTCACCGACGTCGATGCCAGCATCACCGAAGACCGCCACCCTCATCGTCTTCCACCTGGTCTCCACGAGGCCTGACCTCGCGTACGCTTTGAGTATCACCTCGTACCTTCTCTCCCAGTCGGGGAAGTGGAGTCTGAGGGCTCTCTCTATCTTCCTCACGTCCGGCTCGAACTTGTAGACCACCACCACGGACCTGGCGAGCTCGAGCAGGGAGTCCGGTTCTATTACGTTGAAGCCGGCCACGGTGACCCCGTCTAGGAAGACCGCGTCGGCTCCTCCCAGACCCCTGAGTATCTCGAGGGCCTTCTCAGTCCCGTCGGTCCCGTCGACGGTGACCGTCCTCACCTTGATGCCCGCGGGCCTCCTCCCCAGGTAGAGGGTGCCCACTAGAAACGTCTTCAGCTTCAGCCTCTTGTAGTCCGGGGGGAAGAAGCCGTCATCTATTCCCGCCAACCTTGAGCAGCCTAACATACTCCCCGAACCTGGTATCCGAGCTGAGCACCTTTATTACGATACCGGGGTCTACCCCCAGGCTCACCTCCCTAGTCTTCCCGTACCGACCCCGACTGACGACCCTGGACGTCAGGACTCCGAGCATGTCGAGCTCGCTAACGATGTCGCCGACCCTCCTCTGGGTCAGGGGCTCGATCCCGAAGGCCTCGCACACCTTCCTGTAGGTCAGGTAGAGGTTGCCGGTGCTCTCGGCGAAGCCGCCCATGGCTGCCAGGGTCAGGAGGACTAGCTTGCCGTGGTGGGGCAGTGTCCGGACGACCTCCGCCGCAGCGTTCACCTCCAGCTCCTCCCTGGCCTTCCTGGCGTGCTCCACGCCCACCCTGGGAGACCCCTCGCGCTCCGCTATCTCCCCCGCGAGCCTGAGCAGGTCTAAGGCCCTCCTAGCGTCCCCGTGCTCCCTGGCCGCCGCGGAGGCGCAGTACTCTATCACTCCCTCCTCGAGGACTCCCTCCCTGAACGCCAGCGCGGCCCTCTCCCTCAGTATGTCGGCCAGCTGGAGCGCGTCGTACGGGGGGAAGACCACCTCGACCTCGCCGAGGCTCGACCTCACGCGGGGGTCTAGGGTCTCCACGAACTTCACGTCGTTGGTTATGCCGACTATGCTCGCGCTGCTCTGAGCCAGCTCCTCGTTGATCCTGGTCAGTCTGTAGAGGAGGTCGTCTCCCACCTTCTTCACGAGGAAGTCGACCTCGTCCAGAACGACCGTCACGACCGTCCTCTTCGAGTCCAGGTAGTCCCGAAGTCTGTTGTGGAGCTCGGCCACGGATAGCCCGGTGAACGGGATCCTGAGCCCGAGGTCCGACCCTATCTTGAGCAGCACTCTGTAGCTGGTGTCCTCGTTGCGGCAGTTCACGTAGGCGAACTTGAAAGCATCGATCCCGGCCCTCTCCGCGTACTCCCTGAAGCGCATCGTCACGTACTTCACGACGGCCGTCTTCCCGGTTCCCGTGAGCCCGTAGACGAGGACGTTGCTGGGCTTCTCGCCCCTGAAGAGGGGCGAGAGGAGCTCGGCCAACCTCTTGATGTACTCCTCTCTGTGGGGCAGCCTGTCCGGTATGTAGTCGCTTGAGAGAGCCTCTCTGCTCTTGAATACTCTGCTCTCCCTCAGCGCCCTCTTGATAACCTCGACCACCGCGTCCTCTGCCGGCAGCAAGCTCAGCCCTCCCTACAGAGCCTCCGAGGTAACTTATACGCGCTGAGCTTCGCGACAGAGCTCTGGCGACGGTGAGCCCGCAAAGGAGCTCGGAGCGCCGGTTTCCGAGTATTACGTGGGGACGTCGTGACCCGAGAGCTCGGGAAGAGGTTCGGGCGACGGCTCTCGGTATTGAGGATTTAAGCGCAGGGTCGACGAACTCCTCGGGAGCGCGCAGATAGGTGATGAGTCTTACAAGGGATGACGCGGTGATATCTGAACCCGCGGCTGAACCCCGTCAGATCCCCCCGCTCATCGTCAGGAAAACCCCGTTGAGACTAGGGGTGCTTGCGGCTAGCTCTATGAGCCTGTAGACCTCCTCCGGTTCCACGAACGCTCCGGTGGGAATGGATCTCAGAGCCGCCTCCCTCAGCCTCCTGCTCGCTCTCGGGTTGTCCACCCAGCCCACCGCGATCCCGACGACCCTCACCCTGGGTGCTAGCTCCTTCGCCAGGTACCTAACCACGTGCTGGAGGCCCCCTCTAGAGGCTACGTACGGCAGGGAGGGCTTTATCCCGACGTAGACCTCGTGGCCGGACGTAGCTATCATGTCCGTGAGGAACACCACCAGTCCCCTCTCCATCACCGTGCCGAGCCTGAGAGCTATGTAGGAGGGAGCTACCAGGTTCACCCTCGCCAGGTACTCGAAGAGCTCCTCGCTGACCCCCCTCGCCGGAGTAGAGTCGTAGCACGACGCGGAGAGTATCACCAGGTCCGGGATACCGATCCTGAGCACCTCTTCGACGAAGCCCTCGAGGTTCCCCCCGCCGAAGTCCCACCTCACCACTCCAGCCAGAGACTCCCTGACTAGGGGGTCTTCGAGGAGAGAGCTGAGGACGTCCTCCGACCTCCGGTAGTGGAGTATCAGCCTGTAGCTCCGCGCCAGGTGCGGGACCAGCCTCCTGCCCAGGACTCCGGTCGAGCCCGTGAGGAGGGCCAGCCTCACCCTACCCCACCTCCGCAGCGTAGTACACCAGGAGTAGCGCGTAGAGGGGGGCCGTCAGCGGGTCCGTCCTGAGCCTCACCTCACCAACCCTACCGCCCCTCTCGACCACCCTGTTGAGGTAGTACCTCAGCACGTGAGCCTCGACGTCCGTAGTGAACGCGAGCACCTTGCTGAACAGTCTTCCCACGTAGAGATAAGCTCTCTGGAGCCCGGCCACCACGGCCAGGCCCTTGCTGAGACCCAGCGCCACGAGCTCCGCTGCCGGCTCCAGGGTTGGCGTGTAGGTGACCACGTAGGGCTCCGAGAGCGCCTCCCTGATTACCTCCAGCTCCTCGCCGTACCTCTCAACGAGCTCGTCGGCGACCTCGACCAGGGAGAGGCACTCCTCCCTTATCCTCCGAGCTCTCGCTCGCAGCTCAGCCCTGCCGATGCTGGACACGGAGTAGGCCAGCAGCGCGAGGAGCCTGAGCAGACCCATCCCGTTCCAGGAGACCTCCACCGCGTCGACCCCGCCGAACCTGCGCTTGAAGACCTCCGGAAGGGGCTCGGACACCAGGGAGACCCTGTGTCCGGTGAGGGTGAGCTGGTCGAGGAGCATGTAGAGGTCGCTGGTCCCCCCTGGGGTAGAGACCAGCAGCACGTCGACCTCCCGGCTCTCGTCGTACGGTGCCACGTAGTACATGAGCTCGTGCGGCTCCACGTAGAAGGCGCTCGAGCCAGTCAGGGAGTTCACCAGGTGCGCTAGATACCTGCCGGCACTGCCGAACTGTCCGACGGAGCTGACGACTAAGTGCCTCCTGCCCTCGGTAGCCCTCTTGATCAGCTCCAGCACTAGGTCCTTGTCGGGATCCAGCCTCAAAGACCTCTCGACCCTACTACTCCACTCGCTCATTCTCGAGCCGAGATTATCGAGGGTATAGGAAGATTTTTGCTTGCTCGACCCCTACGCGACCTTCGAGCAAGACAAGTTTAATAGCCCAGAGCCGAGCTAGTACTACTGGTGCGGGGGTGCCCGAGCTAGGTCGAAGGGGTCGGGCTGAGGCCCCGATGGCGTAGGCCTGCGTGGGTTCGAATCCCACCCCCCGCACTAATTTACTAAACTCGAGCTAGGCCCACTCCTTAACGAGGCCATAGACCTAGCTCTGCTGGCTGCCTCGTCGAGAGCCTTCAGACCCTCTCCTCGGGTCGCAGGTAGCGGCGAGCTTCAGCGCAAGAGCTCTCTAAGGCGGAGCCCCATCTGCCAACCACATTGACGACCCTCATCAAACCTCAAAACAGTTCAAGCTATACCTTTGGAAGATCTTGTTGAGGTTAACGCCTGGACTATCGATACGTATTAATGGCACTTATTATCCTATGCCTACATGACACTTTGGCGGGAACCTGTGAGTAAGCGTGTGATTGGTCTAGTGTTTTCAGTAAGCTTTTCCGTGCTGTTTGCTCTAGCGGTCGTCCACGCGTCAATGGAGCTCATCAGAGTCGTCAACTCCTGGATGTTGGGCTTGGTGCCTGATTGCGTGTTGCTCTCGGAATTCCCGAGATGCGAAGAGCTCGAGTCGAGATTGAGGATAGTTGGATACGCGAGTCTAGGACTTGTCCTATCAACCATTCTTGTGGGGCTAGCTCTCGGCAGAACCGGCTTAGCACTGCTAGGTTCCGTGCTGCTCTACCTGCCGACAGTCGGGTACTTCGCCTTCACCATGTTTTTCTTAGCGGGCGTCGGGGTCTTGAGAGTCTTGTGGTATCCCTTAATAGATTCGGAGCTGATCCTGAGGCTAGGCGCAATAACTCACGTGCCGCTATGGACTATAAATTCGATACTCGCATGGATAGCTGGCTTCGTAGTCCCGGATCTCAACCCCGATTTCACCGCACCCATAGGCTTCGCCTTCATGGTTGTCGGACTTTCGGTCTTTACGTTGGGCGTGGCTACGTGGATCTACGATAGGTTATCGCACAGGCGGCTGAGCACCCGGGGGATCTACAGCATATCGAGACACCCCCAGTACCTAGGGTTCATCGTCTGGAGTTACGGGCTCCTCTCCCTCGCTAGCGCAGTCGAGGGAGCTAGGGGATACGCTCCTCCGGCACCCGGACTGCCTTGGCTCATAGCTTCCGTAGCCGTGCTGAACGCGGCGTTGCTTGAGGAGATAGGCCTCAGAAAGTCCGTGAGCGACGAGTACTCAAGCTACATGAGGAAGACGCCCTTCATCTTACCGATGCCTAACAAGCTCTCGAGGATGGTGAGATATCCTGCTAAGATCGTTACGGGTAAGGAGATGCCGGAGACTCGCAAGGAGGTCTTGGCGGTTTCCTGCTCGTACTTCGCACTCACCCTGTTGTTATCCCTCCTCGTCTCATACCTCCTGCCTTTGAATTGATTGCTAAGATTGACGAGGCAATCACTCTCAGGCGACGGCATGAGCGTGGGGAGGGTTTCAAGTCTGAGGCACGCTGTTGGGAGTGGCTGGGTCATCGGAGGTGCTCCAAACCCGATGGCTGAGACCGTGACGTGGAACACGTTCGAGGCTGCCCTTAGGTTGCGTATGCAGCGATGTACCCGCGCGACGCCCCCAGCTTGGCGGACTTCCTGAAGCAGGCTGTCCTCATACAGGGTGCGGCTGTAACTGGCTCTGCCTAAAGAAAGGCCCTAATATCCGGGTTCGGTGTCCAGGGCAGGCGGAGCGTCGAGGGGTTTGTGAGCAAGGCTGACTTAGGAGCTTTCAAGGATGGGGCCCTCTCCCCGCTTGTGGGCTCGTGGGGAGGCGATGCGCTGGCGACCGGCGTCGTATATGTGAGAGTGTCCACGAGGACGAATCCAAAGTCGCCGCAGCACCTGCCGAGACGGCTTTCACCTTCTCTCCGCCGTGAATTCGAATTGATTACTCCTATGGCGACAAAATCGATTTGTCTTGGAAGTCGAATAAAAATGCGGTGATGCCAGCTATAGGAACCGATGCGCTGCCTCCTGCGGCTATAATTGAAATTCCGGGCTACTCGCCGCACGCGAAAGGTTCGTCTGGCGTAGGCCTGCGCGGGTTCGAATCCCAACCCCCCGCACCAGAGGCCCCGTCTCCCCGGAACCGCTCGGCGACCTCTTCGCAAGCGCTCCCTAGCCCATCTCGGGACAGCAGTCAGCAGCGCTTTCCGGGCACCGATAGTGGATCTCTGGGCGGTCCTCCATCTGCGCGCGGCGGAGACATCCGCAACCTCGGGTAGTGTCTGCCGCTTCTGGGAGCTGACCTTGGTGGTAACACCCTCCACACGACTACCGCTCGGCGCGGTACGGTGCGGCGGAGGCGAGCGGACGGCCACAGAGGTGGTGCTGAGCCGGGCTGGAAAAGCCTCCGTGGTAGAGAGCGGACTAGGCGTTAGGCAGCACAGAGAAGATCGGGGAGTCGAGATGGCCGGGCTCGCGCAGGTGCCCGGAGGGGTGTGCGGTACCGATGCGACTCCGGGGAGGACAGCCGAGTGGCGCCGGGGGCGGGATTTGAACCCGCGCGGGGTTATCCCCCACCGGCTTAGCAGGCCGGCGCCCTGGCCAGGCTAGGCGACCCCGGCCGACGCTAACCTTGCCAGCAAGGGATATAAGCGTTCCACTCCTCGAGGCTCCGAGCCCCCTCGCGCGAAGTTGGCGACCCCGCGGCGCGCCGAGCCCTGGTCTAAGATGCGGAGAAGCCCGGAGCCGTCCGGCTGACCTAGCCTGCGGGGAGGTGCTCGATGTCTACGGGCGCGCGCTGGCAGAGCGTGCAGATGGCGCTGCCCGGATCCGCCTCACCCTCGACCAGCCTCTTTGCCCACGTCCTCAGCAGGGCCACGTAGCTCTCGTCCTTCATAATCATGTCGTACATCCTCCTGTCCGACCTGCGGGAGTACTTGTAGTTGCTGAGGGCTGCCGGAGTGATCCCGAGGATCTTGGCCACCCGGTAGGAGCTGAGCCCCATCTCTCCCTCGAGGATCGTCGCCAGGGCCATCCTCAGGGCTGGCAGGACGTACCTCATCCTGACCTCGCAGGGAGGCTTTCTCACCGGTGGCACCGGCTTAACAGGGTTAACGATAAATATAAGCGAGAAAGCGGGACTCCCTCCGCGCTAGCTTAAAGAGCCGCCCGGGCTGCACGCACGGGTGATGCGGGTGTCCAGGAGGCCCGACTACGTCGACAGGCTGATACTGGTGGAGCTGATGAGGGACTCCAGGAGGTCTCTGCGCAGCATCGCGTCGAGGCTGAACCTCGGGGTCTCGACCGTGTACACCAGAGTGAAGAGGCTCGTCTCGAGCGGTGTCCTGAGGGGGTTCACCGCGGAGGTCGACCTGGCCAAGCTCGGCATGGCGGCGCAGGCCCTGGTCGAGGTCAAGCCTAGGCCCCAGGCCATAGACAGGCTGGCGCGGGCTCTGCTCGAGCACGCGGAGGTCGTGGAGCTCTACGAGGTCAGCGGGGAGTTCCCGCTGATGGCCAGGGTCGTGTCCCCGGACGACGTCAGCCTGGTCAAAGCCATCGAGAGGATGGCGTCGCACGAGGACGTAGTGGACCTCCGCGTTAGGTACATCTTCCAGACGAGGAGCGTGAGGACTTCGGAGAGGCTGGTCAGGCTCCTCGAGACCCTGTACTAGCCTGGCTCTCGCGCTCCGAGACCGCTCCGCTTGATTGCCGTTCCAGTTCTCCCGGGCGCGTGCCTTCATCACGTGATCGCGGTTGGGGCGCCCTCTTTTCGCGTGTCATCGCGAACGAGTGCGAGGTGTCCTGGCTCGCCTCGGCTCTTCTCTCCCAGGGCTCCACGTCGCCCTCGACGACGAAGAAGATAGGGTGCGGCTCGAGGACTCTCCTATCCTTCAGCGCCCCGTATCTCTCGGGATCCCTCTCTGCCAGCTTCGCGAGCAGGTGCCTCGTCTCGTACTCCAGCTGCCCTCTCGTGACCGGGATCCGGACTACGGTGGAGTAGGGCCTCAGCTTGTCTCTGTCGAATTTGTAGCCCCTCCTCTCCCCCTCGAGAAACACCGCCTCTAGGTACTGGTTTATCGCGTCTACGGGAGAAGGGGTTCTCCTAAATCTCTCCAGCTGGGGGTGGTTCCTATAGCCTACCGTCCTCCCCTCCAACACCTCCCTAGCCAAGAGGGATTCTCGCCAGAGCGCCACCAGCCCCCTCGCGTCCAGGTACTTCGGATGTATAGACCAGAGCCTCAAACTCGAGCCTCTAGGAGCTCATGCGGCTCGCGGTAATTTAAATCCGTCGACAGAGACCTCCTCTTTTCATGCTCGTCATCAAGCCACAGACATCGGCGCGCGTTGGCTAGCATCTATAGAGAGCGGGAGCCGGGAGCTGTGGACCCAGGAGGCTAGGTACCGGTGCCTAGCTCAGAACCCTTCTCAGGACCCTAGACCCACGCTTGGGCAACACTAGAAAATTCCCATGCTCTTCCGCGCGCCTCCTGCGTGGTCGATCGTCGAGGAAGACACTAGACTGGCGCTAGTCATCGGCGAGTTCGTGTGGCCGTGCCCAGGGCCGTTGCGATGATGGCTAAACTTATAAACCGTGGCAGTCTAATCAGTCCGGTAGCCGGGTCGTCTAGCGGCCAAGGATGCGGGGCTCTGGACCTCGGCCACCGCCCCCTGCTCCTCCTTGACCTTCTCGACAACCCTCACGTACTCGATCCTGGCATACGGGTATTGCCCAGCCTCGTCCTTCTCGTACTTCTTCACCATGTCCCATATTGTGAGCAGGGCGACCGATGCCCCGACCAGGGCCTCCATCTCGACTCCCGTCTTGGCCACGGTCTTGACCTCCGTCACGACCCTTATCCTGTCCTCTCCCACGATCTCGAACGAGACGTCCACGTGGGCTATCGGGATGTTGTGGCAGAGGGGCAGTATGTCCGGCGTCCTCTTGACGGCCGAGATCGCGGCCACCTTGGATACCGTGAACACGTCCCCCTTCTCGACCCTCCCCTCTGCGATGAGCTTCACGGTGGAGGGTGACAGCCTGATCACCCCCTCGGCCTTCGCTGTCCTGACCGCGTCCCCCTTCTCGCTCACGTCGACCATCCTAACGGACATCGCGGAGGACCGCGTGTGCACTGGTTGCTGTGGAATTATATCGGGCTCCGGGGGCTGGAATGGTGGAGAGCAGGAGAGTTCGCGAGAGCGGCTCTCTAGGCTAGCCGACAGGGTGTTGCCGGAAGCGCAGCGGTCACCGATAGCGAGAGACCGTGCCCCCGTCCGCGAAGTCCGCCTCTCCCGAGCTTTCGCCGCAGCGCAAGACTGAAAGCCCGGGTCTCTCCACTCACCGCCTCAGAGCACCCGATCGCGGCTGCGGCACCTAGGTCGCCACCGCGCGAGGGGCGGTCCTCAGGACCCGGCCTCTCATCACCGTCAGGCCCGGTTTCCCCGAATCATCGGCGAGAAGCCTAGAAGAGCTGGACCCTCCCCTCGACTATCAGGTTCGTCAGTGACGTGATCTTGTCTATCTCTTCGCGCGCTATCGCCTCGGCGTCGCCCTTTACGGACCCGATCTCCTCGGGGTTCTCGAGCAGCAGGGAGATGTTGGCTATCTGGGGCCTGGTTATCGGTCTCCCGATCTGGGACAGGAGCTCGACGTAGGCCTCCCTAACTCTGGGAACCTCCTTGACTATCCTCTCGGCGATCCTGTAGGCCAGCGCGTTGTAGAGCTTCCCGACGTGGCTGACCGGGTTCTTCCCGGCCGTCGCCTCGAGGCTCATCCTCCTCATGGGCGTTATGAGTCCGCAGGCCCTGTTCCCCCTGCCCGTCGCGCCGTCGTCTCCGTGCTCGGCGGAGGTCCCCGTCACGGTCAGGTAGTATATGCCGTGCTCGGGGCTGTCGGCGGTGTTCACGTAGACCTCCACCTCGGCCTCGGGGAAGATCTTGGCCGCTAGGTCGAGCACGCGGTTCTTCACCTCCTCCTTCACCGACATGTAGTGGTCCGGGTCCGGAATGAGGTGCGATACGAGGGCCGCTGCTATCGTCAGCTTGACCCGGTTGTCCACCCTCAACCCCATAACCTTTATGTCCTCGCCCACCTCCGGCAGCTCGCTCTTGACCTTGGGGGAGTTCAGCTCCCTCTCGACCGCTAGTACCAGTCTCTCCAGCGGGGTGAGGGGCGCGAACCCCACTCCGAAGCTCGTGTCGTTGGCTAGGGGCACGCTCTTGGCTCCGACCTCGAAGGTCTTAACGAGGTCGACGCTGCCGCTCCTGATCATGTAGTCCACCACGAGGTGTCTGTCGGGGTCTAGGAACCTGAAGTTGCGCTTCACCCAGTCCTTGACCGCGCCGACGACTATAGTCCCGATCGGGATCAGCTTCGTGCTCCCGCCGACGTTGACGCGCTCGGTGGCCCTCCCGGCGACTATTATGTAGATCGGGTGGAGGACCTCGCCACCGCCGAACGTCGCGTTGGCCTGTCCTCCGACGAGCAGCACCTTGTCCACGTTGTGGTGCAGTATGGTCCCGAACTCCTCCATGTAGTACTTCGATAGGGCGACGCTGGAGGCCTCGGCCACCGCATCGGCTATGTAGTCTGGGTGGCCCAGACCCTTCCTCTCGACGAGCTCTACGGGGAGCTCCCAGGTAGGGGTGGCCCTCAGGACGTTCACCGGGATCTTCCGCTCCTCCCGGTCCACGGCCTCCACCCTCGGAGCCCGGCCTCAGCTCTCCAGCTCGTAGTTTACGGCCACGTAGACTACCTGGCTGCCCCTTATCAAGACGGTGCCGTAGTCTGCGACGGGCTCGGGGTCACCACCGCTCCACGAGACCTCCTTGCACTCGCTGAGGATCAGGTTCATAGTGCTGTCCACCATGACGAGCCTGCCGATGTAGGTGGAGCCGCTCTTCACCTTCACTACGACCCCCTTCGCTATACCGCTCTTCAGAACCCTCATGGGGCTCTCCGACCTCGCTTGAGAGCTCATTATATCTCACTAAGCTAGTAGGGAGTGCCTCAAAATAAATGCGTTACCCCCGCTGCGCGCTGGAGCACCCTCTCGTGCCCTTCGCTGCTTTGGGGGGCTCGAGCTCCCGGACTTCCGTGGACGCTCCGAATATTTTTGCGTCCATACCGTGAAGTTGTCCGGGAGCCGCGCGTGCTCCACGAATCCGGATCCGGTAGCGACCCCCTAGGGTACCTCCGGCAGACTCTCTCCCGGACGGCCTACGAGAGGCTCTCTGCGATCAAAGATCCCTCACTCCTGGAGTGGATAGCGGACATGGTCCGCCTGGCTAGACCCTCCTCGGTCTACGTTCTCACGGGCTCGAGCGAGGACCTAGCGTACGTGGCCAGGGCCTCCCTGGAGAGGGAGGAGGAGCTCCCGACAAGGTGCCCCAGACACACTGTCCACTTCGACGGGCCGAAAGACCTGGCCAGGGACAGGAAGAACACTAGGATACTCGTGCCGGGCGGGGAGTCCATCCCGCTGATCAACACCCACGACCGGGCTGCGGGCGTCGAGGAGATACGCGAGCTCTCGCGCGGCATCATGGAGGGCAGGGAGATGTTCGTCGCTTTCTACTGCTTCGGACCGAAGGGCTCCGACTTCACTATGTACGCCGTCCAGCTGACGGACTCCGCCTACGTAATCCACAGCGAGAACATCCTCTACAGGAACTGCTACGACGAGTTCGTGAAGAGGGCGCCGAACATCAGGTACGCGAGGTTCTTCCACTCGGCGGGCGAGAGGGACGCCAACGGGTGGAGCAGGAACGTGGACAGGAGGAGGATATACATAGACCTCGAGGGCGGAGCGGTCTACAGCGTCAACACGCAGTACGCCGGGAACTCCGTCGGGCTCAAGAAGCTCATGCTCAGGCTCTGCGTGTACTCGGGGCTCAAGGAGGGCTGGCTCTGCGAGCACATGTTCATAGCCGGGGTCAAGGGTCCAGGCGGCAGGGTCACCTACCTCACGGGAGCCTTCCCCGCGGGCTGCGGAAAGACCTCTACGGTGTTCGCCTCGGACACGGTGGTCGGGGACGACCTGGCCATCATCAAGAACGTGAACGGGGTGGCCAGGGGGGTCAACCCCGAGGTGGGGATGTTCGGCATAATAGACGGCGTGAACCCGGTCGACGACCCGGAGATATACGAGATACTGACGTCGCCCGAGAGCGAGGTGATATTCTCCAACGTCCTGCTGATGGACGGAGGCGACGTCTGGTGGAGGGGGAAGGTCGGCGAGCCGGGTCCCGGGGTGAACTACGCCGGTAGGTGGTGGCCGGGCAAGAAGGACGAGAGCGGGCAGGAAGTCCTGCCCTCCCACCCCAACGCTAGGTTCACCACGTCGATAAGGTACCTCAAGACGCTGGACCCGAGGATAGACGACCCCGCCGGAGTGCCCATACACGGGATGATGTTCGGCGGCCGAGACCCCGCCACCCTGCCTCCGGTCCTGGAGGCGTTCGACTGGGAGCACGGGATGATAACGATCGGGGCGTCCCTGGAGTCCGAGAAGACTGCCGCCATACTGGAGAAGGTTGGGGAGATGGACTTCAACCCCTTCGCCATACTGGACTTCCTGCCGATATCTCCCGGGAGGTTCCTCGAGCTCCACCTGAGGTTCGGGGAGAGGCTAGCAGTGAAGCCGAAGGTGTTCGGCGTCAACTACTTCCTCAGGGACGAGTCCGGCAGGTTCGTAGCCGAGAAGGTCGACAAGAGGGTCTGGCTGAAGTGGATGGAGCTGAGGATCCACGGCGACTGCGGCGCCGTCAGGACCCCGGTGGGCTACATACCCCTCTACCAGGACCTGGTGAAGCTCTTCGATGCGCACCTCGGAAAGGGGTACCCGGAGGAGAGGTACGTGAAGGAGTTCAGCATCAGGGTGGACAACTTCATAGCGAAAGTGGGGAGGATATGGGAGATATACTCGAGGGTACCAGATACGCCACCGAGGCTGTTCGAGGTGCTCGCCGAGCAGAAGAGGAGGCTCGAGGACCTGAGGGCGGCGCACGGGAGCGTAGTGTCCCCGTTCAAGCTAGAGAAGGCCGGAAGCCCCTAGTCGAGCGTCGAGGGCTACTCCGTGGAGTACGTCGTGGGGGTAGACGTAGGAGCTACGAGAACTAGGATCGGGTTTTTCACGAAGGGCCGCGAGCTAGTCCACGTGGACTCCTTCGAGACCCCCCGCGAGGGGGGCGACGCCATCACCCGGGAGATAGTCTACAGACTGACCTCGCTGTCCTCGAGGATCGGCGGGAGGGTCGCGGCAGTGGGGGTTGGCACGATAGGGCCTCTGGACATAGTCCGCGGCAGGGTCGTGAGGGCCCCCAACGTCAGAACCGGGTCCTTCGAGCTAAAGGAGCCCATCGAGGAGGCCCTCCGGGTGCCGACGTACGTGGTCAACGACTGCGTGGCGGCCGCATGGGGGGAGTACCTGGTCGGTGCCGGCAGGGGTAGCAGTAACGTCGTGTACGTGACGCTGAGCACTGGGATAGGTGGGGGCGCCGTGGTAGACGGGCACCTGCTCCTCGGGAAGGACGGCAACGCCCACGAGATCGGGCACGTGGTCCTGGACTACAGCGGCAGGTTCGTCTGCGGGTGCGGGGGGCCAGGACACTGGGAGGGGATAGCCTCCGGAGCCAACATCCCCAGGACGGCCGGCATAGTGGCCAGAGAGTGGTCCGAGCCCGGGACGGTGGCGTACCGGAGGGCCCTCGAGGGGCGCCTCTCACCGGAGGAGCTTTTCGAGTACTGGTACTCGGGCGACCCGTTCGCGGGGCACCTGGTGAACTTCCTGGCCGAGGTGAACGCGGCCGGCATAGCGTCCGCGGCGAACGTCTACGACCCGGAGGTGCTGACGGTCGGTGGCTCGATAGCCCTGAGGAACCCCAGGTTCTTCGAGCTTATCGTGAAGAGCGTGGAGAAGTACCTGGTCTGCAGGGCTCCCAGGATAACCCTAACGCCCCTGGGCGAGAACGCCGTGCTCGTCGGCGCGGCTATGGTAGCCGTGAGCCCTCCGCCGAACCTCGCGAGGATCCAGGGTGGGAGACGGTAGGGGGCCCGCCGGGCACCGCTCCGTGGACTGACCGCGAAGTAATTAGCTCCGCACCGATGCACCTGGGGCGCTCCGAGTGTTCCGGGCAGTCTACGACTTGGTGCTCAGGGGGGTTCCGGAGGAGCTGGCCTGCCTAACGAGGCTGGGAGAGTACCTGTTCTCCAGGGGCACGTGCGTCGGCACTCACACCTCGTTCCTGTGCTCCTACAGTGGAAGCGTAGTTAAGGTGACGCCGCACGTGGTGAGGCCCCACTATCCGGCATACGAGCTTCCCCAGGTCGGCTCCGTGAGGATAATCGTTGAAAGCTCCGGCCAGGACTCCCTGGCGGCCGTAGCCTCGGAGGTCTACAGGAGGCTCAGGGAGTGCGGACTGACCCCGAGGCTACTTCCCGAGTAACCTGAGCTCCTCGGCCAGGGCCCTCGCCGCTAGCCTGACGGCCTCGGAGCTCGTGCGCCTGGGTCTCCAGCCCAGAGACTTCATCTTCTCTATGGACAGCAGCATGAACTTGACGTCCCCGGGCCACCCCCTCCCGTCCGGAGTGCCGCCGGTGAACACGAGCCTAGACCGGAGGCCCAGCACGTCAATCACTATCCTCGCTATCTCGGACACCTCTATCCAGTCCTCGTTTCCGACGTTGTAGACCTCGAAGCTCCCTGCGGAGCTCTCGGCCGCCAGCAGCGTGGCCTCTATAGCGTCGTCTACGTAGAGGTAGCTCTTCCTCTGCCTCCCGTCGCCCAAGACCTCGAGGACCGACGCGTCCCTGGATAGCTTCAGGAGGAAGTCGTAGATCACCCCGTGCCTCGACCTGGGGCCCACGATGTTCGCGTACCTGAGGACCACCACCCTCATCCCGTAGAGCTGGGAGTAGCTGTGGAGTATCACCTCGGCCGCGGCCTTGGAGGCCCCGTAGACGCTGATGGGCCTGAGCTCGTGGTCTTCGGGCGTCGGGATTATCCTGGCATCCCCGTAGACGGTGGAGGAGCTCGCGAACACCAAGGTCTTCACGGATCCCGAGACCCGGGAGGCCTCGGCCACGTTGAAGGTCGCGCGGACGTTCTCCTCGAAGTGCACCCTGGGCTCCACCGAGCTCACTCTGACCTCGGGGTTGGCCGCGAAGTGGTACACCGCGTCGGCACCCCTGAGGGCCTCGAGGCACGCTCCCGGATCCTTGGCGTCGCCTATCCTCACCTCCACTTCGCCGAGAACTCCCCTCAAGTTGTCTAGAGACCCCGTGCTCAGGTTATCGAGGACCACCACGTCGTAACCCGAAGCGACGAGCCTCTCGACCAGGTGGCTCCCCAGGAACCCGGCACCTCCCGTGACGACTACTCTCACATCCCGACCCTGCTCTACGGTCAGAGACCCTCTTTAAAACCTAGCATCCCAAGTCTCGCTCCCCTCCGGAGAAGGGCTCCGTTCCCCGCGCACCCTTTCGACGGGAACGGTTTTAACCATAGCCTGCTATACCACACGGTGGTCCGCGTGATCGAGAGGCCCGAGGCCCTGAGGGACGGTGTCCTAGTGGTCGCCAAGCTCATGGCCTTGAGCGCTATAACTGCCCCCAAGGGGAGGGGCGTCGACAACGTCTCGGTTATGATCCTGCACGAGAGGGAGGAGCTCGAGCGGCTCGCATCGACCATGGAGGAGATGTCGCAGGAGTACGGGGACGTCTTCGCTAGGGACGCCGACGGCGTGAGGAGGTCGGAGGCCGTGGTTCTGGTGGGCTGCAGTATAGCGGACTTCAAGCTCAGGCAGCCCAGGGAGCTGCCCGTAGACCTGAACCTCGCCATGAGCCTCGTGAACCTGGGGATAGCCGTGGGGTCTGCGGTGAAGACAGCGTCGATGCTCAACGTCGACAACAGGGTGATGTACACGATCGGGATGGCGGCGAAGAGACTCAATCTGATGGACGCGGACGTGGTCCTGGGGATACCGCTCAGCGCGACGAGCAAGAACATCTACTTCGACAGGGTGTGGCCGCCCAGGAGGCAGTAGCGAGCGGCAGGAGGCTCTGGTGCTCGGTCGCGGAATCCGCCGCGTTTTTCTGTCACCGCTCCGGGGAGGCCGATATTAGCGCGCTACCCCTCACTCCCCGGGTAGCGCGTGAGGTTCCCCGCTCTCCTAGTGGCCCTAGCTCTCACGGTCGCCGCGCTCGCGTACGTGCTGCTGCCCTTATTTGCTCCCGAGCTGGAGACGAGCGGTGTCGCGATGGTGGGAGACGAGATACTGCTGCCCCTCCCTTCGAAGGTCACCGCGCTGACCGTCGAGGAGGTCATACTGCTCAGGAAGAGCATAAGGGAGTGGCGCAGGGAGCCCATAGACGTAGCCCAGCTCTCGATGATCCTCTGGGCGACCCAGGGCATAGTCGAGTACGCAGGCTTCGGCTGGTACAGGAGGGCCGCTCCCAGCGCCGGGGCCACGTACCCTCTCGAGGTGTACGTAGTCGTCGGAGAGAGGGGCGTGAGGGTCGGTGCGGAGTACCTCAGAGCCGGGGTCTACAAGTACGACTACATGAGGCACTCCCTGAGGCTGGTCAAGGAGGGAGACCAGAGGGTGGAGCTCTGGAGGGCTGCCCTCAGGCAGGACTGGGTCAGGGACGCTCCGGTGACGATAGTCCTCTGCGCAGTCTACGAGAGAACCACCGGTAGGTACGGCGAGAGGGGGGTGAGGTACGTGCACATGGAGCTGGGCCACGTGGGTCAGAACATATACCTGATGGCCACAGCCCTGGGTCTCGGGACCGTGGCCATAGGGGCGTTCTACGACGAGGACGTAGCGAGGATCGTCTCGGCGGCCAGGAACGAGAGGCCACTCTACCTCTTCCCCGTGGGAGTCCCCGAGAGGCCCCACAGAGCCACGTTCGAGGACTTGAGAGGGCTCTACGAGAGACTGAGGGGAGGGTCTCGCGAGCCGACCGAGCCGTCCCAACCTGCGGTAGAGCAGCCGGGTGAGGAGCTGTGGGGGCCAGGTCAGCATACCTCTGGCTGAGGATCGCAGAGCTGACGGCCGTCCCGCTGACGGTCTTCATGGCAGTCTACGTGCTGAGCGGGTACGGGATGCTGGTCCCGCGACTGACCGCGCTCGTGGGGCTGAGCCGCGCCGTCTCCACCTACCTGCACACCCACCCCCTCCTGAGGTACGCGACGGCGGTGATGGTGGCCATCCACGGCTGCTGCGGCCTCGCGCTGCTGGCGAACAGGTACGCGAGGAGCCGCCCCCTCAAGCTGATCATCCACGCACTCGCCCTGACCTACGCGCTAATGCTGTTGACCCTCTCCACTGCCGCGGAGCTGACCCTCCTCGCGCGCTGACTGTGTAAATTAGCTCTTCGGGGGAACCTGCAGTGTCCCGGTGGTAGCGTGGAGAGGCGGTCGAGGACCAGTCCCTGGCTGCGATGGTGGAGACCCCCGCCGGTCTGGTGCGCGGAGCCGGAGAGCGAGGTCGGCCTGGTCGACGAGGGGATCCGGAGGGTCGAGAGCGGGATAAGGGAGCTCCGGGAGAGGCTCGGGAGAGGTCGGTAGGCCGTGGCCGAGGAGACCCCGATCTCCGGGCAGGCGGACCTGGAGAGGGCGCTCGCCCAGACGGCGGACATCTACGAGGCCCTCTACTACATGGGGAGGATAGGCTTCTACAGGGTGCTCAAGGAGATAGTCGAGAGGGGGGTCAAGAGGAGGACGGCGGCCCTCCAGAAGCTGAGGACGGTGGCCAGGCTGCACGAGGAGGGGGTTATAGCCCTCAGGCTCGACTACTACCTCCACATGATGAGGCTGAACATGTCAATCGTCTACATTCCGAAGAACATAGACTGCGAAAAGCTCCCGAGGATAGTGCCGTTCCTGAGGAGCTGCGTGAACGTCATACCCGTGGGGACGATGCTCACATTCTACTTCCCCAAGCGCCTCGAGCCCAGAGAGCTCGGGGAGGGGAGGGCGAGGCACTACGTGTTCTACGAGAGGCTATTCAACAGGACCGACGTGGGGCGCTACGCCGCCGGACTGGCCGCGGACCCCACCAGCTTCTTCAGCCAGGAGAAACTCGAGGGGCACTTCGCGGAGGAGCTCAAGAAGGGCAGGAGCGAGGAGAGCCTCTCGGATCTCGAGGCAGAGGTCTTCGGAGCGAGGGTGAGGACGAGGATGGACAACAAGGACCTCACGATCTTGAAGAGCGTGGAGCTGAACCCGCTGACGACCGTGAGCCTGCACGCCAAGCTCGGCATAAAGGAGAGCCTGCTGAGGAAGCACCTGGAGCACACCGAGTCCCTCCTCAGGGGGATCAGGATTAGGCGGTTCGATGGCATATCGAGGGCGTCCAGGGTGGGCCTACTCATAACGATCCGGGGAAAGAGTGGGGAAGTGTTGAGGTTTATGAGCGCTGCTTTGAGGTACCCTACCGTCACCTCTTCGTCGGTCTCCAAGGATTTACGCTCGTTCTTGCTCCAGCTGCTGTTCCCCGGAAACATAGACGTGATAAAGAGTGCTGCCACGAGGCTCAGAAACATAGCCTGGGAGCGCGGTCTGGAGGTAGTAGACCACTACCTGGTAGACCTCAGCACGCTGGCGAACTACACGGTGCCGTTCGTCAGGGAGCTCGAGTACTCCCCGCTATCGAGGGACTGGCTCGAGGAGAGCGTGAGGGAGGCCCTCAGGTACCTCAAGAGTGCGTGATCGGGGCCGTTCGGTCTCGCTCTAGGACGGAGAAATTTAAATCTCATTACTATCCGCAACCAAAACTGATACCGGGAACTCCGACAGATTCTCGGTGCGCGAAATGAAGCACACCTCGAAGGTGAGCACGTACCTGAGGCTGCTGAGGCTGGCCAAGTACTCCCCCATCATCGCGCTGGCGGTGGCCCTCCTGCTAGAGGGAGCGGATATAGCGCCGGCCGGTGAGCGGATCCCGAAAGGCGAAGACCCCTCAGTCCTCTAGCAGCTCCTCTATCGATGTCCTGTTGAGGAGGAAGCCGGACGCGTAGTCCAGCACCCTTTTTACGTGGTCCCACTCGAGCTCCTCCGCGTACTCGTACTCCCTCATGGCCCTCTCCACCTCGGTCCTCTCCACTCCTATGACCCTCAGGGAGTCGGGGTACACGGCCCCCCTCCTCACCTCGGCCAGGGCGGACTCCCAGGACTCCCGGACTCTCTCGCCGACCTCGGGGCTCAGGTTCTCGTGCTTCGCGAGGACGCAGCAGTGGTGGGGGCCCACGTGCTCCGACAGCCTCTCCCTTCCGAACCCCATGCGCTCGAGGTCGCTGGCGTAGGGCTCCCATATCGCTATGGAGTCCGCCTCGCCGCGGAGGAAGGCCTCGACACCGTCCTCGGGTCTCCTGTAGTAGCGTATGTCCGGAACCCCGTAGCCCAGGGCTCTGTGCACTGCCACGGCCGCTACCTCCATGGTCGAGGCCCTGCTGCTCAGGACTCTCCCGCCCAGGCTCCTGTAGACGAGGGAGGCCCCCCCGAGGGCTCCCCCTCCGTAGGCCCTGATCGGGGCTCCGAGGGCCCTGTAGGCGGCCTGGGTGTAGATGGGGGTTATCGCTAGGTGGACCTCGGCCCTGGCCAGAGCGGCCGTGGCCTCCGAGACGTTCCCGTAGAGGACTAGCTCGACCTCGTAGCCGCGGGACCTGAGGTGCGAGGTCAGGTTCGGGAGGTAGGCGTACTCGGCCGCCCTGACCAGGGCCACTCTGACAGTCCTCCCTATCGACGGGTCTAGGAACTTCGAGAGCACCACCCTCTTGGTCTTGCCCGGGCCCGGGACCCTGGCCACGAGCCCCCCGCTCTCGAGCTCCTTCAAGACCTCCGAGACCCAGCTCTTCGAGTACCCCGACTCCTCGACCAGATCGCCCTGCCCCACACCGTCCCTGCCGTACCTCTCGAGTATCCTCAGGATCCTCTCCCTGACCTCGGGCTCCACCCTCCTTCCCCCGCTCTCGCTGAGCTAAAGCTTAAATTGTAAACGAACACCTGTTCTTCGGCGGTCTACGTGGAGCTGGAGAGCGCTCTGCTGGTGCTCTGCGCGGCGCTCTCGCTGCTCCTCCCGTTCGCCCTGCGGGGGGACAGGAGCCTAGCGACGTTCCTGGCCTACGTCGTCCTGAGCCTGCTGGCCATCCTGACCTCGGTGCTCCGCCTGAGGAGGTGGGCTGGGGTTGAGTGAGCTAGCGGCCGTTCTGGCCGGCTACCTCCTGCTTGTGGGGCTCACCGCGCTCTGGAGCAGGCTCCGGACTAGGACCGGAGACCCGGTGGACTACTTCATAGCGAGCAGGGGGCTCTCAGGTCTCGTCTCCGCCATGACCTACGCGGCGACCACCTACAGCGCCTTCATGATGGTGGGCCTCGTGGGGCTCTCGTACGCCGTGGGCGTGGGAGCCCTCTGCTTCGAGCTGGCGTACCTGGTCTCGACGGTCGCCATACTGAGCACTCTGGGCGCCAGGGTCTGGGAGCTCTCGAGGGAGAGGGGCTACGTCACCCCGACGCAGCTGCTCAGGGAGAGGCACGGCTCCTACTGGACCACGGTGTTCGTGGTCTTCATGACGGCCCTGGCTCTGATACCGTACTCGGCCGTCCAGATGGTGGGCCCCGCCGTGATACTGTCCGGCGTCAGCCGGGGGTCTCTCGACTACCGGACCGCGGTGACCCTGGCGGCCGCGGTCGTCCTCCTGACGACCCTGGCGGCGGGCATCAGGTCGGTCGCCTGGACGGACGCCGTCCAGGGAGCGATAATGCTCTCCTCGGCCACGGCGTTCGTGCTCTGGCTGGCGCTCAGAGCCCCTCCCGGGACCGCCGAGGCCCTCGGGGACGCCGGCCTCCTAAGCCCCCTGAACGAGCTCTGGACTCCCCGGGTTTTCATGGCCTACACAACTCCTTGGATCTTCTTCGCCGTGACGAACCCGCAGGTCTTCCAGAGGCTCTACCTGCCCAGGAGCAGGAGGGACTACGCGAGGATGGTCGCCTACTTCTCGGTCTTCGGGCTCGCATACACGGTCATCTCGGTCTCGGTGGGACTCCTGGCCAGAGGCCTCGAGCTGACGGGAACCATGGCGCTGGGGATAGACCTGAGGAGCAGGGCGGACTGGAACAGGGTCACCCAGCAGCTCATGGTCTACGCACACCCCGTCCTCTCCTCGCTGGTCGCGATATCCATACTGGCGGCCGCGACCTCCACCGTGAACTCCATAATCCTGACCCTCTCCTCGATGTTCGCCTACGACGTGCCCGTCCCCGAGAGAGCGAGGCTAGCCGCGGGAAAGGTCGTGGTGGTCGCGTTCACGCTAGTGGTCTACGCGTTCGCCCTCACCAGGCCGGCCTTCGTGGTAGACCTGGCCGTGGCCTCCTCGACGCTCCTGCTCCCCCTGCTGCCGCTCTACCTCTCCTCAGTCTATGGGCTCTCCGGGAGGATCCCCTACGCGGTGACCGCGCTGACGTGCCTGCCGCTATCCGTATACCTCACGATGGGGGGTGTCGAGGTTCTAGTCCCCAGGGAGGTCTTGGTGCTTCTGCTCTCCCTCGGCTTGTACGCGGCCGCGCTGCTGGTCGAAAGGCACCGTAGACAACGGTGGTTTTAGAGCAGAGAGGCTTAGACATCGATACGCGCGGATAAGCACCGGGGGATCGAGGAGAGCCGCTCCGAACTCAGGTGCCGCAGTGGAGACCTAAGGGGAGCGGTCGGTACCCGGGAGGAGTTCCTTGGGACGTGGGGAGTTAAGGGTTCCCCTCGAAGGGAGCCGAGCTCGGTGAGGCGCGAAGAAGCTCAACTCCGGGAGCTCTCCCGGAGCAGTATTTAAGGACTGGGACACCGCGCTAAGCGGTGGTTGGGTGAAGCTCCCGGCGGTGTATCTGGTAGTAGCTCTCACCGCGCAGGCCTTGGTCGCTGGCCTCCCCGCCTCTACCACGTGCACCGTCGTGTACTTCGTCAACGCCGTGCTGATCCATCCCAACAGCAGCTACAGGGGGACCCTCTACCTAGAGTCCCCGACCAACTTCAGCTCTCTGGGCCTCAACCAGACCGTGAGGCTGGTCGCAGCGAGGGGTGCGAGCTGCGCCAGCGGACTGGGGTGCTCCATCGAGGTAGTCCCCGGCTCCCCGCTATACGCCTACGCGGTCTTCGAGGTCCGCACGTGCTCCCCGGACTTCGCCTCCAGCCTATCGCTGCTGAGGGAGGTCTTCTCGAACCCGGCGGGGGCTCTCTGGAGCACGTGGGAGGCAGCGCGGCTCGATCCGGAGCAGGAGGAGTTCCTGGGAGACCCCCCGGAGATCGTCAGGAGCTCGGTGAAGCGGGACTTCGAGGACTGGCTGAGGGGCTTCGGCTGGTACCCCCTGGTCGAGAACGTCTCCAGATACCCCCTGGTGGTCTCGGCCTACGCGGCAAGGTTCGTCTACGCCTCCCAGTACATCGAGTACGAGGCTAGGCTGCTCCCCAGGACCCTCGAGGAGGTCGTCGAGAGCAGGAGGGGGGACTGCGACGACATGAGCAGGCTCCTCGTCTCCCTCCTGTGGTCCTACGGGATCCCAGCGGTCATAGCCTACGGCTTCACCGCGATCCCGAACTTCTCTATGGAGTCCACCATCGGGACGTTCGAGTACGTCTTTAGGGACGGAGGCCCCCACGCGTTCGTCCTGGCGTACGTCCCGGGCTACGGCTGGATCTCCCTCGACCTCCTGGCGGGCTCCCTGCTGACGCAGCCCTTCGTTATCTGGGGCCTAACCAAGGGCGTGGAGGTCACTAGGGAGAGCATAGAGGACGTGGAGAGCCTACACAGGGCACTCGCCGGCAGGCAGCTGATGGTCGTGCTGAGCCCCGAAGACCCCCGCGTGTTCGACGCGGGATCCCTCGAGCTATTCATAAACTCGACGCTCGGCCTCCCCGGGTCCGCGAGCCCGACGCCACCGGACGCGGACACCGGCGAAGCTCCCGGTCGGGCCGCTGCGGCAGATTGGTGGCTCGTCCCACTCGCGACAGCCCTAGCTCTCTCCGTCCTGGTCGCGGTTGTCGTTGTGGCACTAAGAGAGGCTCTCGCTAGCAGGGCCGGGTTCGGATGCAGTTCCTGAACAGTAAACCTTATATACCCCTTCCCAACACTATACGACAACGATAGCGAAAGTTTATAAACCCCGAAACTCTCAGAAACTCGAGGACAGTGTCCGGCCAGTCCGAGCGACCCAGGGGCAGGCCGCGGGGCAGGCGGCTCAAGGGGGTCTCCGTCTACCTGACTAGGGAGGAGCTCGAGCAGGTGGACGGGCTGTCCAGGGAGCTGGGAGTCCCGCGCGGTGTGATCCTCCGGATGCTGGTCACCGCCTGCCTCAAGACCGAGTGCTACGGTAGCGAGCCGAGGCCCAAGTGGATCGCGGGGCTCAGCGCGCACCTGTCCAGGGAGACGATCGGGAGGGTCGACGAGCTAGCCGAGAGGTGGGGGGTCTCGCGGAGCGCCTGCGTCAGGACTCTGGTCGCCGAGTGCCTCAGGACTAGGTGCTACGAGGCGGTGGTGAGAAAGCGGACGGAGTAGGGGAGCGTATGCCGGGAGGCCGGGCGGAAACGGAGGTAACGCTCACGGTCTCCTTCGGCTACGAGCCCAGCGGCGAGCTCAGGAGGCTCCTGGAGGACTTCAGGGACATGGTTAACTTCTGCGTCGGGAAGGCTCTGGAGCACAACGTGACGAGCTACTACGCTCTGAGGAAGCTCGTCTACGGCGAGTGGAAGTCCAGGTGGAACTACTCCACCCACTTCTGCCACTCGGCGTGCCGAGTGGCCGCCTCGATGCTCAAGGGCTTCAGGAGGCTCAAGCGCAGAGGTCTGGCCAAAGGCGATAGACCGGTCGCCGAGAAGCTCTTCATGAGGCTGGACCCGGAGCTGGTGAGGTACCAGGGCGACGCGGTAAGGATCTCGGTTAGACCCGGGGAGTTCCTCTACGTCAGGCTGAGGTACGGGGACTACCAGAGGAGGTTCATCGAGGAGTGGAGGGCCGGGAAGCTGAAGGTCGGGGAGATCACTATAAACGAGACCAGGGTCTACGTCCCGTTCAGGAAAGCGGTGGCCCAGGTGGAGCCGAGGGGTTGGGTCGCTGTGGACGTCAACGAGACGAACGTAACGGCGGTCAGCGCGGATCTCCGCGTCCTGAGGCTCGAGACCAACCTCAGGGAGATCAGGAGCGCGTACTTCGAGAAGAGGCGGAGGATACAGGAGCTCTCCAAGCTCAAACCTAAGACCTCCGAGAGGCTGATGGCCAGGTACTCCAAGCGCGAGAGGAACAGGGTCAGAGACCTGCTCCACAAGCTCTCGAGGAGGCTCGTGGAGTTCGCCAAACAGCACGGGTTCGGGATAGTCCTGGAGGACCTGAAGCACATGAGGGCGCGGATAAGGTACGGCAGGAGGTTGAACAGGAGGCTCCACTCGCTACCGTTCAGGAGGCTCCAGTTCTACGTAGAGTACAAGGCTCGGCTGGCCGGGCTGCCCGTCGTCTACGTGGACCCGAAGCACAGCTCCACCCTGTGCCCGGTATGCGGTGGGAGGCTAGCACCGAATGGGCGCAGGGTCTCGAGGTGCGGGAGGTGCGGTTACGAGAGCGATAGGGATGTAGCCGCCTGCCTGAACCTGCTGAGGAGAGCCCCAGGATGTGGGGAGCCTCCGTTGCCCCCGAAGGCCACCGAGGCCTCCTGGGCCGAGGTGGAACGCGTAGTCATAAAGTGTTGACTACGCGACAACGGCCGCCGAGCACCGGCCTCGGCCCACTCCCGGAGGCCCTCGGCTCGGCCGCGATGCACTGAGACCTCCGCGAGCCTCCGGTAGAGCCTCCCGGTCCTGCGAAGTACCCCCGGGCGGGGAGTCCCCAGTCCGGTGCTGGCACTCCTCCACGAGTTACTATTAAGCTCGCGGTGCTCAGTTACGCGGGGCGACAGCCTTGAGAGCCGTGTCCTTCGACATATGGGGCACCCTCCTAGACCTCTCGAAGTTCTACGCGGTCATGTCCGGGAAGATATCGTCCCTCTGCGGCAGGAGGCAGGAGGAGGTCTACGAGCTCCTGCTGAGGGCCTACAGCGAGGCCCTCTCGGTCAGGCTGGGAGGGGGCTTCAGCAGGATAATAGTGGACTCCGCCGAGTTCTTCTCCAGGAGGCTCGGCATCTCCGCGGAGACCCTCTTCCAGGCCCTCGTGGAGACCGTGGACGACCCGGAGGTCTCCCGACTCTCCTACCCGGACTCTGCGGAGGCCGTCGCGGCGGTCAAGGCGGCCGGGTACCCGGTCGCGGCGCTCGGGAACGTCATGTTCTGGCCAGGCATGGTCACGAGGTACGTCCTGCACAGGAACGGGCTCCTGAAGCACTTCGACCTGACCGTGTTCTCGGACGAGGTGGGGCTCCAGAAGCCTAGCAGGGAGATCTTCGAGTACGTAGCCGGGAGACTGGGAGTGTCCGTGGGGGAGCTGGTGCACGTGGGCGACTCCCCGGAGAACGACCTAGCGGGCGCCCTCGTGTCCGGAGCCAAGGCCGTCCTGGTCAGGAGGGACTCGCCCGTAGGCGTCGTGAGGCTAGGAAGGGCGGCGTACGTGGTCGACAGCCTCAGGAGGCTCCCGGAGGTTCTCGAGGAGCTGGGGGGAACAAGTTAAAAAGTCACCGTGTAGAAGAGGGCGTGGCGGCGGTCGTCTAGCCTGGTCTAGGACGCCGGCCTGCCACGCCGGAGGTCCCGGGTTCGAATCCCGGCCGCCGCACCATCTGACAGTGCTCCCCTCTTCCCGGGAACTCTGCCCAGGCGCGGGCGAGAGCTTCCGGGGGAGATTTAACCGACTCACCGCAAGCATCTTCGGAACCCGTATGAGGGTGCTGATACTCTCGGACGTCCACGGCAACTACGACGCTCTCAGGGCTGTGCTGGAGGGCGCCGGCAGGTGGGACTACCTCTGGATCCTCGGAGACCTGGTCGACTACGGTCCAGAGCCCCACCTGGTCGTGGACGCCATCAGGGAGCTGAGGCCAGACCTGGTCATCATGGGGAACCACGACCACGCCGTGGCCTACGGTGCCGATTGCAGGTGCGCTCCCGAGCTCCACGAGCTGAGCGAGTACACCCGCCGGGCGGTCTCTCTGAGGTTGGTATCGGAAGACCAGGTCGAGTGGCTCAAGTCCCTGCCGACTGCTCGGGAGCTCGAGATCGGGAGCTCGAGAGTCCTCGCGGTCCACGGGTCGCCCAGGAACAGGCTCTACGGCTACCTGCTGCCAACCCTGCCCCGGGAGGAGATCCTGCTGGCGCTAACCCCCTCTCCCTATGCTGCTAGGCCCAGGCCGGTCAGCGCCGACCTCGTGGTCGTCGGCCACACGCATCTCCAGGCGGAGTTCGGGGTCGGGTCCACCAGGGTTCTGAACCCGGGGAGCGTCGGACAGCCCAGAGACGGAGACCCGAGAGCGGCCTACGCCGTCTTCAATGCGGAGACCATGGAGGTGGAGTTCCGGAGGGTGGAGTACGACGTGCGGAGAGTCGTGGAGAAGCTGAAGAGCCTGGGCATAGACCCGAGACACCTAGCCAGACTAGCCGAGATACTTTTGAGCGGCAGGGTCTAGGCGCGGGTCGGAACAGGCGGCCTCCGGTTCTAGGGAGTCGCCCCCGCTCTGGCTCGCTCCCCCCTCTCGAGTAGGACCCTCAGCACCCTGGTAGCCAGCCCCCTGTCTCCCCTCGAGGTAGCCGCCACTGCGTCCAGCAGCGGCCGGGCTCTGCGTGTCTCCGCGAAGAGGCGGCAGTTCTCGGAGAAGATTCTCGAGAGCTCCTCGTCTTCGCAGATGAGCCTGGCGACCTCGTAGGCCTCCGGGACTCTCCTCCGCCACGCAGCACCCCCAGCAGCGGGTCTGGACCTCAGCGGAACAACGTAGCCGACCGCCAGCAGCAGGAGCAGTACGCCGAGGACCCTGCTGGCCGGGTCGAGGTAGGCGGCGAGCGGGGTCTCGGCTCCTGAGAACTGTGGAGGCCTCAGGGGGTACTTGGAGCCCTCGACGAGTACCGCGCCTGCCCCCGCCGGGCACATGCTCCTCACTGCGTGGAGGGCGAACACGAAGTTTCGGTTGAGAGCGTTCCGGGGCCTGAGCAGGGCGTTGGTCAGGATAGTCCCGTCTCCCACCACGAGGACCCTGTGACTGCCAGCGTCGTACGCGACCGCCAGAACATCGCTCCCGGCTCGAGCCACGACCTCGACGTCTCCTCGGGCGTCCACCGCGGAGGGGTAGGCGTACACCACGTCCAGCTCTACTCCGCCGACCCTGATGGTGGCCTGGAAGACCTGTTCGCCCTTCGCGAGCACGGCCCTGCCCGAGATCCTCGCGGGCACGCCGAGGTGCTCCAGGATCCTGTTGGAGTGAGCACCCTCGTCGGCCACGAGCACGTTGACCCCGGACTCCGCGAGCCTGCGGATGACCTCCAGCTCCCGGTCGGAGTACGGCAGCTCCGGCGAGACCACTACGAGAAGGCAGGGGTCGAGGTGCCTCAGCTCGTCGGTCCAGGAGTCCACGACGACTACGGCGTACCCCTGCTCGGAGAGGGCCTCCACGAGCTCCGACGTGCCATCGGGACCCGCGTTGAGGGGAGACGCTCCGGACGGTGACCTGTAGGCCGCCTCCCTCTCGACGGCGAGCGGTAGGAGCAGGATTACCGCGAGCAGCGCGAGTGTGAGGACCCTCGCTCTCAACTCCTCCCCCTCTCGGACAGGTACGAGAGCACTGCTATGCCGCAGAGCAGGGCCACCACCGAGGCCACGTACCGCTCCACCATAGCTAGCAGTATCGCAGCGAGGAGGGTCGCGATTGCCACGGTCTCCAGGTACCTCGTCGGGCTAGAGCGCACTCCTGACCACCTCCTCGACCAGCCTCAGCAGGCTCTGGAGGTACCTGAAGTCGGAGTCCGAGTAGAACAGGTGGAGAGACCCCAGGGCCAGCGATACCAGCACCAGCCTCCCCGCGAACCCGCCGCTCGAGAGGAGGGATCTCACTAGTCTACCCAGGATGTACGCCGCGACCGCGGAGGACGCTAAGACCAATGGGTAGTCCTCGCGGAACGCGCCCTCGAGGAGTCTAAAGGATGCTCCGAGGAGGACGAATACGAGGGCAGCTTCAAGAAGTTTCGAGGATTTCGGGCTCCCGAGGGGTATCCTGAGCGGGATCGCGGGCTCCGGCCTCGAGGTATAGCCCGCTGAGTAGAGCAGCACCTCGTAGTATCCCACCGCAGCAAGGAGCCCGACGGCCGCCCGGAGGACGGCTCTGGGAGCCTCCGGGGTCAGGGCGATGGCCACGGCTATGAGCACCGCCGGTAGGAGAAAGAGCGCCGCCCGGAGGACAGACCCCAGGAGCTCCGTGCCCAACCTACTCCCCCAGGAACCTCCTCAGGCTCTCTAGCTCTCTCTCGACGACCCCTCCTAGCTTCTCACGAGAGTACCTGGCTGTCTCGTACAGCTTGCCCAGCCTCCTCAGACCCGCCGAGGTCAAGTCGTCCACCCGTGATCCCAGCTTCTCCACTATCTCGCGGTGAGTGTCCGAAGGCAGGATCTTTACGTCGACCGCGCTCGCTAGCCGACTCACCACTCTCCAGAAGAGCCTCACAGCGGGACCCAGATCCGCGGTGGAGCTGGCCTCGACGCCGAGTTCCCGTCCCACGATCTGGGGGAGCGAGCCGGCCCTGCTACTGCGTAGGGCGAGGTGGTAGAGACCCCCTACCGAGGCGGCCACCGCGACAGCCGCGAGCGCCAGCACCAGTTCGGGAGCCCTCTCTCGACCCACCGGGCTAGCGCGCTGGACCTCTCGCCTCGGCTCGACGCCCATATCCAGCTGCTCTCTGAAGCTCGCACTCCTGACGATACTGATAGCCGAGGCCAGGACCCTCGACGGTATTCTGCTCAGTAGCTCCCTCACCTGGAGCTCGCTGAGAGCCCCTCCGCTCCCGGTGCCGGTCACCGGGTCGCCCGCGCTGGCTCCCTGGGAACCCACGATCGCAGGGCGTAGCACGTCCTCGTCAACACCAGCCCCCGGGGGGAGTCCGCCGAGCTGTCCGGGGCCGCTCGCCGAGGACGTCTCGCTCCCGAGCACCAGGCCCGCTCCCGCAGCGCCGATCAGCTTCTCGTAGAGCTCCGCGAGCTCCGCTATGCTGTACCTAGCGAGGACCTCCCCGATGCTGATGTTGTGCTCTCTGAGGACGGCTACGAGCTTCTCGGCGAACTCCTCCGGGAGGTCTTCCAGCGCGGGCGTCCAGCGTCCGTACCTAGGAGCTCCGTCTAGGACGGAGGCCATGACTATGCCGAAGAGCGCGGACCCCGCGTTCAAGACCTCCTCGGCGAGGGCCCTCGCTCTCTCTATGTCACCCCTCTCAACGTACACGCAGAAGGAGACTATCTTGGGTGCGAGGCCCTCGAGGCACCGGCCAACGCCTGGGACTCTGGTGGAGTAGGCGAGCAGCTTAAGCAGGGAGCTGGTTGACGGACTACTCAGGGCTTCGTCGACTAGGTGGTATGGCGCTCCGGCCGAGACCAGGCTCGATATAGAGTTCAGGATCGCTCTCTCCAGGACGCTCGGGGGCAGCTCCTCGGAGCCGTTGATCAGTAGCACGAGGGCCTTCAGGTGCACGCCGCCCACTACGAGGACCGCCGGAGTGGTGCTGTGGAGGAGGGACTTCGCCAGCTCCTCCACCAGCGATCGAACGCCCCGAGCGTCCCAGGGGGCTGCTCCGCGCCAGACCCCGGCGCCGGGGCAGGCCCTCGACCAGGAGAGCAACACCTCAACGGCCAAGGCCTCCTTGAGGTACTCCTCGGGAGCTCTGTCCAGGTGTCTGCCGGCTACGGCAATCTGAGGCAGTACCAAGAACGCCAAGACCGCCAGCACCAGAACCCTCCTTGTCAGCCCAGCGCCCCCGCTTTAAAGTTTTCGGAACTTATTTCCTCGGGGTCGGGGAGGCTCCCGCGATCCAGGCGTGACGAGCCGTGACGAGGGTCAGCGGCATCGTAGAGAGGGTTGCCGAGGTCTGCGCCGGTCTACTGATCGAGCGGGAGGATCACGTGAGGATGCTCGTGCTAGCCGTCGTAGCGGGAGGCCACGTACTCATCGAGGGAGTCCCGGGAGTCGCCAAGACCCTCACCGCCAAGTCCGTGGCCAGAGCCCTCGACCTGAAGTTCAGCAGGATCCAGATGACGCCGGACCTCCTGCCGGCAGACATAGTCGGCACGAAGGTGTACGATCAGAAGACCGGGGACTTCAGGATAGTCCTCGGTCCCCTTCACGCGAACGTAGTCCTGGTCGACGAGATCAACAGGGCCTCCCCCAGGACGCAGTCCGCTCTCCTTGAGGCAATGCAGGAGAGGCAAGTGACGATCGAGGGCGAGGTCTTCGCTCTCCCAGAGCCTTTCACCGTCCTGGCCACGATGAACCCGGTGGAGGTCGAGGGGGTGTTCCCCCTACCGGAGGCCCAGCTCGACAGGTTCCTAATGAAGCTCCCCATGGGCGGTCTGAGTCGGGATGGCATAAAGAAGCTCCTGAGAGCGGACCTCGACGCTATCGAGGAGGGGGTCAGGAACCTCAAGCCCGTCGTGAGCAGAGAGGAGGTCCTCGAGGCTAGGAAAGAGCTCGGGGAGGTGTGGGTCGACGACTCCGTGATCGAGTACGTGGTCCGCATATCGGAGGCTCTTAGCTCCCACAGGGCGGTTAGGCTCGGGCTGAGCCCCAGGGGGGCAGCCATGCTCCTCCTCCTCTCGAAGGCCCTTGCGCTGGCGGAGAGCAGGAAGTACGTCATCCCCGATGACGTCAAGACTGCCGCGCTCTACGCCGTACCGCATAGAATCTTGGTGAGGCCAGAGCTCGCTCCCGAGGGGCCCGCGAGAAGGGAGCTTATAGTCAGGGAGGTCATAAGTAAGGTCGAGGTTCCGAGACCATAGACGCGGAGACGGTTCCGGTGTCCGTGAGGGTCGCGGCGTCCCCCACCTACGCACTAGCCCTGGCGCTCGTCTGCCTCTCAGCCCTCCTGCTCTACTCCGACTCCCCACTCTCCAGGTGCGCACTAGCAGTCACCTCCGCCTGGGCGTCCGTTCTGGTGACCCTGGAGAGAACCATTCCGAGAGCGAGAATCCTGGGGCACCTCGAGATCGAGAAGGACGTGGTCATAGCCGGGGAACCCTTCAAGGTCTCGATAGACCTCTCGCCCTGGGTCTTCCCCCTGACGAGGGTCCTCCGGGTCGAGCTCGCGGGGAGCAGGGGAGTCCTAGTCCTGGAGGCGAGCTCCAAGAGGGAGGGCGACTCCCTCCGCACGACCCTTATGGTCTTCTGCATGGTCGGTAGCCACCGGATAGAGGAGGTGGCTCTGCGCGTCAGGCTAGCCGCACTAGCCACAACGCTGGACGTGGTCCTGAGGACCGGCACCACGGTGCGCGCGGTACCCAGGGTGGGCGAGGCCCCGGTCTCGACGAGCGCGGGCGCCCCCTACGACGTAGGCCTGAGCAGCGTGGGCAGACCCGGACCCGGGACGCAGTTCTACATGAACAGAGAGTACAGACCGGGCGACGACCTGAAGCGAGTGGACTGGAAGGCCTCCTCGAGAACCGGGAAGCTCGTTGTGAAGACGTTCGAGAGGGAGGCCTACAGGAGAGTCCTCCTCGTCCTCCCTGTTTCGAGCGGGTTCCTGGAGAGGGCGTCCAGGGCCCTCGATGTGCTGGTCGGGGAGACCCTGAGGCTCGCGGCCGAGCTCGTCAGGCGGGGCGCGGAGGTCGCGGTGTCCGTGGTCTCCGGGACATCGCCCGACCTCCCGGCTTACGTGAGGGTCCGCAGCACCGACGACCTAGCGGACCTCGCGGACTACTTCTCGCGGATCCGGTGGAGCGGTGCCTCTCGGGACCACTCCCTGGAGTACAGGTCTGCCCTCTGGACGTCCTTCAGGCTCCTGGCCGAGGGGGTAGTCGGGAGGAGCGTGGTCGTGTACCTGGGCGCGCCGGAGTCCGAGGTAGACCTGGTGGCCGGGAGGATCGTGGCAGACCTAGTGAAGAGAATGGGGCACGAGCCCGTGTTCGCTTTGGTGTCCCCGGAGCTGCTCAGGCTGACACATGGCGAGGCCTCGGCCGAGGACATAGTCCAGCTGGCGAGGACATCGCGGGTCGCCTCGCGGGAGCTCTCGAGCATCGCGAGGATCATCTACTTTGGCGGCGATGACCTGCTCGGGTTCCTTCTGCGTGCCCTCTCGGCTTAGGGCCGACCGCCGTGGGGGCTCCATATAACTGCGCGGAGTACATCCAGCTAGGTTGAGGTATTGGAGGCGGTAATCCTGGCAGCGGGGTTCGGCAGAGGCCTCGAGCCCATAACGCACACGAGGCCCAAGCCCCTCCTCCCCGTGGTCGACAGGACTCTCCTGGAGTACCACCTGGACAACCTCGAGAGGATCGGCGCCGTCGAGAGGGTGGTCGTCGTCGCTAACTACATGGTCGAGAAGGTGCGGGAGAGGGTCGGGGAGGTCGGGGAGAGGTACCCGTTCGAGCTCGAGGTGGTCGACCAGGGGAGGCCCCTGGGGACAGGACACGCTCTCCTCAAGGGGCTCGAGGCGGTCAAGAGCGAGAGCGTGCTGGTGGTCTACGTGGACTCCGTCTACTCGCCCGAAGACCTCAGGAGGATATCCGAGAGCCCAAGTCCCTACCTGGTCGCCGCGTTCCGCGTCGATGACCCCAGGGACTACGGTGCTCTGGTCTGCGGCCCGAGCGGGGAGCTCAGGGACTTGGTCGAGAAGCCCTCCCAGCCCGTCTCGAACCTCGTCAACGCCGGGATATACAAACTCTCCACAGGCATAGCGGCGCACCTGGAGAAGCTCGAGCCGAGCCCCAGAGGTGAGTACGAGCTGACCGACGCCATCAGGATGCTCGCGAGATCGGGGTCTCGGGTGGGGGTCTTCGAACTGGAGTACTGGCGAGACCTGGGCAGGCCGTGGAGGTACCTCGACTTCTGCGTAGAGGTCTTGAGGAAGAGGGTTAGGACAGAGAGGATCATCGGCAGAGTCGAGGAGGGGGCTAGGATCAGGGGTCCGGTCTACGTGGGGGAGGGCTCCGAAGTCCTCTCCGGCACCTACATCGAGGGGCCGGCCTACATCGGCGACGGCGTCGTGCTGGGGCCCAACGCCTACGTGAGGCCGGGCACCGTGATACTGAGCGGCTCCAGGGTGGGCTTCTCTGTTGAGGTCAAGGCGAGCGTGGTGATGGAGGGAGTCCACGCTTCGCATCTATCGTACATAGGGGACTCCGTGGTCTGCGAGCACGCGAACCTGGGGGCTGGAACCGTCCTGGCCAATCTGAGGCTCGACGGCGGGGAGATCAGGATGAGGGTCAAGGGGGTCAAGGTGTCCACGGGCAGGAGGAAGCTGGGGGCCTTGGTCGGTGGACACGTTAAGACCGGGGTCAACGTGTCCGTAAACCCGGGGGTCAAGATAGGTGCCTACTCTAGGATATTCCCTGGGGTGGTGCTGTACGACGACGTCCCGCCATGCCGCGTAGTCGGGGCGGACGGTTCCCTCACTAGCCTACCGGAGGCCGACTGCCCCGTAGATCGAGGAGTCTGGCTCTAGGAGCGGCGCCGCTTCCCTCGGCATCCCTTCTCTAGGTAGGAGCTCTCCTTCACTCGCCAACGACCAGCACTGCCACGAGTCCGGCCGACGTGAGGAGAGTCGCGAGCCCCATGACGAAGTCCGTTATGAACCTAACGATTAGCACTCCGGACCTCAACATCATGACCAAGTATTCCAGGACCGTCCGGTGGCTCGCGGCCTGCAGATGGAGGCCTATGATAGTGTAGTAGGTCAGGGTCGATATCGTAATCCCGACGAGGGCTGCTATTATGCCTATCACAGCTATGTCGGAGAAGCCTCCCGCGTATCTGAGGACGAGCAGCGTCAGGAGCAGCCCCGCTACGACCCCGGCGATCGCCGGTGCGTATACCGGCTCGGGGATCGCGTGGCTGAGGAGCAGCGTGAGGACTCCCAGCACTGCTGAGCAGAGCAGCGTCGTCTTCAGCTTATCTCCTAACCTCATACGCCCTCGCCCTGATTCTGTAGAGGTAGCTTAAGACCATGTACAGGACAGTGCCGTACATCGCCATGAATACCATCAGCTGCAGAGCGATCCTCATGAGGGGGTCTATCTCCAGGGACGCTATAAACCAGTAGACGGGGAGGGCCAGGAGCGCGAGCAGGGTCGCCAGTATCAGCGGCCTGTAGTGCTCCAAGAAGAGCATGAGAAGAATGGCTACGAGCACCAGCCCGGCCAGTATTATGATATCCTCCAGGCGACACACCCGAGTATCCTGTCAGCGGGTGGAAATATATCCACTCGCGAACCCCCGACCGGGACTGGGAGGCCTACCGATGCGGGGACTCGGTCTAACGCATACGGCCACGAGAACCGGTCCAGCCATTATAGCTGGAGTGCCCCGGTATTAGTGCGGACGGAAAAGGTGTTCGAGCTCTCCGCAGCGCGGAACCGGGCCGTCCGCTACCTCCTGAGCCTCGGGTTCACTATCTCGTCCAGTGCCATGCCGAAGAGCACGAAGCCCGCTGCCAGCATTATGAGCCCGGCTATCGGCGGTATTATCCACCACCAGGCGTTCATCAGGAACGCTCCCTGGTAGTAGGCCTCGTTTATGATCCTGCCCCACGTCGCAGCCTCGGGGTCTCCGAAGCCGAGCAGCTGGATAGCGGCCTCGAAGAACACCACTCCGGGGACGGACATGACGATCCTGTAGGCGAGGTAGGGCACCAGCTGCGGAGCTATGTGCTTGATCATTATTCTCCACTCGCTCGCACCGAGGGCCTTGGCGGCCTCCACGTAGAGGCTGCTCCTCAGAGTCATGGTCCACTGCCTGATTATCCTGGCACCACCCGGCCAGGAGAGGGCTATGAGGACGGCGAAGATGTTCCAGAGCGTCCTCCCGAACACTAGACCGACGACCATGACCAGGGGTATCGTTGGTATGAAGTAGACTATGTCAGTCAGCAGGGTTATCGAGTGGTCGGTGTACGTCCCGGCCCTGTAGCCGGCGACGAGCCCGAAGACCAGCGCGACGAGGGTTGTCACGGTAGCGACTATGAGCCCGAAGACCACGGCGCTCCTGGCACCGTAGAGGAACTGAGTCCACACGTCGTTCCCGTAGGCCGTAGTGCCCAGCACCCCGAACGCGTCGCCCTTGATCCACAGGGACACGGGAGCGTAGCTAACCCTCAGGGCACCGTTGCGGCACTGCATCATGAAGTCCATGGGGTTGCAGTAGTAGGTCACGTTGACCGCCACGTAGATCCTGGTGTCCCTCTCCAGTATCAGCTCTTTCGCGGCGTTTATCGCACCGACCCTGTCCCTCGCCCTCTCCCTGAGCGCGGGATCCGGTATCGATGTCACGTACGGCTGGACCATGTTCCTCACGGCGCTCGGTAGCACCACGGGGGCCGAGACTCTCAGCGGGCCTCTGAAGTACGTGTATATCCATCCGACCCTGGTTGTCACGATGTCGTAGAGGGAGTACGTCCATCTCGGGATCTCGAGCGTGATGTTCCTGCCGTCCGGGAGAGGGACCTCCAGCGATACCTTCTCGCCCCTCTCCATAAGGTCCGGGTTCACGAGCACGGTCTCTACGTTGTACCACGCCTCGCCCTTGCCCTCGAGGTAGGTGGCGTTGAAGGCTATCCTAACGTCCATGGACCTCGCTGGTCCGTACGGGTAGTGCAGCTGCTCCTTCGTCACTATCAGCAGGCTGGCGTAGCCCTCCCCCTCGAAGACCACTTCGAAGCCTCCGCTGGTGCGAACTATATTCACCTTGACGTTCCCATCGACTACGCGCTTCTCCACCCTGAAGTCAGCGAAGGTCTTCCTGATGTTCCTGGCCACGTCGGGAGGCGCTGCCCAGTCCGGAGCGGCGAAGTCTCCGGCTACCACTTCCCTGATCGCCGGGCTGTACGGCGTGAGCACGGGCGCTAGTCCTCCCAGTATCGCCAAGATTGCCATCAGGGATACCCCTATTATCGCAGTCCTCTTCCTGAACACTAGGACCAGGATCTCAGCGAGCCTGGTTAGAGTCAGGGAGAACCCGGTCTTTATTTTAGCGGTGCCCGCAGCGCGCGCCATCTCAACCACCCGTCCTGACCCTCGGGTCGACCGCGACCAGCACTATCTCGGCGACGAACAGCGACACCACCGTGAGGAAGGACGATATCACGAAGAACGCCGCCATCACCGGGAAGTCCCAGTTGAGGAGGGCCTGGTAGGCGAAGTAGGCGATGCCCGGCCAGTTCGCTATTATCTCGAATATTATCGCTCCACCGAATATCCCGGGAATGGTGTAGGCCAGGGAGATCACTATGGGCGGTCTCAGGTTCGGTATCACGTGCTTCTTCAGGGTCGTCCTCTCGTCGAGGCCCTTGGCCAGCGCCGTGGTCACGTAGTCCTGGCCCATCTCGGACACGACGAGCTGCCTTATGTAGTATATCCAGCCGCCCGACCAGGCTATGAGGGCCGCCAGCAGCATCGGCGACATGTACCAGAGGAGGTACCTGAACTGCTCCCAGTCTTTGATCCCGATCTCCGGAGGCCTGATGGGCAGCGGGAATATGTAGGTGCCCCAAGTGACCCTCGGCAGGTAGGCCAGCGCGTAGTATATCACCAGGAGAGTGAGCCACCCCGGAAGCATGTTCGAGATTATCGAGGTCTGGACTATCGCCGTGTCCAGCGGCCTCCCCCTGTTCTTCGCTGCGATTATGCCTAGGTAGAACCCTATGACTATCGGCATTATCGTCGTTATGGTGTAGAAGGAGAGGGTGTACGGCAGCCTGATCGCTATCTCGTCGAGGACGGGCCTCTGGGTGTACACCGAGATCCCGAAGTCGAAGACGAGGACTCTGCTGAGGTATACCAGGAGCTGGTCGGGAACCAGCGGCCTGTCGAGACCGAACCTCCTGATGGTCTCCTCAATCCATAGACTGAACCGCGGATCCTCCGCGGTCCTCCTCAGCGCCGCTAGGAGCGGGTCCGCTGCCATGTTGCCCCCAGCAGCGACGACAGGCAGCACCCTGACTACTATGAAGTACAGCATCACCACCACGAGATACGTCCCCAGCAGTCTCACACCGGTCTTAGCGATGAAGGTTCCAGCTCCCACTAGGGCTCCCCAGACCCTACTGCGAAGTGACTTAAAAATTTTGATGGAGTTCGGCCGCTAGCGATGTCCCGACCTGCTCCTGGGAGATCAGGGACGGTGGACGGAAGATCACAAAAAGCGCGTCTGTTCGACCTCTCACTTCCTCTTTACGGCGGCCAGTCCGAGGGCTACTACCGCCAGGGCGACGGCAGCGTAGGACATCGTAGCGGGAGCAACCCCCTCTACTGCCTCCCCGGCCTCGGGGACTGCCTCGGTGGACTCAAGGGTGACGACCGGCGTTATCATTTCGACCTTCGGAGCCGCGAGAGCTATCACGGGCGGAGGAGCTATCTCGACCGGCGGTATGCCCGGTATCTCGACGACCACGGCTGGTGGCTTCTCGACCACCGGCCCTACCGGGCCTAGACCGACCGCAGTGGAGACCGTCAGGTGAGCCCTGTAGGTGTTGCCCACCGACCACCTCATTATAGGCTGCTCCGCGTATACCTCGACCGCGTAGGAGCCAGCCCTCAGGCCGGGCACCGTGGCCTCGTAGACCCCGCCGCCCGCGTGGGCCGCGGCCAGGGTCAGGGTCATCGGGCCCACGAGCCTGACCGTCACGGTGGCGTTAGTGGCCCTGGCACCCAGGTAGTCCGCGAGGGTCACGGAGACCTTGAACGGCGCTCCCTCTCCGACCTCGGCCGGCACGTCCACTCTCTCGAACTTGACCGTCCTATCGGGGTGCCTCCAGAAGTACCACGGGTTCCAGACGAGCTCCGCGTATAGTATTTCTCTCTTAACGAGCACGAAGGGTCCCTGACCCACCATCGCCGTCAGGCCGGGCACCGTCGGGTGGGGCAGGGTCGACGGGTCCTCCAGCGGGTTAGGCAGCCTCTCGAATATGTGCTTCGGGAGCACCCGGAACTCCGAGTACCCATACGGGTCGATCCAACCGTAGTCCCTGAAGTATATTTCCAGGGTCGTCTTGTTCACCACCTTGATGTCTATTATCTGGTCTATGTCCGGCCCGTAGTACCTCCTCGTCTTCAGCTCCCTGCCGAACTTCAGTATCGTGTAGGCGTAGTCCTCGGCCGTCATCTCCACCCCGTCCTGCCACCTGACCCCCTCCATCAGGGTTATCGTGAACCTGTAGGCCTTCTGCCCCCCGTACTCCACCTCGTCGATGGCGAAGTACTTTATGAAGAGGGGTACCCTAGGCTCGTCATATATGTCATCGGGCCTGGTGATCATAGTGAACCCGTATACCCTGTTTATAGCGTCCGCCTCACTGGCCCAGCGGTAGAGAGCTGGGTGGTAGGTCGTTATGTCTACCGTGTGGTAGTACCTCAGAGTCCCGCCCCACCTCCTGTCCTTGAACCTGACGTTACTCCACCAGAACCACGAGAAACCCACGCTGTCGACCATGGGCGGCGCGTAGTCTAGCACTATAGAATCTCGGTCTATTACTCCATCGAGTGCTGTTATACCCACTGAAACGTACGTCGGTATCCACGGTATCTCCTCTCTGACTAGTATCTCCTGCGCCTTCCACGCGTACTCCAGTGCTTCCCTGATGTCCTTGGTGAAGTAGAACTTGTCGAGGATGGCGTCGAGCCTCGAGTTGTTAATCTTATACTCGTTCCAACCGCCCGGCCTCAGCTCCTTGCTGTGGAAGAAGTAATATAGGAACGTTGGGAACCTGCCGAACGCCCACCCACTGACCCAGGAGGGCACTATCCCGGCGCTCCTCGCCGCGTCCAGCTCCCTGGTGCTTACAGCTTTCACCGTAGCCCTCAGCCCTATGGCCTCGGCCTCGGTCTTGATGTACTGCGCTATCCACCAGTAGACGGGGGACGTGGCCTCGGGCAGCGACCAGATCTCGAGCTCCACTA
>CALJEN010000002.1 GCA_938073905.1 uncultured Sulfolobales archaeon | reverse complement strand
GACGTGGCCAGGGTGCTCAACTCGGACGACAAGGCCTACTACGTGTACATAGAGGTCGCGACGCCCCTGGATCCGCCCCTCGGCAGCGCGGCCATGGTCTGCGTGTACAAGCAGGGCGCCATCAGAGACCTGGAGGGCTGGCCAGTCCCGGAGCCGAAGTCCGGAACCTACATCGTATGCGCCGACCTAACGCAGGCTGGCACCGCGGGACCCGCAGTCTTGGGTCCCAGTGAAGCGCTCGAGCTAGACCTCTACTTCTACATACCGGAGGGCTCGGCTCTGCCCGCCGATCCCCTGACCGCCGGGCTCCTCCTGATCTACTCGCCTGCCCAAGAGGCGCCGCCGTGACGCTGCGGGAGCCCCGGCTACCGCGGGCTGGACTCCCGACAACCCGCTGGTGACCGGCGGCAGACCGCCCCCGCGGCCCCGGCGGCGGACTGGGGAAAACGCTCGGGTAGCAGCAGTTTTTTCAGAAGAAGGGGGTTCCCCGCCAGGCTACCTCTTCACCATGGATAGGAAGAAGCCGTAGACCCTCCTCTCTCTAGTCAGCTCCGGGTGGAAGGTGAGGGCCAGCAGGGAGCCCTGGAGCGCCGCGGCCCCGAGCCTCCCCAGTCCGGGGTAGTCGGCGTAGGCCAGCACCCTCGCCGATCCCCAGGCCTCCGCGATCGCCGGAGACCTCAGGAAGGCCGCCCTCACCCTGCCCACCCCCTCGAGGTCGAGCTCGGCGACGAAGGAGCTCGCCCGCCTGCCGAGCGCGCTCCCGACGATGGCCACGTCCATCAGGCCCAGGACGGCCCTCTCTGCTCTGCCCGCTCCGACCACCCTCTTCGCCAGGAGGACCGAGCCCGCGCCCGTCCCCATCGTCGGCACCCCGCTGCCGACCAGCTCCCTGATCGAGTCCTCCAGTCCCCTCGCCCTGACCAGGCTCGCCAGGGCGGTGGGCTCTCCACCCGGCACCACCAGTCCGTCGAGCCCCCCGAGGTCGGCCGCGCGCCTGACCGCGACCGCTTCCGCACCGACCTCCCTCAGCATCTCCACGTGCTCGAGGAAGCTCCCCTGGAGGGACAGCACGCCTACCCGGACCACCCTACTCACCCCTCACCTGCATGAGCTGCTCCGGCTTCAGAGTCCTGACGTCTATCCCCACCATGGCTGCCCTCTCCGAGACCATCCTCTGGGCCTCGACGACCGTCTCCGGGTCGTCGTAGAGCGAGGTCGCGAGGACTATGGCCCTCGCCCTGCTCTCGGGGTCCTGGCTCTTGAAGACCCCTGAGCCCACGAAGACCCCGTCGGAGCCGAGCCACATCATGAGCGCCGCGTCGGCCGGGGTCGCTATGCCGCCCGCCGCGAAGTTGACCACGGGAAGCCTGCCGAGCCTGGCGGTGAGGAGTGCCAGCTCGTAGGGCACCCTGTTCTCCTTCGAGTAGTACCAGACCGCCTCGTAGTCTCCCGAGAGCAGGTAGCCCCTGAGGGTCGCGATGTCCCTGTTGACGAGCTTCATGTGCTTCACCGCCTCGGCCACGTTCCCGGTCCCCGCCTCGCCCTTAGTCCTCATCATCGAGGCCCCCTCGTAGACTCTGCGCAGGGCCTCCGGGAGGCTCCTCGCGCCGTTGACGAACGGCACCCTAAAGCTCCACTTGTCGATGTGGTTCTTCTCGTCCACGGGGGTCAGCACCTCGCTCTCGTCTATGAGGTCGACCCCCACGCTCTCGAGGAGCCTCGCCTCCTCGGCGTGCCCGATCCTGCACTTGGCCGAGACGGGTATGCCCACCGACTCCATGACCCTGAGGACTACGTTGAGGTCTGCGGTCCTCGCGACCCCTCCGGCCGCCCTCACGTCGTACGGCAGCTTGTCCAGCACCATCACCCCGACGGCACCCGCGTCCTCCGCGATGCCCGCCTGCTCCTCGCTGGTCACGTCCATTATGACGCCGCCCTTGAGGGTCGAGACGACGCCGTACCTCACCAGCGGGGTCTCTCTGCGCAGCGGGACTATCTCCAAGCCCTCCTCCGCGGCCCTGTCCCTGAGCTCCAGGAGCGAGTAGATGAGGTCTCTTAGCCTCTCGAGGAACTCGTACGAGTCCACCAGCTTCATCTAGGCCACCGACAGCGGTGAGCCCCGCGAGCTAATCAACTTTATTGAACGTTCAATAGTGGTTCCACCCCGCCAAACGGCCCAACGCCCTCGAGGAGGACTGCTCTCGAGCGTGGCGGCCGCCGCCCCGCGGCCAGAGTCGGGTCCGGTCCAAGGTCCCTCACCCCCTTGAGCGGGGACGGAGAGGGCGCCCCGGTCCCCACGGGGCCTACCACCTTCCTCAGCTTCCGAGGAGCCCGCAGACCTCGAGAATGGGCGTCCCCAAGCAGCGGAGCGGCACGGGACAGGCTCCGCCCACCTCGACGCCCAGCAGAGAAGGAGCGCTGCCGCTGTCCGCACCGAGCTGGCTCGCCACCGCGCGGCTAGCCGGTCTCCCGCAGAGACTACCTCCTCCTGGCGGGGAGGGCCTCCCGCAGGACCGCGTCCAGGGGAGCCTTTCGTAGCCTGAGCCTCTCCTCCAGGGACTCCAGCTCCGCAGCTACCCTCTCGACGACCTGGGGGTCGTCGATCCAGGCCAGGCACTCGACGTTGTCCCTCACACCACTCTCCGTCAGGTTGACAGAGCCGACGGCTGCCCTGCCGTCGATCACGTAGACCTTGGCGTGGATAGCGCGGCCAGCCTCCCTCTGGAATACCGCGAGCCTCCCCTCACCCAGCCTGGGAATGTAGCTGACCGAGTACCTCTCCATCCCCAGGCGGTAGACCGCGGCAGCGGCGACGAGCAGTAGGACCCCGAGGGGCGCCGCGGCGAGGAGAGCGGGGACTCCCAGGGCGACCAGAGCGAGCGCCAGCAGCCTCATCGAGCGGCTAGCCGGCCTTACGACGACCCTCCTCTCCTCTACGAGCTCCCTCAGAGCCCTCCGGTGCGCCGGCAGGGGGTCGTCCGTCGTGTAGACCCTCACGTCGACCCCCTCCGAGGCCTTCTCCACGAGGAGCCTAGCGTACTCGGGTGATAGCCAGGGAGTCACGACCCAGACCCTCTTCTTAGCGCTGCGGATGCTCTCGACGATGTCCTCAAACCCCTGCCCGATCCTCACCTCGACCGGGACTCCCGAGCCCACGGGCTCCACCTGCGCCCTCCGCGCGGCCCGCTCAGATAAGTCCAGCAGACAGGATCGGGACTTCCGGGCCCCTCCGGGGCTCTCGCTGGACGACCCCGCTTCCCTCGCGACCCCAGTCCTTCTGCGGGAGCCCCCCTTCTACACCAGACCCATGGCAGACGTGGCGCCGTAGTTTCACGAGCTCTCGGCAGCACATGGTCTCGAGCTCGGTGGAGGATTCCGCCGTTGCGTAACCTCGCAACGCAAGGCGCCCTGGGGACTAGTGGAAACCCCGGCATGCTCTGCGGAGCTGGTCATCTAGGTCGCAGTCTTAACTACCGCACTCCGGGAGAGACGTTCAGGCTCCATGCTCTGGTCACATCCCTCCAGCTCCGAGCTCACCACTCCCGGGCAGCGATGACGGCAAGGGCCTCGTTCTGCTCTGCTGGAGGGTTCTGTCGAAGCGTAAACCGCTCGATGTTTCTTCTCTGAAGCCGTGGTCGTAGAGATCTCGCTGAGTTCCTCGGGGACGAGCTGTTCGCCAGCATCACCTAGCGTGCGGACCTCCGAGAGGCACGGCCCTATTGCTGCGGGCCTCCTCCACGGTTGCTCAAAGAGGCTCCGCCACCGGGCTATCCTGGGCAGGAGAGGAATCGCAGAAAGCGCGCTCTTAGCTTTCCGGTTTCAGTAAAAAAGTTTCTAGTAATGGTACACTATCGACACGACGTGAGTAACTCCAGCAAACAACTCTCTGTTACAAACCCCAACTTTTACGCGAAGGGTTGGTAGGACCGGGAAGGTCGCGGTTCCGCTCGCTCCAACGCGCACCTCACTGTAATAGTAGGCGCCGTAGGCGGACCACTCTGCGTAGACGTACGTCGTTGTTGAGGTCGATGAGTGGACGTAGACCCTAATGTACCCGGCGTATCTCGCGGAGAAGACCCAGTACGAGCAGTACCCGGCCGGCTGGCTTACGACGTAATAGTCGACCCAGACCTCCTTCTTTTCCAGGTTCACGATGCTCCTGAGCTCCCTCACCTCTCGCTCAAGCCGGTCTATGTAGCTCCTCAGACTCCCGATCTCAGACTCGAGCTCTTTTATCCGCGAGCTCAGAGAGGCGATGATGTTCTCCCTCTCCTTCACCTGGTTCCGTAGTCCCTCGATCTCAGACTCGAGCTCCCCTATCCGCAAACTCAGAGAGGCGATGATTCTGTCCTTTTCGTTTATCTGGCTCCGTAGCTTCTCGACTTCAGCGCTCAGCTCTGCAATCTTACCGCGCAGGCTCTCTGCCTCAGACTCGAGCTCCCCTATTCGCGAGTCCTTGCTCGCTATTTCCGCGCGTAGCGAGTCTATTACCGCCTCCTTCTCCCGCAGCGACGAGGTGTAGCTCATCGAGGTCCACGCCAGACCGGCCGCCAGGACGGCGCACAGTACCCCAAGTGCGATCGCCACGCTCCTGCTCACAACCCTCCTCTCGCTCACAGTAGAAGCCCCGGCACCTCCTCGGTCTCCCCGTATATATGCGTCGCTCCGTTCTCGCCTCCCGGGCATTGCGAGCCGATAGCACAGAATTCGAGCTTTATTTTCTCTCAAAGAAAGCTTTATCGAGGTGGCTCCTCTGGTTAGCGGAATATCTAGTGAGGCAGCAGCTAGGGAACACATCGAAAGTATTCAGCGGGATTACCTCGGCAGCAGCGAGTCCGTGAGGGCCAACCTCGCGCAGGCACTGGGGTTGGTGAAGAAGAGCTTCGAGAGGAGGGGCCACTTCTTGCTCGAGTTCGTCCAGAACGCCGAGGACGCCGGGGCCAGGAGGCTGAAGGCAGTCCTGCGCGGCGGGAGTCTGGTAGTCTGCAACGACGGCAGGCCGTTCTCGAGGGAGGACGTGGTGGCCATATGCTCGATCGGGAGGTCCTCCAAGGACCCCAGGGAGTACCTCGGCTACCTGGGCGCCGGCTTCAAGTCGGTGTTCCTCATATCCTCGAGCCCCCACGTGGTCTCGCGCCCCTACAGGTTCAAGTTCGACAGGGACTACTGGGGGCAGCAGGGCTACGACCCCGGGAAAGTCCCCTGGGAGATAACCCCCGTGTGGCTCGAGAGAGTCCCGGAGGAGGTGTCCGGGGAGGCGGAGGCCTGGAACACCTGCTTCCTGGTGCCGGTAGACCCTCCGTGGATCGGCACTGTGAGGAGGGAGCTCGAGGGGCTCGACCCGCACCTCCTGCTCTTCCTGCGCAACCTGCGCGAGGTCGAGCTCTCCTGGGACGGCGGCGCGAGGGTGTTGAGGAGGGAGGGGAAGCCTCCCAGAACAAGGGAGCCCTTCGAGGAGTACGTCCTTGTAGAGGGAGGCGGCAGGGTCGAGCGCTGGGTGGTCTTTCGAAAAGTGGTGGAGGTTCCGAGGGAGGTCAGAGAGGATCCGGTCACCAGAGAGTGGGGGAGGGACGCTGTAGAGAGGCGGGAGATAGCCGTAGCGTTCATGGTCGACGAGAAGGGGGACATAGCCTACCTGAGGCAGGGAGGAGTGAAGTTCGGGGTCTTCAGCTACCTGCCGCTGCGCGAGGAGGAATACAAGATCTGGTTCTTGGTCCACGCCGACTTCCTCGTGACTCCAGGTCGCGAGGTGATGCACCAGGAGGCTAAGTGGAACAAGTGGCTCCTGGACGAGCTCTACAGGTTCGTAGTGGAGACCATCATCCCCTACTTCAAGTCGCACCCCCAGTGGAGGTACTCCATTCCTCGCGTCTTCCACGGGAGAGCCCCAGGTATCGTCGGTGACCACCTGGTGAAGAAGCTGAGAGAAGAGCTGAAGCGCGGCGACTACATCCCCGATGCGCTGGGAGACCACGTCTCGAAGGATAGAGCCATCAAAGTCGACGGGAAGCTCCTCGGGCTATTGGGGGCAGAACTCGTCGAGAAGCTCACCGGGAAAAGGCCTGTGCACCCGTACGCCTGGCTACCGGAGGAGCTTGTGCCGAAGGCCGAAGTCCGGTCGGCCCTAGATCTGCTGAAGCACGTTGACGAGAGCTCGGTCGAGCAGCTGGCGAGGTCTCCCCTCGGGCGAAAGCTCCTGGAGGCCCTAGCAAAGGAATGGTCTGCGCTCCCCGAGAGCTCTAAGAGGATTGCTAGGGACGAGTACGCAGACCGCACGTGGAAGTGGGTCCTGGACGAGCAGGGGCAAACCGTTCCGCGGAGCGAGGTGGTCTACGTGGCTCCAGAGAGCCTCGAGGAGCTCGCAAAGAAGGAGCTCCCCGGGAGGTACCGGTTCCTCCACCCCGAGCAGCGCACCGAGCCGGTCCTGAGGTACCTCAGGGAGATCGGGAAGGTGGTCGAGCTCAGGCCCGAGGACGTCAGGGGGGAGATCGAGAAGAAGGGAATCGAGAGGCTGCTCGAGGTGTTCGCGAGCCCCTCCGCTAGCTACAGGGATAAGGTCGACGCGCTGGAGAAGCTGAAAAGAGCCTACGACGAGAAGATCCTGGAAGATCCGAAGAGACTTGAGGGTAAGGTGAGGGTTCCGACCAAGAGCGGGAAGTGGCTGAACCCCAGAAGAGTCCTCCTCTCGAGCGAGTACGAGCCCGAGGAGGACGTAGAGAGGCTGGTCCGCGAGGGGCTCCTCGACTGGAGAGACCTCGAGTTCCTGGACCCCGTGTTCGTCAATGGCGCATCGCGAGCGGAGGTAGCGAGGTGGCGGGAGTTCTTCGAGAAGCTCGGAGTGGGCGAGAGGTTCCGGCAAGAGAGGTCCAGGGCCATCGAGAGGATCGCGGTGCTGGTGGCACGCAGGTACGAGATCGAGGTCTGCGGAGTCCCGGCGAGCGACGTGCGCGAGGTTGCTCGCTCAGAGGAGAGAGGGTACGACATCGAGTCCAAGATGTTGAACGGAGGTACCAAGTTCATAGAGGTCAAGGGGAGCAGCGAGGTCGAGCCCGGCATTACCCTCACCTCGAACCAGTTCCTCCTCTTAATAGAGAAGCCCGAGCAGACGTTTGTCTACATAGTTACGAACGCTCTGAGGAGCCCGGAACTTCACGTCGTACCCGGCAGCTCTTTCAAGGACGCTCTCGAGCGCGGGGATATAACATTTAGGGTGGAGATCCCTTACGGCCAGTGGAGCGAGATGGAGGTGAAAGACCAAGAGCGGGACTTGCCGTGGAAGCCCTTCGAGACCTAGCCTAGAGACTCGAGAGGAAGGACATCGAGAGATTTAGCGAGCCGCACCGGCAAATCCACACCGAGCTCAGGCAAGAGAGTTCCTCTGCCCTCACGTCCGCAAGGGGCCCAGGCGGAACCCCTCGCGGTCCGAGCGGGCAGAGCGTTGCCCGCCGATTCCCGCCGCCCCGGGCCTCCCGGCAGTGCATATAAATAGAAGCAGGTAGAGGAGCTCCGGGGACGCGCGGGTATGCCAAAGTGCCCCTACTGCGGGTTCGATGGTGACCTGGCCTCGTTCGAGCAGCCCAGGAGCCCGTGGAGGTTCAGGTTCTACGCGGTCTACAGGCTCAAGTGCCCCAAGTGCGGAGGAGTGTTCCAGTACTACGAGGGCGTAAGCCCGAAGGGGAAGAGGTCTGCGTTCACCGTCAGAGTGAGACCGCGCCCGAGGAAGCGGTGAACGCAGAGCACTCCGCCCGACCGCACCGCCCGGTCGACCGGGGAGACCTCTCCCAGACGCTCGGGGCCGCCGACCCGACCGCACTGCCTAGAGAGCCCTGGGCACCGGGAGCGGGCAGAGCCTGGCCGCATTAAGGAAGACCGCCCGAATAGGGTGGGAGTGTGGAGCCGGGGACTGCCGCGGGCTCGATGCTGGAGAGCTGGATCCCGATCCGGGAGGTCAGCAGGGACGCGGCCATAGAGATGAGCTTCAAGCCCGTCCCGGCGTACCTGGCCAGGTGCAGGGAGCTCGGGCTACAGTGTAGGGGGAGGGACTTCTACGACCCGAAGATAAGGAGCCTACACCCGTGGCTAGCCAGGAGGCCCAGGTCTGTCGCCAGAGCACTGAACCTGGCGGCAGCTCTCCCCCCCGATACGAGCGCCGAGGAGTTCCTGAGACTTATGGGGTTCGCGAGGGAGAGGCTAGCTGAAGCAGTATCTAGAGGATACCCTCCCCTCATATCCTACGTCCAGCCCGACACCGAGGCGGTCCGCAGGGCCGTCGGGAGGGAGGTCACGGTCCTGGACCCGATGGCAGGTGGTGGCACGATACCCCTGGAGGCCGCTCTCCTCGGGATGAGAGCCATAGCTTGCGACTACAACCCCGTCGCCTACCTGATACTGAGGGCCACGGTAGAGTTCCCCGCCAGGTACGGGCTCGAGCTCTGGAGGAGGCTCGTCGACGAGGTCAGGAGATTGATGGACTACGCTACCAGGGAGCTGTCCCCCTACTACGACAGCGGTGCCGAGGGCTACATCATGTTGCGCCAGGTGAGGGTGGGGGGCCGGGTAATCCCCCTGCAGGACGCCGTCCAGCTCTCGAGCAGGGAGCACGCGAGGGTAGGGGAGGACGGCTCGGTGAGGCTGGTCAGGGGCGCAGTCAAGGTCTCCGCGAGGAGGGAGCTCCTGAGGCTGTGGATGGAGCAGCACGGGGAGGTGATGGGCGGGAGGTCGGAGCTCTACGGGGTAGTCCACAGGTGCGCCGCCGTCCAGACCCAAAGGGGGTTCAGGGTGCCCGAGGAGAGGGACGCGGAGCTCCTGGAGAGGGCCTACTCGGCCTACCTCTCGAGACTGGATTCCCTCTCGGTGCCCGACGTGCCCATACCTGTCGACAACGAGGTCTTCTCGGACGTCCTGCCCCTCGGGAGCTACAGGGCTCTGTTCAGCCCGAGGCAGGCACTGGCACTAGACGTCCTGGTCTCGTACGTCAGGAGGAGAGTAGGGGAGCTGGTCGAGGAGGGGGAGTTCGGGGCCGCCGTGGGGCTCTACCTCGCTCTAGGGGTCGACAGGGTGGCCGACTTCAACTCCGTGGTGACCACCTGGAACCACAACACCCTGACAGTGAGGGACAGCGCGGGCTCCTACTACAAGTTCAGGAAGCTCAGGCTTGAGGGGATCTACGCCGAGGCGGTTGTCCCGCACCGCACTCTGGCCTGGGTCTTCGAGCCGGACAGCGCGGGCAGGACCGCCGGCGGCATATGCCCGGTAGTCAGGGAGCTAGCGGAGAGGCTCGAGGGCAGAGGGCACCTGGTAGAGACCTACATGTGCGACGCTACCCAGATGTCGAGACACTTCGGGGGGATCGACGTAGTGAACGTGGACCCGCCCTACTACGACCAGCACGCGTACGGAGACTTCTCCGAGTTCTTCTGGCCCCTCCTAAGGGTAATGCTCGAGCCGGTTCTGCCGCTGCTGTTCGGCAGGAGGGTCCTGGTGGACTGGGAGCCGACCAGCTGGAGGGTGCCGAGGTCAAGCGAGATCGTGGCGAGGAGGGGGGACGGGAGGGCCTACGAGGCCAAGCTCGAGAGGGCTCTGAGGGAGGCTAGGGCGGTACTGAGGGACGACGGTCTGTTGATCCTCTGGTTCAGCCACAGGAGCATGGAGGCCTGGGACGCCGTAGCCCGGGCACTCGCGAAGTCGGGCTTCTCGGTGACCGCCATCGTGCCGTTCCCGTCCGAGCACCCGACGAGGAGCGTCACGAGGGGAGGGAGGGTCGGGATTAACAGGGTCCTGGTGGTAGCAGCGAGGAAGAGGGAGACGGTGGGGATGAGAGTCCCCGAGGAGATCGTCGCTAGGCTTAGGGGTTACCTGGCCGAGTCCAGGCTCTACCCGGAAGAGGAGATCCCCGAGGAGGAGGTGAGAGTGCTGACCGAGACGGCTGAGCGCGCGCTATGGGCGTCCACAGGCTCCAGGAGCCCGGCCGGTGGGGTTTAGGATGGGCAGGGGATCCGGTTCTACCTCTTCTGCGTCGCGCTCCAGATATTCGCCGCTACTCTCTTCGTTCTCTCCGACCGCTTCCCGGTCTTCCGAGAGACCATGCGCGGGATTGCCTTTACCGTTTTCGTCCTCGCCTACATCATCCTGTTCGTCGGGGCCATCCTGCTGTTCGTGATAGACGTGACGGCCGGCTCGGATCCCTACGGTGCCGAAAAGGAGCGGTTCCCACCTAGCCCCTTCCCCATGGATAGAAGCTTAAACGGGGGATAAAAGAGAGGCTCTGAGGAGGGCACGCCGAGGTGTCCGTCCTGCGGCTTCGAGGGTAAGCTGAGTAGCTTTTGAGCTGCCGAGGGATCCCTAGAGATTCTGATTCCACTAGGTCGGGATATTCCGGTGTCCGAAGTGCTTTAGGGTATTTAACTTTTACCGCAGTATCTCGAATAGGGGGAGGCTTCCCGAGTCCGCGCCCGGTTCCGGAGCGAGGGTCCAGAGGTGGGTAACCGCTTGGGGTTTGGTGAGGGGAGCTCTAGAGCGGGCACCGCCCAGCCCGATGTAGACAACGTCGTGGCCTGCCTCAGGGAGGCCGCCGAAGGGGCCCGGAACGAGAGGGAGCTCGAGCACAGGGCGGGTTGGTGCATCGAGGAGCAGATACTGAAGCCCCTCGGGCTCTCCTGGGACGTCAAGTACGAGTACAGGCTGGTCTCCGGCAGGCGGCTGGACGCTCTCTACGGTCACGTCTACATCGAGTTCAAGGCTCCGGGCAAGCTGTCGACCGAGAGGGGCATAAACAGGGCCAAAGAACAGGTAGTGGAGAACATAAAGAGGCTGGCCCCCAGCGAGGAGGAGTGGAGCAAGTACCTGGGCGTCATCCTAAGCGACAAGATAGCCTTTGTCAGGTACAGCCCTCGAGAAGTCCACAAGCCCCCGGAGGACCGATGGCTTCTGATGGGTCCGTACGACATAGACGGCCAGACCGTAACCAGGCTCGCCGAAGCCCTGAGGGGGCTGAAGAGGAAGGCCCTGGACGCGGACGAGCTAGTGAAAGAGTTCGGCCTCGAGTCTGCCCTCGCTAGGAGGACTATCAAAGCGCTCTACCTGAGGCTCAGGAGCAGCCTCGGTGAGGGACCGAAGAGAAAGACCGGGCTCCTCTTCGAGGACTGGAAGAGGCTCTTCAAGCAGGCCACCGGCTACGAGGCGGGCAAGCTGGGGGAGCTGCAGGAGCTGGCCAGGAAGTGCGAGATCCCGGGCACTGTGGACCGCGACTCCCTCCTGTTCTCCGTCCACACCTACTACGCTCTCGTAATGAAGCTCCTGGCGGCCGAGCTCGCCTACCTGTACGGCAGCGGCAGGTTCCTGAGGTCCTACGCCGACGAGCTCGTCGACGCCTACAGCGGAGGAGGTGTCGAGGGGTTAAAGGAGTCTCTCAGGGAGCTCGAGAGCGGCGGCAAATTCAGGGACCTGCTGGGTATAGAGAACTTCCTGGAGGGGGACTACTTCTCGTGGTATGTTGACGAGCTAGACGGAGCCTTGGCCGACTGTATAGCAGAGATCGCCAGGAGGCTCTCCGAGTATGAGCCGCCGACCACGCAGCTGGGCCCCGAGTTCGCCAGAGACCTCCTCAAGGGGCTATACCAGGATCTAGTCCCGCCGGGCGTTAGGCGCAAGCTCGGGGAGTACTACACACCCGACTGGCTCGCCGACCTAGTCCTCGACGAGCTCGGCCTCAGCCTCGAGGACCTCAGGAGAATGGGGAAGGAGGACCCGCTGAAGCCCTTCAAGATAAGGGTCCTAGACCCCGCCTGCGGCTCCGGGACTTTCCTCGTGCGCTACATAGAGAGGCTCAAGAGGTACGCCGAGGAGCGCTATCTGACCGACGAGCTGGCCAAGTACGTGCTCGAGAACGTAGTGGGCTACGACCTGAACCCCCTGGCCGTGCTGGCGGCCAGGACCAACTACCTCCTAGCGGCGATAGACCTGATCGCCCGGGTTCGCGGCGCGAGGGAGATTCCGGTCTACCTGACGGATTCTACGATGATCGAGGGGAGGGCTTCCGTGGTACTCAAAGAGAAAGAGCACCTCAGCGGGTCCGAGGAAAGGCAAACCATCGAAACCCTCGTATATCTGCTCAGGACAGCGGCCGGGGAGTTCCCGATACCCAAGAGCATTGTCGAGCGCGGGCTACTGAGCGGGGTCCTGAAAGAGATCGCCTCCTGCCTAAAGGTCTTCGGACCACCGAGGAACGAGACCGAAAAGGAGGTCGGAGAGAAGATCAAAAAGGAAGTCGAGGCGTTCAAGGGGCTGCTGAGGACCAGGTTCGGAGGGAAGATCGGCGACCCGGACCTACCCGTGCTAGTCAGGTTGTACGAGGCGCTCCTAGAGCTCAAAGCGAGGCAGAAGGACAACGTCTGGGTACCGGTCATAAGGAACGCCTTCGCACCGCTGTTTAAGGGAAAGTTCGACTACGTGGTCGGCAACCCACCGTGGGTGAACTGGGAGAACCTCCCAGAGTCGTATAGAAGGGTCAGCGAAGACTTGTGGCTAAAGTACGGTCTGCTCGGAAAGGGGACAGGTTTCAAGAGGGACCTCGCGATGCTCTTCCTTGCGAGGTGCTTCGACCTCTACCTGAAGGAGGGCGGGAAGCTCGGCTTCCTGATGCCGTTCACGGTATTCAAATCGCAGGCTGGCGCGGGCTTCAGGAGGTTCCTGGTGTACAACACGAGGGCTCACATAGTCCACGACTTGGTGACCCTGTATCCCTTCGAGGGCGCGGTGAACAGGGTCTCCATGGTCGTCGTTGAGAAGGTCTGCGAACTGGGTGGGTGCGGGGATCCGGATAGGAGGAGGAGACTGGAGGACGCCATCGGCGAGAACAGGAGGGGGATCAAGCACGTAATATGGGTCAGCAAGACGGGAAGACCCGTGCCCACGGACATGCCTCTAGAGGATGTTTTGAAAATTGCGGAGAGATTCGACGCTGTCATGGTTTCCATAGACAGAGCCGATCCGGGCAGCCCGTGGATGCAGGTGACGCCGAAGTCTCGCAAAGCCGTGGAGAAAGTCATAGGGGAATCTGTGTACGTGGCGCACGAGGGGGCCCATCCGGCCCTTAACCAGGTCTACTTCATCAAGATCCTGGGGAAGTTGCCAGACGGTAGGCTGGTAATAACAAACCCGCCCGAGTCCGGGCAGAAGAAGAAAGTCAAGCAGGTCGAAACCGCGATCGAACCCGACTTCGTCTATCCGCTAATTAGAGGCAAAGACGTCAAGAAATGGTATGTAAGCTCCGAGAACAGGTACATCATATTACCTCATAAGGAGGATGGCAGGCCTTTACACGAAAGCGATCTCAAGCTCAGATTCCCGAACACTTATGCATACCTGTACAGCTTCAGGGACGAGCTTGTCTGGAGGGCGATAAAACCATTCCTCTCCATTCAAAAACGGATACGTGAAATCCGTGAACAAATGGGTAAGTCAAAAGAGGTTGACAAGCTTAAGGAGGAAATGAATAGGTTAATCGAGGAGCTTTATCAGAGGTTTTACATCGTAGATAACGTTGGAGATTATACCTTCGCTCCCTACAAGGTCGTTTGGAAGCGCATCGCCGGCGCCATCACCGGCAAGGCCGTCAGCTTCGCGTGCGCTGTCGTGGGGCCGGACGAGAGCGGCAAGCCGGTTATACCTGACGACTCCACCATACTCGTCCCGTTCCAGAGCCCGGACGAAGCGTACTACCTCTCCGGGATCCTGAACTCCAGCATCGCGAGGGCCATCGTAGCCTCGTACACATACGAGCTCAGGCAGGAGACGCACGTACTCGAGAACGTAAGGGTACCGAGGTTCGACCCGAGGAACCCAGTCCACAGGAGGATAGCCGAGCTCTCCAGGAGGGCCCACGAGCTCGCCAAGCTGGTCCACTCCGGGAAGGACGGGAGCGCCAGGAGCGAGCTCGAGAGGATAGAGGACGAGCTCGACAGGACCGTTGCTCAGCTCTACGGGATCACGGACGAGGAGCTAGCCGAGCTCAGGAGGCTGCTAAGGATTCTCGGCGGCGAAGCCGAAGCGGAGGAGGCAGAGGAGGAGGTCGAGCCTCCCGAGGGCTAAGTGGACGGAGGAGGGCTCGTGCGGGCCTCCTGAGTATCACGGATGTTCGGGGTACGTCTATAGCCCCCCACTGTGAGAACGCGCGGTCCCACTCGAGGAGAGGAGCGGGGACTCTATCGCGTGACTCGAGCCTTACGCTGACACCTCCTAAAGTTTCAAACCCTTGTAGGTACTCTAAGGGTGTGTAAGGCAGCCCGACGCCATGTTTTACCTGCTGGTGTTTCAAACCCTTGATAGGTATTCTCTACAGACGTCGAGGATGCTTCCTAGCCGAAGCTTATATACCTTCTATTCGACCCAATCGCCTACCCCCCTGGGAACCAACGTCGACAGCAAGGGATTCTACGAGTCCACGCACGGCTCCATACTCTTCAAGAGAACTAAGGAGGACGTGAACCGGGTCTATGAGGAGGGAAGGAGGATCTTCACGGACGCTACGTTCCACGCGATACTCGTGAAGGTGAGCGACGAAGAGAAGATGTTCACGCGAGAGCTCGTGGAGTTCCTGAGGAGAAAGCTGAGAGAGCTGGCGAGCTTGAAGAGCGGCTCCAAGGAGGGAACGAGCGAGAGAGTTATCCCCCTCTTGGCCGTGGTGGTCCTCAAGAGAGCGACCTCCAGTCCGTACGCAGCGTGGAAGACGTTCGAGAGGCTGCTGCTCAGGAGGGCACCGGCAAGGTCTCTTGGGAGGCTGGAAGTGAGCGTCAGGAGCTTCCTCGGCACCGGGTACGAGGACTACGAGTTCGAGGAGGACCCGGACGAGATACTAGACGAGTTTCTCGAGATGACATCGCCCCTGCTGACGGACGAGGACAGGAGGACCGTGAAGAGGCTCGCGGAGATCTCCCGTACCGTAATAGAGAAGGGCGATAGCAAGCTCGACGCCCTGGTGTCCCTCCTCGAGAGCGTGCTGGAGAACTCCAGGGACACCAAGGTCATAGTGTTCACAGAGTACAGGGACACGCTCAAGTACCTGGTCGAGAAGCTGAAGAAGAGGCGCCCGGAGTGGAGCAGGAGCATCGTGAGCCTCAGCTCCGCGGAGGTACGGGACAGGGAGACCTTCGAGAGGATCCGCGAGGCCTTCGAGAGGGATCCGGGCGTCAGGATCCTCGCGGCTACGGACGTCGCGGCCGAGGGGCTTAACCTCCAGGTGGCGAGCGTGGTGGTGAACTACGAGGTCCCGTGGAGCCTCGTGAAGCTCGAGCAGAGGATCGGCAGGGTCTGGAGGCTGGGCCAGAAGAGGGACGTCGAGGCCTACACCCTCTTCACCGACAACGTCGTGGACAGAGCGGCTCTGGACTCCCTGTACCGAAAGCTGCTCAGCCTGAAGGAGGCCGAGCTCGGGCCGAGGCCTGTGATCGGCCGGGAGGTCCTGCGCTACAGCGCGGACGCTAGGGACGTGGAGAAGCCCTCCTCGGCGGCTCTGACCAAGGGGAAGAAGTTCAGGAGGGTGACCGAGGCAGGGCTCATAAGGGCCTACCTGGAGAGGGACGAGGCAGGGCTCCGAGAGCTCGCCAACGCGATTCTAAGGGCTAGAGAGGTCATAGAGAAGGAGCTGTCCTCGAAGAGCGTGCTCTACAAGCCACGCTCGAGGAGGGACGTGGAGGCGGCGCTCGGGCTCCTGGGCTTCAGAGACCACGAGGAGATCGTCGAGTCGCTGAAGAGGCTACTGAAGGCTCTGGCACCGCTGCGCAACCTGAAGTACGAGGAGGACGAAGAGGGCGTCAGGGTCAAGAGGGAGAAGGAGATGGCGGTGCGCGTCAGCACGCTCGACGGGTTCTACGCCTACCTCACCGGGGAGGAGGGCATCGGGGGGCCGGTGTGCCTGACAGCTCTGGGAGACGAAGACGCCGTCGTGACCCTAGTGCCGGTCTCGGTCAGGGACGGAAGGGACGGCTCCCTCCTCTATACGGATGTCGTCGGCTACGACGAGAGGAGCGGGAGGGTCCTCAGGGGTGCCTCCCTGCTCGACGCGGTCTCCCGCGCCCTCTCGGGACTCCTGGGAGCCGGAGAGCTTGCCGGTGTCCTGGTCTCCGAGCAGGCCAGGGCCGCCATAGTCGACGAGGTGAAGAGGAGCCTCTCCGACGCGCTGAGCATCCTGGAGCACTACAGGGAGAGGCTCGCGAAGAGGGGTTTGAGGGACTCCCGAGACGACTGGCTCGAGGTCCCGGAGCACGCCGAGGTCGAGGTCTCGAGCCCCATCGGGTGCCTGCGCTTCACGACCGCGGAGCCGAGCGTTGTTCCCGAGGAGGTCAAGAGGAATGCGGAGGAGAGAGCCATTGAGGTGGTCATGGAGGTCGAGAGGAAGGAGGGGCGGGTGCCGGAGAGGGTCGACAGGTGGGCTCACTGCGACATAGTGAGCAGGGACCCGCGCACGGGCGAGATATTGAGGTTCATAGAGGTCAAGGGGCACTGGGGCCCGAGTGTCTACGCAGAGCTCACGGAGAGGGAGGTGGGGCTGGCGAAGAAGGAGGGGGACAGGTACTGGCTCTACGTGGTCTACGACATAGGCAGCGGGCAGCCCAAGCTGTTCAGGTGCCGCGACCCCCTGAAGACCCTGCGCGTGGAGGTCGCCGAGAGGGCCCGGGTGGAGAGGAGGTACATCCTGCGCCCCCAGTAACTAGAAAGCCCTTGCTCTCCCCAAAGCCGCTTCTCAACGTGAGGGTTAGCGTCTCTCCTCGAGCATGTGGGTTCCTCCCATCCCGGCGGTCCTTCCCGAGAAGCCGCGCTCCCACTGCGGCCGTCAGGATCCCGTGGACGGCGGCGAGCACGACGGCTGCGACCGCCCCGGTCTCCTCCCGCGCCTTCGAGGCTCTCACGAGCATCGGGTCAGCACCCGACCGTGGACGATGCGGAGGTGGGACGCTCCTCCGCGCTTATTAGCCCGAGGCAGTTCTCCGTTGGGGGAACGACCCGTGTTCTCCGAGAGGGAGGAAGCCATAGCCCTTGCCGAGGCGGCAGCGTCGATCGAGGAGATGAGGTCGGGACTCCGCATAGTGCTCTCCGTCTGGGTGCTCGGCTACGTGTTCACGCCCCTCGTGCTCCTCGACGCCGCCTGGCTCGCCGCGTTGGTGGCCCTGGGGATCGTGACCGCCCTCGTGAGCCTGGTGGGCTTCCGGAGGCTCGCCTCCGGTGCCGCGGAGCTGGCCCGCGTCGAGCCGGAGCTCACGACGGCCTCGGTCCTGATCAGGGTTGGCTGGGTTGGCGGCCTGGTCCTGCTCCTCGTGGGCCTCCTGCTACTGCTGCTGGTGGTGGGTGTCTTCCTCCTGCTCATCGCGGCCGTGCTCCTCCTCCTGGGGGTGGTAGGCCTCATAATGCTCAGCTTCAGGATGCGCGACATCTACGGGGAGCCCCTCTACGGGACCTCCGGGGGTCTGCTCGTCCTCGGCATAGTCCTCGGCATAGTCCTCGCTCTGGTCCTCGGGGGTCTGGGCTCCGCGGTCTCCGGTGCCCTCTTCCTCGCATCCCTGGCGATACTCTACGCCGCGATGGGCAGGACCATCAAGAGTCTGAGGGAGGAGTCCGCTAGGGCCCGGACACCGCCCCAGCTCGTATAGATTTTCCCCTCAAGCTCTCCTCCCGGCCCGAGCCGTCCACTTATTACCGGGAGCCCGCGCTCGACCGGGGAGAGACTGTGCTCTCCGGGAGCAGGACGAGGGAGGGGATCGCCCCAGAGCAGATCGCCGCCTCCCTCGAGAGGATGAGGTCAGGCGTCCGCGCGGTCCTCGCGGGCCTGGCCATCTGCCTGGTCGCCGCGTCCTTCCAACCCTACGACCTCCCCGACGCCACCGGGGAGGTGCCCGGGCTCTCGGGACTCTGGCTCCCCTCCGCCGCTCTGGCAGCTGCGGGCCTCCTGGTCCAGGTCGTGGGCATCCTACGGGGGTTCGTCCCGGGCACCGAGGGCCTGGCGCGGGTCAGGCGGGAGTTCGCCACCGCCTCGGTGCTGATCAAGGTTGGCTACACGGGCGGGCTGGCCCTGCTCTCCGCGGGCCTCCCGCTGCTGCTGGTCGGGGTGGGCACGGCAGGAGGGCACGCAGCGCACCCGCTGGGCGCAGCGCTCCTGACGCTGGGAGCTGTGGTCCTCCTCGTCGCGGCCGTGCTCCTCCTCCTGGGGGTCGCCGGCCTCCTGCTGCTAGGGGTCAGGATGTACCACGCGTTCGGAGACCCCCGCTACCTGGCCTTCGTGCTCCTGCTGCTGGCATCCCCGGTCCTCCCGGCGATCTCCGCTCTCTCGGGCTCGGCGGTCCTTGCCGCAGCGGTCGGCCGCGCGGCCACCGCCCTCGTCCTCGCCGGGTGGGTCCTCCTCCACTCGGCCCTCGGGAGAGCGGTCGGGAGGCTACCGAGGAGGCTGGTGAGGGAGCCGGTGCTCTGAGGCCCTTGACTTCGCCGCTCCACCCGAGAACGGGAGCCGAAAACCGCCTGCTCTCGAGAGCCCTAGCCCGGGGAGGCTCCGCGCTCCCCACCGCGCCCGCTCAGCCTATCCGGGTCCACCTCGCTCAGATCCCACTTGTAGTAGTCGCTCTCCCGCGCCGCTATCTCCCACGCCTCCTCGCTGTCGTACCCCCTCGAGACCAGCTCCTCCATTATCTCGTCGGCCTCGTCGGTGTCGACGAAGTACTCCCCCTCGATCCCGAGCAGGTCCTCTATCTCGCGGGCGACCTCACCGCTCCCCATTCCGGCCGGGACCAGCAGGATCACCGTGTCGGGGAACCTGTCGTAGTCGAACAGGTAGTCCTCGCCCTCGCGGAAGCCGCGCTCCCCGAGCCTCCTCCTGAGGAACTCCACAACCCTCCCCAGCCTCTCTGCCCTCTCCAGGGCCCTGCGGAGGCCCCCCTCGTCGACCCTGTCGAGCTCCCAGTAGTAGCGAATGCCTGTCCTGGTTTTCTCGGTACCGTGCCACATCCCCAGGACGTTCGCCACGATGTTCGCACTCTCCCTGTCCCCGACGTAGAGCCTTCCCCGCGCGTAGCGGTAGTGCCTATCCCGCTCGAGGCCGGCGACCGCGAGGATCCTGTCTACCGCGCTCCTGACGTCCGCGCCCATCCCCTATCCCCCGCTGCGCGCTCGTGGCACCTGGTCTGGTCAGCTTTATAACTTCCCCGGCTTTCCCGCGTCCTAGATAGACTGCTCCGCCAGCCCCGAGCCGAGAGTCCGCGGGACCCTCTGCCGATGGGAGATGGACTGAGCGCGGTAGCAGCGCTCATCCCGGAGAGCGCGGTGCACGGTGCTGAAGATCACGGCGAAGGAGCTCGAGACTCGATGAGCGCGTCGGGGCAGTGGAGCCCGGGATAGGCTCGGGAGAGTCGGAAGCGTCGGAGGAGCGCGGGACGGAAGTCCGCTTCTAGTTCTTCGTTATTTCGATTTATCTCGAAGGGGATACCGCTCTTCAGGACTGACTTTTAGTTCTTCGTTATTTCGACTGACTTGACTCCCACGCGTCCGGAGGGCCTCGCCCAGGCCCCCCAGCAGCCTGGACGAGGAAGCCCTGGGCTATCCTCCCCGGGGTCCTCACCGGAGGGCTTATAAATACGAAAAAGTCGTTGCGCATCGAAGTGGTGAAGAACTGAAGTAGAGCAGGTCTTTGAGCAGGCGCAATTGCGTCAGGGAGGGGCTAGGTGCGGGGGTCTCGACAGGGCCTCCCGATAAGCGTCAAGGCCTATCAGGCCCTGCAGCTTAACGCGGGAAGGTTGCGGCGCAAATTCGAGTGCGTCCCACCCCATGGGTTTCGCGCAACATGCTACGGGGCTTTCCCTCTAGCGAACTCCGAGGCTCTCCTTCTAAATAGAAGTACGCAGAGGGTTCAGAGACTACCTGACCCTTGGGAGTCCGTCCGCGTCCTGAGCCTGGAAGCAAGACTTTCTCAGTGCGCTATGGACTCAACACGTTTCCCGGAATCGGGAGAGGGAATCAAAATGCGTGGGGGTAGGCTGATCGAGGTTTGGGGTCAGACTATTCCGAACTCAATTCGAAGTTATGGCTATCATTATCTGATATTCTCCCGCCTGGTTGAACGTGATGTACAGCTTTGCCGACTCCTTGACATCCTTTCTCCACGTAAATAGGGATTGAGATTTGTAGGCATAGCCTTGGTCTATGCCCGTAGCGGAGAACCATGTCACACCCGTGTATCCGCCGAAAGGAGTGTCGGCTCTCAGTTCTAGGCGTACGGCATCGGGTGGGAAATACGACGTTGAGGTGACATTGATTAAGACGTAGCCCTGAACGTCGTCCGCAGCGATATTTTCGACGGTGAGGACGAGGCTGATAGTCTGACCGATTAGAACGTCCGAAGGAGGATCTGTAACGGAAATTACGAGGAACTGCCCGGTTTCGGGGAGCACCCGAATTCTGTAGGGGCCGAGGATGTTCGATATGATATGCCATTGATATTCAGCAGCAACTATCGAGCCTACCGCGATCGCAGCAAAGATGAGGGTCACAACAACGCGCCTAGCCTTCAACCTCAGCACTTCAACACCGGACACCACTGGATGAGGTGCCTTATAAATTCGATCGCAGGCCAAGCCTAGGCCTAGGGCCGAGCCCTCTAAAGCCCGGCCATTAGCTGAAATGCCGGTACCGGCCTCGCCCCTGGGTCGTGTATATTCAGGCACTACGAAGTCTCCGAAGGTGTAGACCCGCGGCTCCCCGACACTACGGCCTCCAGCCAGCGCAAGCTATGCTTTAGCCCTAGATCCCTCACTACGGGCAGCCTCTCCGCGAGCCTTGCCCTGACCCCCTCGTCCTGCCCGATCCAGTCCCTCATGACGTTCAGCTCAACGACTATCGTCACGTCTACTGCTCTGCACAGAGTCCGTGAGAACTCGTTCAGCTCCTCGGGTATGACAGAGATCTCGAGGAGGTCCTTCCGCTTCAGGATCCTCCTCCCGATGTCTGTCGCATCGGGCACCGCGTGAACGTCCCTCGAGAGCTCTCCGTAAAGGCCGTAGACTTCCTCGCTTGGGACCGGGTCAAGTATGCCCCACCCGGCTAGCTGCTCGGCCACCTCCCTGAAGCCCGGAACGAACTTCCTCCGGAACTCTTCGTGGTCGTGCAGAGGACGTATCACACCGTAGATCATCGCGGATATCCTCTCGAGCTCCTCTTCGAGGCCGGGACTTTGTGCGGCTAAGTCCCTGATCCACTCGCGCAGAAACTTCACCTTCTCCACTCTCTCCGCTCTTTCCCTGTACTTTCTGTGGGCCAGACACTCCCAAAAGGCCCCCCTCAGCACCAGCTCGAGGAAGCCCCTCAGGAGTATGTACGCGGCGTTGTAGTAGCCGGCGAGAGCCTCCAGGTAAGACCTGTGGGCCAGGTGGAAGGCCTCGTAGTGGTAGACGAGGAAGGCCGACTTCTGGTACCAGCTCGCATCGCCCCCGGAGGGGAGGCAGAGGGGCGCCAGGAGCATGAACTCGTGGACCGAGTCGTGCGCTTTTCTCAGCTCTTCGAAGTCGCCCCTCACAAGGGAGCAACATATGTTCGGGATCCCGAGCTCTCCCAGAGTATGCTCGAGCGCCCTCCTTAGAGTGTCCTCAGCCTTTGCCATGTTTACCCGGCCCATTCACAATGGACTGGTGAAGAGCTATTATTAAGGCTGGAGTTTGAGAGTCGATTCCGCCTCCCGGTCTCAGTAGCAGTACGTCCCCCATTCGAGACTTCCTATTGTCTCGTGAGCCTGAGCTCCGCTCACGGAACCCCCGAGCCTCTCCGGCGCGGATAGCGATCGCACGGGGGCGACCCGGGACGCTCCCGCGGACCACCGGCTCGCCGGGCAAGGCCCCTCTGACCCGCGGGGCAGCAGGAGAGGCGGGTCGGTCGGGATAGTGAAGAACTAAAGAGAGCCGGGGTAGAGTCGGTAAGGAGACAGTGACGGCCGAGGAGGACTCGGGTAGCACGACTCCCGGGGATCCAGAATAAAGGTTGAGCGGAGGGAGCTCGGGGAGCGGCTATAGTCTACGAGGCTTTAAACCGCGATATACCCGGCTTGGGGAGGCGTTCGAGATGGCGAAGAAGAGGTTCAGGATAACGCGCGAGGAAGTCGAGGTTTACCGCGGGAAGTACGTGTCGTGCCCAGCCTGCGAGACACTGGGCATAATGGTCGACGTGGACGAGCTGCTCATCGGTCTCAGAGACAAGCTAGGGGAGGAGGCCGTTAGGGCGTTCGATAGGCTGATGGCCGGCGAGATAACGAAGGATGAGCTTATGGAGACCCTCAAGAGGATCGCCAGCGCGAAGGGTGTCAGCGATGAGGAGATAGAGAGGATCATAGAATCTGCGAGCGTCGGGGTAGGACGACCCGAGAGGCGAGACTAGGCACCGCTGGGCCGGAGGAACCGCGGCTGGAGATAGGGAGCTCGTAGGAGGTCGAGAGCGAACGAGAGGTCTGAACCGGCAGGGTTCCGCATAACCTTCGCGGGGACGGTGCCGAGCTCGACGCTACGGTCTGAACGGAGTCGGGATAACTAGAGGAGGGCGGAGCCCTCCTCCGGTACCCCGGCCTCCGCCTCGGAGTAGCGGGGAGCTGGGGGCCTCAGAGCACCGGCTCCCTCGCCAGCCTCCTCGGCGGCCTCCCGACCGATCTCCCGAGGGCCGAGTAGAGGAGGGCCCACGCGATCAGGTTCAGCGCGTACACCGCGCAGCAGACCGCGGAGACGGGGGCTCCCGAGCCCGGGGGGATGGAGAGCGCGTGGAGGATTGCGAGCACCAGGTAGACCGGGAAGACCAGCAGCAGGAGCCCGGCCAGGAGCCCGAAGGCCAGGTAGCGGGGGTCTCCGAGCGCGCGGTACATCCTGACCCCGAGCAGCGGGAGGAACACGTGCCCCAGCATGACGGGCACCGCCGGGACTCGGATGAGCACCACCCCCATCAGCAGCACGGGCAGCGCCCCCCACACCAGCGGCAGCAGGAGGAGGACTAGCAGGAGCGCGGCCAGCCCCTCCAGGAATCTCACCCTGATGACCGCCGAGGCTGTGGCGAACTCGTGCCTGACCCGCGCCAGGCTTCGGGTGCCCGGGACGAACCCCCATAGGATGCCCACTATCTGCGCCAGGTAGCCTACAGCTCCCAGGGCCACGGCAGTGGGGATCCAGGGTCCCGAGAGCCCGGGCGCCTCCCCGGTGGCGTCGGGGAGAGCGTGGAAGGAGAGGGCTGCGGCGACCGCGCAGAGGGCCAGGCCCGCGAGGACCGCGCGGACGCCCGACCTCATCCTCTCTAGGGAGGCGGCGATCCGCGCTAGGGCTACCTCCTCCTCCACCCTGGTCCCGGAGAACACCGTCGCTCCCTGGCGGAGCGCGGGCTCCCGGTAATAAGTGGACGGCTCGGGCCGGGAGGAGAGCTTGAGGGGAAAAAATCTATGTGGACTGGGGCGACACCCGGGCTCTCGCTGACCGCTCCCTCAGGCTCCTGATGGTCCTGCCCATCGCAGCGTAGAGGACCGCCAGAGCTGCGAGGGAGACGGCTCCGGAGACCGCGGAGCCCAGACCCCTGAGGAACGGTGTGAGAACTATGCCTAGGACTATGCTGAGGAGGAGCAGACCTCCGGAAGTCCCGTAGAGGGGCTCCTCGTAGGTGTCGCGCATCTTGAAGCAGAGCATCGCGAGCCCCACGAACCCCAGGAGGACGAGCACCGCCGCGATGAGGATGAGGAAGATCCCCAGGAGGGCCCCCACTATGAGTAGAAACAGCAGGAGGCCGACGAGGAGCAGGACCAGGCCCCCCACGTAGCCCACCCTGACCAGCACGGAGGCCGTCATGAACTCCGGCTCGATGCGGGCCAGCCCCATGGCGCCGGAGGAGAACCTGGAGAAGCCGACCAGCCCCACCAGAATCATCGTGACCCACAGGACTACCCATAGGAGGAGCTGGGAGATGTCGTGGGGCGCGTGAAGCAGCACGAAGGGCGTGGTGGCGAGGCCGAGGGCCGAGACGATGAGCACTACGCGGAGCCCAGACCTCATCTTCTCGATCGAGGCCGCGGTCTCGGTCAGGGCTATAGCTTTCTCCCTCTTGGTCTCGGAGAACACTGATCGTTTCCCCTGGTAGGGAAAGGCCCCAGGCTAATAAGAGCGGGAGCGTCCCGCATGCTGCGCACCGCGGTCGGCTGCTGGCCCGGTGCCTGCGGAGAGCCTCGAAGATGTGGCGAGGGGGATCGGGGCGGTCGTAGCTGCGCCAACTCCCGTCTACGGGATCCCGGCGGCCGCGGGCGAGGGCACGGAGCGCGGCACCTCGGGGAGGGCCGGCGGGGCTTTCGAGACCCCGCCGGGGCGGGAAGGGCTCCGGCTCTCGGGTGCGGTCCCTGCGTAGCGCTCGTGCGCAGGCTCGGGAGGGGGCTTCCATCACAGCGCTCAGGAGGAGGCGAAAGCCCGTGCGCTGAGAGGTGGGCCGCACGGGGGCAGCGGGGGAAGCAGGTTGGTCGAAATAGCGAAGGACTAAAAGCGAGCTCGGGGGCAGCGCTTTGACCGCCGGACCGCTGGTCGCGATAGCTAAAAACTAAAGGGCAGTGATGGGGGCCCCTCTCTAGAACCGCACCGTCAGAACCCCTCGATCCTGCCGACGACCCTCAGGCTCCTCACCTTGAGCGAGAGGAGGAAGTAGTAGCCCCTGACCTCCGACGCGGGCTCGAAGAAGTGGAGCTCGTCGTTGACGCTCCCGACGACCTCTATCTCGCCCGCACCCCCCCACGACCTCGCCGCTGTCTCGGCCTCGAGCTCCACCAGCTCGTTCACCTCCGCCAGGCCCGGCGCCACTCCGGCGAAGTACCTCGGCAGCAGGAACGGGTGCTCGGAGAGCAGGGGCACGTAGCTCCTCTCGGAGTCCTCCTCCAGCTCCACCCTCAGCCTGAAGAGGGTCGAGCCGGCCCTCCCGACGTAGCCCCCCAGCCTGAGGCCCCTCCTGGGCCCGTCCAGAGGAGGCATGAGGGGGTGGAGCCTCGTCAGGGCAATCCTGGCCAGCTTCTTCGGCCACCCGGCGAGCAGGCCCCTCAGCAGGGGGAGGTCGCTGTCCACCCACATGAACGGGCAGTAGAGGTACTCCCTCCCGCCGTGCCTGACCTTGACGAGGAAGGCTCCCTCGCTGTACTGCACGTGCTCGGGGGCCTCGACGTTGAGCTCGGGAGCGCTGGGGCTCCAGGAGGTTATCTCGACCACGTACGCGAACACCTCGCCGCCGACCACCTCCAGGGGTCTGGGAACCGCGTCTGAGAGGGCGGAGGGGTCTGCCCTGTAGTGGACGCCGATCCCGGTCATAGCGTAGGCCCAGGGGCCCCTCGGCACCAGGGCCGACCTCCCGGACTTGGTGAACGGGGCCGACCAGAAGTCCCGGACCGGGGCCACGGGTCGCCACCGCGGGGCTAAGGTCGGTGCGAATATAAGTCGAGTCGGCCTCGCGGAGCGGGGTCTGGCACTCCACGGAACCGGGACGGGCATGGCGAAGAGAGGTTTTCTTTCGGCGACCCTCCTCAGGACACGTCGATTAGGCTTGGACCTGGTACATGCTCGCTCCTGTAAAAAAGTAGAGGAGTAGGTGTCGTGTAAATAGTGGCTGCTTATTCGGATGTGGGAAGGAGAAAACCATGAAAGTATAAAAGGCTTCTTGGTCGAAAGATCGAGGTAAAACATGGAGGAAGATATAGTTAGAACCGTTCTTGTTAGATACCTTCAAAGTTTAGGCCGCAAGCCTTATGTAAAACCAAAACACGCAGCGGGCCCTGACGTTATCGTTGAAGGTAAAGCTTACGAATGCAAGGGAAGCTCGTTCGATAAAGATATTCTATTTAGGCAGCTCATATCATACGCGCATCAATACTCGATTATAGGGATAGCCGTGCCTTGGGACGCTCTTGATCACTCGCTTATTTATCGGCTTTCTGCGTTGGAGTTGTTGATAAAGGAAATTAAGGGGCTAGCAGGACGCATAGAGGTATGTGTAGTAACGGAAGAGAATAACAGGTACTTCTTATGCTGCCGGGACTATGTGACGCGGCTTTTCCAGGATATTGTATCTGAGATTCCTCGTAAGTTTGCTCCTCAGTACGCGGAGCTTTCGCCCAGGGAGAGGGAGCTGAAGATATTGGAGGAGTTCTTGAAGAATCTCGATGATAGAATCAAGGAATACGCAAGGGACATTGCTATTAAACAGGAGAAGTGTGAATTTAGCTATACCCTAACCTTAAACGAGGTGTAGAGACGGCTCTGGACACAGAAAACGACTGCCGGAGCATCGCTGGAGGACGCTGCGAAAGCAGACAAGAGCGGTGGCAGGGGAGTAACGGCAGAGACCGGAGCGCTGCTTGGGTCGCGCGAGTTTCGGCATGCGGAGGGGCTCGGAGATCGCATCGGGAGACTTCTTCAAGCCGTGTCCTCGGCCGGGGATGCTCGAGGCCGGTGAAGTCCGCGAGAACCTCTAGGCGGGCCCGCAGTCTCTTGCTCCGGCCCTTGCTGACGCTGGCGCGTTTTTAAGATGCCCTTCCAGGCTCGAGCCCGCCCTAGTAAGGGACGCGGGGCCGCGAAGCTCTTCGCTCCCGCGGTCTCTCTGCCGGGACGCCGCGGGTAACCGCAGCGAGACCGGCCTCACCTCCTCCTCTTCGCGGCGAGAGCGAACGAGATGACGACGGCAGCCGCGGCGACCGCGGCGGCCACTGCCGGGGCGAGGCCGCCCGCGGCGGAGACCGGCGAGGTGACCGCGCTGGGGCTCTCGGTAGGGGTGGTGCCGGTGGGAGCCTCGGGAGTCTCGGTGGGCTGTGTGGTCTCGGTCTCCACCGCGGGGCTCTCGGTGGGGGTAGGTGTCGGGCTGGGGGTGGTGGGGGTCTCGGTGTAGAGGAGCCTCTTCTCCAGCTCGTGGAGCTCCGCGTCCAGCCTCTCCTGGTACGGTGCGTAGTACTCCAGGGACTGCCTCTCCTCGAGACCCATGTAGTACAGGTACTTGTTGAGCACTCCCTGGGCCCTGTCCAGGAGCCCGGCCAGGGCCCGGTTGTATATCCCGTAGTAGCTGGGGACGAAGCTCCTCAGGTGGTCGGCCAGCTTGGACAGGTAGTCCCTGTCGCCCCACATCTTGCCCAGGTATATGTAGAGGGTGTGGGGTCCGCTGTTGTAGTGGAGGGCCGCCTGGACGAGCGTGCCGTAGGTCTCGTAGAGCTCTCTGAGGTAGGAGCAGCCGTCCCTTATCGCGTTCTCGTAGCCCCGCCTGTCGTTCGTGTAGGGACCGCTGACCTGGTGCCACCCGCTGGCCCTCGTCACCTGCATTATCCCGTCGCCGTTGGTGGGCTGGGCCCAGGGCCCGTCCCTCGGGTCGTAGAACGGGTTGTGTTTCCAGGGCTCCGCGTGGAAGGCCCCCTGACCGGCCTCCTGCCTTATTATCGCGATGACCAGCTCGGGCGGCATCGGCTCGCAGTGCTCGAGGACCATCTCCAGTATGGTCCTCTGTTTCTCCTCGTCCGTCACCCGCTCGAGGAGAGCTGCCGGGGTCTCGACGAGGGCGGCGACCCCCGCTCCGGCTCCCGGGAGAGCGCGGAGGCAGGGGAGGGCCAGGATCGCGATGGCTAGGAGAGCGAGGGAGTGAGCCGGTCGGGTCACGCAGACCTCCTCACCCGCTCCCCTCCGGGTCGGTTATATCACCTCGGGTTACTTACCTCCGCTCCGGTCCGGATCTCCCAGAAGGGGAGCGGGTGAGCGCGGTGAGGAAAGCCGCTGACCCGTGCGGTGAGACCCGGAGGGAAAAAGCCTCGCGTGAACTTGAGGGAAAAAGCCGCTTACGCCTTGGGCTTCCTCTTTACGGCGGCCAGCCCTAGGGCTACTACCGCCAGGGCGACGGCAGCGTAGGACATCGTAGCGGGAGCAACCCCCTCTACTGCCTCCCCGGCTCTGGGGACTGCCTCGGTCGAGGTCAGGGTCACTACGGGGACCGTCACCTCGACCTTCGGAGCCGCGAGAGCTATCACGGGCGGAGGAGCTATCTCGACCGGCGGTATGCCCGGTATCTCGACGACCACGGCTGGCGGCTTCTCGACCACCGGCCCTACCGGGCCTGGGCCAACCACGGCCCCTACGGTTAGACCGGCCCTGTAGGTGTTGCCCACCGACCACCTCATTATAGGCTGCTCCGCGTATACCTCGACCACGTAGGAGCCAGCCCTCAGGCCGGGCACCGTGGCCTCGTAGACCCCGCCGCCCGCGTGGGCCGCGGCCAGGGTCAGGGTCATCGGGCCCACGAGCCTGACCGTCACGGTGGCGTTAGTGGCCCTGGTACCCAGGTAGTCCGCGAGGGTCACGGAGACCTTGAACGGCGCTCCCTCTCCGACCTCCGCCGGTATCTCAACCTTCTCGAACTTGACCGTCCTATCGGGGTGCCTCCAGAAGTACCACGGGTTCCAGACGAGCTCCGCGTAGGCTATCTCCCTCGTCTTGGCCAGCACGAAGGGTCCCTGACCCACCATCGCCGTCAGGCCGGGCACCGTCGGGTGGGGCAGGGTCGACGGGTCCTCCAGCGGGTTCGGCAGCCTCTCGAATATGTGCTTCGGGAGCACCACGTATCCCATGTATGTATACGGGTCGACCCAGCCGTAGTCCCTGAAGTATACCTCCATGGTCGTCTTGTTCACCACCTTGATGTCTATTATCTGGTCTATGTCCGGCCCGTAGTACCTCCTCGTCTTCAGCTCCCTGCCGAACTTCAGCACGGTGTAGGCGTAGTCCTCGGCCGTCATCTCCACCCCGTCCTGCCACCTAACGCCCTCCATCAGGGTTATCGTGAACCTGTAGGCCTTCTGCCCCCCGTACTCCACCTCGTCGATGGCGAAGTACTTTATGAAGAGAGGCAGCGGGGGATCCCTGTAGGCGTCCTCGGGCCAGAGGGTCGCCAGACCGGCGTATATCCTGAATATCGCGTCGGCCTCGCTGGCCCACAGGTAGGTCGCCGGGTGGTAGGTCGTCAGGTCTACCGTGTGGTAGTAGCTCAGAGTCCCGCCCCACCTCCTGTCCCTGAACCTGACCGTGTTCCACCAGAACCACGAGTAGCCTATGGGGTCCTTCAGCGGCGGAGCGTAGCTCAGTATCAGCGAGTCCCTGTCTAGGGCTCCGTCCCACGCCGTTATGCCCACGCCCGTGTACGAGGGTATCCAGGGTATTATCTCCCTGACCAGTATCTCCTGCACTCTCTGCCCGTACTCCACGGCCTCGTTAACGTCCTTGGCGAAGTAGAACTTGTCGAGGAGGGTGTCGACCCTGGAGTCGTTGACCTTCCACTCGTTCCAGCCTCCCGGTCTCAGCTCCTTGCTGTGGAAGAAGTAGTACATGAACGTCGGGAACCTGCCGAAGCTCCACCCTATGATCCACGCCTGGGCCGTCCCGGCCGAGGTAGCCGCGTCGAGCTCCCTGCTGCTGACGGCCCTTATCTTGATCCTCAGCCCTATGGCCTCGGCCTCGGTCTTGATGTACTGCGCTATCCACCAGTAGACGGGGGACGTGGCCTCGGGCAGCGACAGTATCTCTATCTCGACAACCGCGCCTCCCTCCCTCGGGTCGCACCAGGCCGGCCTCCCGTCGGGGCCGGTGCACTCAACGAACACCCTCCTCAGCAGCTCCCTGGCCTCCGTCGGGTTGTACGGGTAGAGCTTCTCGAAGTCAGCGTCCCAGTTGACCCACCTGCCGTGGGTGGGCGGCGGTATGGTGGAGCACTTCACTGCTATGCCCCTGAGGGGCGACTCGGCTATTATCTTGTCCCTGTTCCACAGGTGGGCTAGGGCGGCCCTCAGCTCGTAGTACTTGACGGGCCACAGCTGCACGTTGAAGTGGAGCGAGCCGAGGGAGTTGATGCCGACCGTGAATATTATGTGGGCGTCGGGCCTGTTCGTCCTTATCCTGTCCAGGTGGGCCGCCAGGACTCCGGTCAGAGACAGCTCGCCGGCCTCGAACGCCAGGAGCCTCATCGTGTAGTCCTTCATTACGGGGTACGTTATCCTGTCTATGTACGGCCCGTACCTCTGCGGGGTCTGCCTCACGTACTCCGCAGTGTCCTCAGGTGTGAGCCACACCTGGGGGTACGCGGCTCCCAGGGCTGTCGCTGTGCTCAGGACGAGCAGACCGATTAGGACCGCAACTGGTAGGTAGGCTAACGTGTGCCGCATAGTTCACTCCAAGAGATTCTGGCAGCGAGTTAATAAATCTTTCCAGGATTTGGAGTCAGTTTCCGAGTCCCGGTTCGGCGGAGCGGGTCCTCGCCGACGCGGATCCTGCGGGCCCGGCAGCGCCCGGCCCTGGAACCTCCATCGGTGCTCTCCGCGGGGGCTCGAGAGAGCGGGTTCTCCCGATGGAGCGCCCGTTGTCGTGAAGGGGCTCCGGGTCGAACGGATGGCGACCGCCGCGCAGCTGCCGAGCGGTAGCTACGCGCTCCGCCTCGGCTGCCCCCGGGGGCGACGGTGGAGCGCCCCGCGTGCCTCGCGCTCGCCGGCGGCCCCTCCCGACCCCTCCGCGGTCGCTCTACGCACTACGCGCAGAGAGGTTGGTTTAGGAGCTGCTGCTAAACCCGGGGACGCACTGCGACCGTGCCGGACAGCTCTCACCGGCCTCGAGATGCGGGAGCTGCGGTCATCGCGGGATGGGTGGCGGGCCCGCCGGGACTCGAACCCGGGACCTCCGGCTCCGCAGGCCGGCATCCTGTCCTGGCTGGACCACGGGCCCCGACTCTCCTGCCCGAGGGTCTATATATCCTTCCCCTCCGGGCGACGACCGCGCCGAGATTTTACCCCGCAGTCCTCCAGCGCGGGGAGGGGGATGAGGGGCTACGAGTGGGTCGGGAGCGTCCTGAGCAGCGACGCGAGAGCCATGGGGGTCTACCTGGCCGTTCTGTACCTGGAGATCAGGGAGCCGCCGACGCTGTCCTGGGACTCCGTCTACGAGGGGCTCAGAGACCTCCACCTCCGCTACCTCGCCGGGAGACCGGATGCTGGTGAGGCCCTCGAGGCGAGCAGGGCCTTCGTAGAGGTGCTCGCGAGCAGGGGCTTCGGGAAGCTGGGGAGTGAAGAGAGGAGGAGGCTCCTGGGGGAGGTCGAGAGGGCTCTCTACCGCAGGCTCGAGGAGGCCTTCGCGAGGTACCTGAGGCTGGACAGGGTTCCGGAGGACTCGAGGAGGGACGTCGGGGTGGTGCTCTCGGACGTCCGGAGGGGGGCCTACGGCGGGGGCTTCCTCCCGTACAGCAGGACTTTCGCGATAAGCGAGGACGACCTGCTCGAGGGCGTGGCCGGGGCCCGGGGCTTCGGCAGGGAGAGGGCCGCCGCGCTCCTCAGGCACCTCGGGGAGAGCGGCCTGGCCCTGGTCACCTACCGCATGGGGTACCGCCACTACTTCTTCCCCGCTCCCAGCCTCTCGGACGGCGTGCTGAGGCTGCTGGTCGGGGAGACCGAGAGGGTCTCCCCGCCGGGCCCACCCGGGAGGCCGGAGCTCGCCGCCAGGCCCACCCGCGAGGTGCTCGAGAGCGTGGTGGCCTCGACACTCGAAGACCTGGGGTTCGCCGTGTCGACGAACACCAGGAGGGGCTCGAGGAGCGGGGTGCCCGTGGAGGTGGACGTGTGGGCCGAGAAGAGGGTCTTCGGCAGCAGGTTCTCGGTCTACGTCTCCTGCAAGAACTGGAACAGGGCCGTCGGGAGGCCCGTGGTCGACGAGGAGATGGGCAGGGTGAGCAGCCTGATGGAGGTCCCGCACCTGAAGATACTGGTGGCCAAGGAGCTCACGGACGACGCCAGGAGGGCGGCCGAGGCGAGCGGGTTCGTGGTCGTGGAGCTGGGGGAGAAGGCCGAGGCCGGCAACGCTGCCGCGGTGTACGACGCGCTCCGCTCCCACCTGAGCAGGCTGTTCACCTCCGCGGCTCCCCCGGTGTCGAGGGAGGTGGCCGAGGCCGCATCTAGGGTGACCGAGGCCGCGGAGAGCCTGAAGAGGGCTCTGGAGGAGCTCCTGTCCCTTCTGAGGGGCTAGCCGAGCCTTCGCGGTCCGCTCCGCGCATACCGGCCCTGCGGTTCCCGATCCCAGCGGAAGCTCGGCGTCCGGGAGCCCGCCGTCGCCGACCGCTTACTTCTCCGCGGTAGCCCTCCTCTCGCAGCTCCCCGGGTGGTGCGGTGGACTGCTGGGAGCTCTCGGAGAGTCCCTGCTACTCCTCCTCTCCACTCCCCGATGTCTCGGCGATGCTCCTGAGGAACCGATCCATGACCCTGGTGGCGCGCTTCTCGTAGTGCGAGAGGGCCTCCCCGGCCTCCGGGGACGGCAGCTCGTCCGAGTACTTCAGCAGAGCCTCGAGGACCTCCCTCTCGGCTATCACGACCACGTCCTCTACCGGCACCCTCCACACCCCTCCGGCCTCCGCCCTCAGCAGGGCCTCCAAGACCTCCCCGTCCGGAGCCCCCTCTGTCTTCATGAGGGCGTAGTAGTGGCTGTCCACGTAGTGGGCCAGGACCTGCCCGACCACTCTAGACCCCCTGGAGAGGATCCAGTGGCCGACCTCCGAGCCGTCGGGGAGGACTGCGTGGGGACCCTCCGAGACCGTGTAGCCGAGGTCTGCGAGGTACCTGAGCAGTCCGTTCAGGTCTCTGACCGCTACCCTCTCCACCTCACTCCACCAGCGGGGCCTCGTTGAGGACTCTCCTGGGGCTCAGGGGCAGGGCCTCCACCAGAGTCCCGGACTTCAGGAGCTTGGCCAGCCTGGGGTGGACGTGGCAGGTGCCGCCGACCCTGAAGGCGAGCCCGGCGGGGACGAGCCTCTCCAGCTCCCCCGAGCACTCCGCCCTGACCCACCTGACCAGACCCCCCTCTACCTCCTCGAAGACCCTCCTGGTGGCCAGGGCCCTCCTGCTCAGCCTCCTGGGGTACTGGTGGAGGTCCTTGTAGACGGCCGGGCAGAAGTGGACTGAAACCCCGATCCCGCTCTCCTCGACCCACCTCAGGACTTCGGCGGCAGCTTCCCTAGACCCGGCGGCGGACCTCCCGTCTCTCGAGACCCCGAACCCCCTCAGCTCGAGCGAGTAGGCGTTCGACTCGCTGACCTCGAGCTCGTTCAGGTTCACGTACCTGACCCCGAGCTCGGCCAGCCTCGAGACCAGCTCCACGAGCCTCTCGGTCTCCCCGGGGACGGCGGGGTTCTCGACTACCACGTCGATGGGGTGCCCGAGGGCCAGCCCGACGGCCTCGAGAGACCTCTCGGAGACTACGTGGACCCTCAGCTCGTCCAGACCGGCGTCCACGAGGAGCTCCACGGTCTTCTCGCTGAGGAGAGTCCCCGAGGTGTAGAGGTGGGTGTGGAAGCGGCTGCCGAAGGAGTCCTTGAGGAGTCTCAGCAGCTCTACTACCCTCTCCAGGACTACCAGGGGCTCTCCCCCCGTTATCCCGACGCCCTCGGACATGGAGTCCGCGACCTCCAGGAGCACGTCGCTCGGCTCGGAGACCTCGACGTCGTTCACGTAGACGGAGTCCCTCCCCCTCCTCTGGGGCGACACGGGGCAGTAGTAGCAGCCCTCGGGGCAGAGACCGGTGACGAAGAGGACGGACTTCGCACCGGCCATGCAGAGCCTGCAGCCCACCGGGAGCTCCCCGACCCAGTACCCGAGGTCCTCGCTGCCCCTGATCCCCGCGACCCCGGAGGGACCGGCGCCGAGAGCTTATTAGTCCGGAAGACCCGGTCTCCACGGCCCCGCTTCCACACGTCGTCCCCGGAGAGCCCGGCCGGGCTATGAAGATGGGGGGCGGTCAGTCTGGCGGGGCACAGCCTCCTATGCCACCGTCGTCGCGTAGTGCGCAAATAGGAGCTGCCGTCTTACCCCGTTCAACAGAGCAGAGCTGCCCGAGCCGGCCTCGGCTATCCGGTCCGCCGCGCCCGCGGGGGGAGCAGCTGCCCTCGCTCCACAGCCTCCGGTCTCACTCGCGAGTCTCATGCTTTTTAGACGAATAAGCTCTACCCGCTCGCGGGGGCCCGAGACGTCGGTAGAGCTGGTGGACGTCACCAAGAGGTTCGGCAGGGTCGTGGCGGTTGACGGGGTCACGGTCAGAGTCGAGAGGGGGGAGTTCTTCACGTTTCTGGGCCCCTCGGGCTGCGGAAAGACCACCCTCCTCAGGATAGTGGCGGGGCTCGAGACCCCGGAGAGGGGCAGGGTCGTCATAGACGGGCGAGACGTCACGAACGAGCCGCCCTACGGACGCGGCACCGCGATGGTCTTCCAGAGCTACGCCCTCTGGCCCCACATGACGGTCTTCGAGAACGTGGCCTACGGCCTCAGGGTCAGGAGGCTCCCCAGGGAGGAGGTGCGCAGGAGGGTCAGGGATGTCCTGGAGCTCGTGAGGCTCGAGGGCCTGGAGGATAGGTACCCGACCCAGCTCTCCGGGGGCCAGCAGCAGAGGGTCGCGCTGGCCAGGGCTCTGGTCGTCGAGCCGAGAGTCCTGCTCCTCGACGAGCCCCTGAGCAACCTGGACGCTAGACTGAGGGTGGAGATGAGGGAGGAGATCAGGAGGCTGCAGAGGAGGCTCGGCATAACCGCGGTCTACGTCACGCACGACCAGGAGGAGGCGATGGTGCTGTCGGACAGGGTGGCCGTGATGAACTCGGGCAGGGTAGTCCAGGTCGGCACTCCCGAGGAGCTCTACGAGAGGCCCGGCAGCCTCTTCGTAGCGACGTTCCTGGGAAAGTGCAACCTGCTGGAGGGCTCGGTCGCCGAGGCCTCGGAGGGCTACGTGACCGTCGAGTCCCGGGGGCTCAGGATCAGAGGCGTGGTGCCCACCGGGGGCACCAGACCCTCCCCGGGCGACGAGGTCTACGCGGTCTTCAGGCCCCACAGTGCCAGCCTCGACGGGGTCTCGGGAGACAATGTGTTCTCGGGCAGGGTCGTCGCCGTCTCGTACCTGGGGGAGAGGCTCGAGGTGAGGGTCGACGTCGGGCCCTGGGAGGTCCTGCTGTTCCTGCCCACGGACGCGAGGGTGTCCGTAGGCACCTTCGTCAGGCTCTACGTCCCACCGCACCGCGTCCTCGTCTACCGTCGCCGCGCAGCTGCCGAGCGGTAGCTACGCGCTCCGCCTCGGCTGCCCCCGGGGGCGACGGTGGAGCGCCCCGCGTGTTGGCCGTTTTACCCCTTGAGAGCCATCGACGCGAGAGCGAGGATGAAGCCTACCAGGAGCGCCTTGTGGATCCAGAAGACGAGCTCCACCTCGCTCTTGCCCACCTGCTTCCCGTAGCTCGCTAGCCCGCTGAGGCGGAGAGCCAGGCTCTCAAGGGCTCCGATCGAACGAGCCCAGAGCCTCTCGCACGCGGACTGGAGAGCCGAAACCGCGCGAGCCACCTCCCGGGGTTGGAACACGCTTATACTAGCGCGCATTTTTTCGTACCGATCCTTGTATCTGGCGGGGATATTTAAACTTTATGGGGAGGAGTAAGGGCTAGTTCGTATTTGCTTATACTAGGGTTGAGCTTAGAGGATTTAACCCTCGCGGCGCAGCTAGCTGTGGTGAGGGCGCCCTGGTCAGCCTGGTGGAGCTGAGCGACTCCATAGCGAGGCTGGTGGAGGAGGTCAAGGACTCCGTGCTAACCATCGCGACCGAGATACCCCACCTGGACATGCTGTTCGGCGAGAGGCCCATAACCGGCTACGGCTCGGGCTTCGTCTTCTCCCCCGGCTACGCGATAACGAATGCTCACGTGGTCAGGAGCGCCGCGAGGATAGTCGTCATATACCCCGACGGGTCGCGGGAGGAGACGGAGGTCCTGGCCGCCGACCCGACCAAGGACTTGGCTCTGGTGGAGGTCTCCAGGGGGGTGAGGCCCCTGAGGCTGGGAGACTCGGACTCGGTCAGGGTGGGAGACGTAGTCCTGGCCATAGGCTCGCCCCTGGGGCTCCCGGGTCCCTCGGTGACACTCGGTGTGGTCAGCGCCCTGGGGAGGACGATAGCGGGGGGCGAGATCGTTCTGGAGGACCTCATACAGACCGACGCGGCGATAAACCCCGGGAACAGCGGCGGGCCCCTGGTGAACCCGAGCGGCGAGGCCGTGGGGGTGACCACCGCCATAATCCCCTACGCCCAGGGGATAGGGTTCGCGATACCCATAAACACGGTCAAGAGGTTCCTCGAGATCCTCAAGAGGTACGGGAGGCCCATCAGGGCGTGGATAGGGGTCTACGTGGCCAACATAAGCAAGCAGATGGCCAGGGCCGTCGGCCTGCCCGTGAGCGAGGGGGTCTACGTGGTCAAGGTCGTCCCCGGCACGCCGGCGCACAGAGCGGGCATCAGGGAGGGGGACATCGTGGTGAGAGCGGGCTCCAGGGACGTTAGGAGGGTCAGAGACCTCAGGGAGGCCATCGAGGACAGCGTAGACAGGGGCTACGTGGACGTGGAGATAGTGAGGGGCGGCAGGAGGATAGCCCTCGAGGTCCCCGTGATAGTCGAGGAGCTGTAGGCTTTCGGCTCCCGAGAGAGAAAAGACCCGAGCCGCGGCTGGACGTTCAGGCGCCTATATCCCGAGGACTCTGACTACTCCGCCCGAGCTGTAGCCCCAGGGCATGGCCTGGGTGTTGTACTCCCCGTGGGCCCTCCCCTCCCTGTCCACGACTATGACCCCGAGAGTGTCCGCACCGAAGAGCCTCGTGAACTCCCCGACCACGCGCCGGGCCGACTCCGCCGGGTCTCCGCTAGCGCAGACGGCGTCCACCACTCTCCTGCTCAGTCCGAAGAGGGCTATGAACTCCCCTATCCCGGTCGCGGACGCCGCCCCGCACCTGCTAGCGTAGAACCCGGCCCCCACGATCGGCGAGTCGCCGACCCTGCCCGGCATCTTCAGGAAGACCCCGCCCGTGCTCGTGGCCGCCGCCAGCTCTCCCTCGGAGTCCACGGCCACCGCCCCCACGGTGTCTCCGAGACCGAACAGCCTCAGCCAGAGCTCCAGCGACCTCGGGTAGAACCTCTGGGGGGTCTCTCCCCTCCTCACCCTCTCCATGGCCTCCTCGTAGGCCCTCCTGACCCTCTCCGCGGGGCCCGGGTGGCGCGGTAGCCCGAGCCTCTCGGCCAGCCTGTCGGCGGCGTCCCCGACGAGCAGGACGTGGTCCGTGCTCTCGAGGACGTGCCTGGCCAGCAGGACGGGGTTCCTGGGGTACCTGACGTAGGCCACCGCACCGGCCCTGCCGGTCTTGCTGTACATGACGCCCGCGTCCATGCTCGCGGAGCCCGAGAGGTCTACCGTGCTCCCGAGACCCGCGTTGACCACTCCCGAGTCCTCCATGACCCTGACGGCCTCCACGACCATATCTAGCGAGGACCCGGTCCTCGAGACCTCCATGCCAGCCTCCAGCGCCTCGCGGACTAGCCTCCTGACGCGCTCCACGGCCTCGGGGTCTCGCCTCCAGGTCCCCGCGCCTGCGTGGACTGCTATCGCCGGGGTCGACATCGTTCCACCGCGGTATCCTCGGGGCCTAGGCTTAAGTACTCGCGGACCGCAGCCGCCGGAGGGCGGTGTGAGCTGCGACCACGGGAGGGAGGCCAGGAGGATCTCCGAGCTGCTGGAGTCCGGAGGCTTCGGGAGGGCCAGGGTGGAGCCCTACGGCAGCTACCACCTAGTGGTCCTCGAGGTCTGCGAGGGGTTCTACCTGTTCGTCTCCGTCTCCTGTGCCGACGGTGGCTACCACTACGAGTTCGCCCTGGGGGACGAGAACTTCATCTTCGGAGCGGAGGGGCTCGAGTGCCTTGAGAGGGCCGTGCCAGCGGTCAGGAGGGTTGCCAGCAGCTCCTAAACGGCTAACCTCTATGCGTAGTGACAGAGGGCAGAGGGACCGCCGGCGAGCGCGAGGCACGCGGGGCGCTCCACCGTCGCCCCCGGGGGCAGCCGAGGCGGAGCGCGTAGCTACCGCTCGGCAGCTGCGCGGCGACGGTTAAAGATATATGGCTTGGCGGCACCTCCCGGGGAGAACCGACATGGCTGTCGCCGCCGCCCTGGCCTCGCCCCTCCACGACCCCCGCAGGCTCTCGACGTACGTCGGCGAGTTCCTGTCCAGAGTCCGGGGAATGCCCTTCTCCGGGGTATCCACGGAGCCCCTGAAGCTGGAGGGGGTCGCCGCGGTGATCTTCGTGGCCACGGGCGGTACGGAGCACCTAGTCCTCGAGACCGCGAGGAGGAGCAACCTGAGGTACGTCCTCCTCGTTTACCACGACTCCGAGAACTCGCTGCCGGCCGTCCTGGAGGTGGTCCCCGAGCTCAGGAAGCACGCTCGGGTCGACGCCGTGCGGCTCGACGCGGCCTCGGAGGCCGCGGAGCACGTCCTGAGGGCCTCGAAGGCGTTCGAGGCGATATCGGGCAGCAGACTGCTGGTCCTGGGGGATCCGTCTCCGTGGCTCGTGTACTCGTCTGGAGCGGAGGAGAGGGTCCGGGCCAGGCTAGGTCTCGAGGTGGAGTACCTAGGCCTCGGCGCGCTGCTCGATGAGTACCGGAGGGTCTCCGGCGACCCGACCCGGGTCGGCGAGCTCGAAGACATCGCCCAGCGGGCCGACCCCGAGGAGCTCCTCCACACCTTCAGGCTCCACACCTCCATCGGGAAGCTGGTGCGCGAGAGGTCTGCCCGGGCCGTCTCGCTCAGGTGCTTCGACCTGGTCGAGAGCCTGGGGAGGACTGGCTGCCTAGCCCTCTCGAAGCTCCTGGACGCGGGCGTGGTGGCCGGCTGTGAGGCCGATGTCCCGTCCACCGTCACGATGCTCGTGCTCAAGGAGCTCTCGGGGTCGCCTCCCTGGGTCGCCAACGTGGTCTCGGTGAGCGGGGAAGACCTCGAGCTCGCCCACTGCACGATAGCCACGTCGCTGACCCGAGACTTCGCCCTTACCACCCACTTCGAGAGCGGGAGACCCGCGGCGGTAGCCGGCAGGGTAGAGGAGGGCGTAGCTGTCACGGTGGCCAAGTACGACCCAAAGCGCGACCTCATCAGGGCCGCCCGGGGGACGGTCCTGGAGGGCAGCCCGAGGCACGCTGCCAGGTGCAGGACCCAGGTCAGGCTCCGGGTGCCCGAGGGCTACACCAGGAGGCTCCTGGAAGACCCGATGGGAGCCCACATGGTCGTCTCGTTCGCGGACGTCCTGGGGCCTCTGGGAGTGTTCGCCAAGATCGCCGGGGTTGGGGCAGAGCTCTACGCATAGATGGCTCGCCGGCTTTTAGCTCCTCCTCGTGACTCACAGCGGGCATCCCGTTGGAGCGCGACGCGGCCGGTCTGAAGGGGGTGGTCTACTTAGCTCTGGCGGCGTCTCTATGGGGGACGACCGGCATAGCCGCCAAGATCAGCTTCGCTCTCGGCATGAGCCCCGAGGGGATACTGACCCTCAGACTCGCACTGACCGCACCGATCTACGCGGTGTACCTCCTCGGGATGTCCCCCGGGAGGCCTAGCCGGGCCGCCGCTCTCATAGGGCTCCTCGTGCTGGGGCCTTACCACGTAGCCTACTACTACTCGGTCATGTACGTGGGCGCCTCGACGGCGTCGCTGCTGCTCTACACCCACCCGGTGCTCGTCGCTATCGCATCGAGGTACGCCCTCGGGGAGGTCCTGGGCACCGAGGCTCGCGCCGCCCTGCTCCTCTCGGTCTCCGGTGCGGTGCTCGTCAGCCTGGGAGACCTCGAGTTCAACCCGGTCGGGGTGGCCCTGGCCCTGACCTCGTCGGCCCTCTTCTCCGCGTACGTTGTGCTCAGCAGGCTCTCGCTTGTTCGGGGGGTGGAGCCGGGGGAGCTGGCCCTGGGCACGTCGGTGTGGGCCCTCCCGACGCTCATCGCGCTCCAGGCGCTCTCAGGGTTCGAGTGGGTGGAGCGCCTGGGCCTTGAGGTGATGGTCGTCGCGCTCTACCTGGCCCTCGCGGTGACGGCAACCGCCTACGTCCTCTACATGAGGGGCCTCAGGCTCATCGGGGCGGCCAGGGCGACCATAGTATCGACGGTGGAGCCCCTGACCGCGACGGTGCTGGCAACAGCTCTCTTCGCGGAGCCCCTGACGATCCTCAAGGCCGTCGGCGGGGGCCTGATCGTGGCGTCCGTCGTCCTGATCGCCCGCTCGGAAGTGGGAAGCCGGGAACGGAGTCCTCGCCGCTAGGAGTGCCCGCGGATCGGGCTCGTCACTCGGGGCGCCGACCGGGGACTCCCGCGGTCCCAGATTTAACCGCCCCGGGATCGCCTCTCGGGTGCCGCGGGTGCGAGCGGGGAGGGAGCTCATAGGGGTGGTCCACCTGCCCAGGCTCCCCTACGTGGCGGCCAGGGTAGAGTTCGAGCTCGGAGAGGTCGTGGAGAGAGCGGTGGGGGAGGCGAGGGCCATGGAGGAGGGGTTCACGGGGGTGATAGTCGAGAACTACGGGGACTATCCCTACAGGAAGAGGGTGAGAGACCGTTGTCGCGTAGTCGACACTTTATGACTACGCGTTCCACCTCGGCCCAGGAGGCCTCGGTGGCCTTCGGGGGCAACGGTAAAGCACCCCACATCGGGTGTCTCGTAGCCAGGTTCCAGGCGGCGACCTGGTGCCTGTCCGCCTGGAGCCCGCACTTTCCGCATTTGTAGGCGTGCCCATTCGGCTTGTTAACCGCGCCACATATCGGGCACGCCCTAGAGCTGTTCTCCGGGTCGACGTACACCGGTCTGTAGCCCCTCTCCACAGACTTGTAGGCGATGTAGAACTGGATCCTCCTGAACGGCATGCTGTGGAGCCTCCTGTTGAGCACCCTCCCGTAGTCGATCCTCTCCCTGATGCCTCTGAGGTCCTCCATGACGGGCCTGACCCTCTCCCTAGCCACGATGTCCGCCACGATCTTCGACGCCCTGTGGAGCAACGCGTCGACCCTCCTCCTCTCCCTCTCAGAGTACTTCGCCAGCAGTCCGGCCCTCGTTTTCCCCGACGTCTTCTTCTGGATGCTCCTCCTCTTCCTAAAGTACCTGTCCCTGATGTACTTGACCTCGCTTACGTCTACCCTAACGAATTTCACGTAGCCGGGCTTGACTATGGCGAGGTCTATGCTCCTCTCGTTGACGTCTATGCCCAGGACGCCCTCGGCCTCCCTCTCCTCGACGGTCTTTCTGAAAGTCACGTGCAGGAAGAACGCGTCCCCCCTCCTCACGAGCCTCGACCCCTTCACTTGGAAGTCGACGAACTTCCTGGCGTGCTCGTGGACTTTAAAGGGTATCGCTACGTGTCCCCTGTGGGTAGCCAGCCTCACCTCCCCCCACCTGAACCAGAAGAGGTGCGTATCGTCCAGGAGGACGGTGTTCAGGTTTTTAGCGCTAGGTTTACTAACGTCCCTCTTCTTCCTCGACATTCTCCTGTATGATTTGAATATAGCCAGGGCCATCGTTATAGCCGTGTAGATGTAGTGGGAGGGGTAGTTCGGGAACCTGGCCCTCAGCTCCCTGTAGACCGCTTCGTGTAGTTTCTTCCTGGAAGTCGCGTTCAGCTCTATCGCCTTCTCCAGGCACTCTCTAACCATTCCCGCGTAGGCTTCGAAGAGCTCCTCCAGCACGCGCCTCTGCTCCTCGCTGGGCTCGAGCCTGAACCTGCACGTCTCAGTCAGCAACAAGCTGTTTGACACCCTCGACCACCCTCTTGTACTTGCGGCTCCCCGTTCCGTAGAGCTTCCCGGCGAAGCTCGTGACTAGGGCGATCAGGTCTTCAACGAGCTCTTGGTAGGCCTCCTTAGGCTCCTCGCCCTCGACCACCTCGATCCTGACTCCGTGCGAAGCGAAGTACCGCTCCAAGTACTTGAACCCGAACCTGGTGAGCCTGTCCCTGAACCCGACGACGACCACGTCGACCTCTCTTCTGTCGACCATGTCGAAGAGCCTGCTCAACGATTTTCTATCCTCGTTTAGCCCGCTCGCCACGTCCTCCAGGACTGCTACGACCTCGTATCCTCTCGTTCTAGCGTACTCTAGCAGGGCCTGCTTCTGCCTCTCCAGGTCTCCCCTCTGCTTCTGGTCGTGAGAGGAGACCCTGGCGTACACTACGGCCCTCCTCCCCACGCCCGCTCCTGCCATGCCCAAAAGCCGCTCTACCTCGCTCTCCGGTATCCTCCTCCTGCCGCCGGGAGTCCTGACGACACGTATCTTCCCCTGCTTCTCCCACTTCCTAAGAGTGTTCGGGTGAATTCCCAGCCTCCTGCAGGCCTCGCTGAGCCTCAGTAGCTTCTCCACGCTCCTCCGTTATTATATAGTGTTGGGAAGGGGTATATAAGGTTTACTGTCCAGGAACTGCATCCGAACCCACTTCTGCCACTCAGCGTGCCGAGTGGCCGTCTCGATGGTCAAGGGCTTCAGGAGGCTCAAGCGCAGAGGTCTGGCCAAAGGCGATAGACCGGTCGCCGAGAAGCTCTTCATGAGGCTGGACCCGTTTCTGGTGAGGTACCAGGGCGACGCGGTCAGGATATCTGTCAAGCCTAGAGAGTTCCTCTACATTCGGCTGAAGTACGGGGACTACCAGAGGAGGCTCATCGAGGAGTGGAGAGCCGGGAAGCTGGAGGTCGGGGAGATCGTCGTAAACGGAACCGGGGTCTACATCCCGTTCAAGAAAGCAACGGCCCAGGTAGAGCCGAGGGGTTGGATCGCTGTGGACGTGAACGAGACGAACGTAACGGCGGTCAGCACCGACTCGCACGTCCTGAGGTTCGAGACCAACCTCAGGGAGATCAGGAGCGCGTACTTCGAGAAGAGGCGGAGGATACAGGAGCTCTCCAAGCGCAAACCTAAGACCTCCGAGAGGCTGATGGCCAAGTACTCCGAGCGCGAGAGGAACAGGGTCAGAGACCTGCTCCACAAGCTCTCCAGGAGGCTCGTGGAGTTCGCCAAACAGCACGGACTCGGGATAGTCCTGGAGGACCTGAAGCACATCAGAGCGCGGATAAGACGCAGTAAGAGAATGAACAGGAGGCTCCACTCGCTACCGTTCAGGAGGCTCCAGTTCTACGTAGAGTACAAGGCTCGGCTGGTCGGGCTGCCCGTCGTCTACGTGGACCCGAAGCATAGCTCCACCCTGTGCCCGGTATGCGGTGGGAGGCTAGCACCGAATGGGCGCAGGGTCTCGAGGTGCGGGAGGTGCGGTTACGAGAGCGATAGGGATGTGATCGCCTGCCTGAACCTGCTGAGGAGAGCCCCAGGATGTGGGGAGCCTCCGTTGCCCCCGAAGGCCACCGAGGCCTCCTGGGCCGAGGTGGAACGCGTAGTCATAAAGTGTCGACTACGCGACAACGGCTAGAGCCCGAGCTCGCCCGCTATCCCCCTGAGGGCCTCGAGCCCGATAGCGAAGAACTCCTCCAGGCTCAGACCCAGCCTCTCGACCTCCCTTATCCTCTCCCTGTCGACCCCCCTGGCGAAGTCCTTGGCCTTGAACTTCCTCGCTAGAGTCTCGGGCCTGACCTCCGCCAGCCTCTTGCTGGGCATCACGAGGGCGGTCGCGACCGCGAGGCCGGCCATGTGGTCGGAGGCCCTCAGTGCGTGGAGTATCCTGAGCGTCCCCTCCGCCGTCGGCCTGAACCCGTTGTGCTCGTTGTGGGCCGCTATGGCCTCGAGGGCCTCCTGGGGGAAGAGCCCTCGGAGTATCTCGAGGGCCCCCAGGCCGTGTCTCTTCATGTCTCTGCCCACGTAGTCGTAGTCGATGTCGTGGAGCAGTCCGACGAGCTCCCAGAGGGCCGCGTCCTCTCTGAGCCTCTCCCCGAGAGCCCTCATTATGGTCCCGACGGCCAGGCAGTGCTTGACCATCCTCTCGTCCTTGAGGTACCTCCTCAGCAGCTCGAGAGCCTCGCTCCTGGACAGCACGGACTGCACCGGTCGGTGTGCACCGCTCGAGGTAAAAAGTCGTCCCTAGCGGCGGAGCTTCAGGGCTAGGACCACCGCCACCAGAACGACCGCGGCGACGGCCACGAGCATCCAGGGAAGGTCTGGTCGGGGCTCCTTCTCGGCGGGCGCGGGTGCTGGAGTCGGGGTCGGTGAAGGAGTGGGTGAGGGGGTCGGCGTGGGGCTGGGCGACGGTGTTGGAGTCGGCGAGGGGGTTGGTGTGGGGGTCGGTGCGGGGGCTGGCGCGTACTCGAGCAGCACGTAATCGACCACGACCCCCTCGGCACCGAACCACACCAGGACCACCGAGTCCCCGAGCGCGTAGACCTCGGAGGGCTCGGGGCTCATGTAGACCGGCAGAGCCGCACTGAGGTTCAGCGCGACCCTGAGCTCCGAGGCTCTCCCCGCGTACGAGACCCTGAGGACGCCGTCCACCGGCAGTGCCTCACTCAGGTACCCCACCCTGGCGCACGCGGGCGGCTCGGGGACTAGGAGAGAGATGCGGCCGTTCTCGATCGCGACGACGGCGTCCTGCGGCTCGGCCCCGAGGATCGCCAGGGGGGAGCCGGCGGCCTCGACCACCGCGTGCTCCTCCTCGAGGCAGGCGTGGAGCTCCACCTCGAGCAGAGACCCGGCGATCCTGACCTCGATCCTCTCGACGAGTGGCTGACTGCCGGGCGAGGTCAGCGCGAGCGCGGTCTGGGAGAGCAGTAGAGCTAGGAGCAGCGGAGGCAGAAGACGCGCGAGAGCATCCGGTCTCATCCGAATCCCCGGAAAGCTAGGGACAGGTAATTTATGCTCTCTTCGAGTCCTCGCGGGCTACTCCCGCCCCGCTGCGGCGCTCCCGGTTCTTGCGGTCTGGGGGAGAAGACCGGGAGAAAAAGCGTAAGTGATCTCTAGGGCAGGGGCTTAGGCGAGGCCACCTCCGCGGAGAACGTGTCCACGTTGGTCCTGGTCACCACCACAGTCGGCGTGGGTATCCAGTCCGCGACGGGCTTCCAGCCGAAGTAACACACGTAGAGCGCCGCGTAGACGGCCCAGTACCCCTGGAGGAACGGCGACTGGGCTATCGTGGCGAACATCTTCCCGGCCCTCACCGCCTCCACGGCGTCCGGGATCGCGTCGTAGCCGACGACTATGATATCCGCTCCGGGTCTCAGGCCCGCCCCCTCTATTGCCTGGATGGCCCCGAGGGCCATCTCGTCGTTGGCAGCTATTAGCGCGTCGAACCTGCCCCTGGCCAGTATGGACTCCGTGACGCTGAGCCCCAGGTCTCTCCTGAAGTGGGCGACCTCCTCGGCCACTATGACCACCTTGCCCTGCTTCACCAGGGGGTCGAGGACGTTGTGGAACCCCTTCTTCCTGTCCTCGGCCGCCGTAGTCCCGGGTATGCCGTTGAGTATCACGACCCTCCAGGGAGCGGGCTTCCCGCTCGCCTCCAGTGCCCTGATCAGCTCCCTGGCTGCCTGCTCGGCGCCCATGACGTTGTCGGTGCCTATGAACGCCACCCTCAGCGCCCTCTCGACGACGTCCCTGTCAGTCGTCACCACCGGGATGCCGAGCTCCACCGCTCTCCTGAGGGCCGGCTGGACGGCCTCCATGTGGACCGGGTTTATGAGTACGGCGCTCACCCTGGCCCCCACCACCGCCTCTATCTGGCTGATCTGGAGCGAGGGGTCGTCCTTGGCGTCGTGCACCACCAGCTCTACGGGCACCCCCTTTGCCCTGAGCTCCTCCACGGCCCTCACCGCGCCGTCCCTCAGAGCCACGAAGTAGGGGTTGCCGAGGTTGCTGACCAGCAGGGCCAGCACCAGCCTCGGGGGCGGGGCCTGGGTGGTTACGGTTACCGGGACCGTGACCGTCTGCGTCGGGGCCAGGGGCGACGGGATCAGGAGCCCTACGACTAGACCGGCGATGAAGAGGATCACAGCGATGCCGATGAGAGTGGGGGAAGGCTTGGGTGCAGACATGGCGCTGTCATCAAGCGTGCACCTGGTGAGTTTAAAAATCTTAGGCAGGGTGCCCGGGAGCGTTCCCGTCCGTAGACCACTTCGAGATCGCGTCCGCCATGCTATTCAGCCCTGCTGGTGACCGGGTGCTTAGCCCTGCGACCTCTGGGAGCGTCCTGGCCAGCTCCTCCGCGCTGACAGCGTGCCTAGCTCCGTGGCCCGCGCACTTGTGGATTCCCGGCCGAGTTGGCGATCCGGGCCACGTCCACCAGCGGAAACACGCGCAGGAGACCGTAGATGGGGCCGGCGTTGAAGGCGTCTCCCGCCCCCGTTGCGTCGACGGCCCTCACCTGGTACGCCGATGGCCCCGGCGTCCAACCGGGCTCCGCCCACAGCCCCCTGACCCTCCAACGAGCCCCACGCCCGGTGCCTCCCCGCGTCTCTATCGGCGCGTTCGGCCGCGCGCTCCTTGCGCGTGTCCGAGGATGGCCCCACGTCCTCGGCGTAGAGGAGCCTTCCTGGGTCTCGCGAGCCCGGCAGCGTTCCAGTGGTCGAGCTCTCCCGTGTCCCAGACCAGGGTGTCTGCGTAGAGGCACACCCTCACGAACCTGGCCCCCGCCGCCTCGACCATCCCGAGAACCGCCCTCCCGCCGCCGCGCATCACCGTTATCCCGATCGGCACGCTGGCGGACTTCGCGACCTCCCTCGCAACCACGACGCGTCGCCTCCTCGGGCGGAACGCTCTTCCCAGCGTGATAGGGCAGGCTTGCTCCCTCACGTAGCCCACGCTCAGCCCCTGCAGACGGGAGACCCCGACAGCGGGGCCAAGTGGATCATGCCCACTATCGGCTAGCCGACCCGAAGAGCTCCTCGAGGCTCCTTAGCCTCGAGCCGTGGAACTCCCTGACCCACTCCGGCATTAGGTCTTCGACCCCGACGGACACGAGACCACCGATGGTCTGCCCGGCTCCCCTATGTGCGGTAGCTTTCCGGGTGCCCGAGCTTGCGCGACCCGGGGCTCCGCCGCCTGTCCTCCACTATCCGCCCCGCGCTCCCGAGACTCACGAGGGCTCAGGTCTCCTGGAGGCTTCGTTTATGTCCGACTGGAGTTTCCCTTAAGCCCGTTCGGGGAACGCAGGGGTGAGCTTGGAGACTCTTTCGACACCTCTCCGGAGGATTCTATGATACTTATTAGTGCTCCTGCTAAGGGTACACGGTGGCAACTCTGAGCGCCAAAGCTTTCAGTAGCATAGCCCCCCTCGCGCTCCTAGCGCTGCTAGCCCTGGGGACTGTGCTACCGATGCTGTCGGTGGGCCAGGCCGAGGAGACCCTCATAGTGGCCTCGATGAAGTACATAAAGAACCCGAACCCCCTCAAGGAGGAGACGTGGTACGACTGGTGGCTGAACCTGGTGACCTACGACAGGCTCTTCAGGGAGGGGCCAGACCTCGAGCCGCATCCGTGGCTCTGCTCCTACTACGAGCACAGCCCCGACGGCATGGTCTGGACGTTCAGGATAGTCGAGAACGCCTACTGGCACGACGGGAACCCCATCACCGCTGAGGACCTCGTCTTCACAGTGGAGTTCTACAGGAGGCACCAGCCCCCGTCCTGGTACCCGAGCGTGGAGTTCGTCGACAGGATCGAGCTCGTCGACAGGTACACGGTCAGGGTCTACCTGTCGAGGTTCAGCGCCTGGATACTGAGGACTTTCGGGACCATGATCATCCTGCCCAGGCACGTCTGGTCTCACGTAGAGGAGGTCTTCGAAGACCCGACCCACTTCAACCCGCTGAGCTCGGCGGACGTGGCCAGGGTCTTGGGGAGGATAGAGGTGGGGGAGCCCGCGGACGTGGCCTCGAAGACCAGGGACTTCGTGAACAGGTACGGGCACCTCAGGATAGGCTCCGGGCCCTACGCCCTGGCGAGGTGGGTCGAGGGGGAGCTCCTGGACTTGGTCAGGCACCCGGTGTACTTCAAGCCCGGCTTCCCGAGGGCCCAGAGGCTCGTATTCAAGGTGTACGCGACCGATGAGGCCCAGTACCTGGCCGTCAAGAGGGGGGACGCCCACGTAATGATGTGGACGGCTCCCTACGCAGTCCTCGAGGAGGCCTCGAGGGACCCGACCCTCGTGGTCCCCAAGAGCCCGGACGTCTACGTGGGGTTCCTGGGGTTCAACCTGAGGGACCCGATAACCGGGAACAAGAACTTCAGGAAGGCTGTGGCGCACGCTCTCGACAAAAACTTTGTTGTCAGCGTCCTGATGCTCGGCTACGCAGAGAAGGTCCACACGTTCGTCCACCCGGGCTACAGGTTCTGGGTCAACCCAGACGTGCCTAGCTACGACTTCGACCTCTCCGAGGCGGCCAGGCTGCTCGACGAGGCCGGCTTCAGGGACGTCGACGGGGACGGGTGGAGGGAGTCCCCGACCGGCGAGAGGTTCGAGGTCACGATATACACTCCCGAGTACGACCCGGTCAGGGTGAGGATAGGAGATATACTCGTCGAGAACCTGGCCAAGATAGGGGTCAGGGCCAAGAACGTCCCCCTGGACTTCGACACGATGGTCGACTACGTCTACAACCAGCTCAGGTTCCATATGTACATAATCGAGAACGACGCGAACTTCGCGCCCTGGTACTACTCGGCCTTCTACGTCGAGGAGCAGGCTGTGCCCGGTGGGAACAACCCGTGGGGCTTCGTGGACAAGGAGTTCGAGGAGCTGCTGAGGAGGGCCGAGGCCGAGCCGGACGAGTCCGCCAGGGCCAGGATGTACAAGCAGCTCCAGGCCGTGCTGGCCGAGGAGCTACCGATCCTGCCGATCTACGTGAGGTTCTGGATACAGGTGTACAGGAGGGAGCTCTCGGGTGTGGTCGATATGCCCGGCGGGGCACTGAACTTCTGGACTCTGATAAACGGGAACTTCAGGGGGCTTCCACCGGAGCTGCCCTACACGGAGCTGGTGCCGCCAGTGGTCACTCCGCCTCCGCCGGTCGCGGAGGTGGCCACGGTGACCGTGACCGTGACCGCCACCCTGCCCGTGACCCACGTCGTCACTCACACAGTCCGGGTCGAGGTGCCCACCACGCCACCCGAGGCGGTGGCCGCTGCGGTAGCCGCGGTGGTGATCGTCGGCGTCCTGATGTACTTCGTGGGGAGGAGGACGACCAAGTAGGCGGTGGCCGCCGTGGGACTGCCCAGGTACGCCGCCGCGAGGGCGGCCCAAACCCTAGCGTCTTTTTTCATCCTCGTCAGCATAGCCTTCTTCCTCTTCCGGGTCATGCCGGGAGACCCCACGGCCTTCCTCCTCGAGAGCCCCAGGATACACCCGCTCACCAGGGAGCTCCTCAGGAGGAGGCTCGGACTGGACAGACCCCTCCACGAGCAGTTCTTCGTCTACATGGCCAACGTGTTGACCGGTGAGCTGGGCTACTCCCTCTACTACGGGAGGCCCGTGGTCGAGATCATCTTCGGCAGGAGGATGCTGAACACCCTGGCCCTCGTGGGCTCCTCGACGGCCGCCGCGATAGCCGTGGGGCTCGCCATGGCTCTCCTGTCGATCAGGAGGTACGGGTCCAGGGTGGACTCCTCTCTCACGGCATTCTCCCTGGTGACCTACTCGATACCCACCTTCTGGCTCGGGATGATGCTGATAATGCTCTTCTCGGTCAACCTGAGGCTCTTCCCCGTGGGCGGGACGATCACGGCCACGAGGGCGCACGAGGGGTTCCTCGACCTGCTCGCGGACTACCTGTGGCACATGACCCTCCCCTTCGTAGTCCTCACCCTGATACAGCTGGGCTACAACTTCCTCATAGTGAGGAACGCCATGCTCTCCATACTCCAGGAGGACTTCGTCTACGTGGCCAGGGCCAAGGGGCTCAGCGAGAGCGCCGTCGTGAGGAGGCACGTCTTCAGGGCGGCGATGCCCCCCTTCGTGACCATCGTGGGGCTCCAGCTCGCGGGGATATTCTCCGGAGCCGTCATGACCGAGACCGTGTTCTCGTGGGAGGGGCTCGGCCGCCTGATGTTCGAGGCAGTCTCGACCAGGGACTACCCGCTGCTCCAGGGGCTCTTCATACTGATCCTGGTCGCCTTCCTGGTCGCCAACTACGTGGTCGACCTGCTCTACGCGTACCTAGACCCGAGGGTGAGGCTCAGGTGAGGTCTCCCGAGGCACTCCGCATCCTCCTGAGGAACCCGTACGGCAGGCTCGGGCTGGCCGTGCTGGCCGCGCTGGTGGCCGCGGCCGCGGTGGGTCCCCACGCGACTCCCTACGGTGTGTGGCAGTACGGGGTCTGCCGACCGTTCGAGCCCCCCTCGCTCTCGCACCCGTTCGGCTGCGACGAGATAGGCCGCGACCTCCTCACCCTGTTCCTCTACGGGGCGAGGGTCTCCCTGTTCGTGGGGTTCCTGGCGGCAGCCCTCTCGACCCTCCTGGGGGCGCTCCTGGGCCTGCTCAGCGGGTACTTCGGGGGACCCCTGGACGTGGTGCTGATGAGGGTGGTGGACGCGCTCCTCGCGATACCCTCGCTGGTCCTGATGATAATCTTCGCAGCTATCCTGGGCCCCGGGCTCTTCAACATAGTGCTCGTGATATCCATCCTCTCGTGGCCCCCGGTCGCGAGGGTGGTCAGGTCGCAGGTCCTCTCGCTGAAGGAGTACCCCCACGTCGAGGCGGCCAGGGCCTGCGGAGCCGGCACCGCCAGGATCCTGGCGAAGCACATAGCTCCCGCGACCCTCCCCCTGGTCGTGGCCAACATGGTCCTCCAGGTCTCGAACGCCATAATCGCCGAGGCCGCTCTGAGCTTCCTCGGCCTCGGAGACCCGAGGATACCGTCGTGGGGAGGCATACTGAGGTTCGCGTTCAGGATGGGGGCCGTGTCCGCGGGCTACTGGTGGTACGTGGTGCCGCCGGGCCTCGCCATAGCTCTGGCGGTGCTGTCCGTCACCTTCGTTAGCTACGCTCTGGACGAGATCGTGAACCCCAAGCTCAGGAGGCACTGAGGAGCACCGGAGACCCAGCTTATTTTCCGCACCGCGAGCGTCTCCGGGTGCGCGCTTGGACGAGCTTCTGGCCAAGCTCAGGAGGTACGTGACCGAGTCGAGGGAGAGGCTCGTCGAGGAGGTCAGGAGGCTCGTAAGGATGCCAAGCGTCTCGGGCACCGGAGAGGGGATAGAGGAGACCGCGGAGTTCCTGAGGGACTGGATAAGGGAGAGGCTCGGGGGAGACGCCGTCCTCCTGAGCTACGGGGGTCACCCGATAGTCTACGGGAGGGTGGGTCCCAAGGACGGGAGGAGGGTGGTCGTATACAACATGTACGACGTCCAGCCTCCAGACCCCCTGGACGAGTGGGAATACCCTCCCTTCGAGGCGGCGGTGGTCGGGGACAGGATAGTCGGCAGGGGGGCCTACAACACCAAGGCCGGTCTCATGTGCTCCCTGCTGGGCGTCGAGGCGCTCGAGGAGGTGCTCGGGGAGCTGCCGGTGGGCGTCGCGTTCGTCCTGGAGGGTGAGGAGGAGATCGGCAGCCCGTCGATGCCCAAGTTCGTGGAGGACAAGAGGGGGGAGCTGGAGGGGTCTAGCCTCGCGTACTTCGCCGGTCCGTCCGAGGAGGTTCCGGGCAAGCCCGTGATAGAGCTGGGGAACAAGGGGATAGTCTTCGTAGAGCTCAGGGTCAGGGTCAGCCGCTACGACGCTCACAGCAGCCTGGGACCCGGGCTAGTGAACCCCGCGGCCGTCCTCGCTAGAGTGGCCTCGGAGCTCGTAGACCCCCTCTCGGGTCCGAGGCTCGGCTGGCTGGAGGCCAAGGCCGTCACGCCGACCGAGGAGGACCTGGAGTACCTGGACGACGTAGCCGAGGCCTGCCCGATCGAGAGGACCGTCGAGGAGTACGGCATCTACAGGACCCTCGCGACCGGGAGGGAGTGGTACCTGAGGGTGTTCTTCAGGCCCTCGGTGAACATAGACGGGTTCCACTCCGGGTACGTGGGTCCGGGGACCAAGACCATAACCCCGGCGGAGGCCGTCATGAGGCTGGACTTCAGGCTCGTCCCGAACATAGAGCCCGAGGACGTGATGGCCTACCTCGGCGAGGTGCTGAGGAGACTGGGAGTGGAGGAGCTCGTGGAGGTGAGGGTCTACGACTCCTACACGTGGAGCAAGACGAGCCCGAGGCACCCGGTCGTCAGGCTGGCCGTCGAGGCCTACTCGGAGATGGGGATGAGACCCTACGTAGTCCCCATGACGCCCGGCTCCGCTCCCTCCTACCTCTTCACCAGGGTGCTGGGGCTGCCGATGGTGGCCACGGGGCCCGGACACGGCGGCAGGGCCCACGCGCCGAACGAGTACGTCACCGTGGACACCATACCCAAGCTGACTCTCTACACGGCCGTACTGCTCCTGAAGACGGCCACCTCTCGGGAGCTCGGGGAAGCCTAGGCTCCCGGGAGAGGCCCCGGAGTCCCCCGGGCTCCGGCTCTCCTCCACCACTCGACGTTTAGAGCCGGAGACCTGAGGAGTCCCCGGAGCTCCAGGTACTTGCGGCCGAGGGGGGACTCGAAGAAGCGCGGGAGCACTATGTAGTCGAGGGAGCTCCCCCTGGCCGAGTCTATCCCCATGTGCTTCACGAGCTCCCGGAAGGGTCCGCCGGCCAGACCGCTCGCTACGACCGCGTAGCCCTGGGCCGTCTCCTTGACGCGCCCGGCCCCGAGCCCGCGCATGAGCCTGACCGGCGCGACGCCTCCGAGCACCTCCTCGAGGGTCTTGAAGACCTTCGGGTGCCTGGCGAGCCTCCCCGAGAGCAAGACCTCGAGGGGTCTGCGGACGTGGTAGAGCATCGAGTAGACTGCCCGGACCACCCCCTCGACCATGGCCTCGAAGCACGCTCGGGACTCGGGGTCTCCCTCGGCGCTCTCTATCCACTCCTCCGGGCTCCCCTTCCCGGTGAAGCCCGCGCACCCGCTGGTGAACACGTCCGACTTTTCGAAGCTCGAGACCGCCTGGACGGTCTCCAGGTCGAGGGCTCCGGAGGTGAGGAAAGCCGGCCCCGGCATCGTCGTGCCGCCGATCCCGTCGACGACCCTCCCGCCCCTGACGGCCATCACGGCGCTGTAGCCGAAGCCCATCTCTACGTGGACGTAGTCCACCCTGTCGTAGGGGATCCCGTGCTCCTCGGAGACCTCGTGCACGCCGAGCGCCGCCACCGCGAGCTTGTCCGCCGTTCCCATGTCGACTCTGTTCAGCTTCCTCGAGACGGGGACCGTGGGCAGGTTCACGACTCCGGGTATTAGTACGGCCGGGAGCCCCCTCCTCCGCATCTCCGCAGCTATCTTCGCCATGGCGTAGTAGATGCCGGCTCCCGCGATCCCCCTGGACGCGGCCCTCTCGATCTCCTCCCTCGTCGCGGCGAGGACGAACGTGTAGTAGAAGTCCTCGAAGACTTCCGGGGGGACGTCGCTCAGCCTGGTGACCTCGAGACCGTAGCCCGAGGGAGCCGCGACCACGTCGACCTCTCCCGCTCTCTCGATGGCCTCCAGGACTCTCTCGGGAGACCGCGCGGCCTCCAGAGTGTCCACGACCTCCTCGAAGCACACCTCCCCGTCGCAGAGCCCGCACAGGTCTATGGACTTCGAGCCGGGGTCTATGCCCAGGGACCTCACGCCGCTCCCACCCTCCACAGGCCGCAGGGGAGATATGTAGGGCACCGGAAATATCTCGAACACCGACAGCGTCGCGCAAGGTAATTAACCCCCGACCGCCATCCTGCGGGGAGAGATGGGCGGGTCTCCCAGGAGGACGGCCGTCGACGACTACCTCGCGACGATCTACAGGCTGGAGGAGGTCTTCGGCGTCGCCAGGACGACCGATATCTCCAGGGAGCTCGGGGTGAGGCCGGCCACCGTTAGCAAGGTCTTGAGGAGGCTAGCGTCCGAGGGCTACGTCGTGTGGACGAGGTTCAGGGGGTTCAGGCTGAGCGAGGCGGGGGCAGCGGCGATAAGGCCCCTCGTGAGGAAGCACAGGATCTGCGAGGTCTTCCTGTCCACGCTCGGGTTCGGTCCCCTGGAGGCTCACGAGTACGCCCACTACATGGAGCACCTGCCCCAGGCCATAGTCGAGTCCATCTACAGGCACGTGGGTGCCCCCAAGGAGTGCCCCCACGGGAACCCGATACCCGGGGAAGGTCTCTCCCCCAGGGGGACGTCCCTCACGGAGTTCGGGGTCGGAGACGTAGTGGAGGTGGTGGGCTACAGGGGGGAGCTGGTCACCTACATGAGGAGGTGCCTGGAGGCGGGGCTAGTCCGCGGAGCCAGGGTCGAGATCGTGGGCAGGAGGGGCAGGGCCATCTACGTGAGGGTCGGGAGCGAGGTGAGAAAGCTCGACCTCAGGACGGCTGCGACGGTGCTGGCTAGGCGCGTAGAGTAGCCACCGCTCTAGCTCGCAGGGCTCCTCCCGCGAGACCCGGTGCGGTCTCGGGAGCGCCGGTCGGGGGAGGCGCAGTAGCGGCGGACAGTGGTCTACCGCAGTGCTCACTCCCTCTCCAGCACGACCGCGGTCCCGTACGCTACGACCTCGGCCGCCCCGCTCATGATGCTCGAGGTGCTCAGCCTGACCCCTATTACCCCGTTCGCTCCCATGGATATCGCGTTCTCGATCATCCTCTGGATGGCCTCGTTCCTGGCGTCGGCCAGGAGCTCCGTGTACTCGACGATCTCTCCCCCGGCTATGTTCCTCAGCGACGCGATGATGTCCCTGCCTATGTTCCTCGCTCTGACGACACTCCCGCTGACGAGGCCCAGCACCTTCTTGACCTTGTAGCCGGGCACGTGCTCTAGGGTCGAGACCACGAACTCCTGGCTCACGGTATCCCCGATCCGCCTCTCGGTCTCCCCCCAAATAAGGTTTTCCGAGCCGACCCGGGCGGTCTAGGGCCGGGTGAGCGGTGCTTCGGCCGTGCGGAGCCGGGGGTGAGGACACAGTCCGCGGCGTTCGCGCTGCTAGCATGAAGCCAGGCGTCGAGCGCGAGGTACGGCTATCGTCGCGAGCAGGGCTATGGCAATGACCGCTATGACCAGCTCCACGAGCCATACGTTCTCCAGCAGGCGCAGGGACGCTACGGCGGCCAGGTTCACCGCCGAGTGCAGGGCGACCGCGGCAGCCAGCAGCCCGAGGCTCCGGGGGTTCTCGCTGAGGAGCAGGGTCAGCGAGAGGTGCACGGCTATAGCCGCGTTCCTCTCCAGGGCTCCCGGCATCAGGTCGATCCACCCGTAGCCCAGCGCCCCGGCGTAGAGCCCCACCGGCAGAGCGTAGACGATCAGAGCCTCGGCGAGGCCCCAGCCCAGACCGAGAGCGATGGGTCTCCTCGGCAGCTCCTCCCTCGCGAAGCCCGCTCTGAGCATCAAGGCCCTGGTGACCTCCTCGAAGAGCCCGGCAGCGACGGAGGCGAAGACCGCGTAGGCGACCCACTGAAGTCTGACGGACATCAGCAGGGGCATCCTCAGGGCCAGCGCCACCAGCCACCCTCCTCCTCCCAGCATCGCGGCCACCCAGGCCCCGCGGCTCCTGCCGGCAGTCCTCACCAGGACTGCGAGGCCGGGAGCCAGCGAGACAGCTATAGGGATGACATGGATTGACACCTTCCCGGTCTCCCGAGACTGAGGCGGTCAAAGATTAATAATAGGGGACAGACCAACTCCCGGGGCGACCCTGTGAGCGACCGCGGGTACGAGAAGCACGTCCTGCTGGGAGCCCTCGCGGGGCTCGTCACCGGAGTCACCGCCGGGCTTCTGCTCGCACTGCTCGGGCCCGCCCAGCTCGGCGAGCTGGTAGAGGAGCTGCTCAGGCAGAGGGTGCCCGAACCTCCTCCACCGCCCGAGGTTCTCGAGGAGGCTGTCGAGAGAGTCAGGAGGATCGTGGAGGCCCTGGTTCCCGCGGCACCCGTCCTCTACGCTGTCCAGTACGCCCTCCTCGGAGCCCTCTTCGGTATGGTCAAGGGAGTGCTGGGGATCAGGCTGGGCTGGGGAGAGGCCGTCTCCGCTCTAGCGGCGGGGCTCTCCTTCGTCCTCCTATTCGGAGCGGTGCCCCTGGTGGTGACGTCCGTTCTAGATCCGGAGCTCGTGGACGCTCTTTCCAGACACTTCAACCTAGCTGCTGCGGTGCTCGCGCCCGGGCTCCTCTTCACGGCGGTGCTGGTGCTGGTTAGCGCGGTGAGGGGTCCCTGGACGAGGCTGGTCAAGGCGAGACCGAAAAAGGTGTAGCGACCACCGGCGAGGCAGAGCTCCCGAGCACCGGGCGGCCGACCGCTTCTCCGCGAGGTGGAGCCCCCGCGAGAATATAGTCTGCGGTTCCACTAGGTGAGTTAGGATAGAGGGTTTGCCCGAAGACCAGCTGGTAGAGGAGCTGGACGAGGCCCTCAGGGCGAAGTACTGGGATGCCGAGGCCAGGGTGGTCTACGAGAGGGTCGAGGAGTACGGGGAGCCGGAGCCCGGGCCGGACGTGCGAGACCTAGGTCTGCCCGAGGTCATCGAGAGGGCCCTCCTCAAGAGGGGGATCCGGAGGCTCTACAGGTTCCAGCACGAGGCCTTCAGGCACGTCCTGGACGGGCGCAACGTCGTCATCTCCGCGGGGACTGGGACTGGGAAGACGGAGGCCTTCTTCCTGCCCCTCGTGAAGAGGGTCGTCGAGGAGAGGGGAGAAAACCCGAGGGCCCTGATACTCTACCCGACGAAGGCTCTGGCCAGAGACCAGCTCGCCCGCTTCTCGGAGTACGAGGTGTTCGGGTCAGTGGGGGTCAGCGTCTACGACGGCGACACGCCGAGAAGTCTCAGGTCCCGCATAGCCTCCAGCCCCACCCCCTTCGTCATCACTAACCCCGACATGGTCCACGTGGGGCTGGTCTACAGCCCCCACGTAAGGAGGTTCGTGGCCACGGCAGAGACCGTGGTCTTCGACGAGCTCCACGTGTACGAGGGAGTCCTGGGCTCACACGTCCACCACCTGTTCCACAGGATGAGAAAGACCAGGGGCTCTCCCCCGCAGGTAGTCGCCTCCTCGGCCACGATAGGCAACCCGAAAGAGTTCGCGGAGTCCCTCTTCGGCGAGGGCTTCGTCGAGGTCAGGGGAGCAGCTATGAGGAGGGGGACGGCCGTGCACGCTCTCGTCTCGGCTGGGCACATGAGCAGGCTGACGGTGGCCACGTTCCTAGCGGGCTTCCTGGCGGAGAGGGGCCTCAGATTCGTAGTCTTCCTAGACAGTCAGCAGATGGCCGAGCTGGTCACGAACGTTCTGCGCACCCAGCACGGGCTCGAGGTCGCGGTGCACAGAGCTGGGATACCGGCGGAGTACAGGAGGAGGGTCGAGAGCGACCTAAGGGACGGCAGGATCAAGGGGGTCGTCTCCACCCCGACACTAGAGCTCGGGATAGACATAGGGAGCCTCGACGCTGTCGTCCTGGTGGCACCCCCTCCCTCCTACACGAAGTACCTCCAGAGGGCCGGTAGAGCCGGGCGCAGGAGGAGGGGCTACGTCTTCACGGTCCTCGGAGAAGACCCCGTCGACGCATACTACGCCCTCAACCCCGAGAGGTTCTTCGAGCAGGAGGTGCCGCCGAGCGTCATAGAGCCGGGGAACGAGGAGGTGGCGAAGACGCACCTGGTGGCGTTCCTCCTCCAGCGCGGCAGAGCACTCGAGGGAGACCTCCCGGGGGCCTGGAGGTCGGTCCTGGGAGACCTCGCGTCTAGGGACCTGGTGAGGGTCGACAGGAGGGGTTTCGTGGTCCCGCGGTTCGCCGAGGCCAGGAGCTACCTGGCGCTGCGCGAGGGGATAAGGTCTCCGGGGCCCCTGGTCAGGCTCGTGGACTCGAAGACGGGCAGGGAGATCGGCGAGAGGGAGCTGCCCAGGGCGCTCCTAGAGCTGTACCCGGGGTCCGTCTACTTCTACCTCGGCAAGCCCTACAGGACGGTCGAGCTAGACCTGAGCGGGCTGAGGGCCTACCTGGAGAGCGCCGGCGACGTTCTCGAGAGCTACACAAGGCCCCTGTACACCGTCGACGTAGCGGACTACGAGATCCTGGGTGAGAGGGAGTCCGAGCTCGGCGTCCCCCTGTCCTACGCCCACGTGGAGCTCGAGGTCAGGGTCGAGGGCTACGTCGTCAGGGAAGTCTACTCCGGCACCTTCATCGAGTCCGTCCGCTACGGCGAGCCCCTGGTCTACAGGTACCCGACCAGGGCCGCCCTGGCCAAGTTCGGGGAGTTCGACGAGCTGGGGTTCGAGGGGATGGTGGGGGCCTACCACGCTGTAGAGCACGCGATAGTGTCCGCCTCCAGGGTCGTTTGCGGAGCCGGCCTGGGGGACGTTGGTGGCATAAGCTACCCGAGCGGAGACATGGTCTTCTACGACGCGGACGTGGGGGGCAGCGGGCTGGCCAAGCTCCTCTACTCTAGGTTCGAGAGAGCCGTCGGGGTCGCTCTCTCGGTGCTCAGGGGATGCGATTGCTACGATGGGTGCCCGAGGTGCGTCTATAGCCCCTACTGTGGGAACAACAACAGGCTCCTCTCGAGGAGGAGGGCCCTCTACGTTCTGGAGCAGACCTTGAGCCTGAGACCCACCGTGCAGCGAGTGCCGCTCGAGGAGAGGTACGGGGAGCCTATCGCGTGACCCGAGCTTCCCGCGGCCCGAGCTTGGGATGTCCCGGCCGGGACTAGCCCCAGTACTCCAGCTCCTCGCGGCGGACGACCGGCCTCTCCACCCTCTCCAGGTAGCTCCTCACCTCGCTCTCCGCCTCCTCTAGGGACATCAGCTCGAACCTGACCCTCTGCCCCGGGTTCAGCTGAGCCAGGAGGTCCACGTCCGGCGGGATCGCGTGGAGGGCGACCGCGTAGCCGCCGGTCGTCTGGGCGTCGGACATCAGGACTATGGGCTTGCCGTCGGGGGGCGTCTGGACGTAGCCCCTGTCCGTCGGTATCGAGGGGAGCCTCCCGAGCCTCCCGGCCGACCGGAGGGGCTCTCCCTCGAGCCTGTAGCCCATCCTGTCGCTCTCCGGCGCGACCACGTAGTGGCCTCGCAATAGGGTCTCCAGGTCCTCCAGGAGGTGCGCGTGGACTCCGGGAGTGGCCCTGAGCACGAGGCCCTCGCCAAGCCTCAGGTGCGCGTCGACGAGCTCCTCCGGAGGCCTCGAGTCCGCTACCCCGTTCCACACCGAGGCCGGGTCGGCGGTGCCGAGCTCCAGGACGTCTCCCGGTCTCAGCGGTCTACCGAGGCATCCCATGCCGGCCCTAGCGTACGTCGACGAGCTTCCCAGGACCCTCTCGCAGACCACCCCACCGGAAATAGCGATGTAGTGGACTCGCCCGATCCCTGTGGGGAGCACGCGCAGCGCTCTCCCCCCTTCGCAGTAGAGGGGAGTCCACGGCTTCACCTCGACGTCCTCCAGGAAGACCCTGGGGTGGCCCCCGGTGACGGCCACCACCGCGTCGCCGGTCAGCGTTAAGGATATGGCCCCGAAGACCTCCACCACCGCGTCCCCCGACCTATTGCCCACCAGAGCGTTCGCGTACGCCGCGGAGAGCCTGTCGAGGGCCCCCGAGACCGGGACGCCGACGGCTCTGTAGCCCCTCCTGCCGAGGTCCTGGACGGTCGCGTAGCCACCCACGTGCGCGACCCGGACTCTAGGAGCCGTAGTCACCGACGAACACCCCGACCAGTCTCTCGAACTCTCCGGGACTGATGGGCTTGAAGACCACCTCGTCACCGGGGGAGATCGGTATCGGCGGGTCTCTCCTGTAGTCGAACATGGTCAGCGGAGTCCTGCCTATCAGCCTCCAACCACCCGGGCTCTCCAGACCGTATATCCCCGTCATCCTCCCCGCTATCCCGACCGACCCCCTCGGGATCCTCGTCCTCGGGGTCTCGAGCCTCGGGGCCGCGATGGCCGGGTCTACCTCCCCCATGTACACGAACCCCGGCGTGAAGCCCAGGGTTATCACCCTGTAGACCCTCGAAGAGTGGACCCTGACCACCTCCTCCTCCGACATCCCGGACCAGCCCGCCACGAACGGCATGTCCGGACCGAACTCACCACCGTAGCAGACGGGTATCGCGAACCTCCTGGGTCTGTGGAGGTCGGCGAGCTCCACGTCCCCCCTCCGCCGCCACAGCTCCCTGATCTCGGACTCCACGGCCCTGCCGTCGGTCCTCCTGGGCTCGTAGATCACCGCGACCGAGGTCACCCCCGGGACTACCTCCTCGACGGCGTCGGCCAGCTCCCTCTTCACCAGGTAGTAGAGCTTGTGGACCTCCTCGACGCAGTCCATCCTGAGTTCCTCGCAGACGTCTACGTGCACCACGTACCCGCCGCTCCTGAGGATCCTCGGCTCCGGGAGCACACCCACGGCTACACTACCCTGGCTATGGGTCTCAGCTCTACACCCAGCTCGCGAAGCCTCTGGTTCACGGCCCTGGCTATCTCGACGGCCCCGGGGCTGTCCCCGTGTATGCAGAGGGTGTGGGCCCTGACCTCTACGGGCTTCCCGTCTACCGAGAGGACCGTCCCCCTGTCGACTATGGAGACTACCCTCTCGAGGATCTTCTCCAAGTCCGTCACCAGGGCCCCGGGAGTGCCCCTGGGGGCCAGCCTCCCGTCGGACATGTAGCCCCTGTCTATGAAGGCCTCGTAGGCCACCCTGAGGCCCAGCTCCTCGGCCGCCCTGGCCGCGACCGAGCCGTACGGTGCCACCAGGACGAGCTTGGGGTCGTAGGAGTGGACGGCCTCGGCTACGGCCCTCGCGTAGTCCTCCCTGACCCAGGCCATGTTGTAGAGGGCTCCGTGAGTCTTGACGTGCTGCATCCTCATCCCCTCGACTCTGAGGAAGGCGTCCAGGGCGCCGAGCTGGTAGACCACGTAGGACTTCAACTCCTCCACGTTGACCGACATCTCCCTCCTCCCGAACCCCATGAGGTCTGGGAAGCCCGGGTGCGCCCCGACCGAGACCCCGAGAGACTTGGCCAGCCTGACAGTCCGCCATATGCTGGTGGGGTCTCCGGCGTGGAAGCCGCACGCCACGTTGGCCGAGGTGACGTACCTGAAGAGCTGCCCCTCGTCCACCAAGACCCACCTCCCGTAGGACTCCCCGGCGTCCGTGTTGAGGTCTACGCTCTTTGCCATAACCTCCCCGGAGAGGAGTTAGGTGAATGGAGATTATATTGAGAGCGGGGGCACCCACCAGTGTGACCTCTTCAGCTCAGTCTCGGGAGCCCACCTAAAAGTGTCCGGGGCAGTCTTCGTGCCGCCAGCCGCGCGTGTCCGGCATCCGGAGCGAGGGCGTCCTGGGACGATCCCGGTGTCCTTGGGGGCTACTGGAGGGTCTTCCGGGCGCAGGGGCGGTTGCCTCTCCCCCCTCCCCGCGCTCGCGGGACATCGGAGCCTAATACCTTCCGCGCCGAGAGTCGGGAGGTGGTACTCTGGGCAGGAGCCTGAGGGTCGGGGTGCTCCAGTTCGGCTCGTCCGGAGACAAGGTCCGCAACCTGGAGAGGATGCTCTCGCTGATGAAGAAGGTGGAGGCGGACCTCGTCGTCCTCCCGGAGTACTCGATGTTCCCCATAGAGGACCAGAGCCCGGGAGAGGTCTACGAGGGCTCCGAGGGACTCGACGGTCCGTGGGTCGCGGAGTTCAAGAGGTTCGCCAGGGAGAACTCCTCCCACGTGCTGGTCACCCTCCTCGAGAGGGCCTCCTACCCCAGGGTCTACAACGCGGCTGCCCTGGTCTCTCCCGAGGAGGAGGTGGTCTCCGTGTACAGGAAGGTCCACCTCTTCGACGCCCTGGGGTTCAGGGAGTCGGACTACGTGGTCCCCGGAGCCTCCCCCAGTGATATCGTCGAGGTCGCGGGGGTCAGGGTGGCGGTGGCCATATGCTTCGACCTGCGGTTCCCGGAGCTCTTCAGGCACTACGCGCTCCGCGGGGCCGAGGTCGTGCTCGTCCCGTCCGCCTGGTACAGCGGCCCCCTGAAGGAGGAGACCCTCGCGTTCCTCTCTCGCGCGAGGGCTAGCGAGAACGTGTACTACCTGGTCGTGGCCGACCAGTACGGTCCGAGGTTCGTGGGGAGGAGCATGGTCGTCGACCCCCTGGGCACCGTAGTCCTCGACCTGGGCGTTGGGGAGAAGTACCTTGAGTACGAGATCGACGTCGACCGTGTCTACGAGGCCAGGAGGACTCTGCCGCTGCTCAGCCTGAGGAGGGAGGACTTGTACGCGCGCAGGTCCGCTGCGGAGCTCCCCCGAGGCTAGCGCATTACGGGAGAGGCTCTCCATGCTTTGCACGTAAGCTACGGGCGCGGCGTCGCACGGCGTAAGAGGCCTCTCCGTTTCCATGGAGTATCGCGTAGCTGCCGAGCGGTAGCTACGCGTTACACCTCGGCCGTGGAGGCCTCGGTGGCCTTCGGGGGCAACGGGAGGCTCCCCACATCCTGGGCTCTCCCCCGCGGTCTCTCCACTACCGCGCAAGAAGTATAAAGTTTCACGAACTGCCGTCGTGCTGCGCCGCTGCGTTGGGAGGGAGTATATAGAGTCAACCGTCTGGGAACCGCAGTCCTACCCGTGGAGCGCGACGGCATGCGCCTGCGCGAGCTGGAGGGGGAGCCGGGCCCGGAGCTCGGAAGCTCTCGCAGCGAGGGCTACTCTATCCTGATCTCCCTCTCCTCCTCCGCGGCCCTCCGCTTCCTGAGCTCGACCTCCAGTACCCCGTTCCTGTAGGTGGCCTTGGCGCTCGACATGTCTACCTCGCTCGGCAGGTCGACCTCCTTGTAGTACTTCTTGTGGTTGCTGGCCCTGATCACCAGCTTGGTCCCGGAGGCCTTCAGGCTTATCTTGTCCTTCTCTACCCCCGGGAGCTCGGCCACCACCCTGACCCTGTCTCCCTCGTCGATGACGTCTACTATCGGCTCCACCTCCTCTGTTATCCTGGGAGCCCTGCCGACCCTCCTCACGTTCCCGAACTCCCTGACCCTGGGGACACCGTCGGGCCCTATCCTTAGCTCGAAGCCCCAGAAGTAGGGCCTCTCGAACATGGGCCTCAGCCTCTCGACGTCGAGCTCGTGCGCTCTCTCCATCTCCCTGAGGAGCCTCCTGATCTCCTCGTCGAAGTCCTCGAACATCTCCCTGAACAGCCTGTTGATCCTCTCAAAGGGGTCTTCCTCCTCCCTCCTCTTCTTGCTCATGCGGAACCCCGGGCAGGCTTGGTCTCGGGAGCTAATAAGCCTTAGCGAGCCGCGGCGCTCTTTAATAGCTCTCGGCGACCGCCGCTCCGTGGATCCTCCGGGTTCCGCACGGGAGGAGAGTTACTTACACCGGGACTATTTTATCTCGTGAGCCCTAACTCGCTCGGTTAGCCCTATGCGGTGCGCATTAGGGAGGGTTCTCGTAGCAGGGCTTCTGGTAGCGATATCGGTGGGGGTGGCCGGCTCTTACACCAACGTCCTCACGGCTCAGGAGGTAGTCCTGAGGTTAGGCATGCCGGACCAGATAGACAACTTCAACCCCCTCATAGGGCTCTTCGCGGCGGCGGGCTACGTCAGGGGGATTCTATACGACACGCTGATATACGTGTCAGCCAACGGGACGTACATCCCGTGGCTCGCCGAGTCATACAGCGTGGACTCCGAGAAGCTCACGATAACGTTCAAGCTGAGGCGGGGAGCGTACTGGCACGACGGCAAGCCGATAACCGCCCGGGACGTCGAGTTCACGTTCAACCTCGTGGTCGCCTCGGACTACACGCCGAAGCTCGATAAGTGGGGCCTGAGGAACTACGTAGAGTACGTCAAGGCCCTCGACGAGAGGACCGTGGAGGTGAAGCTGAAGGAGCACTACGCTCCGGCCCTGTTCTACCTCGGCACCCTCATCCCACCGCTCCCCGAGCACGCGTGGTCGGAGGTCGACCCGACGACCTTCAAGAACATGGAGAACCCCGTCGGCAGCGGCCCGTTCAAGTTCTTGAGGTACACCCCCGGAGTCTCCATAGAGCTCGTGGCCAACGAGAACTACTACAGGGGGAGGCCTAAGGTAGACAGGATGGTCATAGTCCTCTACAAGAGCACCGACGCGCTGATGCTCGACCTCAGGGCAGGGAACATAGACGCTATAACAGCTACGACCGTGGCCCCGGAGCTCGTCCCGACGCTGATAAAGGACCCGAACATAAGGGTGGTGGAGCTCACGTACACGGCCTCCCTCAGGTTCATAGGGTTCAACAACGACAGGTACCCGTTCTCGATAAGGGACTTCAGAGAGGCTTTAGCCTACGCGATAGACAAGGAGGCCATAGTGAGAACCGTCATGCTGGGCTACGGGTACCCGGCGTCGGAGGGGTGGATACAGCCCCTCCACGGTATATGGTGTAACCCGGCAGCCGGTTACAGGAAGCAGAACGTGACCAGGGCGACCGAGATCCTAGACAGGCTCGGGTTCATAGATAGAGACGGGGACGGGATAAGGGAGACCCCTAACGGCACGGTGCTCAGGTTCAGGATCCTAACGATATCGGGCATAACCGAGTTCGAGAGGTCGGCGGAGCTGGTAGCCGGGTGGCTGAAGAAGATAGGCATCGACGCCACGGTGGAGGCCCAGGCCCTGGGTACCGTGGACCAGAGGGAGGGGATCGGGGACTTCGACATCGGGTTCATGGGCATAGGCATGTCCGTGACGGTCGACGTGGACTACTACATATACGAGCGGTTCCACAGCTCCCAGGCTCCCCCCATAGGTACGTACGCCGGCCGGAACTGGTTCAGGTACAGGAACCCCGAGCTCGACGCGCTGCTGGAGCAGCAGAGGAGGGAGATGGACCCGGAGAAGAGGCGGGAGATGGTGTGGAGAGTGCAGGAGGTGTTGGCGAGGGACATCCCGGCCCTGACCCTCTACATGAAGACGGCGCTCGTGGCCTACAGAACCGAGAGGTTCGTCGGGTGGATAGAGTTCGAGGGCCCGACGTCGAAGATATCGGTGCTCAACCTATCGCTCAGGGCGCCCGAGGTCGTAACCCAGGAGGTGACCCGGACCGTGGAGGTGACGCAGACTGTCGGCGGGACCACCGTGATCCTAACGAGGACGGAGGTCCGCACGGAGGTCTACACGGCGACCCCGACTCCTACCGCTCCCCCGGCGGCGGGCGTGCCGGCGGAGACGTTGGCGCTGATCGCAGTCATAGTCGTGCTCCTAGGGGCGCTCGTATTCCTGCTAGCCAGGAGGAGGTAGGGTAGGTAAATGTTACGGTACTTTTTACTCAGCAGGCTCGTCAGGATGCTCGCTGTTTTCTTCGTAATCGTCCTGCTGAACTTCGCGTTGCCGAGGGCCATGCCCGGCGACCCCGCGTCCATCCTGGTCAACGAGTACAACCTTCCGGCGGAGACCGTGAGGGTCCTGAGGACTCTGTGGAAGCTCGACCGCCCGATCCACGAGCAGTTCGTTGCCTACATCGAAAGCCTCTTCACGGGCCAGTGGGGCTACAGCTACAAGTACTTCCCGAGGACTGTCTACGAGTTGGTCATGGAGAGACTGCCGTGGACTCTGCTCCTCCAGGGCACCACCTCCCTGACCGTGTCGGGCTTCGGGATGCTGCTGGGCGTCTTGGCGGGGTGGAGGAGGGGGACCAGGACGGACGTCTCCATAACCATCTCGGCCATACTCGTCTACGCGATCCCCTACTACTGGCTAGCCCTCATGATGCAGTACCTGTTCGGCTACGTCCTCAGAGTCCTTCCCGTAGCGCACGCCGTGACCCCGGGACTCGCTCACGCCAGCTTCCTGGAGTACGTTGCCGACGTGCTGTGGCACCTGACCCTGCCGGTGCTCGCGGTGACTCTCACCGCCTACGCCTCGTATACCCTGGTGACCAGGAACTCCATGGTCGACGTACTGGAGGAGGACTTCATATTCGTCGCGAGGGCCAAGGGGCTCCCGGAGAGGGTCATCATGAAGCACGCGGTGAGGAACGCCCTGCTCCCGCCCCTGACCATGCTGGCCATAAGGCTCGGGCAGATAGTCGGGGGAGCGGTGATCACGGAGACCGTCTTCTCCTACCCGGGGATCGGGTACCTCATCTACGAGTCCATCATGTACAAGGACTACCCCGTTCTCAACGCGGCGTTCTTCATACTGGCCATCACGGTCATAGCTGCTAACTTCCTGGCGGACATGCTCTACGCGGCGGTAGACCCGAGGATAAGGTACGTCAGGAGGAGATGACCATGGGCTCTGCCCTGAGGGAGGTGCTCCGCGTGCTCTTCGGGAGCAGGCTCGGCCTCGCGGGCTTCTCCATACTGCTCGCGTTCTCCCTGGTAGCCGTGTTCGCCGACCTCCTGGCCCCCTACGACCCCTACGAGATCGTGGGACTCCCGTACACTCCCCCGAGCGACAGGTTCCCCCTGGGGACCAACGACATAGGGCAGGACATCCTCAGCGAGTTCATATACGGGAGCAGGGTCAGCCTGTACGTCGGCCTCACGGCCCCCCTCATCGCGTCCGTCCTGGGAACTCTGCTGGGCCTCCTGTCCGGCTACCTCGGGGGTCTGGTGGACGAGGTCGTGGTGGGAGCTGTGGACGTGATGCTGGCCCTCCCCTCTCTCCCATTAATAATCATACTAGCCGCCTACTTGGGGCCCAGCCTAAACAACATCGTCCTGATCCTAGCGTTCTTCGGCTGGTCGGGCTTCGCGAGGGTGGTCAGGGCCCAGGTCTTGAGCCTGAGGGAGAGGCCCTACGTAGAGGCCGCGAGAGCTGCGGGGGCTAGTGGCCTCAGGATAATGTTCAGACACATCCTCCCCCACGTAGTCCCCCTGATAATCGCGAACCTCGTGCTGAGCGCTACGTCGGCCATCCTCGCGGAGGCGGGGCTCAGCTTCCTCGGGCTCGGGGATCCGACCGTGAAGAGCTGGGGCCAGATGCTCAGGAGGGCCCAGGCGGGCCACGCTCTCGACCAGGGACTGCTGCTGTGGGTCTTCGTCCCGGGGCTCGGGATAGCCCTGCTGGGGACGGGGTTCACTCTGCTCGGGATAGCCATCGAGGAGAGGGTCAATCCGAGGCTCCGCTTCTCGAGGAGGTAGACCCTCCGGACCGAAGAACGTCCGACCATCAGAACACGGGTCGGGCGCAAAAGTTTAAATTACAACGTCCGTTTAGAGCTCGGTGGTAACGTGCGTAACCAAACTTTCGCACAGGCCCTAACCCTGGTGCTAGCCATACTCATGCTCGCCTCGGCAACGGCGTACGCGCTGACCGGGATTACCGCCAAGGCCCTGGATGTGTCCGCCGAGACCTACGACAGGTGGCTGGAGCCCTGCACGTGCTACGGGGGCACGCTCAGGGTCGCGCTGCCGAGCGACGTGACGACCCTCAACTGGTGGGTCGCCGGCGCCACGTGGGATCTCCTGACCCTAGACCTGGCATACGATAGGCCCCTGAGGATCGTCAACGGGACTCTGACGTGGGAGGTCGCGGAGTGGATGAGGTACAGCGAGGACTACCTAGTCCTCACCATGGGCATCAAGAAGGGGATAAGGTTCCACGACGGGGTCGAGCTGACCGCCGAGGACGTAGCCTTCACCATAAACGTCCTGGCCAACAAGTCGTGGACGTACTACCACGGCTACTTCACCTCGGTCGAGAGGGCCGAGGCCGCGGACAGGTACACGGTCAGGATAGTCTTCAAGAAGCCAGACTCGCAGTTCATCCTCAACTCGCTGACCGTCGTGAGGATAATGCCCAAGCACGTATGGGAGCCCCTCCTTGAGTCTATGGGGGATGAGCTCGCCAAGTACTCGCCCAAGCCCGAGGACCTCGTGGGGAGCGGTCCGTTCAGGTTCGTCGAGAGGGTGCCCGGGCAGTACATAAAGTTCACCGTCAACAAGGACTACTGGATGGGCAGGCCGTGCATCGACGAGATAATCCTCATACCCATCACCGACGTTAGCATAGTCATTCTCGGGATCCAGAAAGGTGACCTGGACGTGTACACCTGGGGCGTGGACGCGGCAGTCGTGCCCACGCTCCTCGCTAACCCGAACGTGGGGATACACGTCTACACAGCGGAGTACTTCTACCACTGGGGCCTCAACAACCTCATGTGGCCCCTCAACGTCTCGAAGTTTAGGCTAGCGCTGTCCTTCGCCGTCAACAAGGAGGCCATAGTGAAGGACGTGTTGCTCGGGTACGGCATCCCGGGCAGCCCGGGCGTCGTGGCTCCGCTAGGCTCCTGCGCTCCCTGGTACAACCCCAACGTGGAGAAGCTCGTCTACTACGACCCCGAGAGGGCTAAGCAGATACTCGACGAGATAGGGTTCACCGACAAGGACGGCGACGGCTGGCGCGACGGACCGAACGGGGAACCCGTGACCGTAGAGATATACTCCCCGACTCCCGGGTACGACCCGATAAGAGCCAGAGCCGCCGAGCTCATCGCCAAAGACCTCGAGGGAATCGGGATCAGGGCCAAGGCCTACTTCTACGAGTGGGCCGCGCTCTGGCCCCTCATTAGAGAAGCGAAGGTGATGAGCTGGCTCCTCGGGAGCGGGTGGTCTCCGGACATCGGCTGGCTCAACTTCAGGTTCCGCAGCAGACCGGAGGGTGCTGGGAACTGGGCCAGGTACTCTAACCCCGAGGTAGACGCCCTGATAGTGGAGCTGCTCGGCACCTTCGACTTCGAGAAGCGCAGGGAGCTGGCCTGGATCATACAGGAGAAGATAGCCCTCGATACCCCGGTGGTGAACCTCTACTACAGGTCCTACCCGAACCCCTACAGGACAGACAGGTTCGAGGGTTGGTTCTACGAGGCGACGGATAGCGTCTTCAACAGGATAACGATGCTGAGGCTGAGGCTGAAGCCAGCAACATGCCCGGCGCCAGTCACGCCGACCCCCACACCTACACCCACTCCTACGCCGACTCCGCCTGCGACACTGCCGGAGACCGTGACCGTCGTCGTGACCGTGACAGCTCCAGCCCCCGCTGACTACACCTGGGCGGTCGCAGCAGTCGTAGCAGTAGTCGTGGTCGCAGCGGCCCTGGCTCTGCTATTGATAAGGAGGAAGTGATCGCTTCCGAGAGGGTTGGAACTTGAAGACCTTTTTAGCCCGGAGGGCTCTCACCTCTCTCGTAACCTTCATAGCCGTAATCACGGTAGTCTTCCTCTTGGCTAGAGCGACCGGAGACCCGCTCGCGGAGCTCGAGAACGACCCCAGGATATCCCCCGCGACCATAGCCGCGATCAAGGCGGCCTTCGGGCTGGACAAGCCCCTCCACCAGCAGTACCTGAGCTACCTGGCCAACCTGTTCCGGGGAGACCTCGGCTACTCGCTCCACTACAAGGAGCCGGTCGCGGAGGTCATAGCGCGGAAGCTGCCGTACACCCTGGCCCTCCTAGTCCCCTCGATAACCCTCTCCAACTACCTGGCGTACGCGGTCGGGATAGAGGTGGGCTGGCGCAGGGGGAGCAGGTTCGACTCCATCTTCATGAGCGTCTCCATGTTCGTCAGGTCTACCCCCTACTTCTGGCTGGCCATAGTGTTCCTCTACGTCTTCTCCGTAGTCCTGGGGGTCACCCCGCTCTTCGGTGCTGTGACTCCGGGCAGGAGGTTCGAGTGGTCTCTGGACTGGCTGCTAGACTACCTCTGGCACTACGCCCTCCCGTTTACGGTCCTCACCTTCAGGGGGTTCCTCTCTGAGCTGATATACGTGAGGAACGTGGCCGTCGACGTGCTGGGCGAGGACTTCGTGACCACGGCCGTGGCCAGGGGGCTTCCCGAGAAGTACGTGAAGAGGAGGTACGTAGCGCGGAACGCCATGCTGCCCATAGTGACCGTCCTGGGGATGAGGTACGCCTTCATCATAGACGGGGCGATCCTGACGGAGACCGTGTTCTCGTACCCGGGAACCGGTAGGCTCGTCTACGAGGCCATATTCAACAGGGACTTCTGGCTGCTGCAGGGAGCGGTGGTCGTGCTGGCCGCGAGCGTCATCATCGTGAACCTCGTCATAGACCTCCTCTACGCCTACCTAGACCCCAGGGTGAGGTACAGATGAGGTCCGCACGGTTCGGGGCTCTCGGAGAGAAGCTAGGTGAGTTCTGGAGCGTCTACAAGCGGGACAGAGCGGCCGTAGTGGGGCTAGCAGTCTTCCTGGCCATACTGACGGTGGCGGTGTTCGCCGACCTCATCGCGCCCTACAACCCCTACGAGCGGGTAGGGCGCCCGTACGAGAGGCCGAGCTGGAAGCACCTCCTCGGGACCAACGACATAGGGCAGGACATCTTCAGCGAGGTGATCTACGGGACTAGGGCGTCCCTGTTCATCGGCTTCCTGGCAGCCATAACCGGCACGGCGATCGGCACTATAGTGGGCTTGGTCTCCGGATACCATGGGGGTAGGCTGGACGAGGTGCTGATGAGAGTGGTCGACATGTGGCTCTCGATCCCGACCCTCCTCTTCGCGGTGTTCCTGGTAGCGGTCATAGTCAGAACCGGGGGCATCCCGATGTTCTACTCGGTCATCCTGGCAATAGCCCTGACGTCGTGGCCTCCCGTCGCCAGGCTCGTGAGGTCCGCCACCCTGTCGATCAAGGAGAGGCCCTACATAGAGTCCGCCGTGGCCCTCGGCGCCTCCTCGCTGAGGATAATGCTCAGGCACATACTGCCCAACGTGGCTCCCATAGTCCTCGTCGAGGTGGTCGTCAGGACCGCCATAGCCATGCTCACGGAGTCCTCCCTGAGCTTCCTCGGGCTTGGGGACCCGACCGTGAAGAGCTGGGGCACGGTGCTCCACTTCGCTATGATAAAGAACGCCCTCATACTCGGGCTCTGGTGGTGGTTCCTGCCGCCCGGGTTGATGATAGCCGTGACCGTCATGTCCGTCATGATGGTGGGTCGGGGGCTGGAAATGTACTTCAACCCGCGCCTGAGGAGATACTGAGACCGCTCCCGGAGGGGCTACCGATCCCGGGAACCCGAGGTCGGTGTTTTTAATTCTCTCGTGACCGGTACCGGGGTGTCTCCGCTGAGCGTGCTCGTTGTGGGCAGCACCCACATGGACTTCTACATCACCGCGAACAGGCTTCCGTCACCGGGCGAGACGGTGAGGGGGGAGGCTTTCTTCGTCAGGCCCGGAGGTAAGGGAGCGAACCAGGCCGTGGGCTGCGCCAGACTGGGCGCGGTGACCTACCTGGTTAGCGCGGTCGGCGGAGACCAGCTGGGCTCGGCGGCTCTCGAGGCCCTCAGGTCGGCGGGAGTGGTGACGGACTACGTCTACGTGGACGGGTCGACCCACACCGGCACCGCTTTCATCATCCTGAGCAAGGAGACGGGCGAGAACATGATAGTGGTGGCCCCGGGGGCCGACGACTCCGTGAGGCCCGAGCACGTGGACAGGGCCTTCGGGGAGCTCTCCTCCAGCGTGAGGGTGGTGCTGGCGCAGCTCGAGATCCCCCTGGAGACCGTCCACAGAGCCCTCCGCAGGGGGAGGGAGTGCGGTGCCGTGACCGTGCTGAACCCGGCCCCGGCCCGGGCCGCAAGCGAGTCCCTCCTCGCGTACGCGGACGTGGTCACGCCGAACAGGGTGGAGGCCTCGCAGCTCTCGGGAGTGGTCGTGAGGGACCTCGAGAGCGCGTTCGAGGCGGGAGAGGCCATACTCAGGAGGGGACCCGAGGCCGTCGTGATCACCATGGGCAGCGAGGGCGCCGCGGTGGTCGCGCGCGACCTGAGGGCCCACGTCCCGGCGTACAGGGTTAGGGTGGTCGACAGCGTCGGTGCCGGAGACGCTTTCAGCTCGGCACTGGCCGTGGCCCTGCTGGAGGGGAGAGACCTGCTCAAGGCAGTAGAGTTCGCCAACGCCGCGGCGGCCCTCAAGACCACGAGGGTGGGCGCGCAGAGCGTCCCCTCGAGGGAGGAGGTCGAGGAGCTCGTCCGGGCTACGGGTGCGCCGAGTTGAGCTCCGGGGTCGTTCTCCGCACCAGGGGGATAGTCAAGGAGTTTCCCGGGGTCGTCGCTCTAAAGGGGGTAGACTTCGAGCTGAAGAGAGCGGAGATACACGCGATCGTCGGTCAGAACGGGGCGGGTAAGTCCACGTTCGTCAAAATACTCTCAGGGGTCTACACTCCAACCCGCGGCGAGATATACGTGGGGGAAAGGAGAGCGCGGATCAGGAACGTGCGGGACGCCAAGAGACTGGGCATAACCCTGGTGCACCAGGAAGCGACTCTGGCGCCCAACCTGAGCATCGCGGAGAACATGGCCCTGGCGGTCTACGGGATGCGCGGAGTCATCCTCGGTAGGCTCAGGAAGGCGGAGCTGCTGGACCTAGCTAAGAGGCACCTCGAGAGGGTCAAGCTCAGGACGGATCCCAGGACTAAGCTTGGGGACCTCGGCGTAGGGGAGAGGCAGCTGGTCCAGGTCGCCAGGGCACTGGCGGAGAACGCCGACGTAATATGCCTCGACGAGCCCACGAGCCCTCTGACGACCGCGGAGGTCGGGGTTCTCTTCGAGGTCATGGAGGAGCTGCGCAAGGAGGGCAGGTCTATGATCTTCATAACCCACAGGGTCGAGGAGGTCTTCCGCATAGCCGACAGGGTCACCGTTCTGAGGGACGGGATCAAGGTCTTCACGAGCCCCGTCTCCGAGACCAGCCCCTCGGAGGTGGTCAAGCACATGCTGGGCAGGGAGCTCGACGAGTTCTACCCCCGCAGGAAGATCGCCGAGGAGAGGACTCCCGCACCACCCAGGCTGCGCGTGGTGTCGCTAACGACGGCCTCCGAGGGGAAGGGGGTAGACCTCAGGGACGTATCCTTCGACCTGTACCCCGGCGAGGTCCTTGGAGTCGTCGGGCTACTCGGGTCCGGTAAGACGGAGCTGGGGAAGGCCCTCGTGGGGATGCAGCGCGTGGTATCGGGCGAGATCTACGTGGACGGAAGGAGGGTGAGGATCGAGAGCCCCGCCGACGCCCTCAGGCTCGGCATACTGTACATCCCGGAGGACAGGAGGCAGGAGGGCCTGGTCCTCCAGCTCACGGTATCGGACAACGTGATCCTGCCGAGCGTCTACAGGGCCTCTGCCCTGAGGCTCTTCAGGCGGACGAGGTACGAGAGGAGCGTCGCCGAAAAGTGGATCGAGTCCCTCAGGATAGTGCCACCGAGACCCGACTTCAAGACCTCCAACCTGAGCGGGGGGAATCAGCAGAAGGTAGTCCTAGCCAAGTCCCTCGAGGCCGGAGTCAGGGTGCTGGTGCTCGACGAGCCCACCTTCGGGATCGACGTGGGGGCCAAGGTCGAGATCAGGAGGCTGATAGCGGGTCTGGCAGACCAGGGGTACTCGGTGGTGCTCCTCACGAGCGACGTCGACGAGGCCCTGACCCTGTCCGACAGGATACTCGTCCTAGTCTCGGGGAGGGTCGCCGGAGTCCTGGACAACAGGGGCTTAAGCAGGGAGAGGATTATAGGCATGCTGGGTGGCCGGAGTGGGTAGCGCGCTGGGCGCCCTGCGTAACGCGCTGAGGTCTCTGACCGCGCACGAGCTGGGGGGTCCCCTCGTAGCCCTGGCGCTGCTGGTGGCGGTCTCGAGCGCTCTATCCCCGAAGTTCCTCGAGCCCTACAACCAGAGGATCCTCCTCCTGCAGACGGCACCCCTCGCGCTGCTGGCCCTAGGAGAGTCCATGGTGATACTCATGGGCAGCATCGACCTCTCGCCCGGGTCCACCATGGCTCTGGCCGGGACGGTCTCGGCGGCCGTCTTCACGATCTACGGCCTCCCCCTTCACGCCGCACTGGCCGTGGGAGTCCTCGTCGGCATAGCCGTAGGTGCCGTGAACGGGCTGCTGGTGACCAAGGCGAGGATACCCTCGTTCGTAGCCACCCTCGCATCGCTCGTGGCCGGGAGGGGTCTAGTCCTCGTGGTGACCGAGGGCCGGCCGATCGTGGGCCTCTCTCCGTACAGAGTGTTCACGGGCGACGTCGCTGGGCTGCCCCTGATGGTCTGGATATTCGTCGCGTTCGGAGCCCTCAACTACGCGGTGCTCAGGAAGACGTCTATCGGACTGCTGACCTACGCTATCGGGGGCAACGAGGAGGCCGTCAGGTACTCGGGCGTCAGGGTGGACGTCGTCAAGCTGATAAACTTCTCGATAGCCGGGGGGTACTACGCCATAGCCGGGCTAATGATGAACGCGAGGCTCGAGGTGGCCTACCCGTGGACTGGCTGGGGCTACGAGCTCGACGCGATCGCTTCCTGCGTCTTGGGAGGCATAATGCTCTCGGGAGGAGTCGGGAGCCCTCTGGGACCCGTTCTCGGAGCGTACATGCTGACCCTCCTGACGAACGTGCTGATACTGCTGGGTGTAAACCCGTACCTCCAGTGGGTCGTCAAGGGATTCGTCTTGGTGGCCGCGGCCGTGGCCCTGACGAGGGGGGTCAGGTACGCGAAGTAGTCCTCCGCGGCTCGGGGCGTTTCCCGAGGACTACTACTCCAGCCTCTCCAACCTGACGCCCTTGGATCTGAGCCCACCAACTATGTAGTCGAAGGCTCCGGCGTCCGAACCCAGGGTCTCCGGAGGCACCAGGCCCTTCGGGAGGCGTCCCCTGATCAGGAGGTCCGCGACCAGCGCGGCCGTGTAGCCGGTCACGCGAGCCATCGAGGTGTGCTTCCCGACGGCTTCGTCGTAGAGAGTGAACCTGACCCTACTCTCCTCGGTCTCCCCCACCACCTCCATCACGGACACGTCCTCGGTCTCGTACGCCATGTGGGGCAAGACGACCCTCAGGGTCCACCCCAGGTTCTCCTTGTCGAAGAAGCCGAGCTCCTTGAGAACCCTCATCCTCTCGAGGTGACCGGGCCACCTCAGCGTGTACTCGGTCATCTCCTCGGCGCTTATCGTGTAGAGCATCGTCCTGAGCCCGTCTGTCGGGAACCTCTCGAGCTCGAGCCCCATGACCCTCACCCTCTCCACGGTGCTCAGGGGGTCTACGGAGACTATCCTGCCGCCCCTCACGACCCTCGCGGGCCTGAGGTACTCGTCTATGAGGTCTTCAGGCGAGAAGAGGACGGCGTGGTAGAGAGGGGGTCTGGGCTCCTTTGGTAGCCCTCCCACGCTCACCTCTACCCTCTTGAGGGGGCCGAGCTCCTTCTGGATCCTGCCCACGAGGATGTTGCTGAGCCCCGGTGCGAACCCGGCGTCGACGGCGGCCGTGATGCCGGCATCCTCGACGGAGTCCCTCAGGGAGAAGGCGTCCTCCGGCATGAACGAGACGTCTACCACGTCCCTGCGCGCCTCGGCACACGCTTTGAGCACCCTGTAGCCGAGGCCCCCGGGGAGGGCGTCGACGACGACCTCGTAGCTCCTGACGGTCTCCAGCAGCTTGTCCCAGCTGCCCAGGTCTGCGACTAGGGTCTTGGTGTAGGGCTCGAGGGGCTTCAGGCTCTCCGCGCTTCTGTCCGCCACCGCGACCTCGTAGCGCCTGCTGAGCTCGAGCGCTATCAGGGAGCCGACCTTCCCGGCTCCGAGGACGACCACGCGCACGGGCCTCCACCCAGCTAGCGCGGGTAGCTGGTCAAAATATCCGGGCCCGCTCTCTACTCGTACTCTATCGTAGCCGGGGGCTTCGGCGTTATGTCGAACCCGACAGCTCTAACGCCACCGAGCTCGAGCAGGCGCGAGGCCGTTCTCAGGAGGAGCCCCTCGGGGGGCCTGACCACGTCGGCTGTCATGAAGTCCGAGGTCCTGACGGCTCTGACGGAGACGAAGTACCTGCCCTCTCCGTGCTCGTCCAGCAGCGCGATGAACCTGGAGACCCCGGCCCTCTCGGCAAGCTCGGAGAGCTCCTCCGCGCCGAGCCCCGGGTCCTCCTCCAGGAGGGCCACAGGAGCGTAGACCCTCTTCCCACCCCTAACTCCGGTAGCCATGACTCCGAGCTTGCGGTACCTCACGCATCTCCCCGAGCCCAGGCAGACCTCGCTCCGGGACCCAGATTCGTGCTCCCACACTGCCGCGAAGTACTGGCTCGCTCCGATGCCGGCCAGGGCCTCCTCGACGACCTCCGTGGCCTTCCTGACGAGGTCGAGCTTCTCGAGCGTGAGCTTCCCGACCGTCCTCACCAGGAGACCTGGGCCCGGGAACGGCTGCCTCGAGACTATAGCCTCTGGGATCCCCAGGTACCTCGCGACCTCCCTGACCTCGTGCTTGTAGAGGTCTCTGAGGGGCTCTATGACCTTGACTCCGTACCTCCTCTGCAGCTCCTCGCTGAGCACGTTGTGCTGGGTCTTCACGCCCCCGACCGTCTCGACCACGTCGGCCCTGATAGTCCCCTGAACCAGGTGGTCGGCCCCGCGCTCTCTGATGAGCTCGGACATGACTCCGTAGAACACCTCCCTGAAGACCCTCCTCTTCTCCTCCGCCTCGCTGAGCCCCAGGAGGGATTCGTAGAACCTCCCCGACCTGTCCACCAGCTCCACCTCGAGCAAGCCCCTCAGCTGTTCCCTCACCCTCTCGCCCTCGCTCGACCTCATGAAGCCCGTGTCCACGTAGACTGCCGCAACGGCTTCCCCGAGGGCCCTCTCGACCAAGACAGCGGCCGTGATGCTGTCGACCCCGCCGCTCACGGCTGCCAGGACCCTCCCCGAGCTCCCGCACGCCCTTCTCAGCTCCTCCACCGCCCTCCAGACGAAGCTCGCCGGGTCGAACACGATCCCGAGCACCCAGTAGCTTAACCGACACTAAATAAACTTGCGGTGGTCGTAGCCCCATTCACTCCGCTCTGAATTAATTTCCGCGCGTAGCGACCTAGCTCGGGGAGTTCCGTGGTCGAGGTAGCGTACGTGACGTGGAGCAAGGCCGTCAGGCTCTGCTACCGGCTAGCCAGGATGGTCGCGGACTCGGGCTACGATCCCGACGTGATCGTCGCGGTGATGAGGGGAGGCGTCGTCCCGGCGCTCGTGATCAGCGACGTCCTGAACGTGGAGTCCTTCTACGCGATAAGGGTCAAGCACTGGGGGATTGCCGAGGAGGCCTACCCGACGCCGGTCGTCGAGCAGCTGCCCCAGGGCAGGATCGACGGCAGGAGAGTCCTCCTGGTCGACGAGGTGGCCGACACCGGAAAGACCCTGGAGGTCGCCATCCGGGAGCTCTCGAAGCTCGGCCCGAGGGAGGTCAGGACGGCCGTGCTCCACCTCAAGCCGACCTCCTCGGTGATGCCGGACTTCTACGCCGAGAGGCTGGACAGGTGGGCCTGGATATTCTACCCCTGGTCGCTGGCCGAGACCCTCGTCGCCCTCGCCCTGAGGGAACACGGTGGCGGGGGACTCGCGGAGGAGCAGCTGCTGGAGAGGGCTCTCGCTCTCGCGAGGAGGCTCGGGGTCAGGGCGCCCGAGGGGGTCCTCAGGACGTCGCTGAGGTTCTACCAGTCCCGCAGCCCTGGAGCTACTTCGGAAGGAGGACGTCGAGGTACCTGAACGCGGAGTCCGGGGCTATCGTCACCACGACGCTGCCTTCGGGCAGAGTCTCGGAGACCCTCAGGGAGGCGCAGACGTTCGCCCCGGCCGAGATCCCGGCCATTATCCCCTCCTCCCCTATCAGCCTCCTAGCGGTCTCGACGGCGTCCCGCCTCGAGACCTCGACCACGGCGTCCGCGACGCTCCTGTCGAAGTTCTTGTGGACATTCTTAGACGCCAGGCCGTCTATGTACTCCTCGCCCGGTCCCCCGACGAGTCTAGAGCCTCTGGGGGCTACCGCGACCACCCTGATCTCCGGAGACACCTCCTTGAGGAACCTCCCCACACCGGTTATCGTGCCGCCCGTCCCGACCCCCATGACGAAGGCCGTGATCCTCTTCCCCAGGGCCTGCCAGATCTCCCTTGCGGTCGTCTCGTAGTGCGCTCTGACGTTCGCCGGGTTCTCGAACTGGTTCAGGAAGACTCCTCCGCGCTCCCCGGCTAGCTCCTCGGCTACCCTTATGTAGTACCTCGGGGAGGCCGGGTCACTGCTCCCGTAGTGGACCTCGGCTCCCAGCAGCCTGAGCATCGCGACCTTTTCCCGGCTCGTCTCCTCCTCGACGACTATCACCGGCCTGAGCCCGAAGAACTTGGAGACGAACGCTACGGATATGGCCGTGTTCCCGCTCGAGGCCTCGACGACCACGTCGCCCTCTCTGAGGCCGTGCCTCTCGACGGCGTCCCTGATCATGTAGAGAGCTATCCTGTCCTTGTGGCTGCCCGTCGGGTTCGCGTACTCGAGCTTGACGTAGACCTCGACGCCCGGAGGGGAGAGCCTCCTCAGCTTAACGATGGGGGTGTTCCCTATCAGGTCGAGCAGTCCGGTAGCCGCGGGGGAGCTGGAGCGCATCCGCCGATCGCCCGGCGCTCTTCGCACCCTTCACATATTTAAGCGCGTTAAAGTGGGTGGGGCGCCGCGCTCCCGAGGGATCCCGCGGTGCTACCCGCTTCGCGGATGCCCGGGCCTGCGGTAGGCCCCGCTGTACCAGGGCACCAGCCTGGCCACGACCCCGAAGGCGTCCCTGAGCATCCTCTCGTCGGTCATCGGCGGGTCGTACTCTCCGGACGTCTGGACCCTCCAGCTCAGGGTCTGCGCCTCGCCCCTGGAGTATCTGGCTATGGACTCCATCTTGCCCAGGACGGGCTCCACTTCCCTCAGGAGCTCCCTGTTGCTCACTGACTCTCTGAGCTCCCTGGTGAGCTCCAGCACCTCGTCCGCGTTCTCCCTCGTGACGGTGGCCTCCCTGAGGTCCATGAAGCTGGCCCTGTTGAACTCGACGAACCTCTTGAACCGGTGCCTACCGCTCCTGTTGACCACGCTGTCCACCGCGTCGGACAGGCTCCTCTCCGGGTCGTAGGAGCCGCTGAGGAGGGCCTCGGCCACGGTGTAGAGGGAGACCTTGGACGCCTCGCACTCGTTCATCGGGTTCGAGACGTACCCCGAGACATACCTAGCGAGCTCGGCTGGCCTGTTCCTGAGGGGACCCAGGTGGAGCCTGGTTATCCCGTAGACCCTGAAGTAGTCGTTGACGGGGTAGTTGTCCCATAAGAACGGCTTCCTGCCGAGGAGCCTCGAGACCGACTCCAGCTCCTCTACGCCGATCCTGTGGGACGCTACCCACATGCCAGTCCAGACCACGTGGACCTCGGGGTCGACGAGAGCGCCCAGCTCTCCCATGTAGTCCTCCCGGAGACCGTAGTAGTGCGTCGGGCAGAAGACGAGGGACCTGGGCCTCAGCTCTCTGAAGAGCCTGTTCACCAGGTGGGCCTGCGCCTCGGCCAGAGTCTTGAACCCCCTCCCCCTGAGCACCGGCGGGACGTCGTCGAGCAGCAGGGCCAGGTCCTCGACCCCCATCTCCATGACCCACCCGAGCTTCCTCAGGAGCAGGGCCGCGTCGTGCTCGGAGGAGTAGTCCACGTCCAGTCCCGGGCTCAGAGCGAACACGATCCTAACGCCGTACCTCGACGCCGAGTCCAGCAGCATGCCCAGCCTGTCGGCGAACCCGGGGTCGTAGGGGAGCCTCCACCTCTCCCTGTGCAGGGGGTCCCACTTGGGTGCGTAGACGTACGCGTTCAGACCGACCCTGCCGAGGAACTCCATGATGCTCAGTCTCTCGACCCAGTCCCACGGCGGTCCGTAGAACCCCTCGACGATCCCCAGCAGCATGGTCCGAGATCTAGAGCGGTGCGTCAATATAACCGGTCCGGTAGACCCGGTGCTCGCGCTGTCGAGACCTCTGCGGAGATAGTTTTTTGCGGGAGGACTCGGGGTCGGGGAAACGCGGGTGATCGAGGATCCCGTGCTGAGAGTGACCGCCTACGCCCTCGTCCCGACGCTGGCGACAGTCCTAGGCTCCTCCATGGTGTTCCTCCGCTTCGGCCTCGACGAGAGGTTCGCGGACTCCGCTCTGGGATTCGGCGCCGGGCTCATGGTGTACGTAGCGTTCGCCGAGCTCCTGGCTCCCTCTCTCGAGCTCGGCGGCCTCGGTCTATCGCTGCTGGGCTTCGCGACCGGCTTCGCGCTCATCAAGGCCCTGGACGCGCTCGTCCCCCACGCGCGCATAGTCCGGGGCCAGCTGAGCAAGAGGATGGCCCTGGTGGCCCTAGCCATAGCCATACACAACATCCCCGAGGGCCTCGCCGTCGGCTCCTCGACCCTCTACAGCCCGGAGGCCGGTCTGACCACCGCCATCGCGATAGCCGCGCAGGACGTCCCCGAGGGGCTGATAGTGTCGCTGGCCGCGACCGCGGCGTCCGGGTCCAGGCTGGTGGGCTTCTCTGTCGGAGTCCTGAGCGCCGCGTCCGAGTTCGCCTCAGCTCTGGTCGCGCTGGTGGGGCTAGTCGATACCGCGCTGACCCTCCCCCTGTTGCTGGCCCTCTCGGCGAGCGCTATGATCTACGTCGTCGTGCACGAGGTGGCCCCCGAGATCTTCGGTCACGAGCACGACGAGTACTCCACCGCGGGGTTTATCGCGGGGCTGGTGCTCGGAATCCTCACCTCCTCGATATGAGCCGCGGGCTCTTCACCCCGCGCGCCTGCCGCTCCCGGCCTCTTCGAGTCTTCTTCCAGTTTTTACCGCAGAGATCTCCTCTGCTCGAAAGCTTTTTCTTCCGGCTTCTAGTAGACCCGGTGTCCGGGATGGCTCGACTGGAGCAGAGGATATCGAGGGCTATCTGGAGGAGCGCGGCCCGGGACTGGCTCGAGCTCTCGGACCTCGACGTCGCCATAGTGGGGGCAGGGCCCTCGGGCATGACCGCTGCCAGGTACCTGGCCGAGAGGGGCTTCAGGGTCGCCGTCTTCGAGAGGAGGCTGAGCTTCGGCGGTGGCATAGGGGGAGGGGGTATGCTCCTGCACAAGGTGGTCGTAGACGAGAGCGCTCTGCGGATCCTCGAGGACTTCAACATAGGGTACTCCAGGGACGACGAGGAGGGCCTATACGTCGTGGACGCTTCCGAGCTCATGGCCAAGCTAGCCGCCGGAGCCATAGACTCGGGGGTCAGGATGGTCCACGGAGTGCACGTGGAGGACGTCATCTACAGGGACGGTCCGCCGAGGATAGAGGGCGTGGTGGTCCAGTGGAGCGCCGTCCTTCTCTCGGGGCTCCACGTCGATCCCCTCTTCGTGACGAGCAGGGCGGTCGTGGACGCGACCGGTCACGAAGCCGGAGTCCTCAGCATAGTGGCCAGGAAGGTTCCCGGGGTCAGGCTCCAGCTGGAGGGCGAGAAGTCCGCCTACGCCGAGCTCTCCGAGAAGCTGGTGGTCGAGCGGACGGGGAGGGTCATGCCGGGGCTCTATGTAGCCGGGATGGCGGTCGCGGCTCTCTACGGGCTGCCGAGGATGGGTCCCATATTCAGCTCGATGCTGCTGTCGGGCAAGAAGGTCGCAGAGGCGGTGGCCGCAGACCTGGGGAGCCCCGGGTCCTAGACCATTGTCGCGTAGCTACCACTTGGCAACTACGCGTCCCACCTCGGCCCGCCCGCCGCTCCGCCACATACGTCGGGCATGCCCATTTCACCAGCGGTGTTAGAGAGGGATGCGCGAGGTATTGCTATTCAGGAACTGCTGGTAAACCCGCGCTCAACGTCCTGATCCCGGTCAAGAGGGAGCCGCTTTGACTAGACAACTATGGGAACCCCTGATCGAAATCCGCAGCGCACGCTAGGGTCTTGATGCGTGGAAGACCCGCCTGGACGACCCCCTCTGCTCGGGTGACGCTGAGCTAGTAGATGGGGGCCGCGGAGACCGGAACGCAGGGAAAGCTCGTCTTCCACAGCGTGGCGTATGGGAAGCCCCCTGCCTAGGTTCTCGAGCAGCGAGGAGTCTCCTCTCGAGGCCTCACACCCGCCCCCGGTAGGTCGGGGAGGACGCGCTCGAACGCGCGAGACAGAGTGGGACCTCCCCCGTCCACTTGAACCGGCCGGCGGAGGCCCGCCCAAGTCGCAACGTTTTTAAACTTCCCTAGGACTCCACGTTTCGGTAGAGGGGGTCGTTGAGCGGCGGTAGAGGCCTGGCTCACTGGCTGTGGCGCTACATGTCCGAGAGGATCTTCCTCCTCGTGGCGCTCGCAGTGCTCGTACTGCTAGCCGCCTACGCTGCGAGCCTCCCCCCTGTCTTCGTCAGGTACGCCATAGACAGGGGGATCTCCGCCGGCTCCCTGAGCGCGGTCCTCCTCTACTCGTCCCTCGTCGTGGCGTTCGCGGCTGCCTCGGGAGTCATGAACTTCCTGGCCAGGTACGTCTCGGCAAGGTACGCGCAGGAGATAACCCACAGGATAAGACTCGAGGCCTTCGAGGCCGTACTCAGGAAGTACCTGGGCTTCTTCGATAGGTCTTCGGTCGGGCAGCTGATCTCCAGGATAACCAACGACAGCGAGAGGGTGGCGGGCTTCCTCTCGGACAGGCTCAGGATGATATTCAGCGCGGCGGGCCTCCTCGCCTTCGCGGCCTACAACATGCTCGGCCTCCAGCCCCAGCTCACGGCCATAGCGGTGGCGTCGATGCTCCTGGTGGTCGCGGTCTACGCGCGCTACGCGTCGATCATCAGGCCCCTCTACGACTCGATAAGGCAGCAGCTGGGAGTCGTAGCGTCCCTGACGACCAACAACCTGGTGGGGATCAAGACCGTCAAGGGGCTCAACATACTCGGCAGCGAGGTGGCCAGGTTCGGGCGGGAAAACGAGAGGTTCGCCGAGATGAACGTCAGGGCGGCGAGGATCAGGGCTCTCTACGGCAACTCGACCGTTCTCGTGTTCGGCATCTCGTCGGCACTCGTCATACTCTACGGAGCCTACGCGATAGGCAGGGGGGAGCTGACCGTCGGCGGCCTCGTGATGTTCCTCACGTACCTAGCTACCCTCTCGAGGCCCCTAAACATGCTGGGCTTCTCGATAGCCGAGATCCAGAGGGCCCTCGCGTCCGCCAGGAGGCTCTACGAGCTGGTGGGCTCCGAGGAGGCGGTTCGCGAGGACCCCAGAGCGCTGACCCTGGAGAGGGTCGAGGGCTCCCTGAAGTTCGCCAACGTCTCCTTCACCTACCCTTCAGGAGGGAGGAGGGCGCTCAAGGGGGTCAGCCTCGAGGTCAGGAGCGGAGAGAAGGTGCTCGTGGTTGGTCCCCCGGGCTCCGGGAAGTCCACCCTGCTGAAGCTCGTCATGAGGTTCTACGAGCCGGAGGAGGGAGCAGTGCTCCTCGACGGGGTCGACGTGAGGAGGATCAGGCTCTCGTCCCTCAGGAGACACGTGGGCTACGTGCCCCAGGAGCCGTTCGTCTTCAACGGCACCCTGTACGACAACATAGCTCTCGGGAACGCGAGCGCGACCCCGGAGGAGGTGGCCAGGGCGGCCGAGGTCGCTAAGATACGCGAATTCATCGAGAGCCTCCCGAAGGGGTTCGATACCCCCGTGGGAGAGAGGGGGGTGAACCTCTCCGGGGGGCAGAGGCAGAGGATAGCGATAGCCAGGGCCCTCGTGAGGAACCCGAGGGTGCTCCTCCTGGACGACCCCGTGGCGAACCTCGACGCCAGCACCGAGAAGGCCCTCCTCGAGGACCTGAGGGAGATCCTGAAGGACAGGACGGCCATCATCGTGTCCCAGAGGCTCTCGCTAGTCCCACTGGTCGACAGGATCGTCGTCATGAACGACGGCGAGATAGTGGAGGAGGGCACGCACGAGGAGCTCATGGAGAGGAGGGGGCTCTACTACAGGCTCTACACGTCCATGGTGGGAGGAGATGTCGGAGCGGGGAACTAGCGGGTTCCGGGCCGGGTCCGCGACTCTGCGCGAGGTGCTGGGGCTCGTCCTAGCGCACAGGAGAGACGTGGCCATAGTCTCCGCGGCGATAGTTGCCAACAGCGTAGCTCTGCTCGTGTCTCCCTACATACTCGGGCTTGTGATAGACGAAGGCATAGCAGAAGGCAGGCTGGACCTGCTCCCGAGGCTGGTGTCCCTCTACGTCGCCGCGGTGCTCGTGCAGTGGGTGACCGCCGTAGTGAGGACCGTCAAGGTCGAGACCGTGGGCCAGAGAGTCTTGAAGGACCTCCGCGAGTCCCTCTTCACCAAGTACGTCGGAGCGACCCTGGACTTCCACAAGAGGTACCGCGTGGGCGACCTCGTCTCCAGGCTAGTCAACGACACGTCGACGGTCAACGAGTCCATGGTCACAGGGCTGCTCAACGTCCTCGGAGACATGATCTCCATGGCGGGCTCCCTGGCCATAATGGTCTACCTCAGCCCCCAGCTGACCCTTGTCTCCCTGGCCACAGTCCCCCTCATGGTGTTCATAGCGAAGGGACTGGGAGTCAGGCTCAGGAGGACCTGGAGGGAGGTCAGGGAGAGGGTGTCGAGGATGACCTCGGTGGTTGAGGAGAACGTGTCCGGCATAGAGGTCGTGAAGTCGTTCGGACTCGAGGAGGACGTGGTCTCGAGGTTCGACAGGGTCTCGCGCGAGGTCTCCAGGACCTCGGTGAGGGCCTCGGTCCTGGCGGGGCTCTTCTTCCCGCTCATGAACGTCTCCACATCCCTGTCCCTCGCTGTGGTCGTGGCCTACGGCGGCTACCTGTGCCTCAGCGGGGCTCTCAGCGTGGGCGTGTTGGTGGCCTTCACCCAGTACGTCAGCAGGCTCATGGGTCCCGTGAACGAGCTCGTCTTCCTCTACGACGCGCTCCAGTCGGCGCTGGCTTCCCTGGACAGGATATACGAGATCCTGAGGGTTGGAGACGTGGAGAGCGACGAGGGTGTAGAGCTCGAGGGCGTCAGGGGCGACGTGGAGTTCGACCGCGTGTGGTTCGAGTACGAGCCCGGGGTTCCCGTACTCAGGGACTTGACGTTTAGCGTAAGGGCGGGAGAGGTGGTGGCCGTAGTCGGGCAGACGGGTGCGGGCAAGACTACCATGGCTAACCTCCTGGTGAAGTTCTACGAGCCGACCGGGGGCAGGGTACTTATCGACGGGATCGATCTGAGGAAGGTCAAGCGGAGCAGCCTCAGAAGGTTCGTGAGCTACATACCCCAGGAGACCTACCTGTTCCAGGGAACGGTCATAGACAACATCAGGGTCGTGAAGCCCGACGCTAGCGACGAGGAGGTCATCCGCATCTGCGAGAGACTGGGGGTCCACAAGTTCATAAGCAGGCTACCCGACGGCTACTACACCGACGTAGGCGAGGTGGGCAAGAGGCTGTCCCTGGGGGAGAGGCAGCTGATAGCGATAGCGAGGGCCATGCTGAAGGACGCTAGGATAGTGATCTTCGACGAGGCCCTCTCGGGGGTGGACACGGAGACCGAGAGCTCCATCAAGAGCGCCCTCAGGGAGCTCCTCAGGGGTAGGACTGGGATAGTGATAGCCCACAGACTCTCCATGGCCAGGGACTGCGACAGGGTACTGGTCATGTCCGACGGCAGAGTCGTCGAGCACGGAACGTTCGAGGAGCTCATGGAGAAGCGCGGCCTGTTCTACGAGATGTACAGAGCCCAGATGGAGGCCGGGGAGAGCGCCGTCTGAGCGCCCTAGGTAACCGCGGGCTCCCAGTCGGCGCTTCAGAGAGCCTTTATGCCGCGTGCGGTCGTCTAGTGGGTAGTCCATGGTAATAGAGGTCAGGGGCTCCCGCCTCTACATCGGGGGACTGGAAGCCGAGGGGTTAGCCGAGCGGTTCGGGACTCCCCTCTTCGTGTACGATAGAGAGACCGTGGTGGAGAACTACGGCAGGCTGGTCGGGAGCTTTACCTACAGGAGGGTGGAGGTCCTCTACTCCTGCAAGGCGAACAGCAACCCCGGTGTGCTGGGCACCCTCAGGGATCTGGGAGCCGGCGTAGACGCCTCGTCGCCCTGGGAGGCTCTCCTCGCCGTGAGGCTCGGGTTTCCCAGGGAGAAGATAATGCTGACGAGCCCGGGGCTCTCGGACGAGGAGATGAGGTTCGTGAGGGGTGAGCTCGGGGTGCTGGTCAACGTCGACTCCCTCTCGCAGCTCAGGAGGTACGGGAGGCTGTTCCCGGAGACCGAGGTCTCGGTGAGGGTGAACCCGGGGTTCGGTGCGGGGTACCACGAGTTCACCACGACCGGAGGCCTCACGAAGTTCGGGATAGGCCTGGGCTCCCTGGGTAGAGCACTAGAGGTCGCTCGGGAGCACGGGCTGAGGGTGGTCGGACTCCACGCTCACATAGGGTCTGGGATCCTCTCGGTCGAGCCCTACGCTCGGCTAGCAAGGACTCTGCTAGACCTCGCTAGGGGGCTCCCCCACGTAGAGTTCGTCGACATAGGAGGAGGCATGGGAGTCCCGCAGAGGCCCGGGGAGAGGGAGTTCGACTGCGCCGGCTTCGGCCGCGTCCTGTCTAGGATCATGGAGGAGCACTCGAGAGACTTGGGGGACGTGAAGCTGAGAATGGAGCCAGGCAGGTTCATAGTCGCGAGCGCGGGTGTCCTGCTGACTAGGGTGGTCGAGGTCAGGGAGGTGGAGGTCGGCGGGAGCAGGAGGGTCTTCGCCGTGGTCGATTCGAGCATCAACCACCTCCCGAGAGTAGCTATGATGGGTATGTACTACGAGGTGGTCCACGCTTCGAGGGCCGGTGAGCCGGCCGAGGCGGAGGTCGACGTGGTCGGGAACCTCTGCGTTGCCGGGGACGTGCTAGCGAGAGCTAGGAAGCTGCCGCGCCTCGAGGAGGGAGACGTCCTGGCGTTCCTGAACGCGGGGGCTTACGCGTACAGCACGAGCATGAACTACAACACGAGACCCAGGCCGGCCGAGGTCCTCGTCTACAGAGGCGAGGCGAGGCTAACTAGGAGAAGAGAGACCTTCGAAGACCTCGTCTCGACGATGGTGTTCTGAGCCTCCGGTCGAGCCGCTTTTATGCGCGACTACATTCGCTGGGGTCGGACAAGCTGTGCTACTCGTCCCGGAGCTCGGCAAGCGCGCTCTGGTCCTAGCGATAGGAGGCGGGGGCGACGTGGCCTCCGCCGCCGTTCTCGCTGCCGCGTACAGAAGGGCCGGTCTCGGCGCTATCCTCGCCTCGGTAGCCTGGGAGAGGTACGTGAACGACCCGGTTCCCGGACCGATAAGGCTCGAGGAGATCGCGAACCCCGTGGAGCTCGGCGAGGGCTACGCGCTCGTCACGGGCTCCTCCTACGCCGTGAGGGGCGGCAGGAGGGTGGACTTCCAGGCGGCGAGGGCGGCCGCAGTCCTCAATGAGAACGTCTACGTGGTGGACCTCTACGGCGGGGTAGTAGGGTACGCGAGAGCCCTCAGGGAGATCGCGGAGCGGGAGGGCGCAGACGCCGTGGTGGGCGTGGACGTCGGCGGGGACAGCCTCGCCGCGGGGCACGAGGAGGGGCTCTGGAGCCCCCTGGCCGACTGGATAGGGGTCGCGTCTCTGGCTAGGCTGGGCGGGGTCCTCGCGGTCCACTCCCCCGGCAGCGACGGCGAGCTCGGCCAGGACTACGTGCTGAGAAGGGTGGACGAGGTGGCCCAGAGGGGAGGGCTGGTCTGGGGCACGCTCATGTCTAGAGAGGACGCGGAGGTCCTGGAGCGCCTGCTGGAGCGCGTGGAGAGCGAGGCCTCCAGGGTGCCGCTGCTGGCCTGGAGAGGGTTCAGGGGCAAGCACACCATGAGGAGGGGCTCCAGGGCCGTGGACGTAACGCTCCTCAGCACGGCGACCTTCTTCCTCGATGCGCGCGCGGTGGTCGAGGGAGTTGGGCCCCTCGAAGAGCTCGGGACGGCGGATAGCCTCGAGGAGGCCAGGCGGCGCCTGAACTCGGTGGGGATATACACGGAGCTCGACCTCGAGGAGGACTTGGCGGAGCTCGGCGTGGACCCGGCGCGGCTGAGCGGGGAGCTGCTCGTCGAGGTGAGGAGGAGGGGCATGGAGAGTCTTCGGCGGAAGCTCGGGCGGGACCCCGCCTGAGGGAGCAGCGGAGGCGGGGTCTACGCGATCGTAGGAAGGTCTCCTCCAGAGCGGAGTCCGTTCGCTAGAAGCCAGCCGGAGCGGTGCCGGAAAAGAAGCGCTTTGCCTTGCGGGGCTCAGCCCGTCCTCGACGAGAGCCTACCGACGAGGAGCAGGAGTAGCCACAGCGCTATTCCCGCCGCTACGAGCAGAGAGCTCAGCCCGAGAGCCTCTAGCGAGTACTCCACGAAGACTCCATCCTCAGCGTAGGTGAACGCGGAGTCGACGAGGAACATGACCGCGGCACCGCTGAATATCAGAGCGAGGGGGCCGAGCCTGTACCTGTCCGGTCTCCCGCTTCTGTAGCACCTGTACCAGAGAGCCGCCGAGACCACGGCAGCCGCGAGGAGCGCGAGGGGCCACATGGGCTACCCCGCTCGCTCTCCTAGCGTGGTCGCTACTCTAGCTACGGGTCTAGCTCTCAGCTCGAGCCTCTTGGACGCGTAGAGCACCGAGAGCCACAGACCCGAGACCGCTAGGGTCATTGAGCCTCCGACTTTCACCACCTCCGTCAGCATCCCGGCGACGTCCGAGGCCCCAGTCAGGAACGGGGGGTAGAGCACTACCTCTCCGTGCCAGGCGTGCTCGAGCGCTAGCAGGGTCGAACCCCCCAGCAGGAGGTAGAAGAGAACGCTCAGCTTGAGCTTCTCAGCGCCCTTCCAGACCCTGGAGAGTATCGAGACGGCTATGCCCGCTACCAGGGGCGCGATGAAGCAGGCCATTCCTGACAGTCCCAGGGCTGACACCATGTTCGTCTTAATAAGCTCTGAGGTGCGCAAGGAAGCTCCGAGATAGTGCTTGATCCCGGCCCACGGGAGCGCTCTCGGGCCCGACATGGGGGTCCCGCTCGTCTCGCATTCCCCGTGAGGCGGGGCTGTGCGAGGATGACGGAATGTCGAGTGCCAGTCTGCAGATGGGGGGCCGTGGGTCCCAGTCACGCGACCGGGTGCGGCTTGACTCTTCGAGCTCCTCGCTGGGACTCGGCCTCCGAGCGCGCACGCTGCGGGGACTCTCCTCCCTATAGCCTAGCCGGTACGGCGTAGCTGTGGGTCTCCCTGGTTCCCACCGTCACGACAAGGTCTCCCGAGGGCCTCTCGATGCTCAGTACCCCCCTCACCCTCAGCTCCCCGCCCCTGTAGAGGGGGTAGGAGTAGAGGGACTCGTAGGTCACCACCCTGGACACCCTGGAGAGCTCTACGTCCACTCTCCGGAGCAGCCCGAGGACCCTCAGTTCGCGGACTCTGCTCACGCGGGCCGCACCTGGGTAGAAGAGGGAGCCGCAGTCTCCGGGCTCCACCACCAGCTCCGCCTCGACCAGGGCCGCCGGGACCAGGACCCTCTCCCCGTACCTGCCGGGCTCGTCGGACGCGAACATCACGTTGACCTCCCTCCCCCTGTTCCGCATGTAGAGCCTCTTGTACGGAGAGGCGATCGCGCGCAGGACCTCGAGGGGCAGTCGGTAGGTGGAGACCATCCCGGCGAGCCTCTCGACCTCGACCTCGAGCGGTAGTCTATCGAAGGATCCCTGGACGGACTCCGCAACCTCGAGGGCTCCCCGGCACCCGTAGACCACGAGGTCGACGTCCGATACGGAGGGGTTGTGGATCCCGACAGCGATAGACCCGTCTACGCCGACGCTGTCCGGGTGGACTCCGGAGCACTCTCTGACCCTCTCGTAGGCTATCACTGCGTCGAGCTCCACCGAGTCCCCCGGCCTCCTCAGGATCTCCCGCAGCCTGTCCCTGGGTCTGTAGACTCTCGAGACTTCCCTCAGCCTGACCGCGGGCACCGTGACTCCGAGCGTGGGGTCGTAGAGCTCCTCCTGGAGCCCGCTGACAGCTCTCAGGACACCGTCGACACCGTACCTCCTCACTACCCTCTCGTAGCACTTGCGCCCCCGGCACCAGTACGTAGAGGACTCAGCCGGCACGTACTTGAGGTACGCGACTGCGGCCCCTGGGGGATGGGAGTTGCCCACCACGATGAATATCCTGCCGGCGGAGTCCTCTACGTGGTCGTGATCGAGGAGGGGCTCAGCCGGTTCGCTACCAATCACATCTCATCCCGCTCGTGCTTCATCACTCCAGCTTATTTTGTTCACCACCTAGAGCGCTGCGGGATAAATATGCTGAGGCTCTCGGTCGCCGCAGCGCTGGTGCTCGCGCTGCTGCTCTCGGTTTCCGCTCCGGCGAGCGCGTGGGACCTCCTCGACAGGTTCAGGGGGGACGCTCTCTACATGGCCTACGACGTCGTCTACAGAGTCTCCGTCACCGCGTCCGGGGCCAGCGGGGTGGCCACGAGCTCCTACACCCTGCACGTAGTCGTCGAGAGGCTGAACAGGACCCACTACCTGGTGAGTGCGCTGGCGGGCGACGTGACCTACTCCTTCACCTCCAACGACGTAGTCTTCCTGCACGCTCTCATGTCGTCCTACATCATCAACCTGAGCAAGTACTTCGTAGAGCTCCTCTACGTGCCGCGGTCCGAGGGCGTCACGCTGAACGTGGTCCTGCCCAAGGAGTCCGTCCCCCTGTTCCTGAACTCCGTGGCGAGGTGGTACAGGCTTGTAGAGAACGTCACCGGGGAGGCCTGCCAGGAGATCAGGGTCGGGAACATCACTGTCGGGAGCGGCATGAGGTACAGGACGGTGTCCCCGAGGGCCGAGCTCGTCTACGACTGCCCGTCCGGCGTCCTCGTGAGCATGAGCGCGTCCATACCGGTGGGCTCGGGAGGTGCTAGCGTCACCATGACTGTGGAGCTATCCAAGCTGAACTTCCTCAACCTCACGAGCATAAGGCTCCCTGAAGCTGGGGTAGCCAGGGAGACCTCGCCTGCGGTGCCCGTAGCCCTCCTCGCCTCCACGGCGGCCGTGCTCGCTGCGGTGGTCGTGCTGACCTTCGTCATCGTGAGGAACCTGAAGAGGCTCCTCGGAGCCCACAAGACCCCGAGCGCCGCCGGCAGGGCTCTCTCCCCTGTCTAGCACTGGGAGCTTGGGGGCTCTCCGGTCTCGGGTAATACCCGGTTTTAGTTGGTAGGAGCGTAATACTCAGGAGATGGACTACTAAAGCTCCGACCGGACTGGGTAATACCTACGCATTTCGGGGCGGTATTAAACCCATTGCCGTTTTAACTTGGTGAGGTACTACCTACCGGCGGTGATGCTTTGAGGCGTTTAGGCTACTTCCTCCACAAGTCTCCCTCGGGCAAGCTGATCGTCAAGCTCGGCTCTCCCAAGCCCCCCAGGCTGGGGGCGAGAGTGCTGAACTCCAGGGGAGAGGTGGTGGGGGTGCTCGTCGACGTGATAGGCCCAGTCAGGTCTCCCTACGCGGTGGTGAGGCCCTCGAGGCCGGCCCCTCCCCTGGACAGGTACGAAGAGCTCTTCGTTAGGTGATGCGCGTGGGCTGCCGGGACGACATGGTGATCCTCGACGAGTTCAGGGGGGAGTACGTCTGCACCGAGACCGGTGAGGTGATCGAGGAGAGGCTCGTGGACGTCGGGAAGGAGTGGAGGTCGTTCGAGGTCCCGAGCGGCAGGGAGCGCGCTGGGACTCCCAACACCTACAAAGTCCACGACATGGGCCTCCACACCGTGATAGACGGAACCACCCTGATCGGCCGGAGGCTCTCGGAGCTCAACGACATGAACAGGATAGTCACGAACGACGAGAGGAAGCTGTCGAGGGCCCTGGCCCTCGCTAACGAGGTGATCAGCAGGCTGCCGACTCCAGGAGCCGCTAGACTGAAGGAGGAGGTCGGGCTGATGCTCAGGAAGCTGGTCAAGAGCGGGGCCCTGGGGCGCAAGAGGCTGGCAGCGTTCGTGGCGGCGTGCATCGTGTGCGCGGCCGAGAACCTCGGCATGCCTATAAGCGTCAGGGAGGTCGTCAACCAGTGCGGCACCACGTTCGGCGACCTCTGGGACGCTCAGATGAGGATCAGGAGAGACCTAGGCATAGCCAAGTCGAGGTCCTACGACCCTAGGACGCTCGTGCTCCTGTACGCGCAGAGGGCCGGGCTGCCGAACCAGGTGACCACCCTGGCCATTAGGATAATCGAGGCCGGCAGGGCCTCCGGGACCCTCCTGAGCAAGGGACCCCAGGGTGTCGCCGTCGCGGCGCTCTACGTAGCCTCCCTCCTCCTGGACTTGAGGAAGACCCAGGCCGCGATATCCAGGGACACGGAGGTCTCCGAAGTGACCATCAGGAACAGGTACAGGGACGTCATCGACGGGGTAATGATAGAGGTCACTCTCTAGCTCAGGCCCCGAACCTCCTCTCCCTCCTCTGGTAGTCCCTTATCGCCCTCAGGAGGTCTATGGTCCTGAACTCTGGCCAGTAGAGCTCGCAGAAGTAGAGCTCGCTGTAGGCTATCTGCCAGAGCAGGAAGTTGCTCACCCTGACCTCTCCCGAAGTCCTAATCACGAGGTCCGGGTCTCCCAGCTCCCCCAGGTGGGACGTGTACAGGTAGGAGACGAAGGTCCCCTCGTCTACACCGTCCGGGGAGAGCCTTCCGGAGACCACGTCCTCGACCAGCCTCCTGACGGCGCTCAGTATCTCCTCGCGACCTCCGTAGCAGAGAGCTACGTTCAGAGTCCCGTCCTTGTAGAGCTCGGTCCTGGCCTCCACCTCGCGGATCTTCGAGACCAGGGAGCTCGGGACGAGGTCTAGCCTGCCGAAGACCTTGACCCTTATCCTCTTCTCGTCGAGGACTCTGCTCTCCTCGAGCTCCTCGATGGCCCTCTCGATCAGTCCGAACAGGTGGGCCCTCTCGGCCGGGTCCCTCCTCACGCAGTTCTCCGAGGACATGGCGTACACGGTCACGGCCCTGACCCCCAGCTTCCAGAGGACGTCCAGGACCTCCCTGAGCTTCCTGTAGCCGTGCTCGTGCCCCCCTCTCGGGTCGAGGCCGTGCTCCCTGGCCCACCTTCTGTTGCCGTCGGGGATTATCGCTACGTGCCTCGGTATGGGTCCAGACTTCACCTGCTCCCAGAGCATGCCCTCGTAGAGCCTGTAGACCGGTCTGACGAACACTCCGAGCGGGCTGTGAAACAGCTTGAGGGCGAGCCTGGCTAGCACCGCTCTCGCTACCGCCCAGAGGTCGCGGAGGGGTTTAATTCCTTCGCAGCTCACAGGCGAGGCTCTACCGGTCAGTCCGGGACGCTGCTGAACGAGGCGCGGCCCCGCACTCGCATAGGGGAGGGGATAGATAAAGCTAGACTGGAAAAGCTAGCTTGAATATGAGTAGAGAATCAGCTCGTAATACGTGGGGTCGTTGTCTCTGAACCACCACCAGTACCAGGGGCTAGTCCTCCCGCTGACGTCTCGGATCCTCACGTACGGCGGTGGGCGGCCGGGCACGCCGGCCCTGTAGAAGCCTACCGGGAGGGTCCACGAGACCGGGCCCGCGGAGGTGGTCATGGAGAACGTCACCGGAGTGCTAGCTACGACGTGGTCGGGCTGGCGGAAGCTCGCGAAGAAGTCCCTCCACGGCGCGAAGTACACACTCCTGTCCCCCCGGACGGGACCGGTAGCGTGGTACGGTACTCTGTCTGCCCTGTACTGCTCCGGGGAGAAGAGCCTCTCGACACCCCATATCTCCACGGGGTAGATGCGCCACACGCACCTGCCCCCGACGTTGGGGCCCACAGCTATGTAGTACCTCTCGAGCACGTACGTCACGCCGAACCTTATCCTGTCTCTCTGGTCGCCTCTGAGGCCCGACGTCTCCCAGCTTACGGTGCTTGCCACCTCCATCTTCCCCAAGCTGTTCCACCGCGGAGGGAGCTCGGGGCAGTAGCCTGTCGAGGGCATGCCATACCCGTACCCCTCTATATACACCACCGTGCGCCACCGTATACCGAACGACGTCTCGAGGCCCTCTATGGAGTAGAGGTAGGGGCCCAAGACCCAGGTGTAGCATCTATACCTCCAGCCGCCGGGTATGTACGTCCACTCCTCGAAGACGCAGGAATGCCCGCCTCCGCTTCCACCGCCCCGCTCCTGCTGCGCCACGTACCCTCCCTCTAAAGCGAGACGTCCATCCCGTGGCCCATCCTCCCGTGCCTGTAGACCGCCCAGCGTTCCCCCGAGCGGCCCGTAGTGCTCGTCAGCGGCCACCGCGCGGAGGTCGTTCAGGAAGAGGAGAGCGCCCAGGCTCGCTAGGATCGCTAGAGAGGCTAGCACAACGGCTAGAGTGGTGTCCCGGACTCCCCTCCGCACGGATACCAACCCTCCGCCGACCTCTCTACCTCATCGAAGGCTATAAACCTCGCCGGGACGTCCGCTGCCTCGGCTACCGCACAGTGCGCGGGCTCGCCTAGAGGCTCGAGTCTCGGGCCGCACCACGTTTATTAGCTCGGGCCCAAGCCCCGTGGAGGGTAAGGCGTGATCAGGGTCAGCTCCCCCCACATCACCGACGAGGACGTGGAGGCCGTCACCAGGGTTCTGCGCTCGGGGATGCTGGCCTTCGGTCCCGTCGGTGAGGAGTTCGAGAGGGAGCTCGCGAGGTACCTGGGGGTGAGGCACGCGGTCGCCGTGAGCAACGGCACGGCGGCTCTCTACCTCTCCCTCAAGGCCCTCGGCGTGGGACCCGGAGACGAGGTCCTAGTCCCCGACTTCACGTTCTTCGCGACCGCCTCCACCGTCCTGCTCGCCGGAGCCACCCCCGTGTTGGTCGACGTAGAGCTGGAGACCTACACCGTCGACCCCTCGCAGCTCGAGGAGGCCTTCACGGACAGGACCAGGGCCGTGGTCCCAGTCCACCTCTACGGGCACCCGGTGGACATGGAGCAGGTGACCAAGATCGCCGGGGAGAGGGACGCCTACGTCGTGGAGGACAGCGCCCAGGCCCTGGGAGCCGAGTTCAGGGGGAGGAGGGTCGGGGGACTGGGTCACGCGGCGGCTTTCAGCTTCTACCCGACCAAGACCATCACGACCGGCGAGGGGGGAGCCGTGGCGACGGACGACGAGAGGGTCGCTGACGCGGTGAAGCTCCTGAGGAGCCACGGCCAGAGGCAGAGGTACCACCACGTCGAGCTGGGCTGGAACCTGAGGATGAGCGACGTGCAGGCCGCCCTCGGGCTCTCCCAGCTCAGGAGGATCGACCGTATGCTCGAGAGGAGGAGGGCTCTGGCCAGGATATACCTGGAGGAGCTCTCGACGGTCTCGGGTCTGAGGCTACCGGTCGAGAAGCCCTGGGCCAGGCACGCCTACAACCTCTTCACGGTGTGGGTCGAGGGGGAGGGAGCGAGGGACAGGCTCGCCCTGTTCCTGAGGGAGAGGGGCATCGAGACGGCCGTCCACTACCCGGTCCCCCTCCACAGGCAGCCGGCCCTCTCCGGGGCCAGGAGGGCTCGCGGCTGCTGCCCGAACTCTGAGGAGGCATCGAGGCACGTGCTGTCCCTGCCCCTCCACCCTGGTCTCAGCGAGAGCGACGTGCTCGAGGTATCGAGGTGCGTGAAGGAGTTCTTCAAGAGCAGGGGCTCCGCCTGAGAGTCCCGAAGTAGGGGCTCCGGCGGGATACAGGCTCAAGCGATGGTTGAGGGAGCCGGTCAAAATGGATGACGCTAGGGTGATGAGGCTGCTGGAGATCCTGGACGACATATAAGCTCGACCCCTCGGAAGCAGCCCGAGACAAAACCACGGAGAGAACAACACGAGGAAGTCGCAGGGGCCGTACGCAAGCTCGACGAGCCCCCTCGAATGCGAGCCGAAGGAGTCGCGGTGGAGGGACGACTTTGAGTGCGACGTGACTTGACTCGGTCCGCGAAGCAGGGATGCGCCCGGAGCGCTCATTCGAGATCCACATAGGGGGGCTGGAGGAGTGTCACAAGTTCAAGAGTCGGTGCGAGCGCTCGATGATAGGCCGTGGCCCTACCGAGGGTTCGCGTAGACCCTCCGCGCTCCGGCTGGGGTCGGCTAAAGTATTTAAGTTGATCGCTCCGAGGAACTGTGGTCGTCGGAGGTGAGCAGGGCTTCCGAGAGGGTGGCCAGGGTAGACGGCTGCGAGCTGAGGGTGGTGTCGGAGAGGCACAACAGCCTGGTGCACAGGCTGGAGGTGGAGGCGGTAGTGGGTCACCAGGGAGCCTCGACCCCGAGCAGGAAGTCCGTAGCCGAGGCGCTGGCCCGCCTCTACTCGAGGAGTCCAGACCTCGTCGTCATCAGGAAGATCGAGACCGAGTACGGGGTAGGGCTCTCGAAGGTGTACGCCCACATCTACGACGACCCGGAGAGGTTGAGGAGCTTCGAGCCGAGGCACCTGCTCAGGAGGCAGGGATTAGAGGTGTAGCCCAATGGTCGAGGGAGAGAGGGTATTCAGGAGCAGGCTCTACGAGGTCGACCCCAAGACCGGCAGGGTGAGGCTGAAGAACAGGGTCTGCCCTAAGTGTGGCAGAGTGATGGCGTTCCACCGCGATCCGGTCCCTAGGTGGCACTGCGGCTACTGCAGCTACGTCGAGGTCGCGAGGTCCTAGGTGGTCTGGTGGTCGTAGTACTGGGGGTAGAGTCAACAGCTCACACGTTCGGCGTAGGGATAGTGTCGGACGAGCCCAAGATCCTGGCCGACGCTAGGTTCAGCTACGTCCCGGAGAGAGGGGGCATACACCCGAGGGAGGCAGCCGATAGATTCGTCAGGAACGCATCGAGGGTGTTGCGGGAGGCCCTCGACCAGGCCGGGCTCGCCGTAGAGTCCGTAGACGCGGTCGCGGTCGCCCTAGGCCCTGGCATGGGGCCCTGCCTGAGGGTCGGAGCCACGGTCGCCAGGGCGCTGGCCTCCTACTACGGGAAGCCCCTGGTCCCCGTGAACCACGCGGTCGCCCACGTGGAGATAGGGAGGATGCTGACGGGGGCCGCGGACCCCCTGGTCGTGTACATATCCGGGGGCAACACGGCCATAGTGGCCAAGCACGGGAGCAGGTACAGAGTCTTCGGCGAGACCCTCGACGTAGCCCTCGGCAACTTCATGGACACCCTCGTCAGGGAGCTGGGGCTGGCACCCCCCTACGTCGTGAGCGGAGTCCACGCTCTCGACAGGTGCGCGGAGGGGGGCAGGTTCATCGAGCTGCCCTACGTGGTGAAGGGGCAGGACACCTCGTACTCGGGCCTCCTGACGGCCGCTCTGAGGGCCTACAGGAGCGGGGCCAGGGTCGAGGACGTGTGCTTCAGCGCTAGGGAGATAGCGTACTCCTCTCTCGTCGAGGTGGCCGAGAGGGGCCTGGCGCAGCTGGGGAAGACCGAGGTGCTCCTGGTCGGCGGGGTCGCGGCCAGCAGGCACCTCGTCGAGAAGTTCGAGGCGCTGGCCGAGTACAGAGGTCTGAAGCTCCACGTGGTCCCCCCGAAGTACGCCGTTGACAACGGGGTCATGATAGCCTGGACGGGCCTCCTGCTATTCAAGCACGGGGTAACGGTGGAGCCCGAGAAGGCCGCGGTCAGGCAGAGGTGGAGGCTCGACAGTGTCGACGTCTATTGGTAGAGTGGAGAGGGTAGTCTACCTGGGTGCCGAGGCCCTCGTCGCGGAGGGCGAGTTCCTCGGCTATAGGGCCGTCTTCAAGCTGAGAGTCGGCAAGCCCTACAGGATTCCGGAGCTAGACCGCGAGATAGTGAAGCGGAGGACGGTCCACGAGGCTAGGACTCTGGAGGCTCTGCGGGAGAAGGGGGTGAGCGTCCCCAGGCTCCTCTTCGTCGACCCTCTGGCTGGCCTCATAGTGATGGAGAAGGTGGAGGGGGTAGTCCTGAGGGACGTCCTCGAGAGGCTGGACAGAGAGGAGGCGTGCCGCTCGATGGTCTCTCTCGGAGAGGAGGTCGGGAAGATGCACAAGCACGGAGTGGCTCACGGAGACGTCACCACTACCAACGCGATCCTGAGGCCCGACGGCACCGTATGCCTCCTGGACCTCGGCCTCTCGAAGCGCGTGGAGGATATCGAGGACGTTGCCGTGGACGTCCACCTCCTGGTCAGGGTCCTCGAGAGCTCCCATCACTCGGTCAAGGAGGAAATGCTCAGGTGCTTCCTGGAGGGCTACAGGAGGGTGCTCGAGGAGGACAGAGTGAGGGAGGTGATGAAGAAGGTGTCGGAGATCAGAATGCGGGGCAGGTACGTGGAGGAGAGGAGGCTCGGGAGGATAGCGTGAACCTCTTCTCGCCGTCGAAGGGCATCGAGCCGCTCTCCACGATCCGCGCCCCACACTCCGGTGTGAGCTGCTCGCGAAGCGCCTGCGCGGGCTCGAGCTGGGTTCGAGGGGTTGTTCGAGGCTGAGCTCGGATTGTGGACTTTTATCGGCTGCTCAGCTTAGTTGTTATCGGGAATACTTGGGTGTGGTTCGTATGAGAATCGGTACAGCACTAGACCGGAGACCCGGGTACGTCTCCCTCCTAGCTGGCACCGTAATCACCTCCATCCTGGGAGCGTCCTACGCCTACAGCGCGTACAAGACCTCCCTGATGGAGCTGTGGGGCAGCTCGTTCTGGGCCGCGCTCCCGTTCTCGGTCTTCGTAGCGGTCTTCGCGCTGAGCAGCATACCCGGGGGGACTCTGTACGTGCGGAGAGGGATAAGACACACGTCTCTCCTCGGCATAGCCCTGGTCTTCGCGGGTCTGATTCTATCGTCCCTCATAGAGCTCGTCAACAACCCCCTGTACCTCGTCTTCACCTACGGAGTGCTGACGGGGATGGGCAACGGGTTCGGGTACATACCTATCGTGACGATGGCTAGGAGGTGGTTTCCAGATAGGGCCGGGTTCGCCACGGGCGTGGTCATATTCGGGTACGGCGGGAGCGCCGTGGCCTTCGCGCCGCTGAAGACCATGCTGGTGAGCGTCCACGGGCTAACCACGACGTTCCTGGTCATAGGTGTCGTCTCGATCGCGCTCGGTCTGCCGGCCGCGCTGCTAACGCGAGACCCGTCTCCGGAGCTCACGGAGTTCTTCTCGAGACACTCCAAGAGGAGGGCGGTAGTCCCCAAGGAGGACATCCACCCCTCGAGGGTGCTCAGGCTGCTCGACTTCTGGCTCCTGTGGGTGAGCTTCGTCCTCGTCAGCGGGGCCGGTCTCATGCTCATAGGCCACCTAGCCCCCTTCGCCATGCTGAGGGGGCTCGGAGCGATGGAAGCGGCGGCCGCGGTGAGCATCTTCTCGGTCATGAACGCGCTAGGCCGGCCTCCCGCCGGGTGGATCTCCGACAGGCTGGGCAGGTTCGGGAGACCGATCACCATGACCGTGCTCTTCACTGTCCAGAGCGCCCTCTTCGCGTCGATGGCCTTCGCGGGCTACAGCGCGTGGGAGCTCTACATGCTCGTAGCGCTAGCGGGCTTCGTCTACGGGTCGGCCCTTGCGCTGTACCCGGCCGCGGTGGGTGACTTCTTCGGCCTGAAGTACCTCTCGACCAACTACTCGCTGGTGTTCACTGGGTGGGGGCTGGCCGGCCTCGTGTTTCCCTCCTTGGGCGGGTACATAAAGGACCTCACCGGAGGCTACGAGCAGGCCCTCCTCGTTTTCGGAGGAGCGAGCTTCGTCGGCTCGCTGATGTGCCTCTACCTAAAGACCAGGCTGAAGAAGTACCTCCCCTAGGGCCTCGCACGTCCCGGGCGCGAACGGTGCGGTCGGCGCCGCGCGATCTCCACGCGGCATTTACCGAGCCCGAGCACTGGCGTAGAGAGGGCGAGCCCGCGGAGACGCGCCGGCTCAAGCCCTAGGCAGAGGGTAGACTGGTCGCTCTCCGGAAACGGATCCAGCGCACGACCACTGCCTTGCCGGAGAGACGCGCAGGCCCGCTGGGCGATGTTTGAACTCCGGGAGGCCTTGACTGGAAAGACCCGCAACACGGTGTCCGAGGAGGCAGCGGGTCCGCAGGAGTCCCAGACCTCAGCGGGTCGGCGGGGAGGAGTTTTGGAGCTTCGGAGGCTAGAAATTTAAAGGCTCTGCGTACCGTTTGGATAGGGTATCCAAATGGACTGGCTCGAGGTTTACGGACGGCAGAGCGTGCCGGGGTTCCTCACCGAGGGCAGGTTCCTGTACCTGGTGTTCATAGCATCCACGAGAACCTCGACTATACCCGGCATAAGCGTGGCCGGCCCGAGCCCCGAGGCCACGCTCTACACTCCGGCTCTCGACGTCGAGTACCTGGTAGCGGGAAGACCCGTAACCCTCAACGCTATCCCGGTGACGCCCGAGGGCATACCCACACCGGCCCTCCTCTCGAGAGCCGCCCTGCGACTGCTAGACCTTCCGACCCTCGTGGTGGACGCGGGCTCCTTCGTCGAACCCAGAGTCCCCCACGTCCGACTGCCCAGCAGAACCGTCGGGGGCTTCATAGGCTCCGAGGACGCCCTGCCTCCGGGGACGTCGAGGAGGCTCTTCGAGGAGTCGAGGTCTCTCGCCCTAGCGCTCTCCGGGAGGGGTCTGGACTTCGTCGTCGGGGAGAGCATGCCCGGAGGCACGACCACGGCACTCTCAACCATGGAGGCCCTGGGCTACAGGGCCAGGTTCAGGGTCAGCAGCGCCAGCCCCTCGAACCCCCACGGTCTCAAGGTCGAGGTCCTCGAGAGGGCCTTCGGGAGGTCCGGGGTGAGCCCTCCCGAGAGCGACGTCTTCAGGGTCGCGGACCTCGTGGGGGACCCCCTCCACATATCGATAGCCGGCTTCGTCTCGGGAGCCGTGGCCAGGGGGTCTAGGGTCCTGCTCGCTGGCGGAACTCAGATGTGCGCCGTCCTAGCGATGCTCAAGAGGTTGGGCGTCGAGCTCGAGGGGAGGCTCGCGGTCGGGACCACCGGCTGGCTCGTTAGCGACGCCCAGTCCGACGCGGTGGGGCTCGCGAGGGACGTGGCCCCGGATGTCCCCCTGCTGGCCGCCCGCATGGACTTCTCGGACTCGCCGTTCGAGGGGCTCAGGTACTACGATAGGGGCTACGTCAAGGAGGGGGTGGGCGCGGGAGGGCTCCTGACCCTTCTAGCCGCTAGGGGCTGGTCTAAGGACGACGTGAAGAGGGTCGTCTACGAGGAGTACGCGAGGATATTAGGCTATGAAGCTCGTTGACTACGTCCACTACCGTGAAGACTCCGAGGCGCTGGTGGTGGGCCTCTCCGAGGACCACTTATTCCTGACGAGCCTCCCCTACCAGCCGAGGGTGGCCGATCACGTAGTCTTCAAGAGGGTCCCGAGGGACTTCCACTGCCCGAATGTGGAGTGTCTGAAAGCATACTACGATACACTGAGGAGCTCTCTAGGCCTCGAGAGAGCCTTGGTCTTCCTCACGGCCGCGGACGTCAGGAAGCACCTCCGCAGAGAGCTCCCCGACGGGTCCGCGGTGATAGCCACGGTGGGACTGGAGTCCCCGGTGTGTCCCGGGAGCTCCCAGAGTGGAGCTGGGAGGCTGGGGTCCACAGTCAACGTGGCGGTGCTGGTGAACGCCTCTCTGTCGGAGAGCGGCCTGGTCGACCTCCTGAAGACTGTGTGCGAGGCCAAGAGCCTAGCCGTGGCTGAGCTCCTCCTGAGGTGCGAGCTCAGGTCCCCCGGGACGGCCAGCGACGCGGTGGCTGTGGGGAGACCGGTGAGTCTGGAGGGCTCAGAGCACTTCGCCGGGATGGCCACGGAGCTCGGGAGTGCCGTGGCATCGGAGGTCTACGGAGGCCTCGTAAGCCTCGGTCTGGAGCTGCTGGGTCTCGAGGGCTACGTCCGCAACCTCCTGGGCCTCTCCCTGGATCAGATAGTCGAGAGAGCCGTGAGGGTCTACGGGGAGGCGCCGATCCCAGGTCTCGAGCCGGCGGTCGTCGAAGAGTACCTGAGGAAGTTCGTGAGGAACCTCCTCGGAGAACCCAACGTCCTCAGCATCCTCGTAGCCGCCAGAGAGCTCGACCTCCACGCGTCGGCGGGTTCCATCCCGGGGCTTCCGGTCGAAGACTTCGAAGCAGATAGCGTCAGGATAGTCGTGGACGAGCTCCTGGGATCGGCCCTAGCTCTCTACATCTCGGGCTTCAAGGGGCTCCTGGCGACGTACTGGGTCGAGAGGCTCAAGAAGAGGGGGCTTGTGGATCCCGAGCTCCCGGTGTTCGAAGACGACGTGCTCTCGGCCCTCATAGGCTCGGCCATCGCTAAGCTGTGCGAGGACTTCGGGTGCTGAGCGTGGACTGCGTTCTCATGGTGGGGGGCAGGGCCACCAGGATGGGGGGTGCTCCCAAACCCCTCCTAGAGGTCTGCGGGGTCCCGATGGCGGTGAGAGTCCTCCGGTCGCTCTCGGGAATATGCGAAAAGATCTATGTCGTGTACTCTAAGTGGACTCGGGAGCTGGAGGACCTCTGCCGCGGGGCTCTGGGCGGGGTGATCTGCGTCGAAGGGGGAGGTGAGAGCTACGTCGATGACCTGAGGCTGGCTCTGAGCCTGGCATCGCTCCCGGCTCTCGTAGTCCCGGCGGACATCCCCTTCCTCAGCCCCGCCGTCCTCGAAGACTTCGTAGCTAGGGCCATGGCGAGAGCGGAGCCCGTGGTGAACCTCGCTACCGAGAGGGGGCTCACCGGGGTGTCCCTCTTCAAGCGGACAGACGGTCCCTGGACCGATATAGTCGTAAGCGGAGACGATTCGCTTGTAGACGTCGACACCTGGGAGGACTATGCGCGGGTTGTCGAGAGATGCTGAGAGTCCACGGAGGCAGGCCACCCCCGGGCGTCCTGGACTTCAGCAGCCCGCTCAACCCCCTGGGGCCGCCGAGGATTCTGGTGGAGACCATCGAGAGGCTCGTGAGGGAGAGGGTCTACGGAGTGTACCCGGACTACGACTACGGGGGCCTGAGGGAGGCCATAGCCGAGCACTACGGTGTTGCCGCGGAGAGCGTCGTGCCTCTAAACGGGGCAGCCGAGGGCTTAAGCCTCCTCGTGCTGGCTCTCAGACCCCGCCGCTTGGTGACGGTGGAGCCCACGTTCGGAGACCACGCACTGGCGTCTAGAGCTCTGGGGATACCCTGGCTCGCCGTGCCCTACGCACTCGACGGGCTCGAGTACAGGCTAGACCCCGAGGCCCTCTGCCGCCTCCCGGAGGAGTCTAGGAGGGGGTCTTTGGTGGTGCTCTCCAACCCGAACAACCCCACGGGGAGTCTAGCCAGCAGAAGCAGTATAGAGGAGCTCGCGGCGTGCCTGGAAGAGGGCTCGGTCCTGGTGGTCGACGAGGCCTTCTCGGACTTCGCCGGAGACTCGGAGAGCCTCCTCGGGATAGACTCCGGCGGCATCGTCGTGCTCAGGAGCTTCACGAAGATGATGGCCGTGCCGGGGCTGAGAGCCGGGTTCATGTACACCCCCGACGCTAGAGTGCGCGCCCTCGTAGACTCCGTGCGACAGCCGTGGAACGTCAACGCTTTAGCCTCCATGGCCTTAGAGGAGGTCCTCAGAGAGAGGAGCCTCCTGAGGGATTTCGTGAACAAGACCGTAGAGTACGTGAGCGCGGAGAGGGAGCTCCTGGCCTCGGGTCTCAGAGCTCTGGGGATCGAGGTGTACGGGTCTAGGGCCCCGTTCCTGCTGGTGAGGCAGCCGGAACCGCACCCGGGGTTCAACGAGAAGCTCGTCGGCAGAGGGATCTACGTCAGAGACGCCAGCTCGTTCTCGCACCTCACCCCCCACCACAGCAGGGTCTCGGTAAGGTCTAGGGCCGACAACCTAAGGCTGCTGGAGGCCGTTGGGGATGTCGTTGGGAGGAGCCCTCAGGAGCCTTAAGGCCCTCGCGTCCCTGCTGACATCCCTGCCCCTGGGTCCCTCGAGTCTCGAAGACGCGGCTAGGGCGTTCCACCTAGTCCCCCTAGTCGGCCTCCTCGAGGGCGTCCTCGTGGCGTCAGTCCTCGAGCTCTCCGCGCGTCTGAGCCTAAACCCCCTGCTTTCGGGAGCCCTCTTCGCCCTAGCCCACGTAGCGGTGACCGGGGGTCTCCACCTCGACGGATTCTCCGACTACTCGGACGTCGTGGGGGCCAGAGCCCGAGGCGAGAGGGCCGTGTCTATACTGAAGGACCCGCACAGAGGGTCCTTCGCCGTTACGGCCGTGGCTCTGAACCTCCTACTGACGACCGCCGCGGCTGCGCAGCTCCGCGAGCTCTCCGGAGCCTGCGGTGCTGGAGGGAGTACAACCATACCGCTGGTAGCCTTGTGCTACGTCCTATCGGCGGAGTCCCTATACCTCACCCTCCTCTACTCGGGAACCGAGCCGTACGAGGGCATGGCCAAGCCCTTCAGCATAGAGGCTAAACGCAGGGGGCTCAAGATCAACGCTGTCGTCCTGGCGGGAGCGGTGCTCCCCCTCCTGGCATATCTGTCCCTCAGAACAGGTCTTCTAGGGGCTCTGCTAGCCGCAGCATCGGCTCTCTGCCTCATGTTGGTGTCCGTGATGCTCGTGATCAGGGACTCGACGTCGAGGCTGGGCTACTCCAACGGTGACGTCGCGGGGTTCTCGTACGAGCTCACCAGGCTTCTCACACTGGGAGCCTCCCTAGCGGTGGCAGGGCTTTGCTAGACGCTCTGAGGCCCGGACCCCTCCACATGGCCGCGGCGCTAGCTCTAGCCCTCGCTATGGACTTCGCGTACCCAGAGCACAGAGGAGTGGCCCTCAAGCTCCACCCGGTTCACACGTCGTACGTCATGGCCCTAGCTTTGGCCAAGCCCTATAGCGGGAGGCTGAGGGGGGTGCTAGTTTGGCTCGCCGTAGTGACCCTCCACACAATCCCTTCGGCACTGGCCCTCCTCGCCGCTTACAGAGTCTCCCCGCTCCTCTGGATCCCGGTCGCTGCGCTAATCCTCAAGGTCTCCCTCTCGCTGAGGCTGCTCCTGGAGATATGTCGCAGAGCCTACGCGAGCCTAGTGAGCTGTGGGCTCGACGAGGCGAGGAGGTGGGTCCAGATGATCGTCAGAAGGAACGTCTACGAGCTGGATAGACCCCACGTCGTCTCGGCCTGCCTGGAGAGCCTCTCGGAGAGCCTCGTGGACGGGTTCGCGTCGCCTCTCCTCTACTATGCGCTCCTGGGCCCCCTCGGAGCCCTCGTTCAGAGGATAGCGAATACTCTCGACGGAGCGATAGGCTACAAGACTCCTGAGTACGTAAGAGTCGGCTGGTTCTCGGCCAGAGCGGACACGGCAATGAACTACGTCCCGGCGAGGCTGGCAGCGGTGACGATAGTGATGCTGTCACCGCTGGCCGGTGGGAGCCTCGCGAAGGCCTTGAGGGTCTGGACGAGGTACTCGAGAGCGACGGAGAGCCTCAACGCGGGTCACCCCATATCCGCCATAGCGGGAGCCCTCTGGGTGAAGCTCGAAAAGCCGGGGCACTACACGGTGAACCGCGAAGCCGAGTATCCGGAGCCGGACGACGTAAGGAGGGCACTGAGAGTGGCTCTCGCGGCGGCCGCGGTGCATGTGCTTCTGGTGCTGGTCATCGTAGTGCTCCTCGGATAGGGTGACGCGGAATTGCGCGGGTCCCACGAGCTCGGTGCGGTCCGAGGCAGCATCCATCCTCCCGGTCGCGGACTCCGAACCCCACCTTCCGCTGAAGCCCTGGAGCAGGCGCGGTCGTTTCCCAGCTGTCCTGGCTTTTAGGTTTTAGCGTCCTCGAGGCTTGGGACACGACCTTGATGTCGTGCGCGGAGTATGCCAGTAGAGTGGCTAGCATAGTAGCCAGGGAGGCATCCAAGTGTGACTGCTCCCTGCTCTCGGGAGGCGTCGATACGAGCTTCGTAGCCTTGGTGCACCCCAGGAGGGAGCGTCTCACGGCCATAACTGTAGACCTCGGGGGCTCCGATGCCGCCCTCGCGCGCCGGGTCGCCTCCTGGCTGGGGCTTGGACGCCACGTGGTGGTAGAGCCGGACCTCGGCAAGTTCCTCGAGGCCGTTGACTGGGTTCTGAGGAACTTCAAGACGGTAGATCCCGTAGAGGTCTCGGCGGACTCGGTCCACTACATCTCGATATCGGAGGCCAAGGCTCTAGGCTGCGTCTGCCTTCTCTCCGGTGACGGCGGTGACGAGCTCTTCGCCGGCTACGAGTTTCTCCGGAGAGCCGACCGAGAGCGCATAGCCGGGTGGGTCAGAGAGATGGCCCTTCGCGCGAGGCTGCCCACCGTCGAGGTCGGCAAGCTCCTGGGCCTCGAGGTCGCGACCCCGCTGTACAGTGGGGAGCTGAGGAGGCTGGCTCCGGAGATCCCGGTGGAGTGCCTCGTGGGCTCCGGCCACGGCAAGCTGCTCCTGAGGGAGTACCTGAGGCTCGCGGGTCTCGAGGACGTCGCCTCCAGACCCAAGACCCCCGTCACCGAGGGCTCGGGGTCTCTCAGGCTCCTGGAAGAGCTCTCGGCGGGGATGGACCCTGCGGATCCGAGGATAGTCGAGGAGGAGCTCGGCTTCAGACCTCCCAGCGTACTCCACGCGTGGCTCGCGCTCAGGATGCTGAGACTGGGGGTCGAGCCCCCGGGCAAGAGCTCGGAAAACCCGTGTCCGGTGTGCGGGAGGGAGCTCAGGAGGGGCCACTGCCGCTTCTGCGGCGCCTATGTCTCGAGCGGAGGGGTCGTGCTCCACTACGGGGGGTCCAGGGCTTGAGGGCTCTGGTCTTCTGGAGCAGCGGAAAGGACTCGGCCCTGGCGCTCCTCAGGCTCAGAGCGCTGGGCCTCGAAGTCGCAGGCCTCGTGACGACCGTGGATTCGACCTCCAAGGTTGTCACCGGTCACAGAGTTCCCGTAGAGCTGGTCAGGCAACAGGCTGAGAGGCTGGGAGTCCCCCTCTACGAGATCGAGCTCCCGGAGGACTTCCCGCCTACGGAGGTCTACGAGGAGGCGATCCTCAGGGAGCTCCCGAGGATAAAACGGGAGAGCGGAGCCCGAGTCGCGGCTCACGGCGACGTACACGAGAGGAGCATGATGGAGTACAAGAGGATGTTGCTGAGGAGAGTCGGCATAGAGTCCCTGTACCCCCTCGACGGCCTGTCCAGCGCGGACGTCGTCAGCGCCGTACTGGCCGAGGGGATTAGAGCTCTGGTGGTCACCGCGGACGTGGTGAAGCTGGGCCTGGAGCTAGCCCGAGAGCTGGTCTGCACAACTCTGGACTGGAGGGTCTTGGGAAAGTTGCCGGCGGCCGCGGACGTAGCTGGGGAGGGAGGCGAGTACCACACCTTCGTATACTACATGCCCGGCTTCAGGGAGCCCGTGGGAGTCATGGCTAGGGGCGTTAGGCTGGAGAGCTGGAGGCTGGGCCGAAAGCTCGTGTGCGTCGTAGAGCCTGCGGTGTGAGCTCTTCGGGAAGACTCCGCCTCGGAGCTATTGCTGCGCTTCCGACTTCTTCTTCCAGCCCTTCGGGTAGACTCCCCTCTCCATTACCACCCGGACGGTCTTGAAGGCTATCCCCCTGTCGTTCGCGAGTACCTCCTCCGTAGACATCAGGGCCTTGGCGAGAGCTACGAGCTCCCCCTTGAGCGTCATCACGGCCACGGTGTCCCCCCTCTTTATTCCCCCGGAGACCACCGAGATCCCCGGGACCGCCAGATCGGCACCGTACGTCAGGGCCGAGGCCGCGCCGTCGAGGACTAGCACCTTCGGTAGGTGCGAGACTATGTACTCGTGGGGGAGTATCATCGACCTCAGCCTGTCCTCCCTCCCGTGTTCCCTGTAGAGGTAGACGGCCTCGGACAGCTCGTGCATCCTTACCGAATCCTCCTCCCTGAAGGGGCCCGTCCTAGTCCTCCTGAGCTCCCTCATGTGCGCCCCGACTCCCAAGACCTCGCCCATGTCGTGGATCAGCTTCCTTATGTAGGTCCCGTGCTGGCACGAGACCCTCATCAGGACGAGAGCCCCCTCGCGCTCGAGGACCTCTATCTCATACACCTCCTTGATCCTCAGGACTCTCTTGACCGACGATCTGACGGGGGGCCTCTGGTATATCCTGCCGGTGAACTCCCTGACCACCTCCTCGAGCTTCTCCACCGGAACCTCGGCGTGGAGCTGGGCCAGGGCCACGTACTCCTTGCTGGAGTGGGTCACCACCCCTATCAGCTTGGTCGCCTGGTCTAGAGCCACGGGCAGGACTCCGGACACCTTGGGGTGTCCCCGCCCCGGTAGGGCTCTAGGGTACCCCCGTGCCCGGCCTTCGACACGCCCAGCATGTCCTTCACCCAGGAGACCACCTCGTGGCTCGTGGGACCGGGGGGTTTGTCGAGGTTTACGACCCCACACCTGATCAGCTCTTCGAGAGTCCTAGTCCGAGGAGGCTTCCCGTAGCCGGGGTCCGTGAGCCCCTCCCTCTTCACGAGATACTCCCTCCTCACACCCGCGAACCTGTCCAGCTCCGCGGCGAACCTGATCGCTTCCTCCACGTCCCTCACCGAGGACGGGTACCGAGAAAGCTATTTAGCTGACCGAGCTCCTCGGCGCGAGAAGCCCTCTCCGCCTCTCCGCTACCTCCCGCTAACGAGAGTGCTCGCGGTCAGCAGCTCCCTCCTTCCTATCTTGACCTTCTCCTTCATGAACTCCACCAGCCCGGCCTCCTCGATGGCCTTCAGCAGCTCCTCGTCTGAGGCCCCCCTGGGTATCTCTACTTTCCTGTCCAGCACCTCGACATGCCTAACGTTGACTCTCCTCCTCTTGACTCCCGTGAGGCTCTTGGGCCCGGAGATCACCACGAAGTTGTCGTCCACTATGTCCACTATCACGGCCTTCCTCCCGGCCTCTCTTCCGACCAGCTTCACGCAGACCCTACCGACCTCCACTATCGGCATAGACTCTCACTGTGAAGGTTCAGGAAGGGCTTAAAAGCTGTGAGGGTGCCGCGCGACCTCTCGCTCACGCCGGCCTCGCGTACCCCCATTTCTCGAGAGCTCTCCTCAGCTCCGGGTGCTCCTCGGCGTAGAGGTCTAGGGGGATCCCCCTGGAGGCCGCTTCGAGAGCCTGCCTCACGGCAGCGGCACCGGCCCTGGGGCCGTCGGGGTGCCCGACGACCCCGCCCCCGACCTGCACGACTATGTCGATCCCCATGTGCTTGAGGACCTCCGGGAGGGTACCGGGGTGCAGCCCGCCGGACGCGACGGGGACTGCTGGCTTTATGTGGTAGAAGGGCTGGGCTAAGCGCAGCGGGTCTCCGGGCTCCGGTCTGAAGACCTCATCTCTGAGGACCGAGCAGTTCCGGACGACGTCGGCCGTCTTGGCCTCGAGCTTCCCGACCTCCGGAGTCCCGACGTGGAGCTGGTCTACCCCGACGACCCTGAGGAGCTTCGCGAGCACGAACATGGATACCCCGTGGTCCGGGCTCCTCGTGAACGCCGCGTGCATGGCCCTGTGGGCGTGTATCGCGAGTCCGTACTCCTCGGCCAAGTCCCTGACGTAGGACAGGGAAGACCAGCCCGCTATCACGACGTCGACCATGACGTAGGGGTTCCCGTAGTCCGCTACGAGCTTCATCCTCCTGGCCATCTCCCTCACGTCGGCGGTCACGTTGGCGAACCAGACCTTCCTCTCCCCCGTCTCCCTCTCCGCCCTCTCTATGGCCTTCATTATGCTCCTAGCTCTGGCCTCGAACCTGCAGTAGCTCGGGCTGGCCAGGTTCTCGTCGTCCTTCACGTAGTCCAGCCCGCCCGCCAGTATCTCGTAGGCCAGCCTCTCGACCTCCTCCGGCGAGTAGCCGACCTTGGGCTTCGGCACCGTGCCGGCTATGGGTCTGCCGCAGACCCGGAAGACCTCCCTGACTCCGCGGAGTCCCCTCAGGGGGCCCTTGAAGTGCTCCAGGAACCTCCTCGGCAGGTACATGTCCTCGATCCTCAGCCACTTGAGCCTCCTCATCCCGAAGACATTGCCCGCGACCGACGCTAGGAAGGCGGGTATGTTGCCCTCCTCGAACAGCTCGACGGGGTAGGCCACCCTGACCAGGTAGCTCCCCCCGCCGAGGTCCAGGAACTCGTACGCTCTGCCCATGAGCCTGAAGATCCTGGCCTCGTCGTACCAGGTGTAGAGAGTGGTCCACGTCCCGACGCTGCTCTCGGCCGCCATGCCTCCAGCCGCGTCCTCGACGGTAAAGCCGGTGGACGGGGTGACCCGGAAGCTGACGACTACGTGCTCCTCGGGGTCCGGCCTGAGGCTCCTGTCGATGAACAGAGGGTACGGTTCTGCCTCCCGCGACACGGTCTCCACCGGCTGCCTAGCCGGTCGCCACAATATAACCTTGCCGGACTCTACCACTCGGGGTTGAGTGTGGAACCGGGATGCGCCGAAGCGCTGACATCTTATCGGAGGGTCCTGGACGAGGCCAGGGAGTTTAAGATACCCGGCTCCACCGAGGCGGCCGTCGAGATCCTCAGGTCCCTAGCCCGAGCTCTCGAGGGTTGCCGCGGAGACCCTCGAGCCGACCTGAGGGAGTTGGTCTACTCGGCCGTTGACTCGAGACCCACGTCCCAGTCTATCCGCAACATCCTGTACCTGTTCCTCGACAAGCTGCGCAGAGAGCTCCGCACTCCCGAGGCTGGAGGAGTGCCGGAGCGCCTGGAACACCTCGTGAGGGAGGTGGAGGACTACGTGGTCGGGGCCAGGGAGACCGCATCGGAGCTCGCGTCGAGGAGGGTGGAGGACGGAGACGTCGTCCTGACGCACTCGTACAGCACCACGGTCCTGAGACTGCTCAGCAGAGCCAGGGAGCGGGGTCTGAGGGTCTCCGCCTACGTGACCGAGTCGAGGCCCGGCAGCGAGGGGAAGCTGATGGCTTCCCACCTGTGGAGGAGCGGGGTCAAGACTAAGCTCATAGTGGACTCCGCGGTCAGGTACGTGATAAAGGACGTGGACAAGGTCTTCGTGGGCGCCGAGGCCATAGCCGCCAACGGCGCCGTGGTGAACAAGGTCGGGACCTCGGCCATAGCCCTGGCGGCTAAGGAGGCGAGGGTCGGGGTCTACGTGGTCTCGGGGCTCTACAAGTTCGGTGCGGAGACCCTCTTCGGAGACCTCGTGACGATAGAGGAGGCATCGGGTCTGGAAGCCGAGATCCCTCCCGAGAGGGTCGCCGAGATCGCCCCCTACTTGAGCAGGAACCTCCGCCTCAGGAGCCCCCTCTACGACGTGACCCCGCCCGAGTACATAGACGCCATAGTGACCGAGAGGGGGCTCATAGCTCCCCAGGCCACCGTATACCTAGCGCGGGAGCTCTTCGGGTGGCCCAGGTCTCGCGAGACCCTCGAGAGAGTCCTGACCGAGGTGGCCCCTCTGTGGAGGTAGCCGGCTTCCGGATACCCGAGGAGGTGGTCGGGATCCGGGAAGACATCAGGAGCATGAGAGTGAGGGGTGCCGGGCGCATCGCGAGGTACGGTGCCACGGCCCTGGCCCTGGCCGCCGAGAGGTTCCCGGGCGGAACCCTCGAGGAGTTCGTGAAGTACATCGAGGTCGTCGCGGACTTCGTCCGCTCCGCGAGGCCCACGGCCGTCTCCCTGCCGAACGCGGTCTCGTACGTCGTCAGCAGGCTGAAGAGGGGGAGACCCCAGACCGTGGAGGAGGCCAGGGAGATGGTCGTGAGGGCGGCCAGAGAGTTCGTGGCCTATTCGGAGAACGCTGTGAAGACCATAGCTCAGCTCGGTGCCAGGAGGATAGAGAGGGGCGACACCCTCATGACGCACTGCCACAGCACGGCATCGGTGGCCGTGATCGTCGAGGCCCACAGGCAGGGGAAGGTCGCGAGGGTGTTCGTCAAGGAGACCAGGCCGGCCTTCCAGGGGCTCATAACAGCCAGGGAGCTCGCGAGGGAGGGAGTCGAGGTGGTCCTGATCCCGGATTCCGCCGTCAGACACTACATGAAGAGGATCGACAAGGTGGTCGTCGGGGCGGACGCCGTGGCGGCGAACGGTGCCGTGGTGAACAAGATAGGGACGTCCCTGGTAGCCCTGGCGGCTAAGGAGGCCAGGGCCAGGGTCTACGTCGCCAGCGAGACCTACAAGTTCAGTCCCTACACGATAATCGGGGAGCTGGTCCCGATAGAGATGAGAGATCCGACCGAGGTGGTGGAGCGGGAGTGGCTCGCCGAGAACCCCGGAGTCGAGGTCCTGAACCCCGTCTTTGACGTGACCCCGCCCGAGTACATAGACGCGATAATCACGGAGCTGGGAGTGGTGCCGCCCCAGGCGGCAGCGCTGATACTGATCGAGGAGTACGGCGTCACCCCCGTGTCTCCGGAGCTCCACTCCTCCTACCTCGACCCAGGCTGAGCCGCCGGAGCGACCGAGGGGGGGACAGCCTCCGCCGCAGCTCGGGCGGAGAGAGTAGCAGCGCATATTAGTGCGGGAAGTGAGGGAGTACCAAAAGCCGGGTGGTGCCGGTGATAGTACTCGGAGGGTCCGCGGGGTCCCATATAGGCTACGAGCTGTCCGAGATTCTGGGAGCGGGCTACCAAGACGTCGAGGTCAGGGAGTTCCCCGACGGGGAGCTCTACGTCAGGATCCCCGCGGACGTCGGCGGGGCGGACATCGTCTACGTCAACTCCCTGGCCGGGAGACCCAACGACTTGCTGGTGGAGACCGTCCTGACGCTGAAGACCCTGGAAGACCTCGGGGCTAGGACGGTGTACTCCGTGCTCGCCTACATCCCCTACGCGAGGCAGGACTCCAGGTTCAACCCCGGCGAGGCCGTGAGCGCCCTGGTGGTCTCGGAGCTCCTCAAGTCCCTCAGGGTCGACCGGATCTACACGTTCGACCTCCACCTACACAGGTTCAGAGACCCGAGGGAGCTGTTCGGGGACGTCCTGGTGAACCTGACCGCGGTCAGAGACCTCGCCAGGTACCTCCGCAGGTACCACGAGCTCAGGGACTGCGTAGTCGTGGGTCCCGACGAGGAGTCCGAGCAGTGGGCGAGGACAGCATCGGAGGAGCTTGGGGGAGTCCCGTACACCACCATGGAGAAGAGGAGGATCAGCTCTACGGACGTCGTCGTGGAGCCGCGGGATCCTGACCTCGTCAGGGAGAGGTGCGCTGTAGTCGTCGACGACATCATCAGCACTGGGAGCACCATAGTGGAGACCGTCAGGGCCCTGAGGAAGCTCGGGGTCGGGGATACGTACGTAGCCGCGACCCACGCCATCCTCGCGCTCGGGGCCTATAGCAAGCTGGCGAAGCTGGGGCTGAGAGACGTCGTGGCTTCCGACACCGTGCTGAGCCCGATAAGCAGAGTCCACGTAGCTCCAATAGTCGCTAGACACATCCTCGGTCTAGAGGCTCCAGGCTAAGTCAATACCTCCCTGCTCGCTTTTAACGTCGTGCCGTCAAGCGTTCTCGGGTCGCCCGTGGGCCTCGGAGGAGTCTACGTGGGGACGGCCGGGATACCCAACTCAGCGAAGCGCAAGAACACGGTAGACGGGATCAGGAGGGTGGCCGAGCTGGGCCTCAACGCTATGGAGCTCGAGTTCGTTAGAGGGATAAGTTTGAGCCGCGAGGCCGCTGCCAAGGCGCGCGAGGTGTCCAGGGAGCTCGGCGTCGTCCTGACGGCCCACGCACCCTACTACATAAACCTCCTCTCGGATAAAGAGGAGGTCAGGAGAGCGTCCGTAGAGAGGATAGTGGAGTCCGCTAAGGTGGCCTACATAGCCGGAGCCTGGTCCGTGGTCTTCCACCCGGGCTACTACGGCAGGTACGGGCCGAGAGAGGCCGTCAAGATCGTCAGGGAGACTCTGGAGCGCGTCGCCGAGACCCTCAAGAGCATGGGGGTGAGGATATGGGTAAGGCCGGAGACCATGGGGGGCCTAGCTGAGGTCGGGTCTCTGGAGGAGGTGCTCTCCATAGTCGAGGGCCTGGACATGGCTCTGCCCGCGATAGACTTCGCCCACATCTACGCTAGGAGCATCGGCAGGGTCAACGACCCGGACGGGTTCAGGAGAGTCCTCGAGGAGGTCGAGAGGAGGCTGGGCGGGGAGGCTCTGAGGAACTCCCACGTGCACATGTCCGGGATGGAGTTCGGGGAGAGGGGGGAGAGGGCTCACAGGAACTTCGACGAGTCCGAGTTCAACTGGAGGGCAGCCGTGGAGGTCCTGAAGGAGTTCGGGGTAGAGGGGGTCGTGATCTCCGAGTCCCCGAACCTGGAGGACGACGCCCTGAAGATACTCGGTGCCCTGAGGGCGAGCGGCTAGCCCCGGGAACTCCAGGCTCTACTCCCGGTCCTCCTCGCCCACCTCCAGCTCCTTAACCACGGACAGATCCTTCCTCCTCCTCGCGTGCAGCTCCTCCGCGGTCCCCCTGGTCACTATCTCGTACAGCTTAGCGACCTTACCCGGACCGGGTCTGAGGAGGCGCCCGAGCCTCTGCACGAACTCTCTCGGCGAGGAGGTCCCGGCCACCAGTATGCCGACCGCGGCGTCCGGTATGTCCAGTCCCTCGTCCCCAACGGTCGTGACCACGAGGACTCCCTCCCTGCTCTCGCGGAACGACCTCAGTGTCCTCATCCTCTCGGATTCCTCCGTGTCCCCCGTCAGGAGCAGTCCGTTAAGCTCCTTGGCCAGCTCCCGGGCCAGGTCTACGTAGTGAGCGAAGACTATAATCTTGGAGCCGCGCTCCCTCTCCGCTATCTCCTTGACCTTCTCGACCTTGGACTTGCTCATCTGGACTATCTTCCTCATCTCCGTCGCCAGCTTCAGTGCCTCGACGGCTCTCCTATCCCCCCTCCTCGCCGCCTCGAGGACCTCCCCGAACTTCGCCCAGCCGACTAGCTCTCGGTACTTCTTCTTGAGCTCCAGGTACCTGCGCCTCTCGTCGGGCTTTAGGCTCACCCTGACCGTCATTACCTCGTACTGGGCCAGGTAACCCGCCTCGGCCAGCTCCGCCGGCGACTTGTAGTATACCACACCGCCCATCAGGGGGAAGAGCTCCACGTGTCTGCCGTCCTCCCTGTAGGGGGTAGCCGAGAGGCCCAGCCTCTTCGGAGCGGGGGAGCCCAGAGCTATCGCTCTGAACTTCTCGGAGGGCAGGTGGTGGACCTCGTCTATGACCAGGAGGCTGAAGTGGGGGGCCAGCCTCTCTATGTACCTGGAGGCGGACTGGTAGGTGGCTATCGTTATGGGAGCCAGCCTCTTCTCCTCCGAGTAGTAGAAGCCCACGAGCTCGGGAGGCACGTCGGACGCCTTGGACAGCTCCTCGTACCACTGCCTGACGTGGTCTTTCGTCATGACCACCACCAGAGCCCTCTCGCCCACCTCGGCGATGGCCGCTATGGCTACCAGCGTCTTCCCGGACCCCGTCGGGAGGGCCACTATCCCCCGGTGCCCGCTCTTCACCCACCTCTCGAGAGCCTCTCGCTGGTAGTCTCTGAGGACCATCCTAAGCGAGATCCGGTGCCCCAGCTCCGCCCTCGCCAGGAATCCGGTCTTGTCGACCACGTCGATCCCGAGCCTCCTCGCGGCCTCCACGAAGGAACCGTAGTAGCAGGGGTGGAGCAGGAAGACGCCGTCCCTGCGGCGGTACCTCATCCCGAACTCCGAGAGGGCTCCCCGCAAGTCCTCCCCGAGGAAGAAGCTGAACCTGGCGCAGAGGTACTCGGGGCAGTAGGTAAGCTCTACCACCCTCCTCCTGGGCCTTGAGAGGTGCTCCCGCAGAGATCCCTCGTCGAACTCCGCCCCTATGTCGCTGAGGAGGGCCACGAGGTCCTCCGCGTCGACGGACTTCCGGGACACCTTGACCCTGCTGACCCTGAAGACCGAGCACCCGCCCTCGCGACCCACGTAGTCTGTGTACTCGAGCAGCTCCTCGAACTCCTCCTCGGAGAGCCAGCGGCAGACCCTGATCTCGAGGGGGTCCAATAGCCCTACCGCTACCACCTACGCGCTGTTGAGCTTAATTAAGCACTCAGCTCGCCGACACCGTTCCTCGACCTCGACAGCACCTCGCCGTCACCGAGCAGGACTAGAGGCTCCTCGACCTCGACCTCCGTGCCCGAGTCCGTGGCAGTCCTGAGGACGAGCGTCACTATCAGGTACTCGCCCACCTTGCTCACCTTCACCTTCCTCACTACGCTCTTGGTCAGGAGATCGGACACCACGTCCCTCCTCGCGGAGTCGCGGGAGAGCCCCTTCGACGCTCCGGCCAACCTGAACGCGAAGCGCTTGTCCATGCTCGTATACACGACCAGAGCCGCTAGCAGCAACAGTACGGCGATCACCATGTACTCCAGACCCGGCACCTGGCTCGGTGCTCCGGAGGTCGAAGCTTTAAAGCGGTTAGCTAAATCGTGTCCCACCGGCTCGCGAGGAGCCCGCACTTGCCTCAGACTCGAGGGATGGTCGAGGCGCGGAAAAAGCTTATAAGGACATGCTAGTCTATCCCTGTGAAACGTACGAAGGTGGTAGAGCATGAGCGGTGCGACACCCGCAGCTACGAACGTGGTCCTGGTAGGAAAGAAGCCGGTAATGAACTACGTGATGGCCACCCTGACCCTGCTGCACCAGGGAGTTCCGGAGATAGTGGTGAAGGCCAGGGGAAGGGCCATCAGCAAGGCCGTGGACGCCGTCGAGATAGTGAGGAGCAGGTTCCTGCCCGAGAGAGTCGAGATCAAGGACATAAGGATCGGGAGCCAGGTGCTGACCACCAGCGACGGCAGGCAGTCCAGAGTCTCCACTATCGAGATAATCCTAGCGAGGAGGTAAATCCAGGGCCTCGTCGAGATAAAGCCGAGAAGTGTTTTTGATGAAGGTGGAGCAGCTAAGGCTTCCCGCGCTCCAGGTCGCGCTTGACTTCACCTCCCTCGACCAAGCCCTCCGCGTACTGAGGGAGATCCTCGACCTGGGTATAGGAGTAGTGGAGGTCGGGACTCCCCTCATAAAGTCCGAGGGGGCCAGGTCGGTGTCCGAGGTCAGGAGGCTCGCCGGTGAGACCCCTCTCCTCGCCGACACGAAGACCGTTGACGTGGGCGCTCTCGAGGCCGAGCTCTTCCTGAGGGCCGGTGCCGACTTCGTGACAGTCCTGGCCACGGCCGACGACGCCGTGGTGGAGTCCGCCGCGAGGACGTCCCGCGAGCTCGGGGGCGACGTGATAGCCGACTTCATAGGGTTCAGGGGTGACCTCCTGGAGAGAGCCAAGGAGCTCAGAGACATGGGGGTGCGCGCCGTGAACGTGCACGTCGGTATAGACGTGCAGAGGTCTCGGGGTCTCACCGCCGCCGGGATGCGAGACCTTGTGAGGAGGCTCTCGGCGGAGCTGAGCGACGTGGTGGTGTCCGTGAGCGGCGGGATCAGACCGGAGGACATCCCGGCACTGCTGGACGCCGGGGCCCGGATAGTGGTGGTGGGAGGGACCATCACCAGGTCTCCCAACCCCAGGGAGGCCGCCGAGAGGTGCCTGAGATCTCTCGAGCGCGCTGCCTAGCTCCGGTGGGGCTCGCGGACACGCATATATTCTCGACCTAGCATGTCTAGCGGTGCGCAGGCATGGGCAAGCTCAGCAAGCTGATACTGGTGACCGCGGACCACCACCCGCTCCACAGGTACTTCAAGGAGCTGGCCGAGGAGCTGGGCAAGAAGTACGGAGTCCCGGTGGAGGTGAGGGTGGAAGACTACCTCTTCCTGATCGAGCACGGGGACACCGATGAGTACGGCATGGCGTGGCTGCCGCAGCTGCTCGGTCAGCTGGACACGGGGGAGATAGTCAAGGTCTTGACGAAGCCCGTCCTGGACTCTCTAGGAAACATAAGCAAGGAGAACGACCTGAAAGCCTCGGTCGAGAGCGTAGAGAGAGCCGTAGCGGGCAGGTAGGACAAAATAGGGGCTCTAGACGGGGTACTTGACCCCGTAGCTGTCTAGATAGGTGATCTCATCCAGAGGCCTCCTAGGCTTGGGCTGCGGCTTCTCCGCTGGGTAGCCCATGGCTATCAGAGCCACCGGGACGTAGTTCTCCGGCAGTCCGACCACCTTCTGGACTCCCTCGACGTCCCTCAGGGTCTGGAGCCAGACCGTTCCCAGGCCCAGAGCGTGGGCGGCCAGCATCACGTACATCGCAGCGTTGGCGCAGTCCACCTGGTAGGAGACCTGCGCGAGCTCCTTGTCGCACGCGACCACCACTCCGAGCGGTGCGTTCAGCAGCAGCGAAAAGCCGGCTCGAACGCTCACCAGCTTCTCCTTCACCTCCCTGTCCTTCACCACCACGAAGACCCAGGGCTGCTTGTTGCCTGCGCTCGGAGCGTACCTCGCCACGCCGAGTATCTTGAAGAGGACGTCGTCCGGCACGGGGTCGGGCTTGAACTGCCTTATGCTTCTCCTCGTGAGGAGGAACTCCAGCATGTCCTCGCTCCTGCAGCTCACTACAGCCACCACAGAGAAATCCCGTGGTGCGTATTTAAGGTTGAGGCCTAACACGCAAGCTGATGAACTATGGAGGAGAACCCGTACCTCAAGGAGAGGGTGGAGTCCGTAGAGGTGAAGCCCAGGAGAGTGAGCGAGCTTCTGCGGAGCATGTCGAGGACGGCGTACCAGGGGAGGAAGCTCGGGGAGGTCTACGAGATTCTCCTAAAGATGTTCGAGGATCCGAGGGTCACCGTGTTCATGGGGCTCGCGGGCTCCATGGCCCCCGCCGGCATGTGGAAGATCGTAAGGTGGCTCGTGGACGAGGGGTTCGTGGACGTCCTGGTGTCCACGGGTGCGAACATATCCGAGGACATAGTCGAGGCCATGGGCTTCGGCTACTACAGGGGCTCCCCGCACGCCGACGACTACGACCTCTTCAAGCACAAGGTCGATAGGTTCTACGACGTCTACGCCTCCGAGCTCGACTACAGGTCTATGGAGAACCTGGTGCTCGAGTTCCTGCTGACTCTGCCCGACGGCGCCTACTCCACCGCGGAGCTCCTCTACCTCTTCGGGCGCTTCCTGAGCGGCAGGGGGATAGACTCCATAGTGACGGCCGCCTACAGGTCCGGGGTGCCGGTCTTCTCCCCGGCGCTCGTCGACTCCGGCTACGGGATAGCCGCGGTCCTGGCCCTGAGGGAGGGCAAGAGAGTGGTAATCGACATGGTCAGGGACTTCGACCAGCTGATCAGGATAGCCGAGCACTCAGAGGAGACGGCCGCGATCTACGTCGGTGGAGGAGTCCCGAAGGACATAATCAACCTGGTGACCGTGGCCCAGACCCTGATAGCCGAGAGGTCTGGGCGGCGGGACTACTACAAGCCGCACAAGTTCGCCGTCCAGGTGACTACGGACCTCCCGCAGTGGGGCGGCCTCTCGGGAGCAACCCTCGAGGAAGCGGTGAGCTGGGGCAAGACCTCGCCGTGGGGCTATAAGGCCACGGTGCACGTCGACGCTACCATAGCTCTACCGCTGCTGGTCCACGCGATCGCCGAGGAGGTCGTTGCCAGGAGACCGAAGAAGAGGCTCATCGAGCTCTTGGTGTCCGCGAGTGGGTGATCAGCGTCAACCCGAAGGCTCTCCGGGAAGCGTAGTGGGGAGACGTCGAGACGTGCCCGTGTCGGAGTCGGGAGCTGGAGCCAGCGCGAGTTAATAGCCCGGAGGGGCTGCAGAGAGGGGTGCCGGCGGAGCTCCGATGTTCGAGGTAGGAGTTTCTTGCAGAGTCCGGACGGGGGACTCAGAGTACCTGGCTATGAAGGCTCACGAGCTTCTGAAGGAGCTGGGGACGTCCGAGCTAGACACGGTCTACTTCTCGGAGGTCGTGGGCTCCGTCAGCGGGACCTCCGTGGCCCTCTACCTCTCGAGGTCTAACCTGGGAGTCCTCGTGGTGGTTTCGGTCTGCGACGACGAGGGGAAGTGCATAGCCGGGCCCGTCAGGGAGGTTACCAGAGTAGCCGGGAGGCTGCTCTGGGAGCTGAGAGACCTCGTAGAGGTGCTGAGGGTGGACTACGTGGTCAGGACTAAGCTGGCCCTGGCCTCCGCGTACAGAGGCAACATAGTGAAGCACCTGAAGGCCGGTGGCGTAGAGGTGTCCGACGCGGGGAGCTACGACGCGGGCTGGTACACCATCAGGGTCCTCAGGGGCAAGTACATAGTCTCCGTGAAGAAGCTAGACGTGGCCATTGCTCTGGTCCAGGAGAGGAGTGGTGGACTGGTCAGCGCACAGTTCACCGTCTCTAGGTCTCTGCAGGGGGTCGAGAAGCTCGCGGAGGAGGAGCTCGTCGACTGCCTCAAGGCCGTGTCCCACGTCATCGCTCACTTGACCAGCTAGAGGAGCCCGAGGGCTCCGCTGACCGCCAGGACGAGCAGTGTGGAGAGGGTTATCATGACGTTGTCGTCGAGAGCGGGAGGGATCTCGTAGTGTTCGACCAGGCTGGCGACGAGGGCCGCGGCGGCACCCACGAGCCCGGCGTAGTAGATCCCGATGGGGAGAGTGACGGCGAGCATCCCCAGGTTGCCGATCCACGACTTCGTCCTCCTCCTGTACAGTGTGTTCCTCACGATGCCGGTAGCCGCGTCCCCGAAGGACATGAAGGCAAGGGGGATGACCGCGTATAAGGGGCCGCCGAACATCGTCCAGAGGACGAGCAGGGCCAGGCCCCACGCGATGCAGAAGTTCACCTCGTACATGTTGTCCCTCACCTGGAACCAGTAGAGGAGCCTCCCGGTCCTGTGCGGCACGTACGTCATCACGGCTAGGCCCAGTGCGAAGAGGGTCGGCACCAGAGGCGAGGTGAAGAGGTGGGGAACCGCGAGGGCCACCGCGCCGCCGGCCAGCATATGGATTATCTTGCGGTTGTAGTACACTACTACGTTGTCGCTCAGACCCCTCGCCCTCAGGAACTCGTAGACGTACTTTGTCAGCACCAGGACCCCCAGCACGTAGAAGAAGAGCGGGATGGCGATGAGGACCTCCGCCAGCGGGTCTCTCGGTACTAGAACGTCGAGGGGGGAAGACGGCATCTCAGCGCACCGAAGTATGTGCTAAGGCGAGGTATATAAGCGCGTCGCGATCGGCCAGCGTAAGGAGCTCTACGCTCGGCCCGGAAGCTCTCTGACCTTCGGGAGTGTCGCCTGGACGAACTTGAGGGCCACGTAGAGGTGGCACAGGAGGGCTAGGACCACCAGCGAGCAGGCCAGGGCTCCGGGTACCGCATGCTCGAGCACTCCCCCGACCATTATCAGGAAGATCCTCACGTCTCTCGAGGCGAGGTTGGGCAGGAACCCGACCGTGGCTGGGTGGACTCCCAGGTCGTACTGACCCCTCACGTGGAGGTAGCTCACCATCAGGGTCCCCGAGAGGGCCAGCAGAGCCGCGAGGAGCCCCCACGGCTCCGGGAGGCAGCCGAGCGACGCCACGGACGCGGACGCCACGATCAGCACGTCGGCGTACCTGTCGAGCATGGAGTCCACGAACGCTCCGACCCTGCTCTCGAGCCCCCTCGCCCTAGCCAGCTCCCCGTCGACCCCGTCTACCACCGAGGAGACCTGGGCGGCTATCCCGCCGGCGGCGGGGACTCCCAGAGCGAAGCCGAGGGCCGAGGCGACCGCTATCAGGAACGAGGCGAGGGACACCTGGTTGGGCGTTACGGGGAGGTTCCTCCTGAGTATGAACATCGTTATCGCGACGGATATCCTCCTGTTTATGTACTTCGCTACGAGCCCGTCGGTGGGTTTCGAGAGGGCGTCTCCGCCGATTAGGTGTCCCGAGCAGGGCTGCGCTCTTCGGCCAAATATACCGATGTCTTCGCCTCGGGAGAGGCCTGAGAGAGGTCTTCGGGTGCCGGCAGGCTGTCATGCGTGCTTTTTTTGGTATAGTGAAAAGGCGGGTTGTGACGTGGAGCGTGAACTGGAATGGAGAGGAGGTTCTTGAGCGAGGCCGAGATGGTCCACAGAGCCCTGCTATGCATCTCCACGCTCATCCACAGGGGTCTCGCGAGCAGCTACCCGGGTCTCAACGCCATGCTCGATCTGAGCCTCCGCCGCGCGGGGATAGACCCGGAGGCGGGGCTGCTCGCGAACCCGGAGGGCTACCTGAAGACCCTCCTCAAGCTTCTTGGGGGTGGAAAGACGGCAGAGGCGCTGCTCAGGAGCGTGCTACCGCGCAAGAAGGTCTTCGATAGGGTGATCGAGGCGTTGCTCACGTCGCGTAGCGCCGCCGAGCTCGAAGTATCCCTCCTCTCAATCGCTAGGGAGTACGAGAGAGACCTGAGAGCTGCCTGCAGGGACGTCTATTAACCGAGCGACCACCTGCCGGCCGCCCTACCCGGAGCGGCGGCAGCTCTAGGGCCCAGCCCTTCCGGAGCCCTGGGATCTCCTCACCCCTATCCTAACCGTGGCACCTTCTACGTCCCACGTCTTCACGAAGCACCCCTCCCAGGGCTCTCCGACGCGCACCTCGGAGGCCCTGACCTCTCCGGCTATGTAGTCGCGGAGGTCTCTCACCGCGGCCACCACGTCCTCCGAGTCGGACTCCACGGCGACCTCTATGAACTCGGCCACCCCCAAGTCCATCTCCTTCCTCATAACCTGTATCCTGCGCACTATCTCCCTAGCCAGGGCTTCCATGTAGAGGTCCCTGTCTATGCCCCTTGGGAGGCACACCGCGACGCCTCCCTCCTGGGCCGACTCGTAGTCTCCGCTCCGGCAGGCAGAGGGGTCCGTCGCCAGCACCACTCTCTTCGCGTTCGCCAGTCTGGACACGACGTCCTTCAGCGGCTCGAGCTGCCGCAGGACTCCCTCCTCGGCTACCACCACCGCCTCCCGCACGGGCCACCTAGTCTTGAGCCCCATCCTGTTCCTCAGCGAGGCCAGCATACCCACGACCCTCATGGCCGTCCCGAAGGACTCCTCCAGCTGAGGCTTCCTCATCCCCTCGTCCACCCCGTCGAACCTAGTCAGGTGGACGCTCTCCTCCTCCGGCTCGAAGTGCCTGACGAAGTGTATCCAGAGAGCCTCGGCGACGTGCGGGACGACCGGTGCCAGAAGCTTCAGCAGGCGCTTCAGGACGTAGTAGAGAGTGGAGTAGACGACGAACCTGTCGTCGCTCACCTCGCTCCAGACCCTCGGTCTGACGAGCTTCAGGTAGGTTCTGCTCAAGTCCTCGACCGCGAAGTCCACCACGAGCTGAACCGCCCTGTTTATCTCGTACCTCGACATGAGGTCTGCGAGCTCGGCCATCACGCTGTTCACCCTCGAGAGTATCCACTCGTCCTCCACCGAGAGCCTCCCTAGGTAGTCGGAGAGCCTGTGGACTCCGGGAGAGAACCCGTCCAGGTCCATGTACATGGCCGCGAACCTGAACACGTTCCACACTATGTTCAGAGCCCCGGTCGAGAGCCTCCTGACCTCCTCAGGGTCGAACATGAAGGAGTCTCCCGGAGGGTACCTGGACAGCAGGTACAGCCTCAGGGGGTCCACTCCGAACCTCTTGATGGCCTCCTCGGCGTACACTACGTTGCCCAGGTGCTTGGACATCTTCCTCCCGAACTTGTCGAGGACGTGCCCCTGGACGAGGATCTGCCTGTAGGGGGCCACCCCCCTGTCTACTACCGACGTGGCTATCAGGGAGTAGAACCAGCCCCTCGTCTGGTCTACCGCCTCCGTTACGAAGGTGTACGGGAAGAGCCTCTCGAACAGCTCCCCGTTCCTGAGCCCGTCGACCGAGGCTATCCAGGCGACCCCGCTGTCGAGCCACACGTCGACGACGAAGGGCTCCCTGACCCACCTGGAGCAGTCAGGAGTTCCGATCTCGACCTCGTCGATCCACGGCCTGTGCACCAGCCTGTCCTCGTCCACGTCGGGGATCTTCGAGGCGTACCTCTTCAGCTCCTCTATGCTGCCGATCACGAGTATCTTACTGGAGTCGTCGGAGCACCTCCATATCGGCAGCGGGGTCCCCCATATCCTCGACCTGGATATCGTCCAGTCCTTCACGTTCGCGAGCCAGGACTCGAACCTGTTCCTGTGAACTCTCGGGAACACCTCGACCGAGTCCAGGGCCCTCAGGAGGTCTTCCCTGAGGAGGCTCATCGCTATGAACCACTGCCTGTCTGCCCTGTAGACCAGCGGAGTCCCGCACCGCCAGCAGTGCGGGTACCTGTGCACCACCTTCCCGGACTTGACGAGGAGGCCCTTCCTGCTCAGGACATCTACGACGAGCTTCGAGGCCTCGTTCACCGAGAGCCCCTTGAAGAGTCCGGCACGCTCGTCGAAGGTGCCGTCGACGTCGACCGTGCTGGTCACCGGCAGGCCGTAGCGCACTCCCAGCTCGAAGTCCTCGGGCCCATGGCCGGGCGCTATGTGGACCAGTCCGGTGCCCTCCTCGAGGCTGACGAACTCCGCGTCCAGGACTTTGTGGCTCTCGCGGTGCTCCGCGTGCAGGGGGACCTCCTCCGCTAGCGGGTGCTCGTACCTCAACCCCCTTAGTTCGACCCCCCTCCTGACCTCAACGCACCTCCACGACTGGAGCCCCAGCTCTCCCATTACCCGCTCAGCGAGGTCTTTGGCCACGTACCACCTCTCGCCACCCACGTCCGCGAGGCAGTACTCCGCCTCCGGGTGGACGGCCACGGCCTCGTTGTCCACGAGCGTCCACGGAGTGGTGGTCCACACCAGGAGGTGCTCCCCGCTCCCGCCCTCCACCCTGAGCTTCACGTATATCGAGGGGGACTCCCTCTCCTCGTAGCCCATGTCGACCTCCGCGTCGCTCAGGGCAGTCTCGCACCTGGGGCAGAAGGGGAGGACTCTGTAACCCTCGTAGAGGAGGCCCCTCTCCCAGGCCCTCTTTATCACGTACCACACGTACTCTACGTACCTCCCCCGCCTGGTCTCATAAGCGTTCTCGAGGTCCAGCCAGAGCCCTATCAGCTCGGTCGCGTACTTCTTCCAGTACTCGAGGTAGTGGTCGACCAGCCTGTTGCATTCCTCGACGAACCTCTCGAGCCCGAACCTCTCGTAGATCTCCCTCTTCGTCCTCACCCCCAGCTTCTTCTCGACCTCGACCTCGACGGGCAGACCCTGCTCGTCCCAGCCTCCCTGTGCCCACACGTCGTATCCGAGCATCCTGTGGTACCTGAGGACGAAGTCCTTGTAGAGCCTCCCCCTCAGGTGACCCACGTGCGGGTAGCCGTTGGTCGTCGGTGGCCCCTCGAGGAAGCTGAAGAGCCTCCCCCCGCCGGGCGTCCGCCACTTGACCGGGATTCTCCGCTCTCTCCAGTACCTCCTGACCTCCTCCTCTATCCTCCTCACGTCCAGCGGAGGCAAATCAATAGCAGACCCCTACTGAGCTGGAGGGCAAGACTAATAAGCTACTGCCGTGGAGCCCGGGCTCGGGGAGATTAAATTCGACCCGCTCTAGCGGTAGCCGGGCTCGGGGGTGCTCGATCTGGCATCTGCCGTACTCAGCGCCTTATCGGCCGCGATCCTCGCAGTCAGCTCCACACTGATGCTCGCCGCGTCGCTGAGCGGGGCCAGACCTCTGGACCCGGAGCCGGGGAACCCCCGGGAGTACGCCAGCGTAGCTGTGATCGTGCCGGTCTACAGGGAGGGGCCGCACGTGCGCTACGTGCTCCAGTCGCTCAAGGGAGTGCGGTACCCTAGAGATCGGCTTACACTCGTCGTGGTCGGCGAGGAGGGCGACGACGAGACGTACCGCGAGATCTCCAGGCTCTGCGAGACCTCGGAGGGCTACCTGGACTGCGGTGGTGTGAGGGGGGTATACATCATCAACAAGTCCGGGGCGCGCGGCAAGCCCGCGGCCCTGAACTTCGCACTGGGCCGCGTGGACGCCGACGTGGTGGCCGTCTACGATGCCGAGGACACCGTGCACCCGGACCACATCTCGATCGCCGTCAGGCTGCTCGAGGATGAGTCTGTGGGAGCCGTGCAGTTCGTGCGAGAGGTCTCCCCCTATCCCGGCAACCTGGCCGAGAGCCAGAGGTTCGACTTCCACTTCTACTACATGGTCTTCCAGCCCTACTTGGCACACAGAACCGGCCTGGCGGAGGTGTGCGGGTCCGCCTTCTTCATGAGGCTCTCGCTCCTCAAGAGCCTCAACGGGTTCAACTCCTCGTCGCCTGCCGAGGACCTGGACTTGACGTATAGGCTCGGGGCCAGGGGTCTGAAGGTGCTGGTGAGCCTGCCGCCGTCCTTCACGAGGCCCGTAGTCCGCACCTCGAGCCTGGTCAAGCAGAGAGCCCGCTGGATAAGGGGTGGGATACTGTCGATACCGACGGGGCTCAGGGCCTTGCCCAGATCGGCTCCCCTGCTTCTCGTGACCGGCCTCATGCCGCTGACGTCGGTGGTCTCCACGGTCGCCTTCCTGCTTCTCGCAGTCGGACTGGCCACGGGGTCCGCCTCCGCGCTCTCCTGGTCCGCCGCCGCGGTCCTAGCGGTCGTCTGCTCCCTCGGAGCCCTCCCGGTGGTCCTAGCGGGGCGCGACGGGAGAGGGGGGCTCAAGTACTTAGCAGCGATGTCCCCCGTGTACTTCCTGGCTTCCTGGAGGGCCGTCTTCGAGCTCGCGGTGTCTCCCCGGGACTGGACGAAGTCCGAGTCCAAGGCCTAAATGTTTTTTGCTCGACGCGGCCTAAAGACTCGGTGGCTCAGGTATGAGCACCGGATCCAGGCTGGAGGAGCTTAGGAGACTCTACGAGCAGGCCCTGCTGGGCGGCGGCAAGGAGGCCATAGAGGCGCAGCACTCCAGGGGGAAGCTCACTGCCCGTGAGAGGGTGGAGCTCCTGGTAGACCCCGGCAGCTTCCTGGAGGTAGACATGTTCGTCAGGCACAGAGCAACGGAGTTCGGGATGGACAAGAGGTGGGCGTGGGGGGACGCCGTGGTCACCGGGCTAGCGAAGATCGACGGGAGGAGGGCGGTCGTCATAGCCCAAGACTTCACGTTCATGGGAGGGTCTCTCGGCGAGATGCACGCAGCCAAGATAGTCAAGGCGATGCAGTTCGCGATGAGCCAGGGAGTCCCCATAGTCTTCCTGAACGACTCTGGAGGCGCTAGGATACAGGAGGGCGTCGACTCTCTGAAGGGCTACGGAGACATATTCTACATGAACGTCATGGCGTCTGGCGTAGTGCCGCAGATAGCCGCGATAATGGGTCCGTGCGCGGGGGGTGCCGTCTACTCACCGGCACTCATGGACTTCGTCGTCATGGTGAAGAGGACTTCGTTCATGTTCATCACGGGCCCCAGGGTGGTCAAAGCGGCCATAGGTGAGGTCGTCGACGAGCAGCAGCTCGGGGGACCGGAGGTCCACGCGGCGAAGTCGGGACAGGCCGACTTCGTAGCCGAGGACGACAGGGAAGCCATCGCCGTGATCAAGAAGCTCCTCACCTACCTCCCGAGCAACAACATGGAGGACCCACCGGTCGTGAAGACCGGCGACCCGCCCGATAGGGAGGCCCCGTCACTGGACGGGGTCGTGCCTGAGGACCCCAACGCTCCCTACAACATGTACGAAGTGATAAGCGGAGTGCTGGACGAGGGGTCGTTCCTGGAGGTGAAGGCCCAGTGGGCCCGGAACGCGATCACGGGCTTCGGGAGGCTGGACGGCAGGACGGTCTGCGTCGTGGCTAACCAGCCCAACTACCTCGCCGGCGTCCTCGACATAGACTCGTCGGACAAGATAGCCGAGCACGTCAGGTTCTGCGACTCGTTCAACACGCCCATACTGACCTTCGTAGACGTGCCGGGCTACATGCCGGGCACGAGGCAGGAGCACGGTGGCATAATACGGCACGGAGCGAAGGTCCTCTACGCGTACAGCGAGGCGACGGTACCCAAGCTCACCGTCATAGTCAGGAAAGCGTACGGAGGTGCGTACATAGCGATGGGGTCCAAGCACCTCGGTGCGGACTTCGTGGTGGCCTGGCCGACCGCGGAGATAGCCGTCATGGGACCCGAGGGAGCCGCGGAGATAATATGGAGGAGGGAGCTCGAAGCGGTGAAGGACCCGCAGGAGAGGGCCAAGCTCCTGGAAAAGTTCGTCGAGGAGTACAGGAGCAAGTTCGCGAATCCCTACATAGCCGCCAGCAGGGGCTACGTAGACTCCGTGATCCAGCCGAGGGACACGAGGAGAGTGCTGGCGAGGGCTCTGGAGATGCTGTTCACGAAGAGAGAGGTAAGGCTGTGGGTCCCGCCGAAGAAGCACGGACTGGTGCCCATGTAGTCGAGGAGGAAGCGTGCGGTAGGCGCGGGAGAGCCCGTCGCTCTCTGCTAAAGAGGTTAGACTCATTTAAGGCCTCGAAAACGCTTGGGTGAAGAGCCGGATTACGGGGCGCCACCGACCTTTTCTCTACATAGTAGAACTGATTAAAGCTTAAATTGCCTGTACGCAGGAAGGGGTAGCTCTAGTTTAGTGGAGGTGACCCAGATGCCCGTACGAGTAGGTATCATCGGCCAGGGGTACGTAGCATCGACGTTCGCGCTGGGACTGGAGAGGATCAAGAAGGGTGAGATAGGGCTCAACGGGATCCCGCTCCAGGACTTCCTCAAGAGCTACTCCGTTAACGACGTAGAGATAGTGTCTAGCATCGACGTGGACGCGAGCAAGGTCGGCTCCACTCTGCTCGACGTGGTCAAGACCTACTTCCCTACCGCAAGCGGCAGCTACGACTCCCTGGAGAGGGTCAGGGTGGTGCCCGGTCTGCACCTCGGGAGCGCGAGGAGCCTTCCGATAAAGGCCGTCGGACTGGAGGAGGAGCTCGGGCTCGAGAGCGCCGTGCACGAGATCGTAGACCACTGGGAGAAGAGTGGGGTGGACGTGGTGGTGAACCTCATAACGACTGAGTATACCGTGCCCCCCAAGAGCTTCGACCAGCTGCGCGAGCGGATAAGGTCCGGAGAGTCGAGAAGCCTCCCGGCCACCTACGCCTACTTGTACGCGGCGGCGGTCTACGCCGAGACGGTCAAGCCCCTCGCGTTCGTGAACGCCATCCCGGCCACCGTGGCCAGGAGCGATGCCATAGTCCGAGCCTTCGAGGAGAGGGGCAGCCTCGTCCTGGGAGACGACGGGGCTAGCGGCGCCACGCCCCTGACGAGCGACATCCTGGAGTACCTGGCCGAGAGGAGCAGGGTTCCCAGGGGTGTGGTCCAGTTCAACATCGGCGGGAACCTCGACTTCCTAGCGCTCCTCGACGAGGAGAGGAACAAGGCCAAGGAGAGGACGAAGAGCTCGGTGGTGTCGGACGTGCTCGGGTTCGAGGTCCCGACTTTCATAAAGCCCACGGGCTTCGTAGAGTACCTGGGGGACAGGAAGTTCGTCTCCATGCACATAGAGTACGTAGGGTTCAACGGAGCCGTCGACGAGATCGTGGTGAACGCCAGGATAAACGATAGCCCAGCCCTCGCGGGCCTCCTGGTAGACCTCGTCAGGCTGGCCAAGGTAGCCCTCGAGAGGGGCCTCAGGGGGACGATATACGAGGTCAACTCGTTCTACATGAAGAACCCCGGGCCCGAGGGCTCGAGGTCTATATCCAGGATAGTGGCCTACCAGCTGCTCCTGGACTGGCTCCTGAGGCTCGGTGAACTGACTGCCATACCCAGGTACAGCGTCCACAACTTCATACCGGAGCTGAGGAAGCTCTACGGACTGTAGAGCCCATGCTGAGGAGGGCGATAGTCCTCGCGGCCGGTCTCGGGGAGAGGTTCGGAGGCAGCGAGCACAAGCTGCTCGCGAGGATCTCCGGGTACCGCCTCATAGAGTACCCCATAAGGAGCATCGCCGCGACCGGAACATCGAGATTCCTCGTAGTGACGAACAGCGTGCTGCTTAGGAGGCTGAGCCCTCTCGCGACAGAGCTAGAGAGGGAGCTCGGCCTGGAGGTGGAGTTCGCGGTGAACGACGACGCCCGGAAGGGGAACGCTCGCTCCCTGCTCCTGGGGCTAGCCAGAGCCCGGGAGCCCGAGACTCTGGTGACCGTTGCCGACCACGTCTACCCTTCGACTCTCGTGAGCGGGCTGGTGAGGAAGCACAGGGGCGATCCCCTGGTAGTCGGTGGGGACAGGAAGCCTACCCACGCGGACGTCGGCGAGGCTACTCTCGTAAAGGTGGACAGGGACGGTGTCATAGAGAGGATAGGCAAGGGCCTCGACCGGTGGGACTACGTCGATACGGGACTGCACGTGGTCTCCGCCAGTCTGTCGAGCTACGCAGAGCTGTGCGGGTCCGAGGGGGAGCTCTCCGCGCTCTACGAGTGCTTCTCGAGGTCGACGCGCGGAGGCGTCGTTGCCGACCTCACCGGGGATCTGTGGAAGGACGTGGACACCTGGGAGGACTACCTGCGCCTAGTGGAGGGGAGGGACAGGGTAGTCGCTCTCCGCGCTATAGAGAGCTGGAGGAGGTAAGGCTGGAAGGCCGGCCAGACTCCCTAGGGGGTCTAACCCCTCATCGACCTCCAAGGCCTATAGCACAGCGAGTACCAGAGCCTCTCCACCTTCCGCGCATTGGACTCCACGCCGAGGGCTGCTAGCACGTCCTCGAGCCTCGCTCCGATCTCCTTCACGAGGGCTAGGTCGTCGTCGTAGCCGCAGGTCACCATCGTGAGGAGCTCCCCCCACCTCTCCTCGAGGGACTGGAGGGACACCTCTCTGTAGCCCATGCTGGAGAAGAGCCTCCTCGAGGCGAGGTTCCCGGCCCTGGCAGTGGCCAGGACCACGTCCGCACCCTCATCCTCCAGCGCGTGCTCGGCGGAGGCCACGAGCACCCTGCCCAGGCCCCTCCTCCTGTAGTCCCTCCTGACCACTACGTAGTATATCACTCCGAGGACGTGGCCGGGCTCTAGGCTTAGGGAGTAGAAGAGCGAAGCTCCCAGCGGAGCCCGCGAGTAGGCCACGAAAGCTCGACATATCCCCTGAGCGAGGCACTCCGCGGCGTAGCGCGCTTGCCACGGACCCATGCTCTTCCCGACGAGGTCTGCCACCTCAGGCGCGGCGCCGCGGTCCGGCTCGACTACGAGCAGTTCCTCTCCGCTCACCCGGGACCCTCTCCCCGGTACGTAAGGCCCACCCTGTATGACCTGGGGTTCAGCGCGGTCACGATCCTCTCGAAGATCCTCGAAGGGTCGCGGTCCACGGTTACGAGTATGTCGACGGTAGCGTACCCGTACTCCACCCACGTGTGGATGACCATGTGGGCTCCTTCGAGAACAGCGATGACCGAGACCCCTCCCTTCTTGCCCCCGAAGCTCCAGGACTTCAGGTCGACGGGCTCCACCCCCTCTCTCCTGAGAGCCTCCAGTATAGCGCCGACGAGCCTCTCCTCGTCCGCCAGCAGCCTCGGGTCTATGCCGTAGAGGTTGGCGTAGAGGTGCCTGCGCGCAGGCGGGCGACCCAAGTTCCCGACACCCTACCGCGCGATCGCGTTCGCCCCTGTTCCCGCCCTCCTCCTGAGGACGGTGTGGAGAGCCAGAGCGATGGCAGCCTGGGGCGGCGAGTCTGCGGGCAGCTCGGGAATCGAGATGACCTCGACCGGCAGCTCGCTCCTCCCGTGTTCCTCCCCGGAGAATACCAGAGCGCACCTCGGTCCCTTCAGGTCGAGGTCCTCCAGCCTCCGCAGGTCGTCCCGTCCGGGCAGAACCGCGTAGACCTCGTCGAACTTGAAGAGCTCGAGGACGTCCCTAACGCTCGGCAGCACCACTAGGGGCTTTCCATACCTCAGGGCGGCCTTGTAGGCCTCCGGTATGCCCACCTGGGAAGCCAGGCCCGTAGACCTGACCACTATGAAGGATTCGACGTCGATCCCCCTGAACCCGTACGCGACTCTGACGGACTCCACGAGCCTGTGAGGAGAGGAGACTCCGGAGAGCACCACCGAGATCCGCAGAGCCCTCCCCCTATATGCTTATCTGCCGCTCGGGCCGACTCCCCCTGTCCTTGAACCTCTCGAGCGCGTACTTCTCGAGAGCCTGGAGGAAGTCCCTCATCGAGACCGCATCCGCGTCGCGCCTTATGGCGTTGTACCCGGCCTCCGTGCAGAGGTTCTTGATGTCGGCTCCGCAGAGCCCCTCGGTCATCTCGGCCAGCCTGCGGAGGTCTACGTCGTCCGCGAGAGCCATCCTGGACGTGTGTATCTTGAGTATCTCGTACCTTCCCGAGGCGTCGGGCGGCGGCACCTCTATCAGCCTGTCGAACCTGCCGGGCCTTAGGAGCGCCGGGTCTACGACGTCTATCCTGTTCGTGGCAGCCATGACCTTCACCCTATCGAGGGGGTCGAAGCCGTCTATCTCGACGAGGAGCTGGGAGAGCGTCCTGTGGATCTCCCGCTCCCCGGACGTGCCGACGTCCACCCTCCTCGCCGCGATCGCGTCGAGCTCGTCTATGAAGACTATCGCCGGGGCCTTGCGCCTGGCCAGCCTGAAGACCTCTCTGACGATCCTGGCCCCCTCGCCCACGAACTTCTGGGCCAGCTCTGACGCGGCGAGCCTGATGAACGTAGCTTTGACCTCCCCGGCCACCGCCCTGGCTAGAAGGGTCTTGCCGCAGCCCGGGGGACCGTAGAGCAGTACCCCCTTCGGGGGCTCGACGCCCAGCTTGGAGAAAAGCTCGGGCGTCCTGAGGGGGAGCTCGACGACCTCCCTCAGCTCTCTCACCTGCTCGCGCAGCCCCCCGACGTCTCTAAAGGTCACTCTCGGCCTCTCGTCCACCTCCATGGCTCTCACGTAGTAGTCCTCAGCGATCGGGAGCACCTCGACTATCGCAGACCCCCGCTGGTTCAGCGCTACGTGAACTCCCGGCTTCAGCTTCGACTGGTCCACCGAGCCGCTCACGTTCACTACCAGGGTCGGCCCCGCACTGCTCCTGACGATGGCCCTCCCGTCGTCCAGGAGCTCCAGGAGCGCTGCCTCGACCAGTGGAGCAGCCAGGAGCTTGTCTATCTCCCCCCTGTAGTAGTTTAGCTCCCTCCTCAGGAACTCCACCTCGGCCTCCAGCTGTTGGACTCTCTCCTCCAGCTGCCTGACGTACTCGAAGACGTTGCCCCTCTTCTCGCTACCCGTGTAGCTCAAGCACTTCACACCGTACTTGCATTAGCTACAGAAGACTTATTTTAAAGGGCAGAGCCGTTAAGGCCGCTGTCGGTGGGACGGAGCGCGTCCTCGAGGTCGGCGTCGCACCGCAGCACCAGGTCTTCGAGACGAGTAGGGGCTGGAACTGTTCCCCGGTGAGGTTCGGTCTGGCTAGCAGGCTTCGCGCCAGCAAGGAACCTCTCGGTGAGGTGGAATGAGGGAGCTCTACCACCCGGAGGTCCCGCGGATCTCGGGACCCGCGGCTGCGTGGGGAGAGATCCACTCTTCCCCCTGCTTACACCATCGTTAGCAGCACCCCCAGCGAGACGAGAGAGGCTCCCACCAGCCGCCTCCTCCCGAGACCCTCCTTGGCCACGAGCTTGGTCAGAGCCTGGGACATGACCGGCGTGAGGGCCGTGGCCACGGCGGTTACCGAGACCCCGATGGTCCCTATAGAGTAGACGAAAAGGTACATCCCGATCCCCCAGCTCAAGACTCCGGTCAGGAGCGAGGCCGTCAGAAAGGGGCGCAGGTGGGCTCTCTCCGGGAGGCCCTCCAACAGGAGCCCTGCGGGCAGGAAGGTGGCGAGCGTCATGAAGAGTCGCACTAGAGTCAGGGACAGAGCGTCGGCGTACGCCAGGGCGATCCCGATCGTAACGGTGCTCACCCCCCACAGCAGGGCCGCGGCCGCGGCGCACGCTATGCCCCTCGGGTCCGGTCTTACTCGTCCTCCCTCCCCGAGCACGGTCACGACCACACCGAGGAACGCTGAGGCGGAGCCCAGTACCACAGAGTACCTGAGAGGCTCTCCGAGGGTCAGAAACGCTAGCGCCTGCGCGACGAAGATGTAGGTGTAGCTGACCGGTACGGCCACCGATCCCCCCACGAGCTGTATGGACCTAGTGTAGAGGGCGTTGCCCAGCCCCGGCCCGGCGACGGCGGACAGGTAGACTACCAGCACGGCGTAGAGAGAGGCATCCCGCACCGCGATCCCACTCAGCAGTGCCGCGGGGAGCAGGAGCAGGAGAGCGAATGCCGACTGCGCCGCAGTGAACGTTACCGGCTTTATGGACTCCCTGAACCTCGACACTATGGCCGGGCCCAGGCTCCACATCACCGATGCGACCGCTATCGCAGCGTAGCCGAGCATCCCGGCACCTGCCAGAGTAGCTACCTGCGGAAGATATAGAGCACGGCAGCGAAGCAGCGTCCGGGGGGCTGACGGTCTTCGGCTAGGTCTAGCTCCCCGGAGCGAGCTCCGCGACGCGTTTCCACAGAGAGCTGCCCGCGCTATTATGCCCGGAGAGCCTGTCGACAGGTGGAGGCTACATGGGCGTCCTGGTCGACTCCCACGTCCACCTCCACGAGTACGGAGAGGGGTGGACTAGGTACTGCGACGGGAGGTACCTGATGCTCGCGGTCTCCGACGACGTGGACTCCAGCATCGCGACGCTCGAGCTGGGGAGGAAGTGCGTCTACGTCGTCCCGGCCATAGGGGTCCACCCGTGGAACGCGGGCGGGGTCGACGTGGGGGAAGTTCTCAGAGTCATCGAGAAGCTCGTGGTGGAGCGCGGAGTCCGCTTCCTGGGTGAGGTGGGGCTCGACAGGGCCTTCCACCCCGAGACCTTCGACGCCCAGCTGAGGCTCTTCGAGGGGCTCCTCAGGATAGCGTCGGACTACGGGCTCGGCCTGAGCGTGCACGCGGCCGGAGCGTGGAGAGAGACCTTCGACATGCTCAAGAGGTACAGTGTCCCGGTGGCCATATTCCACTGGTACACGGGCCCCCTAGACCTCCTCGAGGAGATAGTGGCCGAGGGCTACTTCATCGGGATAAACCCGGCGCTCCTGGTGCAGAGGAAGCACGAGGCCGTGCTCGAGAGAGCCCCCCTGGAGCACGTGCTCACGGAGTCGGACGGTCCCTACAGCTACAGGGGGCTGACCCTCGGTCCCGAGATGCTCGAGGGGCTCCTGAGGAGGGTCTCCGAGGTCAAGTCCGTGGACGTGGCCGAGGTCTCCGAGCGGATAGCCGGGAACTTCAGGAGAGCTCTCTCCTCGGTCAGGTCTTGAGGCGGAACGCTGGGGTTCCGCGCAGAGCTGCTTATAAGCTCATCGCCGCCCGCGAGCCGGAACTTGGGTCATGCTTATTTCCGACACATAACCCACCGCGGGGAAACGCCATGAGCGTCCGAAGGGTGGAGCCTCCGGGGTCGACCAAGGGACTCCTAGAGCTGTCTCTGGGCGCTACGCTGACGGCCCTGGCCCTCGTGCTCCACCTGTTCAAGCTCCCATACCCTCCCGCCCCCTTCCTCAAATTCGACGGCACGGGAATACCCCTGGCAGTCCTCGCTCTCTACTCGCTGAGGGCCTCCGCAGCCGCCCTACCCGTAGTCTTCGTGGGGCTCCAGCTGATGGGCGCCGACTTCGTCGGTGCCGGCATGAAGGTCATCGCCGAGGCGTCCACCTTCTTGCCCTTAGTCTACGCGTACAGGCGATTGTACCAGAGGAGGGGCCTAGCGCACCGCCTTCTGCCTGTAGCTCTGGGGATGGTGAGCAGAGCTCTCGCCATGATGCTCTGCAACTACCTGGTCGCACCCTACTGGCTCGTCCTAACTTACGGCTTCAGCTTCGAGAAGGCGTACGCGGCCACCGTCGCCCTGCTCCCGCACGTCGCGGTCTTCAACCTAGTGACGGCCTCCTACGTCGGAGCGCTGAGCGTCGAGGTGTTTAGGGTGGTCTCGAAGACGTTCGGTGCCCTCCCGGGCAGCGTCCGGTGATAGCGTAGTTGGAGAGCCCACCGGTCGACGCGCCCCTGGTCGTCAGGGACCTCTGGTTCAGGTACCCCTCCTCCGACTGGGTACTGCGGGGAGTGAGCCTGTCCGTAGGTCGCGGCGAGGTCGTTCTCGTTCTCGGTGCGAGCGGTTCCGGCAAAACGACTCTTCTGAGGTCTCTGACCGGAGTGGGGGTCTGGGTCTACGGTGGCGAGATGAGGGGCGAGGTCGTGGTCAGCGGCAGGAGAGTCCGAGACCTGGCGCTCGACGAGCTGCGGAGGGCCTTGCAGGTCGTGAACCAGAACGCCTACACCCACTTCCTAGAGCACAGAGTGGGGCTAGACCTCTACTACATCTCCACGGCCATACACGGCGCCGAGAGAGGCGGAAGGGTCTTCAAGAGGGTCGTGAGCACCTTCAAGCTGGAGGGGCTGCTCGGCAGGAGGTTCTTCGAGCTCTCCGGGGGTCAGCTGAGGAGAGCGGCCATAGCCAAAGCGATGGTCTGGGACCCCGAGGTGGTCATCCTGGATGAGCCGCTGATGTGGCTGGACGACGAGGGGCTGGAGGAGCTCAGGGAGGTCTTGATCACTCTGAGGTCTATGGGGAAGGCCCTCCTGGTCTTGGAGCACAGGTTCCTGGGTCTACTAGACCTCGCCAGCAGGGTGTTCGTCCTGAGGAGCGGGACTCTGAGCCCGCTGGAGCACGGAGAGCTCAGGCACCCGAGGAAGCTCGCGCTCCCTAGCCGGTCCGAGAGAAGCTCCGCGGAGAGCCCCGGGGGCGGCGAGCCAGTGCTGAGAGCGGAGGACGTCTGGTTCAGGTACGAGAGGGACAGCGCCTGGCTCCTCAGGGGAGCTAGCCTCAGCGTGGAGAGCCGGGGGGACACCGTAGTCGTCTTCGGTCAGAACGGGAGCGGGAAGTCGACCCTGCTCAAGCTGCTGTCCGGGTACCTAGTTCCCGAGAGGGGGAGGGTCGAGAGGGCTCCGGGGGTGAGAGCCGTCTACCTCCCGCAGAATGTCTACCTGTTCTTCACCGAGGAGAGCCTGAGGAGGGAGCTGGAGGTAGTCTGCTCCCGGAGGGCGGGGGGAGGGTGCCTGGAGAGGGGTCTGAGGACTCTGAAGAGCCTTGGGGCAGACCTGGACGCGGAGGCGTCCCCCTTCAACCTCTCCTGGGGCCAAGCGGTGAGGGCCGCTCTCTCCATAGCAATGTCTGTGGAGGACGAAGTGGTTCTCCTCCTCGACGAGCCGTTCACCGGCCTGACCTACGCCGACAGGCTCTCCCTAGCCAGGCTCCTCGCGGACGTGAAGGTCCCCAAGATCCTCACGGTCAGCAACAAGGAGACTCTGTCAATGCTATCCTCACTGCCTTCGGTCAGGGTGTACGAGCTCAGGGAGGGTCTCCTGTCAGCCATCAGACCCGGAGTGGACCCGGAGGTGGTGAGTGCCGCCGAGAGGTGTAGGGAGCTGGGGATATACGGTGTAGCCTGATGTCTCTCGTCAGGGACTTCGCCTACGCGTTTCTGGCGTCGGAGAGGGTCGGGGAGTTCGGACTGGTGACCAGAGTCCTCACCCCCCTGCTCCTCCTCTCTTCACTCTCCCTCCCCTACGTGGTGCCCGGGTCTAGGATACCGCTAGTCCAGACCGCGGCGGCACTGGCTTACGAGGCAGTCCTCGTGACTTACCTAGCCGGCTCCAGGAGGCTGCTGGGAGTCCTCAGGCTCGTCGGGCTCTTCCTAGTCCTAGGCTTCGCGCTGAACCTGCTGTCCGCGCTCCTCGGCTTCGAGCCCTCGGACGCCGCGGTGCTCGTCACCAGGACCCTCCGGATGGCCAGCATAGTGATAGCCCTGACCCTCGTGTTCCAGCTGCTGACCGTAGGGGAGATGAGGCTCCTCCTGCGGGGGCTGGGGCTCGAGCGCTACTCGGAGATGTTCGCGGTAGCTATGTCTCAGCTACCCACGACCCTCGTATCGTTCTCGGAGGCCTACGTAGTAGCGAAGCTCAAGCTCGGGAGGAGGAGGATCGCCGCGCTGGTCAAGCCCCTCGTGGTGGACTCCGTGCTGAACAGCAGGCAGGTGGCCGAGGCTCTCTACATCCACGGAATCCCTCCGGCCCCCAAGCCGAAGCTGGTCTCGAGGAGAGACCCGTTGATGCTGGTCCCCGCGATCCTGGTGTCGCTCGCGTACGCGCTTCTGTAGTGGAGCCCCGGCTCTACCGCTCAGCTCGGCACCGCCCCGCAGCACTAGGTCTTCCGGACTGATGGGGGTCGGCACCCATCCCTGACAACACACTCATCCGAGTCAGTAGACCCTCGCGGTCGCGTCGCGCTCGACCCGTCGAGCGCGAGCGGGCTAGAGAGACGCTGCCGGGGGTCGGGGGATCGGACTCCGCGGCTCCTAGCCTGCGGGGGAGGCCCGGGGTCCCGCCGCGCGCTCTCCCGGGCCTCCCGTCTGCGGGAGAGCTCTCGCGTTCCCGAGAACATCGAGCAGGGCGCTCTTGAGGGAGTCGAGATTCACCCTCCTGAGGGCGGAGATGCCGATCACCCTGTAGGGCCACAGGTCGCTCCTCACCTCGGACTCCGCGAGCTCCCTCAGCCTGGCTATCCTGGATGAGTCTACGAGGTCCAGCTTGTTCAGGGTCACGAGGAGAGGCTTACCGACGTAGCCTATGTTCGTTAGGATCTTGAGGGACTCGCGCAGCTTCACCCTGAACACATCCTCCCCGTCGGATGCGTCCATGATCAGCACGACAGCAGATGCCGACGAGATCTCCCTCAGGGTCGCGTAGAACGCCTCGACTATCTCCGGCGGTATGTCCCTTATGAACCCTATAGTGTCTATGAAGACCGCTCTCAGCCCGTCGATGGGAACCATCTTCGCCTTCGTCGACGTCGTGGTCAGCAGCTCGGGTCCCGTGGCCCTGCTCTCGCCCGTCAGAGCGTTGAAGAGGGTGGTCTTGCCCGCGTTCGTGTAGCCGGCTATGGCTACGTGGACTAGCCCGGCCTCCTCCCTCCTAGCCCTCTCGCGCTCCCTGATCCTCCTCAGCCTCTCCAGCTCCCTGCGCAGCCTGCTCATCCTCTTCCTCACGTGAGCGTAGTAGGCGTCCAGCGCGTAGCCTCCGGGACCGAGGAAGCCCGGGAGCTCTCCCAGCTTCGCCCTGTTTATCCAGTCCCTGAGCAGGGGGATCTGGTGCCTCAGCCTGGCCATCTCTATCTGCATCTTCGCCTCCCTCGACCCCGCGTGCTCGGCCAGCACGGCGAGGATCAGCATGACCCTGTCCTCGACGGGCACCCGGAGCTCCTTCATGAGGTGGCTCACGTGTCTCGGGCTGAGGGTGTCGTAGACGTAGACCTTCTCGTAGCGCCCCCCCTCGAGCTCCCTCCTGACCACCTCCAGCCACTTGGGAGTGAGGTAGGTGGACGTGGAGGCCCTGTACCTGTCCGGGAGCCTCACGACCTCTACGCTGCCGTGGACTGTCCTCGCGAGCTCCAGAGCCTCCGCCAGGTCCCTCTCTCTAGCGACGAGCAGTACCGAGCTCAACTACTTCTCACGCTTCTTCAGCGAGACTACGTCGCCCAGGGTGAGCTCCCTCATCTTGGTCGGGCTCGGGAGGCGAGCCTGCTCCGCGTCTACGGCGGGCTCGAGGAGCTTTACCGACAGGACGCTCTCGAGCTTCCTGGCCAGGGCTATCGTGGGCACCAGTCTCCCGGACTCGATCCTCTTTATCGTGCCCTCGCTCTCCTTTACCATCTCCGCGAGGGCCTTCTGGGTCAGGCCCAGCCTCTCCCTGGCCTGGCGGACTCTCTCCGCGTAGTCCGGAACCACCTCGTACTCCTCGAGGATCCTCTCCTCGGGTCTCCTCTCGGTCCCGGGCACCGGCCTCTGCTGGCGAGCCCTGGAGACCTCCTCCATCTCCCGCGCCACGTCCCTCCTGGAGAGCCTGGTGTAGCAGGACGGGCAGACGGAGAGCCTCACGCTCTCTACGTAGATCACTCTCAGCTCGCGCCTCGGCACCGGCCTCCCGCACGTCTCGCAGTAGCCGTAGCTCAACCGGCAGCACCTCCACTCCAGGGATCGGGCACCAGACTATATTACCTGCCACGCTCCTCACCCGACTACTCTGGTAGAACGTGAAACGCGCTGAGACTGGACTCAAGCTCGCGACCACGTCCCCGGGCCCTGGACGCCTTTGCGCACCGTCACTCGTGCTGCGGCGTTTACCGCACGCGCCAAGCGCTGCGGCCGTGAGCGACCCTACCTGCCACCGTCAGCCTCGGCTCGAGAGGGACTCGCAGGCTCTAGCCCGGAAGGGGAAGCTCACACCCGCTCAGCGGGAGGGTTCGAGGAGAGGGCCCTCTTCTCGGCCAGCTTCTTTAGGATGGGGATGGAGTCCACCTTCTCGGGATCCAGGTACTCCCACAGGAGGCCCCCGGGCCTCCTCCTCTCGCCCTCGCACCTGATCTCTCTTGTCGGCGTGAAGACCGCGTCGACCGTTATGTCCCAGGGAGCAAGCTCGATCCTGTCCTCGACCACCTGGACGTCGTGAACGGTCGTGAACACCGGTACGTCCTCGGACAGCTTCCCGTACTCGACCAACACTCCGTACTCTATCTCCGAGTAGCCCTCTCCCTTCCCCAGCCTCTCGCCGTACCTGTTGACCACTACGGACCCGGCTACGACCAGGTCGACCTCCGGCAGCTCGTCCGGCTCCACCCCGATCCCGTATCTGAAGGAGCCCTGTATGGTGGAGGCCGCCGAGTGCAGCCAGCCCGGCACTCTCCTGGGGTCTAGGAGGAGGAAGCCCCTGGAGATCCTCGGGGTGGGCACTACCAGGAGCTTCCCCGCCCTCAGGACGGCCTCCCTGACCCCCCTCTGGGGAGCGTCCGGGTTCACCTTCACGACCCTGGCCCTCCTGAACTCCCCGGACTCCGCTAGCCTGGCCGCGGCCACCTCGGCCCCGACGAAGTTGGGTATCCTCCCGTAGACAGGTCTCGGGAACGAGGCCACGTTTGTCTCCTCCATGAACCGCCACACCCTGCGCCTGAGCTCCTCTCTATAGGACCTCCAGGTCATTCTGTCGGGCCAACCCCGAGCTGCTCGGGGAGTGGATATAATAAGGTGGGGTCTGGGGGAGCGACCGGGGCCGGGCTCCAGGTCTCGCCCCGGCCTCGCACCTCTCACGTTCTCCGCCTCAGGAGGTCGAAGAGCATCAGAGACAGCCCGAAGACGGCTACGACCGTTATCAGGGAGCCCACGGTGGTCGGGTCTACGTCCGGATAGGCCGCGAGGGGCATCACACTCAGCCCGCCCACCGCGCTGAGGGCCAGTCCTACCCCCAGTGCGTGAGCCCTCTCGCGCTCGCCGGAGTGTCTGGCTAGGAGGACGTTTACCGAGGTGTCCACCATCGGGTAGAGGGGCAACTGCCACACCACGATGGAGGCCACCCCCTCGAGCAGTACGAACGCCCAGTAGACCGCTACGTACAGGGGGAACGAGGACACCAGGAGCAGGCGGGGGTCGTGCCTGTCCGCTAGCAAGCCGTACACGACCCTCGCCGGGATGGACAGGAGAGACGTGATCCCGGCGTACAGGATGCCGAAGGCTACGTACTGAGCCTCCTCGGGAGCATCGGGGAGCACCCTCGCGATGTCGGTGCTGAGCTTCACCGGGGCCACAGAGTAGTACGCCTCCCTGCAGAAGACCAGGAGGGTGTATGCGGCGAGGGCGTAGCCCGCCGCGCGCGCCCAGGGAACCGCTGGGTCTCTCCCCTCGCGCTCACTCTCGCCCCTCCGGACCTCCTGCGGGTAGAACGCGTAGAATATCGCGTAGGTCAGTACGTAGAGGAAAGCGCACGAGAGGAGCACGAACCCAGGCCCTCCAGCGTAGTAGAGGAGTCCCATCGCTGATGAGCCGATGCCGAACCCAAGCCCCGTGCCTATTGTGAAGACGCTGTAAGCTCTACCGAACCTCCCACCGGCTCCAGCGAGCACTACCGACACTACTACGGGCCACGTGATGGACCAGCCCAGTGACGAGAGGCTCAGGGTCAGGGCCAAGGATACGGGGTCTCTCAGGAAGACCGATGCGATGAGCGGCACCGCCCCGAGGGTCCCCAACAGGATGCTTCCGCGCTCGCCCAGACGTCCGGAGAGCCTACCCGCTGCCGGGGCAAAGAAGACGTAGAGCCACTCGAGCCCAGTTATGAGGAGGATAGACTGGATGCCCCCGCCGAGCTCCACCCCCACGTACCTTCGCGTAAATGGGAAGTATATGCCCCACATGACCGTGTTTATTGTCGCGGCTAGGGAGTAGAGAGCCCTCCACATTATCGCACGCCCGCTCTACAGCTGCCGCGAAGCCGGGACGGGGAAGGGTCCCGCGATGACCCTCCTCTTGTGCTCGGCGGCCGACACTCTGGAGACTATCCTCCTCACGAGCTCCGGGTCTATCCCGGTGGTCCTCGAGACCTCCTCGACCCCCATTCCCCTGTCTACGTAGAGGTAGAGTATCGGGTCGATCACATCGTAGTCCGCGCCGAGCTCTTCGGACGCCAGGTGCCCGGGCCAGAGACCCGGAGACGAGGGCTTCCAGACTATGGACTCCGGGAGGCCCAGGTGGTCTCCCAGCTGTCTGACCTGGGTCTTGTAGAGGCCGAGGAGGGGGTAGAGGTCGGCGGCCCCGTCGCCCCACTTGGTGAAGTAGCCGAGGAGCCACTCGGACCTGTTGGAGGAGCCGAGGACCAGGGAGCCGGTCTTGTTGGCTACGTAGTAGAGCATCACCATCCTGAGCCTGGCCTTGACGTTCGCTCTGGCCAGCCTCGGGGAGCTTCCGTAGGACTCTCCGAAGGACTTCAGAACGAACTCCACCCCCTCGGTGATGTCGATCTTCGTGGGCTCGAGCCCCAGGAGCTCCGCCACCTTCCCGGCGTCCGCCACGTCCTCTGACGAGCTCTCCCTCTCGGGCATCACGAGAACCGCGACCCTGTCCGCTCCCAGGGCCACCACCGCCAGCGCCGCCAGCACCGCCGAGTCCGTTCCGCCGCTGAGGCCCAGGACCACTCCCGAGGCTCCGCTCCTATTGACGTAGTCCCTGATGAAGCTCGCTACGGAGTTCGCGGTTTTCTCCGGGTCTATTCTGAGGTACTCGGGAACGCGAGATCTCATCGACGCCACCTCCTCTGAATACTGTTCGAAGAGCGGCGATAAATTTCGCAAAGACAGCTCCTTCGAAGCCCCTCGATCCTACCGGCAGAGCTCCCTCCTGACCTCGGTCAGGGCCAGCAGGTGCGGCAGCGGCATGAAAGCTATCACCGCAGCGTTCTTGGGGGAGAGGACCTCGCAGTAAGCTCTCCGGTTGCCACCAGAGTCCAGGTAGGCCTTGGAGAGCTCACCGAAGAGCTCCCTGAACCTGGAGGTCTCCGCGTAGTTGGTCAGGGAGACGAAGAAGGACGCTACGGCTAGGTCCCAGCTATTCCAGTCATCCCTGGAGGGGGCGGACTGCTCCGCGTCCACGACGTAGGGTGTCCCTTGGCTGAGCAGGAAGTTCGTCGGCTTCACGTCCCCCATGCTGAAGCCCCTGCCGTGCACCTCCGCCAGCACTCTCCCCAGCACAGCGACGTCCTCAGGCCTATCGCACCTGAGGGGCTCCCCCTCGACGAACTCCCGGACGATGATGAGCTCCCCCTCGTCGACGCTGAGGATCTTCGGCACGCGGAGACCCCGCCAGCCCCCGAACCTCATGAACTCCAGCTCCCGCCTAAGCCTCTCCCTCGGAGCGAGGGCGAACGGGTAGCTCGCTCTGAGCAGCAGCGCCGGCGGCAACCACTTCAGGAGACCCACCTCGCTGGAGAACCTCTTGACGACGACCTTGGTCCCGCCGACGTCCTCGACCTCCGACTGGGCTATGAGGAAGTCCAGACTCTCGACTCCCAGGGCCTTCCTGATCCTCGCGAGCGCCCTGCCGATCTCGGCGGGCAGGTCTCTCGTAATAGTCATAGCGACACCTACTCGTACCTCAGAGCTACGGCCGGCGGTATCCTCGCTGCCAGGTAGGCAGGGAACGAGCCGCCGACCAGGCCCACCGTCAAGGTCAGGCCGGCGGTCGTGAGTACCCTCTCGAGCGATACGTCCGGCCTCGCCGCGAGCACCAGGCTCGAGGTCCCGGCCCTGATCTCAAGGCCCTGGCCCGAGAGAGCGTAGGCGCCCGCTACACCGAGAGCTATCCCGATCGCCGCTCCCAGGAGGCACATCACCAGGGACTCCGAGAGGACCATGAATACCACCTGTCTGTTCGTGAAGCCCACGGCCTTCATCACCCCTATCTCCCTAGTCCTCTCGATGACCGACGTGACCATCGTGGCCGATACCCCGGCCACGGCGACCGCGAAGGCCGATAGGGAGGTCACGTAGTTTATGTAGGACACGGCCGAGGTCACGCTGGAGACCGCGTCCGCTATAGCGGCGAAGGAGATGAGCTCGACGTTGCCGCCGTACGACCTCCTCATATCCCTCAGGAAGTCCCTGACGAACTCCGAGTCCCTCAGCAGGACGAAGATCCCGGACCACCTCTTGGCACCGAGCACCGTCCTGCCGACCTCCGCGTTCACTAGAAGCATCTGGTCGGGGCTGAGGATCAGGGCGCCCCCGTACTCCTCCAGCACGGCCGAGACGATGAAGCTCGCGCTCCTGACGTTCCTAATCCTGCCCCCCTCCATCTCGGCTACGTACAGGGAGACCACGTCGCCGACGCCTAGGCAGCGAGAGTCCTCGACCACGGACACTCTATGCCCTATCGCGGCGCTCACGAGGTCTCCCTCCGGGGGTGGGTCTCCCTCCGCTATCCTGAGGTTGCCCATCGCTCTGAATATTATGCTGGGCTTGATCGCGTACACGTAGACCTGGACCTCGGACCCGCACCTCCTGACTACGCCCTGGAAGGAGTAGAAGGGCTCCGCGGCCTCCACGTACTCGAAGGACGCGATGTACTCTAGATCCTGCTCCGTCAGCTCGTAGCCTCCCGAGGGGAAAACCACGACGACGTTCTGGCCCAGGGATCTCAGCTCCTCCATCACGTAGCTGGCGTACCCGCTGACGACGGAGCCCATCATGACCATGATCAGCGGACCGACCACCACGCCTGCTATGGTCAGGGCAGACCTGAGCTTCCTCTCTCCCAAGACCTTTGCGGACATGCCGAGCGAGTCGAGTAAGAACTGCAACAAGCTCACGGGGGCACCACCTCCGAGGCCTTCCTCAGCCTCTCGCGATAGCTGGACGCTAGCCTGTAGATCGCGTACGCTACCGCTGCCAGGAAGACCCCTACGACCGCTAGAGGTACCCACCTCTCGGCTACAAGGGCGTGTTCGGCCGGCGGGGTGGTCGGGGTCTGTGGTGCTGCCACTGTGACCGGCAAGCCGAGCTCTAACTGCTGCAGCTCGTTGTAGGCGTTGTAGTAGAGGACCGTCAGTCCGACCTCACCGGTGGCAGCGCTGCCCACCGCGACGTTGACGCTGAAGGCCCTCTGAGCCCCGGGCTCCACGTCCCCCACGAAGCTCTCGGCGCACGCGCCCTCGCCCGCGCACGCTCTGACCCCGACCCTGTACGCGGTCGCCGACCCGTAGTTCACGAGGACTCCCGAGACTCGGACGGTCCCGGCGACGAGCACCGCTCTCTGCTCCCTGAGCACCAGGTCTATGAACGGCTCCACCACGACTACCACCGTTGTGTTGAAGGCCTTGAGCCTCCCACTGGCGTCTCTGTAGACCACTGCGACGACGAGGGGGACGGTGCCGTAGGAGACGACGGTCTGGGCTCCGGCCACCGCGTAGACGCCCATGGGGTTGTAGGCGAGGGTCAGCTCGAGCTCCACCTCCCTGCCCGGCTCCACCCTATCGACGTAGTGTACGGTCGGCGAGGCCACCAGCACGGGCAGCTGGGAGTAGGGATAGACCGCTACGTAGACGTTGTACGCGGGACTGCTGCCGAAGTTCCTGAGCGCGAGGGTGGCCCGCGTGAACCTGGAGGTGACCCTGACTGTCCCCCCGTCTACGTAGACCTCGACGTACCTGACGCTCCCCAAGACCGCCAGCTCCACCGTGAACCCGCACCGCCTCGGCGTGCCCCAGCCGTCGATGTAGTGCAGGGTAGCGTTGGCCGCGTACCTCCCGGTGGAGTCGACCAGCAGGTTCAGCGGTACCACGAACTCCACCAGGTCGCCCCTCCTGTAGGTGGCCGCCGGAGTCCCCGCCTGCTGGAGCAGCTGCTCCAGGACAGCTATCGGGAGTCTCCCGGCTGCCGACGTGCCCAGCGCTAGCAGACTCTCGACGAACTGGCGCGAGAGCGGGGGCACCCTGACCGTGCTGGAGTTGTCCAGGGAGCTGTAGATGCCATGGGGGAGGTCGAGCTGCAGGAAGACTCCGCTCATCCCGTCGACCAGGTTGTTCCTCACGACCAGGTGGAGGAAGACCCCGTACGTCCCGGGCTCCACCGACCCCTCTAGCCAACTCGAGCTGACGAGCTCCACAGCGTGCCTATCGTCGACCACGAGGATCCCGACCTCGTGCTCCTCCACGAGCCTGACCCCGGGTCCCCCGGAGAGCACGACGTAGTCGAGCCTGAGGACGGCGGTATAGGAGCCCGGCGGGACCCTGCCGACCGAGACCCTGAACCCGAGCGGAGTGGTCGAGAGGCTCCTCAGGGGCCCGTCCACGTAGGCTACCGAGACTCTCCCCCTCTCTCCCCTGAAGCCCTCCGGGAGGTAGAGCTCTGCCAGGACTCCCGCGACGCTGTGCGGGAACCTGTTAGCGATGGAGACCACGAGGGTGGCGTTCTCGGTCTCGGGAAACACGTTGTAGTTGTTCGCCCAGCCCCAGGACAGGGGCGTCAGCGTCCCACCGTACTGCTCCAGGGGCTCTACGTACATCCGCAGGACGTAGCTCCTCGAGACCTGGACGAAGGCCCCGAACGAGCTCATGTGGTACGAGAGCATCACGCTAGCCTCCACGTATCCCTCGACTCCGGCGGGCACGTCGAGGTAGAGGACTGACGCGCACGTACTCCCCGGGAGGAGCCTAGTTGAGCACGCGGCCGAGCCGACCACCGGGACTAGCGCGTCGGACTCCACACTGACGGTGACCCCCACAGCGTCGTACCTGCCGAGGTTCTGGAGGACTACGGTCAGGGGGACGTTCCGCGACCTCGGGAAGACCGCGGTGGGCCGCTCTAAGCCCCAGTACGCTTCGAGGACCACCACCTCGGGCACGTACTCGCTCGCGGGCTCGACGACCACCGGTATGCGGAAGACCTCGGCTCCGAACAGGGAGGCGCCGGAGGACGACTTGACGTACTCGATCCCCACCGAGAGCTCGTAGGTGGCCGGCTCGACGTCTCCGGAGACCTCCAGCGTTAAGCCGAGGCTACACGTCCCCCCGGCCGTCAGCGTGACCCTCGGACAGTCTCCCCCGATTCCCAGGACTCTGAAGCCCCGGGGAGCGTCCGCCCGAACTCCCGATAGGCTGAGGGGCTCCGGCCTCAGGTTGACCAGCAGGATGCGGACCTCGACCCCCCTGGCCGTCGGGAGGAGGGGTGACGGGCTGCCCATGTACTCCACGTGCGAGTGCGCCAGGGCTACGTTCTTCTCCGTGACGAGCGGGAGCCTAACCCGGAGAGTCCTGGAGGCGTTGTAGTGCGTCCGACCGTAGCGCGCTAGGGCCTCCACCCTCAGCTCCAGCTCCACCGAGTCCGCAACCCCCTCCACCTCTACGCTCGGGAGCCTGATGGTGAGGGAGGAGCCGTAGGACACGGGCCCCCCGAGAGCCACGGCGGCCTCCTCACCGCCGTCGGAGAGCCTGGCGTTAACCGGTCTCACGTAGGCGACCACGCTCGCCAGACTGTCCCTGGTGTAGGAGACCAGCACCACGTAGGGCGTCAGCCTGCTGGAGTTGGGGTAGGCCACGCGGGAGACCCAGCCAGCGTCCGCCACCTCGACATTGAGAGAGGGCTCCTCGACCACCAGCGGTAGGCCGTAGCGCAGGGTCTGCCAGAACGCAGACCCCGATATCTCCCCCAGGACTTCTACGGTGAGGTTCGCCCTGTAGGTGCCGCCCCGGCAGAGCACGTCTATGCCGCTGAACTCCAGGGTCGCGGACGACCCGTAGGCCAGGACTGCACTCACGACCGCCTCCCTCTCCAGGCTCCCGATCTCGAAGCAGCCCGGTAGGTCTAGGGAGGCTCTGAGGCTCCTCACCGTCACGCTCGGGTCGGAGTTCCTGATCACCACCCTGAGGGCGTTCCCCACGGAGTGGCCGAAGGCCCTGCCGTCGGCCCAGCCGTAGCTCACGACCTCCAGCCTCGGGCTCGGGGGCTCCTCGATCCGCACCGGGACGCGGAACCACATGGAGGCGGCGTAGACGGCACCCGAGTCGACCAGGGTGTCCAGCTCGAGCTCGAGCCAGTAGTCCCCGGGGGACACAGTCCTCGGCACCGAGAGTCCGCGGAAGACCAGGGTCGTCCTGCTCAGCGACCCGACCACGACGTTGGTGACCGAGAGCTCTCCCGGCACCGTCACCCCCGACCGAAGCCTGGCGACGCCGTCGTAGAGGGAGACGTAGTCGAAGTTCTCGAGGATGAGCACTAGGGATATACCGGAGCTGCCCGGGTACGCGGGACCTGGGCTCCAGTAGCTAGCGACCACCCTCACCTCCACCGCCGGGTTCTGGACGACCAGGGGGACCAGGTACCTCAGCGTGCTCCAGAACTCCGAGCCGTCCTTGACCGCCAAGACCTCCAGGGAGAGCTCTGCGAACTCCGTCGACCGGCACGAGAACGTTATGCCCCCGAACACGAGCTCGAAGACCTCGCCGTAGGTCACAGGTCTGTTCGAGTAGACGACTATGCTGGAGCTCCCGTCGGAGGACACCGCGCACGCAGGCAGCCTCAGCACGGCGACGAGGGAGCTCACCGTTGCGGAGTCCTCGAGCCTGAGCACCACCCTGTAGTCGGCGGCCTTGCTGCCGTAGGGAACCCTGGAGCCCGTCCAGCCGCTGTTCACCAGCCTGACCAGCAGCTGGGGCGGGTCGCCGACCGGCACGCGGGCCTCGAGTGAGACCGCGGCGCTGTAGTAGACCCCGTCGTCGGTAACCGCGGTGGAGTTCATCCTGACCGATACGCGGTACGCTCCCGGGGCCACGTGCCTGCTCACGCTTATGCCCGGGACGGCCACGGTGAACGTCGTGTGCTTCCTCACGCTGCCGACGGTCCTCCTGGAGGTGCGCGGGTAGAACCCCTCCGGCAGCTCCACCACGACCGTGGCCGAGTCCATCGTTGCGCCACCGAGCCTGAACACGAGGTAGAGAGTGGTGCCCGCGGTCCCGGGGTACGCCTCGGGAGACCAGTAGGAGTCGACCAGCTCGAGCCGGAGCTCCGGGTACGGGCTTACTGTGAGGGATATCTCCGAGACCTCAGAGACCAGTACCAGGGTCGCACCTATCCTCGCTGTGACGTTCAGACTCGCGATGTAGGTGCCGGGGCTCACCTCCCTGCCGACGTCCACCACGAACACGAAATAGACTATCTCCCCGTACTCGACGCTGGCGATGAAGCCCCCGTCCGGTCCCCTGGCTCCGGCACAGCTCGAGCGGGCGGAGAAGCCCTCGGGGAGCTGTAGGCATCCGTATACCGACCGAGCGACCTCGGTGCCGAGGTACTTCACTCCGACCTCAAGCCTCGCGCTGGTAGAACCGGGGTACACGTCTCCACCCACGTAAGACCTGAAGCTGGTGGTCTCTACGTAGAACACACCGCTCTGAGAGACGGTCGGGACTAGAGTGGAGCAGAGGGACAGCGCCAAGAGAGCTAGGAGGAGCCCGCTGTACCTCCTCACCTCCATCACCGCCGAGCCGGTGGTCGACGAGGCTTATATCCTTGCTCGGGGCCCCTCGAGGAACTGTGGGCCCGAGATGCTCGACCCGAAAGGACATAACGGCTGTCCCTGAATAGCATAGCCTTATATGTTCCTTCCCGCGCCACGTAGTAGTGAAGGGACCGTGGAAGGGTTGTCAGTGTGTCCGGTGTGTGGTGGAAGGTTAGCACCGAGGGGCGTCGGAGGGGGACCCGGGACGTGGAGTGCTCCACCGTTGCCCCCGGAGGCCTCCCGGGCCGGGGATGGAACGCTTAGCCACCGAGTGGTAGCCGTGTGGCAACTGTACCCAGACGACGTCCGAACGCACACGGCCCTCCACGTCATAAAGGGAGCCGTGGTCAGGATCCTGGGCGAGGGCGCTATGTGGACCGCCTCGACCTACGTCGAGGGGAAGCACGGGAGGCTCGTCGTCCAGTTCGATAGGAAGCCCACCGAGGAGGAGCTCAAGGCCATCGAGGACTTGGCGAACGCGAAGATAGCCGAAGACCTCGGGGTCGAGGTGGTCAGGATGCCGAGAGAGGAGGCGGAGAGGGTCTACGGCGACGCGGTATACGACCTCTTCAGGGTTCCCGAGGAGGTGAGGGAGCTCTACGTAGTCGTAATCCGCGAGAAGGACGGGAGTGTGTGGAACGTGAACGCGTGCAGCAAGCAGCACCTCCCCTCGATAGGCCCCGTGGGGAGGATAAGGCTGGGCAAGGCCAGGTTCCGCCAAGCGAAAAAGCTGCTCGAGCTCCCGTTCGACGTAGAGCCCTAGCTCACTCGAGCCGGACCATCGTTCCGCAGTACGCGCACTGGTACTCGACGGGTCTGCCGCCGACCCTCCTGAACCTGGACCTCACAGGCTCGCGCTCCTTGTTGGTTATGCAGGTGGGGTTCGGGCACTTCAGCAGCCCCTCCACCTCGTCCGGTGCGGAGACCCTGACCTTCCTCCTCACCTCGAAGTCCTCGACGGTGCTTATGGTCGCCGAGAGCGCGGCGAGGGCGACTAGCGCCACCTCTCTGGAGTCCAGGAGCTTCCCCTCTATCTTGACGACGTCCTTCCTCCCGAGCTTCCGGCTCTCGACGTTCATCAGGACTATAGTCCTGTACCCCTCCCTCCCCGATATCCCCAGGGCCCTGAGCACCTCGAGGGCCCTGCCGGCTGGTATGTGGTCTATGACCGTCCCGCTCCTGATCCTCGCGAACCGGGAGACCTCGGAGCTCATATCTCGACACCCGAGATCAGCGATAGGAGGGCCATCCTGACCGGGACTCCCAGGGAGGCCTGGTAGAAGTAGGCCGCGTGCGGAGTGCCGTCGACCTCGTGGGCTATCTCGTCGACCCTCGGCAGGGGGTGGAGGACTTTGAGCCCCGGCTTCGCTCTGGAGAGAGTCCTCAGGTTCACGACGTAGGAGCCCCTGAGCCTCTCGTACTCCGCGGGGTCCGGGAACCTCTCCTTCTGGACTCTGCTGACGTAGAGCACGTCGACCTCCCCGATGATTGGCTCGAGGGAGCACGTCGCCTCGCACTTGAAGCCCAGCTCGCCGAGCTTAGCGAGGACCTCCCTCCTGGGCCTCAGAGGCTCGGGGGAGACCAGGTAGACGGCACCGGGCCTGAACCTCGTGAGCCCGTAGAGGAACGAGACTATCGCCCTCCCGTACCTCAGATCCCCGAGCAGAGCGTAGTTGAGCCCGTCGATGGTCCCGAAGAGCTTCAGGACCGTGTAGAGGTCTATCATGGCCTGGGTCGGGTGGTGCTGCCACCCGTCCCCTCCGTTTACGACGGGGCTCTCGGCGATCTCGGCCGCGAGCTTGGCCGCTCCCTCATACCTGTGCCTTACGACTATGAGGTCGCTGTAGGCGTCGAGCATCCTGACCGTGTCCGCGAGGCTCTCCCCCTTGGCTACGCTGGTGGCCTCCTCCCCCGAGACCGATATCACGTCGGCGCCGAGCCTCTTGGCCGCCACCTCGAAGCTGAACCTGGTCCTGGTGGAGGGCTCGAAGAACGCCAGCGCCACCACCTTTCCCCTGAGGGCGTCGAGCTTTGAGCCCGCGTGTCTCTGGGCCCTATCCGCGTACTCGAAGAGGAGCTCGAGGTCTCTCCTGCTGAAGTCTAGGACCGAGACCACGTCCGAGCCTTTGAACGGGTTGTCCATGGGCTCCCGGTCTCGCTTGCGAGGCTGCCCAAAAAAGTAGCCGCCTAGGGAGATGCCAGCCCTCGGGTCATGTCCGAGCTACGTGACGATATCGCCCAGGCACTCCCTCTCGACGCACTCCCTTATCTCCTCGGCTATCCTCCACCCCATGCTGACTGGTCTGCCGAAGTAGAGCTTCGAGTACTGGCTCCCCACCCCCATGTACACGTTGGTGCCTCCCCCTATCCTCAGGGCCACGTCGAAGACCACCATCTCGAGGTCCTTCGTGACGACCAGCTGGAGGGTGAAGGGGCCCACGATCCCAGGGGGCTCCACCCTGCGCGCGGCCTCTACGAACCTGTCGCCGGCCTCGAAGAGCTTCTCCAGCATGCTCTCCCGTATCGTCGCTGGCTCGTGCCCTATCTCGACCATCTCGACGTCGACGTACTCCCCGAGCTCCAGCTGCACGCTGGCCGGGAGCCTCAGGACTCCGTCGAGGTTCGTCTGGATCCTCCTGTCTATGCTCAGTATCTCGACCCTCGCCCTGGCGACGGAGCTGAAGTAGTTCACGTTGAAGTGGGCTCCCACCACGAGCTCCTCTATCGAGGCCCTCTCCATGTCCTCCTCCCTGACCACGCCCCTGCTCGCGAGCCTCCTCAGCTTGCGCTTGAGGTCGTCCCCGTCGGCAGCTACGAAGAACCCCCTCTCGACCCTCTTCCTCGCGTGGGGGACCTTCACCATGACGGGCCTGTCGACCTCGTCCGCGCTCCCGAAGACCGCCGGGCGCATCAGACCCGCTTCGTCTAGGAGCCTGTAGTAGGTCTTCTCTCCTACTCTCTCCTCGTACCTCAGCAGGTACCTGTTGCCGAAGACCGGCACGGGGAACTCCCTCTCGATCCTGTCGTACCCGACGTAGACGGCGAAGCTCCTGTTGGGCACGAAGATCGCGGAGCGCCTCCTCAGGTGCTCCACCACGTCCGGCCTCACCACCTCGGCGAACCTGTCCAGCAGGACCACTTCGTCCACCACCCTGTCGAACCTGGTGTACGTCCTCTCCCTCCCCCTCTCGCAGACGGCCACGGTGCGGAACCCGACGTCCTTGGCCCCGTCGAAGACGTCCAGAGCCGAGTGGCTGGCTATGGTGGCCACGCTGATCTTGTCGCTCTCGTAGCCCTCTAGCAGCTCCTCGGGGCTAAACCTCGATCCTCTCACCGCTCCTCCACCCGAGCCTCACCCTAATAGAGCCCGCCCCCTCCACGACCCTCCCCAGGATCCAGGACCGGAACCCGGCCCTCCCAGCGAGCTCCACCAACTGAGCAGCCCTATCCGGTGGGCTGGTCAGGAGGAGGCCCACGCCCATGTTGAAGACCCTGTAAGCCTCCCCGGGGTCTACGTCTCCGTAGGACATGATCACTTCGAATATTCTGCCGGGCCTCGGTGCCTCGACCTCCGCGTCCAGCTCTCCGCCCAGGACTCTCCTCATCTTAGTCCAGCCTCCGCCGGTCACGTGGGTCGCCGACGTGACGTAGCCCAGCCTCACGACCTCCAGCAGGAAGTCGTAGTAGAGTGCCGTGGGCTTCGCTAGCTCGGCCGCCAGGTCTACCCCGTCCACCACGCGCTCGTAGCCCCCTATCCTCTCCTCGACCACCCTCCTGACCAAACTGTAGCCGTTTGCGTGGAGGCCCCAGCTCTCGACCCCGACCACCATGTCCCCGGGCCTTGCGCGGTTCTCGAACTCTCCCTCCGAGACCGAGAGGGTGAAGCAGACCACGTCGATTCCGCTCAGCATCCCCGGAAGGATCGCGGTTTCGCCTGACACTATCGGCGCCCTCACGGCCTCGGCTGCCTCGACCATCCCCTCCACTATCTGCCCGAAGGATTCCTCGTCGGCCCTGTCCATGGCTATGTAGTCGGCGATGGCAACCAACCTGCTGCCCTCGCACGCCACGTCGTTGGCGTTCATGGCGACGCAGTCCCAGCCCGCCACCCTCATGGCGTTCAGCCTCCTGAGGACCATCGTCTTCGTCCCCACTCCGTCTACGTGGAGCGATAGCCTCCTTCCGAAGGCCTTGATGCTCGGCGCGAAGCCTCCCAGCCCCGAGACCTCGGCGCCCAGCCTCCTCGCTAGCTCCTCGAGAGCCCTCAGGGCCACCGCGTGCATGCTCCTGTGCTTCGCGAGGTCTACACCGGCCTTAGAGTACGTGAGCTTCTCCACGGGCTCGGCCACCCCTAGGGACAAGACCTGCCGCGCGGGAGACTAGCTCCCGCGTGGGCGTAGCTGCACGTGAAGCACGAGCTGCAGACCCTGGGCAGCCCCACAGAGAGCTCCAGGTTCTCCAGGGTGTTGTAGGCCAGGGAGTCCGCACCCAGCATCCTCCCGACCTCCTCCGCGCTCGACCTCCCCCAGGCCAGCAGCTCCTCACCGGACGCGACGTTGACACCCATGTAGCACGGGCACCTGAAGGGTGGACTCGAGACCCTGAAGTGGAGCTCCCTGGCTCCAGCTCTGCGGAGCTTCCCCATCAGGGGGGCGAGGGTCGTCCCGCGCACTATCGAGTCGTCGACCACGACTATCCTCCTGCCCTCCACAGCGGGTCTCACGACGCCGTGCTTGAGCCTCGACACGAGGTCGCGCTCCCCGGGCGATGAGATGAAGACCCTCCCGACGTACTTGTTTACCACTATGCCCTCGACCAGCGGGATACCGCTCGACCTGCTGTAGCCCACGGCAGCCACTCTGCCGCTGTCCGGGACCGGGACGATGGCATCGGCGTCCACCGGCGCCACCCTGGCTAGGCGCTCGCCCAGCCTGAGTCTGGAGGTGTAGACGCTGACCCCGTTGAAGTAGGAGTCGGGTCTGCTCATGTACACGTACTCGAAGACGCAGGGCGACGGCTCTGCGGGAACCCTGGCGCCGGCGACCTCCAGGGACCCCCCGTCGAACGACACCACCTCGCCGAACCCGACCTCCCTCCACTCGAGGTCGAGGGAATCCAGCGCCGAGGTCTCGGAGGCCACGTAGACCTCCCCGTCCCCGTATGAGTAGGCCAAAGGCCTGAACCCGCCGGGGTCCCGAGCCATCACGAGCCTGGGCTCCGACGTCAGGAGGACCAGGCTGTAGGCGCCCGAGACGTACTCCGGGAGCCTCCTTAGGGCCTCCACGAAGTCCCACTTCTCCTCCCTAGCCAAAGCGTAGACCAGCTGGGCTAGCGCGTGGGAGTCCCCCGGAGCGTGGCTCGGGACGAGGTCGGGGGCCAGCCTCGCGGCGAGAGAGTGGGCGTCTCGGTAGTCCGGTATACCCCCGTCGAACGCGAGGGCTATCCTAGACCTCCCGTTTCCGAAAACCACCGGCTGGGCTGAGCCCCTCGGGGTGGAGTCCCCGGCGTGCGCTACGCAGCCGAATGCCTCCCTCTCGACGTCCTTCCGAAAGCCCAGGAGCCTCCTCAGGAGGCGCAGCGCCGGGGATCTCGCCTTCACGGTGCTGACTCTCCCCCCGTTGGCGAGAGCTGCCACCCCGGTGGTCTCCTGGCCCCTGTGCTGGAGCTCCGCTAGCAGCAGCAGGGCCGCCTCTGCCGTCTGCCCGTAGCTCCGCCTCCTCCCGGCAGCGTAGGCAGAGACCCCGCCCATCACCTACACCAGGAGCTTGGGCAAGGCCCCCTCGTAGAGCTCCCGGAGCTCCTCCAGGCTCTCCTCGAGCAGCACCCTTTCACCGCTCCTGACCGAGACCACGCCCGCGGCCGTGGTCCTCCCCACCACGGTCACCACCGCGCCGAGCTGCTGGGCTATCCGCAGAGCCTCCCCGACCCTCTCAGCTGGCACCTCGACGACGTACCTAGCCTGCGTCTCGGAGAAGAGCAGCTCGTCCGCTCTGGTGCAGCCCCTCTGGGGGATCCTCTCGACGTCCACCTCCACACCTATCCTCCCGAGCACGGCCATCTCGGCCACGGCCGCGGCCAGCCCGCCGAGGCTCACGTCGTGGACCGAGAGCGCCACGCCCTCCCTGATCAGCCTCGCAATGTAGGAAGAGTTCCTGAGCTCCTCGGCAGGTCTCGGGACCGGCACCTCTCCGGACTCTAGCCCGAAGACCCTTGCTAGGTACTCGGTCCCGCCGAGCTCGGGAAGCGTCGTTCCGATGACTAGGACAGCCGACCCCTCGCTCTTGAAGTCTATCGTAGCTACCCTGCCGACGTCCTCCACCGCCCCCACGCCGACTATGGTCGCGGTGGGCTTCACCTGCCTCCCCCGGTGGTCGACGTTGTAGAGGCTGACCTTCCCCCCGACCACTGGGACTCCGAGCCCATCGGCCATCCAGGCTATCCCCTTCACCATCATCTCGAAGTACCAGAACTGCTCCGGGTCCTCCGGGTTCCCGGCGTTCGGCTCGTCGACGAAGGCCACGGGGCTCGACCCCACGGCGACGAGGTTCCTGTAGCACTCCGCGACGGAGTTGGCCGCCCCCCTGAACGGGTCTATCGACGTGTACCGCGGGTTCGCGTCGCCCTTCACGGCTATGCCCCTGCCGTCTCCCGCACCTAGCCTCAGGACGGCCGCGTCTCCGCGACCCGGTCCGACCACGATCCCGGAGCCGGCTTCGTGGACGGACTGCTCGTAGATCCACCTCTTGGAGGCCACGTTCGGCGACGAGAGGATGGCTCTGAGGGCGTCGCGCACGGAGACCTCCGGGAGATGGTTCAGAGGCTTTATCGCTCTCGCGAACTCGGCGGGGGGCCTCGAGGGCCTCCAGACCTCTCCCCGCCTCGCTAGCTCCCTAGCCGGTACGTCGGCCACCAGCCTGCCCCTGTAGTAGGCCCTGAGCCTCCCGCTCTCGTCGAAGGAGCCGACGACGCTCGCCGGCACGGCGTGCCTTCCGAGGACTCCCACAACCTCCTCGAGCCTGCGCTGGTCTACGACCAACATCATCCTCTCCTGGGTCTCGGAGACCAGCATCTCGAGAGGACTCAGCTCTCCCTTGGTGTGGAGGCTCTCGAGCCTGAGCTCCGCCCCGAGCCCGAAGTCCGAAGCCGTCTCCACGACGGCCGTCGCTAGACCTCCTCCCCCGACGTCCTTCACGTACTTCACCAGCCTGGTGCGCGTAAGCTCCAGGACCGCGTCTATCAAGGCTCTCTCCATCGAGGGGTTGGCCGGGGGGACTGCCCCGGTCTCCTCTCCCCCCTCCTCCCCCAGAGGCTTCGAAGCGAAGCTGCTGCCCAGGAGCCCCTCCCGCCCAGTCGGGTTGCCGGCGACCACTATCAGGTCTCCGGGGGACGGCCTCCCGCTCACCAGCTCCTCGACCCTGAGCAGGCCCACACACGCTACGTTCACGAGGGGCTGCGCGTTGAACGAGCCGTCGAACCACGCGTCCCCGGCGACCGTGGGGACTCCGATCCCGTTTCCGTAGTCGCTCGCTCCCCTGACGATCCCCCTCGCCAGCCACCTAGCTCTGGAGTCCCGAGGGTCGCCCAGGTATAGCATGCTCAGCAGGGCTACGGGCCTGGCGCCCAGGGACAGTACATCCCTGACCACTCCCCCTACTCCGGTCGCGGCACCGTTGTAGGGGTCAACGGCCGATGGGTGGTTGTGGGACTCTACCTTGAAGACCACGGCTACGCCGGGAAACACCTCGACGGCCGGAGCGTCCCTCCCGGGCCCTACGAGCACTCCCCTGCCGCTGGTCGGCAGCAGTCTGAGGAGCCTCCTGCTGCTCTTGTAGGAACAGTGCTCGCTCCACTGGGCCTCGAACATCGCGAGCTCCTCGGGCGTCGGCTCCCTCCTGAGGATCCTCCTTATCTCCTTGATCTCGGTCTCAGTCAGGGTCATTCGCACCACCCCGATGCGGCCGTCTCACCCGAGCTCCGGGACGACTTCCGCGCCTCCTTGACTCTAGTGCGGGACTCCAAGGAGAGCACCTAGTCCTGCCGGCACAGCCTCAGTATCCTGATGGCCATGTGGGCAGCGTTCTCGGCGTTGTCTATTCCCATGGTGGCTACCGGAACCCCCCTGGGCATCTGGACTATGCTGAGCAGCGCGTCGAGCCCCCCGAGCGCGACGTTCAGGGGGACTCCTATCACCGGTCTCTGAGTCCTAGACGCTATGAACCCCGGCAGGTGTGCGGCCAGACCGGCCATCGCTATGAAGACGTCGGCGTCCGAGGTCTCGATGTACTTCTCGAGCTCCCTCGGGTTCCTGTGGGCGCTCAGGACGACTATCTCGTGCTCCACCCCGTGCTCCCTGAGCACGGCCGCCGCCCTCTCAGCGTGCGGCCTGTCCCTCTCGCTGCCGATCACTATCGAGACCTTCCCCCTGCACGGCATGCCTCCCACCTAGGCGGGACGGAACGAGATCAGCTTGGCCGCCCTCCTGACCTTCTCGAGGGCATCGTCCACCGAGCTGCCCCTGGCCAGCAGCACCGCCATCCTCCTCCCGGGGTACGCCCAGGGCTTGCCGAAGATCCTCACGTCGACTCCCGGGATCCTCAGCACCTCCTGGAGACCGCAGACCCCGGGGCTCCAGACGTCGCCCAGATCCGTGTAGATGGCCATGCTCGCTCCCGGCGAGACCACCCTCGGTCTCGGCACCGGGAGGCCGAGCGCCGTTCTCGCGTGCACCGCGAACTCGCTCAGCTCCTGGGTGACGAGGGTCACGAGCCCCGTGTCGTGAGACCTCGGCGCCACCTCGCTGAAGAGCACCCTGCCGTCCTTCGTCAGGAACACCTCCGACGCGTATATCCCGGTGCCGCCGAGCCCCTCCGCCACCCTCCTCCCGATCTCGACCGCCCTACTCAGGACGGCGGGGTCCGACTTCGGTGGCTGCCACGACTCTATGTAGTGGTACTCGCCGTACCTCCACTGCTCTATCGGCTCGCAGACCTCCGTCGCGACCCTGTCGCCCTCGGGATACCTGTAGGCGATGACCGTGAACTCGAGTGCCAGGTCTACGAACTCCTCGACTATTACCCTCTTGCTCCTGCCCCTGGAGTGCGACACAGCGTAGGCATAGGCCCTGGCCGCGGCGTCCCTGGACGAGGAGTCGAGCCTGATGTGGCCGTGCCCACTGCTGCTCATCTCGGGCTTTATGAGGCACGGGTAGCCGACCTTCTCGCACGCCTCGAAGGCCTCCTCGGGGTTCTCCGCGAACGCGAACTTCGTGGTCGGCAGACCCAGGTCCGCCGCGGCGAACCTCCTCAGCTCGAGCCTGTTCATCGCGATCTTGACAGCTCTGGCGTTCGGGACGACGAAGTAGCCCTCGGCCTCCAGCTCCTCCAGGGCGTCGGTGGAGATGGCCTCTATCTCCGGGATCACGGCGTCGGGATTCTCCCTCCTGACCACGGACTTGACGGCCCTCGGGTTCATCATGTCCACGACGTACCTCCTGTGGGCTACGTGCATCGCCGGTGCCCAGTCGTAGCGGTCTACGGCTATCACCTCGGCACCCAGCCTCTGCGCCTCTATGGCTATCTCCTTCCCCAGCTCCCCGCTCCCCAGCAGGAGCACCTTCGCGGAGCCTTCGAGCATGGGAGACCTGACGCAGTCCCGGACCTTCACCCCAATCACCTCAGGGGTGACAAAAGCGGGCTCGCCACTATCCCCTTCCCCGGCATCCACACCGTGAACGACTCTCCGAGGGTGCCCCTCAGCTGCTTGCTCCTGTACACCGCGCGGACTCTCTCGGCCTCCCTCCGCCTCGCCTCGATCAGCCAGCCCGAGCCTATGTCGCTCCGGTGGTAGAGGGGCCATCCGTCCAGGGAGCTTATGTAGCCCATCGCCGCCTCAGTGAGCCTGTAGGCGCGCTCGTAGTCCTCGGCCGCGCAGACTACCTCGAAGGCCCTCGAGCCTTTCGTGTAGATCCCCCCGCCGACCCCCTCCTCGACGCTCGCGTAGAGCAGGTGGCATCCCAGCTCCCTTATCCTCACCTCGTCGACGATCACCGGATGTCCCGAGGCCTCGCTCTTGGAGGCCGGATAGCCGACCGGTGCGATAGCCTTCACTATGCTGACCGTGCTCTCGGACACCTCCAGCTTGGCTCCGGCCAGGGCGCCCCTGGCGGCCCTGTCCAGGAGCTCGAGGAAATCGGACTCCAGCCTGGGCACGAGGCACGACAGCTCCGGATCGCCGAACCTGCTGTAGAACTCTATCACGGTGGGTCCCCAGAGCCCCGTCAGCATCATCTGGCCCGCGAAGGCCCCCGTATACCTGTCGCCGGTCTCCTCCTGCAGCTTCTCGAGGACTTGCTTCACTATCCTCTCGGTGGTCTCGTACTCCTCCTCGTTCACGAAGGGGAGCAGGTGCCCGGGTCCCGAGATGCTGCCCATGCCTCCCGTCTCGTAGCCCACGTCGAGCTCGAATGCGTGGGGGTAGTCCTGGACTAGCGGCAGCGGGAGGACGTAGCTGCCGTCGGTCACGACCTGGGCCGTGTACTCCACCCCCTCGACCCTCTGCTCCACGAGGACCTTGTACTCCTCGCCGAGGGCGTCGAGCTCCTCGAACGTCCTCAGCACCGAGGAGCTCTTCACCCGCTGCTTCGCCTCGGAGAGGAAGGCCTTCGTGTCCCTCACCACCCTCACTCCCTTGCCCCCGAACTGCCTCGCCGGCTTCACGACGACGTCGCCGGCGTACCTGACGAACTCCTCGGCCTCCTCCAGGGACCTGAAGGAAGTGAAGTGGAGCCTCCCGGGGATCCCGTGCTTCCACATCAGGTATCTGCCGAAGACCTTGCTCCTCTCCACCTCGGAGCACGCGCGGGAGGCTCCGAAGACGGCGAACCCCCTCTCCCTCAGAGCGTCGGTGACCCCGTGGAACTGGGGCTCCTCGGGACCCACGACGGTTATGTCCGGCGACAGGGCCTCGGCTACCTTCACTACCGCCGGGGGGTCGCTCGTGTTGACGGCGAGCAGCCTCCCGCCAGTGGCCTCGGCCTCCCTCCTGAGGCCCGGGTTGGCGTAGTCGGCTAACACGTAGAGCTCGACGGTGTTCCGGGAGGAGACTATGAGCTTGGCCAGCGCGTGCTCGCGGCCTCCGGACCCCACCAGCAGTACCCTCACTCACCACCACCCAGCAGGCTCCTCCCGAAGCAGGCGCCGCAGAGCCTCAGGCAAAACCCCCTAGCCACGGTCTCCACGTCCTCCTCCCTCAGCCACGCCAGGCTGTCGACGTCGAGGTACCTCTCGATGTCCGACTCGTCCAGGTGGGCCGAGATGAGGGAGCCCGGGTCTAGCCCGACGACGCCGTAGGGACAGGTGCCAGCGAGCTTCGGCGATGCGACCAGCACGTGGAGCTCCCTGGCGCCGACCCTGTACCTGAGGAGCTGGGCCACGGTCTTGAGGGTTGAGCCCGTCACCATGCTGTCGTCCACCACGGCGACCCTCTTCCCCTCGAAGACCCTCCTGATAGGGTTGAGCTTCAGGTGCACGGCTATCAGCCTCTCGCGGACTCCCTCCTTCATCATGGACCTCTCCCTCCTGAGGGTCCCGACAAAGCCGAGCTCGAAGGGGGCTCCGGTGGCCTGGGAGAGCCCCACAGCGTACGGAAGAGCTGTCTCCGGTACCCCCGTCACCACGTCCACGGGGTCGTCCAGGTACCTCCCCAGCCTCCTGCCCAGCTCCCTCCTGAACTCGTAGACACTGACCCCGTCGACGGTCGAGTCGTGCCTCGCGGTGTAGAGGAGCTCGAAGAGGCAGAGCCTCGCCCTCTCCGCCGCACCGGTGCTGAAGAGCCTCACCTGCCTCCTGCTCGCGTACACCCCCTCGCCCGGCAGCAGGTGCCTCCTGACGTCCGCGTCGAGCATCTCGATCGCCGAGGTCTCCGAGGAGGCTATCGCCATGTCGAATCCGTACCCCCCGACGACCAGCGGGGTGAGCCCGACGCTGGACCTCCACACGACGAGCTCGCCCCTCGAGGTTAGGACGGTGAGCGAGGGCGCGTCAGCACTCCCGTAGGAGCTCAGGCTCTCCGCCAGCCTCGCGTGCGGCCTGTCGGTCGAGAGGGCCCTCTCGACGTCCCTCGCGATCTCGGGGAGGAGACCGCTCGGTCTGTCGGCGACCGCGACGGAGCTCTCCCCCTCGACCAGCTGCCCGTCGGGCCTCCCGTTCAGCCACGCCGCGACCACTGCTCCAGAGTCCGATAGGGCCTGAGAGTCCGCGCTCTCCAGGTCTCCGCAGACGACCCTCCCGCTCTGCCGCCAGCAGACGATCCTGCGGGAGCCCCCGCGGTGGCCGAGCGCGTCTAGCCCGTAGCTCGCGAAGCGGTGCAGCTCCCATCCGGGCTCGAACGCGAGGATCGAGATCGTCCCGCTCATGCTCCAACCAGCTCCCGGCTCCTACACCCTCAGGCCGAGCCTGGACGCGAGCTCTCGGTAGGCCTCGAGCAGGTCCTCGATCCTCCTCGTCTTCCTGAAGACCTCCTTGTCCAGGTGCCTCCCCCTCTCGTCGAGGACTCTGAACGTGTCACCGGAGATCTCGTCGGCCAGCACGAGCCTCCGCCTCGCGTCGAACCCGAACTCGAACTTCACGTCGACGAGCTTCAGACCGAGGGACTCGAAGTACCTCACCAGGACTCGGTTCGCGGACGCTGACCTCCCGACCAGCTCGTCCAGCTCGGGAGCCGAGAGGATCTTCGTCCTGAGGACGTCCTCGGGTAGCACGAGGGGGTCGTGGAGGGAGTCGTCCTTGTAGTGGAGCTCGATGAGCGGGGGGTCGAGGGGCTCGAGCTCCCTGTAGAGCGGCATCCTCTTGAGCAGGGAGCCGTACGAGAAGTTCCTCACTATCACCTCCAGCGGGACCATGTCGAGCCTCCTGGCGGTGATCCTCCTGGAGCCGTCGTAGTCGAGGAAGTGCGTCTCGATCCCGGACTCCTCGAGGACCCGGAAGAAGTGGGCGGAGACGGAGGCGCAGAGGGCTCCCTTCCCGAGTGCCGTCGCCCTGACCGCGCCGTCGGCCGCGGTGACCTCGTCCTTGAACTCGAACACGAGCTCTTCGGAGTTTTTCACGTAAACGCGTTTACTCTTACCCTCGTACGCGAGCTGCACGAGCCTTCGACCTCACTTTTGCACATCTTGGGTGAAAATATAAGCTTTCACCTCGGGAGAGTCCGCTCAAGTTTTTAACTTATATATGTTAACAAAGTTTGGAGAACCGCTATTTTTAACTCAGTCCATATAACAGCCGGGAGAGTCCGTGAGCGAAATGCTCGAGGGCTACGACCTCGACAGGCTGACGATAGCCACGCTGGCCAGCCACAGCTCCCTCCAGATAGTCCACGGAGCCAGGAAGGAGGGGCTCGGTACTCTGCTGGTGGTGACCGAGGACAGGGCCTGGTTCTACGAGCAGTTCAAGCACCTCGTCGACCGCGCGGTGGTCGTGGAGAGGTGGAGAGACCTGTGCTCCGAGCGCGTGGTGAGGGCCCTGCGCGAGAGCAGTGCCGTCCTGGTCCCCCACGGGAGCTTCGTGGAGTACGTCGGGCTCGACTGCGCGACGGGGGTCCCGGTACCCATCTTCGGTCTCAGGAGCCTGCTGGCCGTGGAGGCAGACCAGCACGCCAAGATGGAGCTCCTCAGGAAGTCCGGGGTCCCGACCCCGGAGAGCTTCCCACCCGGGAGCGACGCGGGCAGGCCCGTGATAGTCAAGCTCCCGGGAGCCAAGGGAGGGAGGGGCTACTTCGTAGCGTCCTCGGGGCGGGAGGTGCTGAGAGGTCTGGAGGAGGCCGTCAGGAGGGGCGACATAAGTAGCGCGAGCGAAGCCATGGTTCAGGAGTACCTGGTCGGGGTCACGGCCTACGTCCACTACTTCTACAGTCCAGTCCTAGACCGCCTCGAGATAACGGGCGCCGACGTGAGGTACGAGTCGGACGTCGACGGTCTCAGGAGGATGCCCCTCAGGGTCCTCGCAGAGCTCGGGCTCGAGCCGACGTTCACGGTCGTGGGCAACCTGCCGCTGGTGCTGAGGGAGAGCCTCCTGCCGGTGGTCTACGAGTACGGGATGAGGTTCCTGAAGACCACTAGGGAGCTGCTGCCCCCGGGGATCATAGGGCCGTTCTGCCTCGAGGGGGTCATAGACAGGGAGGCCCGCATAAGGGTGTTCGAGTTCTCGGGAAGGATAGTGGCCGGGACGAACCTCTACCTGGACGGCAGCCCGTACTCCTACCTCTACTGGGACGAGCCTATGAGCGTGGGGAGGAGGATAGCGAGGGAGGTGAGGCTCGCTCGAGAGAGGGGAGCCCTGGAGAGGGTGCTTACGTAGACCGTTGTCGCGTAGTCAACACTTCGTGACTACGCGTTCCACCTCGGCCTCGGAGGCCTCGGTGGCTTTCGGGGGCAACGGTAAAGCACCCCACATCGAGCGCCTCATAGCGTGCCCATTCGGCTTACTCGCTTCGCCACATACCGGGCGCGCCTATCCCGCCATCATGTAGTGTTGGGGAGAAGTATATAAAGTTTACTATTTAGGAGCTGCAGCCGAACCCTTCGGCACGCACTGCTTGGCGTGCTAAGGAAGGTGACTAAGATGTACGGGGAGGCCTCGGCCCCGCGGTTCCCCGCCGGTCGGCCCTCCCTACCTGGCTAGGGGCAGTACCCCGATTATCTCTATGCCGACGGTCAGGTCCGCATCGTTGATGTAGTACCCGTCTCGTCTCTCGAGGTAGTAGGGGTCGCGCAGCTCGATGGCTATCCAGTACCTCCCCGACGAGGGTATCGGCACGAAGACCGACTGGGATATCTTGACGAAGTAGTTGTCCCTATGCACGTCCCTCACCAGGGTCTTGTGGTAGTTGCATATCTCCTGGTACCTGTACTCCCTGACCACGTACTCGTTGCCCTGCCCGTCGACCAGCAGGATCCTCATGACCCAGTCGGTCCTGTCGTTGTCCTCCAGCTGCCGCTCGTCGGGGTGCGAGTTGTCGTGGAACAGCAGGTTGACGTAGAGGATGATCCCCGCGAACCTGCTTCCGTCTACCGAGCCGTCCGGGTAGCCGAGAGCCCGGCCCACTCTCAGCAGCTTGAGCCTCAGGGGCACCGTGGAGTAGTCCACTAGGTCTTTCGAGTCGTTGATCTTGGTGCGGTCTCCGTAGTACGCGTCCTCGGTCACGAAGAGGAGGTCCACCACCCCGTTCCCGTCTACGTCGCCCAGGAAGAGGTAGGGCTCGTAGCTGGACTCCTGCGCTTCCGCTTGCCCCGAGGGGGCCCTCTGGTAGTAGGCCAGGTAGCCGGCGATCCCGTGGAAGTACACGCTCCACCCCAGGTCTATCCCGTAGTACCACACGCCTAGCGCGCTCCTAGCGCTCCCGCACTCGCCGGGGGTGGACGAGGAGCAGGCGAGGATACCTCCCTTGCTGTCGTAGATCCTTATGGTCCCGGTGAAGTTGAGGATCTTGATCCTGAAGCCCTGCTGCGTCAGGGGAAGGGTCTCCTTCCTGGTGCAGATCCTCTCCCCGGGCATCTGCGGGCCTGTGAACATTATCGAGAACCTGGGCGGGCGCCCCGGGCTGGTCTTGTTTTCCAGAACCCAGTTCGGATCGTAGCCCACGACGAGGACTCCGAAGGGCGTCCTAGCGTCCTTCGAGCCCGGGCAGTCGGTGCTGACGAGCTCGTTGAAGTACTCGGACTCTCGACCACGCGGGAGTATCAGCAGCGTCTCCCCGCTGACCCCCCTCTTGCCGTCGCCGCTGCGCCCCGGGTAGGGCTTGTTCACGAGATCTTGGCTCACCCCGAACTCCTCGGCGAACTCGCTGAGGCTCGCGAAGGGGAAGGTTATGGGTATTATCAGAGCCGCCTCGCCCGTCGGGACTACCATCTCCACTCTCTCGGGGTACACTATGACTCCCGACCTCGTCACGGCCACCACCGGCAGGCCCTCCTCCAGGCCCAGAGAGCACGTCCCGTCGACGTCCAGCCTCCAGCACGGGTCGCCCTCGGAGAGCCTGACCACCCTGAGAGACCCGTCGGTCAGGAGGAGGACCAGGTGCTCTAGCTCGACCGGCTTGTTCCCCAGGTTCCTGACGTGCGCGACGCTCCCGGTGACCACTATAGCCAGCCTCGTCACCTCGTGCTGGTGGACGTACTCCGAGAGCCTCTCGAGGCCGGAGACCGAGGTGAGGGCTCTCCTCTGCGATAGGGCGTAGAGCGAGGCGAACGCGGCTAGAGCAACGGCCGAAACCAGCGTGGCCGCGAGCAGAGTGGAGAGACCCCTCCTCATGCCCTAACCCCCAGGACCACCGCTACGTACTCTATCCCGACTATTATTTCCGCATCGTTCCTGGTCCCCTCCCTAGAGTAGGGGTCGGCTACGTCTACTGCCACGAACAGGAGCCTGCTCCCCACCTCCTCGGGCGACGGGATGTAGAGTACGAAGTCCTTGACCACGTAGGAGAAAGTCATGGGCCTGACGGACCTGTACCTACACAGCTCGTGGTAGCTCAGGCTGACGGAGTACAGGTACCTCCCCGCGCCCGGGTCGTATATCCCCACCCTCACTATGACGCGGTTGTCGTTATCCGTTACGTCGTCCAGGGAGCTGTCCCAGAAGACCATCCTCATGCTGACGACCGCTACGGCATATACGCTGTTGTTTATCGGTGCGTCGGTGAAGACTATCCTGAGGGGCCCGCGCGTGGAGTCCACGACCTCTCTGCTCCCCACAGTCGTCGAGACCACGTCGTTCAGGCTCTCACTGCTCCCCACGCTGAAGTCCTGGGTTATCAGGAGGAACTCCGGGTACCCGTTCCCGTCCAGGTCTCCGGTTATATAGTAGGGGTACGGGTCCACGTCTGCGCTCGGCGCAGTCCCGTTCACGTACACGGCGATCCTGTCGACCACCCCCTCTATGCTGACCCAGCACTGCCTCCCACGGTTCACCGAACACGGGAACACTCCGGGCGAATTCACATCGCTGCCGTTTACCCTGAGGACCCCCGCCGAGAGGCCCTCGATCTTGATCCTGAACCTCAGGGCTCCGCTCCTCGACAGGTTCAGAGGACCCCCGCCCGGAACCTCCACTCGACTGTATGATCTGCGACCATAGGCCCCGTGGCCCACGATCAGGACGTTCCACAGGTTCGGCGACGATGGGGACTTGAGGGCCACCACCAGCGACGCGTTCACCTCCACACTCACACTAGCGCCCTGCCTCTCGAGAACTTTCACGAGGGCCAGCGACGCGTTCACCCTCACCTCGGAGATCCTCTCGACGTACTGCTCCAGCCTGGTCGCGACCTCCGGAGTGAGCAGGAGCCTCTGTGGAACGGCCCTCTGGACCAGGTGGGGTGCGGTGAGCCTGGGGTCTCTGACGAAGACCCTGCCGTCCGATGCGACGACCGCTACGAGCTCGAGCCCGCTGCCGCACTCGACCACCGAGAGGCCGCCCGGGGGGATCTCCGGGTCATACATCGAGCAGACAGATCCCCTCCCGGTCCTGACGAGGACCAGGGCGCCTCCCGAGTCTCGGAGGACCAGGTACTCCACCGAGACCGGGGAGTTCCCCGAGTTCAGCACGTAGTACCCGGACGCCGAAGGGCCTATCGACACTCTCCTGCTCAGGTGTTCGTCGAGCACCCTGAGGAGGGTGTCCGGAGGCGCCGTCGTGGGCCTCAGGGAGGTCGAGTAGACGAAGAGTGTCGCCAGCACCACCACCGCCACCGCTAGGGCCGCTCCGGCGGCGGCCCCGACGCCCCTCCTGAGCCTAGGCCTGCGCTCGGTCCCCACCGCGATCACCTACTCGAAGAGGAGCACGGCCAGGGACTCCACGTACACCGTCAGGTCGAGGTCGTCCAGGTTGGTGTTTCCGGTGTTGTAGAGGTAGGGGTCTTGGATTATGATGAAGACGTAGAGCCTCCTGTAGCCGACCGATTCCGCGGGTGGAAGTGGGATCAGGGCCAGGGCGCTCTGCGCCTGGGCCGCCGGGGGGTACGTGTCCTCGTAGCGCGTGAGCTCTCTGAATGTGAAGCTCCTGTAGGAGAGGACCCTGCCCTCCTCGTCGACGAGCCCGAGGATCAGCACGGGGCGGTCCACGGTCGCACCGCGGAAGTCCTCGCCCTCGTTGTCGTGGAACCTGTAGTTGAGAGATACTAGGACCGCCTTGGTGGCGTTGTTATCGATGGCGAGCCTCCTGTAGACCAGGGCCAGCGGCCTGGCGGAGTAGTCCTGGAGCGCTACTCCACTCCCAGAGAGGTCGTTGCGGTTCGCGCTCCACCCGTAGACGACGTCGATGGTCGTGAACAGGACGCCGGCTCTCCGGGAGCCGTCTGTGTTCATCAGGAGGAGGTAGGGAGCGTAGCCGCTCTCCCTCGCTTGTCCTACCACGAAGCAGTAGACCTCGACCCTCTCCGCCCGGCCGCTCAGGGTGATCCGCCCCCTGTTCCTATTGTTCAGGAAGGTGAGGTTGGCCACGTCCTGGTCCGGCCTCTTCACCCACCTTCCGCTCCCGAACCTGCTAGAGTCGCCCTCGACGAGGACTATCCCCCTCTGGTCACCGCTCGCGAACCCGTACACCTTCACCCTCGTGGCCGAGTAGCCGGAGCAGAGAGTCACCGAGCTGCCGCCGATCCCCAGCCCGATGGGGCCGTCGTTCGTGACTAGCAGCACGTACCTCGAGGGGTCTCTCGGGTCGTAGCCCAGGAACACGTTCCTGACCTCGACCCTGTTGGCGCTCAGCGTCACGTCGGTGTAGTTGCTCTGGGAGACCCACCTGCCGGAGGCGCTGTTCATCCCTCCCGCGAGAGCACCGTACCCGTCCAGCAGGGTGAGCCGCGACGGGCTCGTGCTGCTGTCGGGCATGGCCAGTACGAAGCCGGCGTCCCCCAGCACGCCGGCTATCTCCCACGGAGCGGTGCGCACCTCCACGGGTACGAGGACGTAGATCGTGGAGACCGGGGGCCCGAACTCCCCGCCGGTGGGCGGGGCGAGCTCCTCAATCATGTCCGCGTTGTAGAGCCTGGCCGAGTAGACCCTGGGCTCCGAGGTAACGACGTAGACCCCGTCCACGCCGCAGCCCCGGCTTGCTAGGTCTACGGTCAGATGGTAGACCGAGCCCGGGCCGAGGACTTCGGGCGAGCCGGTCAGCCTCAGCATAGCCCTCTCGCCGCCGCAGCTCGAGAGCGCGAGCACCCCCTCTATCGCTACCTCCCTACCGCCCCTGTTCCAGAGCACCACCTCCAGGACGTCCCGGTCCACCACGGCTACCGCGTCGATGTCGACGTACCTGGCCCTGTCCTCCACCTCCAGGTAGCTGAGAGCCCTCACCTCCTGCCTTACCCTCCCCGCGTAGACGTAGAGGAAGAGGCTCGGTAGGCTCACGGCTATGGCTGTCATGACCAGGACCGCGATTATCAGGTTCGAGGTGCCCCTCCGGGGTCTCACGAGAGGTTCACCTCGTATATCCTGGCTACGTGTATCGTCCCACCGTAGTCCACCCCGAGGTAGACCCTGAGCCCCGACGCTTCCAGCTCGCTCAGCCTTACCCCGACGACCACGTTACGTGTTCGGTAGCCCGCCGCCGGGCTCGGGTGGGGGATCCGTAGCGGACTGACCAGCTCGGGCGCCTGGCGTCTGAGGTAGTCGTAGAGGGGCATGGGGCCGTCCCTCGTCCACACGAAGACGTCCCTGGACGAGACCCTCCCACTGTAGAAGGAGCACGCGACTACGCAGTCCCCGTCCGCGCCGTCGCACACCAGACCGTTGGTGTCCCTGAGCTCGTCGAACACGTACACACTTTCGCACTCGAGGAACTCCCCGTCGACCTCGATCAGCAGCACGAAGTTCCTGGGGGTCTCGTCCAGCCTCCTCAGGAGCAGCCACGCGGTCCCGCTCCTGCTGTCGTAGGCCACGAGCCTCACCACCTGGACCGCGGACTCGTAGCTGACCAGGTTCGCGAGGTCGACCTGCTGTGAGTGGACCGAGGAGAAGCTCACGAAGTAGGCCAGTATCGCCATGCCCACTACTAGCGCGGCGCTCGCCAGAAACACCTCGGTGAGGATGGGACTCTGGGCTCTCCTCGTGCTCTCTACCCTGTTGCAACCGTTATTCTACTTATATACCAGCTCGACGCGGCTCCCGGAGACCCGACGTCGTCTTCCCTGTAATCCGCGGCACCGCGGCCTACCGGTGCGCCGGCGGGCCAGGCTCCCAGAGCCACAGACCGCCGTACCTCTCCCTGCGGAGCTCGACCTCTCCGGGGAGCTCGAGCACAGCGACCTCCGCCACGAACACCCTGGCCTCGAAGAGGTGGCCGGAGACCGTAGACCCGTCTCTCCTGCCGACCACCGCGTGGACGTGGACGAACGGCTCCCCCTCCCTGAGGCTCACGTTCCCGGTGAGGCTCACGAGCTCCACCTCCTCGTCCACTCCTATCCGCTCGTACTCCTGCCTCTCCCTGTCGTAGAAGCCCAGGACGCAGCTCTTGAGGGCCCCTATGCCCGTGACGAGCCCCGCTCTGACCCCCCTCTCCCTGGCGAAGGACGTTAGGTACGAGACCAGCTCCTCGTCCTCCGGAACCCTGAACACGTAGACCGTCCCGACGCGGAACATGGTGACTACCGCGGAGACTGCTCGGCCGAGGAAAAATGCTCGCGCTCCGGGCGGCTCGGCTAGAGCCTGGGCAGCCTCATGACCTCCTTCAGTAGACGGGTGAAGCTCCGCCTGGGCTCCCTGGGGCTCACGAACTCGACCACTATCCTCTCGACCGCGTCGGTGGAAGACCTTACCGAGCTCTCGATGTAGTGGCGTATCTCCTCGAGCTCGCGCAGCCTGGTCTCCGGGTCGACCTCGACCTGGAGGAACACGAGGTACTTGCCGGGCTCGAGGAGCAGGGACTTCACCTCGTTGACGTCGACCACCCTGGGGTCCGAGAGGGCCACCTTGACGACCCTCCCGACGACGTCCCTCGGTGCCGACACCCCCACCAGGCTGACCACGTACCTGTAGCCGAGGCTGGCCGAGGAGACCGCGATCACCGCGGCCACCACGAACGCTCCGTAGCCGTCCACTAGGGGGTTCCCCAGCGCGAGGGCCAGGAGGGCGGCCGAGTCGCCGACGACGTCGGCGCCGTTCTCCGCAGCGGTCGCCAGGAGAGCCGGGTGGTGCGTCCCCCTTGACCTCAGCAGGGCGTCCAGGAGGACGAGGGAGTTCAGGGCGAGGGAGACCGCGACGAGGGCGATCGAGAGACCGCTGGTCTCCATCACCGGCTCCGAGAGCCTCCTCATGCCCTCCTCGACGGCCCCGGCGAGCAGGTAGAGGACCGCGACCATGACGGCCGCGAAGCCGGTCACGTAGAGGACCCTCCCGTAGCCGAAGGGGAACCTAGGAGAGGGTCTGAGCCTGAGGACTAGTACTCCGACCAGTATCAGTCCGGAGAACGTGAGGTCGGCCAGGGAGTGGCGGAGCGAGGCGTTTACCGAGGCCGACTCCGAGGCGACGCTCGCCAGGTACTTCAGGATAACCAGGACCACGTTGATCGCGAACCCCGCGTATATGGGCCTCAACTCGTACCGAGAGTGAGTTGGAGGAGCGTCCTATAAGCGTTCTACGGAGCCCGCTCCCGGCCGGGGCGAAACCCCGGGAAGAGCTGCCGCGGTCTGAGAGCGTAAAAGCGTTGTCCTCTCTACTCCAGCTCCCGGCGCCTGGAGGCCAGGGCCGCTTGAGCCGCGGCCAGCCTCGCTATGACCACTCTGAACGGTGACGCGCTCACGTAGTCTAGACCGGCTCTGTGGAGGAACTCTATCGACTTCGGGTCACCGCCGTGCTCTCCGCATATCCCGACCTCGAGGTTCGGGTTGGCCTCCTTCCCCTCCCTCGTGCCCAGCTCCACGAGCTTGCCTACGCCGCTCACGTCTATCACCTCGAACGGGTTCTCCCTGAGTATCTCCAGCTCGAGGTACTGGGGCAGGAACTTGTTCTCGGCGTCGTCCCTGCTGAAGCTGAAGGTAGCCTGGGTCAGGTCGTTGGTCCCGAAGCTGAAGAAGTCCACCTCCTTCGCTATCTCCCGGGCGGTCAGGCAGGCCCTGACGGTCTCTATCATCGTCCCCACCTTGACGTCGAGGTCTACCCCGTACTCCCTCCTCACGTCCTCGAGGGCCGGCACTATGGCCTTCTGCTTCACGAACCTTATCTCGTTCACGTGGGCCGTCTGCGGGATCATTATCTCGAGGACGGGGTTGTGCCCCTCGAGCTTCAGCTCCGCGGCCGCCTCCGCCATGGCTCTGGCGAGGTAGTAGTATATCTCGGGGTGCGTCACCCCGACTCTGACGCCCCTGTGGCCGAGCATCGGGTTGTGCTCCTTGAGCACGGAGACCCTCTTGTAGAGCCACTCCAGGTGCCTCGCCCTCTCCTCCAGCTTGGGTATCTCGGTCTCTGAGCCCCGAGTCCTCGCCTCGACTATGGCGAGCCTGGTCTCGTAGAGCTCCCTTATCACCTCCTCGGGTGCCGGCAGGAACTCGTGGAGCGGCGGGTCTATCAGCCTTATGACCACCGGCAGGCCGTCCATGATCTTCAGCATCTCCTTGAAGTCTCCCTTGAGCATCCTCGAGAGCTCCCTGAGGTACACCTCCCTCTCCTCCCTGCTCTCGGCCAGGATGACCTTCCTGAGCAGCTCCAGCCTCTCGGGCCTCCTGAACATTCTCTCTATCCTCAGGAGCCCTATGCCCTCGGCACCGAACTTCCTCGCTATGACCGCGTCCTCGGGGACGTCCGCGTTTGCCCTCACGCCCAGCCTCCTGATGCCGTCGGCCCAGGAGAGCAGCTCCTCGAGCTCTCCCCTCACCTCGGGGAGGACGGTCGGTATCTCGCCCAGGTAAACGTAGCCCGTGCTGCCGTCTATCGTCACCCAGTCTCCCTCCCTGACGACCACGTCACCCACCGCGAACGTGCGGGTATCGTAGTCTATCCTGATCGCCTCGGCTCCGACCACCGCGGGCTTCCCTATGCCGCGAGCGACCACGGCCGCGTGGGACGTGAGCCCTCCTCTAGACGTCAGTATGCCCACGGCGGCGTAGAACCCGTGGACGTCGTCGGGCTTGGTCTCGACCCTGACGAGGACGACCCTCCTGCCCTTCCTGGCCCACTCGACCGCCGTATCCGGGTCGAACACCACCTGCCCGGAGACGGCACCGGGAGAGGCCGCCAGCCCCTTGGTCAGAGGGGTCGCTTTGACCTTGGGGTCTATCGTCGGGTAGAGGAGCTTGAGGACTGCCTCGGGAGACACCTTGAGGACCGCCTCCTCCCTCGTTATCACGCCCTCCTTCGCCATCTCCACGGCCGTCTTCACCCTGGCCAGCGGAGTCATCTTGGCTACCCTGTTCTGGAGGAAGTAGAGCCTGCCCCTCTCTATCGTGAACTCTATGTCCATCACGTCCCTGTTTATCCTCTCGAGCCTCTTGCCGGCCTCTATGAGCTGCTCGTAGAGGTGGGGCATGGACTTCTCGAGCTCCTCCAGGCTGAGCGGAGTCCTTATGCCGGCCACGACGTCCTCTCCCTGGGCGTTCGGCAGGAACTCTCCGTAGGGGGTGTTCTCGCCCGTGGCCACGTCTCTAGTGAAGTAGACCCCGGTTCCGGAGTCCCAGCCCATGTTGCCGTAGACCATCGTGACTACGTTGACTGCCGTGCAGTCGGCCACGTCGGGGGTTATCTTGTTCGCTATCCTGTAGAATATGGCTCTCGGGTTCATCCAGGACCTGAAGACTGCCCTGATCGCGAGCTCCAGCTGCCTCATCGGGTCCTGCGGGAACTCGCCCCAGCTCTCCCGGATTATCTTCTTGTACTCCTCGACGAGCCTCTTGAGGTAGCCGACGGACTCCTCCCAGAGCCCGGGAGCCACGTCCCTCGGTGGCTGGGCGTCCAGCCTCGGACTGTACTTCGGGTAGACCTCCCCGATGGCCCTCAGCTCCTCCGGGTACCTCTCGGCGGCGACCCTCCTGAACTCCTCGTCGGCCCTCCTGAAGGCCTCGTCGAAGAGCTTCTCGTCTATTCCGAGCACTATGCGCCCGAACATCTGGAGGAACCTCCTGTAGGTGTCGTAGGCGAACCACTCGTTCCCGGAGGCCCTGGCGAGGGCCTTGACGACCTCGTCGTTGAGCCCCAGGTTCAGGACGGTGTCCATCATGCCGGGCATCGAGACTGCCGCTCCTGACCTGACCGACACGAGGAGAGGGAGGCCCTCGGTGGCCCCGAACCTCTTCCCGGCCGCCTCCTCGAGCTTCCCCATGTACTCCCTGACCTGCTCCATGAGCCCCTCGGGGAGCTCCAGGGAGTCTATGATGGCCCAGGCCCTCCTTATGAGCTCGTCCCTGACGGCGGGAGGCGGGTTGCGCTCGAGCTCCCTGACTACGCGGTCCATCTCCGCCGCTCTGGGAGCGTAGAACTCGCGGCAGGCCTCGGTCGTTATCGTGAACCCGGGCGGCACCGGCAGGCCCATCTGGGTCATCTGCGCTAGGGAGGACCCCTTGCCGCCGAGCAGCTTCTTGTCCCTCCAGTCCCCCTCGTCGAACGCGTAGACGTACTTCCTCGCCGACACTAGTCTATCACCAAGGTTGAGAAACCGGGCGGCTTTTAAACGGAACGCGCGAGACCGCACCCGCGTCCCGGTGTCGGACTGTCCGGAGACGCCGAGGGCCGATAATACCCGGTCTAGCGAACACGTTTGGGTGCGTGCATGAGGGGGTCCGCTCACGTAGCTCTGCACGCCTACTACGTCCTGCTGGCGCTGGTGCTCCTCTACGGCGACCCCCTAGCCTCCTCGAGCACGCTGGGGGAGCTCTCGGCGCGCCTCCTGGAGCTGGTCAGGGCGGAGCACGTGCTGGCCGTCCTGGTCTTCATGGACGTTTCCAGGGCCCCGGACTGCGACGTCTCGTGCAGGGGCAGCGTCCTGGGGCTCGTGGCCTACGCCCCGGTGAGCCCCCTAGTCAAGTCCCACAGGGGCCTCTACCACTCCGTGTGGGCCGCTCTCTACGTCGCGGGCTTCTGCGCTGCCCTCGTGGCTCTGGTAGTCCACGCGCTGGGCGTCCTCGCCGGCTCGCTGGGGGTCCCCTTCGGGATCTCGGCGAGCTACGCCGCCCTCGCCGCGTTCGCCGCGTCCTTCACCTCCTACTGCCTCCACCTGGCCGAGGACAGCCTCACGAAGAGCGGCGTGAGGTGGCTCGGGTGGTTCGGCCCCAGGATCCGGGGACCCGCTTCGACGGGCAGCTCGGACGCCTACGCAGCCGTCCTGCTCGCGGGACCCTCGGCTGCGGTAGCAATGCTCGCGTACCTGGTGACCGAGTCCTTCGCTACCTCGGCCCTGGCCGGCTTTCTCGTCCTGGCTCTAGACTTCGCTCTCCTGGCGAGGGTCGGCAGTTAATAGCGCTCCGGCGACAGCTCTCCGGCGGGCCGCTTGCCCAAGTTCCCGGTGGACTACTCGGACAGGAAGCCCCTCGGGAGGACCGGCGAGACGGTGAGCGCCGTCGGCATGGGGACCTGGGGCATAAAAAACGAGGAGGGAGCCTTCAGGGCCCTCGTCCGCGCGGTGGAGCTCGGCCTCGACCTGGTGGACACGGCGGAGATGTACGGGGGCGGGAGAGCGGAGGAGCTCGTCGGCAGAGTCCTGAGGGAGGTCGGGCGGGAGTCCGTCTTCGTGGTGACCAAGCTCTACCCGCACAGGTTCCGAGACCCCGAGAGGGCCGTCAGGGCCGCGGAGGCCAGCCTCCGGAGGCTCGGAGCGAGCCACGCGGACCTCGTCCTGATACACTGGCCCGACGACCTGGCCCCGATAAGGGTCCAGGTGAGGTCTCTCGAGGCGGTGGCCGAGAGGGGTCTCGCTAGGTACGTGGGGGTCAGCAACTTCGACGCGGGCCAGCTCGAGGAGGCCGTGGAGTCGGCGGCGAAGCACGAGTTAGTCGTCGACCAGGTCAAGTACAGCGTCCTGGACAGGTCTGCGGAGGGAGACCTCCTCCCCGCGTGCCTGAGGCTAGGGGTGACCCTAGTGGCCTACAGTCCCCTGGAGAGGGGGGCCGTCCTGAGGAGCAAGTCCGTGAGGGAGGTGGCCTCGAGGTGCGGCAGGACGCCAGTCCAGGTGGCCCTGAACTTCCTCGTCTCGCGCCCAGCGGTCGTAGCGATACCGAAGTCCGAGAGGGTAGAGCACGTGGAGGAGATACGGGGAGCCCTGGGCTGGAGGCTGAGGCCGGAGGACCTGGAGCTGCTGGAGAGGTCTGGGCCCTGAGCCCGGTCTCGCCCAGGTTCCCCGCGAGTCTCGCCGCAGTATCTAAGTACTCCGGAAGCGAGGAGCCTGCCGGTGGTGCCAAGTGGCACTGCGTAGTCGGTGGATGGGGGTCCTGCTGCTAGCGATCGTGGTAGCATCCAGCATCCCGCCAGCCGTGGTGGCCGCGGCGCAGGTCCAGCCGAGCTCCCGAGCGGTGGGGGACACCGAGGCAGTCCGCGAGCTGATCGAGGCGGTAGCCGATGTCGTGGCGAGGCTGAAGGAAGCGGGCGTGGACGTCTCCAGGGCCGAGGAGCTGCTGGTCCAGGCGCGCCAGGCGCTGGACGCCGGGGACATCGGCAGAGCCAGGAGCCTGGCCCTCCTAGCGCTGATAGCGGCGGGTTCCGCGGCTAGGGAGACCCTAGGAGCGCCGAGGCCCGTGGCCGCCGGTCTGCTGATGGAGATAGCCACGCTGAAGAGGCTGGTCGCGGAGCTCGGGATCGAGGAGCTGAAGGCCAAGCTCGAGGAGGCCGAGGAGTACTTCTCCAGGGGCCTGGTCAACGAGACGGCCAGGATACTCGGTGAGGTCCGCAGGGAGCTGAGGAGGCTGCAGGCCGAGCTGAGCGCGACCGTGGTGGAGAGGGCGAGGGCCGAGATCGAGGCCAGGGTCAGGGCCAGAGTCCGCGAGGCCAACGTGGTCGCCGAGCTGCTCAAGGAGCTCAGGAAAGCGGGGAGCCTCTCGGCCGTGGGGAGGGTGCTGGCCGCCGCCAGGCTCAGCGAGATGCTGAGGCTGAGGGTCAACGAGTCCCTGGAGGACTTGGATGGGGCTCTGGCCAACGCCAGCGAGGGGATCCTGCCCCTCCTATGGGAGGAGCTGGGCGAGGTCTTCGAGGAGCTGATGCTCCCGGCGCCCGTGGGGCTCCTCAGAGCTATCGAGACCAGGATAGAGTTCCTCAAGAGGTTCAGGGACAGGGAGACTCTCCCGGAGGACCTCAGGAGGCTGGCCGACGAGCTCCTGGTGGCGCTGGAGAAGCTCAGGGAGGCCGTGGTCAAGATGATGAGGTGCGAGGAGGGCTACGAGGAGCTCCTCGCCGAGGCCAGGGAGATAGCCAGGGGGGTCATCGAGGAGCTGGCCGAGGGCATGCCGCCCAAAGCACCACCAGTCCCGCGGTTCGGGGAGGTCAGGAGCCGGGCCCTGCTGTACGCCGTCGCGAAGTGGACGCTCATCATGACAGAAGTCCTGCCCAGGGTGCTGGTCTGCCCGGAGGTTGGCAGCGAGGTCTACTTCAAGGGAGTGATCGTCAGCGCGGGCGAGAGCGTGCTCGCCTTCGGGGTGGTGAGGGCGGTGGTGATGGTGCCGGCAAACGAGGGGAGGCCCTGGATGCCCACGCCAGCGAGGCCGGCGGTGCGGATAGGGATCTTCGCGCTCGACCTCAGCAGGCTCGAGAACGCGGCGGAGCTCGCGGTCGGCGACCTGGTGTTCTGCACCGGAGTGTACGTGGGGTACGCGAACGGGGGCAGGTACCCGGTCATAGAGGTCCACCAGCTGACCAAGCTGCCCCGGACTGCCGAGATAGAGGTCTAGAACCAGGGCAGGTCCCCCGGTCGAGAGCACGGCTCTTTTTTCCTAGCGCGGGTCGCACCTTAATAAGCCACTATTGCGGGTCCGCGGCCCTGGTCGGGGCCGATGCCCGGTCGCGCAAGCTTATAGCCCCGAGCGGCGAGCAGTTCTGCTCGGTGCGGAAGGTGGGGCTGAAGAAGGGGAAGTACGCATACGTGGAGCTGGAGCCCGGGAGGTACGTCAAGGTGAGGGTCGTCAAGAGCAGGGCGGACGATAGCCCCTCGAAGTACCTGGTGGTCTCCCCGGAGACGGCCAGAGTCCCCGAGAGGGCCAGGGTGGTCAGGCTAGACTCCCTCCCGGAGCCCGCCAGGAGGAGCATAGCGGAACAGTTGGCCTAGCTCCGGGACTCGGTGACCAGTGTTTTTATATTCCCAGAGAGCATACGCCCTCGGCGGAGAAAATGTCCATGCGCAGGGGCATAGAGCCGATAATCGCCGTCGTGATACTGGTGGCCGTGGCTCTGGTGCTGGCCT
>CALJEN010000001.1 GCA_938073905.1 uncultured Sulfolobales archaeon | reverse complement strand
GTCGTAGTACCCGCATCTGGAGCAGGTCTTCGAGGTGCCCCCGGGCTTGACGAAGTCGTGCTTGGAGTTCTGCCTGTTCACGCTCCTGCTCCTAGTCCTGGCGACCCTCTCCTTGAAGCCCCTCAGGTCCTCGAACACGTTAGTCCTGTCGGCCAGTCGCTTGGCCAGCTTGTGCAGGAAGTTTGGAGAGATAGAAGCAGGCCCCACCGGAGTACGCCAGGTCGAGGGGTCTCCCTCCTGCTTCTGGTCATGAGAGGTGACCCTGGCATACACTACGGCCCTCCTCGCCACGCCCGCTCCGACCATGTCCATCAGCCTCTCTACCTCGCTCCCCGGTCTGCTGTCCAGTAACATGCAACCGAACTCCCGACACATCTTGGTGGCACGGAGAGACTACTGCGGCAGATGTGGAAATAGGCTCTTAGGTCAGAACGGCTCCTAAGTCTTCATCCATCCGAGACCACCACACTCATCACTTAGAGGCATCCGACCTACGAGCTGTAGAACGCTTAAAAGCGTGGGGCTCCGAGCGGACAGGCACCTGGTCGCCGCTTGGAACCTGGCTACGAGACGCCCGATGCTGGGTGCTCTATACCGTTGCCCCCGAAAGCCACCGAGGCCTCCAGGGCCGGGGTGGAACTCGTAGTCGTAAAGTGTTGACTACGCGACAACGGCTCGTTATATGCTCAGCTCACGTTCCCTCCTTTCAGTTACCGCGGGGACCTTTATCTCCCCGAACACCTTCTCGAAGCTCTGAATGTTGTTTAGCAACGCCATGGCGAGAGACTTCATCCCGACCGGGGATAGCTTCACCTCGACCAGGAGCTCCCGCTCGACCGTCTCGATGGCCATGGAGCCGTCGGGGTTCACCCTGGGAACCGGTTTCTCTACGAAGAATATTATCGTAGCCTCGTTCGGGTTCAGCGCAACTATGGCACCGCTCGCGTGTAGGGTCTTGTAGTCTTCAGCTCTCTTGAGTTCGAACCTAGGTAGGGACACGGGTTCACCGGCAGTTACTCCGCTCCGGACAATTAAAAGGATTTCGACCGGCTATCGGCGGAAGTGGATCGCGCCATCGCTGGCCGCGACGATCATGAAGCCGCGGAGAGTACGGGGCTCAGGCGCGTGCGAGTGGAGGCTAGAGGATGCCGCATCGCTGACGCTCTTATACTCTCGGCACAACTACCAGCTCGGCGAGTGGTATGGAAAGGGTTAAGACCACGGTCTCGGTGATTAAGGCAGACATAGGTTCTGTCGCCGGACACGTAGTCGTTCACCCGGACACCATAGCCGCTGCTACGAGGGTTCTCGCGGAGGCCAAGGCCAAGGGAGTCATAGCGGACTTCTACGTAACGAACGCCGGCGACGACCTAGAGCTAATAATGACCCATAGGAAGGGGGCGGACTCCCCGGAGGTGCACGAGGTCGCCTGGACGGCGTTCCAGGAGGCGGCCAAGGTGTCTAGAGAGCTCGGCCTATACGCGGCGGGCCAGGACTTGCTCAGCGAGGCGTTCTCGGGCAACGTGCGCGGTCTGGGGCCCAGCGTCGCCGAGATGGAGTTCGTCGAGAGGCCCTCCGAGCCCATAGCCGTGTTCATGGCCGACAAGACGGAGCCGGGAGCCTTCAACCTGCCGATGTTCAGAGTCTTCGCCGATCCCTTCAACACCGCCGGCCTAGTCATAGACCCGAAGCTCCACACCGGCTTCAAGTTCGAGGTCTACGACGTATTCGAGGGCAGGTCCGTGGTCCTCAACGCTCCCGACGAGATGTACGACATCCTGGCTCTCATCGGCACTCCGGCGAGGTTCATAGTCAGGAGGGTCTACAGGAGGATAGACGGCGAGATAGCCGCGGCGGTCAGCGTGGAGAGGCTCAGCCTAATAGCCGGGAGGTACGTCGGCAAGGACGACCCGGTCGCGGTGGTCAGAGTCCAGGCTGGCTTCCCAGCGATGGGCGAGGTGCTCGAGGCGTTCGCGTTCCCCCACCTGGTGGCCGGGTGGATGAGGGGCTCACACCACGGACCGCTCATGCCCGTGCCCCAGAGGTACGCGAAGTGCACTAGGTTCGACGGGCCACCGAGGCTGGTGGGTCTGGGGTTCCAGGTCAAGAACTCCAGGCTCATAGGCCCCGTGGACCTCTTCGACGACCCGGCCTTCGACGAGACCAGGAGAACGGCCCAGCTGGTGGCAGACTACATGAGGAGGCACGGACCCTTCATGCCCCACAGGCTGGGACCCGAGGAGATGGAGTACACGACCCTCCCCGAGGTCCTGGAGAAGCTCAAGGAGAGGTTCACTAAGGTCGAGGGAGCGCCCAGGGCTGCGGAGCCGAGAATAAAGACGGAGCTGCTGAGCAGGGAGAGTAAGGAGGGAGACTAGACTAGCCCGGAAGGTGTCTCTACGGTCGCGCTGGATCTCAGAGAGCCCATACTCGTCGTGAACTTCAAGGCCTACGAATCCGCCATCGGGAGCGGAGCCCTCGCTATAGGGAGAGCCGCGGAGAGAGTGTACCTAGACTTTAGGGGCTCGGCCACGCTCATCGTAGCGCCACCCTTCACGGAGCTGAGGTCTCTCTCGAGCATCCTCGAGGTCCCGGTCTTCGCTCAACACGCAGACCCCGTCGAGCCGGGAGCTAGCACGGGCGCCGTGCCCCCGGAGGCCATCAAGGAGGCTGGAGCCGTGGGGTTCATAGCCAACCACAGCGAGAGGAGGCTCAGGCTCGACGAGATAGGCTTCCTGGTCGAGAGGGCCAGGTCTCTGGGGCTCAGAGTCCTGGTGTGCGCGACGAAGCCCCTGGAGGCGGCGGCAGCGGCCGTTCTGAGACCCGACATGGTGGCGGTAGAGCCGCCCGAGCTGATAGGTACGGGGCTCGCCGTGTCCAGAGTGAAGCCGGAGGTAGTCACGGACTCCGTAGCCGCGGTGAGGCGCTACAACAGGGACGTGGTAATACTCACGGGGGCCGGGATAACGTCGGCGGAGGACGCCGAGGCCGCCATCCGCTTGGGGACGAGTGGAGTCCTGGTAGCATCCGCGGTAATGAAGTCTCGCGAGCCCGAGAAGACCATGAGGAGCATGGTTGAGGCCATGCTGAAGGCTAGTGAGAAGCGCGAGACCTCTCGAGCACTGCCTTAGTCCTCATCATCCTGACCTTCTCCTCCCTCTCCATCTCGTCGAACTTCATCTTGAGGTAGGCTATCGTTCTCAGGATCCTGGGTATGAGGATCTTCTCCAGCATCGTCACCTTCCTCCTGGTCCGGGCTATCTCGCTCCCTATGAGCAGGAGGGACTTCTCGTACTCGGCCAGCGAGACGAGCAGCTCCAGGAGCTCCTCCCTCCTGAGCTGCACGCTGTAGGACTCTACCGGTATCAGTGGGGAGCTCCGGGGCACCTCCCTCAGCTCTATCATGGGGACGCTCACCCCCACGGTGTTCCTCGTCCCAGCGACGACCCTGAGCTCCGCCGCGGTGAGCCTCGAGACCAGGTCTAGGAACTCGTAGCCGTGGATCCTCAGCGTCGTGTAGTAGCTCGGGTAGACCTCCGAGAGGAGCTCGTTGAGCCTCTTCCTCAGCTCGAAGGTCTTGCGCAGCGCTATGTAGAACTCCTGGATCAGGAGGGTCAGCCTGTCGCGCAGTATCCTGTGCAGCCTCCTAGCTAGAATGAGCCTCCTCCTGAGCCTTATCAGCTCTATCTTCGTGGGCCTGGAGATCTTTAGGGTCTCCCCGGAGCTCATCTACCTCCTACCCACTCCGGGTCTGCACTCCGAGCCTGTACTTGACGTGGTACTTCTTCAGAGTCTGGGGGCTTATCTGCTTCAGCTCCTCCTCGGGCAGCACCGACAGCACCTCCCAGCCTACGTCCAGGGTCTGCTCGAAGGTCCTCCTCTCCCGCTCGCCCTGGTTTATGAACTTCCTCTCGAAGAGGTCTCCGAAGTCCAGGTACTTCTTGTCTCTGGGGGTGAGGGACTCGAGCCCGACTATGGCCGAGAGCTCTCTGAGGTACTGCGCTTCGGCGTAGGACGATATGAGCTGCGAGAAGAGCTCCCTGTGGTCTCCCCTCGTCTTGCCCTCACCTATCCCCTCCTTCATCAGCCTCGAGAGCGAGAGGAAGACGTCGACGGGCGGGTAGATGCCCTTCCGCCACATGTCCCTCGAGAGGACTATCTGGCCCTCAGTGATGTACCCGGTGAGGTCCGGGATGGGGTGCGTTATGTCGTCGTCCGGCATGGTGAGTATGGGCATTATGGTCATGCTCCCCTTCCTGGTCGCGACCCTCCCGGCCCTCTCGTAGATCGTCGCCAAGTCCGTGTACATGTAGCCGGGGTAGCCCCTCCTCCCCGGCACCTCCTCTCGAGCGGCCGAGATCTCCCTGAGGGACTCGGCGTAGTTCGTCATGTCGGTCAGTATTGTCAGGACGTGCGCGTCGTAGCTCCAGGCCAGGAACTCCGCGGCCGTGAGTGCCACCCTCGGCAGCGCTAGCTTCTCTACTGTGGAAGCCGAAGCGGGAGCTATGAAAGCTATGGTCCTGTCCAGTGCGCCCATCGACCTGAGCTCGCGCAGGAAGTACGCGGCCTCCTCGTACGCTACTCCCACGGCACCGAAGACGACGACGAAGCTCTCCCCAGACCCCCTCACGGCTGCCTGCCTGACCACCTGCATCGCGATCCTGTTGTGCGGGAGCCCGGAGCCGCTGAAGATGGGGAGCTTCTGGCCCCTGACCAGGGTCAGCAGCCCGTCTATCACCGATATGCCGGTCTCGATGGGTTCGGAGGGCGGGACTCTCAGAGCTGGGTTGAGGGCGCTGCCGTGTATGTCTAGATAGTCCTCGGGGATCGGCTGGGGACCCCCGTCGATCGGTCTCGCCAGTCCGTCGAATATCCTGCCGAGCATGTCCGAGGATACCGGTACCTTTATGGTTTCTCCGTAGAACCTCACCACGCTCTTCCCGGGCGTCACCCCGGTGGTGGAGCCGAAGACCTGGACTACGGCAGCGTCCTTGCTCACGTCTATGACCTGGCCTAGGATCGATGTCCCGTCCAGAGATACCTCCACCAGCTCTCCGTACCTTATCCCCCCTATCGCCCTCACGAACAGCAGCGAGCCCCTGACACCGAAGATCTGCCTCGTGGACTTGACGAAGAGCCTCTCGCGAGACACCTCTCACTCACCTCCCAGCAGATCCCTGAACTCCGACCTCACGTCGTCCACTACCTTCTTAAAGACCTCCTCGGACAGCTGCTTGAGCGTGTAGTACTTCAGCTGGGCGATCTCCGACCTGCTCTTCAGCTCTCGCACTCTAGCGACAGTCGCTCCCTTGGCTAGAGCCCTCCTGGCGAGCCTGTAGAACTCCATAATGGCCTCTGCTATCATCACTCCCTTCTCGGGAGGCGAGTAGGCGTCGACCGGGTTCAGCGCGCTCTGCTGCAGGAAGTCCTCCCTTATCATCCTGGCGACCTCGAGCACGAGCTTGTCCTCCTCCGGCAGGGCCTCGGGCCCTACGAGCCTCACTATGTCGCTCAGCTCGGCCTCCCGCTGGAGGATCTTCAGGAACGCCTCTCTGTACTCGCTCCAGCTGGTCAGCTTGTTCCAGTAGTCCTTCACGAAGTCGGTGTAGAGGCTGTAGCTGAGGAGCCAGTTGATCGCCGGGAAGTGCCTGCGGGTGGCCAGACCGTAGTCTAGTGCGTAGAAGCACTGGACGTACCTGACCGTCGACCTGACCACCGGCTCGCCGAAGTCTCCTCCCGGAGGCGACACGGCACCGAATATCGTGAGGCTTCCGTACCTCTCGGGTCTTCCCAGGGCCCTGACCCTCCCCGCTCTCTCGTAGAACTCCGCGAGCCTGCTCGATAGGTATGCCGGGAAGCCCTCCTCGCCTGGCATCTCCTCCATTCTGCCGCTTATCTCCCTCATGGCCTCCGCCCAGCGGCTGGTGGAGTCCGCCACCATGACCACGTCGTAGCCCATGTCCCTGAAGTACTCGCCTATGGTGACCCCCAGGAAGACGCTGGTCTCCCTGGCCGCCACCGGCATGTTGCTCGTGTTGGCTATGAAGACGGACCTCTCCATCATCGGTCTCCCGCGTCTCGGGTCCATGAGCTTCATGAAGCTCGTCAGAGCGTCCGACATCTCGTTGCCCCTCTCGCCGCAGCCCACGTAGATGGCTATGTCGGCGTGGCTCCACTTGGTTATCTCCTGGAGGGCCACGGTCTTCCCCGTGCCGAAGCCTCCAGGTATGGCCGCCTTCCCTCCCTTCGCCATCGGGAACACGTAGTCTATGACTCTTATCCCGGTGATGAGGGGCTCGACGGGGTTCAGCTTCTCCGCGTAGGGCCTCGGCCTCCTGATGGGCCAGAGCTGGTACATCCTCACCTCGTACTCCCTGTCACCAGACGCCACCACGGCCACGGGGTCCTCTATCGTGTACTCACCGTCCTCGGCGAGCCACTTCACGTACCCTCCGACCTCGGGTGGCACCATGATCTTGTGAACTATCAGAGGGGACTCCCTGACGAACCCGATCAGGTCTCCGGGGTTCACCTTATCCCCGGGCTTCACGTCTCTGCTCCTCTCGAAGCTCCACCTGGTATCTCGGCTCAGCGAGGGGACGCTGACGCCTCGCCTTATGAATATGCTCCCGGTGCTGGAGGCTATCTCCTTCTCTGGCCTCTGGAGCCCGTCGTATATAGAGCCTATCAGACCGGGGCCCAGCTCAGCTGAGAGGGGTCTGCCGGTGGCCACGACCCTCTCGCCCACGGTCAGCCCCGAGGTCTCCTCGTAGACCTGGACGTACGCTCTGTCTCCCCTTATGGCTATTACCTCGCCTATCAGTCCCTCCTCGCCCACTCTGACGACCTCGTACATCATGACTCCCGAGAGCCCCTCGGCTACGACGAGGGGACCCGAGACCCTGTATATCCTCCCGGAGCTGCCGCTCACGCTCCTCACCCCAGGTGGATCTCGTATCCGACGAACTTGCGCACGAGGTCTCGGTAGTAGTCCCTGGGCTCCACCTCGAGGTCTCCGGGCTCGTCGGGTATCTCGACCACCACGGGGTAGGTGCTGCTGTAGACCTCTGCGGGGAGCCTCGACGCTCTCAGGAGGGACTTCTGCACTAGTATCACGGCCACCTCTCCCGAGCTCAGGAGCTCCTGTACGGCCATGGACGCGCTGACCCCGTCGTCCGCCTCCACGACGTCGACCAGCCCCAGGATCCTGAACAGGGGTGCTAGCTCCCTCCTGACCACCGCCGCGAGCTTGAGTTTCCTAAGTGCGGACAGGGCTCACCACCTCCTGAGGGCTCTGGGTAGGAAAACGTAGCGCGCCACCCTGGGCTCGTAGTACTTGGTGACCAAAAATAGGGTCAGTAGATCGACGAGGCCCTCCCTGTAGGAGAGCATGTGGGTAGCCATACCCAGGGCTTCGGCAGCCTCGTAGATAGTGTACTTGGACAGCCCCGCTTTGTCGAGCCGGCTCAGGGAGTCTATGGCTTTTCCGAGGAGCAGCTCGCTCAGAGGGGACAGTCCCAGGGATCTGGCGAACCTCTCGAAGCCGTCGGCTCCTAGCTTGAGCAGCTCGGCGTTCCTGAGGTACCTGTAGTACTGCAGCGCCACCAGAGACTTCGCGAACTCGTAGGCCCAGGCCCCATCCTCCCTTATCTCAGCGAGAGATCGGTTCAAGCGTTTCAGGTAGTCGGCGTAGAACCTCTCGACCTCCCCACTGTCACAGGGAGGGCTTGCCGCGGAGGAGCCTCTCTCCTCCGCAGCGGGGGAGGGCTGCGCTTGGGACGCACAGAGTCTCTCCAGCTCCCCCAGGTCGAAGAACGTCCTAGCGAAGTCCAGGTACTCCTGCGGTAGAAACCTGGTCACCTCCTCGACCTCACTCCTGACGATAGCACGGGACTGCCTATCCAGCTCCTCGTAAGACCTCACATCGCGGAGGTTCGAGTACATAAGCCTGGACCCGCGCTCCTGCAGCACGGCCTCGAGGCTGACCTCCAGATCCTTCAGGGCCGCGTCGATCATGTCGCCTACCCTAGGGGGTCTGGCCAGCAGTGTCCGTATGAGACCCACGGAGACCTCCTTGGAGGGCTTCAAAGAATCACCTCCTTCGCAAAGCCTCTGCTCAGCCGCGAGGCTAGCACGGAGATCCTCGAGTCGAAGCTGTTGTCGACCCTTACCCTACCCTCGGGATCCTCGACTACGACGCCCCCGGAGATCTCTGAGGTTCGGAGCTCCAGCTCAACCCCGCGGAGCCTCGCTACCTCGCTGGCGACCCTTCTCGCGAGCTGAGCGTCCTTCTCGGAGACGTACACTACCAGCCTACTCGTCCTGCCCAGGCTCCTCTCGACCTCCTCCACAGCCTCCTCCAGAAGGTTCTTCAAGGACGTCGACCTGACATCCGGGGACAGGTTGTCCAGAATCTCCATAGCTTTCGAGACGGCCCTGTCAACGACTTCGCGCCTAGCCTTGCTAACGATGAGCCTAGCTCTCACCTTGGCCTCGGCTACTCTAGCCTCGTAGTCCAGCTCCGAGACGACCCTGCTCCTCTCGGCTTCTATGATCGCTTTCTTCCTCTCTCTAGCCTCCTCGAGGATCCTCCTAGCGCTCTCCTGCGCACTCGCCAGTATCCTCTCGGCCTCCTCCCGCGCCTTCCTCAGGACGGCCTCTCGCAGCGACTCGATAGAGCTCATCAGATCACCAGAGAGACCATCAGGAGCCCGTAGACCAGCCCCAGCATCCCGAAGAGCTCCTCGTAGGCTGCCAGTATCAGTCCCATGGAGAATATGCCGCCTCTGGTCTTAACCAGGAGGGACACGGCGTCCGCACACACCGAGCCCTGTCCCCACGCCGAGAACATCTGGGCAAACCCCACGAAGAGGGATATTCCCAGGAACGCCAGCGCCGTTGTCACGGGCATTGTCCCGCCGTACTTGGCAGCCGCGGCCGGCAGGTGCTGAGAGTACATGAAGTAGACGAAGACGAATCCGTAGATGAGGGTCTGGGTTGCCGGGAGGAAGGAGAGCAGGAGGACGGGCGCGCGCATGGCTGGCTCTTCGGATATTATCGAGAGGCCGACGGACGCGGCCTTCCTGATCCCCAGCGTGGTTCCTACGACGGCCAGGGCCTCCGCCAGGGCTGGTGCCAGGTAGGCCAGCATCTGGGCTTCCACGTCTATCCCTCAGGTTAGAGGAGAGCGGGGTTTTAAGACATTACGGCTAGGTATAAGAAAATTTTGGTGATCTAAACGATGGTTCGGCTCACACGTGTCGCACCCGAGAGGCAGTCATTGCGAGCTAGACCACCACCTTCCCGACCACCATTTTCACGGGCCTTATCCTCCTTCCCTGGGCCTCAAAGAACTTCGACGATATCTCGAAGAGGCAGAGCCTCAGGGAGTGAACGAAGGGGCTGACGGCCGAGAGGGCTAGGTTCAGCGTGTGCAGGAGCAGTGCCAGCACGACCCCTAGAGCGATCCCGACAGCGTAGCTCAGCCCCGCGAAGCTGCTGACGGCCCCCGAGAGGATGCTGTTGAAGGCCTCCGCTAGGAACGCCGTTCCGCAGGCTATGCCGGCTATCCTGACGTAGGAGAACACGTCGCCGGCTATCCCCACCACGTCGAAGAGCCACAGGAAGCTCCCGATGCCGCCCACGATCTTGACCTTGGAGAACGCGACCAGCGCTATCCCCACGACGACCAGAGACTGGGAGACGGTGAAGAGCTGGTCCGGCACCTCCATCCACCGCAGTCCGAAGACTCTCGTCACCACGAAGGGGCCGCCGACCATTAGGACCAGCATGCCCACTTCGTAGAGGGAGTCGTAGACCCTGCGGAGCTTGAGGCTCTTGGCTAGGGCTACGGTGTGCGACGCGAAGGTGAAGACCAGCCCCAGCACGAGGCTCATCCCTATCATCGACATGATGTCGAGGGTGTTGATGAGGGGCCTCTCGAGCGGCACGAGCCAGCCCAGCATGGAGCCCAGGAAGCTCTTGGACGCCACCCCCACGAGGGCACTCAGAGCTCCACATGCGTAGAGCACCTTCTTCAGCCGCACGAACCCCGGGGACTCCGGGTCGGCGACGAACTTCGGCAGCAGGTACCTCGTGGCCAGGACGATCCCCAGACCGTAGCCGATGTCGGCCATCATGAGCGAGAAGAAGAGCAGGAAGGAGTACGTGAGGAGCGGCGTGGGGTCCCACTCGTGCGGCGACGGCATGCCGTAGAGCTCCGTTATCAGCTCGAAGGGTCTGAACGGTCTGGGGTTGTTGAAGTCCACCGGAGGGCTCTCGCCCTCGACCACGGTGGCGTAAGCGGGGTAGGAGCCCAGCCTCTCGAGCAGGCTGCCGACCTTAGACCTGGGCACCCAGCCGGTGATCACCGAAACGTACTTCGAGCTCGCGGCGCTCTGGAGGACTCTGAGCCTCTCGTACTCGCTCTCCACCAGGGACTTCAGCACCGCTATATCCCTGACCGCTGTCTTGAGCACCTCCCTCTTCCTACCCTTGAGCTCCTCCGCAGACCTCCTCACCTCGCCTATCCTCTCGCTCAGCCTGGAGGCTATCTCCTTCAGGGACTCGCCGGAATACTCTCGGAAGTCGAGGAGCTCCACCTCGGTCCCGACGGTCTTGGCTAGTGTCTCGAAGGCCTCGGGACTGAAGGCCAGCGCCGCCGCTACCCTCCTCCCGCACTCCACCTCCGCGAGGACGGCAATGGAGTTCCCCCTCAGCTGCTCGTAGGCTCCCCTGGTGGCCAGCACGGACCTGACGACCAGACTGCTCCCGGTGTACTCCAGCAGGGAGGCTCCCCCCTCGGGGTACTTGCTCAGCAGGGCCTCCACCAGCATCCTTGCGGCCTCCAGCCTCTCCGCCTCTGCTTCGCGCGAGGCTATCATCTCGTTGATACTCCTGACCTCGCCGTGTACCTCCTCCACCCTCTTGACTAGAGACTCCACCGCACTCCTAACGCTCTCCTGGGGGACCTCCACGCGCACGACGGTCCTCTCCTCGATGTTCGACTCGAGGTAGCCGTACAGGTTCCTGGCTCTCTCGAGGAGGGAGAAGTAGCCCTCGAGCTCCCTGAGCACCGGGCTACCCGGCTCCAGGACTATGGGCTCCACGACCCCCAGCTTTAGTAGGAGCTCCGAGAGCTCCTCCGCGTAGTCCTTCGGTACCGCCAGCACCAGCCTCAGAGCGACGTCGGGATCGCTTAGGATCGCTCGCCTGACACTACTCAACGGGAGTCCCCGCGATCCTCGAGGCGATAGTCTTGGCTAGCCTGACTAAATAGTCCTCGGGCAGAGAGAGTATCCTCTTCGCCTCGCCCTCGGCCTGGTCCAGGACCTCTCGCACCTCCCTCTCCAGAGCGCTCTCCAGAGACCTCCTGTACTCCTCGACCTCCCTCCTGTAGCTCTCGTCGGCCAGGATGCGCTCGGCCTCCTCTTTGGCCTCGGCTATTATGGCCTGGGCTCTCTTCCTTGCGTCCTCGAGTATCCTCTCGGCCTCGGCCTCTATGCTCGCCACGACGTCGCTCAACGGGACACCAGAACCTTACGAGGGGGACGGATAATATGCGTTACCGCAACCAGCGATCCTCGATCGTTGTCGGGCTCGCGAGCTGATGAGTCCCTCCGCGTCTCAGCGCCGATGTTCACAGCATTGAGACTCCCCGGCCCGGGAGGCCTCGCGGCCTCCGGGGATGACGTGAAGCGCGAGGTTCGCTCTTCAGGAACTGCTGGTAAACCACGCTCTCTCCAGTGCGGCGAGGCTCCGAACGCGCTCGGTACGTTGCGAAGAGATCGGGCGACAGCGCGGAGCTTTCGCCGTAGAGCGATGGTTTACAACGGTAGAGAGTCGGCTGTGAGGTCTGCGGTGTAGGAGAGAGCGAACTGAAATATGGTAGAGTACTCCCTCCTGAGCTCGTAGAGCTGCGGCTTGTAGAGGAACAGGGTACCGCCACGGTACTCTAGGCCCAGTATCTTGCCTATGAGCTCCGCGGCGTACCTGTCCTCCACTACGCCTACGAAGCTCTCGGACTCCGGGACTATGGCGATGACGATCGGAAGGAGCAGGCGGTCCCAGTGCTCCCTCTCGACGAGGCTCGAGATCCTCTCCAGCTCCCTCTTCCTGAAGAAGTGGAGAGTCCCGTCTCTGCATAGAACGCTCGGGTACTCCTCGCTCAGCAGCTCTCCGAGGGGCTTTCTGGAGCGGGGGAGGTGCTTGTTCGCTACCCTGAGCTCCTCCCTGAGCAGAGCCTCGATCAAGCTATCGCGCTCCACCCTTTCCACCGAGGGCTGATGCTTTCACGCGATAATATACGAGGCCGCTGGGTGAGGGACTGGCTCGCGCATCGGCCCCGGGCGGCCCGCGGATCACGAGCGAGGTTCCCCGGAGGTGAGGACTCCGGAGCAGTCCTCGAGCGGGTTGATCAGCGTGACCTCGACCCTGGAGCCCTCCTCATACCCCTCGAGGTCCTCGGGTATCTCGAGGATCGCGTTGGCCCTTATGAGGGTCGATAGAATGCCCGAGCCGGTGAGCCTCAGCGGTACCACCAAGACCTCATCCCGGTCTCTACAGGCGACCACTCTGTAGAAGGACCTGAAGCCCACCTCGTTCGGCAGCCTCCTCGTCAGCCTCCCGGAGATCTTCGGCCTCGCTTCCGGAGGGGAGCCATAGGCTTTGCTCAGGAGGGGAACGAGGAAGAGGTCCAGGCTTATGTAAGCCGCCACCGGGAGGCCGGAGACTAGGAGCACGGGTTTCCCCTTCACTGCGTACGCGCTCGCGGTTCTCCCCGGCCTTATCCTAACGCCCCGGAACACCTCCTCGGAGCCCTCGAGTCTCAGGACGGCCTCCGGGACCACGTCCCTGGCTCCGACCGAGGTGCCTCCGGTGACTACCACCGCGTCGACCACATCCAGCGCCTCCCTCAGGGCTTCCGAGATCTCCCCGACATCGTCCCGGACGACCCTCCAGTAGACGACCTCCCCTCCCACCTCCTTTACGTACGAGGACACCACGTAGTATGTCACGTTCGGGACCAGCCCCTTCAGTACCTCGTCGCCCGTGTTCAGCACGGCCACCCTCGGCCTCCTGAACACCTCGACCTGGTCGTAGCCGGAAGCGGCTAGGGCGGCTACGTGCCACGGCCTCAGCCTGGTGCCCCTGCGGACTATGAGGTCTCCCACTCTGAGGTCCTCCCCCCGGAACGAAATGTTCGCGTACCTCGGGTAAGACCTGTAGACGTAGACGCTCTCCCCTTTCACGAGGCAGTACTCTATCGGTATCACGACGTCGGCTCCGTTCGGTATTGGAGCCCCCGTGGACACCAGAACGGCCTCGGAGCGCCCCACCGGCGGGACCTCGACGCTGTCCACGTCTACGCTGCCGGCGAGGCTGAGCACCGCGGGGGAGCTCTCGGAGGCACCAGCGACGTCAGAGAACCTCGCCGCAACCCCGTCCACGGCAGACCTATCGTAGGGGGGCAGGTCGACCTTGGAGGCGTAGTCCCTGAAGGAGTGCCTGCCTACGGCATCCTGAACGCGGACGGTCTCTCCACCGATATCCATCGAGGCCTTCCTGAGGAGCCTCTCGAGGGCCTCGGCGAGCCCCACGAACTCCAGCACCTTGCCCGTGACCCACACCTTCCCGATTTCGAGGCGATTCTTATAAGTCGCCATAGTCGAACGCTATCCGGTGCCGCGGTAGTATAGCCCGGTCAAGTATGCGGGCCTTTCGAGCCCGTGACCCGGGTTCAAATCCCGGCCGCGGCACTCCCAGTCCAGGGCCTTAGAGCTGCTCCGACCCAGCTCGACGCCCGGCGAGCTCTGCGGCTTCAGCAACTCTGAATATCCCTCGCTACTGGAAGACTCCGGCAGGCGGGTTAAGGTTGGTGCCGGACTCGGAAGCGCCGGTGGCTCAGGACGGAGGTGCGAGAGCTTATAAGATCAGGGCTGAAAACACGCTAGGTGCCCTACTCCTGTGTCGTCTGAAAGTGGACAGGAGGAGAAGAAGAGGGACATAAGGGTCCTGCTCTCCGTGATACCCCCGGCGGAGGCCCTGAGGAAGCAGAGGGGCCCTCTCCAGGAGAAGAGAGTGAAGCTGAAGCACAGCCCGGCTGTGAAGCCCGATAGTCTGCGCGTGAATCCGGAGCTGGCCAAGGAACTCTCCATAGGGGAGTACGCCGAGATCTCGGTCCATGGAAAGAGGATTAAGCTTGCGGTGATCGTGGACGAGGAGGTCCCACCGGGGGAGGTCTGGGGTTCTCCGGAACTGAAGAGCCGCGGGATAGCAGATAACAGCATCGTGACCCTCAGACCAGCGACACAGGAGGACTAATAGCTTAAAAGAACCGCGCGGGAGGTCGCAGGGGTGCCGAGCATTTAGCTCCGAGAGCCTCGAGATAGGAAAGGATGAGCTCAAGCGCCTCATCAGAGAGCTGAAGAAGTGGAGCGCGCACGCTACGACCCTCCTCTCCCTCTACGTGCCGCCGGGCAGACCCGTGGGAGACGTAGTGAACATGCTGAGGCAGGAGCTGTCGATCACGGAGAACATAAAGCTGAAGAGGACTAGGTCTAAGGTCCAGTTCGCACTGGAGGCGGCCATAGAGAGACTTCTGAAGATACCAAAAATACCCAAGAACGGCCTCGTGGTTTTCGCCGGGGAGCACGACGAGACCGGGGAGACCGTAGTCCTGGTCTTCTCTCCCCCCGAGCAGGTGAGCGTGTTCTTCTACAGGACCGACAAGTACTTCCACACGGAGTTCCTCGAGAGCATGGTCGAGGAGAGCGACGTCTACGGTCTCCTGATCGTGGAGCGCGACGAGGCTACCGTAGGCCTCCTGAAGGGCGGAGCGGTCGTCGTCCTCGACGAGCTGGAGGCGTACATTCCCGGGAAGCACAGCAGGGGAGGGTGGTCTCAGAGGAGGTTCGACAGGATAATCGAGGAGATGGTCGAGGAGTTCTACAAGAAGGTCGGTGAGAAGGCCAGCAGCTACTTCGTGCCGCTACTTGAGGCGGGCAAGCTGAAGGGGCTCATAGTGGGGGGTCCAGGGTACTCGAAGCTGGACTTCGTCAAGGGGGACTACCTCGACTACCGCCTCCGGAAGCTGATCGTGGGAAGCCCTCTGGACGTCAGCTCCCAGGGAGAGCCGGGCCTCAGAGAGCTCGTCGAGAAGGCGAAGGAGTACATAAAGGAGACGAAGTACCACAAGACGAAGGAGCTGCTGGACGCGTTCAAGTACCACCTAGCGAAGGACGACGGGCTGGCGATCTACGGTGAGTCGGAGATAGTCGAGAGCCTCAAGATGGGTGCCGTGGAGACCCTCATCATAGCGGAGGATCACCCCAGGATGGTGGAGCTGAAGAGCTTAGCCGAGTCCAGCGGCGCCAGGGTTGTGGTGGTGGACGAGGAGTTCATGGAGTACGAGTGGATCAGGAAGGCCTTCGGTGGCGCCGTCGCTATACTGAGGTACCGAACGTTCAGCTAGTCTCCTCGCTGCTCTCCTCCTCGCTAAGGAGGTCTAGGAGTATCTCGTAGAACTCCTCCTTTTCCTGTTCTATCTCCTCCCGACTCCTCGCTAGCCCTCCCCCTTCGCTCACGAGGGAGGTCGTCTTCACCTTGGGCTCCGAGCCTGCTTTTCCGGATAGCCTGTACCTCTCTCCAGTCTTGGAGATCTCCTCGTAGCCGCACTTGGGGCACTTGTAGACATAATCGTCGCCCGTCTTCTGAGGGACCATCACCGTCCCGCACTTGGGGCAAAACTTCGTGCCGGCTCACCTCTTGAGTGCTAAAGGTTGGACGTTTATAAGCTTTTCGCTATGTCGGTTCTCTACCTCAGACTGCCGCAGACAGCGGCTTCGGAACGGAAAGGCTTAAACATCGGCGCTCGTGAACGAGTATCTATGGAGAACAAGGGGAGCCGAGAGTGGCGAGGCTCGGGGGCTAGGCATCGGTGCTCAGCCCGGAACCCCAATACGATGGTGCGGCGAACATCACGCAGGCTCGGAGAGCTGAGCGGTCACCCTCGCCGGACCGGGGCTGCAAGAACCGGGCGGTTAAAAGTCTCGCAACTCCACCGCTAAGGGGTCGCAGGTGAAGGTCGCCATAATCCATGACGCGCCCGTGCCGACCTCGAGTAGCAGACAGCTCATGATAGCGTTCATGAAGCGCGCCGCGAAGGTCGTGTACTTGAGGCTGTCCAAGCTAGTGTCGTACGTCTCGGATGGCGAGGGCTGGATAGGCGTGGGCTCGGACGCGAGGCTCGAGGAGCTGGACGCCGCCGTTATCAGGGGTCTCGGCAACGTCGTCACCCTCGAAACGTTCCTCCGCAGGATCAACCTGCTCAGACAGCTCGAGTCGCGGGGCACCGTGGTGATAAACCCGGTGAACGCTATCCTGACAGCCCGCGACAAGCACCTGACCATGCTGGAGCTCCGCAAGCTCGGTCTCTCGGTTCCCGAGACGGCCGTTGTCGAGGACGTCTTCGACGCAGTCGAGATAGCGAAGAGGTGGGGTAAGGTCGTCATAAAGCCTCTCGTGGGGAGCATGGGCTACGGGAGCATCCTAGCGAGCGACCCGGACATGGTGTACAACATCGGCAGGCTCCTGCAGATGCACGGACTGCCGATCTACGTGCAGAAGTACGTCCGCAGGTACGAGAGGGACATCAGGGTGTTCACGGTGGGGGACAGCGTCCTGGGGGCTATGTACAGGTACTCTCCCGAGGGGACGTGGAAGACCAACGTGTCCCAGGGGGCCAGAACGGAGACCGCCGAGGTGACGAAGGAGCTGGAGGAGATAGCCCTGAAGGCGGCTAAAGCGCTGAACCTGCTCTACACGGGCATAGACGTGGGAGAGGCGGACTACGGCTACGTGATATACGAGGTCAACGCGACACCCCAGTGGGAGGGCTTCATGAGGACTACGGGGATAAACCCGGCTGAGCACATAGCCGACCTGGTAATCAGATTGGCGAAGAGCTGAGGCAGGGCAGCGGCTATAATTTTGGAGTCCCGAGCGTCCTCGGGTACTGTTGCCCGCGGGGGAGGAGCGCGGGCGCTACCAACGCCCCGCTTCGGGGAGCCGCGTTCGACCGAGGAGCCCCTGCGAGTTCGGACGCTAGCCGGGACAGCCTGCTCAGCGGTGCTCTAGCTAAGCAGAGCTTCTCGCCGCCCCGCTCTTCGAGCGTCGCAAGCTTCCCGGGGTACAGAAAATATAAGGAAATATATGAGGCGAGTGAATCTAAAGTGGTGGTGTAAAAGTGACTGACGCTGGTGCCGAGTTCATCCTAGTGCGCCCTCCTCGACAGAGGACTCGCTACGCTAGGATAGTCACCTTCAGAATCGCTCCGGAGCTCAACGACCTGATCACGGTCGCCGCGAGGGACGCGGGCAAGTCCAAGAGCGAGTTCATCAGGGACTCCGTGGCGGAGTTCGTGAGGTTCCTGGAGACGAACCTGGGTGCGGAGGTAGACCTAACGAGGTACCTCTTCAAGCCGGAGAGGAAGGAAGAAGAGAGGTTCGAGGAGTTCGTCGTGCTTCTCTGAGGGCCTCTAAAGCCCTCTTTTTAACCGCTAGGCTCCTCCGCCTCGGAGGGTCCAGGCCCGTTCCTAGAACGTCTTAGTGAGAGGACTGCCGAGAGGGTCCTCCTGAAGGGCTTCGCACACGCGCCCAGGAACTCTACCAGGGCCTCTTTGAGGGAGGAGATGACCCCCTCCTTGGAGTAGACTTCGGCGATCCTCTTCCAGTTCATCTTCATGATCGTGAACGTCAGGTATAGCGTCAGCGCTCCCACTCCCAACGCTGCTAGGGGGTTCGCGGTGAGCTCCTCGCCCAGGTAGCCGATTAGAATCGTGAAGTAGGTTGAAGCAAGCCAGACCATGATGGTCTTGCCCACGAACACCCCGAGGAAGTAGTAAGCTAGAGGATACCTAGCGATCCCGAGGGGTACGTAGAGTATGTCGTCAGGCATCGGCGTCGCGGCGAAGAGGACTATCAGCGGGAAAGCGATCCTCTTCGTGTGGTTCGCGAAGTACTTCAGGTTGTCCTTGGTGCTCTCGCTCATCCTGACCCTGAAGCTCGCCGCAACGGAGTAGACCACGAACTTCCCCAGGGTCGAGCCCGCTGCCGAGGCCAGGATCAGCGCCACGTATGCGGGCAACCCGAGCCTTATCCCCTCTCTAGCCGCGTAGCTGGCTACGGCCAGGAGGTACGGAACCCCGAGGAACGGTATGGAATTGGATGCGAAGCTTATAGCAAATACTCCGAGGTAGCCTCCGTACGCACTCACGATCTCCAGCAGCGCTTTGATCATACTCGTGGTCAAGTAATTCTGGATGTGTTTAAATATATATAGTCGCTGTCAGAACCAGGAGCCTCGCGGCACGGCAGAGGAGCCGCGCTGCTCCAGGGACGCCTATTTATAGCTTCGAGACAGGGTTGGTTTGGAGGAAGTCCATGTCCCTACCGCCCGAGCTGGAGAAGGTAATCGAGCTAACCAGAACTCACAACAGGTGGAGGAGGTTCGAGTGCATCAACCTCATAGCATCCGAGAACGTCATGTCGCCGCTAGCCGAGGCAGCGTACCTGACGGACATGATGCACAGGTACGCCGAGGGCAAGCCGAGGAGGAGGTACTACCAGGGGAACGTCTACACCGACGAGGTGGAGCTCCTCGTCATGGACCTCATGGGCAAGCTCCTCAAGGTCATGTACGTGGAGCCCAGACCCGTAAGCGGGACCGTGGCCAACGCCGTGGTCTTCCGGGTTCTAGCGAACCCCGGGGACAGGGCCCTCATAGCTCCGGTCCAGGCGGGAGCCCACGTGTCTCACACGAAGTTCGGGACCCTGGGCGCACTGGGCATAGAGCACTTGGAGCTGCCGTTCGACCTGGACTCCTGGAACGTCGACGTGGACAGAGCCGTGAGGATGATCGAGGAGCTGAAGCCCAAGTTCGTCACCCTCGGCGCCTCCGTCTACCTGTTCCCCCACCCGACCAAGGAGATAGCGGCCGCGGCGCACTCCGTGGGGGCCAAGGTAGTCCACGACGTGGCCCACGTGCTGGGACTCATAGCCGGCAACAGGTGGCCCAACCCGATACACGAGGGTGCCGATGTAGCCACGTCGTCTACCCACAAGACCTTCCCGGGACCCCAGGGTGGAGTGGTGTTCACCGACGACGAGGAGATGTACAAGCAGGTCTCCAGGTACGTGTTCCCGTGGTTCGTGAGCAACCACCACCTGCACAGGCTCCCGGCAATGGCCGTGACGGCCATCGAGATGACGCACTTCGGTGAGCAGTACGCCGACCAGATAGTGAGGAACTCCAGGGCTTTCGCGGAGGCGCTCGCGGAGGAGGGGTTCAAGGTTCTCGCCGAGCACCTGGGCTACACGATGTCTCACACCATAGTCGTCGACGTGAGGCCTCACGGTGGTGGAGCTAAAGTGGCGAAGATCCTCGAAGACGCGAACATCATAGTCAACAAGAACCTCCTGCCCTGGGACCCGCCGGAGGCCGTGAGAGACCCGAGTGGCATCAGGCTCGGGACGCAGGAGATGACCCGCTTCGGGATGAAGGAGGACGACTTCAGGTACCTGGCCCGGCTGATCAGGGAGGTCGCCATAGACGGCAGAGACCCCGGAGAGGTCAGGAAGAAGGTGGTCGAGTTCCGCAAGAACTTCCTGGAGGTCAAGTACGGCTTCGACGTGCCCAAGCACCTCGAGGAGAGCCCCATCAAGATCCCGATGCTATTGTGAGGTCGGCGCTCGAGACCTAGAGGCCAAGGATAGTGTCCGGAGCTGCGCGGCCTGAAGAGACGGGAGCTAGGAAGCGCCGAGCGTCTTCGAGGAGAGCTGCCCTTCGGGACGGGTCTCGGCACTCCTCACGTGGTGTTCGTGGGCGGTGTGACAACAGTCTCGTTGACGGCGATGTTCGGTGCGGTAGTCTCCTGGGTTTCCGGGGAGGTGGGGGTCTCGGTACCGGTCTCCGGTCCTGCGCTCCCGGTTTCCGGGAGCAGTCTGTTGCCGTAGACGCCCAAGGCCACGGCAGAAGCTATCAAGGCCGCTAGGAGCAGGACTCCCGGAAGACTCCTCCTCTTCTGCCTCGGCATCCGGCAGACCCGCTACGTTAGTCTGGCTTTGGAATTATAAATAGGGGCATGCGGCGACGGCGGGCTTCTATTTATGTCCTCGAGCTACGCGTAGCGGTGGTCCGATGGTTAGGGTTAGGCTGTACGGCTCTCTCAGGGCCGTGGTGGGCAGCAGTGAGCTGAGCCTGGAGGCGTCCAGCTTGACCGAGCTGCTGGGAGTACTGAAGGAGAGATACGAGAGGCTCTCTGAACTCATGGGCTCGGAAGGTTTCGTAGTGCTGGTGAACGAGAGACCCGTGCCGCTCAGCAGACTCGACGCGAAGCTCGACGAGGAGGACGTCGTCGATATACTCCCGGTGGTCTCCGGCGGTCGCTCGCACTCCCCGCTCGGACTCGCGCGCTCCGCCAGGTTCGGCGACCCTCGGAGCCCCCACAAGAGCTGAGAGAGCTCGGAGTGCCGGAGACCGCCCGGCAGGCAGAGGGGGACAGTGCGCGCAGGAGGTCTCGCTGTCCACTCCCGGAGGGTCCGACCACCGCTCGCTCCCCGGCACCGTCCTCGAGGTGGGAGGGGCTCTCGAGAGCGGAGACCGGGCGGGTCATCGGATAGCTTCATTAAAGCTTAAATAGAAGAGTTTCATGTAGAAGCTATGGGAGTCGGTATGGCGGAGAAAGCTAGAGCGGCGTTGGTACCCACCCAGGGCATACCCGTGCTGATACTCAAGGAGGGCTCGACCCGGACGGCCGGGTTCGAAGCCCTGAGGAACAACATGATGGCCGCGATAACTGTAGCGGAGATGCTGAGAACGACCTACGGACCCCGCGGAATGGACAAGATGCTCGTCGACACCATAGGGGACGTGACCATAACCAACGACGGCGCCACCGTGCTAGACAAGATGGACGTCCAGCACCCGGCAGCGAAGATGCTGGTCCAGATAGCCAAGGGTCAGGACGAGGAGGTGGGCGACGGGACCAAGACCTCCGTCATATTCGCCGGGGAGCTGCTCAAGGCGGCCGAGGAGCTCCTGGCCAAGAACGTCCACCCGATCGTCATAGTCAACGGGTACAAGAAGGCCCTCGAGGAGGCCACCAGGTACGCCAGCGAGATAGCTGAGGACATAGATACGCAAGACCTCGAGACCCTCAAGAAGGTCGCGTCGACCTCTCTGACGAGCAAGGCCGTCCACGGAGTCAGAGACCACTTCGCGGAGATAGCCGTCAAGGCCGTGCTGCAGGTGGTCGAGGAGAGGGGAGGGAGGAAGTACGTCGATATAGACAACATACAGGTGATAAAGAAGCACGGAGGCTCCCTCGCCGACACCAAGCTGGTCTACGGGATAGTCCTTGACAAGGAGGTAGTCCACCCGGGGATGCCGAAGAGGGTCGAGAAGGCCAGGATAGTCCTCCTGGACGCGCCGCTGGAGATAGAGAAGACCGAGATAGACGCCGAGATAAGGATCAGCAACCCGGAGCAAATGAGGAAGTTCCTCGAGGAGAAGGAGAACATCCTCAAGTCCATGGTCGACAAGATAGTCTCCATCGGCGCCAACGTGGTCGTCTGCCAGAAGGGCATCGACGACGTGGCCCAGCACTTCCTGGCCAAGAAGGGCGTGCTGGCCGTCAGGAGGGTGAAGAGGTCTGACATGGAGAAGCTGGA